>DATJVD010000043.1:0-52888 GCA_035501955.1 Steroidobacteraceae bacterium
CGAACGGATTGGTGTACGGCAGTCCATTGATCTGCGAGATGCAGGCGCCTACGGGCGTCGGGTTGTTCGTGAAGTGCGAGTTGCCGGCCACGACACCCGCCGACTTCAAGCACGGCGCGTCCGTCTGCTCCGAGCTGTTCACGGCGCTGGATCCCTCGATGGTCAGGCCCTCGGTGACGCGCGCGACGAACTGCACCTCGAAGCCCTTGATCTTGTAAGTCGGGCCGTTGACGTTGAACGTGGTGTTGCCGAGGTGCACCGGGTCGAACAGCGACAGCTGGATGTTGCTCCAGTTCATGATGTAACCGGAGACGTTGAACAGCAGGTGGTGGTCGAAGAACTCCGACTTGAAGCCGACCTCGTTGTTCGTCAGGTTGTCCGAGTCATACCCCGCCGGTTTCAAATACTGGTAAGTGCTATCCGCTGGCGAGGCGTACGGTGCCTCTTGCTTCAGCACGGGGGGCTGGCCGACGAGCGACTTCGTGCGGTTGAACCCGCCCGGCCGGAATCCCTGCGAGTAGGTGTAGTAGGCCATCACGTCCGGGGTGATGTGCCAGGTCAGATTGCCGCGCCAGCGCGATCCGGTCTCGGTTTTGTCGAGGTTGATCGGGAAGCCGCACGCGCCGGCCGCCGTGCAGGCGCCGTTCGGATGATTGATGAGCAGCGGGCTCGTGCTCTCGGTGTAGTACTCCGAGCCGTGCTCGAACTCATCATAGTGATAGAAGCGTCCGCCGCCCGAGATCGTCAGCACCTTCGGGATGATGTCGAAGTCCAGGGACAAGAAGAAGGCGAGCTGCTTGTAGCCGCGCTGCGCGTCCTCACCGAAGGCGGTATTCGTACCCTCGCGCAGGCCCGGGTTCGTGGCGAACGCTCCGGGAACCGGTCCGACGGCCGACAGGCAATTCGGCCCGCCGGCAGTCGCCTCGGCGAGGTTCTCCGGGTCGCACTGCGGAATGGGTAGATAGTTGAAGTCCATGTCGTCGTTGATGACGAACTTCTCCCAGTACACCCCCGCGATACCGCGCAGTCGATAATCTGCGGGGCTGCTGACGCGCAGCTCGTGGCTCCAGTGGGTGTTGCTGACCGTGTCTTTCCAGCTACCCGTCGGCGGGTAGCACTGCAGGGGTGTACCGGCCAGCGCCGGGAACTTCTTCTCGTTGAAGTAATAGGCGCCCGTGCCGATGCATCCGTAGTAGGAGCCGTGGACGCTGCGCATGTAGTTCGAGTAGTCCTGCTGGCCCTCGATGTGACGCACCATGTAGCTGCCGGTGTAGATGGCGCTGAATCCGCCGATGTTGCCGTTCACCGTCCACGCGGTGCTCTCGTAGCGATCCTTGTTGTACGCGGGCTCGAAGGCCGCGATCTGGTACGGTCCGAGAGCCGTGCCGTTCGAGTCGAAGGGATAGGCGTAAAAATAACCGTCCGCCTCCATGTCCTGATAGTTCTGCTGCAGCAGGAAGTTCCAGTTGTCGTTGAGCTTCCAGAGAATCGACAGCCGCGCGCCACCGTAGGTCACCGGATTGGTGTGGTCCTGGACCAGGTTGCCGTTGTTGGCATGCGGATCGCCCCCCGTGACCGCCGCCGGTGAGCCCGGCAGGTAGCGGATGGTGGACGGCACGTTGTCGATGTAGCCGCCCCGATGCTCCGAGAACACCACCGCGCGCACGGCCAGGGTGTCGGCGATGAGCGGGATATTCAACGTGACGTTCGCCAGGTTGTTGTTGTCGCCATGAGCCGTGGCCCCGTAGCCACCGTTGGCCTCGCCCGTGACCTGATTGAGGTTCGGCTTGTTGGTGATATAGCGGATGGCGCCCGCCTGGGCGCCGCCGCCGAAGAGGGTGCCCTGCGGGCCTTCGAGCACCTCGACGCGCGCCATGTCGATCAGGTACACGTCGTTGTTACGCGCGGGAAACTGCATCGACTGCTCATCGAGGTACAGCGCGACGTTCGGGAACGCAGCGGTCGTCGACTGCGACTGGTTGCCCGAGCCGATGCCTCCCATGCCGCGCATGAAGATGTTGCCGGTGCCGGGTCCGTTGCCGCTGTAGGTGACGTTCGGCGTGTATTTCAACAAGTCCTCGGCGCTGCGCAGGTTGAGCTGCGCGAGCGTCGCTCCGGTGATCGCCTGCACTGTGATCGGTACGTCCTGCACGGACTCTGCCCGGCGCTGCGCCGTGACGGTGACCTCTTGGATCCCCCCGGTTTCGGGAGCAGCCGCCGCGGCAGTCTCCGGGGTCGTCTGATCGGCGTCGGCTGCGTGGGAAGCGACGGCATGTGCGCTCAGCGCAGTCAGAACCGCATACGTGATCTTGTGATTGGTTCTCACGAATTATCTCCCCCGATAGCGCGCCGCCGATTTCCCGGAGCCTCGCGCTCTCGTATTTGCGTATGTTTCTGTTTCGTGACCGGGCGCCTGCGACCGGCGGCCTTTGCGGTCAACGGAGTCGCGACGTTATATCCCTTGATTATGTCTAGATTCTTACCACAACGACGCGCCGCTCACGAGATGGTAGGCAGCCGAATGTTAAATATTCGTGACAGCGCGGCAGCTGCCGCGGTGCAGCAAGTCCCGCCGAGTCGCCCGAGAGGCGCAGGCGGCAGGACCGCTCTCAGCTGTATTTCTGGTACTTCGCCAGGTGCCTGACGGGCTTTGAGAGCGCATCGCGTCGGAACGGGTCACCCAGCTCCTGGGTCACCATGATCTCTAGCACGGTCGTGCGGCCCTCGGATTGCGCCTGGACGGCCGCCCGCAACGCGGGACCGACATCGCTCAGCCGATCGACGGTGACGCCCTCGCACTCGAAGGCGCGGGCAACACCCGCCCAGCTCGGATTCTTGAGGTTCACCGCCTGGAAGCGCCGCGAATAGAAGTCGACGTGGTTCTTCTTCTCGGCACCCCATTGACCATTGTTGAAGACGACGACCGTCACCCCGAGTCGCTCGCGCGCGCAGGTCAAGAGCTCATTGAAGCTGATGCCCCACGCACCATCCCCGACATAGGCGACCGCGGGGCGCTCGGGGGCGGCGAACTTGGCACCGCAGGCAACCGGAAAAGCGTAGCCGCAGTTGCCGAAGCTCATGGCGGCGAGCATCGAGCGCGGGCGCTCGAAGCGCAGATAGGAGTTCGAAACCGAGCAGATGTTGCCGATGTCGGTGGAGACCATCACCTCCGGAGGCAGCGCGCGCTCGAGCTCCCGCAGCACCTGGCGCGGATGCATGTACCGCGAGTCCTTCGCCACCTCCAAAGAGTAGGGGTCCTTCTCATGCGTCCACTCCTCGAGCTCGGCTTCCCAGGAGCGCTTCTCGGCGCTGATGCGCGCCAGGCGCTCTGAACGGTTCGCGTGACAGGCGAGGGTGAGCGAGCGAAGTCGGGCGATGAGCGCGGCGGCTGCCGCTTGCGCATCGCCGCAGATGCCGACCGAGATCGCCTTGACGAGCCCGAGCATGCGGGCGTCGCTGTCGATCTGGATCACCCTGGCGCCCTTGGGCCAGTAGTCGAGCCCATGCTGCGGCAGGGTGCCGAAGGGTCCAAGCCGTGTGCCGAGCGCGAGCACCACGTCCGCCTGGGAGAGCAGCTTCATGGCGGCCTTCGAGCCCTGATAGCCGAGCGGGCCCGCCCACAGGCGGTGCGAGGCGGGGAACGAGTCGTTGTGCAGGTAGCTGTTACAGACCGGCGCATCGAGCAGTTCAGCAAGAGCGACCGCCTCGGCCGTGCCCTCGCTCATGATCACCCCGCCGCCGGACACCAGCACAGGGAATGTGGCGGCCGCAAGGAGCGCAGCTGCCTCATCGAGCGCCTCCGCCGCGCCCGGCCCGCGGCCGATCCGCATCGGCTGCGCGATCGCCGTCTCGATGTCGCCGTAGAAGAAGTCGCGTGGGATGTTGAGCTGCGCCGGGCCCATCTCGAGGAGCGCGCGATCGAAACAGCGCCCCGCGATCTCCGCCATGCGCGCCGGATTATTCACATGACCCTGGTACTTGGTGATCTTTGAGAAGATCGGCAGCTGCTCGGTCTCCTGGAAGCCTCCGAGTCCGATGGTGCCCGAGCCGGTTTCCGGCGTGATGAAAACGACGGGGGAGTGGGCCCAGTAAGCCGCGGCGATGCCGGTCACGAAGTTGGTCACGCCCGGCCCGTTCTGGGCGATGCACACCCCGTGCCGTCCGGAGATACGCGCATAGCCGTCCGCCATGTGCGCGGCCCCCTGCTCGTGCGCGACGGGCACGAAGCGAATGCCTGCCGCCGGAAAGATATCGAGCGCGTCCATGAAGGCGGAGCCGACGATACCGAACACATCACGCACGCCGTGCGCGGCGAGCGTCTCCACGAGCGCTTCCGAGGGGGTCATGCGCTGCTTCGTCGAGGTCATGCGGGCATCTCCGAGAAGTCTTCTTTGGGGGAAGGCCGGTTTGCCGCTAGAGTCTGATACAGCAATGGACACGGCGCCAATATTCGCGGCTGATTCTGCCGCTGCGGCCGAGCTCTCCGGGGGCTTGCAGCGCACGCTGCAGCGCCGGCACATGCAGATGATCGCGCTCGGCGGGGTGATCGGCGCGGGACTGTTCGTAGGCAGCGGCGTCGTCATCAAGTCCGCGGGTCCCGCGGCGGTCGTGTCCTTCGCGCTCACCGGCACACTGGTGGTGCTCGTCATGCGCATGCTGGGGGAGATGGCCTCGGCGTTTCCCGCCGTCGGCGGCTTCTATGAATACAACCGTCTGGCCCTCGGGGAGCTCGCGGGATTTCTCACCGGCTGGATGTACTGGTACTTCTGGGTGATCGTCGTCGCGCTCGAGGCCGTGGCCGGGGCGCGGCTACTCACCTTCTGGTTTCCGGCGCTGCCGCCCTGGGCACTGACCCTCGGTCTCGTCCTGAGCTTCACGCTGCTCAACTTGCTGTCCGTCCGCTCCTGGGGTGAGGCGGAGTACTGGTTCGCCTCGATCAAGGTGGCGGCGATCGTCGTGTTCCTGTGCATCGGCGTGGCCTTCATCGTCGGGCTCTGGCCCGAGAGCAGCAGCGGCCTTGCAAATCTCACGCGCCACGGTGGCTTCATGCCGCACGGTCTGGCACCGGTGCTGACCGGGGCGGTGGCGGCGACGGGCTTCTACTTCGGCTCCGAGATCGTGACGATCGCAGCCGCCGAGTCGGCGGCGCCCGAGCAAGCCGTGGCACGCGCCACGCAGTCGGTCGTCTCGCGCGTGCTCGTCTTCTACGTGGGATCGATCTTCGTCGTCGTGACCATTCTGCCGTGGAACGATCCCGGTATATCGCAGCCGTACGTGAGCACGCTCGCGGCGCTGCGCATTCCCGCGGCCGGCCACATCATGAACGGCGTGATCCTGACCGCAGTGCTGTCCGCGCTCAACAGCGGCCTGTTTGCCTCCTCGCGCATGCTCATGGCGCTCGCACGCCGCGGCGATGCGCCGCGGGCGCTTGCCACGCTGAGCTCGCGCGGCGTCCCCGTGCACGGCATTCTCACGGGCACGCTCTTCGGCTATCTGGCCGTCGTCATGAGCTACGTCTCCCCCGAGGGAGTATTCGCCTTCCTCGTGAACTCCTACGGCACGGTTGCGATCTTCGTCTACGTGCTGATTGCCGCCGCGCAGCTGCGCCTGCGCGCGCGCCTCGAGCGCGAGGCGCCGGCAAAGCTGCGCCTGCGCATGTGGGGCTATCCCTATCTCACCATCCTCGCGATTATTGCCATGCTGAGCATCGTCGCGGCCATGGCCTTCATCCCCGAGCAGCGCTCGTCGTTCGTCTTCGGAGTGACGAGCGCGGTGCTCATGCTCCTCGGCTATCTTGCGCGGCGACGCTTCGGCCCGCCTGCTGCGCAGAGCTGACCTTCGATGCGCATCGCGCGACTCGAGACCTTCGGCAACGAGTTCGTCTGCTTCGTGCGCGTCACGACCGACAGCGGCGCGGTCGGGTGGGGTCAGACCTCGACTTACAATGCCGACATCACCGCGAGCGTCTTTCACCGCCAGGTTGCTCCCTGGGTACTCGGCGGCGATGCGCTCGACATTGGTACGCTCATCGAGCGCGTCGAAGAGCGCGAGCACAAGTTCCCGGGCAGCTACCGCTGCCGCGCGCTCGCCGGCCTCGACACTGCGCTCTGGGATCTGCGGGGCAAGCTCGAGGGTAAACCGGTGGTCGGGCTGCTCGGCGGCACGCCGCGCCGCCTGCGCGCGTACGCCTCCTCCATGCGGCGGGACATTCAACCGGCGGATGAAGCTGCACGGCTCGTGCGCCTGCGAGATGCGCAGGGCTTCGATGCGTTCAAGTGGCGCGTGGCCGCAGAGTGCGGTCATGACATCGATGAATGGCCGGGCCGCACGGAGGCGATCGTGCCGATCGTGGCGCGCGCACTCGGCGCGGGGGTCGCCAAGCTCGTCGATGCGAACAGCGGCTTCTCGCCGGAGCGTGCGATCGAAGTGGGGTCGTTGCTCGAGTCGTGCGGTATCAGCCATTACGAGGAGCCCTGTCCGTACTGGAAGCTCGAGGAGACCAAGCTCGTGAGCGATGCGCTCACCATCGATGTAACCGGTGGGGAGCAGGATTGGGATCTCGCGACCTGGGCACGCATGATCGAGATGCATGCCGTGGATGTCGTGCAGCCCGATGTGATGTACATGGGCGGCATCGTGAGAACGCTGCAGGTCGCGCGCATGGCGGCGGCGGCCGGCATCCCTTGCACCCCGCACAGCGCCAATCTATCGCTCGTCACGCTGTGCACCATGCATCTGCTTGGTGCGCTGCCCAATGCGGGCAAGTACCTCGAGCTCTCGATCGAAGGTCCGGACTACTATCCCTGGCAGGAAGGACTGTTCAGCTCCGATCCGTACCGTGTGACCGACGGCCACGTCACCATACCGTCGGAACCGGGATGGGGCGTCGAGATCAATCCGGACTGGCTCGCGCGCGCCAGTCATCGCGTGAGCGAGCTGTCACACTAGCGGCTGTGTAGACTCCCCTTGGCGTACGCAAGGAGTCGCAATGAGACGGGCAGCCACGAGTGCGATCGTTCTGTGCGTCCTCGGCACGGCGAGCTGCAGCCGACATGCGCCCGCGACGGCGCTCGTGCGGCCCGTGCAGACTGCGGTGATTCATTACGGGACGACGGGTGAGCCGGTCTCACTGACCGGGCAGATTCAGGCCCAGAACCAGACCAACCTCGCCTTCCGGATCGGCGGACGACTCATCGAGCGGCGCGCATCGCTCGGCGACAGCGTCGCCCAGGGCGAGCTGGTCGCACGCATCGATTCGCAGGATGAGCGCAATGCGCTGAGCTCGGCGCAGGCCGACCTCGCGGCGGCGCAAGCCGCGCTGGTGGAGGCGCGCAACAATGCGCAGCGCTATCGCACCCTGGTGACGACGGGGGTCGTCTCGCGGGCACAGTACGATGACGCCGAGCAACAGTTCGCGGCAGCTCAATCCCGGGTCTCCGCCTCGACGGCATCTTTGCAAACCGCGCGCGACAATGTGGCGTACACGGAATTGCGCTCGAACGTAGCCGGCGCGGTCACGGCCAAGGGCGCCGAGCCGGGGGAGGTGGTGCAAGCTGGGCAAATGATCGTGCAGGTGGCGCAAAAGGGCGGCAAGGATGCGATCTTCAACGTTCCGGCGAACTTGATGCGCCGCTCGCCGCGCAATCCCACGGTGTTGATCGCGCTGGCGGATGATCCGTCAATCACGACCACCGGTCACGTGCGCGAGATCGCACCGCAAGCCGATCCGACGACCGGCACTTACGTGGTCAAGGTCGGGCTCGACAATCCGCCCGAGACGATGCGCCTCGGTGCCATCGTCACTGGCAGCGTCACGAATACTCCCGAGCCCGTGGCGACCGTGCCGGGCGCGGCCCTGATCGAGATCGACGGCATGCCCGCGGTGTGGGTGGTGGATCCTGTCACCAGGAAGGTGGTCGCGCGGCACGTCGTGGTGCTGCGTTACGACGCAGCGGCCGTCGTCATCTCCAGCGGGCTTGCGAACGGTGAGGTCGTGGTCACCGCGGGCGTGCATGCGCTGCGTCCCGGCCAGCAGGTGCGGTTGCTGCAGCCCGCGCCCGGGTAAGAGCCTTGAACGGCGGCCTGAATCTGTCCGACTGGGCGCTGCGCCATCGATCGCTCGTCTGGTTCTTCATGCTGATCATCGTCATCGCCGGCCTGCTGTCGTACGTTCGCCTGGGACGCAACGAGGATCCCAGTTTCACCATCAAGACGATGGTGGTGCAGGCCGCGTGGCCGGGCGCGACCGTCGAGGAGACTCTCAATCAGGTCACCGATCGCATCGAGAAGAAGCTGCAAGAGACGCCCGGGCTCGATTACCTCACCAGCTACACGAGCGCGGGCCAGGCCACCGTGTTCGTGAACTTGCTCGAGTCCATTCGCAGCCCCGAGGTGCCTGACATCTGGTACCAGGTGCGCAAGAAGATCGCGGACATCCGCACCACCTTCCCCGCGGGAATTGTCGGACCGGGCTTCGACGACGAGTTCGGCGACACCTACGGCATCATCTATGGGTTCACGGCCGACGGCTTCAGCGCGCGCCAGCTGCGCGACTACGTGGAGTCCGTGCGCTCACAGCTGCTGCATGTCAGAGACGTCTCAAAGATCGAGCTCATCGGCGCCCAGGACGAGAAGATCTACGTCGAGTTCTCCGTGCGCCAGCTCGCAGGGCTGCAGCTCGATCGCCAGGCGCTGATCGCGGCGCTGCAAGCGCAGAACGCCGTGACGCCAGCGGGCGTGGTGCAGGCTCCGAACGAGAAGATCCTGGTGCAGGTGAGCGGTGAGTTTCGCTCCGCGGAGGATATCCGCCGCGTCAATTTCGTGGTTGGCGGACGCACGTTTCGCCTCAGCGATATCGCCACTGTGCGCCGCACATATTCGGACCCGCCGCAGCCGCTGTTTCGCGTCAACGGTGTTCCGGCCATCGGCCTAGCCATCTCGATGCGCTCCGGCGGAGACGTGCTCGCGCTCGGTCGGAACATCGAGGCGGCGATGGCGCACATCACAGGCAATCTGCCGATCGGCATCGAGCCACACATGGTCGCCGAGCAGCCGCGCGTCGTGCGAGCGGCGGTCGATGACTTCACCGAGGCGCTGTGGGAGGCGATCGCGATCGTGCTCGGGGTGAGCTTCGTCGCCCTGGGCCTGCGCGCCGGTGCGGTCGTCGCGACCTCGATTCCCCTGGTGCTCGCCGCGGTCTTCGTGATCATGCGCCTCACGCACATCGACCTGCAGCGCGTCTCGCTCGGTGCGCTGATCATCGCACTGGGGCTGCTGGTGGATGACGCCATGATCACCGTCGAGATGATGGTGACCAAGCTCGAGGAGGGCCTCGAGCGGGCGCGGGCCGCAACCTTCGCCTACACGTCCACCGCGTTCCCGATGCTGACGGGTACCCTCGTGACCGTAGCCGGCTTCGTGCCGATCGGGTTTGCGCGCAGCGCCGCCGGCGAGTACACCTTCTCGCTGTTCGCGGTCGTGGCGATGGCGTTGCTCGTCTCGTGGGTGGTGGCGGTGGTCTTTGCCCCGCTCATCGGAGTCTCGGTGCTGCCGGCAACCCTCGCGCGGCGTGATCGGTCCGAGCCCGGACCCATCATGCGGCGTTTCCGCGCGCTGCTGGTGCGCGCGATGCGTGCGCATCGCATCACGATCGCCGGCGCGCTGCTGCTGCTCGTCGGCGCGATCGTGGCGCTGCGACTGGTGCCGCAGCAGTTCTTTCCGTCCTCCGATCGGCCCGAGCTGCTGGTCGATGTGACTCTGCCGCGCGGCGCCTCGATCTACGCGAGCGATCACACGGCCGCGCGTCTCGAAGCGCTCTTGAAAGGTGATCCCGACATCGATCACTGGAGCACCTACATCGGTCGAGGAGCGATCCGCTTCTATCTGCCGCTCGCCGTGCAGCTGACGAACGATTTCTTCTCGCAGACCGTGATCGTGACGCGCAGTCTCGAGGCGCGCGAGCGTGTACGCGTGAGGCTCGCGAGGCTCCTGAGCGAGCGTTTTCCCGAGGCGGTCACGCGCCTCTCGGCGCTCGAGCTGGGACCGCCGGTTGGCTGGCCGCTGCAATATCGTGTGAGCGGTCCGGAGCCGGAGCGGGTGCGAGATATCGCCTATCGGGTCGCGAGCGTGATCGCGAGCGATCCGCGCACGCAATCGATCAACTTCGATTGGATCGAGCCGATGCGAGCGCTGCGCATTCGCGTCAATCAGGATGAGGCGCGCCGCCTCGGCATCAGCTCCGAGGCGCTCGCTCAGTCGCTCAATGCCGTGGTGTCCGGCATCACGATGACGCAGATCCGCGACGACATCTACCTCATCGACGTGATCGCGCGCGCGGACGCGCAGGAGCGCGTCTCCTCGGCAACGCTGCGCACGCTCGAGATCCCGCTGCCGAACGGTCAGACCGTACCGCTGCCACAGATCGCGAGCATCGATTACGGCCTCGACTGGCCGCTCATCTGGCGTCGCGACCGGCTCCCGACCATCACCGTGCAGTCCGACCTGACCGCCGCCGTGCAACCGGCGAGCGTGATCGATGCGCTGCGCGAGAAGATGGCGCGCCTGAGCACCACATTGCCTCCCGGCTATGAGGTGGTGGTCGGCGGCACGGCGGAGGCGAGCGGCAAGGCGCAGGCATCGGTAGCGGCGATGCTGCCTGTCGCGGCCCTGCTGATGCTGATCGTACTCATGATCCAGCTGCAAAGCGCAAGCCGCTTGTTTCTGGTGCTGAGCGTCGCCCCGTTCGGTTTGATCGGCGTGGTCGCGGCGCTGTTACTGGCGCGCAAACCCCTGGGATTCGTCGCGCTGCTCGGCGTCATTGCGCTCGTGGGCATGATCGTGCGCAACTCGGTGATACTGGTGCAGCAGATCCAGACGGAGATTGCTCACGGTCGCTCGCGCTGGAACGCGGTCATCGAGGCGACGGCGCATCGCTTTCGACCGATCCTGCTCACGGCAGCGGCGGCCATCTTCGGCATGGTGCCGATCGCGCCGACGGTGTTCTGGGGACCGATGGCCTTTGCCATGATGGGTGGGCTTGCGGTTGCGACTCTACTAACCCTGGTATTTCTGCCAGCCTTGTACGTTGCCTGGTTCCGTCTCTCCGAGGAGCCTGAAGCGCCTCGCGCTGCAGCGCCGTGAGCCCGCGCGCTTGCCCGGCCTCAGCCGGCTGCGAAGCGAAAGCCCGAGATCTGCCAGCCGAGCATGCGGTCGCTGAAGACCCGAGTGCCGGTATCGCTTCCTGCCGCTCCCGCGGCCACGAGCAACGGCATGAGGTGCTCCTCGCGCGGATGCGCGATACGTGCCGCGGGCGCGCTCTTCCAGCGCGTCAGGGCGGCGTCCCGCATGTTTGCATCGGGCGCGCAGACCGCCTGCGTAAGCCACGTATCGAACAGCTCCGACTCCCGGATGGGCGCGTTGTCGATCGAGGCGATCGACAGATTGTGAAAGCTCATGCCGCTGCCCACGATCAACACCTCGCGCTCACGCAGCGGCGCGAGCGCGCGACCGATGCGCAGGTGCGCATCCGGATCGAGCCCGCGCTGCAGGGAGATCTGCAGCAGCGGCACGTCAGCTTGCGGATAGATGAGCTTGAAGGGAACGAAGACGCCGTGATCGAGACCGCGTCGCTGCTCGTTGCGGCACGTGAGACCCGCGGCGCCGAGCAGGGACTGAACTTCCGCAGCGAGCCACGGTGCGCCCGGCGCCGCATACTCGAGGTGATAGGTGTGCTCGGGAAAGCCGTAGTAGTCATACAGCAGGGGTGGATGCGCCTGCACGTTCAGCGCGATCGGCTCCTCCTCCCAGTGGCCCGATATGACCAGCACTGCACGCGGCCGGCTGCCGAGCGTGGCATCGAGCGCCGCTAGCCAGCTCGCAAGACGGGTCCAGGGATTCGGGGTGGGGTACGGCCAATCCATGAAAAAACAGGGTCCGCCGCCGTGGGGAATATAGAGCGTGGGGAGACGTGCCATAGAGTGCGAGTTTGCCTGCTGCGGCGCCCGGGTGCGCGCTTGACTTCACCGGGTGCCCTCTCGATAGTCCTTTCATGAGCCAGGTACAGCCAGCCGACCGCCAGGGTTCGCCTGCACCGACCGTCGAGGGTCGGATCAACTATCTCGGCAGCATGAGTGTGCGGCCCCGCTTCTATGCCAACGACCATGCGCGCGATGTGCTGAACCTGGATCCGCGCGTCGTCCGGATCGAGGATCTGCGCCGTTGCAGTCCGGGACCCTCCCTGCACGCTGAGGGGATCACGCTCGTCTCGCACCGCAGCGCAATTCCCGACTTTCGCGATGCGCAGCGCGTCGCGCAGCAGCATCCCGCGGAGATCGAGCGCTTGATCGCGGAGCTCTCCGGCGCCGATGCGGTGGTGGTTACCGGGCCCGGCATCTTGCGCTTCGCCGAGAAATCTCCCGATTCCGGACGGCTCAACAATTCGCGGCCCGCGCGCTTCATTCACATCGACTGCTCCAATCCCACCGCGCTCGCCTTCGCGAAACGCTCCCGGCCGCCGCAGCGGGCGGAGCGCATACGCCGCTTTGCGCACTACAACGTGTGGCGCGTTTTTTCCAAGCCGCCGCAGGACGTGCCGCTCGCGGTGTGCGACGCACGGAGCGTTGCGCCCGGGGATCTGGTGCCGGCGGATGCCATCTTCGATGTCGCGGATCAGCCGGAGTGGTCGTTCGAGTCGTTGCTCGTGCGCTTCAATCCCCTGCATCGCTGGTGCTACTTCTCGAACATGACTCGCGACGAGGCGCTGGTCTTCAAGACTCATGATTCGGCTGCCGATGAGCCGAGCCAGGTGCCTCACAGCGCCTTCGACGATCCAACCTGCCCGCAAGGGGTGCCGCCGCGTTCGAGCATCGAGATGCGCGCGACCGCATACTGGTTCTGCTAGATCAACCTCACCGCAACCCGAGTCACGTGAGCACGGTGCCGCATGCGGGAGAGGCTTCCGGCGTCGAGGCAGAGCTCTTCTATCTGGCAGCCGATTCGCGCATCAATCGACGCTATGTCGCGCCCGGTGCCGAGCTCAATACCGGCCACTACGAGCCGCACCGCGTCTTCATCCGCAATGGGCGGCTCGTGCAAAGCGAGTTCTCGCTGGATACCCATGGTTTCGTGCTGGCGCAGCATCGCAGCGCAATTGCCGATTTTCACGACCGGCAGGAGGTCGACGCGCGCTATCCGCAGGAAGTCGTGCAAATCGTGCAGCGACTTACCGGCGCCGATCTCGTCGTGCTTCTCGGCTCCGTCTTGCGTAGCTCCGGCACGACGAGCGCCTCGGTGCAGCCGCCCGCGAGCGATGTGCACGTCGACATGACAGAGGACCGTGCTCACCGCTTGGCCGCAACGCTTTACGCGCAGGCGCGGCCCGGCGGGCCGCCCTTCCGCCGCTTCATCGCGAGCAGCCTCTGGCGTCCCTTCAGCGCACCTCCTCAGGACTGGCCGCTGACGGTCTGTGACGGATGCAGTGTGGATCCGGCCGAAGGGCTCCCCAACGTGATGGTGCGGGTCGAGCAGCTGCCGGACCCGCTCGAGATCCCCGTGGAGCTGCCCGAGGAGGCAAGTCTCCCGGCGGCTTACGTCTTCACGTTCAACCCCCGGCACCGCTGGTGGTACTTCCCGGATATGACGCGCGAGGAGGTGATCCTCCTCAAGTTCCACGACTCGGACCACTCCCGTGCATGGCGCGTACCGCACACGGCTTTCCGAGATCCCCACATCCATGGTGCTCCGCAGCGCGAGAGCATCGAGTGCCGCAGCGTCGCGTTCTTCTGCTAGCTGCTTCCGCTCCGGGGCGACCCTGGGCATGAACGTTGCTGCTTAGGACAGGTTCCAATCCCTAATCATCCCAACAAGGAGCGCTCGTCATGTCGTTATTGGCCTGGATCGTGCTCGGTCTCATTTCGGGGTTCATTGCCAGCAAGATCGTCAACCGGGTTGGTGAAGGCGTCCTGCTGGACATCGTGCTCGGCGTGGTCGGCGCGGTCGTCGGCGGTTGGCTGTTCCGGACATTCGGCATGTCCGGCGTCACCGGCCTGAATCTGTACAGCATGCTCGTCGCGGTGCTGGGAGCCGTTGTCGTTCTGGTCGTCTATCACGCGTTGCTGCGGCGCCGGCGCGTAACCTAGCCGCTCTCCGCGCACGGCACGGCGGCCGGCGCCTCACGCGCCGGCGCCGTGACCGAAGCGCAGCCCAGCCCGTCTGTCCCGTCCCCCCTCGGTCCACCCCTCCAGTTGCATCCGCTCCGCGCCCGCCACCGTAAACTGACGTGCTCGGCACGCGGCAGCTTCTGCCACGCGCGCGCCGGTACGCCGTTAATCAACGCTCGGCGAACAGTAACTAACTGGCGGGTTGGCTTGCCTCAGTCTGTGATGCGTCGGATATGCAGAGAACAATGCGCTCCGGCCTGTGCGCAGGCATAGTCACGCTCACGATCTTCGGTTCTGCTCGCGTCTGGGCACAGGAAGCGCAGATTCAGGAGGTCACTGTCACCGCTCAGCGGTTGAGCCTGATCGGCACCGCGACCACGGCCAGTCAAGGTGTGGTGGTCGACGAGGAGCTAGCTCTGACGCCGGACTTTCGTCCGGGACAATTGCTCGAGACGGTCCCCGGCCTCACCGTGACCGCGCACAGCGGTGAGGGCAAAGCCAACCAGTTCCTCATGCGTGGCTACAACCTCGACCATGGCACCGATCTCGCCGTGTTCGTCGATGCCATGCCGGTGAACGAGCCCACCCATGCGCACGGCCAGGGATACGCCGATCTCAACTTCATGCTGCCCGAGCTCGCCACCAACGTGACCTACACCAAGGGACCCTACTACGCGGACCAGGGCGATTTCTCCTCGGTCGGCTCCGTGCACGTGAGCTATCGAGACACCATCGACGACCAGGTGTCGGCGAGCGGCGGCAGCTTCGGGTTCGCACGGCTGTTCACGGCCGGCTCGGTCGCGCTCGACGGCGGCAAGCTGCTCGGTGCACTCGAGCTGCAGCACTACGACGGGCCCTGGGTGAACCCCGACGATCAGCGCAAGGTGAACGCCGTACTGCGCTACAGCGAGGGTAATGCGACAGACGGGTACTCGCTGACGGCGATGTTCTATCACGATCTGTGGAACGCCACGACCGATCAGCCGCAGCGGGCCATCACGCAGGGACTCATCGAGCGCTTCGGCTCACTCGATCCCTCGGACGGTGGCTACGCGCAGCGCTTCAGCCTCTCCGCTCAGTACCACACGCAGCTCGCTGGCGGTGAGCTCGCTGCGAGCGCCTACGCCATCAGCAATCGCATGACGCTGTGGAACAACTTCACGCACTACCTCATCGATCCTATCCACGGCGATCAGGAAGAGCAGCATGAGGACCGGGGTACCGCTGGCTTCGATGTGGCCTACACGCTCGATGCCGACTTCGCCGGCTTCAACAATGACATCTCGGCGGGCATCCTCTATCGCTTCGATACCAATGATGTGCTGCGCCTGCCGACGCAGGATCGTGTGCTGCTCACAGCGGAGGAGCTCGCCGAGGTCGACTACCCGCCCTCGTACCAGGAGATGGACCAGGTGCACTTGAACAGCATCGCCGTCTATCTGCAGGCGCGAACCCACTGGACGGCGTGGCTGCGCACCGAGCTCGGCTTGCGCGAGGACTACATGCATGGTGAGGACTCAGGCACGAACTACGGCACGGCGAGCAGCTCGCTCACCCAGCCGAAAGTAAACGTCATCTTCACACCCGTCGACACCACGGAGCTGTATCTGAGCTGGGGGCGCGGCTTTCACAGCGACGACCTGCGCGGGGTCAACCAGGCGCGCATTCTGGGCGTGCCGGGCGCGCCTCTCATCGCGAGTCAAACAGGCGAGGAGGTGGGCTGGCGTCAGCAGTTCAGCAGCAAGGTCGCGCTCACTCTGGCGCTCTACAATCTCGATGCGCAGTCCGAGACTACCTACGATCCGGATAGCGGGCAGGATTTCGCAGGTCCCGCGAGCCGCCGTTACGGCTACGAGGTCAATCTCACGTATCAGGCGCGGCGCTGGCTCGAGTTCTACGCGAGCTACTCCGCGAATCACGCACGCTTCAAGGTCCCCTATGACGATGGCACGGGCCACGTCGGCGAATATCTGCCGAACGCCCCCTTCGCCGCGGGCTCGTTCAACATGTACGTAAAGAATCTCGGGCCATGGGATGCAGGTCTTGCATATCGCTACGTGAGCAGCTATCCGCTATCTTCGGACGGGGTCATTCGCGGCCACGGCTACGGCGAGTGGAACGGGGAAGCACACTACAACTTCGCCGGGGGCTGGACGCTCGGGCTCGGCGTCTACAACATCTTCAACACCCACGCCAATGCCGCCGAGTTCTGGTACGTCGACCGGCTTCCCAGCGAGCCCGCGGCCGGCGTGGCAGATGTCCATTTGCATCCCCTCGAGCCGCTCAACGCGCGCTTCACCGTCACCAAGGCGTTCTGATTCCGTCAGCGCGGCAGGCGCACGATCCCGTCAGAGCGTGAGCCTCACTCCTGCGAAGAAGCTTCGCGGTGGGCTCGGACTGTAGGTGCGTGGATCGGTCAGATTGACGCTGGGCGGCAGACCGTCGAGCTCGGCGAAGCTGCCGAAAGTGTAGTACGTCTTGTCGAATAGATTGTCGATGGAGACGAACAGCTGCAGCGAGCGCGAGAGCCGATAGTCGCCATGCAGGTCGACGACTGCGTAGTCGGGCAGGGGAGGCTCCTGATTCGAGGCATCACCGACCAGGAACTGGCTGCTCGTGTAGCGCGCATCGAGACCGAGCGACCAGCGCTGCGTCGGCGCGTACCCGATGCTGGCGGTCACGCGATGCTCGGGCGTGAGCGGAATCCGATCCCCGGGATGGACGAAGATGTTGCCGTCGGCATCGGCCGCCGGACTGTTCGATGAGACGGTCAGGCTTTCGCGGTAGGTGGCATCAACCAGGCTGTAGCTGAGATCGATGCTCCATGCACGCCCGCGGAAGGAGATACCCGTCTCGATTCCCTGCCGGCGCGTGCTGCCGACGTTGGCGAAGTAGCCGAAGCCGTTCACGGGAGTGGCGAGCAGCATGATGTCATCGCTCAGGTCCGTGCGAAACAAGCCGAGATTCCATTGCACGCGGCCGCCGAGCCGAGCTTCGGGGAACTGTCCGCGCAGTCCGGCCTCGTAGGTGCGCGCGACGACCTGCTTCAGATCCGGATCGGCGACCAGAAATGCATCGAGCAGGCAAGGTTGATCCGGATTTGCGCAGCTGAGCTCCGCGGCGGTCGGTGCGCGGTTCGATTCCGAATAGCCCGCGTAAGCGGTCAGGCTGGGCGTGAGCTTGTAGGCGAGTCCGGTGCCCGGATTGAAGCGCGAGTAGCTGTGGCTGGCGTTGAGGGCCGTGCCGCGCAGATCGTGCAGATCGATCTCAGCGCGGTTGTAGCGCCCCGAGAGCGTCCACGCGAGTGCCGGACTCAACTCGAGCGTGTCCGTGAAGTAGATGCCGGTGTAGTGCGTCACGGGCCGCACCCCGACCGGTTCCTCGATCGGCGGCGAGGCGCTCGGACTTGCGCCCTGGTCGATGATCGTGCCCGAGCCCACCACCTCCAGGCTCGGCATCAAAGTGCCGAGCTCGCCCACTGCCGCGTAATGCGTCTCACTGTCATCGATCGAGGCGCCGACCGACAGGTGATTGTCACGCCCCAGGAGCGGCGCGGTCAGCGCCGCCTGCAGGGTGCCGCCGTTGGTCTCGGTCGCGGTGCTCGCACGATCGATCTCGCCCGGGGTCGCGCCCGCGGGCAATACGCTCGCCGGGACCTGATTGCCGTTCTCGTCATAGAGCACATCGGTCGGATAGAGATTGGCGCCTTCGAGGCAGAAGAAGCTCGGATCGTTCGCGCACGCCTGAACGTCGGTCGTGTTGCCGTCCACGATCTCCTGGGTGAAGTGACGGTGATACAGCGCGGCGCTCAAGAGCAGCGTGTCACTCGCCTGATAGGCGGCGTTGATCTGCAGCAGCTGCATCTCATTGTGGGTCGTCTGCGGACTGGTGAAGATCGCGCGCGGATCGATCGCGAGCAGCTGCACCGGTGTCGGTCCGAGCGCGCCGAAATCATTGTTTGCGGCCGACACCGACAGGTGCAGGGACACGCGGTCGCTCTCGTAGCCGAAATCGGCATACCCCTGACGCAGGTGCGTTGGAGAGAGATAGCGAAAACCGTCGTCTGATATTCCGCCGACGGCCCCAAAGAAGCCGAAGTGATCCCCGTGGGCGCCGTAGGCCGCGTGGCCGGTTAGATTGCCGAAGCTGCCTCCCGAGAGGCTCGCATCGAGGCCCGCGGAGTCGAAGCCATTCTTCATCTCGAGCGTGGTGGCCCCGCCGAGCGCATTCAGGCCGAATACGGGGTTGTTGCTCTGTACGGTGAGACGCCGGACGGCGAACTGCGGAATCAGGTCCCAGTTCACCGCGTCTCCCAGTGCTTCGTTGACGCGGGTGCCATTCTGGTACACGGCGATTCCCTCGGCGACTCCGGAGATGGGCGAGGCCTCGAAGCCCCGGTACACCAGATCGGGTTGATACTGGCTGCCTTGCTCGTTGGCGAGATTGACGCTCGAGAGGCGGCGCGCCGCGGCAATCGGCACGAGGTCGGCGCGGTGATTGGGGTCGAGATCGTCGGCACCCATGGTCTGCACGTTGCTCGGAACGAGGTCCAGATCCACGCCGCTGCCCGGCAGCGGCGTCGTGCCGATGATCGTGACCTGAGGAAGCGCGCTGGGTGATTGTGCCGGGCTCTGTTCCGCGGGCGCGGCGAGCACTGCCGACGAGAGGCAGAGTCCCGCGAGAACGTGGCGAATGCGCACCCGGTCATTTGAGCGACGCGCCCGCTCGTGTGTCCAGGGAGAATCTCCCGACCTGGCTGCGCACGCCTTCCACCTCTAGCTACAATGCTCCCGTGCCACCATCCGAACGCGCAGCGCAGGCGCAAGTGGCCGCCGCCCGTGCCGATGCGCTTCTGGTGCGCGCACTCGGCGTGCGGCAGCTCGCCGCTTCGATCTTCAACTACACCGTCGGCAGTGGGATCTTCGCGCTGCCCGCGCTCGCCGTGGCGCGGCTCGGCGGCGCAGCGCCGCTCGCCTACCTCGTCTGCGCGCTCGTGATGGCGCTCGTCGTGCTGTGCTTCGCCGAGGCGGGCAGCCGCGTGGCATCGACAGGGGGCCCTTATGCCTACGTCGAGGTGGCGCTCGGGCCATTCGTGGGCTTCATCGCCGGCGTGATGCTCTTCGTGACCGGCTTGACGGCCGGTGCCGCCGTCGCCGTGCTATTTGCGAAGTCGCTCACCGCGCTCGTGCCCGGGGCGGCCGGCGGACTGTCGTGGTTGCCGCCGGTGCTCATCGTCGTCGTGATCGCCGCGCTCGCACACGTGAACGTGCGGGGCGTGCGTCGCAGTGCGCGCATCGTGGAGATCATGACGCTCGCGAAGCTGGTTCCACTCATCACCTTCGTCATCGTGGGTGCGGTCTTCGTGCAGCCGGCGCACTTCGTCTGGAGCGCGACGCCCTCCCTCTCGGGAGTGCTCGGCTCGGCGGGCATCGTCATCTTCGCCTTCTCCGGCATCGAATCGGCACTCACGCCGAGCGGTGAGGTGCACACACCCTGGCGCACGGTGCCGCGCGCCTCGTTCCTCGCCCTCGGAGCGGCGACGCTGCTCTACCTTGCGATTCAGGGGGTGGCGCTCGGGATCCTGGGGCCCGCGCTGGCATTGAATGACACGACGCCCCTGGCCGAGGCCGCAGCGGCGTTCGCGGGTGCTCCCGGGCGGCTGCTGATGATCGTGGGTGCGACGGTCTCGATGCTCGGCTATCTCAGCGGCAACATTCTCTCGGTGCCGCGTTCACTGTTCGCCTTCGCGCGCGACGGCTTCCTGCCGCAGTCCCTGAGCAGCGTCCATGCCCGGCATCACACTCCGCACGTGGCCATCGTGGTCTACGCGGGGCTCGTCATTGCGCTCGCCGTTTCGGGCACTTTCGAGCATCTCGCGGTGCTCGCGAACCTGACGGCGTTCGTTTTGTACATCCTGTGCGGGGCGGCCGTCTGGATGCTGCGCCGTCGCGATGTCCGCACCAGCGGCAAGCCGTTCCAGATCCCCGGCGGGCCGCTCATCCCGCTCGCCTCGTGCCTCGCGAACGGCTGGCTGATCTACGCGACCGCCGGCCGGCAGGATGCATCCGGGATCGGCGCGCTGGTCGCGATCGCGGTGGCACTGTACCTGGTGCGCAAATATCGGAAGCGAGTCCGCTGACTTTCCATAACGTGACGCTCCACCGGCCCGCCCGTGTGATTCAGGTTACACGACCCGCGGGCGATTTGAGGATAATGCCGGGATAAGGAACGACAGCGATATTCCGCGCAGGAGCGATCATCCAACTTCCGATCCCGATACCGCGACCGGCATGCGGATGCCCGTCGCAGGCAGGCGCCGCTCGAGCGCCCGGCATTCGCGGCGTGGCGTGCGCGATCGCACTCGGAATCTGTCTGCTGCTCGCTCAGGAAGCCGTCGCTGCGTCCGCGGATCCGCATGCGGTCGCCGCCCCCAATCCCGCGCGTGCGCTCGTCGAGCGCGCCGCGCTCGACATGCGCACCAATCCCGAGGCGAGCCGTCAGGACGCGGAGGCCGCGCTGCTCGAGCTCAGGAGCCATCCCGACGCGGACCTCGAGATTCGCGCGCGACTGCTGCTCTGTGATTATCAGGCGGAGCGCAGCGCCACGGCAGCGCAAGTGCAGATCGACCTCGCGAGCCGCCTGCTGCCACATGCACAGCGCCAGGGCCTGCGCGCCGGAGTCATGACGTGCAGCGGCGAGGTGCGCGAGACGGCCGGCAACAACGTCGAGGCACGCGCGCTCTTTGACCGCGCGGTGGCCATTGCGACCGCAACGCACGATCAGGAGATGCTGGCGGAGGCGCTCTTCTCGCGCGGCTATCTGCTCGGGCTGCAGGCCGAGTACGCGAACGGCCTCGCGGACCTGCGGCGCGCACAGTCGCTGTTCGATCAGCTCGCGAAGCCCCTGCACGCACTCACCGCGCTGGACAGCATCGCGATCCTCTACAACCGCATGGGCGACTACGTGCAGGCCCGGCACATCTACAGCGAGGCGCTCAAGGCGCAGCGCGCGGCCCGATTGCTGAGCGATGAGGCGGTGACGCTCTATAACCTGGGACGGGTCGACGAGAATCTGCACGATTGGAAGGAGGCGCGGCAGAGCTTCACCGAAGCGCTCGAGCTGTGCCAGCGGATCGGCTACTCGCGCGGCGCGGCTTACGCGCTTCGCGGCCTCGGCGCCGTCGCCAATGCCTACGGTGATCCGCAGGGCGCGCTGCTGAAGCTGCAGGCCGCACAAACGCTGCAGCAGCAGACCTCGGACGCGCGCCTCGGCGCACAGATCGCGCTCGAGCGCGGCATCGCGCTGCATGGGCTCAAGCGCATGGCTGAGAGCCTCACCTCGCTCACGGCCGCTCTGCAGGTCTTCAAGGCCGCCGAAGCGCTGAGTGAGCTCGATGCGACCTACGCAGAGCTTGCGGCGGTGCATGCCGAGCTCGCCAACTGGCGCGCGGCCTACGAGTTCGAGACCGACCATGCGCAGATCGCGTACCGGTTGCTCACGAGCCAGATCGACCAGCGCTTCGCCACGCTCAAAGTGGAGTTCGACACCGCGGCGCAGGAGAAGGAAAACGCGGCTTTGCTACGCGAGAACGAGGCGAGCAGGAAGGCTCTCGCGCAAGCGCGCAGTGTGCGGCGCCTGCAGGCCACGGTCATCGCACTCACGGTGCTGCTCGCCGCGGCGCTCGCGACGTTCGCGTTGCACCAGCGCAGCAGAACCGTGCGCATGCGAGCGCTCGCCATGACGGACGAGCTCACCGGCGTGCCGAACCGCCGCGCGGTCCTCGGCCGCCTGGGCGCGTTGCTCGAGAGCGCTCAGACCGGTTGCTGTGCAGTGCTGATTCTGGACATCGACCATTTCAAGAGCATCAACGACCAGCTGGGCCATGCGATCGGCGATGAGGTGTTGAAGGCGGTGGCCGACGAGGTGCGCATCGCGCTGCACGAACCCGCCTTCCTGGGACGCCTGGGCGGTGAGGAGTTCCTGATCGCGCTGCCAGAGATCGAGCTCCTCGAGGCGCTGCAGATCGCGGAGCGCTTCCGTGAACGCATCATGCGCCTCGATACCGCACGCTGGTTCAAGGATCGCCGCATCATCACGGCGAGCATCGGCGCGACGGTCTCCATCCTCGGTGCGGACACGCCCAGCAGCATGTTGAAGCGAGCCGACGGCGCGCTCTACAACGCCAAGCGCTCGGGCCGCAACTGCGTGCGCACCGACCCAACGCTCGTCGACATCGACCCCACGGCCGATTTCTGGAACGCACAGCCGCAAGAGGCCCCGAGCGTGTCGCCCGGCACGCGCATCCCCGCTACCGACCTGAGTGAGCCGCCCGACGAGGCCCGGAGCGCTTGAGCCAGGCCTCCAGCTGCTGCGCGCTGCCAGGCGGCAAGTGCAGGCCGAGCTTGCTCCGCCGCCACAGAATGTCCTCAGCGCTGCATGCCCACTCGAAGCGTTGCAGGTAGTCGATCTCGAGCTCGTAGAGATTGGGCAAGACCTCCTCGCCGAGGCCTGCCACGCTGGTCACGCCCTGCAGCAGCCGCGTCGTGCGGCTGCCGTATGCGCGCGCATAACGATGGCGCAGCGCCGAGGGCAACCACGGATACTGGCGTGCGAGTGCGCGCACGAAGACGGCAAAGCTGCCCGAGGGCAGATCACCCCCGGGAAGAGTGGCACTCCCTGTCCAGTGGACCCGCGGGCGATGCAGCCGGCGTGCCACGCGGTCCACCGCGTCCTCGGCGAGCTTGCGGTACGTGGTGATCTTGCCGCCGAAGACGGACAGCAGCGGCGCCTCGCGGTCCTCGATGTCCAACGCGTAATCGCGTGTGACGCCCGAGGCATCGCGTGACTCGTCCGCAAGCAGCGGCCGTACGCCCGAGTAGCTCCAGCGCACGTCGGCGCGCGTGATCTGCTGGCGGAAGTAAAGGTTCGGCGTGGCGCACAGATAGTCGACCTCCGCGGCCTCGATGCTGGGGTTGGCGGGATCGCCCGCATAATCGAGATCTGTGGTGCCGATGAGCGTGAACTGCCGCTCGTAGGGCAGCGCGAAGACCACGCGCCGATCGGCATTTTGAAAGAGGTAGGCGAAGCGATGCTCGAAGAGGCGTGGCACGACGATGTGGCTGCCTTTCACGAGCCTCACCTGGCGCGCAGCGCTGACCGGGGTCGCCTCGCGAATGAAACTACCGACCCAGGGTCCGGTGGCGTTGACGACGGCACGCGCGCGCACCGTGCGCTCCCCGCCGCTGCGCTCGAGCAAGGTCGCGGACCAGAGGTCGGCGCTGCGCTCGAGGCGCGCGCAGCGCGTACGGGTGAGAACGGTGGCGCCGCGCTCGGCCGCGTCGCGTGCCGTGAGCACGACGAGTCGCGCATCATCGACCCAGACGTCGGAGTAGATGAAGCCACGCGCGAAGCGACTCGCGAGCGGCTCGCCCGCAACATGCGCACGCAGGTCCGCGGCCTGCGAGGCCGGCAGCAGCCGGCGCTTCGCGAGGTGGTCATAGAGAAAGAGTCCCGCGCGAATCAGCCACAAAGGGCGCAAGTGCCGATCGTGGGGCACCACGAAGCGCAGCGGCCACATGATGTGCGGCGCGGATGCGAGCAGCACTTCGCGCTCTTCGAGCGCTTTGCGCACCAGTCCGAAATGCAGCTGCTCGAGGTAGCGCAAGCCCCCGTGTATCAGCTTCGTGCTTGCCGAGGACGTATGCGCGGCCAGATCGTCCTGCTCGGCGAGCAGCACCGACCAGCCGCGGCCAGCCGCATCGCGCGCGATGCCACAGCCGTTGATGCCTCCGCCGATGACGAGGAGGTCGTAGCAGTCCCGGTCAGTGACGCTCGCTGTCACTGTGACCTGCACGGCTCGTCCGCTGCATGCTCCGCATCTTGCCATGCGCGGCGGATCGGTCCAATGTCCCGCGGATGAGTGAGCTCGAACCCGGGCGGCTCGTTCCGGTCGCGCGGGGCGTGCAACGCCTCATAGCCCCCAACCCATCTGTGATGACCGGACCCGGCACCAACACCTACCTGCTGGGTGAGCCGGCAGTCGCCGTCATCGATCCGGGACCGGCCGACGCGGTGCATCTCGCGAAGCTGCAGAGCGCCGCGCCGCGGCTGGCCACGATCTTCGTCACGCACACCCATCTCGATCATTCGCCCGGTGCCACGGCACTTGCAGAGCTGACCGGAGCGCGCCTCATCGGCCGCTCCGCGCCGTCCGGCGGACAGCAGGACCGTACCTTCAGGCCGGACGTGGAGCCCGAGCGCGATCAGTGCTTCGCGCTGCCCTCCGGCACGCTGCGTGCGATCGACACACCGGGCCATGCCTCCAATCACGTGTGTTATCTGCTCGAGGATCAAGGGCTGCTGTTCTCGGGCGATCACATCCTGGATGGTGTGACCCCCGTCATCATCCCACCCGACGGTGTGATGGCGGATTATCTGCAATCCCTGCACCGACTGGCAGGCTATGGCCTGCAGGCCATCGCTCCCGGTCATGGACGGCTGCTGCGCGAGCCGCACGCCGAGCTCGATGCCGTTTACGCTCACCGGATGCGGCGCGAGGCGAAAGTACGTGAGGCGCTGCGCGCGCGCGGCCGCGCGCGCCTCGATGAGCTGCTGCCGCGGGTGTACGACGATGTGCGCCCGCAGTTGCTGCCGATGGCGCGCTGCTCCCTCGAGGCGCACCTGATCAAGCTCGCAGCCGCGGGCGAGTGCAGCTGCGACGACGACACGTGGATCTACGGGCCGCGCCGGTGAGCGGGCGCGCCGCACGCCGCCGTGTGCCGTGCGCGACGTGACGGGGAGCAGCTACATCGCGGTGAGCTTGAACGGAGTGCACTTGCAGCGCGGCGGCCGTGTCATCCTGCGCGACATCGCGTGGACGGTGAAGCCGGGAGAGCGCTGGGTTCTCGCGGGGGCAAACGGCGCAGGCAAGACGCAGCTCCTGAAGCTGCTGGCCGGGAGCATCTGGCCAACGCCGGCACGACTGCAGGAGAAGTCGGCGCCTCCTGAGCGTCGCTATGTGTGGCGCGGCAATGTCTTCGCCACCCCGCGCGACGTGCAGGCGCACATCGCTTACGTCGGCGCCGAGCGTCAGGACAAGTACGAGCGTTACGGATGGAATCACACCGTCGAGCAGGTCGCGGGCACCGGGGTGCATGCAACGGACATCCCGCTCGAGCCACTGAGCACTCGACAGCGACGCAGCATCGCCGCACTGCTCACCCGTCTCTCGATCGCGCACCTCGCGCAGCGGCGCTTTCTGAGTCTGTCGTACGGCGAGCGGCGCCTCGCGCTGCTGGCGCGCGCGCTCGCGGGCCGACCCCGACTGCTGCTGCTCGATGAAGTGTTGAACGGCCTCGACACACACCACCGGAGGGCAGCGCTGCGCTGGCTGAACGGCCTGCGCCGCACCCGCATGCCCTGGGTGCTTGCCACGCATCGCATCGAGGACGTGCCCGCGAGCGCCACGCACGCACTCGTGCTCGAGCGCGGCAGAATCATCTACCGTGGCCGCCTCGCGCGCGCGCTTCTGCGCGCGAGTCTCGCCGGCCAGGCGCGCCGGCACGAGCTGCGAGGCTGGCATCCGTCGCCAACAGCACGGCCGACGGCAGCGTTGGTGCGCATGACGCACGCCCACGTCTATCTCGACGGACGCGGCGTGCTCGCTGACGTCTCGCTCGAGCTGCGCGCCCGCCAATGTTGGCTGGTCCACGGCGCGAACGGCGCGGGCAAATCGACGCTCCTGCGCACGATCTACGGCGATCATTCCGTCGCGGCCGGCGGACGCATCGAGCGTGCCGGCATCCTACCTGGAGTGGCCTTGGAGATATTCCGTCGCAAAGTCGGCCTGGTCGCTCCGCACCTGCAGTCCGACCAGCCGCGCGAGCTCACGGTGCGCGAACTGGTCGCATCCGGCCGCTACGCGAGCATTGGCCTGGCCACGGCGCCCGGACTCGCAGACCGTCGCGCCACGCAGGCGGCGCTCGCCTCCTTCGGCCTCACGAGACTGGCCGCGCGGCTCCCGCACGAGCTGTCCTACGGCCAGCTGCGCTGCGCGCTCTTCGCGCGAGCGTGGGTCAATGAGCCCGAGCTGCTGCTGCTCGATGAGCCGTTTGCCGGCCTCGATGCTGTCACGCGGGAGGCTCTGCAGCGGCGGCTCGTCAAGCTCGCCGCGCGCGGCATCACGATCGTCATGGCAACGCACTTTGAACGAGAATGGCCCCACGCGGTCACTCACGAAATTGAGCTGCGTGCAGGCCGGGTCTTGTACTGCGGCGTCTCGCGGCGTCAAGCGGACACTCCACGCAGGGCGCGCGCATGATCGCGCTCCGCGCCCTGTTCGTCGTCTGCATCATCGATGTGCTGGGCTTCGGCATTCTCATCCCGCTCGTTCCTTACATGGGTGAGCGCTTCGGCGCCCCGCCGCCCATCATCACGGCGATCCTCGGCAGCTACTCGCTTTGTCAGCTGCTCGCCGCTCCTTTCTGGGGTCGCCTCAGCGACCGGTACGGGCGGCGGCCCATCCTCATGTCGAGTCTCGCCGGTGCCTGCCTCTCCTACGTATTGCTCGCGCTCGCGCACGGTCTCGGCATGCTGCTCGCCTCACGCATGCTGGCGGGCTTCATGGCCGGCAATCTCGCGGCGGCATTTGCCTATGCCTCTGATGTGAGCCGTCCGGAGGAGCGTGCGAAGTCCATGGGGCTCATCGGGGCGGCCATCGGCATCGGCTTCATGTGCGGGATCCCACTCGGCGGCGCTCTCGCCGGCGAGCACGCGCAGAGTGCGAACTTCGTGCGCCCGGCGCTGGTGTCGATCTGCTTGAGCCTGTGTGCCATAGCGCTCGTGAAGCTGGTGCTGCCGGAGAGCCGCACGGCCGAGCAGCGCGTGCAACGCCGCGAGCTCGGCTCGCGCCCGTTGCAGCTGCTACGCGAGCGGCCGGCACTGCGCTCGATCGCGGGCGGTGCGCTGCTCGTCACCTGCTCGCAGGGCATCCTCGAGTCGATCTTCGTCATCTGGGCGTACGATCGATTCGGCTTCGGACCGCGCACCGTGGGGCTAGCGTTGTTCGGTGTCGCGCTGCTCACGGTGCTGATGCAGGGAGGGATGGTGCGGGTGCTCGTGCCGCGGCTCGGCGAATCACTGATCGGCGCGCTGGGCGCCTGCGTCTACGCAGCTGGCCTACTGCTAGTGGCCGTTGCAGGCACGAGTCTGCCGGTGGTCGCCGCGGGACTTGCGCTCGCTGGGCTCGGCATGGGCGCCTTCACGCCCACCGCCTCGGCGCTCGCCTCCAAGCAGTCGCAAGCCGGCGAGCGCGGCGCGGTGATGGGAACGTACCAGGCGAGCACGAGTCTCGCCCGGGTGATCGGCCCATTTGCATCGGGCTATCTCTATACACTATTGGGTAGCAGCGCGCCCTTCTTCACCGGGGCGTGCCTGAGCGTACCGGCGGCATGGCTCATCTTGCATGCGCGGCGCGCTACAAAGTGAGCTCGGTCTCGAAGATCGAGACCGCCTGGCCGACGATCCAGACGGCGGCGAGCGCGCGCTCGTCGAACTCGAGCTCCACGTCCACGCGCCCCGGCCGATTGACGTAATGGCCCTGCATGCCCGTGAACTGGGCGCGGTCTTTCTGACGCGCAAGCAGCTGGTAATGCGCGAGATAGGCGCCGAGCAGGCCATGCGCGTTGCCGCTCACGGGATCTTCGGGGATGCCCAGCGCGGGACAGAACATGCGCGACTCGGTGAGACAATCGCGCGCCTGCGGCGCGAGCGTGAAGACGAAGTAGCCCGCGGCCCCGAGCTGCGCGGAGAGCGTCGTGAGGCGCGCAAAATCGGGCTTGAGGTGCTTGAGCTGCTCCGGTCCGCGCACCGCGACCATCAAGCGCGTGCCGGCGCCGCCCACGATCCTGAGCGGACAGCGCACGTCGAGATCGTCCGAGGCAAGCGCCAGTGAGTCGAGCACCGCGAGACGCTCGCGCTCGTTGAGCTCGCGCCCGAGCGGCGGGCAGCTCTGGCGAACCGCGATCTGCCGATCCTCACCCGTGCCGCGCACCTCGATCTCGACGATTCCGGCCTTGGACCGCTGGCGGCGGCGCCCCACAGCCGTTCCGTGGCGCGAGAGCACATAGTGGGCGGCCACCGTCGCGTGACCGACGAAGCCCACTTCGGTGCGCGGGGTGAAGAAGCGCGCACGCACGTCATGACCGGACGCGTCCGGAGCGAGAATGAACGCGGTGTCCGCATTGTTGAGCTCGCGTGCGATAGCGAGCATCTCCGTATCGTCGAGCACATCGGCGTTGAGGACCACCCCGGCGGGGTTGCCGGTGAAGCGCCGCCGCGTGAACGCGTCGATCTGGTGGATCTGGATGGTGCGCATCGTCGGCCGTAAGTGTCGCATCCGCGACGAGCGGTAATTGTAGTATTTTTGTGGGACGTGCGATCGCAAAAGGTGTGTCCCGATGCAGGTCGGAGTCGAAATCAGTCTGTATCCACTCGCGGCGGACTACACTCCCGCGATCAAGGCGTTTCTCGAGCGGCTCCAAGGCGTGGCGGGCCTGAAGGTCGTCACGACGAGCCTCAGCACCCAGGTGTTCGGCAGCTACGAGGCGGTGCTCGAGACCCTCGGCCGCGAGATGCACACGACCCTCGGTCAGGTCGACCGGGCGGTGTTCGTCCTCAAGGTGTTCGGGCCGCTGGCGGCTGGCTGATCTTGCCGCGCTGGCGCTTGCGACGCGACACCGGCAGACTAGCCGCTCGCACTGGAGATTGTTTGGAGCGGATGCATGCCGTTGTTGCGGGTCGTCGATCGGGACGGAGTGGAGCACGAGGTGGAGGCGAAATCGGGATTCAAGGTCATGGAAACGCTCCGCGAGCTCGACTATGGCGTGGCGGCAATCTGCGGCGGCATGTGCTCATGCGCCACGTGTCACGTGTACGTCGCTCCGGAGTGGCAGGACAAGCTCCCACCGCCGATGTCCGACGAGCGCGAGCTGCTCGCCGAGCTGGCGCACCACGAGAATAATTCGCGCCTATCCTGTCAGCTGGAGTTTTCGGACGCGCTGGCCGGACTGCGCGTTACGATCGCACCGGACGAATAGTCGCGCGCGGCGTGCCGGCCGCGCATCCGAGAGGTTCCATTTGAGCTGGCTGCTGATCGTTCTCGTGGTTGCCTGCCTCGCCATCGTGGCGCGCATCTACTTCAACGTGCGCAAAGTCAGGAGCGCCACCGATAGCGATTGGGACGCCAAGCAGATCGAGCACCTGCGCGCCCAAGGCTCGGACCCGTTCCAACCGCACGCTGTGGACTTCTTCTTTGCTTTGCCGAGCGAGGCTGCCGTGCAGGACGTGCGCTTGCAACTGGAATCCGACGGCTTCGACATCGACACCCGCACCATGCCCGACAGTGCGGATCAGCCCTTCAGCGTGCATGCGCGCAAGTCGCTGCGGCTCTCGGTTCCCGACATGAAGGACATGAGTCGCCGCTTCGGCATGCTCGCGCGCAGCCACGGCGGCCGTTATGACGGCTGGACTGCGGCGGTCGTTCCGCAGACGCGAGACTCGCAGGCGCACTGAGGCGCGACGCGTCCTCAGCGCTTCTGAGTTTGACGCTTGACCGCCTCGGCCGCTGCGGCGATCGCCGTGGCATCACCCAGGTAGCGCTTTCCCAACACCTGCAGCCGCGCGTCGAGCTCGTAGAGGAGCGGTACGCCCGTCGGGATGTTGAGCTCGACGATATCCGCATCGGACATCTCATCGAGCATCTTCACCATCGCGCGCAGGCTGTTGCCGTGAGCGACCACCAGCACTTCCCGGCCGCGCATGAGCTCGGGCGCGAGGCGCTCGCGCCAGTAGGGCAGCACGCGATGCAGCGTATCCTTCAGGGACTCGGTGGCTGGCAGCTCGGTCGCATCGACACCGGCATAACGCGGGTCGAAGCGCGGATGGCGCTGATCATCCGCCGCGAGCGGCGGCGGCGCGACATCGTAGCTGCGCCGCCAGATCTTCACCTGCGCATCGCCGTGACGCTCGGCCGTCTGCTGCTTGTTGAGCCCCTGCAGGGCGCCATAGTGACGCTCGTTGAGACGCCAGGAGCGCTCCACCGGAACCCACATGCGATCCATCTCATCGAGCATGATCCAGAGCGTGCGGATTGCACGTTTGAGCACCGACGTGAAGGCGAGGTCGACCTTGATGCCCTCCGCAAGCAGCTGCCGCCCCGCATGCAGCGCTTCGCTGCATCCGGTCGCCGATAAGTCCACGTCCGTCCAGCCCGTGAACAGATTCTCCACGTTCCAGGTGCTCTGTCCGTGACGCACGAGGATCAGCTTGCTCATGACGTCCTCACTTGTCTGACTCGGCGAGCTTGCGCACCGATTCGAGAGCCACCGAGAGCGTGGCGAAGTCGGCGCTGCCGCTCGCACGCATTTCCCCGAGCATGTTCCACCAGTACGCGACATGCTCTTGCGCGGAGTCCAGCCACGCATCCACCAGTGCATGCGGTGAGCCAGTACGATGCCGCCCGAGCGCACGCTCCGCCACACGCCGGTGCGTGCGCAGTAACCCGGAGCGCATTTCCGTGCGCGCGATCGGCTGCCATGGACCCTCGACGGGCAGCTGCTCGACCTGATCGTAGAGCCAATCGAGACCGATGCGGGTGCCCACGTCGAAGTAGACGTGCGCGGCCTGCGCCACGCGCGTGCCCGCTCCGGCCGCGAGCTCCACGATGTCGAGTGCGGCGTTGAGCGCGTCGAGCTCGGCCACGCGCCGCGCCAGCTCGGCGCCGACACCCCCGGCCTCGTAACGCTCGAAGGCTTCGTGATAGTGGTCGCGGCGGATTCCCGTGAGGCAACCGACGATGCTCGCCGCGAGCTCGCGGACCCCGCCACGCAGCTCGGCGACGGCGCGATCGATCTGCAGCTCCTGGCGCCGCTCGAGCAGCAGCCAGTAGGTCATGTGACGCAGCAGCCGGCTGGTCTCATACATCATGGCGTACTGCAGCTGCGCCGAGATGCGGTTATCGACCGCCTCGATCGCCGCCCACAGCGTGCGCATGTCGAAGATCTCGCGCGCGGCCGTGTAGGCGCGCGCGATGCGCGCGGGCGCGGCTCCGGTATCCTCCTGCGTGCGCAATACGAACGCAGGACCCATGCGATTGATGAGACTGTTGGTGGTGGCCGTGACGATGATCTCACGGCGCAGCCGATGGCGCGCAATCTCGGGGGCGAAGCGCCGGCGGATTGGCGCAGGGAAATAGCGCGTCAGCTCGTTCGATAAGTACGGATCTTCCGGCACGTCGGACTCGAGCAGGTGATTACTCAGCCAGATCTTGCCGTAGGACAGCACTACGGCCAGCTCCGGACGCGTGAGACCGAGGCCGCGCTTGCGGCGCTCGACGAGCTCTTCGTCCTGCGGCAGGAACTCGACGGCCCGATTCAGCTCGCCGGTGCGCTCGAGCACGCGGATCACATGCTGATATTCGGCGAGGCGCGCCGGCGAGTGCAGCTCGAGCGTGGAGAGCGCCTGGCTCTGCAGATAGTTGTTGCGCAGCACGAGCTCGGAGACCTCAGCGGTCATGCGTGCGAGCAGGCGATTGCGCGCGGCGAGCGTCAGGCGCGCGCGCGGAGCCTGCAGCAGGGGCTGCAGCAGGATCTTGATGTTCACCTCGACGTCCGAGGTGTTGACACCCGCGGAGTTGTCGATGAAATCAGTGTTGAGACGGCCGCCGCGCAGCGCGTACTCGATGCGGCCGCGCTGCGATAGGCCGAGGTTGCCTCCCTCACCGACCACCTTCGCGCCGAGCTCGGCGCCGTTGATGCGCACCGCGTCGTTGGCGCGATCCCCGATCTCGAGGTTGGACTCGTCGCTCGCCTTCACGTAGGTACCGATACCGCCGTTCCAGAGCAGATCGACCGGCATGCGCAGGATCGCGCGGATCACCTCCTGGGGCGTGGCCGAGGCGGCCGCGAGGCCGAGCATGCTCTGCGCCTCGCGCGACAGCGCGATCGCCTTTGCGGAGCGCGGGTACACGCCACCGCCACGCGAGATTTTATCGGCAGCGTAATCCTCCCAGGAGGAGCGCGGCAGGGCGAAGAGTCGCGCTCGCTCGGCGAAGGCGGCGCGCGCATCCGGCGCCGGGTCGAGAAAGACGTGCTGATGATTGAATGCGGCCTTGAGCAGGATGTGACGCGAGAGCAGCATGCCGTTGCCGAACACATCACCCGACATGTCACCGATGCCGACGACGCTGAAGTGGCTGCGCTGGATGTCCGTGCCCATCTCGCGGAAGTGCCGTTTGACGCATTCCCAGCCGCCGCGCGCGGTGATCGCCATTTTCTTATGATCGTAGCCGGCCGAGCCGCCCGAGGCGAAGGCATCACCGAGCCAGAATCCATACTCGAGCGCGATCGCGTTGGCGATGTCCGAGAATGAGGCGGTGCCCTTGTCGGCTGCCACGACCAGATAGGGGTCGTCGCCGTCCCGGCGCACCACGCGCGGCGGCGGCTCGACCTGCCCCGAGACGATGTTGTCGGTCAGATCCAGCAGGCCGCGCATGAAGGTCTGATAGCACGCGATGACTTCGCGCTGCATTTCGGCGGGCCCCGCGCTCGGCGGACGCTTCACGACGAATCCGCCCTTGGCGCCCATCGGAATGATGACGGTGTTCTTGACGTTCTGCGCCTTCATGAGACCGAGGACTTCGGTGCGGAAGTCCTCGCGCCGATCGGACCAGCGGATGCCGCCGCGCGCCACGTAGCCCATGCGCAGGTGGATCGCCTCGACGCGCGGACTGTAGACGAACACTTCGAACAGCGGGCGCGGCAGCGGCAGGTCGGGAATGCGTTGCGGGTCGAGCTTGATGGCGAGGTAGCTCTTGTCGCGAGCGTGCGCGTCGCGCTGATAGAAGTTGGTGCGCAGCGTTGCGAGCACCACGTTGAGGTAGGCGCGCAGGATGCGATCCTCGTCCAGGCTGCCGACGCCGTCGAGCGCGCGGTGGATCGCCGTGACCACGCGCTCGGCACGGCGGCGCGCGCGCTGCGGCAGCTGCGGGTCGAGTTGCAGCGCGAAGAGGCGCACCAGGTTCTTGGCGATGCCTGCGTTGCCGACCAGCACGCGCTCCATGTATGCCTGGCTGAACGTGACGCCGGTCTGCAGCAGATAGCGGCAGCAGGCGCGCAGCACCACGATCTCGCGTGCGGACAGTCCGGCCGCGAGCAGCAGACGATTGAAGCCGTCGTTCTCGACATCGCCACACCAGGCGGCGACGAAAGCATCGCGAAACAGCGTGTCGATGCGCTCGATATCGATGCGCGTGCCGTCGCGGTGCTCGAGCTCGAAGTCCTGGATCCACGCGCCGCCGCCGCCGGGCCACGCGAGCTCATAGGGGCGCTCGGCGATCACGCGCAGGCCGAAGTTCTCCATCATCGGCAGCAGGTCCGAGATCGGCAGCGGGTCGCCCAGCTTGACGATCTTCAGGTGCATGCGCTCGGGCTTCTGCCGCGGCGGGCGATGCAGACTCAGACGCAGCTGCTGCGGCTCGCGCTCGAGCGCCTCCAGATCCGCGATGTCGGCGAGCGCCTCGGGCGCAGCGACGCTCTCGGTGTACGCCGCGGGAAACACGCCCGCGTAGCGCTTGGCGGTGGCGAGCGCCGCGGCCTCGTCCATGCGCTGCGCGAGCGCAGCGCGCAGGCGGTCCGCCCAGGTGGTAGTCGCATCCGCGACGGTACGCTCGATCCTCGCGACATCGATCGCGCGCAGTCCCTCCGCGCCAGCGTGCACCACGCAATGCAGCCGGGCGAGGGTCGATTCAGAGAGCTGCACCTGCGTCTCCACGTGGCCGCCCCCGAGCTCGCGCAGCAGGATCGTCTCGATCCGCGTGCGCACCTCGGTGTTGTAGCGATCGCGCGGCACGAAGATCAGGCAGGAATAGAAGCGCTCGAACACATCGCGCCGCACGAACACGCGCACCAGGTCGCGCTCGTACAGATTGACGGTGCCGCGCACGATGTGCTTGAGCTCCCCGACCGTCGCCTGAAAGAGCTCATCGCGCGGGAAAGTCTCCAGCACGTGCAGCACGGCCTTGGCATCGTGACTGTCGGCGACCAGTCCGAAATCCTCGATGACGGTTCCCACCTTGTGGCTGAGCACCGGGATGTCGCGCGGGCTCAGGCGATAGACGGACGAGGTCCACAGTCCAAGAAAGCGGTGCTCGCCCGTGACCTCGCCGCGCGCGCCGAGGGTCTTGATGCCGACGTAGTCGAGATAGGTCGCCCGGTGCACGGTCGCAATCGAGTTGGCCTTGGTGATGACGAGCAGGCTGGGCTCGCGGGCGCGCCGCCGCAGCTCGCCGCGCAGCGCAACGGAGTTGGGCGCGGGAACGCCGCTGCGCGGCGCGCGCAGGATACCGAGCCCGGAGTGCGGCGTGGGCACGAGCAGATCGTGACCGCGGCCGCGGCGCAGCCGGTAGTGCCGGTAGCCGAGAAAAGTGAAGTGGTTGTCGTCCATCCAGGCGAGCAGCGCGCGCGCATCGCGCGCCTCCGCGTGCGGCAGCTGCGCGCCGGCCACACGCAGCTCGCTGGCGATCTCACGAGCGCGCCGTCGCATGGTCGTCCAGTCCGAGACCGCCGCGCGCACGTCGCCGAGGGTTGCGAGCAGCTGTCGCTCGATCTCCCGCAGGCGCTGCGGCTCGAGCTGGCGGTCGATCTCGAACAGCTGCCACGATTCCCAGCTCTGCGCATCGCTGTCGGCGGTGTTGACGCTGCGCAGGCGGCCGCGCGCGTCGCGTCCCACATCGAGCACCGGATGCACGATCAGATGCACGCCGATACCTGCGCGGCTGAACACAATGCCGAGCGAATCGACCAGGAACGGCATGTCCTTGGTGACCACGGTGACGAGGGTGTGCGGCGAGACGAAGCCATTGCGCGCGAGAGTCGGTGAGAAGGCCCGCACCAGGGGTCTGCCGCGTGCGCGCACCCTACCGAAGTCCAGGTGATCGAGCGCTGCCGCTGCGAGATACTGCGGCTCACGGGCAGCGAGGTCCTCCTCCGCCACGCCGTGATAGTAGGCGCGCAGGAAGCGCTCGTAAGTGGCCGGCCGTTTTCCGGCCGTGCGCCGCGCCGCCTCGACGATGCGCTCGATCAGGCGCAGGCGTCGCGCCGGCACCTCGCCGAGCACCCGTTGGGCATTGGCGGCGGCCTTTCTTGCGCGCGGTGCGGATGCGTGCCGCGGCGCGCCGCGCGCCGCGCGACGTTTGGGTGTCATTGGGTCGACGCTGCCGTCACGATGGCGCGGCATTATACCCGAGCGGCCGAGCGCCTCGAATCAAGCCGCGCGTTTGAGCGTTGCGGCCTCACGGACGGTGCTCGCGCGCGAGATATTCCTCGCTCTGCATCTCGATGAGGCGGCTCGCCGTGCGTTGAAACTCGCGGCCGAGGCGCTCGCCGTGATACAGCTGGGGCGGCGCGGCGCGTGCAGACACGATGAGATTGACGTTGTGGTCGTAGAGCTCATCGACGAGCGCGATGAAGCGCCGCGCCTCGTCCTCGGTAGAGGTATCGAAGCACGGCACGGCGGAGACGATCACCGAGCGGTATTCGCGCGCGATCTCGATGTAGTCCTCCTGGCTGCGTGGGCCACGGCACAATGTAGCAAAATCGAACCACACGACGCCGGCGCCGCGGCGCACCACCTCGATGGGGCGCGAGTCGATCTCCAGCGCTTCCGTGCTCCAGTCACCCTGGTGTGCCAGGCTCTCGAACAGCGCCGTGAGGCGCGCGTCGGCATCGGGTGCGTCGGCTCGCAGATAGACGCCTGCCTGGGTGAGCGTGCGCAGCCGGTAGTCGGTCGCACCGCCGATCGTGATCACCTCGACGTGGCGCTCGAGCAGCTCGATCGCGGGCACGAAGCGCTCGCGTTGCAGCCCTCCCTGATACAGGTCCCGCGGGCGCACGTTGGAGGTCGCGACGAGCGTCACACCGCGCGCGAACAAGCCCGCGAGCAGGCCTGCGAGAATCATCGCGTCGGCGATGTCGGCGACCGCGAACTCATCGAAGCACAAGACGCGCGCCTCGCGCGCGATGCGTGCGGCGACGCTCTCGAGCGGTGCCTGCCGATTGCGCAGCCGCTTGAGCTCCGCGTGGGCATCGTGCATGAAGCGATGGAAGTGCCTGCGGCGGGCCTCCGCAAAGGGCAGGCTCTGATAGAAGAGGTCCATGAGCCAGGTTTTGCCGCGCCCGACGCCGCCACACAGATAGAGGCCCCGCTGACCCTGCCAGTGCGCACCTCGCAGCGGCCGCAGCCAGCGCCGTAGCAGCGCAGCATCCGCACGCCGCGCCGCGAGCAATCGCCCACGCAGCTCCACGAGCTTCTCGAGCGCGGCGAGCTGCGCGGCATCGGCGCTGAAGTTACGCGCCGCGAGCTCGCGCGCGTAGAGCTCGCGCAGCTCGACGCCGGCCGCGTCGGCTCGCCGGGCGCTCGCACCGGGTCGCGCGGCGTCGTGCACGGTCAGTCGCTTGCCAGCTCGGGAAGGTCGCGGAACTGCTCCAAAGCCTGCGGGTTGGCGAGCGCATCGGCGTTGACCACGGCGCGCCCGTGGATGACGTTGCGCACGGCCAGCTCGCTCAGCTTGCCCGAGAGCGTGCGCGGCAGATCGGTCACGGCCACGATCTTGGCCGGCACGTGCCGCGGGGTGGTGCGCGCGCGGATCGCCGCGCGGATCCTGCCCCTGAGCATCTCATCGAGCGTGATGCCTGGCCGCAGCCGCACGAACAGCACCACCCGCACATCGTCGCGCCAGTCCTGGCCGATCGCGAGCGCCTCCACGACCTCGTCCAGGGTCTCGACCGCCGCATAGAGCTCCGCGGTGCCGATGCGCACGCCGCCGGGGTTGAGCACGGCGTCGGAGCGGCCATAGATCACGAGGCCGTCGTGCGCGGTGAGTGCCGCATAGTCCCCGTGATGCCAGATACCGGGGAAGCGTTCGAAATACGCCGCGCGATACTTGCGCCCGTCCGCATCGTTCCAGAATCCGAGCGGCATGGAGGGAAAGGGGGCCGTGCACACGAGCTCGCCGCGCGCACCTTGCAGCGGATGTCCCGCATCGTCGTACACCGCGACCGCCATGCCAAGGCCGCGGCACTGGATCTCGCCTCGATAGACCGGTCGGGTCGGGCAGCCGAGCGCGAAGCACGAGACGATATCGGTGCCGCCCGATATCGAGGCGAGCTGCAAGTCGGATTTCACTTCGCGATAGACGTAGTCGAAGCTGTCCGGTAGCAGCGGGGAGCCGGTGGACAGCACGGTGCGCAATGCCGTGAGGTCGGTGGCGCGCGCGGGCGCGAAGCCGCTCTTCTCGAGCGCCGAGAGATACTTGGCGCTGGTGCCGAAGACCGTGATGCGCTCCTCCTGCGCCATGCGCCAGAGCGCCCCGGCATCTGGATGGAAGGGGCTGCCGTCATAGAGGACGAGCGTCGCCCCCGTGGCCAGCGCGCTTGCGAGCCAGTTCCACATCATCCAGCCGCAGGTCGTGAAGTAGAACACGCAGTCCTCGCGGCGCATATCGGTGTGCAGCAGGTGCTCCTTCTGATGCTGCAACAGAGTGCCGCCGGCGCCGTGCACGATGCACTTGGGCGCACCGGTGGTGCCGGAGGAGTAGAGAATGTACAGCGGATGATTGAACGGCAACGAGGCGCAGCGCAGGGGCGCCCCCGGCATGCCGAACTCGCTCCAGGCCGTTGCGGGACGCGGGGCGGCCGCGAGCCGCGCGCGCCCGGGCTGCTCGCTCACATACGGAATCACGACCAGGCGCGCGAGACTCGGCAGCATCGCGGCCACCTCGCGCGTGGTCGCCAGCGAATCGATCGTCTTGCCGTTATAGAAGTAGCCGTCCGCAACGAACAGCACCTTGGGTGCGATCTGGCCGAAGCGATCGAGAACGCCTTGCGCGCCGAAGTCGGGCGAGCAGGAGGTCCAGATCGCTCCAAGGCTCGCCGCCGCGAGCATTGCAACGATCGCCTCGGGCAGGTTGGGCAGAAATCCGGCCACGCGATCGCCGGCGACCACGCCGGCATCCGCGAGCCCCGCCGCGATGCGTGCGACATCGTCCGTCAGCTGACCGTAGCTGAGCACACGCCGCGCGCCGCGCTCGTTGCGGAACACGAGCGCCGCGTGCTCGTCACGGTCGCGCAGTAGATTGTCGGTGAAGCTCAGACGAGCGTGCGGGAAGAACTGCGCACCGGGCATGCGCCCGGCGTCCACGAGCACCGGTCCGCTACCCCAGTCGGCGCGCACTTGCGCAAAGGCCGCAAGCTCGCTCCAGAATGCGCCCGGCTCGCGCAGTGACCAGTCATACAGCGCCCGATAGTCGCGCAAGGCGCTGCCGTAGCGTGCGTTGACGTGCTCGGTGAAGCGCGTGAGGTGCGCGCTTGCGATGCGCTCGGGCGTCGGATGCCACAGCGCCTCGCTCATAGCGACTGGTAGTTGGGTCCCGAGCCACCTTCGGGCGTGGTCCAATCGATGATCGCGTACGGGTCCTTGATGTCACAGGCCTTGCAGTGCACGCAGTTGGCGGCGTTGATCTGCAGACGCCTGCCGCCTGCGCCATCGTCGATCATCTCGTAGACACCGGCGGGGCAGAAACGCTCGCAGGGGTTGCCGAACTCGCGCGTGCAGCGCTCGACGCACACGTTCGTGTCCCGCACCTTGAGGTGTACCGGCTGATTCTCGTCGTGCGTCGTCGCGGCGAAGAACACCGAGGCGAGGCGATCACGCGGCGCGAGGGTACGCTCGTTCCAGGCGCGCACGGGAGAGCGCGCGGAGAGCTTCTCGAGACGCTCGTAATCAGCCACGTTGCGCAGCGTCCATGGCAGCGCACCCCGCGTCACCGTCTCGAGCGCGGTGTTGGCGAGCCCGAACCACAGGCCGCGTTTGAAGCCGGGCTTGATGTTGCGCACGCGCCTGAGCTCCTGGCCGCCGGGTGAGGCGCGCCAGCGGGCATCGAAGCCGTCCGGGGATCCGGCCTCAGTCAGGTGCGCGGCCGCGAGCATGCCGGAGCGAATCGCCTGATGGACACCCTTGATCTTGGGAACGTTCACGCCGCCGGCTGCATCGCCGATCAAGAGCGCGCCGGGCATCTCGAGCCGCGGTATCGATTGCCAGCCGCCGGCTGCGATGGTGCGCGCGCCGGCCGCGAGGATCTCGCCGCCCTCGAGCAGCGGCTTGACTCGCGGGTGATGCTTGAACTGCTGAAACGCTTCGAAGGGCTGCAAGCGCGCGTCGCGATAGTCCAGCCCGACGACAAACCCGACGTAGACGCGATTCTGATCGAGATGATAGATGAAGCTGCCGCCGTAGGTGCCCGCATCGAGCGGCCAGCCGAGGGAATGCTGGATCAGCCCCGGCTCGACCCGTCCCTCGGGCAGCTGCCACAGCTCCTTCATGCCGAGCCCATAAGTCTGGGGGCAGGAGCGCGCATCCAAGGCGAAGCGCTTGATGAGCTGCTTGGCGAGACTGCCGCGGCAGCCTTCGGCAATGACGGTGGTCCGCGCGCGCAGCTCGGCTCCCGGCGCGAAATTGGGGCCGGGCTCACCGTTCTTTTGCAAACCCATGTCGCCGATGCGCACGCCCGCGACGGAGCCGTCCTCATTAGTGAGCGTCTCTGCGGCCGCAAAACCCGGGAACACGTCGACGCCGAGTGCCTCGGCCTTGGTGGCGAGCCATGCTCCGAGCAGCCCGAGCGAGATGATGAAGTTGCCGTGATTGGCGAGCCACGGGCGGGTGGGCAAGGGCAGCGCTGCACGCCGCGTCAGCAGCCGAAACTCATCGCGCCGCGCAGGCACGCAGATGCCCGGTGGAGAGTCGCGCCATTCCGGAGCGAGCTCATCCAGCGGTCCGGGCTCGATCACCGCTCCCGAGAGCAGGTGTGCGCCGATCGTTGCGCCCTTTTCAAGAATGCATACGTTGAGCTCGGGCTGCAGCTGCTTCAGGCGGATGGCGCACGCGAGTCCCGCCGGCCCGGCACCCACGATGACGACGTCATACTCCATCACATCGCGGGTGACGGCGTTCACTTGGGCTGCATCCTGATGGCACCGTCGAGGCGGATGGTGGTGCCGTTCAGCATGGGATTCTCGAAGATCGCCGCTACGAGCTGGGCGAATTCCTCGGGCTTGCCGAGGCGTGGCGGGAACGGAATCTGGCGTGCGAGCGAGTCCTGCACCTCCGCGCTCATCCCAGCGACCATCGGTGTGCGAAAGATACCGGGCGCCACGGCAACGCAGCGGATACCGAACAGCGCAAGCTCGCGCGCAATCGGCAGCGCCATGCCTGCGACGGCGGCCTTGGTGGCCGCGTAGGCTGCCTGGCCGATCTGGCCTTCGTAGGCGGCGATGGAGGAGGTGTGGATCAGCACGCCGCGCTCGCCGTCCTCGCTCGGTGCATTGTGCTGCATCAGCGCCGCCGCCGCCTTGTCGCACAAGAAGGTGCCGATGAGATTGATGTGCACGACACGCGTGAAGAACTCGCCCGAGACGGGCCCGCTGCGCCCGAGCACGCGCGCAGCGCCGATCACGCCGGCGCAGTTGACGAGCAGGTTGATGCCGCCCAGGCGCTGCTGTGCGCTCTGCATCGCGGCATTCACTTCCTCCTCCGCCGTCACGTCGCATTTGATGAAGCCCGCCTGCGCACCGAGCGCAGCAGCGGCCTCGACACCGGCTTGCTCTTGCACGTCGAGCATCACCACCTTGCCGCCGCTCGCGACGACCTGACTCGCGACCGCCTGGCCGAGACCTGAAGCGCCGCCGGTGACGACCGCCCGTGCATCCTTCATCTTCATGTCACAACTCTCTACATGCGAAATATGCCGTAGCGCTCGGCCGCGGGCCGCGGTCCGCGCACCGCGAGGTGCAGAGCGAGCCCGAGCACGCGCCGCGAATCGAGCGGATCGATGACGCCATCGTCCCAGAGCCGCGCCGTCGCATAGTAGGGGCTGCCTTGCGTCTCGTAGCGCGCGCGGATCTCGTCCATGAAGGCTTGCTGTTGCGACTGTGGCCAGGACTCCCCGCGCGCGCGTGCGCCATCGCGGCGCACGGTCGCCAGCACTTGCGCTGCCTGCTCGCCGCCCATGACAGAGATGCGCGCATTGGGCCACATCCACAAGAACCGCGCACCGTAGGCGCGGCCGCACATCGCATAGTTTCCGGCGCCGAAGGAGCCGCCGATGATCAGCGTCAACTTGGGCACCGTGGCGCAGGCCACTGCGGTGACCATCTTCGCCCCGTCCTTGGCGATGCCCGCGTGCTCGTAGCGCTTGCCCACCATGAAACCGGTGATGTTCTGCAGGAACACGAGCGGCAGACCGCGGCGATTGGCGAGCTGCACGAAGTGCGCACCCTTCAGTGCCGACTCGGCGAACAGGATGCCGTTGTTGGCGATGATGCCGATGGGGCAACCCCAGATGCGCGCGAAGCCGCACACGAGGGTGGTGCCGTACTCGGCCTTGAATTCCTGAAACTCTGAGGCATCGACCAGGCGGCCGATGATCTCGCGCACCTCGAAGGGCTGGCGCGTGTCCTCGGGGAGGATACCGTAGATCTCGCGCGGATCGAGCGCAGGCTCCTGGGGCTCGGCGCACGCGAGCCAAGGCTCGCTCGGAGGCGCGAGACTTGTAATGATCGAGCGGGCGATGGCGAGCGCGTGAGTGTCGTTATCCGCGAGGTGATCCGCGACTCCCGAAATCCGCGTGTGCACTTCACCACCGCCCAAAGACTCGGCATCCACTTCCTCGCCGGTAGCGGCTTTCACGAGAGGCGGACCACCGAGGAAGATCGTGCCCTGGTTGCGCACGATGATGGTCTCATCGGACATGGCCGGAACATAGGCGCCCCCCGCCGTGCAGCTGCCCATGACGATGGCGATCTGGGCGATGGCGCGCGCCGACATCTGGGCCTGATTGTAGAAGATGCGGCCGAAGTGCTCCTTGTCGGGAAACACCTCGTCCTGCAGCGGCAGATAGGCCCCGCCCGAGTCGACCAGGTAGAGGCAGGGCAGGGCGTGCTCGAGCGCTACCTCCTGCGCACGCAGGTGCTTCTTCACGGTGACCGGAAAGTACGTGCCGCCCTTCACGGTGGCATCGTTGGCGATGACGACGGCTTCGCGGCCGCAGATGCGGCCGATGCCGGTGATCAGGCCAGCGCCGGGCGCCTCGTCCTCATAGAGCCCGTTGGCGGCGAGCGCCGAGAGCTCGAGGAAGGGGGCTCCAGGATCGAGCAACGCCTCGATGCGCGAGCGCGGCAGCAGCTTGCCGCGTGCGGTGTGCTTGCGCGCGGCCTCCTCGCCGCCACCGCGGCTCAGCTGCCCGATCTTGTCGGCCAGCTCGCGCACGAGCGTGCTCATGTGCGCGTGATTGGCGCGGAAGCGCTCTGCGCCCGTATCGGCGTGAGTTTGAATGCGCGGCATTCTCAGAGCGTCTCGACGGCGATGGCGACGGCCTCACCGCCGCCGATGCACAGCGCGGCGACACCGCGCCGCGCGCCACGCCGCCGCAGCGCATGCACCAGGGTCACGACGATGCGCGCGCCCGTGGCGCCGATCGGATGTCCGAGCGCGCATGCGCCACCGTGCACGTTCACGCGCGCCGGATCGAGCTCCAGATCGCGCATGGCGGCCATGGTCACGACGGCGAAAGCCTCGTTGATCTCATAGAGCTCCACGTCGCGCGCGGCCCAGCCCGCGTTGGCGAGCGCCTTGCGGATGGCACCCGCGGGCGCCGTCGTGAACCACTCCGGCTCGTGCGCATGGCTGGCATAGGCGACGATGCGCGCCAGCGGCACGATGCCGTGCTGTCGGGCGAGCGATTCGCGCATCAGCACGGTGGCTGCCGCGCCGTCGGAGATGGAAGACGAGCTTGCGGCGGTCACGGTACCGTCCTTGGCGAAGGCCGCCTTGAGCTCCGGGATCTTGCTCACATCGCAGGTGAATGGTGTCTCATCCTGCGTGACGAGCACGGCTCCCTTGCGGGACTTGGTGCTTACGGGAGCAAGCTCGGGCGCGAAGGTACCGCTTTCGAGCGCCGCGCGGGCGCGCCGCACGGACTCGGTCGCGAAGGCATCCTGCGCCGCGCGCGAGAAGCCGTACTTGGCGGCGGTCGCCTCCGCGAAGCATCCCATGAGCTGGCCATCGAACGGACTCTGCAAGCCGTCGAGGAACATATGATCGAGCACCTCGCCGTGGCCCATGCGGTAGCCGCTGCGCGCCTTGGGCAGCAGGTACGGTGCATTGGTCATCGACTCCAGGCCGCCGGCGAGTGCGGTGTCCACGTCGCCCACTCGGATCTGGTCGGCCGCGATCATGATGGCTTTGAGACCGGAGCCGCACATCTTGTTGACCGTGGTGGCGGGCACGGCCGAAGGAATGCCCGCGGCGATGGCGGCCTGCCGTGCCGGGGCCTGACCCAGCCCCGCGCTCAGCACGCAGCCCATGACGACCTCCTGGATGCGCTCCGGCGCCACTCCGGACACCTCGAGCGCCGAGCGTGCAGCAGCAGCCCCGAGCTGCGGCGCCGTGACCGAGGCGAGCGCGCCCTGGAAGGCGCCGATGGGAGTGCGCTGGGCGCCGACGATGACCACGCGGTGATCTGACATGGCGGTTCCTAAGTGTCTCAGGCTGCGGCGGTGCGGGGTGGCGGACTCAGGCCGTTCTCGAACAGATCGACGAAGCGCTCGGCAATCCCGCTCGCGCTCAACTGCTCGCCGCTACGATACCAATGACCGATCCAGTTTAGCGCCCCGGCGAGGGCGAAGGCCGTCATCTTCGGATCGCACTCGCGAATCGAGCCATCCTCGATACCTGCGCGGATCAGTCGTCGCAGCCCCTGATCGAGCTCGGCCTTCAAAGCGCGGATGCGCTTGCCGGTCGCCGCTGACAGGTCGTGATCCTCGACGCGCACCATGCACCAGCCGAAGTCCGAGGCCATCACCTCAGCGTAACGCGCGACGAGGGCTGCAAGCTTCTCGCGACCGCTCGCCCGTGACTCGGTGAGCTCGGCGAAGGCCGCCGTGATGCGCCCGATACCCAGCCGGAAACACTCGAAGATGATCTGCTCGCGGTTCTGGACGTAGTAGTAGATGGTCGGCTTGGTGACGTTGAGAAAGGAGGCGATGTCGTCGAGGGTGGTGTTGTGCAGGCCGCGCTGGCGGAAGGCGCGCGCAGCCGCGGCGATCACGGCATCGCGCTTGAGCTCGCGCTGCCGGGCACGCTCGCGGGCTGGTTTCCACGGGGACTCGTCTACATTGACCATGTCGGCCGCCAAGTTTAAACTCCAGAGTAGGAACTCTACCACAGAGTAGCTTTCGGCCACAGCAGGAGCCGCGACAGGCTCCGGGAGTGAGCGGCGTGAGAATGCAACGCGTGCGGGAGCAGCTCGCTCCCGCCGATGCGGCGGCCGTGGAGCGGCCGCTGCGCTTCGTCACGGCCGCATCGCTTTTCGATGGCCACGATGCCGCCATCAACATGGTGCGGCGCCTGCTGCAGGCCCATGGCGCCGAGGTGATCCACCTCGGGCACAATCGCAGCGTCGCCGAGATCGTGAGCGCCGCGATCCAGGAGGATGCGGACGCGGTTGCCGTCAGCTCCTATCAGGGCGGGCACAATGAGTACTTCACCTACATGGTGGACATGCTGCGCGAGCGTGGCTGCCCTCACATCCGCGTGATCGTCGGCGGCGGGGGCACCATCGCGCCGCACGAGATCGAGGCACTGGAGCGGCACGGCGTCGAGAAGGTCTACACGCCCGAGGATGGGCGTCGTCTCGGACTCAACGGCATGGTCGACGATGTGCTCGCGCGCGTACGCGCGGTCTCCCGGCCGCGCTACGAGCTGCGCCCCTTCAATGCGCGCGATCACATTCATATCGCACGCACTATCTCGCTCCTCGAGGCGGGCGCCGGCGATGCGGCGGCGGGCGGTGATGCGCCCTTGGCGCAGATCCGCCGCGCGCTCGCGCGCGCACACACGGTGCCGGTCATCGGCATCACCGGCACTGGCGGGGCCGGCAAGTCGAGCCTGCTCGATGAGCTGCTCGCCCGCGCGGTGCGCCATTTTCCCGGCAGGCAGATTGGCGTCGTGGCGATGGACCCCACACGCCGGCGCAGCGGCGGCGCCCTGCTGGGAGATCGTATTCGCATGAACAGTCTCACGACGGATGCAGTGTTCATGCGCTCGCTCGCCACGCGCCGCCAGAACCTGGCGACTGCCGCCGTGCTCGCCGAGGTGGTCGCGCTCTACAAGGCGGCGGGGTTCGACCTCATCATCGTCGAGACCGCCGGCATCGGCCAGGCCGATACCGAGCTGGTCGATCTGGTGGATCTGTCGCTGTATGTGATGACGAGCGAGTACGGCGCCGCGAGTCAGCTCGAGAAGATCGACATGCTCGACTACGCGGATTTGATCGTGCTCAACAAGAGCGAGAAGCGCGGCACCGCGGACAGTCTGCGCGACGTGCGCAAGCAGTGGCGTCGCAATCATCCCGAGTCCGCACAGCTCGCCGACGATGACGTGCCGGTGTTCGCGACCGTCGCGAGCCGCTTCAACGACCCGGGCGTCGATCGGCTGTTCGCGGCCCTCTGCAAGGCGCTCGAGGCGAAACGAATCGGCAGCGCCTCATGGCCGGCACCGCCGCCCCCCTCCCTGCAGCTCGCAGGACTTGCGGCCCGCGCACTCATTCCCGAGTCCCGGGCACGTTATCTGGCCGAGATCGCCGAGCAGGGTCGCGGAGTGCGCACCCGCATCGAACAGCAGGTGCAGGCTGCGCACAGGGCCTGCGGCATGCGCGCAGCGCTCGAGGCGCTGCACGACCCACGCCTTCCTGCAGCGCTCGAGCGCTTCCCAGCCGAGGCCCTCGATGAGGGCGCCGCGGACGCAACGCTGCGCGGGCTGCGCGCGGCCTACAACAACGCCCTCGAAGCGATCGGGGCCGAGGGCATCGCGGCGCTGCAGGCGTGGCCCGCGCGCGTGCGCGCGGCGACCCAGCCGACCTACTCGTACCAGGTCCGCGGTAGTGAGGTCACCGGCGACAACTACACCGAGAGTCTCGCTCATCAGCGCATCCCCAAGCTCGCCGTGCCGCAATTGCGCGACTGGGGCGAGATCCTGCGCTTCATAGCCGCCGAGAATCTTCCGGGCGCGTACCCGTACACCGGGGGCGTCTATCCCTATCGCCGCGAGGAGGAAGACCCCACGCGCATGTTCGCCGGCGAGGGGCCCCCCGAGCGCACCAACCGGCGCTTTCACTATCTGGCCCTGGGGCACTCGGCCGCGCGGCTCTCGACGGCGTTCGATTCCACGACGCTTTATGGCGAGGACCCTGACACGCGCCCCGATGTCTACGGCCGCACCGGCAACTCGGGCGTCTCGATCGCGACGCTCGATGACATGAAGAAGCTGTACTCGGGCTTCGATCTGTGTCAGCCGTCCACCTCGGTCTCCATGACCATCAACGGGCCGGCACCCATACTGCTCGCGATGTTCATGAACACGGCGATCGATCAGCGCGCCGAGCGCTACCTGCGGAACGAGGGACGCTGGGAGCAGGCGCAAGAGAAGCTCGAGGCGCTGCGACGGCGCGCGCTCGAGCGCGGCGTGCCGCCGCCCAGCTACAAGGGCGAGCTACCGGCGGGTCATGACGGCTCGGGACTTGCGCTTCTCGGTGTGAGCGCGGATGAGATCCTCGAGCCCGAGCTCTACGAGCGCATCAAGGCGGAGGCGCTGGCCGCGGTGCGCGGCACTGTGCAGGCGGATATTCTCAAGGAGGATCAGGCGCAGAACACCTGCATCTTCTCGACCGAGTTCGCGCTGCGCATGATGGGCGATGTACAGCAGTACTTCATCGAGCGTCAGGTGCGCAACTTCTATTCGGTCTCCATCTCCGGCTATCACATTGCGGAGGCGGGGGCCAATCCCATCACGCAGCTCGCCTTCACGCTTGCCAACGGCTTCACGATCGTCGAGTGCTACCTCGCGCGCGGCATGCGCATCGATGAGTTCGCGCCGAATCTGTCGTTCTTCTTCTCGAATGGCATGGATCCCGAGTATGCGGTGATCGGGCGCGTTGCGCGGCGCATCTGGGCGCGCGCCCTGCGCGAGCGCTACGGTGCCGCGCCCCGCAGCCAGATGCTCAAGTATCACGTGCAGACCTCGGGACGCAGCCTGCACGCGCGCGAGATCGCCTTCAACGACATCCGCACGACCCTGCAGGCCCTGTATGCGTTGTTCGACAGCTGCAACAGCCTGCACACCAACGCCTACGATGAGGCGCTCACCACGCCGACCGAGGAGAGCGTGCGGCGCGCGGTGGCGATTCAGCTCATCATCAATCGCGAGCTCGGGCTCAATAAGATTCAGAACCCGTGGCAGGGCTCGTTTGCACTGGAGTATCTGACCGATCTGGTCGAGGAAGCGGTGTACACGGAGTTCGAGGCACTCTCGGCGCGCGGCGGCGTGTTGGGTGCGATGGAGACGATGTACCAGCGCGGCAAGATCCAGGAGGAGTCCTTGCACTACGAGTCGCGCAAGCACGACGGCACGCTGCCGCTCATCGGCGTGAACACGTTCCTGTCGGACAAGAGCGCGCTCGAGGAGCTCAAGGGCGCCGCGCTCATCCGCTCCACGGAGGAGGAGAAGCAGGATCAGGTCGTGGCCGTGCGCGCCTTTCAGACGCGCAACGTGGAGCGAGCGCCGGCCGCGCTGGAGCGCCTGCAGAAGACGGCCGCGCGCGGCGAGAACGTCTTCGCAGAGCTCATGGAAGCCGTGAAGTGCTGCTCGCTGGGACAGATCACGCACGCGCTGTACGGCATCGGCGGGCAATACCGGCGCAATATGTAACCGCCCAACCCGGCGCCGGCTGTGCACTGCGCCGCAAACGCCGCTGCAGCACTAAGCGGCTGAGAGATCCGGCTCGCGCAGCAAGAGCAGGATGGCCGTTCGCGCTCGCTCGCGCAGCTCCAGAGCCGCCGTGGCTGCCTGCTGGGCGCGGGGAACCACGGGCGGCAGGACCTCCAGAGCAATCCGGGCCGGGCGCGGCAGCAGCTTGCCGGGCGGCAGAGCCGCACGGGTGCCACGAATGACGGCCGGTACGACCGGGCAGCGCGCGCGCGCGGCCGTGATGAACGCGCCGGCATGAAACTTCAAAAGCCCGGGGCGCGGTGAGAAAGTCCCCTCGGGAAAGAACACGAGTGAGGTACCGCCCGAGGCGCTCCGGAGCACACGCCGCGCATCGGCGGCACCCTTGCTGCGATTGAAGCGCTCGACGAATTGCGAGCCGATGCGCCTCAACAGCGTGGCCGCCAGCGGTACCGTGGCCATCTCGCGCTTGATCACGAAGCTGAAGCGCGGCGGGAGCGCGGCGCTGAAGACCAGCCCGTCGAGGTAGCTCGCGTGGTTGGCGACGATGACGCATTGACCGCTGGGCAACGTATCGAGACCGCGCACGGTGAGGCGCATGCCCACCAGGCGGAGGAAGAGGCGCGCTGTAGTGCGTACGATACGGCGGCGCAGGTCGATGCTCGGTGTTATGAAGACGGCCAGCAGCGCCAGAACGCCGAGCAGCGCGAACAATGATGCGGCGTACGCGCCGTAGAGCAGGCCCAGCAACCCAGGCGCGTTGTCCTCAGGCGACACAACGGACGTATCCGAGCCGATCGGGCCAGTCATCTCTTCAATCCGGCGCGCGCACGAGCGCAACATTTTGCGGGTAGATGATGGAGATCAACCGACATGCGTGAAAAAGAGTGAACTGGTTCTCGTTATGTCATGCGAACGCGATAGATGTGAAGGTAATCACTCCGAGTGCAGTGGGCCTCTCCCCATACTCTAGTTGTACGCCAACGGCTTGAGGGCGTGTCCGAGCAGACGCGCCGCACGGCGTGCGCGATTTTCCGACGGTGAGGCCGATCTTGTCCAAGAACGCTGCAGCAGCCGCCACGTCCACGCAGGATTCGACCGATCCGGCCGTCTCACGGTTCCTGGACGCGGTCTGGATGGAGCGCGGCTTGTCCTCCAATACGCTCGCGGCCTACCGGGCGGATCTCACGGCCCTATCGCGCTGGCTCGCCGAGCGCACCATTCCGATCCTGCGCACTTCGCGCGCAGATCTGCAGGATTTCATCGCCTGGCGCGTGCACGCCGGCGCGCGCCCGCGCTCCACCGCCCGGCAGCTGTCGAGCTTCCGGCGTTTCTTCCGTTATCTGGTGCGCGAGAACGTGATCCGCGAGGATCCGACGGCGCAGATCGCGATGCCGAAGATCGGCCGCTCGCTGCCCAAGTCGCTGACCGAGGAAGAAGTCGAGGCACTGCTCGCAGCGCCGCAAGTCAGCGATCCGCTCGGTAACCGCGATCGCACCATGCTGGAAGTGCTCTACGCGACCGGGCTGCGGGTGTCGGAGCTCGTCAATCTCAGACATTCCCAGATCAACCTCAACCAGGGCGTCATCCGCATCCTGGGCAAGGGCAACCGCGAGCGCCTGATTCCCCTCGGGGAGGAGGCGATGCGCTGGCTCAATGACTTTGCCCGCGGCCCGCGCAACGAGATCCTGCTCGAGCGCCAATCGGAATATCTGTTTCCGACGCGGCGCGGCGATCGTATGACCCGTCAGGCCTTCTGGCACATCATCAAGCGCTACGCCCGCAAAGCTGGCGTGGCAAAAGAGCTCTCGCCGCACACGCTGCGGCATGCCTTCGCCACGCATCTGCTCAATCACGGCGCCGACCTGAGGGTCGTGCAGATGCTGCTCGGACACAGCGATCTGTCGACGACTCAGATCTACACGCACGTCGCGCGCGAGCGCATGAAAGAGCTGCACGCGCAGCACCACCCGCGGGGCTGAAGCTTCCGCGCCGGCAGCCGCGCCGCCAGGGCGCGCGCGCAGGCAGTTCTGGTAGACTTGCATGCGGCGGCGCACTCTTTATTCGCGGACCGCATCGCATCCTCACTGCATCGCCTTGCATCCGGGACGCACCATGAAAGCCTTCAGGCTGACCTTCGCCCTCGCGATCCTCGCGGCTCCGCTTGCGGCCCATGCCACCGATTCCACCTCCGATCCGCGCGCGGTGATCGCGAGCAAGATCCCGGGCACCAAGGTCGAGGACGTCCACGCCTCCCCAATCCCCGGCGTGTTCGAGCTCATGCGCGGAACGGATGCCGCTTATGTCTCGGCAGATGGCAAATACGCGATCGCCGGCGATCTGTACGATCTCGCATCGAATGACGATCTCACGGACGTGCAGCGCCGCGACGTGCGCCTCAAGCTGCTCGGGGACATTCCCGAGTCGCAGATGGTCATCTTCGGCCCCAAGGATGCCCGTCACACGGTGACGGTGTTCACCGACGTGGATTGCGCCTACTGCCGCAAGCTGCACAGCCAGATCGCCGACTACAACCGGCTCGGCATCCGCGTGCGCTATGTGTTCTATCCGCGCTCGGGTCCGAACACCGAGTCGTGGACCAAGGCCGAGCAGGTGTGGTGCTCGTCCGACCGCAACGATGCGCTCACCCGCGCCAAGCGCGGGGAGGCGCTGAAGGCCAAGGTCTGCCCCAACACTCCGGTCGCGCGCGAATACGCGCTCGGACAGAAGTTCAACCTTCAGGGTACGCCGGCCATCGTGCTCGCGAACGGTGACATGCTGCCCGGCTACGTCTCACCGACGGAGCTCGCGCAGGAGTTGCGCAAGGTCGAGCGCTAACTGCGTTGAGTGCTGACTGCCGCGCCAGGCGGCTCAGGTCTCGAGCAGCGGCAACTTGTCGGGCTTGCCTTCCCACTCCTTGGCATCGGCCGGTGGCTCTTTCTTCTCGGTGATCACCGGCCATTTCTTCGCCAGGTCTGCATTCAGCGCCTTGAAGGGCTCCTGACCCTTCGGTAGCTCTTCCTCGGAGAAGATCGCCTCCACAGGACACTCCGGCTCGCACAGAGTGCAGTCGATGCACTCATCGGGGTCGATGACCAGGAAATTCGGACCTTCGTGGAAGCAGTCGACGGGACAGACCTCCACGCAATCCATGTACTTGCATTTGATGCAGTTCTCTGTGACGACAAAAGTCATGAACGTACCCCGAAGCTTGCTTCCGGTCGCGCCGCGCGCGGGTTGCGGACCGCTTATTGTGCCATGCGCGGCAGGCTCCCGCTAAGGAGCTCGGATCAGGGCGCTACCCCGCGGCGCTTGTCCAACGCCGCGAAATGATGCGACTCGCGGCCCGCGGCGCGATCTTCCAGATAGCGGCGCAGTGTGAACTCCGTGCTCGCGAATGCAAGCTCGGTCCATGGAATGGCCTCGGGCGCGACCAGAGCCACTTCGAGGCTTTCCGGACCGGGAGCGACGTCGCGGCGCCGCAGGCGCGCCCGGAAGAAGACGTGCACCTGATGAGCGTGCAGCACGTGCACGATCGAGAGCAGCGAGCCGACCTCGACATCGGCGAGCGCCTCCTCCTGCGACTCACGCGCGGCAGCCTGCTGCAGCGTCTCGTCGTTCTCCATGAAGCCCGCAGGAACGGTCCAGTAGCCGCGTCGCGGCTCGATGGCACGCCGGCACAGCAGTATGCGACCGTCCAGCTCCGGCACGCAGCCGACCACCAGGCGCGGATTCTGATAATGAACGATGCCGCACGCATCGCACACATAACGCGAGAGATGGTCCCCTGGCGGGACGCGCAGCGCGACCGGGCCGCCGCAATGAGTGCAGTATTTCATGGGGCTGCGAAGAATACGGCCAAGGGCGATGCGCAATCCAGCGGAGATAGTAAACTCGGGCGCCCGCGCGCCGCGCCCTGCATGAGGAGAGCCGCTGATGTCCTTTGATGTGCTCACGATGTCTCGGCAGATCCGCGCCCTCGGAACCGAGATCTCGCCCCAGTCCATTCAAGGTACGGCCGCGCTGTATGCGCCGTTTCAGGAGCGCGAGCCGTATCGCGCGGTGAACGTGGCGCGCGACCTGACCTACGGCAGCAACGAGCGGCAACGCCTCGATGTCTTCCGACCGGCGGCGGACGGGCCCGGCGCGCCACATTCCACTGCGGTCCTGCTCTTTGTACACGGCGGCGGCTTCGTCGGCGGTGACAAGCACATGCCCGGCTCGCCCTACAACGACAACATCGCACTCTGGGCGGTGCGGCATGGGTTGGTTGGCGTCAACATGACCTACCGCCTGGCGCCGCAGTTCCCCTGGCCCGCGGGTGGAGAGGACGTTGCTGCTGCGGTGGCCTGGACACGCGCCAACATCGCGCGCCACGGCGGCGATGCGGCTCGCATCGTGCTCATGGGCACTTCGGCGGGCGCCGTGCACGTGGCGTCGTACCTGGCGCACCGCGAATTGCAGCCGAGCGAGGGGCCCGGTGTCGCTGCCGCGGTACTGCTCTCGGGGATCTACGATCTGGCGAACGCCTCGCGCAGTCCCATGCATAGTGCCTACTTCGGCAGCGATGATGCGACCTATGAGCGGGCCTCGACGCTCGAGGGACTGCTCACGACGCGCGTGCCGCTGCTCTTCGTGCTCACGGAGATGGATCCGGAGGAGTTTCAGCGCCAGGGGCTCACACTATTGAGCTCGTGGTGCGCGCGGCATGGACGCTGGCCGCAGTTCGTGCATCTTTCGGGACACAATCATCTGAGCTCGACGATGCATCTGAATAGTCCGGATGCTTATCTGGGCGAGCGCATCCTGGACTTCATCGGCCCGCTCGCGCGCTGAAGCTCAGC
>DATJVD010000044.1:0-70221 GCA_035501955.1 Steroidobacteraceae bacterium
GTGACGCGGGTGGTCTTCGGCAGCGCTCAGTACGTGTGGCATCCCGACGGGGCGGAGAGCCACGCGGACCCGGACGGGCCGCCGGTGACGTCGTCGGTGAGCGGGGGGCGCGAGGCGGCGTTCGTGCTGCCCAAGGCGTCCATGACCGTGCTGAGGGGTGAGGTGGGGCCGTGAACATCGTGTTGAGCGAGGTTGAGGCGCGCGTACTCGGTGCGCTGGTGGAGAAGGAGATCACCACCCCCGACTACTATCCCCTCTCGCTGAACGCGCTCGTCAACGCCTGCAATCAGAAGTCGAATCGCGAGCCCGTCCTGGAACTGGACGAGGACGCCGTCCGGGAGGCGCTGGACGGGCTTAACGCGCACGGACTGGCGGGCGCGCGCAGCGGCGCCGAGAGCCGCGTCACCAAGTACGAGCACCGCCTTCCGGAGGTGTTCAACCTCAGCCGGGGGGAGACGGCCGTGCTGTGCGTTTTGCTGCTGCGCGGGCCGCAGACGCCGGGCGAGCTGCGCAGCCGCGCAAGCCGCATGGCTGGTTTCGCCGATGTAGGCGCGCTCGAGGCGGTGCTCCAACGTCTCGCTGAACGCACGGACGGGCCGTTCGTCGCCGCGCTGCCGCGCGAGCCAGGCCGGCGTGAATCGCGCTTCATGCATCTGTTCGGCGGTGAACCGCCGCCTGCGCATTCAACGGCGCCACCCGACGACCTCGCCACGCGTCTCGAAGCCATCGAGCAAGAGCTGCGAACGCTGCGCGCCGAGCTAGACGCGCTCAAGAGCCGGAGTGCATAGCCCGCAGCCGCTGGCCGCAGTCGGGCTGATCGATGAAGAATCCGTCCACGCCGGCTGCCGCGTATGCCTCGAGCTCGACGCCCAGATCGCCGCGCTCGCCGGGCGCCGCACTCGAGCGCAGGGGCGCCGGTAGGAAGTAGTTCTCCGCGCGAAATGTCCAGGCGTGCACTCCGAGGCCGAGCCCGTGGGCATCGGCGACCAGGGACGTGGGCTCACCCAGAGCGCCATCCGTTGCGCGCGGGATGATCAGCGTCTTCTCGGCGCCGATCGCATCCGCGTGCCCGGCGAGGAACGTCAGCCCCGCGGGGGTCAGCAGATCGCGGTAGCTGCGCGGATCGCCCTGCACGAGAAGATCGTAGGGTGCCCCGTGCTCCTGCACCAGCTGCACGAGCGGCAGGTCGGTCAGCTTGCGCAGGCGCTGCAGGTTCCCGAGCTCGAAGGACTGGATGAAGATCGGGGCAGCGCGACCCGCATATCCATGGCGCTCGAGCGCGGCGAGCAGCGGGGTTTCGAGCGCGAGGCCCTGCCGTGCGAAATACGTCGGGTGCTTGGTCTCGGGATAGATGCCGATGCGTGCGGGTGGCGCGCGTTGGCGCGCCTGTGCGCTCGCCGCGCGCTGCATCTCGAGCGCGCGCACGAGCTCGAGAATCTCATCGAAGGTGGGAATCTCGAACTGCCCATCCAGACGCGCGTTGCCGGGGCGCAGCTCCGGAATACGCTCGCGCGCGCGGAGTCGCTTGAGCTCCTCGAGCGTGAAGTCCTCGGTGAACCATCCCTCGAGCGGTGCACCATCGACCACCTTGCGCGTCCTGCGCGCGGCGAACTCAGAATGGCGCGCGACATCCGTCGTGCCGCCGATCTCGTTCTCGTGGCGCGCGATGAGGATTCCGTCTCTGGTGCTGACCAGATCCGGCTCGATGTAGTCGGCCCCTTGCTGAATCGCGATGAAGTACGATGTCAGCGTGTGCTCGGGCACGTAGCCGCTCGCGCCACGATGGCCGATGACGAGCGGTGCGCCGTGGCGCACCGCCTTCCCTGTCGAAATGGACGAACTGCCGGCTCTCATGGCGATGAGAAAGCTCGCGCGCGATTTTCGCACTTGCGGCACGCCGAGTGGAAGCCTCGTGACGCCGCACCCGATTTGCCTGCGGTTCTGCTCTGCGATGCTCGGCCTGGCCTGCGCGCTGTCCGCCGCCACTGCGCGCGGTGCCGGCAGCACTGCGCCTGCTCCCACACCCAACAGCGGCGACATCAGCCTGACGAATTATGCGTTCGCGAGCGAGCTCGGCTCCGGTATCTACGAGATCGATGGACGCACGATTCAGATCTACAGTCTGCCCGTTGGCTTCACACTGCGGCCGGCGATCGAGCGGCAGCAGCCGCCCGGATTGAACCTGTTGATGCCCGTGACCGTAGGCTTCTTCGATTTCCGGCCTGCTGACCTACTGGAGCTGCAAAGTCCGGGGCATGTCGATGCCCTGAGCCTCGAGCCCGGCGTCGAGCTCGATTACTGGATGAGCGATGTCTGGCACCTGTATCCCTACGCCAAGTTCGGCGCGAGCTTCTCGAGCTCTGAGCACCTGGGTGCGTGGATCTACGGCTCCGGAGTGCGCAGCGACTACCACTTTGCGGCGCGCGCTGGCCAGGGTCTGTGGCGCTCCGAGCTGATTTACGCAGGCGTCACCTACCGTAGTGCCGTCCCGAGCGATTCGTTTGTGAAGCTGCGTAACGGCGCCGAGGTGCGCCGTGATATCGATGGCTGGGAGCTCGGCGAGCGGCACGTGCAGTTCGCTCCTTACGGCATAGTCGACGTTTATCTGAAGGCGCCTTCCGGGCCCTATTCGGGCATCAGCACCCAAACGGTGCAGGGACAGATCGGCCTGATGCTCGGCGTCAACCCCATGTGGCACGTGCTGGGCATCGAGCTGCCGCGGATCGGCATCGGCTACCAGTTCGCTGGCAAGCTATCCGGATGGCGATTCGTCATCGGCGATCCGTTTTGAGGCACTGCAGCGTACAGCGTGTAGCATTGGCGGAACCGCCCCGGTGCGCGCGGCATTAATCGGGTACCCAATGATCGAGCTCACGCAGCAGGATATCTATCACTTCCGTGAAGGCACGCTGCTCAAGGCCTACGAGAAGCTCGGCGCGCATCCGGAGGTGATCGACGGCACGAGCGGCACGCGCTTTGCAGTGTGGGCTCCGAACGCCGAGACGGTGACCGTCATCGGCGATTTCAACGAGTGGAACCGCACCAGCCATCCCCTCAAACCGCGCTGGGATCAGTCGGGCATCTGGGAAAGCTTCGTGCCGCACGTCGGACCCGGAGCGCTGTACAAGTACCACATCCGATCGCGCGTCGCCGGCTACAAGGTCGACAAGAGCGATCCCTTCGCGTTCCGCTGTGAGCTGCCGCCGCGCACGGCGTCGATCGTGTCCGATCCGAGCTACCAGTGGAATGAGATCACGTGGCTGCGCGATCGGGCGCGCATCAACGCGCTGGATGCGCCCTGGTCGATCTACGAGGTGCACCTCGGCTCCTGGCGGCGCGTTCCAGAGGAGCACAATCGCTGGCTCACCTATCGGGAGCTCGCGCACTCACTCGCAGACTACGTGACCGATATGGGCTTCACGCATGTGGAGCTGCTGCCCGTGATGGAGCATCCCTTCTACGGCTCCTGGGGCTATCAGGTCACCGGTTACTTCGCGCCGACGGCACGCTATGGCAGCCCGCAGGACTTCATGTACCTGGTCGAGTATCTGCACGAGCGCGGCATCGGGGTGATCCTCGACTGGGTGCCCTCGCACTTTCCCAGCGACGAGCATGGCCTCGCCTACTTCGACGGTACGCATCTGTATGAGCATGCCGATCCGCGCCAGGGCTACCATCCGGAGTGGAACAGCTCGATCTTCAATTACGGCCGCGCCGAGGTACGCGACTTCCTCGGCAGCAACGCGCTCTACTGGCTCGATCGCTACCACGTCGATGCGCTGCGCGTCGATGCGGTCGCCTCGATGCTCTATCTGGATTACGGACGCCGCGCCGGCGAGTGGATCCCGAATCGCCATGGCGGCCACGAGAATCTCGAGGCCGTTGCCTTCCTGAGGCAAATCAACGAGGCGCTCTATCGCGACCACCCCTACTCGCAGACGATCGCCGAGGAGTCCACGGCGTGGCCGATGGTGTCGCGCCCCGCCTACCTCGGTGGACTCGGCTTCGGGCTGAAGTGGAACATGGGCTGGATGCACGACACGCTGAAGTACTTCCAGACCGATCCGGTGTTCCGCAAGTATCAGCACAACTCGCTCACGTTCTCGATCTGGTACGCGTTCAGCGAGAATTTCGTGCTGCCGCTGTCGCATGACGAGGTCACTCAGGGCAAAGGCTCGCTGCTCGGCAAGATGAGCGGCGACGAATGGCAGAAGTTCGCCAATCTGCGGCTGCTCTACGGCTACATGTGGGGGCATCCCGGCAAGAAGCTGCTGTTCATGGGATCCGAGTTCGGGCAGAAGCGCGAATGGCAGCACGAGGAGAGTCTCGAGTGGCACGTGCTCAAGTACCCGCTGCATGCGGGCGTGCAGCGCTGGGTGCGCGATCTGAATCGCTTCTACCGCGATACACCGGCGCTGTTCGAGCTCGACTTCGTCCCCGACGGCTTTGAATGGGTCGACTGCAACGATACCGAGGCGAGCGTGGTCGCGTTCCTGCGCAAGGACCGCACCCGCGGCGGCATGGTGCTCGTCGTCTGCAACTTCACGCCTGTGCCGCGCGAGAACTATCGCGTCGGCGTGCCGCGCGGCGGCTTCTGGCACGAGCATCTGAACAGCGACGCCATTGTCTACGGCGGTAGCGGCCAGGGAAATTACGGCGGTGTGGAGGCCGCGCCTCTGCCCGCGCACGGTCGCTTCCACTCTCTGACCTTGAGGTTGCCACCCCTTGCCGCGATCTTCCTCAAAGCCGAGTGAGCACGAGCCGCGCGCAACCGTGCCGCGCTCCGCTGCGACCGCGCGCGCAGGCCCTCCCGAGCACGGCCAACGCCGGGTAGTCATCGAGAACATCACGCCGTGCGTGGATGGCGGACGCTTCCCGATCAAGCGGGTGAGCGGCGAGGTGGTCGTCGTGGAAGCGGATGCCTTCGTCGACGGCCATGATGCGGTCAGCTGCGCTCTGTTGCATCGCACCGAAGGGACCGATGCGTGGCAGCGCGAACCCATGGTGCCGCTGGGTAACGACCGCTGGCGCGCCCGCTTCGCGGTGGAGCAGGTCGGCGGCTGTCTGTATACGGTCGCCGCGTGGGTCGATCATCTGCTCACCTGGCGCAGTGATCTGCTGAAGAAGCACAGCGCCGGACAGGACGTGCAGGTCGATCTGCAGCGGGGCGCGCTGCTCGCCGAGGCGATCGCGATGCGCGCCGGCGCCGATGATGCACAGCGGCTGCGGCAATGGGCGCGGTCGTTGACCGAGGCCGCAGCGGATACGGCCGAGCGCGTCGCGCGCGCACAGGATCCTGCACTCTACGAGCTCGCCTGGCATTACCCGGATCCCGAGCAGCTGCTGGTGCGGGAGCCGGCGCTCGGGGTCGTGGTCGACCGGCCGCGCGCGCGCTACTCCACCTGGTACGAGATGTTTCCGCGGTCCGCCGCCGCGGAGCCCGGCGCGCACGGCACGCTCGCCGATTGCGAGGCGCGTCTGCCCTATGTCGCCGAGCTGGGATTCGACGTGCTCTACCTGCCTCCCATTCACCCCATCGGTACCACCGAGCGCAAGGGCCCCAACAACCGCCCCGGAGCCGCCGCGCAGGATCCGGGCAGTCCCTGGGCAATCGGCAGCGAGGCGGGTGGCCACAAGTCGATCGATCCAAAGCTGGGGACGTTGGCCGACTTCCGGCGTCTCGTCGCGCGGGCCGCTGAGCTCGGTATGGAGATCGCGCTCGACCTCGCCTTCCAGTGCAGTCCGGACCATCCGTACGTGCGCGAGCACCCCGAGTGGTTCCTGCGCCGTCCGGACGGCAGCGTGCAGTACGCCGAGAACCCGCCGAAGAAATATCAGGACATCTATCCGTTCTATTTCGAGACACCCGCCTGGCGCACTCTGTGGGAAGAGCTCGCGAGCGTCGTCGAGTTCTGGATCTCACAGGGGGTGCGCATCTTCCGCGTGGACAATCCGCACACCAAGCCGTTCGCCTTCTGGGAATGGCTCATCGCGCGCGTGAAGCGCGTCGAACCCGACGTGCTGTTCCTCGCCGAGGCCTTCACCCGACCCAAGGTCATGTACCGCTTGGCGAAACTCGGCTTCACGCAGTCCTATACCTACTTCGCGTGGCGCAATACGCGCCACGCCCTCACCGAGTATTTCCGCGAGCTGTCGACGCCGCCGCTGTGCGACTTCTTCCGACCCAGCCTCTGGCCGAATACGCCGGATATCCTCACGGAGTACTTACAGTTCGGCGGCCGCCCGGCGTTCACCGTGCGGCTGGTGCTCGCTGCGACGCTCGGCGCGAGCTACGGCATCTACGGACCCGCATTCGAGCTCCTGGAGAACGAGCCCCGAGAGCCCGGGAGCGAGGAATACCAGAACTCAGAGAAATACCAGCTGCGCAGCTGGGACATCGCCCGCAGCGACAGTCTCAGGGACCTGATCGCCCGCATCAATCGCATCCGCCGGGAAAGCCCCGCATTGCAGAGCAACGTGGGCCTCACCTTCCATGGCTGCGACAATGACATGCTGATTGCCTACAGCAAGGCGAATGCGGAGCAGTCGGATGCCATCCTCACGATCGTCAATCTCGACCCGCACCATACCCAGTCCGGTTGGCTCGATCTGCAGCTCGCCGCGCTCGGCGTCGAGCGCACCGAGGCCTTCCAGGCACACGACTTGCTTACCGGGTCGAGATTCCTGTGGCGAGGCGCGCGTAACTTCGTGCTTCTGGACCCCCAGCGGGGTCCGGCGCACGTCTTGCGCGTGCGGCGGCGCGTGCGAACCGAACGGGACTTCGATTATTTCCTCTGAGCTCACCGCTGCGCCATGAGCGCGCCCGTTGAACGAACGCCGGTTCCGGAAACACCGGCGCCGCCGCCGGCGCCTGCGCCCGCGCGCGACAACCTCTGGTACCGCGATGCAATCATCTACGAGTGCCACGTGCGCGCCTTTCACGACAGCAACGATGATGGCATCGGCGATTTTCCGGGGCTGACGCGCAAGCTCGAATACATCCACAGCCTCGGTGTCAACACGATCTGGCTGCTGCCCTTCTATCCCTCGCCGGGCAAGGACGACGGCTACGACATCGCCGACTACCGCGACATCCATCCGCAGTACGGCACGCGCGCGGACTTCAAGCAGTTCATCCAGGAGGCGCATCGGCTCGGGCTGCGCATCATCACCGAGCTGGTCATCAATCACACCTCCGATCAACACCCTTGGTTCCAGGCGGCGCGCCGCGCGCCGGCAGGCTCGCGCAAGCGCGACTACTACGTCTGGAGCGACACGACCGACCGCTATGCGGGCACGCGCATCATCTTCACCGACGCCGAGAGCTCGAATTGGGCCTGGGATCCACTCGCCAAGAGCCACTACTGGCACCGCTTCTTCAGCCACCAGCCGGATTTGAACTTCGACAATCCGCACGTCGAGCGCGCGGTCACGCGCCTCATGAAGTTCTGGCTCGATCAAGGCGTCGACGGGCTGCGTCTCGATGCGATCCCGTACCTGGTCGAGCGCGAGGGCACGAGCAACGAGAACCTGCGCGAGACGCACCAGGTGATCCAGCGCATCCGCAAGGTGATCGACGAGCGCTACGCCGACCGCATGCTGCTCGCCGAGGCCAATCAGTGGCCGGAGGACGTGCGCGACTATTTCGGCAGCGGCGACGAGTGCCACATGGCGTTTCACTTCCCGCTGATGCCGCGCATGTACATGGCGATCGCTCAGGAGGACCGCTACCCGATCACGGAGATCATCGACCAGACTCCCGATATTCCGGCGAGCTGCCAGTGGGCGATCTTCCTGCGCAACCACGATGAGCTGACACTCGAAATGGTGACCAGCCAGGAGCGCGACTACATGTACAAGATGTACGCGGTCGATCCGCGCGCGCGCCTCAACCTCGGCATCCGCCGGCGCCTCGCCCCGCTGCTCGAGAACGACACTGATCGCATCAAGCTCATGAACGGGCTGCTGCTGTCGATGCCGGGCTCTCCGATCATCTATTACGGCGACGAGATCGGCATGGGCGACAACATCTATCTCGGCGACCGCAACGGGGTGCGCACCCCCATGCAGTGGAGCCCGGATCGCAACGCGGGCTTCTCGCGTGCCGACCCGCAGCAGCTGTACCTGCCGCCGATCATGGATCCGGTGTACGGATTTCAGGCCGTGAACGTGGAGGCGCAGACACGCGATCGCTCCTCGCTGCTCAATTGGATGAAGCGCATGCTGCTGGTGCGCAAGAGCTCGCAGGCCTTCGGCCGCGGCGCCATGCGCTTCATCCGCCCCGGCAATCGCAAGGTGCTCGCCTATGTGCGCGAGCATGAGGAGGACACGATCCTGTGCGTCGTCAATCTGTCGCGCTCCGCACAGCCGGTCGAGCTCAACCTCGCCGAGTTCAAGGGCATGGTGCCGACGGAGCTCACCGGACGCACACCGTTCCCGCCGATCGGCGAGCTGCCGTATCTGCTCACTCTACCGAGCTACGCGTTCTACTGGTTCCGGCTGAGCCGCGAGGCGCAGGCACCCTCCTGGCACGAGGAGCGCCTGCCACGCGATGACGCGCCGGTGCTGGTGCTGATCGATCGTTGGAACAGCTTCTTTCCGGACCACGTTGCGCTCTGGCGCAGTGGGCTTGCGGCTCGACTGCGCGCGCAGCTCGAGGAGCGCGTGGTGCCGCACTACATCGCGACGCAACGCTGGTATGCGGCCAAGGGCGCCGGCATCGCGCGTGCACAGCTCGCCGATCAGGCGATCTGGACCACAGGCCCGGGCGACTGGCTGATCGCGCTCTTCGACGTGCAGAGCGGCAGCGAGAGTGGCCGCTATTTCATGCCGCTCACACTGGCATTTCAGGATCGCGATGAGACGCGCTGGGGCCGACTGCAGGCGGCCGCCATCGCGCGCGTGCGCCAGCAGGCACGCATCGGCGTGCTCGCCGATGCCTTCACCGACGAGGCATTCTGTCGCGCCCTCGTCGAGCAGATCGGCGCCGGCGCCGAGCAGGCGCTGGCGCACGGCAAGCTGCGCTTCAGTGCGACGGCCGCCTACTCGGAGCTGCGCGGCGATCCACAGGCCGAGCTCGCGATGAGCGTGCCCCTCGCACAGAGCAGCAACACGGCGCTGCGGCTCGGCGAGCGCTTGTTCCTGAAAGCCTTCAGACGCGTGCAGCCGGGCGTCAACCCCGAGCTCGAAGTCGGGCGCTTCCTCACTGAAGTCGCACACTTTCACAACATCGTGCCGCTCGCCGGCGCGGTCGAGTACCTCGGTAACGATGGCTCCATCGCGACCCTGGCGCTGCTGCAGGCCTTCGTCGCCAACCAGGGCGACGGCTGGGACCTCACGCTCAATTATCTGGCACGCTTTCTCGAGGAGCGGCGCACGGCGGCGCCCGTGCCGCACGATGTGCACGGCGCCTATCTCGCGCTGACGCACACGCTCGGACAGCGCACAGCCGAGCTGCACCGCGCGCTTGCAACGCCGACCAGCGACAGCGCCTTCGCCGCCGAGCCGATCACGGCCAAGGATATTTCGCTGTGGCGCGCACGGGTGCGGCAGGACGCGCTCACGATGTTCGAGCTGCTCGCCCGAGCCGCCGACTTGCCCGACGCGGTGCGCGAGGATCTCCGGCTGCTCGAGACGCATCGCGAGGCGCTGCTGGCACGCATCGCTGCGACCGCGCCACGCGCCCCCCGCGGACTCAAGATCCGCGTGCACGGGGATTTTCATCTCGGCCAGGTGCTGTTGCAGCGAAACGATTTCATCATCGCGGATTTCGAGGGCGAGCCGTCGCGGCCGCTCGCCGCGCGGCGCGAGAAGAGCTCCCCGATGCGCGACGTGGCCGGGATGCTGCGCTCCTTTGCCTACGCGCGACGGGTCGCGCTGCGCCGCTGCAGCTTGCAGGCGCACGAGGACTGCACACCGCTCGACTCACAGCTCGCAGCCTGGGAGCGTGAAGCGCGCGGCGCTCTTCTCAAGGCCTACGACCGCAGTGCCCGGGCGGGCAAACTGTACGCGGATTTGGACGAGACGTTGCCGCTGCTCGAGCTGTTCGAGCTCGAGAAGATGCTCTACGAGCTGTGTTATGAGCTGCGCAACCGGCCCGATTGGGTGCCGATCCCGCTGAGCGGCTTGCTCGCGCTGCTACAGCGCGGCAACACAGCGGCGCAGCTCGGAAGCTTCGCATGAATGATCGCAGCCCACCGCACGAGCAGCCCGAGGCTGTGATGCAGGGGCGCAGAGGTGCACCGGGCGAGCGCAGCGTGCACACCACCGATCGCGCGGGCAGCGTCGATGCGCGCATGACGGCTGTGTGGCCGGGGCGTCCTTATCCGCGCGGTGCCACTTGGGACGGCGAGGGAGTGAACTTCTCGTTCTTCTCCGCGCACGCGACTCGCGTGGAGCTGTGCCTGTTCGATGCCACGGGCCGGCGCGAGGTGCAGCGCATCGAGCAGCGCGAGCGCACCGATCTGATCTGGCATTGCTACCTGCCAGAAGCGCGCCCCGGCCTGCTCTACGGCTATCGCGTTCACGGACCCTACGATCCGGAGCAAGGCCATCGCTTCAACCCGAACAAGCTGCTCATAGAGCCGTATGCCAAGCTGCTCGAGGGCCGCCTGCGCTGGAGTGATGCGCACTTCGGTTACCGCGTCGGCCATGCGCGCGCGGATCTCTCCTTCGACAGGCGCGACAGCGCGAGCGGCATGCCCAAGTGCCGCGTGATCGATCCGGCCTTCACCTGGGCCGATGATCGCGCGCCGCGCACTCCGTGGGCGGATACCGTGATCTATGAAGCGCACGTGCGTGGGCTGACCATGCGCCACCCCGAGGTGCCGTCGGAGCTGCGCGGGACCTACGCGGGCCTCGCCACCGCCCCAGTGATCGATCACCTGCTCAGACTCGGGATCACCGCCCTCGAGCTGATGCCGGTACATGCCTTCGTCGATGACCGCCATCTGCTCGATCGCGGGCTGCGCAATTACTGGGGCTACAACACCATCGGCTTCTTCACGCCCGAGATGACCTACAGCGCCACGGGCGGTATCAACGAGTTCAAGACGATGGTGAAGACGCTGCACTCCGCGGGCATCGAGGTGATCCTCGACGTGGTCTACAACCACACCGCCGAAGGCAATCAGCTCGGTCCGACGCTGTGCTTTCGCGGCGCCGACAACGCTTCCTATTACCGCCTGACCCCCGACAACCTGCGCTACTACATGGACTTCACGGGCACGGGCAATACCTTGAACCTGCAGCAGCCGCAGGTGCTGCAGCTGATCATGGACTCGCTGCGCTACTGGGTTCTCGAGATGCATGTCGACGGGTTCCGCTTCGATCTCGCCGCGGCACTTGCGCGCGAGCTCTACGACGTGGACCGCCTCGGCTCGTTCTTCGACACCATCACCCAGGACCCCGTGCTCTCGCAGGTCAAGCTCATCGCCGAGCCCTGGGACGTGGGTGCCGGCGGCTACCAGGTGGGGAACTTCCCGCCCGGATGGAATGAGTGGAACGATAAATACCGCGACGGCATGCGCTCGTACTGGAAGGGCGACGGCGGGCTGATCGGCGAGTTCGCGCGGCGCTATTCCGGCTCCGCGGATCTCTACGAGGCTGGCGGCCGCAAGCCGCACGCGAGTGTCAATTTCGTCACGGCGCACGACGGCTTCACGCTCGAGGACGTGGTCAGCTACAACCAGAAGCACAACGAGGCGAATGGCGAGGACAACCGCGACGGCACCGACAATAACCGCTCCTGGAACTGCGGTGCAGAGGGACCCACCGCGGATCCCGGCATACGCGGCCTGCGGGCGCAGCTCAAGCGCAATCTGCTCGCGACGCTGCTGCTGTCGCAGGGCGTGCCGATGATCCTCGGGGGCGATGAGCTCAGCCGCACGCAGCGCGGCAACAACAACGCCTACTGCCAGGACAACGAGATCTCCTGGCTCGACTGGGAGCTGAACGACGAGCAGCGCGACTTTCTGGCTTTCGTCGAGCGCATGATCGCGCTGCGCCGCCGCCATCCCGTGTTCGCGCGCCGGCGCTTCCTGCAGGGTCGGCCGATCGCCGGGGCCGGCATCAAGGATGTCGCCTGGCTCACGCCGGCGGGCACGGAGATGACGGGCGCGGAGTGGGACCAGGAATTCGCGCGTGCCCTCGGCGTCTATCTCGCCGGGGCAGCGCTGGAGCGCGTGGACCGACGTGGACGTCCCTTGAAGGACGACAACTTTCTCGTGCTCTTCAATGCGCACTACGAGCCGATCGAGTTCGCGCTGCCGCAATTTCGGCCCGACTACGGCTGGCTGCGCGTGCTCGACACCAGCGAGCCGTTGATGCCGCAGGTGCGCGTCGCTGCAGCGAGCTATCCGCTGCAGGGACGCTCGCTCGCCCTGCTCATGGAAACTCGATGAGCGCTGCGCGCTACATGCACTCGATGCCCTTCGGCGCCACGCTGCTGGCCGATGGCTCGGTGCGCTTTCGGCTGTGGGCACCTGCTGCGCGGCGCGTGGAGCTCGTGCTGTATGCCGATGCGCGCACACGCACGCTCGCGGTTCCGGAGTGCGCCGGAGGCTTCTTCGAGCTCACGACCGACGCCGCGGGCAGCGGCTCGCTGTATCGCTACCGCATCGATGGCGCGCGGGAGGTTTCCGACCCGGCCTCGCGCTGCAATCCGAACGATGTTCACGGCCCGAGCACCGTCATCGATCCACTCGCCTTCGAGTGGCGCGACACCGACTGGCGCGCCCGCCCGTGGGAGGCGGCGGTCATGTACGAGTTGCACGTCGGCACCTTCACGCCCGCAGGCACCTTTGCCGGTATCGAGGCGCGGCTCGAGCACCTGGTCGAGCTCGGCGTGACCGTGATCGAGTTGATGCCGATCGCGGATTTTCCGGGCGCGTACGGCTGGGGCTACGACGGCGTCCTGCCGTTTGCTCCCGAGGCGCGCTATGGCACGCCCGACGATCTCAAGCGCCTCATCAGCGCCGCGCACCGTCACGGCCTGGCCGTGATGCTCGATGTCGTCTACAACCACTTCGGGCCCGAGGGCAACTATCTGCATCTCTACGCGCCCGAGTTCTTCAGCACGCGCCACCGCACCCCGTGGGGCGCGGCGATCAATTTCGATGGCCCCGGCAGCCGCACGGTGCGCGACTTCTTCATCCACAACACGCTCTACTGGCTCGAGGAGTTCCGCTTCGACGGCTTGCGCTACGACGCGGTGCATGCCATCCACGACGACGGCGAGCCGCACATCTTGACGGAGATCGCGCGCGCCGCCCGCACTGGGCCCGGAAGCGAGCGTCCCGTGTATCTGGTGCTCGAGAATGCCGCGAACGCGGCGCATCTGCTCGGACCTCCGGGAGGACGCGAGACCTTCGATGCGCAGTGGGATGACGACGTGCACCACTGTGTGCACGTGCTGCTCACCGGAGAGACCGACGGCTACTACGAAGACTACGTACGTCAGCCGCATCTGCTGCTATGTCGGGCGCTCGCCGAAGGCTTCGCGTATCAGGGGCAGTACTCGCGTCACGAGCACCGCAAGCGCGGCGAGCCGAGCGCCCAGCTGCCTCCGACGGCTTTCGTCACCTTCCTGCAGAATCATGATCAGATCGGCAACCGCGCCTGCGGCGAGCGCATTGGTCAGCTCGCCGAGCCCGCCGCCCTGCGCGCGGCCGTGGCGGTGCTGCTGCTCGCCCCATCGCCACCGCTGCTGTTCATGGGCGAGGAATGGGCGGCCCCACAGCCTTTCAGCTACTTCTGCGACTTTGCGCCGGAGCTTGCCGAGCAGGTGCGCGCCGGACGCCGGCGTGAGTTCGCGCGCTTCGAGAAGTTCAGCACGCCGGAGGGCCAGGAGAGCATCCCCGATCCGGCCGCGCCCGCGACGGTGCGCGCCGTCCACCTCGATTGGGACCAGCTGGGACAGACGGCTCACGCGGACATGCTCGAGTTTTACCGGCGGCTGCTCGCCCAGCGCCAGCGCGAGATCGTGCCGCTCGTACCGAACATCCGCACGCGCGCCTGCATCGAGCTCGAGGCACATGGTGCCTTCGCCGTCGATTGGACGCTGCGCGACGGCGCGGTGTTGCATCTGCTCGCCAATCTCACGAGCCGCAGCGTGCCCATCGTCGGGCGCACGGCCGGACGCATGATCTTCGCTACGCATCCCAACATTCGTGCGGTCGTCACCCGCAACGAGCTCGAGCCCTGGAGCGTGACCTGGCTCCTCGAGCGCGCTCATGGCCGCAGCTGACCCAGAGGTCGAGCCGCCAACGGCACGTGAGGCTGCTCGCCGGACAGCGGCCGCCGGCGCCACGTCCGGTGTCGTGATACCGCGCGCGACCTATCGCTTGCAGCTCAAGGGCAGCTTCACACTGCGCGATGCGACGGCCCTCATCCCTTACTTCGACGCGCTCGGCATCAGCCATCTGTATTGCTCGCCCTACATGCGCGCACGCCCTGGCAGCGAGCACGGCTATGACGTGGTGGATCACAACAGCATCAATCCGGAGATCGGCACCCCGGCCGACCTCGATCGTTTCGTCGACACGCTGCGCGCCCACGGCATGGGTCACATCGTCGATCTGGTGCCGAATCACGTCGGGGTGATGGGTGCGGAAAATGCCTGGTGGATGGACGTGCTCGAGAATGGCAACGCATCCATCTACGCACAGTTCTTCGACATCGACTGGCAAAGCGTCGATCCGGCGATCAGCGGCAAGGTGCTCGTGCCCGTGCTCGGCGATCGTTACGGCAGCGTGCTGGAACGCGGCGAGCTCGTGCTCACGTTCGAGCGCGAGGCGGGCGCGCTCGCGGTCTACTATCACGAGCACCGCTTTCCGCTCGATCCACGCGACTACCCGGTGATTCTCGAGCGCGCCCTCGCGCTGCTGCCGCGCGAGCGGCTGACGGAGGAGCTGCGGGATGAGTTCTCGAGCCTCATCACGGGCTTCAGCCATCTGCCGGACCGGCGTCAGCCCTCGCCCGCCGCCATCGAGGAGCGCCATCGTGACAAGGAAGTGCACAAGCGGCGTCTCACCCGGCTGTGCGCGCGCTCGGATGGCGCGTTGCCGGAGGCGATCGATGCCGCCGTACATGCGGTGAACGGCAGCGTGGGCATCTCGGCGAGCTTCGACACACTGCACGCGCTTCTGGAGTCACAGGCCTATCGCCTCGCCTACTGGCGCGTGGCCGCGGACGAGATCAATTATCGCCGCTTCTTCGACGTGAACGACCTGGCTGCCCTGCGCATGGAGAACGAGGCGGTATTCGAGGCCACGCACCGCTTCGTGCTCGAGCTGATTGCAGCCGGCAAGATCGACGGCTTGCGTATCGACCATCCCGATGGCCTGTACGATCCGGCGCAGTACTTCTGGCGGCTGCAGCGGCACGTGGCGCACCAGCGCGACGCCGCGAGCGTCGCGCGCGAGCTGGGCTCGAGCACCCCCGCAACACCCGCCGCCGCGCGCTTCCAGGAGCTGCCGCTCTATCTGGTCGTGGAGAAGATCAATGCTCCCTTCGAGCACTTGCGCGAGGACTGGCCCGTACACGGCACGACCGGTTATCGGTTTGCAAACGTCGTCAACGGTCTGCTGGTCGACCGCGGCTCCAAGGGTCGCATGGATCGAACCTATCAGGGGTTCATCGGCTCCCCGCTCACCTGGGCCGACGTGGTCTACGAGTGCAAGCTCTTCATCCTCGAGACCTCGCTCGCCGCCGAGTTGAACGTGCTCGCGAGCGAGCTGACCCGCATCGCGCGCGCCGCGCGCGACACGCGTGATTTCACGCACAACAGCCTGAAGCGTGCGCTCGCCGAGGTGATCGCGTGCTTTCCCGTCTACCGCACTTACGTCGCGGCCGGTGTCTCGAGCGAGGACCGGCGCTACATCGACTGGGCGCTCGCCTGTGCACGGCGCCGCGGCTCCTCGACCGATGCGGCGGTGTACGATTTCGTCGGCGCCATCCTGCTGCGTGAGGGTCCCGGAGCGGCGCTCGAGGACGCTGCGCGTGCGTTCGCCATGAAGTTCCAGCAGGTGACCTCCCCCGCGGCTGCGAAGGGGGTCGAGGATACCGCCTTCTATCGCTTCAACCGGCTCACCTCGCTCAACGAGGTGGGCGGCGAGCCGGACAGCTTCGGCATCAGCGTGCGCGCGTTCCATGCCGATGCGCAGTATCGCGCGCGCCACTGGCCGCACGAGCTGCTCGCCACTTCGACGCACGATACGAAGCGCTCTGAGGACGTGCGTGCGCGCATCGATGTCCTCTCGGAAATGCCCGCCACATGGCGCCGCGCTCTGCAGCGCTGGCGCCAGATGAACCGCGGACGCAAGCGCGTGGTGGATGAGCTGCAGGCGCCCGTGCCCAACGACGAGTACCTGCTCTACCAAACGCTGCTCGGCACACTGCCGCTGGAGGCTCGTGCCGACCGCATCGCACCTGAGTACGTACAGCGCATCGAGGCCTATATGCAGAAGGCCGTGCGCGAGTCCAAGATGCGCTCGAGCTGGTCGAGCATCAACGGCCTCTACGAGGACGCGCTGCGCCAGTTCATCCGGGACGTGCTCGAGCCACGTGCGAGCAATCTGTTCCTCGCCGAGCTCACGGCGCTCGCGCGGCTCGTGGCGCACTTCGGCCTGCTCAACGCCTTGACGCAGACGCTGTGCAAGCTCACGTCACCGGGAGTACCCGACACCTACCAGGGCACCGAGGTGTGGGACTTCTCGCTCGTGGATCCGGACAATCGGCGGCCCGTCGACTATGCGCGCTTGATGGCGCTGCTGGCCGACATCAAAGCTGCGGCCGCCGCGCCGCAGGCGGCCGCAGCCTATGCACGCAGCCTGCTCGAGACCCTGCCGGACGGACGCGCCAAGCTCTATCTGACGTGGCGGGCGCTCGAGCTGCGGCGCGCCCGTCCGGAGCTGTTCGCGTACGGCAGCTATGTGGCGCTCGCCGTGAGCGGAACGCAGGCGCAGCATCTGTGCGCATTCGCACGGCGTCTCGGGGATGAGGCGATCATCACGGTGGTGCCGCGCCTTCATGCCCGGCTCCTCGATGCGGAGCCGGAGCTGCCGCTCGGTACGCACGTATGGCAGGACACGTGCATCGAGTTGCCAGAGGATCTCGACGCAGGCATGCTCACGAACGTCTTCGATGAGGCTCACGTGCCCGTCCGCGAGCTTGATGGACACCGCGCCCTGGCCGCCGCCGCTGTCCTCGAGAGCTTCCCCGTCGGGCTACTCGCACATCCGCGCAACGAGAAGTAATCTAATGAAACCGCGCACCATCGCCAACATCGCCGTTCTCATCATCGTCCTCGCGTTCCTGATCGCGAACTGGCGCGTGATCACGATGTCGACCGAGCTCAACCTGCTGTTCGCCCGCCTCCAGGCCCCGCTTGGCGTCCTGATCCTCATCGTCGGGGCGGCGATCTTCGCCGTCGAGTTCATCGTGCACGCCCTGAGCCGGCGCACCTGGTCGCGTGAGCGGCTGGGGCTCGCGCGCGAGCTCGAGGCGCTGCGCCTGCGCGCCGACGAGGTCGAGGGTGCGCGCATCAAAGAGCTGCGCGATCAGATCGAGCGCGAGACCGCGGTCATCCGCGCGCAGCTCGAACGCCTGCTGGCGAGCACGCCGACGGCGCAGCGTGGCCCTCAGCGATAGCCGCGCGCCTGCAGCGCGAAGAGGTGCGCGTAGTGGCCCTGCAGCAGCATCAGCTGCTCGTGGCTGCCCTGCTCGATGATGCGGCCGCGATCGAGGACCACGATCTGATCGGCCATGCGCACCGTGGAGAAGCGATGTGAGATCAGGATGGTGATGCGGTCGCGCGCCAGCTGGCGAAAGTGCTCGAAGACTTCGGCCTCCGCCTGCGCATCCATCGCCGCGGTCGGCTCATCGAGCACCAGAATGTCGGCGCGTGTGCGCATGAACGCGCGCGCGAGCGCGATCTTCTGCCACTGTCCGCCGGACAGCTCGCGGCCGTCGCGAAACCACTTGCCCAACTGGGTGTAATAGCCTGCCGGAAGACTCTCGATGAAGTCGCTCGCGCGGCCCTTGGATGCGGCCTCGCGCCAGCGCGCCTCATCCTCGAAGTAGCGCTCGTCGCCGGCGCCGACATTCTCGCCGACGAGCATCTGATAGCGGGCGAAGTCCTGGAAGATGACCCCGATTCGCTCGCGCAGCGCACTCTCGTCCCAGGCGCCGAGGTCCCGCCCCTCGAGCATAATGCGTCCGCTCGTCGGCGCGTACAGCCGCGTCAACAGCTTGATGAGAGTGGTCTTGCCGGAGCCGTTCTCACCGACCAGGGCGAGACTTGCTCCCGGGCGCAGATGCAGGCTCACGTGCTGCAGCGCAGGCTCGGACGTATCCGGATAAGTGAAGCTCACATCCTCGAAGCGAATGCCATCCTCAGGCCGCGGACCGTGGACGATGGCCCCGAGGGGTGGCGGCACCGGGGTCTCGAGATATTCGTACAGGGTCGACAGATACAGATTGTCCTCGTACATGCCGCCGATGGCCGAGAGCATCGCGGAGACCGCCGACTGACCTTGACGGAAAAGCATCAGATACATGGTCATCTGCCCGAGGGTGATCGCGCGGCGCACCGTGCTGAGTGCGATCCAGGCGTAAGCACCATATAGGGCGAGTGTCGCGATGAGCCCGAGCCCGAATCCCCACAGGTCGCGGCGAATCGTCAGGGCACGATCTTCCCGGTACAAACGCCGGAAGATGTCGCGATAGCGCTCGAGCAGCCGCGGCCCGAGCCCGTAGAGCTTAACCTCCTTGGCATGGTCCTCGCGCGCCAGCACCGTCTCCAGATACAGCTGCATGCGCGTCTCGGGCGAGCGCCAGCGAAACAGGCGAAAGGCATCCCCGGAGAACTTGGCCTCCGCCACGAACGCCGGCAGGCCGGCACACAGCAGCACGACCACCGCCCACGGCGAGAAGCGCACCAGCAGCGCGCCGTAGCTCGCGAGCGAGATGGCATTCTGCAGCAGGCCGAAGGTGCGGGTCACGAGGCTCAGCGGCCGGCTCGAGGCCTCGCGCCGCGCGCGCGTCAGCTTGTCGTAGAACTCAGAGTCCTCGAAGTGGCTGAGCGTCAACGTGAGCGCCTTCTCGAGGATCATCACATTGACTCGCTGACCGAGCTGGGCGCGCAGCAGCGACTGACACAATGACAGGCCGCGCTGCGCCGCAGCGATGCCGGCGACCAGCACACCCTCGAGGACGACGAAAGTCACGACGCGCGCGGCGTCGTGACCGGCCGCGCGCATGGCGGCCACGACGGCATCGACGATCAGCGAGCCAATGTAGGCCACCAAAGCCGGCAGCACGCCGGCCACGACCGTCAGCAGGGCAAAGCCGATCGTGAGCGGCCGGTTGGTCGTCCACACGAGCTCGAGCGCACGCCGGCTGTAACGGAATACCCCAAAAAAGCCCGCGAGCGGCGGCGGCGGGGGCGGCTCGAGCGGCGCTGAGGCACTGCGGCGCCGCGCAGCATGCGCAGGAACGCTCGGCGGGGTGCGGGAAGGCGTGGCCATAGCACAAAGTGTGCAGTGCCACGTCGCGGGACGCCAACTCAGCGAGCCGGACCCTCGAGCTTCTGATGTTCGCCCAGGGCCTCACTGTCACGCGTCGCAATCGCCTTCGCGAGTCCGTACAGCCTTTGCACCGGGCTCTCCGGCGCGTCCCAGTACTCTGCCTGCTCGATGCGCACGCGCAGCAGTGCCAGGTCCGGCTCGTCGAGACCGCGGGGAAACCAGCGCGCGAGCTCACCTGTCCACAGCTGCTGCATCCTCGCGCGCTCGCGCACGATCTCCGCGCCACCTGAGATCGAGACGAAGTCCTGCCGGTCGGAATCCGCGTAGCTCAGGCTCACTTGGGGCTGCTGCGCGATCTCGGCGGCTTGCGGCGAGCTGAGCGCCACGAAGAACCATACACAGCCCGCGCTATCGAGCTCCAGCGTGACGAGCGGCCTGGCGCGGAGCGAGCTGCTGCCGTGCGCGGTGGTCAACATCGCGACTCGCATGCGCTCGATCAGCTGCGCGAGCCGGTGCATCTCTCCCGAAGCGAGCGGCTGAGGGTCCATAGATCGGTCACCTTTACTGTACTCGGGCTTGGGTGCCAGTACAGCAAGCGGGATGCCGAGTCTTCAGCTCTTCAAGATCGCAAGCTTCGCCGTATCCCCGGCGCGGCGCCGCGAGCCGAGCTTCTCGAGCACCACGCGCGCTTCGGCCGCAGGCAGCGGACGGCTGAAATAGAACCCCTGCGCCGTGCGACAGCCGAGCTGCGTGAGACACGCGAGCTGCTCTGCGGTCTCGACGCCTTCGGCCACCACGTGCAAGCCGAGGCTGTTGGCGATGCCGATGATGGCACTGACGATCGCCGCGTCGTTGGTGTCGCTCGCCATGTCGCGCACGAAGGCGCGGTCTATCTTCAAGGTGTCGATAGGCAGGTGCTTCAAGTAGCTCAAGCTCGAGTAGCCCGTGCCGAAATCATCGATGAGGATGCGACAGCCGAGATTGCGCAGCGCCTGCAGCGCGCCGAGCTGCTGCTCCGAGTTCTGCATGGCCGCGCTCTCGGTGATCTCGAAGTGCAGCCGGTTCGCATCGAGGTCGAACTCGCGCGTCAGCCCGGAGACGAGCTCGACCAGGCGGCCGTGCTCGAACTGCCGTGAGGTGACGTTGATGGAGATCGGCAGCAGTGGCAGTCCCTGCTGCTGCCACTCGGCGAGCTGACGACACACGCGCCGCAGCACCCACGCGCCGAGGTCCAGGATCAAATTGTCGTGCTCGGCGATCGGCACGAAGCGTCCCGGTGGCAGCAGGCCGAGCTGCGGATGGTTCCAGCGCAGCAGCGCCTCGAAGGCGACCGGCATGCGCGTCTGCAGATCGAACGCCGGCTGATACTCGAGGAACAGCTGCTCGCTGACGAGCGCGTGGCGCAGCGCGTGCTCGAGCTGCAGACGATCCGCGAGCAGTGTCTGCATCTCCCCGGTGAAGAACTGATGGTTGGCGCGACCGCGATCCTTCGCCTGATGAAGCGCGATGTCCGCATGCTTGAGCAGCTGCTCGAGATTGGTCCCATCGCTCGGATAGAGGCTGATGCCGATGCTCGCCAGGATTCCGAGCCGCATGCCGTCGAGCTCGAGGGGCGCGGTGAGCGTCTCCTGGATGCGGCGCGCGATGTAGTCCACTGCGCTCGCCGCCGGCAGGCCAGTCGCGATGACGACGAACTCATCGCCGCCCATGCGTGCCACGAGGTCGCTGCGCGAGACGCAGCGGCGCAGACGCTGCGCCACCGCGGCGAGCAGCCGATCGCCGCTGCTGTGACCGAGCGAATCGTTCACGTCCTTGAAGTGGTCGAGGTCGATGTACAGCAGCGCGAGCAGTGAGCCCGCGCGCTCGGCGTCCGCGAGCAACCTGGGCAGCCGCGCCTGCAGCTGCGCGCGATTCGGCAGCCCCGTGAGGGTATCGCGATTCGCGAGCCGCACGAGACGGCGGCGGTGCGCGCGGCGCTGGCGCTCGATCGCACCCCAGCTGCGGCTCACGAGCACGAGCAGCGCGAGCACGATGCAGCCGAAGCCGGCGGTGACCGCGACGATCACGGCGATCATCCGTTGCCTGCCGAATGCGAGCGCATCGCGGCGCACTCCCGTTGACACCACGGCCAGCGGCTGCCCGCGCAGGTCGCGCAACAACGTATAGCCGTTCAACATCGTGGCATCGCGCAACTGCATGAACGGCTCCGCGGCTTGCGGCGCGGAGGACAACCAGCGGCGCACTTCCTCCGGCAGGCGCAGCGCCTCGGCTGCCGATCCGAGCGGGGTGATCGCAACAGGCAGCTGCGTCGCCTGCGCGATCTCACGCGCCGCGCTCTTGTCGAGATAGCGCCCGATGATGAGCGTGCCCGCGCGCGGACCGGTGTGATCGGTCTTGAGCACGGGGGCGACGCTCACGGCGAGCACGCCGCGCGGCATGCTCAGCAGGCGCGCGAGCGGTCTGCGCTCGGCTGCCCAGCCGATGTCGGGCACGTAGCGCTGCAATTGCGCGAGCTCCTGTGGAGTCAGCTCCTCCCAGCGCTGCGCACCATCGCCGTCGACGTGCACCCCCGCAAGCGTGCGTCCAGCCGTATCGATGATCCAGATCAGGTCTACCCCGATGCCATCGAGCACGTCGGGGGTGAGGCCGAGAGCTGCGTAGCGCGGCGTGCGCGCCAGCACCGCGAAATAGGTGTCATCACGCGCCGCGCCGCGCTCGGCTGCCGCTGCGAGCCGCACGAGCTCCTGCTCGAGCGAGCGGCGCACGCGCTCGATGCACTGGCGCGTGGTGTCATCCTCGATGCGGGCAAAGTTGCGCAGCAACGCCGCCCGGGCGAGCGCGAAGATGCCGCTCATCAGGATCAGCGATGCAAGGGAGACCGCTATGAGAGTTTTGCTGCGCACACGAACAGGCGACGCGGAGGATGGCCGCGCGTAGTTCTCTGTTTCGGCCGCGGGCGGGGGCGGATTGAGGACCTCGGGTGATTGAGGACCTCAGGTGTGAAGCCGGTCACGTTTCGCCGGGTGCGCGAATGGTTGGGCCGCGCCGCTCACGCAGTGCGCGGCCAGCAGGTAGGCGGCTGCATTCCACGACTGCCCCGGCATGCCGCGCATTGTGAGCGTGCGGCCGTGCAGCCACTCCGTGAAGCGCCAGTTGCCGAGCGCACAGGCGCGGGCGAGCGGCAGGAGCTGAGCTTGTGCCAGCTCGCGCCGCCCGCAGGCGGCGAGCGCCGCGACCCAGAACCCGCCGACCATGGGCCAGATCCCACCGTTGTGGTACTGCCAGGCAAGGTTCTGCCGGTGACGCGACATATAACTGCGCCACAGCGAGTCGTGACGTGCGATCGGGCGCACGACGACACGTACGGGATAAGGCTCATGTACACGCGCGGCGAGCAGCGCGCGCAGCGTGCGCTCGCGCGCTTGCTCGTCCGCAAGGCCGAGCAGGATCGCGAGCAGATTGCCGAACACATCGCCCTCATCGCCAAAGAAGGAGAAGTTCACGAAGCTCAGATACAGCGCGCGCCTGCGCGCCTTGCGCAGCGCGTAATGGGCGAGCAGCCGCCCGCGGCGATATTCCGCCAGGCGCTCCGTGAACGGATGGAACAGGCCGTTGAAGTTCGTGCGCGTGGCGGCCGCGTGGGCAATGCCGTAGAGGCGCTTGACGTAATACCACAGCGTATTGGTGTACAGCACGAAGCCGGAGCGCGGCATGATGTCGGCCCAGTCGCTCGCCTCGTTCTGCTGCAACAGGAAGAAGCGCTGGTGCTCCTGCGCAAGCAGCCACGAGAGTGCGCGTGACACGGCCCGGGCGTGAGTGCGCGCCAGGCCACGTGGCAGCTGCCAGGCATCGAGCAACGCGATCCCGATCAGCCACCAAAGCGTTGCATCGATGCAGCCGAGATACCAGAAATCCGCCTCGCGCCTGCCGACATCTACGAACTTGGGAATCTGTCCATTCGGCGCCTGGTGCTCTGCGAGGGTCGTGAGTCCCAGAGCGGCCTTGCGCCGCAGCTCGTGGTCGCCGGAGAGCGCCATGCCGAGGGCACAGATCGCGGCGTCGCGGCCGAAGATGGCGCTGTAGCCGCGCTTGCGGGCCCGCGCGCTCGGCGAGGCCGCCAGCACGCCCGCTGGACCGGTGTTGCGTCGGAGCAGCTCGATGGCATGCACGCGCGCGGCGGCCAGCAGCGCCTGCGGCTGCGCATCAGCGCCTCGGGATCTGCCGCCGCCGCGCCGTCTCATGTGCGAGGTCTGCAGGCGGCCGGCGAGCGGCGCGAGCCTGCCCAAGAAGAGCGCGTTCTGCTACGCTGCGCGCCCCTTTTTGGTCGCCATTCCGGGCCCGCGCTGCCGTGCCGCTCCACCGAGAAATCCGCAACATCGCCATCATTGCCCATGTCGATCACGGCAAGACCACGCTCGTGGATTGTCTGCTCAAGCAATCGGGCACCTTTGCCGCGCACGAGAAGGTTGGCGAGCGGATCATGGACTCTAACGACATCGAGCGCGAGCGCGGCATCACGATACTCGCCAAGAATTGCGCGATCGAGTACGGCGGCACGCGCATCAACATCGTCGACACGCCCGGTCATGCGGATTTCGGCGGCGAGGTGGAGCGCGTTCTGTCGATGGTCGACGGCGTGCTGCTGCTGGTCGATGCCGTCGAAGGTCCCATGCCACAAACGCGCTTCGTCACGCGCAAGGCGCTCGCGCTCGGCCACAAGGCGATCGTAGTCGTCAACAAGATCGATCGCTCCGGAGCGCGTCCCGGCTGGGTCGTCGACAGGACCTTCGAGCTGTTCGATCGGCTCGGCGCGAGCGACGCGCAGCTCGACTTCCCGGTCATCTACGCCTCGGCACTGCAGGGCTGGGCCAGCACCGATCCGACCGAGCGGCGCCCGGACATGACCGCACTGTTCGAGGCGGTGCTGCAATACGTGCCGCCACCGCCGAGCGATGCGGAAGCTCCCCTGCAGCTGCAGATCTCCACGCTCGACTACAGCTCGTTCGTCGGCCGCATCGGAATCGGCCGCATTCACCGCGGCACGCTGCGCGCTGCACAGATGGTGGCGCTGCGCGAGGGCAGCGTGGATCGAGGATTGGCAAAGATCGGCCAGGTACTCGCGTTCACAGGTTTGGAGCGCAAGCCGGTGGAGGAGGCCACGGCCGGCGACATCGTCGCCGTGACCGGCATCGAGGCCGTGAACATTGGGCTCACCGTGTGTGATGTCCTCGCGGCTGAAGGGCTCCCGCCCATCAGCGTGGACGAACCGACGCTCGCCATGACGTTCCAGGTGAACACCTCGCCGCTGGCGGGGCGCGAAGGTCGCTTCGTCACCAGCCGCCAGTTGCGCGAGCGGCTGTATCGCGAGCTGCAGAGCAACGTGGCGTTGCGTGTGGCCGATACGAGTGAAGCGGACGTGTTCAGCGTCTCGGGTCGCGGCGAGCTTCATCTCACCATCCTGATCGAGAACATGCGCCGCGAAGGCTACGAGCTGGCGGTCGGCAAGCCCCAGGTGCTCATGAAGAGCGTCGACGGTGTCCAGCACGAGCCCTACGAAGCGCTGACGGTCGACATCGATGCCGAGCATCAGGGCGCGGTGATGGAGGCGCTCGGTCGGCGCCGTGCGGAGCTCGGCGATATGGCGGTCGATACGCAGGGTCGAGTGCGCCTCGACTACCGGGTGCCCGCCCGCGGCCTGATCGGGTTCCAGGGCGAGTTCATGACTCTGACGCGCGGCAATGGCCTCATGAGCCACGTCTTCGACGGCTTCGCCCCGGTCAAGGGAGACATCCCCGAGCGCCGCAATGGTGTGCTGGTGAGCAACGAGAACGGCGCGGCGGTCGCCTACGCGCTTTTCAATCTGCAGGAGCGTGGGCGACTGTTCGTGAGCCCGGGAGAGGCGCTCTACGAAGGCATGGTGATCGGGATCCACAGCCGCGAGAACGATCTCGTGGTCAATCCGATTAAGACCAAGAAGCTCACGAACATTCGCGCCGCCGGCAAGGACGATGCGATCCTGCTCACCCCGCCGATTCGGCTCACCCTCGAGTATGCGGTGGAATTCATCGCGGACGACGAGCTCGTGGAAGTAACGCCGCAGTCGATCCGCATCCGCAAGCGCTTTCTGAGCGGCCAGGAGCGCAAGCGCGCCGCGCGCAACGCCGAGCGGCAGATCGGCTAGTAGGGCTCCGGCAGCTCGGGGTGGTTCCTGAAGATATCGGTCTCGCCCTTCACTTCGTTGAAGGGGCGATAGAGCGTGCTCGGTGCGTCGGGCTGCGCCTGTAGCACACCGCGCACCGTCCCGTGATCCGCCGCCTGCGCCCAGCTCACCTCGTAGCGGTTGCGGAACAGCGGTGCGAGATTCGAGTGCAGGATGCGCCACGCGCCGTTCTCCTTCAGATAGTCGATGTAGTAAGGACCCCAGACCCACGCCGCGGAGCTGTTGCTCCCGACCGCGCCGGGCGATAGCCAATGGCTGCGCGCCGAGCGCCCGTCCGCCGCGATCACGATGTACGGGTTGACCGCCATGTGCAGGATGAAGAAGCCCGGCACCTGGCGGGTCGCCGCGAAGGCACGATAGAGGGCGCGGATGTGCTCGAGGCCTCGATAGACCCCGCTGTCGGAGAACTCGACGCTCACCTCCGGTGCGTGCAGGGCGAAGCACTCGTCCACAATGCGCTCGAAGCGCTGGGTGAACAGATAGTGCGCATACTTCGACTGCAGCTGCTGTATCTCGAGGATGTCCTGCAGATGCTGCACCCGGTGCGCGAGCTCGGCGAGCGTCGGAGTGTTCGCAGCGACCTGTTCACTGCCCATGAGCGTCCCCTTTGGCAATAGTGCGAAGAGCGTGGCTACCTGTGAGCAAGCACGGCGTCCGCCTCGGCGAGCCACGCGTCACGCCGCGGCGAGGCAGGAAGCGCGAGCGCAGCTTCGCGAGCGTGCCGGGCACTCTCGTGCGCTGAGCCGCCGCTGCCCGACTTCGCCTGCGCCTCGGCCAGCGCGAACCAGTTCGGCGGAAATTCCGGGTGGCGCATGACGGCGCGCTGTGCCGCGGCCAGGCCTTCTGCCACGTTGCCCGGCCCGAGCGGCCAGCCGGGCGCCCGCAGCAGGACCAGCGCTCGCACCCGGGCAGGTCCTGCGGCATCGTAATCGGGATCGGCGGCATCCGCCCGAGCGAGGCTCTCGAGCATGTCGTGCAGGAGTGATCGTGCGTGCAGTGGATGCGCGCGCGCCGCGAGACCGAGCGCGAGCCCCTGCGCATACTGGCACGGAGCGGCCTGCGGCGCCCGCGTGACACACTGCTGAGCATCGCTGCGGGCGCGATCGGCGGTGGCACGCCGAGGCTCACCCGATTCGTGCTCGCTCTCGTCCGCCTCCGCTTCAACTGCCGCTGCAAGCGCCTCGATCGGGTTTGCGCTTGCGCTCGCGGGCGCAGCGTGCTCACCGTCAGTTGCCATGGTAGGGCCTGCGGCACTTGCTGCGATCAGCAGAGATAGGGTCAGTGCCGGGGCTCGCAAGCTCATTGGCCGACTAGGCTATCATTGCCGCGCGCCGCGCGTCTGATGCGGCCACTGGGATCCCGCGCAAGGTGTCGCTCCGGCCGATCGCAGCTTCGATCGTCTGCGGATTGCTGCTGGCAGCCGCGGCGCTCGCCGTCGCCGACGATGAGCTGCTGGCACAGACGCAGACCACGCCGCAGGGACCGCCGCCGGCACTCTCGCAACCGCAAACGCAGCCGCACGGCCTATCGCGCTGGTTCGATCCCTCCACGGCACCCTTCCTGCCGATTCCCCTCATCGATACGGATCCGTATTCCGGAACGACCATCGGGCTCATTCCGACCGTCCTGGTCACCAATGAGCAGGGGGAGATCCGCCGCATCATCGCGCCCGATGTCTTCTACAACGAGTACTTCGGCTATGGCGCCCACGGGCGTGTATTTGCCTACCCTTCGGCCAATACGCAATGGTCGATCGAGGCCGGAGCCAAGCAGCGCGTGGAGAGCGAGTTCGACGGCGAATATGCCGCGGGATTGCTGCGCCAGGACGCGTGGTCGATCAACGTGAGCGTGATCTACGATCGCAGCGGCAGCGATCGCTTCTTCGGCATCGGCAACAACTCATGCCTGTGCCGAGAGAGCAACTACACGGACCAGCAGAAGTACGTGCAGCTGGCGATCGGCCGCAACCTCAGCCACACCTGGCAGCTCGGCTACGTGTTTCGGCCGTGGCAGGTCGCGATCACGCCCGGTCACATACCCGGGATCCCCTCGATCGAGCAGGTGTATCCCAACGCGTACGAGCGCGGGGACCGCAATCAGTTCCTGAATCGTCTCTATCTCACCTACGACACGCGCGATGATCTCACGGTGCCGACGCGCGGCACGCAATGGGTCGTCTACGCAGGAATCGCGAGTGCTACCGGGCTTGCGAATGCGAACCTGTACACCGAGACCGGCATCGACGCTCGGCATTTCTGGAAGCTGCCGCGCGATGCGGTGCTCGCCGGGCACATCGCACTGCGCTACATGCCGTATACGAGCGACCTGAGGTTGCTGCCCTTCTGGGCGCTGAGCAGCATCGGCGGTGACCGCGCCATCGTCGGCGGGGATCAGCCGCTGCGCGGATTCGGCACCGCGCGCTTCCGCGATCGTGATTCTTTCTCGGCGAGTCTCGAGTATCGCAAGCGGGTGTGGGCCCTCAATGCCTTTGCCACGCGCATCGAGCTCGAGCTGGCACCGTTCGTGGACACGGGTCGCGTCTTTTCTTCCAGCCGTAGCGATCCCTTTTCACACTTGCATTGGGCGGGCGGCCTTGGCGTGCGCGCCATCGCGAGCCCCTTCGTCGTGGGCTACGTCGATGTGGGATACGGCAGCGAGGGCGCCGCGGTCTTCACCGGACTCAGCTACCCGTTCTGATCAGTGCGCGGGCCAGCAAACGCCTACGCGGACCGCGCACCGCGGATGTCGATGAATTGCAGAAACTCCGCGCGCGTGCGCGCATCGCTACGAAACACGCCGACCATGCGGCTCGTGACCATCGAGACACCGCGCTTGTGCACGCCGCGGGTCGTCATGCATTGATGCACGGCATCGACGACCACGCCGACTCCGCGCGGCCGCAGCACCTCGTCGATGCAGCCGGCGACTTGCGCCGTGAGCTTCTCCTGTACCTGAAAGCGCCGCGCGTAGCCTTCCACGACCCGCGCCAGCTTGCTGATGCCGACCACTTTGTTGGTCGGCAGGTAACCGACGTGCACGCGACCGATGATCGGCGCCATGTGATGCTCACAGTGCGACTCGAAGGAGATGTCGCGCAGGACCACGAGCTCGTCGTAGCCGTCGACCTCCTCGAAAGTGCGGCGCATGTATTCGCGCGGATCGACGCCGTAGCCGGAGAACCAGTCGCGATAAGCATTGACCACGCGCTTCGGCGTGTCGCGCAGACCTTCGCGTTGCGGATCGTCGCCGGCCCAGGCGAGCAGCGTGCGCACGGCCTCCTCGGCCACGCGCCGCGAGATGCGGCCTCGATTACGTGCGGGCATGCGTCGCCTTTGAAGATCGTGCCAGCTCGGGCGGTCGCTTGCGCGGCACCCGCTTGCCGTCGTGTCCAGGAAAGCGCGCGAGCACGGGTCCGTCCCACAGACGGATGATGCGCTCGCGAAACAGCCATGCGCCTTGCCTCTTGACCGCCTGATCCTCGTAATAGCCCGCGAAGCGCAGCACGTAGGGCGGCTCACCGCGGCACTCCGTCACGAAAGTGAACGAGCGCACCGCGCAGCGCCGCGAGTCACCGCTGACGAGCCGCTGACTCACATGATGCTGGCGTCCGGGAAAGCCGGGCGCGGCTCGATAATGCTCCGCGAGGCGGCGAATGCCCTCGTGTCCCTCCCAGCGGTCGGGCTCCTCGAAGACTTCCTCGATGACGACGCCGTCGCGTGTGAAGCAGCTTACGAAGCCCTCGACGTCCCCGGTGTCGAGTGCCCAGGCGTAGCGGGCGAGCAGATCATCGATCGCAAGGCGATCGCGGAGCGTCAAGCTCGTATGACGGGCCAAATTGCAACTCCAGCCCGCGAGGGCTTGACGGCGGGCGCATTGCGGACGATTAATCGATGGTGCTACGAACGCTACAAGAACGAGTCGGCGGCGACAAGTGAGCGGACCACTGCACGGCACGCGCGTCATCGAGCTCGCGGGGCTCGGGCCCGTGCCCTTCTGCGCGATGTTGCTGGCAGACATGGGCGCGGAGATCCTGTGCATCGCACCGCCGCTCTCAAATGCGGGGCCCGCCTTCGCTCCGAGCGACCTGGTGCAGCGCGGGCGCACGCGCCTCACGCTCGATCTGAAGCAGTCGCGGCCGCGCGCGGCGCTGCTCGCTGCGATGACCCACGCAGATGTGCTGCTCGAGGGCTTTCGCCCCGGAGTGCTGGAGCGGCTCGGGATGGGTCCGCAGGAATGTCTGGCGGCAAACCCGCGCCTCGTGATCGGACGCATGACGGGCTGGGGTCAGAGCGGTCCGCTCGCGACCGCGCCCGGCCACGATTCCAACTATCTGGCGCTCACCGGTGCCCTCCACGCGATCGGCTACGCCGGCCAGCCGCCCTGCCCACCCCTGAACCTGGTTGCCGACCTGGGCGGCGGCGCTCTGTATCTCGGGCTGGGTGTGCTGGCGGCGCTGCTGCACGTGCGCGCGGGAGGGCGCGGGCAGGTCGTCGACGCCGCCATGGTGGACGGCGCGGCCTCGCTGATGACGATGATGTACGAGCTCTACGGTCGCGGACTCTGGCGCGATGAGCGCGGCCATAACCTGCTCGACGGTGGCGCCCCTTTCGGCGCCACCTACGAGACGGCCGACGGCAAGTACGTCGTCGTGTGCGCCCTCGAGGCGCGTTTCTACAGCGCGTTGCTGGCCGGGCTCGGGCTCGACGAGCGCGCGCTGCCGCCGCAGCACGATCGTGCCGCCTGGCCATTGCTGCGCGCGAAGCTGGCCGCGGTTTTCAAGACACGCACGCGCGATGAGTGGGCGCGCCTGCTCGAGGGTAGCGATGCATGCGTTACCCCGGTGCTCAGCATGACCGAGGCACCTCATCATCCGCACAACCGCGCGCGCCAGGTGTTCGTCGGTGGTGATGCGGCGCTGCCGGCCGCGGCGCCGCGCTTCTCCGGCACGCCGACCGCTCACGCACCTGCTGCAGGGCCGTCCGCGGAGCAGCTGCTAACGCGCTGGGGAGTGGATGCCGCGACGCTTGCGATGCTCACGGCGTAATTCGCCGGCCCGCGCAGCCTAGGTCCAGAGCCGCGCGCTGGCGAGCTCTGCACCCTCGACCAGCGCACGCAGTTTCTTGTAGGCCACGTCGGCGTCGATCTTGCCGTAGCCCGCGAATGTGCCGAAGCCACAGTCGGTGCCGGCCAGCACGCGCTCGCGCCCGACGATATCGGCGAAGGTGCCGATCCGCTGTGCTACGAGCTCCGGATGCTCGACGAAGTTGGTGCAGGAGTCGAGCACTCCGGGAATGAGCACCTTGTCATCGGGCAGCCGCGCCGCGCGCCACACCACCCACTCGTGGGCATGGCGTGGATTGGAGGCCTCGAAGGAGAGCGCCTGCGGCTTCGCCGCGAGCAGAATCGGCAGGATCTTCTCCAAAGCGATGTCGTGATCGTGCGGTCCCTCGTAGTTGCCCCAGCACACATGCATGCGCACTCGCTCCGCCGGGATGTTCTCGAGCGCCGCATTCAGCACCTCGACGTGATGACGCGCCCGGTGCAGAAACTCCTGCTCCGAGAGGTCCTGAAAGCCGGTGTGCCGGGACATCGCAAGGTCCGGACAATCGACTTGCAGCAGAAATCCGCCCGCGACGATCGCCTCGTATTCGGCCTTCATGACTCCGGCCACCGCTTCGACGTAGGCCTCGTGCGTCTGATAGAAGCGGTTGGGTTGAAACGACGACACCACCCCCGGGGAAGCGGCATTCAGGAACGCCTCGACCGCAGGCGTGCGTGCCAGCGCTGCGCGCAGGTTGGCGATGTCCACGCGCACCGCGTCGGCGTCCGCAAGCTCCACCGGGCCGACGCAGCACAGCCGACGGAACGTCTGCGGACCGGTGAAGGCCGTCATGCGCTTGCGCAGCTCGGGGTGGTCCCTGAGGTCCAGATGCGGTCTCGCGCTATTCTCACCGCCGAAGCCGCGCAGCCGGTCCTTCACGTAGGTCGCGTAGCCGATCTTCGCGGTCTCGCCATCGCTCACCACGTCGATCCCAACGGCGCGCTGTCGTGCCACGACCTCAATCACTGCCTCGCGCACGATTTGCGCGAATGCATCCGCCTCGTACGGCTCGCCGCGCTCCCTCTTGAGTAGCACGTCGGTTACTGCCGGCGAGCGCGGCAGGCTACCGACGTGAGTCGTGAGGATGCGCTCGGTGCTGTGTCTCATCGCGGCGCGCTCTCCGTATCCTCGTAGATGACCTGCCCATAGCCGGTGAGCGTCGCGTGGTAGTAATTGCGGTGCAGGCAGCGCACGCGCTGCGACAGAGCCCCGCGCATGCACAGCCACAGTATGACTTCGACGCTTTCCGTCCCGCCACGCTCGATGAAGTCCTGGTGCTTGAGCGCCGCGAGCGACTCGGGCTCGCGCTCCAGACGGTCGAGGAACTCGGCGTCCCACTCAGGATTGATGTAGCCGAAGCGCTCCCCGGTCAGCTGATGGGAGAGACCGCCGGTGCCCAGCACGACGACCTTCAACTCATCGGGGTAGCTCGCGACCGCGCGGCGCACGGCGCGACCGAGCTCGAAGCAGCGCGCGGGAGTCGGTATCGGGAAATGCAGCACGTTCACCAGGATCGGAATCACGCGCATGGGCCACTGCGGTGTCCAGCTGCTGAGAGCCGAGAGCGGCGAGAGGCACCCGTGATCGAGCGGCAGGCGATGGCAGATCGCCGGATCGAAGCCTTCCTCGACGATCGAGCGGGCGAGATGCCAGGCGAGATCCGTATCTCCTGGAATGGGCGGCAGCGGCCGCTTGCCCCAGCCCTCGTCGGCAATCTCATGCAGTGCGGCCACGCCGAGCGCGAACGACGGGATCACGTCCAGAAAGAAGGAAGTGAAGTGGTCGTTCGAGAACAGGATGAATACGTCGGGCTGCTCGCGCTCGAGCCACGCGCGCATCGGTCGGTAGCCATCGAACAGCGGCTTCCAGTAGGCACTGTCCTCGTCGTGCCGATCGACGGCCGCACCGACCGCGGGTGCGTGCGGCGAGCCGAGGCCGCCGATGATGCGCGCCATCAGCGCTCCTCCCAGATGCGCCGCGTGCGCTTGAATTCCTCGAGTGTCTCGCCGCGCATCTGCGCCGCCGCGCCCGTGAGCCCCACGCCGAGCGTGCCGGCCACGCGGAACACGAGGAAATGATTGACGCCATAGCGCACCATGGCGAGCCAATCGCGCGCACGCACCATGGCGGTCTCCGTTGCGTCGAGCCCGCAGTCGCGCAGGTAGCGTTCCTCGTCCCCCTTGAACGCCGCGCGATTCTCCGCGCGCATCAGACCGCGGCAGAAAGAGCTCAGCCGGTAGCCCTGCTGCGCGAGAGACACGGTGAGCAGATAGGTTCCCGGCGCGGGATTGGCGAACGCACGCTCCGCGTCCTTCATCGGACGAGCTCGACCGGGCTTGTGAGCGTGCCCAGCCCGCTGATGGTCACGGACACCGGTCCGCCGCGCTTGTCGAGCTCGACATTCTGTACGGCGCGCCCACCTGCGGTGGAGCGCTTGAGCGCCGTGCCCATCGAGACGATGTCGCCCGGCAGCAGCGTCATGAATTGCGACAGGAAGGCGAGCACCTCGGGAATCTTGTAGGTGAGATTGACGGTGCTGTCCACGGTCACGAGCTCTCCCTGATGCGAACACGAGACCTCGAGCGCGTGCGGATCGGCGATTTCATCCCGGGTCACGAGCCAGGGCCCCATCGGCGAGAAGGTGTCGCTGCTCTTGTAGCGTCCCGGGTAGCTCACCCAGGTGTCCACGTACTCGATTTGCGCGGGGTCGTGCTCGGCGGGATGGATGGCGCGGTAGTGGAAGGTGTCCTCGCCGCGCATGCTCGGTGAGGTGACATCGTTGTGAATGGTATAGCCGAAGACATACTCGAAGACGCGCTCCGCGCTCAGCTCCTTGGCGCGCCGCCCGATCACCAGCGCGAGCTCCGGCTCGGGATGGCAGCGTCCGTATGCGGGCTTGATGATGATGGGCTCGCCATGGCCAACGAGCGCATTGGCGCCTTTGATGAAGGCTGCCGGATGCTTCGGGCCGCGTAGAATTCGATCCGCGTTGGCGCTGTTGTTGAGCGCCAGGCAGACGAGCTTCGACGGCCGACGCACGGGAGGATGCCAGCGCAGCTCATGTGCCGCGTAACGCGGCACGCTCTGCGGATGAGCGCGCGCGTGGGCCAGTGCCCGCTCCGCCGCCGCGCGCGCTGGCTCGCCAGCTTCGATGAAGCTGAGCGCATCCCCACACGCGTCGCGCTCCGCCGCGCCGCTGCCGGCGGCCGCGGCCGCTTCGGCGAGATCGACCAGCGCCGCGTCCGTCGCGTCCGCCACGGCGGCGCCGAAGCGATCACGGCCGCGGGCGTTGAAGCTTGCAAGTCTCATGGGAAGATCGTCCGTCGCAGCACCGGCCGCGGCGCGCATGCCCCGCGCTAGCGCGGCGGTGCGCGGGTGCCGGCATCGATGCGAATGACCTCGCCGTTAATATAGGCGTTCTCGATCAGATGCGCGACCAGTGCGGCGAACTCCGCCGGCTCGCCCATGCGCTTGGGGAACTCGAGTGTGGCGACCAGCTTCTGTTTGACCTCGGGCGACAGCATCGCGCCCATCGGCGTCTCGAACAGGCCGGGGGCGATGGCGCACACGCGCACTCCGAACTGCGACAGATCGCGCGTCATCGGCAGCGTGAGGCCGACGATGCCGGCCTTGCTAGCAGCATAGGCGCACTGCCCCATCTGACCGTCGAAGGCGGCGAGCGATGCCGTGTTGATGATGATGCCGCGCTCGGCGTTCGCCCCGCGGGGCTCGTTCCGGAGCATCTCGGCAGCAGCGAGGCGTGCAACGTTGAAAGTGCCGACGAGATTCACGTCGATGACCTTGGCGAACTCCGCGAGTGGGAATGGCCCCTTCTTGCTCACCGTGCGCCCGACGAAGCCCGGGATGCCCGCGCAGTTGACGCAGATGTGCGGCGCTCCGAAAGCTCGCTTGACGGCATCGACGCCGGCGGCGACGGATGCTTCCTGGGACACATCGACACGCACGAAGAGAGTGTGCGGCGCGTGCGCGGCGGCCAGCGCCTGGCCAAGCGTCTCGTTCAGATCGAAGATGCCGACACGGCCGCCGCCGGCGATGAGACGCTCCACGGTTGCAGCACCCAGTCCCGAGGCGCCACCGGTGACGATGGCGATGCTGTCGTCGATGTTCATGGCTCGAGCTCCTTGATCTCTGTATCGCGGCCGCCCAGCGCCGCAGCGCTGCGGCGCCTCGGTCAGCAGCCGCGAAATTCCGGCTTGCGCTTTTCCTTGAACGCTTTGCCGCCCTCGATGGCATCCTGCGAGCGCATGTGCTCGGCGGCGACCAGCTTCTCCATCTTCATGGCCAGCTCCGCGGGCATGTCGAGTCCGTCGCTGAGCAGCATCTTCATGCGTCGCAGGCCGAGCGGGCTCTTCGCCGCGATCCTCTCCCCGAGCTGCTGTACTTCAGCCTCGAGCAGCTCGTCCTTCACCACGCGGGTCACGAGGCCGATGGCCGCCATGTCGGCGGCGGGGAACAGCTCCCCCGTATACATGAGATAGCGCGCCCAGTTGACGCCGACGATGCGCGGCAGGCGGATGGTCGCGCCACCGCCCGGAAGGGCGCCGAAGTTCGCGTGCGCGTCACCGATCCTGGCCGACTCGGCCGCGATCATGAAATCGCACATCATGCCGAGCTCGAGGCCGCCTCCGCAGCACACACCGTTGATCGCGGCGATGACCGGCTTGGGCATCGCAAGCAGCACCGCTTCCATCTGCGCGCCCGCGTCGAGAAAGGCAGCCTGGGGGCCGGGCAGATCCGCCGCGCTCGGCGCATCGGTTAGATCGGCGCCGGCGCAGAATCCGCGGCCCTTGCCCGATACCACGATCACGCGCGTGGCATCTAGGTCCCTGAGCTCGATCCATGCCGCGCGCAGCTCGCGCATGCACTCGTAGGAGATCGCGTTCAAAGCCTGCGGGCGGTTCAGGTACAGCCAGGCGACGGGCCCGCGATGCTCGATGAGCAAATGTTTGAAAACCATCGTCGATCCTCCAGCAATCTCTAGATGCGCCGCTTCCGGCCTTGCCAGAAGCGCTCGCGCACGGCACGTCGCAGCACCTTCCCGGCTGCGCTGCGCGGCAGCTCCGCCCACACCTCGAATGACTTCGGCACCTTGTAGCCGCTGAGCCGCGCGCGGCACAGCTCCCGCAGCGAATCCGTGTCGAGGGTCAGACCCGGCTTGAGCTCCACGACTGCCTTGACGGCCTCTCCCCATTCCTCGTCCGGCACGCCGATCACCGCGCAGTCCTGTACCGCAGGATGCGCGACGATCACCTTCTCGATCTCCGCGGGGAACAGATTGAAGCCCCCCGAGATGAGCATGTCGCGCTTGCGGTCCACGAGAAAGAGCCAGCCCTCGCGATCCTTGAAGCCGACATCCCCGGTGTGATGCCAGCCGTCCGCGGACACGCGCGCCGTCTCGGCAGGGTCGTTGTAATAGCCCTTCATCACGCCGCTGGTCCGCACCACGATCTCACCCTGGGTCTCCGGCGGCAGCAGCGTCCCCTCCTCGTCCATGATCTCCACGCGGGCGAACAGCGTTGGCCTTCCGCAGCTGGTCAGGCGTCGCTCGTCGTGCGCGGCGAGTACGCGCACATGATCCTCCGGCGAGAAGAAGGTCACGTTGGGGCCGAGCTCGGTCTGGCCGAAGCCCGTCATCATCACCGGACCGAACACGGCCATGGCCTCCTTCACCTTCTCCGGCGCCATCGGGGCGGAGGCGTAGTTGAAGTAGCGCAGTGAAGAGTAGTCGTAGTTGCGCACCTCGGGGTGCGCGAGCATGCGGTAGACGGCCGTGGGTGGCAGGAACAGATGCGTCACCCGGTACTGCTGGATCGCCTGCATCACGTGCAGCGCATCGAAGCCCGGCAGTATCACGTTGGTCGCGCCCATCGCGGACATGAGCAAAGTGACACCGCCGGCGGCGTGCGTCATGGGGGCCACGACCAGGTGAATTGCATGCTCGTGCCAGAACAGGCGCTGGGCGGCACTGATCCAGGTCTGCCAGGCGAGATGCGACATCATGACGCCCTTGGGATCCCCCGTCGTGCCACCCGAGCTGAAGAGCGTCACCACGTCATCGAGCGCGGGAAGTACCTCGGGCACCGCGCGCGCCGCCTCTCGGGTGAGCTGCGCGAGCGAGACATGGGGCGGATCGTCCTCCTCCAGACAGAACGCCCGCGTAAGGCGTGGACACGCAGTGAGTATCGAGCGCACAGCGGCGCGGAAAGGATGCGCGTAGAAGAGCACTTCGGTGTCGGTGCGAGTAAGTACGGAGACCGACTCCTCGACCGTATTGCGAGCATTGAGCGGCACCCAGATACAGCCCGCACGGATGATGCCGATCACGCACTCGAAGGCACGCGCGCTGTTGCCGCTGTAGACGGCGACCTTGGTGCCGGGCGCGATGCCGGCGCCGTGGAAGGCCTGCGCGATGCGCCGCGACAGCTCCTGCGTCGCCGCGTAGCTGCGCACCTCGCCGGAGTCGATGAGAAAGGCTCGAGCGGGATCGATCTGTGCGCCCTTGTCGAAGAAGTCGATCAGGCGCACGGTGCCTCACGCTCGGGCGCCCCGAGGATGGTCACTGCGGCGAGGCCTTCCTCGATATTGAAGAAGCCGCCGCCGCAGGCTGCGAGCGCGTAGCGTGCGCCGGGCACGGTGCGCGCACCGGCTGCACCGCGCAGCTGCTGCACGAGCTCGAAGAGCTGCGCCAGCCCGGTGGCCGCTACGGGATGACCTTTGGATTCGAGGCCACCCGAAACATTGACGGGAATGCGCCCGCCGAGCGCCGTGGCGCCGCTCTCTGCACAGGCGCCCCCCTGACCGAGCTCGCACAAGCCGAGCAGCTCGAGCTGTGCGATCTCACCGTAGGCCGTGGCATCGTGCACTTCGGCCACCGAGATGTCCTGAGGAGCGAGGCCGGCCTGATTGAATGCGCGGCGTGCTGCGGCAGCGAGTGCACCCGCCGTAGGCTCGTCCAGCGCACGGCGCCGATTGCCGGTGAGCACGCTCGAGCAGATGCGCACGGCAGCCGCAGCGCCCAAGCGCCGCAGCGCCGTCTCGGAGCAGACGAGGGCCGCCGCGGCACCATCGCTGATGGGTGCGCACATCGGCAGTGTCAGTGGCCAGGAGATGATGCGCGCGCCGAGCACCTCCTCGATGCTCATGTCCTTCTGATACTGGGCGAGCGGATTGAGGGTCGAATGGCGGTGATTCTTCGCGCTCACGGCGGCGAGCTGCCGCCACGTAGTGCCGTAGCGCTTCATGTGCAGCCGCGCATTCAAGGCGTACGCATCCATGAAGGGGCTGCGCAGTGCCGCGTCGATCACCGCCGTCGGCGGCGGCTGCACCTCCGCGGCCAGATGCGAGTAGCGGCGCAGGAATTGCGTCACCTGCTCGAGATCTTCGGGCTGGGAGAATGACGCCTGCCGGCGCGCACGATCGTCGGTGTTGAGCTTCTCCGCCCCGACGGCGAGCGCGATGTCGGCGGCACCACCGGCGACCTGAGTGAACGCGAGATTGAATGCGGTACTGCCACCGGTACAGGCATTCTCGACGTTGATGATGGGAGCGGAGATCCCAAGCGGAAGCAGTGCGTGCTGGCCCTTCATCCCGTACTGGCCTTCGATCGCGCCCTGTACGGTGTTGGCGTAGTAGACGACGTCCAGATCCTCAACCGCGCAGCCGGCATCCTGTAGCGCGGCTTGCGCTGCGGCCCGACCCAGCTCCGCACAGGTCTGATCCCGGTGCCGCCCGAACGGCGTCATGCCGACGCCGAGGACGAATGCTGCACGCATGAGCGGCTCTCCGGCGGGATCGTAACAATTGTTTCTTTGTACCAGATACCGAATAATCGCAGCAAGTGAACACCGATCGCGCCCTCGTGCTGAGGTTTCTGCAGGGCGGTGGCCAGCCGCTCGCACTCGACAACCCGCTCGGCAGCGAGCTCGCCGGCATGATTCTGGAGCTGGATACCGAGCGCGGCGGCGCGCGTCTCGCCTTCACACCGGAGGCGAGATTCCTGCAAGGGGCACAGATGCTGCAAGGCGGCATCAGCGCCGCGATGCTCGACTTCGCCATGGCCTTCGCCGCGTATGCGGTGCTCGATCAGCAGAGCTTTGCCAGCGCCTCATTGAATGTCCATTTGCTGCGGCCCGCCGGACCGGGACGCTACATCGCGAGCGGCCGCATCGTGCGCAAGGGCCGCAGGCTCGTGTTCGCCACAGCCGAGCTCGCCTCTGATGACGGCCAGCTGGTAGCCACGGGTAGCTCCGTGCTGTCGCTCGTCGAGCCTTGAGCCGGCTCATGCGCGTCATCGGCGACCTGTCGCGTCTGAACGCGCTGCGCTATCCCGAGAAAGCCGCGCTCATCATGGAGGACCGAGTCCTCACCTATGCCGAGCTCGAGGAGCGCTCGAATCGGCTGGCGCACGCGCTGCTCGCCGCGGGCATCACGCGCGATGATCGGGTGGCGCTGCTCGCGCGCAATCGTCTGGACTACGCCATCATCACGCAGGCCGTCGCGAAATGCGGCGCGATCCTCGTGCCGATGAACTCGCGCTTCGCTAGCGCGGAGATACGCCAGATCCTCTGTGACGCCGAGCCGAAGCTGCTGTTTCTCGAGTCGGAGTTCGTGAGCGCAGTGTTGCAGGCGATCGCCGCGGGAGCACCCGAGCCGCGCCTCGTCAGACTCATGAACGATGGCGAGGCTTCGCAGACCGAGCGGACGCTCGCCGCTCTAGCGTGCGCCGATGAGCTCGCCGCCGGCCATCCGGGGACTGCACCCTGCGCCGCCGTCGATGCAGACTCCGCGTGCGCGATCATGTACACGAGCGGCACGACCGGAGTTCCAAAGGGCGTGCTCGTCTCGCACGCCACGTACTTCAGGATGTACCTGGCAACGGCCATCGAGACGGGGCTCTGCCACGGCGACGTGTACCTCATCGCCGTGCCAATGTTCCATGCTGCCGGGCTCAACATGGCCCTGCACCAATGTCTCTTCATGGGCTCGACCGGCATCATCCACCGGGGCAGCTTCGAGCCGGAGCTGATCCTCGGACTGATCGCACGCTGGCGCATCACGCTGGCGATCCTCGTGCCCACGACGCTGGCGTTGCTCGCGCGTCATCCGCGCCTGTCGCAGTACGACCTATCGAGCCTCGAGAAGATCTTCTACGGATCGATGCCGATCACGGCGCCAGTGCTGGCCCAGGCGCGCGCCGCATTTCCGCGCGCGCGGTTCAATCAGCTCTACGGATCCACCGAGGCGGGCATGGTGAGCGTGCTGCGCGCGGAGGAACATGAGCGCTGGTCGCAAACGACAGGGCGCCAGGCGCTGCTCACGGAGAGTCGCATCGTCGATGCGGCGGGCCATGAGGTACCGGTCGGAGGCATCGGCGAGGTGATCGTCAATCAGCGCACCATGGGCATGATCGGCTACTGGCGCAATCGCGCGGCCACGGAAGCCACCATCCGCAACGGCTGGATCCATACCGGAGACCTCGCGCGCGTCGAGCCGCAGGGGTTCTTCACCGTGGTCGAGCGCCGTCAGGACGTCATCATCAGCGGCGGTGAGAATATCTACCCCAAGGAGATCGAGAACGTCATGGCAGCGCACCCCGCAGTACGCGAGATCGCGGTGTTCGGGCTTCCCGATGAGCTCTACGGCGAGAGCGTGTGTGCGGCCGTGACGCTGCACCCCGGCGCGCGCGCCACGGCCGAGGAGCTGCAGCGCTTCTGCACGCTGCGACTCGCATCCTACAAGCGTCCGCGCCGGATCGAGTTCCTGGAGCGGCTGCCACGCAACGCCGGGGACAAGGTGCAAAAGCAGGCACTGCGCGCGCTGTTTGCGGGATGAGCCGCACGCTGCAAGCCATGGCCCGGCTGCAGTCTCGGACTAGCGCCTCCGGGGAGGCGTTGACAGCGACTCACCGAACCCGACACACTTTCGGCCGTCGTGATGGGGACGAATGCGGCGCGAGTCGCTCGCGCTTTCACAAATCAGTCAAGAGATGCGCAAGGCTGAACGGACGGAGCTGCCACGGATCACGCGCGGCCGGGAGGCCGCCCGTAGCTCTCATACCGGAGCGATCCCGGTCGCGCGCCGGCATTCGCTGGCCGGCTCGGGCGGCGCGGCTCTTTCGCAGCAGACCGTCTGGTACCGGCTGATGAAGCTCACGAACCTGATCAATCGGCCGTTCTTCTCGCGCTACGCAGAGCGCTATCACCTCACGATCAACGACGCACGCGTGCTGGTCACGCTCGCATCCATGCCGGAGGCTGCCGCCCACGAGCTGTGCGACGCGACCGGAATGCATCCGATGAACGTCAGTCGCTCAGTGGCGACACTGCGTCGTCAGGGCAGAATTACCGAGCGGCGCGACCCGGAGAACCGCAGACGCAAGATGCTGCGCCTCACGACCAAGGGCTGGGGAGTCTGCCGCTCCTTCGTGCCGGATATGAACCGCAGATCCGACTTCCTACTGGCGTCCATGTCGCCGCTCGAGGTCGAGTTCCTCAGCCGGCTGGTGGATCAGCTGATCGGACGGCTGGAGTCGGCCAGCTCCGAGCGGGGCTCACGGGCCGACGCCGCGGCAGTCCTGCGTCACGGCAGCGCGGCAAGCTGATACAGTTCGTTTAGGGGGAGCGGGGGCCTTTGGCGACAGTTCGAGCTCAGTTCCGGGTGCTGACTGCAGGTGCCTGCTCCGCCGTGCTGCCGCTGGTGGAGGAGGAGAACGGTTGCGCCTTCGAGCTGCAGCCCGTCGCCAGTGCCGCCGAGGTCATCTCCCGGCTCGAGGAGCTCGCGCCCGACCTCATACTCGTCGATGCCGACTCACCGCAGCTGCCCGCGCTCGAGATCTGCCGCACACTCAAATCCCATCCGGCGACGATGCTGGTCCCCGTGGTCATCGTCGGACGCAGCGCCAAGCTGCGTGTCGATGCCTTCTCCGCCGGCGCGGACGACTACGTCACGCGGCAGCTGCCGCGCCAGGTGCTGCTTGCGCGGGTCGAAGCCCTTGCACGGCTCACTGCCGTGCGCCGCAAGGCCGCCGAGGCGGCCTTGAAGGCCGAGGTCCGGCGCCGCGAGGACATCCGCCAGACTTTCCGTCGCTACGTCTCGCCGCGTCTCGCCGATCGCATTCTCAACGACATGGAGCTGCGCGACAGCATCCTCGCGGCGAGCGACATCCGCGTCCGTACCCGGGCCGTCATCCTGTTCGCCGACCTGCGCGGCTTCACGGGCATCTCCGAGCGGCTGAACCCGCACGATGTCGTGCCGCTGCTCAACGAGTACTTCTCGCTGCTCACCGAGATCACCTTCCAGCACGAGGGGACGGTGTTCCACATGGCGGGGGATTGTCTGATGGTCGGCTTCGGCGTGCCGCTCGAGCAGAGCGACAGTCGTGAGCGCGCCGTGCGCACAGCGCAGGAGATGCTCGAGCGCTTCGCCGATCTCGCGGAGTCCTGGCGTGAGCGCCACCAGATCGAGACCGGTCTCGGTATCGGCATCAACGAGGGCGACGTCGTCGCAGGTAACATAGGCTCGGCAATGTTCATGAACTACACGATCATCGGTGATGCGGTGAACATCGCCTCGCGCCTGTGCCAGCGCGCCCGCGCCGGAGAGATGGTGTTCTCGAGCACCATCAAGCAGGCGGTCGATGCGTGCGGGCTGAATCTGCACGCGGTCGAGCTGCCGCCCATGACGCTGCGCGGACGCTCCTCGCCGATCGATATCTACTGTGTACCGCGCGCCAAGCGCCTCGACCTGGGCGAGGCACCCACGTTGACTCCTGTAAGCCCGTGAGAACCGAGAGCGACACCGCCAATCTCGCGCTCTTCTGCGACTTCGAGAACATCGCTCTCGGCGTGCGCGATGCGCGTTATGCCCAGTTCGACATCAACCGGGTGCTCGAGCGGCTGCTGCTCAAGGGCTCGATCGTGGTGAAGAAGGCCTATTGCGACTGGGCCCGCTACAAGGAGTTCAAGGCCGGAATGCATCAGGCCGGATTCGAGCTCATCGAGATTCCGCACGTCAAACAATCCGGCAAGAACTCCGCCGACATCCGCATGGTCGTCGACGCGCTCGATCTCTGCTACACCAAGCCCCACGTCGACAGCTTCGTCGTCATCAGCGGCGACTCCGACTTCTCCCCACTGGTCAGCAAGCTGCGCGAGAACGACAAGGCGGTGATCGGTGTGGGAGTGAAGAACTCGACGTCCGACCTGCTCATCGCAAGCTGCGATGAGTTCATCTATTACGATGACCTGGTGCGCGAGCAGCGGGCGCCCCGCGGCGGCCGCCGGCGGAGCGCGGCAGCCGAACCGGCTGCGACCGTGCATGCACTCGAGAGTAAGGAGCCCGCGACGAACGGCAAGGAGCAGGCGGCCGACGGGCGTGAAGGCGCCGCGGATGGTAAGGAGACGGATGAGGAGCGACGGCACGAGGCTTTCGATCTCGTGCTGGCGACCATCGAGGCGCTGATCGCCGAGCGGGGCGAGGAAGAGCGTATCTGGGGCTCCATGGTGAAGCAGGCACTCAAGCGCCGTCGTCCCGGGTTCAACGAGAGCTACTACGGCTTTCGCTCGTTCAATCGCCTGCTCGAGGAGGCGGCGGCGCGACGCCTGCTCGCGCTCGAGCGCGACGAGAAGTCAGGCGGCTACCTGATCCACAGCGTCAGCGAGCCGAGCTGAGAGCGCCGCCAGGAAGGGCGCCGGGCGCCCTCACGGGCGCGGGCCCTCATTTGAGGCGACCCGAAGCAGAGGTCCGATCCGACTTCGAGCGATCCGAGTTCGACTGATCTGCCGAGCTCGCGGTCTTCAAGGGTGCTCCGCGCTGCTTGGCGCCGCGCAGCAACGCGCTGCAATTCACGTTCTTGTTGAGCCCAGGGTCGACGAACGCCGCGACGGCGGCAAAGGGCGTTGCAAGCGCGCCGAGGACCGTTGCTACCGCCGCCTGGCCCACGGCATTGCCGGGCTTTATCCCCACCTTGGGATGGCGCATGGTGCCGCCCACGAGGATCGGTGTCTTGAGCTGGAAGAAGCGCAGCTTCTTTGGATCACCGTGAATGCTGAGATCGATGTGCTCGTTGCGCAGGTTGATATTGCCGCTGCCGGTGATCACCACATCTCCCGTATCGATCACGAGAGCCTGAACCGTCGCCACCCCGTCCCGTGCGGCAAAATCGGCGACCCCGCAGTTGATCGGCGTCTGCTTCTGTTTGTTGGTGAGCAGCAGACCGAGTCCCTTGGCGATGTCGATGCCGGTGAGCTCGACGAAGGCCTGCCGCACCTCACCATTGGGAATGACGAAGGTCACGGTGCCGTCGGCGCTGCTCGCCACGTCGTGCACCGAATCGCCCGTGCCTGCGAGCTGCATGCGTCCCAGCAGCGCTCCCTCGATCGGCGGGCTCTGGCCCTTGGCGGGGAGGAACTGGCTGAGCTGTACTTTGCTCAAGCGCACGTCGATTGCGGTGCGCGCAACTGCCGCAGTCGCATCCAGCCGCGCCGTGCCGCCGAGCTGGCCGAAGGGGAAAGTCACCGCGAAAGGTGCGACATCGAGCAGGCCGTGATCGAGCTTCACACGGGCGTCCACTTTCTTCAGCGGCAGCTTGCCGGCGGCGATCTGCGCGGCGCGAAAGTGCACCGTCGCGTCCATGGCACGAATGCGGTTGAACTGCAGCGTGGCGGTGGGTAGTAGCAGCGGGCTCTGCTGCTCGTGCGCTTTGGTTGCGCCGAATGCCGGCGCCACGTCCTTGAGATCGAGCACGTGCGCCAGGAGATCGGCGTTCACGACCGGACGTCCGACCGCCGGCATGTGGATGCCGATCGTCCCGCTCAGATCGCTCTTGCCCATGCGTGCCGCGACATCGCGAAACTCGAACTGCGTGCCGTGACGCTGCAGGTGGCCCGAGAGCTGATAGGGCGGCGTGTTCGGCAGAGCGAGCCCTGTCAGGTAGTAGAGGTCCCCAAGATCATTCCCAGCAAGGGACAAAGTCACGTCGAGCTCACCCAGGTCGAACGGTCGTGGCACGACGCCGCGCGCGCTCGCGCGTGTGCCGTCCGCCTTCACCTCGACATTGAAGGGATAGGGCTTGTGACTCTCGGCCCACATCAGCGGACCGCCTGCGACCTCAAGGTCGAAGGGCTTCTCATTGAGTTCGCCGGTGCCCTTGAGCCGGAAGGGCTGCCCCGCCTTGATGCCTGGCTGCTGAGTTTCGACGGTCCCATTCAAGACGAGCTTGCGTTGCTGGTCGACGATGCGCAGCCGCCCGGAGTCGATATACAAGGCGTGCACCAGCGGCAACCGGGTGGGCTGGTTGTTCTTGCGCGCCACAGGGGTGTTTTCGCTCGTCGAGCGCCGGGGCGGCGGAACCGCAGTGCCAAAGAGCCAGTTGGCACGTCCTTGCGCGTCGCTGAACAGGTACAGGTCGGGCTTCGTGATTATCACCCGTGGCAGGACGATCTCAGCCTTGAGCAGCGGCGCCCACGCGAAATCGAGGCGCAGCCGCTCGATCGACGCCATCTGTCCGCCGCCGGCCCAGGCCGGATTGCCAACCTTGATGCCGTCCAGCTCCGCATATGGCTGGGTCGACAGCAAAACGACATGCAGCTTGGCAATGGTCACGGGCCGGTCGAGACGTGTCGCGATGAGGTGCGCGAGCGGGCCGCGGAACGCGTTCCAGTCGAAGAACAGCAGCACCAGCACCAAGACGACTACCAGGATCCCGACGCTGATGCCTATCCACTTCAAGACGGCCATCCGGCCCACTCCTGTGCGTTCGTATTGCGGTTAAACGCATGGACGGGGGCCGGACGTTCCCGGGCCGCGAGCGGGGCGAAAACACCCCCCCTCTCCAACGGGGTGCACCCGAACTGTGATGCCCCTCTCAGCAGCAGGGAGCGGTCGGGGGCCCAGTTTCGCTACGCGTGTCGCTGTCGGCAGCGCAACATATCTCTAGAGTGCTCGACCGTGTGCCCGCCCAGGGGTGATCCGCGGTATCGACGATGGCGCGCAAGAGTTCGCTGACGGAGCACCGGCTGCTGGAGCGGCTGAGCATCGCCACACAGGCCGCGGGCATCTTTGTGTGGGAATTCGACTGGCGGGCGAAAACGATCTCCTGGGATCAAAGTCGTCTCGAGCAACCCGCATCCAACCGTCACTATGGCCAGGAGCTCGGCAGCGACCTGTTCAAGTGGGTGCACCCCGAGGATCAGAACATCGGCCGCAACGTGATGGCCGACGCGCTCGCGCGTGGCGAGGCGGATGCGTCGTTCCGCTATCGCCTGCGCCTCGCCGATGGATCTATTCGCCACATCCAGGCCTACGCCCGTACGAGCGCGGACGAAGCCGGGCAGCCTCTGCGCTCTCTGGGCGTGAGTTGGGACATCACGCAGGAAGTCGAGGCCGCCGAACAGCTGCGCCGCATCGCCGAGCACGAGCGCATGCTCCTCGAGCACTTGAGCATCGCCACCCATGCCGCGGGCATGGAGTGCTTCGAATACGACTACAGGCAGGACAAGTTCACCTGGTTCTACGGCCTGCACCTCGAAGGCAGGGAGCGCGACTTGAGCGCGCAGGACCTCGGCCAGCTGGTGATGGCCGCCGTTCTGCCCGAGGATGCGGCACGGGTGCGCGTGGCCACCGAAGCGGCCCTCGAACGCGGCGAGAGCAGCATGACGGCGCGCATGCGCCGACGTGGGCCGGATGGACAGGTGCGCCATATCCAGCTGTATCAACGCTTCATCCGCGATGAGCAGGGCCGGCCGTCACGCGCGCTCGGCGCCGCGCGTGACATCACCGTCGAGGTAGAGGCCGCCGAGCGCTTCCGCCAGCAAGCGGAGGAGCTGCACGATGCGCAGCGCCGCCTCGAGCGGGCGTCGCTCTCGATTCACGAGGGTCACTGGGAATCGGACCTCGTGTCGCGCAAGCACTGGGCCTCCTCCTCCTATTGCGCGCTGCTGGGCTATCGGCCGGAGGAGCTCAAACTCGACGATCTCGATCAGGTCTCCCTGCTGATCCATCCGGATGACCGGCTGATCACCAAGGAGCTCAGCTCGCGGCACATGGCAGCCGGAACTCCCTACGAGCACGAGCTGCGGCTGCGCTTGCGGGACGGTCAGTACCGCTGGTTCAGCGTGCGCGCGCAGGCCGAGCGCGATGCCGAGGGTCATCCCATTCGTCTCTCCGGCTCCATCCGCGACGTGCACAAGCAGAAACTCGTCGAGGACGAGCTGCAGGCGGCCCGGCAGCGCTTCGAGCGCGCCATCCGCGGCACTCAGGACGGGCTTTGGGAGTGGGATCTGGTGCAGCAGAGGCTGTGGGTATCGCCGCGCTACGAGGCGATCCTCGGCCACGCAGAGGGTGCGGTATCAGGCAGCGCCCGCACGCCCAACGACCTGGTCCATCCGGACGATCTGCAGAGCTGCGAGGCGGCGCAGCGCGCGCACTTCGAGCGCGGGGTGCCCTACGACATGGAGGTGCGCATGCGCACCGCTTCGGGCTCCTTCCGCTGGATCCGCATGCGCGGCGAAGCGGATCGCGACGACGCCGGGCGCACGCTGCGCCTTGCGGGGGCAATCCAGGACGTGACGGAGGCGCGCGCCGCGCGTGATGCCTTGATTCAGGCCTCCGAGGCTGCACAGGCTGCGAGCCGCTCGAAGAGCGCCTTCCTCGCCAACGTGAGCCACGAGATCCGCACGCCGATGAACGGCATCATCGGGATGACGAGCCTGCTGCTCAACACCGCGCTCGATGCCACACAGCGCGATTATGCGGAAACGATCCACACGAGCGCGGACTCGCTGCTCGCAGTGATCAACGACATCCTCGATCTGTCGAAGATCGAGGCCGGACGGCTCGATATCGAGTCCATACCGATGAGCCTGCCCGAGAGCATCAGCGACGTGCGCACCATGCTCGCGTTTCAGGCGGCCGCGAAGGGTCTGCGTCTCGAGGCGCGCGTGCGCCCCGAGGTGCCGCGCTGGGTGCGGGGGGATCCGCAGCGTATTCGCCAGTGTCTGGTCAATCTCATCAGCAACGCCGTCAAGTTCACGAGCACGGGCGAAGTCATCGTCGAGCTCTTGGTGGCGGGCCAAGAGAACGGCCGGGTATCGCTGCGCTTCGAGGTGCGCGATACCGGTATCGGCATCGCGCCGCAGACCCTGCCCACGCTCTTCCAGCCTTTCGTCCAGGCCGACTCCTCCACCACGCGTCACTTCGGTGGAACCGGCCTCGGACTGTCGATCGTGCGGCGCCTGGTGGAGATGATGGGCGGGCAAGTCGGGGTCTCGAGTCAGCTCGGCCAGGGCTCGACGTTCTGGTTCGTACTGCCGCTGCAGATTGCGCAGGCGCCGCCGCTCGAGCGGCCCCCGGCCGCCCTTGCCGCCCAGCCGCTCGCCGCGAGCGCTTCGCCAGCGCGGATCTCGAGTGAGCCGCGCTTCGAGCGCGCCTACGCCGGCCGCGTGTTGCTCGTCGAGGACAACGCGGTCAATCAAAAGGTCGCGCGCGCGTTTCTCGAGCGCATGGGCTGCGAGGTTGCGGTCGCCGTTAACGGAGTCGAGGCCGTGCAGTCCTTCCAGCAGCAGCGCTTCGCACTGGTGCTGATCGACCTGCAGATGCCACTGATGGATGGCTATACCGCCACGAGCCGCATGCGCGAGCTCGAGGGGGATGGTGCGCGGACGCCGATCGTCGCCTTGACTGCGAGCGCGATGATGGGTCAGCTCGAGCGTTGTCTGCAAGGCGGCATGGATGGCTTGATCACCAAGCCGCTCAACATCACGCGCTTGCGGGAGGTACTCGATCGCTTCGGGCTGCGAGCGTCGGAGGCTGCGTCCGAGTGTGGTACCCCCGAGCCACGCGTGCTCGATGAGGCCGCGATCGCGGAGCTCGTGACGGCACCGGCCGAGGATCAGCCCCTCGAGCTCGCGCGCCTGCAGGAGATCACGGGTGGCGATGCCGAATTCAGCAGGGATCTCGAGCGCGCCTTCCTGACGAACAGTGCCGCGCTTCTGGCGATGATGAGTCAGTGCGCCGATCGGGGCGATCGGCAGGGTCTGTGCGGCGCGGCGCACTCGCTCAAGGGCGCGAGCGCCAACATTCACGCACGTCCGTTGCGCGCGCTCTGCGAGACGCTCGAAACGCTCGCGCTCTCGGCGACGCAGAACGAGATCAGAAGCTATCTGCAGCGACTGGGCGGGGAGCGGGAGCGGGTTGTCAGAGCCTTGCAGGCATTCACGGGATCGGTGCGCAGCACGACGGGCATCCATCAGGTCTCGTAACGACACGCAGCTCAGGCGTCCGTTGAATGACGGCGCAAGGTCGTGGTACATCTAGCCGCGGGTGCCAGGGCGCCGTGCCGGGCAGGAGCATTGGGTTGGTCGGGCCGCCACCCGGCGATCCGCCGTGACCCGACCTGAGCCCCGACCCACATCGGCACGTCCGCCGAGCCCTGCGACTCGAGCGCGAGTCCCGCTCACCGCACGGCTGACCGGACCCCTCGCAAGCTTCCTCCGCCTGGAGACTGCCGGTGGTCTCGTGCTGCTTGGCGCGGCCGCGGCCGCCCTGCTCTGGGCCAACTCACCCTGGCATCGCGGTTACGCAGAGCTCTGGCAATCACCTCTGCCCTTCCATTTCGGCGGACCCTTTGCCAGCGAGCCACTGCGCTTCTGGATCAACGAAGGACTCATGACGGCATTTTTCTTCGTCGTGGGTCTGGAGCTGCGCCGTGAACTGCGCGAGGGGGCGCTCGCGAGCGTGCGTCGTGCGGCACTGCCCGTCATCGCAGCGCTCGGCGGTATGGTCGCGCCGGCCATCATCTATCTGGGGTTGAACGGCGCGCCGCAGCTGCGCAGCGGCTGGGCGGTGCCAACCGCAACCGACATCGCCTTCGCGCTCGGCGTACTCGCGCTGCTCGGCAAGCGGGTTCCCGCCGCACTCAGAGTGCTGCTGCTCGCGCTCGCCATCAGCGATGACATCGGGACGGTGCTCATCATTGCCTGCGTCTACTCGCGCAACGTTGCGGTCACGGGACTGCTGGCAACGGCCTACGCAGCCGCCGCGCTCCTCATGCTGCAGCGTCTCGGATTGCGCGCTGGACTCGCTCTGGTGCTCGCGGGGATCATGATGTGGCTGGGCCTACTGCGCGCGGGCGTCCATCCCACCATCGCCGGCATCATCCTCGGCTCTCTGGTGCCTGCGAATGCGCGCGCCGCGCGGCTCGAGAACGCACTGCGTCCCTGGGTGGCTTATGCTGTCGTGCCCCTCTTTGCGCTCGCCAACGCGGGTGTGCGCTTCGAGGCCGTAAGCCTGCAGGCACCTGCGCAGCGCATGCTCGTCATTGGGATCAGCTGCGCGCTGATCCTCGGCAAGCTGCTGGGAATCGCACTCGCCACGGGCGGCGCAGTCAAACTGCGGCTGTGCGCGTTGCCAAGTGGACTGACCGGCCGCTGGATCGCGCTCCTTGGGCTGCTCGGTGGGATCGGCTTCACGATGGCGATCTTCGTCGCCGGACTCGCCTTCAAGGACGCTTCACTGCTCGCGGCAGCAAAGCTCGGCATCCTCGCGGGCTCGACCGGAGCGGCGCTGCTCGCCCTGTTGACGGGATGGCTGCTCAAGAGCACAGAGTCACGGCCGCGCGCAGCGTTCACAGCACGGCGTGATACCTGATGAGATTGCCGTCGTCCTTACGCTCACCGACGCCGATCACGACATGACGCATGAGCCAGTCGTAAGGGCCTGACTCAACTTCGAAAGTCGGAAAGGCCCTCAGGTAGTACTCATCGTGTGCGACCGGGGGCCCGCCTGCGAAGATCCACGCGCGAATGCGCGGCATCACATCGGCCTTGCGCCCCCATAGAAAGCCGCGGTTGTGCATCAGAATCAAAGTCCCATCGTCGGCGCGCAGCATGTAGCGCGCATCCGTCGCGAGCACCCCGTCCGGTCGAAAGAGTGCCCAGTCTGCGCCGCTGCCGGGCTCGACTGAGCCATTGAGCCGCGGCCCCTCGATCGTGCCGCGGTCGATGTAGACCGCGCCACGGCCCGCGCCGCAAGGCATGTTGGCGATGTTCTGCACGCGTGTGAAGTGAAGCCGAATCTGAAAGACGAACTCCAGCTGCACATCGGCGGGACTGGAAGCCGTCGCGAACACCTGCGGAAAGTCGCTCATGAATCGCCTCGCATGCACACCATTGATTGAGGGGACGACTTCATTCTCGCGCCGACCGGCGCGAGAACACATGAGGCCACATAATGCCCCACTTATTGCAAATAAGAATGGTTCTCATTAGCATAAGCATTCCTGTTACCGGGCTGGCGCCGCAGGTCAACGAGCAAGATGACAGCGCACATCATGTACGCGCGCCGCTGGCCTGGAACGGTGTTACTGGCGGCGGCGATGGTCAGTTGCGGCGGAGGTGCGCCCGGCGAGCCGGCAGAATCCTCGGCGCCGGTCGTTCTGTCTGCAGCCGCTGAGGCCGGCAAGGCGCTCTTCTTTGACACCAGCCTCTCCGCTTCGGGAGCGCAGTCCTGCTCGACCTGTCATGTTCCCGCGCGCGCCTTCACCGCCGACCCCAGCGTCGACCACGGGCTGCCAGTGCCGCTCGGCGGCAGAAACATGGATCTGCCCGGCTTTCGCAATGCGCCGTCGCTCTCGTATGCATCGTTCACTCCGGGGTTCTCCATCGCATCCGGCAACACCCCAACCGGAGGCTTCTTCCGCGACGGCCGCGCCTCCTCGCTCGCCGAGCAAGCCCAACTGCCGTTCGTAACGTCCTTCGAGATGGCGAATGTGAATGCCGCCGAGGTCGTGATGCGCCTACAGCACTCCTCCGCGACGCTCGCGAAGTTCGTCGCGGCATATGGGCAGGCGCCGCTCGCGGATCCACCCCAGGCGCTGCGCGATATCGGTCTTGCGATCGCAGCTTTCGAGAGCGAGGACCCGGCCTTTCATCCATTTACCAGCAAGTACGACTATTGGCTGCAGGGCAAGGCGCAACTGACGAGCCGCGAGCTGCAGGGCCTGACGCTCTTCAATGATCCCGCCAAGGGCAACTGCACCGCGTGCCATCCGAGTCAGAGTCAGGCCTACAGCAGTCACGCGCTCTTCACCGACTTCACCTACGACAACATCGGCGTGCCGCGCAACTGGCAAGTGCCGGCCAATGCAGTCAACCCCGTGAGTCCCATCGACGGTACGCCGCTCAACTATGTGCCAGCCCCCGTCGATGTGCCGCCCGACGCAGAGTACACCTACTACGACCTCGGACTTTGCGGTCCGTTCCAGCCGGATGCGAGCGATCCAGATCCGCGCCCGGTGTTTTCGGCCACTACCACGCTGTGCGGACTGTTCAAAGTGCCCACGCTGCGCAACGTGGCGCTCACCGCCCCGTACTTTCACAACGGGGTGTTCGACACCCTCAAGAAAGTCGTCGAGTGGTACGTAACGCGCGACATCAACAATAACCCGGCCAACAACCCGACGCCCGTCGCGGCGGGACCCGACGGCAATCCATACATGCCGGTGGGCAGCTTCTACACCGCCGCTGACGGCAGCCCCGATCGCTACGAGTACAACGATCTGCCCGTGGAATTCGATGCGAACGTGAACGTGGGCGAGGTGCCGTACACGCCGCCGAGCACCGCAGGAGGCCAGGCTCCGACGCTCGACCTGGATGAAATCAATGCGGTGGTGGCGTTTCTCTGCACGCTCACCGACGGCTACGACCCTGCCCATCCGGCCGCGTACAGCCGGCCGGCTCAATGTCTGGAGGCCGCGAACTGAAAAGCCGCGGCTCCGTAACTCGAGGAAACTTCAAACCATGAACTCGCATTCTCACGCCCGAGCGGCCGTCCCAGGACCCGTGCGCGCGGCGTTGCTGCTCTTGTGCGCACTGAGCGTGACACGCGTTGCGCTGGCGGATGCGGGCACCGAGCAGCAGCAGATCAATGCATTGCAACAGCAGCTGCAGTCGGTACAGGCACAGCTACAACAGCTGATGCAGCAGAATCACGAGCTGATGGAACAACAGCAGGCGCTCGCGCGCAAGCTTGCGGGACAACCGGTCCCATCAGTGCCGCAACCCAGCCCCTCTACAGCGGCGCTGCCGCAGGTGGCCTCGGGTGCAACACCCGCGTCGTCGTCGCAAAGCTCCACCGCCGCAGTACCTGCCCCCTCACCGACCAGTGCCACGCCCTCCTCTGCCGCGCCTGCAGTCGCCTCGGCGCTGCAGAACATCAGACTCTGGGGCTACGGTGAGCTCTACTACGCCAATCCGACCGCGGAGGGGACCAAGACACAGGCCGATCTCGCACGCGCCGTGTTCGGAATCGGCTACAACTTCGGTAGCGGCACCGAATTCAACTCGGAGTACGAGGTGGAGCACGCGGTCGCCTCTGCCGACGACGTGGGCGAGTTCGAGGTGGAGCAGTTCTATATCGATCACGCCCTGAATGATTATCTAAGCGTGCGCGGTGGACTGTTCCTGATGCCCTTCGGCATGCTCAACGAGCATCACGAGCCCACCAACTTCTACGGGATGCAGCGCAATTTCGTCGAGACGCTCATCATTCCGAGCACGTGGCGCGAGGGCGGCCTCAGCCTCAATGGCACGACGCCGATCGGTCTCGGCTGGAACGTAGGCGTCACGACGGGCTTCGATCTGTCGAAGTGGGATTTCGCACCGGAGTTTCCGCTATACACGACTGCGCTCGAGCTCGAGGACAGCGACGCGGCGCCGCTGCAGGCCACTCATCAGGAGCTGGCGCTCGCAAACGCCGACAATCTGTCCCAATACGTCTCGCTGAGCTACTACGGCGTGCCGGGCCTCACGCTCGGCGCCGCAATCTTCACCGGCAATGCGGCGAAGGTGCCTGCACCGCCCAACGCGCCAATCCCTGGCAACCAGCGCGTCACGCTGTGGGAGGCGCATGCGCGCTGGATGCCTGCAAAATTCGACCTTTCCGCACTTTATGCGCACGGCTCGATCAGCAATCTCGCGGCGACCAATGCGGCCAATCCCGGCTCACCGAATCCGATCCCTTCCTCGTTCTATGGCTACTTCCTGCAGGCCGCCTACGAGCTGTGGAATGAAGGCGATTACCGCCTGCTGCCGTTCGTGCGCTGGGAGCTCTACAACCTCGGTGCCAGCTACGCCGGCACGCCCGGGCCAGTGCTGCCAGCGGGCGAGGTGCCGCTCTCTGCGAGCCCCGGCGACTATGGCCTCTGGCCGCAGAATCACGACCACGTGTGGACCGGCGGCGTGAATTTCTACGTGACGCCGCATGTCGTGCTGAAGGCCGATTATCAGCACTTCGAGATCAACCGCGACTTCACCCGCATCGATTTGGGTTTGGGCCTGAGCTTCTGATAGGTCCGACAGCGTCAAGCGAGGGCAGCTCTCGGGCTCGCGCGCGCAGCCTTAGATTTGTTCGGTGGTCGTTTCGAGCTCCTCGAGAATCGGACACTCCGGGCGCTCATCGCCGCGGCAGCGTCGCGCAAGCTCCGCGATCGTGTTGCGCACGGCGGTGAGCTCCGCAATCTTGCGCTCGATCTCCGCCACGCGCGCCAGCGCCAGACGTTTCACGTCCTTGCTGGCACGATGGCGGTTGCGATAAAGCACGAGCAGCCGCGCGATATCCTTCAGCGAGAAACCAAGGCGGCGCGCGCGCTGGATGAAGCGCAGGGTCTGCACATCACTATGGCGATAGCCGCGATAGCGGTTGGCGAGACGCGACGCTGGTGCGATGAGGCCGGCTTGCTCATAGAAGCGGATCGTCTTGCAGGACACGCCCGAGCGCGATGCCGCTTCCCCGATTCGCATGGTCGCATCGCTGCGCGGACTGCGCGGCAGGGACTCAGCGCGTCGCATGCTCGTGCTCCGCCGCGCGCGAGTGCCACGTACGCAGCAGCAGCGCATTGGTGACGACGCTCACCGACGATAGGGCCATGGCCGCACCGGCGAACATTGGATGCAGCAGTCCGAGTGCCGCGGCCGGCATGGCCACCACGTTATAGATGAACGCCCAGAAAAGACCCTGCCGGATCTTGTCGTACGTGGCGCGGCTTACATCGATGGCATCGGCAACCAGCCGCGGGTCAGCACGCATCAGCGTGATGCCCGCTGTCTGCATTGCGATGTCCGTCCCGCTGCCCATCGCAATGCCGACATCGGCGACGGCCAATGCGGGCGCGTCGTTCACGCCGTCACCCACCATGGCGACGCACCTGCCCTCGCGCTGCAGACGGCGCACCTCGGCTGCCTTGGCGGCCGGGGGCACGTTGGCCCGCAGCTGTGCGATGCCGAGCACGTCAGCCACCGCGCGAGCGCTGTGCTCATTGTCGCCCGTGAGCAGCACGGTCGCGATACCCATGCGGTGCAACCGTTGCACGGCTGCGGCCGCCTGCGGCTTCAGCGGATCGGACACGGCGATCAGCCCCAGCAATTGTGCGTCCGCTCCCAGCCGCCCGATCCACATGGTGGTTCGGCCGCGTCCCTCCAGTTGTTCGGCCAGTGCATCCAGCAGCTTGGTCTGTACACCGTGATCGGCCATGAGACGCCGATTGCCAATGACGAGCCGCTCGTCCGCCAGCTGTGCCAGCAAGCCACTGCCGGGCAGGCTCTGCAGATCGGAGAGCTCGGGCAGCTCGAGTCCGGCGGCACGCATCAGCACCGCGCGCGCCAGGGGATGCTCGCTTCCTTTCTGAGCGGCGGCCGCGAGCGAGAGCAGCGCCTCCGGCGCAATTCCTAGCGGCACCACATCCGTCACGACCGGCATGCCCTCCGTGAGGGTGCCGGTCTTGTCGAGCACAACGGTATCGATGCGGCGAGCGCTCTCGAGCGCAGCGGCGTCGCGGATCAGAATGCCGGCTCTGGCGGCCACGCCGCTACCGATGACGAGCGCCGTGGGCGTCGCAAGTCCGAGCGCACAGGGACAGGCGACCACCAGCACGGAAATGGCGGCAATGATCGCAGCTGTGAAGTCGCCCGCGATCAACCACCAGCCGAGCAGCGCGAGCGCGGCGAGCAGCAACGCAGCCGGCACGAAAACCGCGGCTACGCGGTCCACCAGCTGCTGCACGGGCGCCTTGCCGGCTTGAGCGCCCGCGACGAGGGCGATGATGCGCGACAGCGTGGAGCGCGGCCCTACCGCGGTGGTCCGGATACGCAGCCAGCCGCTGGTGTTCATCGAGCCTCCGGTGACTCGATCGCCCACGCTCTTGGATACCGGCAGGCTTTCCCCGGTGAGCAGACTCTCGTCGATCGCGCTGTGACCGCTGAGCACGACTCCATCGACCGGTACGGCTTCGCCGGGACGCACCACGACGATCTCACCGCTCGCCACGTCGGCGGCGCGCACTTCGAGCTCGGCGCCGTCGCGCTCCACGTGGGCTCGTTGCGGACGCAACGACATCAGCCCGCGCACGGCGGCGGCGGCAGAGCGCTTCGCGCGCGCTTCGAGCCACTTGCCCAGGAGTACGAGCGCGATGACCACGGCCGCGGCATCGAAATAGAGCTCGCTGCCGGGAGGACGGACGAGCGTCACATAGGCACTGTAGAGGTAGGCGACCGAAGTACCCAGGGCGACGAGCAGGTCCATGTTTCCGGAGCCGGCACGCAGCGCCCTCCAGCCGGCCGCGTAGAAGCGCGCGCCCATGACGAACTGCACCGGTGTCGCAAGCAGCATCTGCAACCACGCCGGCAACGGTACGCCCAGCATCGGCAGCAGCAGCGGCGCGCTCAGCACGAGCGCGGCGGCGAGCCGCCGGGTCTCATGCCGCAGGCGCGCGCGCTCCTGCAGCGCGCGCTGTGCGTCCGCCTCCGTATCACCCGTAAGGAGCTCGGCGTCGTAGCCCGCACTCTGCACGGCGAGCATGAGATCCACAGGCTCGAGAGCGCTCTCGACGGCTTCGACCGAGGCGCGCTCCGTGGCGAGATTGACGCTCGCCCGCGTGACACCCGGGACCGCCGCCAAGGCCCGCTCCACGCGGCCCGCGCAGCTCGCACAGCTCATTCCGAAGACTGCGAGCTCGAAGCTCGCCGGGTAAGCGGTCGTGGTGGAGTTCAGGCTCGCCTGCACAATCCTTCCAGTGTACTGGAATGTTGCGCGGCCGCGTAGCTCGTGCCTCGACCGCGCCGAGCTTGCGCGCTACAGTGCTCCGGCGACTGGTCAGAAGGCTTTCCCGCCATCACATGCACCGCCGTCACAAGATGATCGAACGCATCCGGCGCGAGCTCGGATCGATCGAGAATGCGCTCATCGACGAGCTGCTCGCGCGGCGCATCGATCGGCGCATCTTCCTGCAGCACGGCAGCCGACTCGGTGTTGCACTGGGCCTGCTCGAGGGTATCGCCGGCGCCGCGGGCCTTGGCCTTGGCTCGCGGGATGCCTCGGCAGTGGAAGCGCGTGGGGGCACGGTGCGCGCCGGCATCGCCATGCCGCACGGTGCCATCGACCCGGTGCTCCTGAACGACAGCGCCAGTTACCAGCTGGTGTTTCAGACGGCCGAATTCCTCTGTGTCACGCAGCCGGACCTGACTCTGAAGCCGGTGCTCGCGGAGAGCTGGACCCACAACGAGGATGGCAGCGTGTGGACGTTCAAGCTGCGCCGCGGCGTCAGCTTTCACGACGGCCGCCCGCTCACGGCAGCCGATGTCGTTGCAACCTTTGATCGCCTCGCCGACCCCGGCGGGGCCTCGAACGCGCTGTCGGTGTTCAAGGGGCTGCTGTCGAAAGGTGGTACGCGCAGGATCGACGACTACACGGTCGCGTTTCACCTCGACTCACCGAGCGGCAACTTTCCCTATGCCGTCTCGATCGACAACTACAACGCCGTCATCCTGCCGGCGAGCTATCGGGAAAACTACGAGCGGGACTTTCCCGGAACCGGACCGTTCCGGCTCGAGAGCTACCGCCCCCGGGAGAGCGCCTCCTTCACCCGCAACCCCACTTACTGGGGGCCGCGAGCGCTGCCCGATCGCATCGAATTCAAGTTCTATGCGGACATTCAGCCGCGGCTGATCGCACTGCAAGCGGGTGAGGTCGACGTGCTGGATGCGATCCCGGTCATCATGCTGGCCGCAGTGCGCAGCAATCCCGACATCCGGATCATCCCGGTGCACTCGGCGAACCACCGGCAGCTGCACATGCGCTGCGACCAGCCACCCTTTACGGACCGGCGCGTGCGCCAGGCACTCGCACTGAGCCTCGATCGCGGCAAGCTGCTCGCCGGGTTATGCCGCGGCATGGGTGCACTCGGCAACGACAGCCCCTTCTCTCCCGCCTACCCCTCGACGGACAGAACCGTGCCCCAGCGCACACTGGATATCGCGCACGCCCGGCAGCTGCTGCAGGCGAGCGGCCACGCCCAGGGATTTGACGTGACGCTGACCACCGAGCGTTATGCCGATATCGCCGAATATGCCCAACTGGTGCAGGATTTCGCCAAGGCAGTCGGTATTCGCATCGCGCTCAAGGTGGAAACCCAGGCGCTCTATTACGGCAAGTCGATTCCAGGTCAGTCGGACTGGCTCGACAGCCCGCTCGGCATCACGGACTACGCGCATCGCGGCGTACCGAATACGCTGCTCGAGAATCCGTTGCTGAGCGATGGGCACTGGAACGCCGCTCACTTTCGCAATCCGCGCTACGACGCGCTCGTGAGCCGCTACGTGCGGGCGCTCGACCTGCAGACTCAGCGCGGCGCGGCTGGCGAGATCGAGAGACTGCTGCTCGAGGAGACGCCGCTCGTCATTAGCTACTTTCCCGATCTGCTCGTGCCGATCCGCAAGGGCCTGAGCGGCCTGCCGCCAATCGCCGCAGGCCTGCTCCTGGATCGGGTATCGCGGGTTTGATTCTGTCCGAACACCGTCCGAACACCGTCCGAACACTGACCATACTACTTGGAGCCCAGCTGTCTCATGCGCAAGCCCCATCTTCGCGGCCGCGGCCCGCATTTCCCGATTCTCGACACGGTCGAGCAGTATCCTTTCGAGCCGGGCTACGTCGTCTTCACGATGCCCTCGCCGAAGCGCCTCAGGATCGAGGTCGGAGCGCTCACCGTCGCCGATACCGTCGAGGGACTCGTCATGCAAGAGTCCGATCATCTGCCGGTCTATTACTTTCCGATGAAGGACGTGAAACAGGAGTTTCTGATGCCGAGCGCGACGCGCACCGAGTCGCCCTTCAAAGGGGTCGCCACGCATTATTCTTTGAATACCGGCGTCACGTTGGTGGAGGATGCGGGCTGGCGCTACCTGAATCCGCTCGGCGGTTGTCCGCCAATCGCCGACTACATGGCCTTCTACTGGAACAAGATCAATCACTGGTACGAAGAGGACGAGGAAGTATTCGTCCATGCACGCGATCCCTTCCGGCGTGTCGATTGCCTGCCGTCCTCGAGGCACGTGCAGGTCATCATGGACGGCGAGACTGTCGCCTCCTCCCGCCGGGGGATCTTCCTGTTCGAGACCGGCTCGCCCACCCGCTATTACGTGCCGATCTCGGACACGAGGCTGGACATGCTGAGTGCCAGCCGCTACATCTCGCGTTGCCCGTACAAGGGCATCGCGAGCTACTACCATCTCACCGTGAATGGCAAGCAGCACGATAACCTGGTGTGGTACTACCCCGATCCGGTGCACGAGGCGGAGCGCATCAAGGGGCTGGTCTGCTTCTACAATGAGTTCGTCGATCGCATCCTGGTCGATGGCATCGAGCAGCCTCGCCCCGTGACGGCCTCCTCGCACGGCTACTACTGAAGGCTGTGAGGGTCGGCTCGCTGCTGGCCAAACGCGCCGCGCTCGCGGTGCTCACGCTATGGCTGCTCAGCGTGATGGTCTTCGTCGGCGGACAGCTGCTGCCCGGCGATGTCGCACGCGCGATACTCGGGCCGCTCGCCGACGCGCGCGCGGTCGCGAACCTCGATCACCAGCTCGGGCTCGATCGGCCGTTGCTGATCCAATACTGGGACTGGATCAGTCGCTTCGTGATCGGCGACATGAGCCGGTCCTACGCCTACCACGCACCGGTTGCGCCGTTCGTGTGGCGCGCGCTCGGCGCCTCGGTGAAGCTCGGCGCGCTCGCCTTCGGCCTCATCGTGCCGCTCGGTATCGCGGGCGGAGTGTGGGCGGCCCTGCACGCGGGCCGAGCCGTCGATCGCATTCTCAGCATCGGTGGCCTGGTTGCCGCCAGCATTCCAGAGTTCGTCACCGGCATCGTGCTCATTCTCGTGTTCGGCATCTGGCTGCGGCTGTTGCCGGTCGCGGCAGACTGGCCGCCGGGGGCAGGAGCGCTGCGGCAAGTTCAATACCTGCTGTTGCCTTCCCTGTCCCTCGCGCTGGTGCTGTTCGGGTATCTCGCGCGCATGGCGCGTGCGGGCACGATCGAGGTACTGAAGGCCGATTTCACCCGCACCGCCGTGCTCAAGGGGCTCGCGCCGCGGCGGGTACTGTGGCATCACGTGCTGCGGAACGCGCTGCTGCCGACCATCACGGTGATCGCCACCCAGATGGGCTATCTGCTGGGCGGGCTGGTGGTCGTGGAGACCCTGTTCCGCTACCCCGGTATCGGCACATTGATCTACGCGGCGGCGCGAGATAAGGACTTTCCGATGCTCGAAGCGGGCGTGTTGACGGTGGGCGTCATCTACACGCTGACCGCCCTGGCTGCCGACTTGCTCTACTCGGCTCTCAATCCACGCATCGCGCTCGGGGCGGCCGAATGAGCCGCCACTGGCAGCTCCTGCTGCGCTCGGGAGCATTCGTGAGCGGCATGCTCATCATTCTCTTCTGGGCAGCATGCGCGCTCTTCGGCCGGCTGTTCGCGCCTTTCGATCCTTTCGCGGCGGACGTCCTCAGCACTTTGACCCCGCCGTCCGCGGCGCACTGGTTCGGCACCGATCAGCTCGGGCGGGATGTGCTCTCGCGCGTCATCGTCGGCTCGCGCGATGTACTCGAAGTCGCGCCGCTCGCCACCGCGCTGGGGTTGGTGCTCGGGGTACTTCTGGGCCTCACGACTGGCTATTTCCGCGGCCTCATCGATGAGGCCGTCAGTCGCGTGATCGACGCGGTGCTGGCGCTGCCGCTCGTGATCATCGCGCTGCTGGCACTGAGCGCGCTCGGAGCTTCGAGCGCTACGGTGATCGTCGTCGTCGGCTTCATCTTCACGCCGCTGATCGCGCGCACCGTGCGCGCGGCGGTGCTCGCCGAGCGCGCGCTCGATTACGTCGCCGCGGCGCAGCTGCGCAACGAGCCGACGCTACGCATCCTGCTGGGCGAGATCCTCCCCAACATCATGCCGCCCATCATCGTCGAGGCGACCGTGCGTCTGGGCTACGCGATCTTCGCCGTGGCCTCGCTGAGCTTCCTCGGCTTTGGCATCCAGCCGCCCTCGCCCGACTGGGGCCTCGCGGTCTCTGAGAGCTATGGCCTGATCAACGGCGGCATCTGGTGGCCCGCGCTGTTCAACACGCTCGCGATCTCCTCGCTGATCGTCGCGGTCAATCTCGCGGCCGAGGGCATCCAGGCCACGGCGGACGCATGAGCGAGAGCACGGACACCCTCAAAGTCGAGAATCTCGAGCTCGCCTATCGAGTGCGCGGCCGTGATCTCAAGGTGCTCCACCGGGTCAGCCTGTGCATCCGACGCGGTGAATCCTATGGACTGGTGGGCGAATCAGGCAGCGGCAAGTCGACCTTGGCGCTCGCCCTGGTCCGCTATCTGCCGCCGAACGGCCGCATGTTGGCCGGCAGTATCCTGATCGGCGGACGCGAGCTGCTGGCGCTCGATCCGGGGCAACTGCGTGAGCTGCGCGCAACGACGGTGTCGATGGTTTACCAGGATCCGGCCCGCGCCCTGAATCCCTCCATGCGCATTGGGGAGCAGATCGCCGAGATCTTCCGCGCACGGGGTGAAAACGCGGCGGCGGCGCGGTCGGCCGCCGGGATCCTGCTCGAGCGCGTACGCATCGGCGATCGCGAAGCGGTGCTCGAGCGCTATCCACATCAGCTGTCCGGCGGAATGCAGCAGCGCGTGGTGATCGCCATGGCGCTCGCCATCAATCCGGCGCTGCTCATTCTCGATGAGCCGACCACGAGCCTCGATGCGACCGTCGAGGTCGAGATTCTCGATCTGCTCGGCGAGCTGCGCCGTGAGCTCTCGACCTCGATCCTATTCATCAGTCACAACCTCGCGCTGGTTGCGCGGATGTGCGATCGAGTCGGAGTGCTCTATGCCGGTACGCTCGTCGAGGAAGGTGCGGCGCTCGAGGTGCTGCGCGATCCGCGGCACCCATACACCGTCGGACTGCTGCGTTGCCTGCCGCGGCGTGGTCGCACCAAGAACCACAGCCGGCTCGACACCATCGCAGGCTTTCCGCCGGCGCCGGGGGATGTCCTGGCGGGCTGTGTCTTTGCGCCACGCTGCGGGCTGGCGGATGACAAGTGCCGGACGTGCGCTCCCGCGCTCCGTGCCTTCGGAGCGCGCTGCAGCCGCTGCCACTATCTCGAGCGCGCGCAGTCGCTGCCGCGCACGACCGCCGACGAGCTGCCGACGGGCCTGCGCATAGACCGCGAGGAGCCACCGCTGCTTCAGGCGAAGTCGCTGAGCAAGACCTTCAGGAGTGAGCGCAGTGCCCTGCGTGCCTTGCACGATGTGTCGCTCTCGCTGTGGCCCGGAGAGACGCTCGGTCTGGTCGGTGAATCGGGCAGCGGGAAGACGACACTCGCGCGGCTGCTAGTCGGCCTTTCCGCCCCCGATGCAGGCGGCGTGCTGGAAATGGCCGGGCAAACGCTCGCTGGCCGCAGTGAGGCGCGCGAGCCCGAGCAGCTGCAAGCTCTGCAGATCATCTTTCAGAATCCGGACGGGGCGCTCAATCGCTCACACACCGTGCGTCAGCTGATCGAGCGCGTGCTCGTGCGCCTGGGTCGCCTCCCACGGTCCCGACGCGCGGCCCGGATGCTGGAGCTCTTGCGCTCGGTGCGCGTCGACGAGCGCTATCTCGATGTCCGCCCGCGCGAGCTGTCCGGCGGACTGAAGCAGCGGGTCGCGATCGCCCGCGCCTTCGCCGGCGCGCCGCGGATCGTCGTGTGCGACGAGCCGACCGCCGCGCTCGACGTGTCAGTGCAGGCGGCGATCCTCAATCTGCTGACCGAGCTGCAAGCGCGGCATAGAGTCAGCTACGTCTTCATCTCGCACGACCTCGGCAGCGTGCGCTATCTCTCCGATCGTATCGCGGTGCTGTACCTCGGTCGGCTGCTGGAGATCGGCCCGGCAGAGCGCGTCTTCTCAGGACCTCATCATCCCTACACCGCTGCGCTGCTGTCGGCCGTACCAAGGCTCGAGGGCGCCGCGCAGCCGCACCGGCTGCAGGGTGAGATTCCGAGCGCCATCCATACACCGCGCGGTTGTGTCTTTCACACGCGTTGCCCGCGCAAGCTGGGTCCGGTGTGCGAGCAGACCGAGCCGCCCCTCTTGGCCGGCGCCGAGCCGGGACACGAGATCCGCTGTCACATCCCGGCTGCCGAGCTGCAGGACCGCGACGCTTGAGCGCCGCACGCCGCGGCCTGGGCTCGCCTAGCGTTTGCCGTGAGCCGCAGCAGTCTTCTTCGCCCCACCGGGCATCGGCGGCCCGTCCGGATAGAACGTGGCTGCCGGTGTGGACTGAATGAACGCAAGCGTCTTGCGCGGCGTGTCCGCGCCGTTGTGCAGCGCCTGCCAGGCCGCCGTCGGTGCCGCACCGAACTGGCGTGTGCCATCCTGCGCCTTGCGCACCTCCATCCAGTAGATGCCCGTGGCCAGGTCGCTCGCCACCAGCATCCAGCTCTCCTCGACCGCGCGCAGTGCGCGCTTCACTTTGAACAACGGCTCGGCGTCGAGCTCCTCGACTCCCTGCGGGTCGCTCGAATAGCCCTCTGGCGGTACCGGATTGATGAGACCTTGGATGGTCTGCCACACCTCGTGGGTGCTCCAGCCGGCCGCGCCTCGGTGCTGTCCGCGGGGCGCAGCGGCTGAGCCGAGCACATCCTGCGCGCGCACGACCGTGAAGAAGGTGCTGCTGAAGCGCTCCTGCCGCAGCATCACGGCGACATCCATATTTGCCAGGGCGATCGTGAAGGACTCGAGCCGGTTGCTGATCGGATAGGGATCCCAGTTGGCATTCGAGAACACGAAACCATGCTTGTGGTCGTTCGCGGCACCGCCCTTTACGTAGTATTTCATCGCCTGGGGCGAGGAGAGCTCCCAGGAATCGCTCGGTGATACGTTCACCCGCGTCACCGGATTGTGCTCGGTGCCGTTGATCTGCACGTTGACGGAGTCGCGCAGGTTGCCCCATTCCTCCCAGGCCGAGCCCTGCCTGATGTAACCGGCGCGCAGGCTCTCCGGATCCTGAATGATGCGCGCCTTGTCCTCGCCGAACAGATAGCTGCCCTTGAGCATGTCGAGCACACGCGCCGCATCCCAGTTGATCCAGCGATAGGGCCTGCTCACTTGCACCGGCATGAACAGCGGCGTGATGGAGCTGTTCATGGCATCGAGGTCGATCGCGTAAGCGAGATCGACCCACTCCAGGTAACGGCGCGCGTCCTCGACCAGAATGGCGGCAAGGCCCGCCACATCGCTATTGACCGTGCTCATGGTGCTGTCGCCGGGGCCCGGCTGGAGCGGCTTGAGTCCGGCCTGCTGCAGGGCTTGCGAGGCCGCCATGCGCGTGTGCTGGTAGTACACCTCGCCGGCCCCCACCATGGCGGCGTTCATGGCGCGCGCCGAGGGTCCCTGCGCCTCACCGGTCCCCGCGCGGGATCTCATGACCGGGGTGATGTCTGCATTGATGAGCCCGATCAGCGCCTGCAGCATGGCGGGACTGGCCGCGAGATAGGTCATCTGGTTCGCGCGAATGACCATCATCGCCCGTACCACGTCCTCATCCATGAACTCAGCCCCATGCTCGTCGGTCTCCTCGCCCCCGTTCTTGAAGGCGGCGAGCGACTCCGCTTCGAGTCGCGCGCGGTTCTCAGGCGCCATCGGGTCGCCCGAGAAGCGCGCAACCTCGCGCCCGGCCCCTGGATAACGGTTGAACAGATAGATTGCGACACCCTCGGCCGCGCCCTCGTTCATGAGATTGAAGGTATCCAGATTGCGTTGCTGCGCCTCGGGACTCAGCTTGACCTTACTGCCGTAGCGGGCCACCTGGATGACCTGATCGACCGTCAGATCATTGCCCGTAAGCGTGATGGTCTGATCGGATTTGGTCGGAGTGATGAAGTGGTATTCCTGTGCCGAGGCGCTGAGCGCGCCAATGCCCAGAGCCATCGAGGCAGCCGCGGCTAGCCGAGCGCGGCGAGAAAGGTGAAGCATGCGATTGCCTGCCTTGTACGTTGTGAGGAAGAGGGATGCCCCGCGGCCATATTGGCGCCGACGCATGCATGCTTCAATGGTGTATGAGTGGCTCAGCCGCTCTGCGGGAGCCGCATTGACACTCGCGCGGACCTCGGGATAGATGCGCCATGCAGATGAGGACAGACACGGGAGCGTCAGCACGCTGGATCGCGCTCGCAGGCGCCTGGGCGGCCGCAGTATTCGCCGGTGCGCTCGCAGCGGCACCCGCTTCGGTCCTGCGTGTCACGCTCACCGGGCAGTCGATGATCCGCTCGGATATCCGCGTCACGGCGCCAGCGACCGTCGCAACCATCCAGGGCCTGCTGCAAGGTGAGGTCCGGTTCACCAATCTGGAGGGCACGGTGGCAGAGCCCGGCCAATCGGTCCGTCAGGGTCGTGGATTCCTCACGCCACCGCAGGCGCTCGCGGCGCTGCAGACTTGCGGCTTCAATCTGCTGGCACTGGCCGACAACCACGCCTTCGATCTGGGTGTGCCCGGCATTGAGAACACGCTGCGCGAAGCGGATCGCCTCGGCATCGTTCAGGCGGGCACCGGCAAGACCGTGGCGGACGCAGCAGCTCCGGCCTATCTGCGCACACCAGCGGGTACGGTTGCGCTCCTGGCGAGCGCCTCGGGCCTGATCGGGCCGGAGGCAAGCGCGACCCCGAATCGGCCGGGGGTCAACGAGCTGCGCATCGTAGCCGGCGATCAGCCGAACGAGGCCACGGCCGACCTGCCGGGTGCTCCCGCCAACAAGCCCGCTGCAGCGGATGCGCAGCGCATTCTGCGCAGTATTCGTGTGGCCCGGCAGCACGCCGATTGGGTCATCGTCTACCAGCATAACCACGTGTTCGCCAACCGGGCGTTCGCGACCATCTTCGCGGAAGGGATGCCCGAGCGGCTGGCGCCGAATGACTGGCTGAGAAGTTGGACGCACGCCGAAGTGGATGCCGGGGCCGACATCGTGGTGATGCACGGTGCCCCATTGCTCCACGGATTGGAGATCTATCGCGGGCGGCCGATCCTCTACGATCTCGGCAACTTCATCTACAACGTACCGCCAACGCTTACGTACATCGATGAGCCGATGAGCTGGGAAAGCGTCATCGCCTATGTGGAGTTCCAGGGTGCGACGCTGCGCTCGATCTCACTGCGACCCATCACGCTGAACCCGATCGGCAATGGCCAACCCGATGTGCACGATGCACTGGCCAACAATGAGTTCCTCGACACGCGCGGCCTGCCTACTCCGGCCACCGGCGCGAAGGCGCGCTACATTCTCGAGCGCCTGGCAGAGTTGTCGCAGCCATTCGGCACCAGGATTGAAGTGCAAGGTGATACGGCGAGCGTCAGGCTCACGCACTAGTGAGTCTGCCGCGCACGCCACGCATGAGCAGCCACTCACGCATCGCCGCGCCATCGACAGCCTCTGATCGTGCCTTCGCCGGCCACCCGCGCGGCCTCGGCTATCTCGCCTTCGCCGAGGCGTGGGAGCGCTTCTCCTACTACGGCATGCAGACCTTGCTCGTGCTTTACATGGTGCGTCAGCTGCTGCATCCGGGGCATATCGAGCGCATCGCAGGTTTCGGGGGCTTCGGTGCATTACTGGAGCGCGCGTATGGAGGCCCGCTCTCGACCGTCGCCCTCGCCTCGGCGATCTTCGGGCTCTACACCGGACTTGTGTACTTGACTCCCATCCTCGGCGGCTTGATCGCCGATCGCTGGCTCGGCAGGACTCGTACCGTCATCAGCGGTGCGCTGTTGATGGCCCTCGGCCACTTCCTCATGGCCTTCGATGCCTCCTTCCTCGTCGCGCTCGCGTGCCTGTTGGCCGGCGTCGGCTGTTTCAAGGGCAACATCGCAAGCCAGGTCGGCGCGCTCTATGCGCCCGATGATCCGCGGCTCGCGGATGCCTATCAGATCTACTTCCTGTTCATCAATGGGGCGGTGATCATCTCACCGCTGATCACGGGCACGCTCGGGGAGTCGGTCGCATGGCACTACGGCTTCGGCGCGGCCGGCGTCGGCATGCTGATCTCGCTCCTCATCTACGTTCGCGGACGCAGTTGGCTGCCGGCCGAGCCGGCGCCGCGGCGCGTCCGGTCAGTCGCGAAGGCCACCTTGAGCCGTGAAGAGCGCAAGGCGCTCGCCGTGCTCATTCTGATTCTGCCCGTGATCGCCGTCGGTGCCGTTGGCAATCAAGAGATCTTCAACGCCTATCTGCTCTGGGTGCCGGCCAATATCGACCTCGTTTTCTTCGGCCACACGATGCCCACCACCTGGCTGATCACCCTCGACGCCGTGGTGTCTATCAGCTGTCTCGCCGCCGTGCTCGGCTTCTGGCGGCTGTGGTCCAAGCACCATCGCGAGCCGAGCGAGATCATCAAGCTCACGCTCGGCTACGGCATCAGTGTACTGGGACTGCTGTCGCTCACGGCGGCAGCGGCCATTGCAGCGCGCGGTCACCAGGCGAGCCCCGGCTGGGTCATCGCCTTCGAGCTGTTGAACAGCGTCGGCTTCGCCAACATCTTTCCCGTAGGGCTCGCGCTTTATGCCCGCGTATCGCCGCGTGCGCTCACCGGCACGATGATCGGCATCTACTATCTGCACCTCTTCGGTGCGAACGATCTCGTGGGTTGGCTCGGCGGGCTCGTGGAGCGCTTGCCGGATGTGAAATTCTGGCTGTTGCACGCGGCGCTGGTTTGCGGCGCGGGAGCGATCATGGCAGTTGCGGCGCGGGTCTTCGGCCGCGTCCTAGCACCCAAGGGATGAAGGCCATCCTTGGCCGGGCCAACGCCATCCAATAGCAGGCCACGCACTCCTTGCAAGCCGTCATCCTAGCCAGGCGAGGAACCCTGGAACTATGCAATTTGCGCCAAAAAGCACCGCCGGCGCCACACGCGGTCGGTCAGGCCACGCGTTTGTGGAGTGTCTGCGATGGCTTCTCGCCGAAGAGCCGCCGGTAATCCTTGGCGAAGCGCCCCAGCTCCCAGAAGCCGTGCTGCAGGGCCGTGTCCGTGACCGTCGTGGCAGCCGGGTCGCTGCGAGACAGTGCCGTCCTGACGGCGGTCAATCGCTTGAGCGTCAGATAGCGCGCCGGTCCTACGCCGAGTGTCTCCGTGAAGGCACGTTGCAATGTGCGTCGCGACAGATGCAGCGCGCGGCACAGGTCGGCAATTTGAATCGTTTCCGGCGCCTGCCCGTCGACCCAGTTCTCGACTTTGCGCACGATAGTCGCCGCGGACCACGCGTGCCGCTCCCGCGGCCCTCGTTCATCGAACATCACGCCGCGCAGAAAGGACTCCGTGAGCTCGGATTGCAGCTGACGCAGTGCCTGCCCTACCAGCGGACAACTCGCTCGCGACAGGTGCATCACGATCTTCTGGATGGACCTGACAAGCGCAGCGCGAATCGTTTGGTTGGCGCGAAACCAGCGCCGCTGCTCCCAGAATCCCCGGTCCAGCCGCAGCGCATCCTCGCCGCCTTGGTCCAGCAGGAAGTCGGGACTCAAGGAGATGAAGGCGTACCGTATCTGTCCGGTGACGCGGTAGTCCACGGCATCTCCGCGGACGAGCGCATAGACATCTCCTGGAAGAACTTCTGTTCCAGATCGGAAACTGAAGTGCCTCGAGTCCGGATCGAGCTTCATCCCGAGCGTGATGCGGTTGCTCTCGATGCACCCTCGGGTGCGAATGTCGGCGAGCCATTGACCGGCGTAGATCTCAACGTCATCCGTCGTGGCATGCAGCAGGATGCCGCTCGGCGCACTGGAATCCAGCGGCACGCTCTGCGTGTCTGCTCCATCGAGCACGCCGCGGAGGTCCTCGATGCTACCGACGCTCTGCTTTACTACTCGAAGACTCGTCACTGCACTCCCTCGGTCAATGGCAACGCAACGCCATACCGCTGCTGCGGTACTGGCCAGTATCCGCACACATGGCCCGACGTCATCCGATGATCCCGAAAGCATACAGCGCTTCAGCACTTTCGTGCGTATCTGGCGGGCGCTTTCTTCGCGGCGAGGTGCTTCGCGGAGCCAGCCCGGCCTTTTCCATGGGACCAAGGTCCCATGGTCCTGATGCAATCCAACATACCGCCGGCAACCGCAGAGGTCAGAAATGGAAAGTCGCGCCGAGCGCAGGGCCCTCCAAGTAGAGATGCTGGATCAGTCGGGCGTCGTTTTGTTCAAACGACAGGTACCGATACACGAGCCGCAGATCACCCCAGCCGAATGCATAGCCAACCCCAATCACGGCCTGCCAGGTGAACCTCGACGTGCCGGTACCAGCATCGAGGTAAGCCGGCGCGAACCACTTGCCGCCCCCAAACACCACATTGCCGCGAACGCCAACCACGCCGTCCCACAAGCCCACCGTGCTCTCCGCGGAGCCCGCGCGGCCCGGCAGACCCGCCACCGGCGCCTGGAAGCTCCAGTCGAGCACGGTGCCGATCTGTGTATAGCGGAAGCCGCCGATGACATCGAGCGCCGCATCGGCACGCCGCAGGAGCGAATAGCCACCCACGAGTGAGAGCATCGAGCCGGACAGGCCCGTCGTCGTATCAGAATTGAGCGGCACGTCGACGACACCGCCCGGCACGATGACCGATGACACCTTGCTGCTCGCCTTTTCAAAGTCACAGTAGACAAAGTCGAGCACCAGCGACCAATCGCCCTTGCGCGCCTCCCCGTTGAGGAAGAATGCGGCGTGCAGATATTGCAAGAGGTTCTGCATTCCGACCGGCTCCCCACCCGTTCCCGGAGTCTCGAAGCTCAACGTAGTGCCGATATGAGGCAACCACAGGTAGGGCGTGAGTGCGAACTGCCACGTCGCCTCCTCCGCCCGAGCAAGGGGCGCAACGCTGAGCAGCGCGACCGCTACGAGAGCACGCCGCGCATACCGCCGGGGGTGCCGGATCAAATTCGTCACGACTGCGATCGCCCCACAAAGCCACGCGCGCGAATATCGGGCCAAAGTCTCATAGACAGCTGTCGTGTTAAGTGG
>DATJVD010000045.1:0-40793 GCA_035501955.1 Steroidobacteraceae bacterium
GTGCGCTCCCACCCGGCGGACTCGCTGAGGACGCCCTCGACCGTCCCAACCGGAACGCCGCGCGGGAACACGCCGCCCAGCCCCGACGTGACGACCGGCGTGCCGGGAGCGAGCGCCTCGCGGAAGGCGATGCCCTGAAGCTCCATGAAGTCCCCGGCGCGCGCGCCGCGGCGGGCCACAACGATCCCGTACACGTGCCTGGGCTCGATCATGGCGCTGGCCCGGAAATCGGGGTGCGTCCAGGCCAGCGCCACGCTGGTGTGCGCATCCACGGTGCGGACCATTCCGACCAGTCCCTCGGGGGCGACCACCGGAGCCAGCGGCTCCACGCCCTCCGCCCGGCCGGCCGACAGCACGAGCGTCATGCCGTCGCCGATCCCGGCCTGATGCAGCACCTCGGCCGTGACGAACCCGGTGCCCAGTCGCTGCCCGAGCCCCAGCAGGCCGCGCAGTCGCGCGTTCTCCGCCGCGAGCTCGGGCACGAGCGCGGCGCCCAGCGCGAGCGAATCACGCTGCGCGCGCAGGGCATCGAGGCTGGCGCGGTTCTCCGCCGAGACGGCGGACCGATGCTGGACCGCGAGAGCCGGTGCCAGCACGGTGCGGCGCAGGGCGGCGGCGATGGGCGCCCGCAGGGCTTCGGGCAACGCCAGCGCGGTGAGCGAGAGGAGCAGGCAGACGATGAACGCGCCCATGTCGGCGCGCGATCCGTAGCGTTCCACCCCGAGGGCCATGGGCCGGCCGTCAGGTCGTCAGGACCGTCCGGTACTTTTCCGGATCGTCGAGAATGCGTCCCGTCCCCCGGACCACGCACGTGAGCGGGTCCTCGTCCACGTGGATCGGGAGGCTCGTCTCGTGCGAGAGCAGCACGTCGAGGCCGCGGATGAGCGCACCGCCGCCCGTCATCACGATGCCGCGGTCCACGATGTCGCTGGCGAGCTCGGGCGGCGTGATCTCGAGGGCGCGGCGCACCGCGTCCACGATCTGTTGCACCGGCTCCTGGATCGCCTCGCGAATCTCGCTCGAGTGCACCCGGACCGTCTTGGGGATGCCGCTCACGAGGTCGCGGCCCTTCACTTCCAGCTCCCGCTCCTCGCCCACCGGTGCCGCCGAGCCGATCTCGATCTTGATGCGCTCGGCCGTCGCCTCGCCGATCAGGATGCCGTAGTTGCGGCGCACGTAGTTCATGATCGCATCGTCGAAGCGGTCGCCGCCGATACGCGCCGAGTTCGCATACACGATGCCGTTGAGCGAGAGCACCGCCACTTCCGAGGTGCCGCCGCCGATGTCCAGGACCATCGAGCCGCGCGCCTCGTGCACCGGCAGACCCGCGCCGACCGCTGCGGCCATGGGCTCGCTCACGATCGCGACGTTGCGCGCTCCGGCGCCCTCCGCGGACTCGCGGATGGCGCGCCGCTCCACCTGCGTGGAGCCGAAGGGCACGCACACCAGCACGCGTGGCGAGGGCTTCAGCATGCGGTTGCCGTGCACCTTGTTGATGAAGTACTGCAGCATCTTCTCGGTGTAGGTGAAGTCGGCGATGACGCCGTCCTTCATCGGTCGCACGGCGGTGATATGCCCGGGCGTGCGGCCGAGCATGTTCTTCGCCTCCGAGCCGACGGCGACGATGATCTTGCCGCCGCGGGTGGGCTCGTCCTGCACCGCAACGACGGACGGCTCGTTGAGCACAATGCCCTTGTCGCGGACGTAGATGAGCGTGTTGGCCGTGCCCAGATCGATCGAAAGATCGCTGGAAAAATATCCGCGCAAGCGTTTGAACATGAGCGACCGGAGAGGATGCGACCGGGACGGCCCCCAAAAGTGGCCGGTACCTTATCAACCGAGACGACATACATCAAGGCGAGGTGTATGATTTCGCGCTCTTTTTTCTGCAGTTTGCGACACCCATCAGACTATGGAGCGCGAGCAGATCGAAACCGTGGCCCACCTGGCTCGTCTCGAGCTGCAGGAGGCCGAGATTCCCGTGTATCAGGCGAGCCTCACGAGCATCCTGGCGTTCGTGGGCGAGCTGGACCGTGCGCAGACCGAGGGCGTCGCCCCGATGGCGCATCCGCTCGCCGGACTCACGCAGCGCCTGCGGCCCGATGTTGTCAGCGAGCGCGACAATCACGAGCGCTATCAGGCGAATGCGCCGCAGGCCGAGGCGGGGTTGTACCTGGTGCCGAAGGTGATCGAGTGAGCATTCACCGCAGCACGCTGGTCGAGCTGGCGAAGGGTCTGCGCGGGGGCGAGTTCTCGAGCGTCGAGCTCACGCGGCTGCTGCTCGAACGCATCAGCGTGCATCAGCCGCAGCTCAATGCGCTCGTCTCGGTGACGCAGGACGGCGCGTTCGCGCAGGCTGCGGCTGCGGATCGCGAGATCGCCGCGGGCCGCGCCGGCCCGCTCACCGGGCTGCCGATCGTGCACAAGGATCTGTTCTGCACGGAGGGCGTGCGCACCTCGTGCGGCTCGCGCATGCTCGATAATTTCGTGGCGCCGTACGATGCCACGGTGGTGGCCAGGCTCAAGGCCGCGGGCACCGTAATGCTCGGCAAATCGAACATGGACGAGTTCGCGATGGGCTCCTCCAACGAGAACAGTTTCTACGGCCCGGTACGCAATCCGTGGGACGTGCGTCTCGTTCCGGGCGGCTCCTCGGGCGGGTCCGCCGCGGCCGTGGCCGCGCGACTCGTGCCTGCAGCGACCGGCACCGATACCGGCGGCTCCATCCGCCAGCCGGCGGCGCTCTGCGGTGTGACCGGCATCAAGCCGACGTACGGGCGCGTGTCACGCTACGGCATGATCGCCTTCGCCTCGAGCCTGGATCAGGGCGGAGTGATCAGTAGGAGTGCCGCCGATGCGGCGCTCGTGCTGCGCGCGATGGCGGGCTTCGACGCGCGCGACTCGACGAGCGTCGAGCGGCCGGTGCCGGACTATGTCGCATCCCTCGAGCAGCCCGTCAGGGGCCTGAAGATCGGCCTGCTGAAGGAGTTCTTCGAGAAGGGACTCGACGCGGAGAACGAGCGCCGCGTGCGCGAGGCGCTGGCCGTGTTCGAGAAGCTGGGCGCGACGCTCAAGGAAGTGAGCCTGCCCAACATCGCACTCTCGGTGCCCGCCTACTACGTGGTCGCGCCGGCGGAATGCTCCTCCAACCTCGCCCGCTACGACGGCGTGCGCTACGGCCACCGTTGCAAGGATCCCCGCGACCTCATGGATCTCTACAAGCGCACGCGCGGCGAGGGCTTCGGCGCGGAGGTCAAGCGACGCATCATGACGGGCACCTACGTGCTGTCCGCCGGCTACTACGACGCCTACTACCTCAAGGCGCAGAAGGTGCGGCAGCTGATCACGAGCGACTTCGAGCGCGCCTTCGAACAAGTCGATGTGATCATGGGACCGACGACACCCACACCCGCCTTCGAGATCGGAGCGAAGACCGCCGATCCGATCACCATGTATCTGAACGACATCTACACGATCGGCGCCAATCTCGCGGGACTGCCGGCGATGTCGGTGCCGTGCGGATTCGTGGGAGCCCTGCCGGTCGGCCTGCAGATCATCGGCCCGCATTTCGCCGAGGAGCGCCTGCTGAATGCGGCGCATCTCTATCAGCGGGAGACGGACTGGCACGTGCGCATTCCTCCCGGCTATGAATAGGGCGCACTCGAGCAAGCGCGGCGCCACGCAAAAAGCGCGGGAAGCCGCGCAGGAAGCCGCGCAGGAGGCCGCCTGGGAGACCGTCATCGGGCTGGAGATCCACGCGCAGCTCGCGACCAAGTCCAAGATCTTCTCGGGCTCTGCAACCGCTTACGGGGCAGCGCCCAACACGCAGGCCGACCTCGTCGACCTCGGCTATCCGGGCGTGCTGCCGGTGCTGAACGGAGCGGCGGTGCGCATGGCCGTGAAGTTCGGGCTCGCGATCGGCGCGCAGGTTGCGGCGCAGTCGGTGTTTGCGCGCAAGAACTACTTCTATCCCGATCTACCCAAGGGCTATCAGATCAGTCAGTACGAGCTGCCCGTGGTGGCGAAGGGCGCGCTCACCATCGTGCTCGAGGATGGGACGAAGAAGCGCATCGGCATCACGCGCGCGCATCTCGAGGAGGATGCGGGCAAGTCGCTGCACGAGTCACTGCCCGGTGTCTCCGGCATCGACCTGAATCGTGCCGGAACGCCCCTGCTCGAGATCGTCTCCGAGCCCGAGCTGCGCTCGGCGAGGGAGGCGGTCGCATACATGAAGAAAGTGCACACGCTGGTGCGCTACCTCGAGATCTGCGACGGCAACATGCAGGAGGGCTCCTTCCGCTGTGACGCCAATGTCTCCGTGCGCCGCGTGGGGGACAAGCTCGGCACGCGGGCCGAGGTCAAGAACCTCAACTCCTTCCGTTTCGTCGAGAAGGCGATCAACTACGAGGTGACGCGGCAGATCGAGCTGCTCGAGGGGGGCGGCAAGGTGGTGCAGGAAACGCGCCTCTACGACCCGGACAAGGGCGAGACGCGCTCGATGCGCACCAAGGAGGAGGCGAACGACTATCGCTACTTTCCCGACCCGGATCTCCTGCCTCTGGCGCTCGGACGCGAGGACATCGAGGAAGTCCGACGCAGCCTCCCGGAGCTGCCTGATGAGAAGGCGGAGCGCTTCGCCTCGCAGTACGGTCTCTCGGCCTACGACGCCGGTGTCCTCACCGCCAGTCGCGAGCTGGCCTCCTACTACGAGGCGCTCGCTCGTGAGATCGGCGGGGAGCACAAGCTCGCCGCGAACTGGGTGATGGGTGAGCTCGCTGCCTCGCTGAACCGCGATGGCCTCGAGATCGGCAAGAGCCGCCTGGCGGTGGGCCAGCTCGCCGGCCTGCTGCGCCGCATCATCGACAAGACGGTATCGGGGAAGATTGCCAAGGAGATCTTCGAGGAAATGTGGTCGAGTGGACGCGATGCAGATGCGATCATCGAGGAAAAGGGGCTTAGGCAGATCACCGACACGAGCGCCATCGAGCGCGCCATCGATGAGGTCATGGCGAAGAATCCGGGCCAGCTGGCTGACTATCGGGCCGGCAAGGACAAGCTGTTCGGCTTCTTCGTCGGCCAGGTGATGAAGGCCACCTCCGGTAAGGCCAACCCTGCCCAGCTCAACGAGCTCCTGAAGAAGAAGCTGTCGTCTTGAAGCGCGGCCCGCGCCGCCCCATTCTGGCAGGCATGAGCTCACTGACAGTTCCCGTCGGCGACCGGGTGCGTCGCTTCATCGTCGAGAATCGACCCGTGCGCGGTCACTTCGTGCGCATGGAAGAGGCCTGGAAGGCCCTGCGCGAGCATCAGGACTATCCAGCAGCGGTGCGCGAGCTGCTGGGACAGGCGGTCAGCGCCTCCGTATTGCTCGCAGCGACCCTCAAGTTCCGGGGAACGCTCACCTTGCAGCTGCATGGCGATGGCGCGGGCCGGCTGCTGGTCTCTCAGTGCACGCACGACTTTCGCGTGCGCGCCTTGGTCAGGATCGACTCCGAGCGGCTGGCGACGGAGGCACCGGGGGCCGCGGAGGCGCCCGCACTCACTCCCGAGATCTTTCGCGGCCTGGTCGGAGCGACCGGTCGGCTGGCCGTGACTGTCGAGGCCGCCGAGCGCGACGCGCGCTATCAGGGCATCGTGCCGCTCACCGGTGATTCCTTTGCCGACTGCCTGGAGGCGTATTTCGCATCGTCCGAGCAGCTGCCTACGCGCGTGCGCCTAGCGGCCGACGAGACACATGCCGCGGGTCTGCTGATCCAGCGCCTGCCCGAGGCTGCGGCGGTGCCCGAGGAGCTCGGTGCGCAGTCGGCCTGGCAGGATGCGCAGCACGGCATCGGGCGCGTGGAGCGGAGCGAGCTGCTCGGGGCGCCCCTCGAGCGCGTCCTGCGCCGCAACTTCGGGCGCAACGATCTGCGGCTCTTCGCCGGCTCCCCCGTGCGCTTCGAATGTCGCTGCGACCCGCAGCGCGTCGCGGGCATCCTGAAGGCGCTCGGAGCAGATGAGGTGCGCGATGTGCTCCGGGAGCAGGGCACCGTCACGGTCACCTGCGAGTTCTGCAATCGGCCTTATCGGTTCGATGCGATTGACGTCGAGTCGCTGTTCGCCGTCGGTGGTGTACCCGAGGGGCCCACATCGATCCAATAAGCCGTCACCTATGCCGTGCGTGCGGGGCCCCGGAGTGGGTCATCGCGTTGAGATAGGCGTCGCCGCCCAGTAGGCGCATCTGCTCGAGGATCCAGTCGCGGCGCTCCAGCACGTAGCGTGAGGGATTCTCGGCATGCAGGCGCTCGGGATTCGGCAGCACGGCCGCGAGGAGTGCCGCCTCCTCGCGCGTCAGGTGTGAGGCGGGCTTGTGGAAGAAATGACGGGATGCCGCCTCCACGCCGAAGATGCCGCGTCCGAGCTGGATGATGTTGAGATAGACCTCGATGATGCGCTCCTTCGACCAGAGCGCCTCGATGAGCACGGTGAACCAGGCCTCCAGAGCCTTGCGGACGAAGCTGCGCCCATTCCAGAGGAACAGGTTCTTCGCCACCTGCTGGGAGATCGTGCTCGCACCTCGCAGGCGCTTGCCGCGCTCGTGGGCCTCGACCGCCTCGTGAATGGAGCCGAAGTCGAAGCCTGCGTGAAACGGAAACTGCTGATCCTCGGAGGCGATGACGGCGAGCGCGGCCGCGGGCGCGATACGCTGCCTGTCAACCCAGACGTACTCTACGCGGTTGCCGCGCTCGTGAGTGCGCGATGCCTCGAGGCGCGCCTCCAGCATGAAAGCGCTGGTGACGGGGTGCCACCAGCGCATTGCGAGCACCGGCAATGCGGTGAGCGCGGCAAATCCCAGAACGCCGAACCAGAGCCATTTGAACAGGCGTGAGCGCCTAGGCCGCTTCGACACGGCGTGCCGAGGTGATCACCACGTCCTCGAGCGGCACGTCGTCGTGACCCTTGCGCCGGCCGGTGCTCACCTTGGCGATGCCGTCCACCACGTCCATTCCGGAGGCGATGCGCCCGAACACGGCGTAGCCGAAGTTGCCGGGCTTGTGATCGAGAAAGGCGTTGTCCGCGAGATTCACGAAGAACTGCGAGGTGGCGCTGTGGATGTCGTTAGTGCGCGCCATCGAGAGCGTGCCGCGCTTGTTCTTGAGTCCGTTCTCCGCCTCGTTCTGCACCGGAGGGTGTGTCTCCTTCTGACGCATCTCGGCCGTCAGTCCACCACCCTGGATGACGAAGCCCGGAATGATGCGGTGGAACACCGTGCCGTCGAAAAACGACTCATCGACGTAGCGGAGGAAGTTCTCCACCGTCTGCGGCGCCTCCTTGGCGAACAGCTCGACGGTGAACGCGCCATGTGAAGTCTCGAATCGCACCATATCAGGCCATCCTTTCGTTCCAGCTTGCTTCGGTGATGCGCTCGTGTCCTGCGAGATCGCGATGCGAGCGTACGTGAGCAAAGCCGCGCGCGACAAGCTCGCGCGCCACGGCCGCGGCTTGCAGCGCTCCATGCTCGAGCAGCAGCCAGCCGCCGCGCTCGAGGTGGCGCGGCGCGGCGCCGATGAATGTGGACAGACAAGCCATGGCATCGGCACCCGGTGTGAGTGCGACGCGCGGCTCGAACCGCAGCGGCGGCGCGGACAGTACCGGATCCTCGTCGCCAACGTAGGGCGGATTGCTCAGCAGCACATCGAAGCGCCGTCCCGCGAGGGGCGCGAACCCATCGCCCTGCAGGAATTCGACCGTGTCGATGGCAAGATCGGCCGCGTTGCGCCGCGCAACATCGAGAGCCTCCGCCGACAGCTCGGTCGCGACGATCTGCCACCCCGGGCGCTCGCGTGCGAGCGCGAGCGCGATGGCTCCGGAGCCGGTGCCGATGTCCACGACGCGCGCCTGCTCACGTGGTGCCAGGGCCAACGCCCGTTCGACCAGCAGTTCGGTCTCCGGACGCGGCACCAGCACGGCGGGTGTCACCGCCAGGCGCAGCGACCAGAAATCTTTGTAGCCGAGGATGTAGGCGAGCGGCTCGCCGCGCGCCCGGCGCTCGAGGAGCGCCACATAGCGCGCTCGCTCGGCCGCGGTGCGCGTCTCCTCGCTGTGTGATCTCACGTGCGCGCGGGGGACGCCCAGCACGTGCGCCAGCAATACCTCCGCATCGAGCGCCGGGCTCGTCAGCTCGGGCGGTAGACGACGTACGCCCTCGCGCAGCAGATCGTGCGTCGTGGGATCCGGCGTCATGTCGTTGGAATTCCCGCCATGGCTTAATATCTACCGATGCCCAGCGCGTCACCGTACCCGCCCTCCCGTCCGCAATCGATCGGCGAGGTGCTCGATTCAGGGTTCCGCATCTTCCGCATGACGCTGCTCAGATGTCTGCCCTACGGCGCCGTCATCATGATCGTCAGTCAGCTCGCGAACATGCACCAGCTCCTCACGGGAAGGCCACTCAAGGCATTTCCGCGCCACGATCCGGTGTGGTGGCTGTGGTATGCGATCGGCCTGTTCCTGTCGGTCGCGTGCTCGGGGGCGCTCATCCTACGGCAAAATGCGCTCGCGACGGGCGTGCCGACCTCGACCTCCGCTGAGCTGCGCACCGTGGTTGCGCGCTTTCCCGAGCTGCTGATCGTGGGAGTGCTGGCCCTGCTCGGCATCATGCTCGGGTTGCTGCTGCTCGTGCTGCCGGGCCTGTACCTCGCGCTCGCTTTCCTGTTCGCGGTGCCGGCGCTGCTGCTGCGGCCGTGCAAGCCGACCGAGGCGCTGCGTTACAGCGCCTGGCTCGTGCACCGCAACTGGTGGCGCACCTTCCTCACGATCATCCTGACTTTCTTCGTGATGATTGCCTTCGAAGCACTCATCGGAGTGCTCGCCGCGATCTCCGGCGCGATCTTGGGAGTCGCCGACCTCGCGGTCGTGAGTGCGATCTCCACGGTCGCCGGCGTTGCACTGGGAGCGGTGAGCCTGCCGTTCATGTGGGCGGTGATCCTCGCGCTCTATGGCGATCTGCAGGTGCGCCGCGAGGGATTGGATCTGGAGCGCCGCGTCGCGCAAGCCGTCGAGATCTGATTCGTGTGCAGGACTGCCGCTAGCGCCACGCTCCTTTGCGCCGGGTGGCTGGCGGGCGCTGCCCTCGCAGCACCGGGGTCGGCTGCGTCCGCAGCGCCGGAGGTGGCGCGCGCACTCGCGAGCCTCGATGCGTGCACGGCGCGTCTGGACCGCGCCAACGACATCGGTTTCGCACGCATTACGTCCCGCTGTCCGGATCTCACCCGGCAGCTGCACGCGGACGGCATCGATCGTTGGTTACCCGCCAGCTGGCGCGATCCGCAAAACGATCTCTCGGCCGGGAGTCTCGAGGAGCTGCGCACACTTCTCGCGCACGAGCACGACCTCGAGGCGCACCCGGCGGGAGCGACGCCGAGCCTCACGAAGCTACGGCAGGTGCTGACCGAGATCGGCGCATCCGCTCAGGCGCGCAGTGGATTGTGGCAGCGGCTCAAGAGCTGGCTGCGCAACATTGCCGCCGCGCGCACCGAGGACGATGAGCCGGGGTGGTTTGCGCGCATGGTGAGCCGCATGGGGCTGCCGCAGACCGTTCTCGAGCTCGCAACTTATGCGGCCCTCGCCGTGCTCATCGCGCTCGCGGTGCTGGTCGTCCTGAACGAGGCGCGGGTTGCGAATCTGCTCGGTCGGCGCGTGAGCCGGACGCGGGCTGCCGCCGACGGCACGCTGACGCTGCAATCGCAGATCAGCGCTGCCGATGTGGAGCGCGCACCTTTGCTCGAGCGGCCGCGTCTGCTGCTCGAATTGATCAGCGAGCGCTTGGCGCGCGCGCCCCGGAGGCTGGCGCTGCGCAGCCTGACCGTGCGGGAGCTGATTCGCGGCGCGGCGCTTACTGATGGCGAGGATCAGCGCCGCCTGAGTGAGTTAGCGCTCACCACCGAGCGCGTGCGCTACGCCGCGGACGAAGTGACGGCCCCCGAGCTCAGCTCCGCGGTGGAAGCCGGGCAGCTCCTTCTCGAGCACCTCAGCGTCAGGACGAGCGCACCGGCATGAAGAGTGTCACCGCGGGCCGGGAGCGGCGGATCACCTTGCTATGTGCGCTCGGTGCCCTCGCGCTCTTCGCAGCGATGTTCCTGCGCGGTGGCGGTGGGGGAGGAGGGGCGCGCGACGTTGCGCGGCCGATCACCGCCGAGCGGCGCGGTAACGGTTACTTCGCCGCGCTTTCGTGGCTCGATGCCGCGGGCGTGCGCGTCGCCTCGCTGCGCGATCGCTTCGATGTCCTCGGCAAGCGCAAGGACCTGGCGGCAGCCGGCAATCTGCTCATCGTCACGTTGCCCGCGACCGCGCAGTACCGGACCGAGGAGTTCGTGCCGCTCGATCACTGGATCCGCGCGGGCAACACGCTCCTGGTGCTCGCGGCGCTCGCGGATGCTCCCGACTGGGCGTTCGGTGCCACGGGACTCGTGCCCGCGGACGTGAACCTGCTCACCGGTCTCAGCTTTCAGAGTGTGCGGCTGCGCGAGCAGCGGGCCGCAGCGGCGCGCCGGGGCGCCGGGCGAGGTGGTGAGTCCGGAGCCGGCGCTCGCCAGGCGCCCGATACCGGCGAGCAGCCGCGTGTGTCGGTGAGCGACGCATTTCGCATGCTGCGCGAGCCTGAGCGCTCGGTGCTGTCGCCGAACGGCAGCCACGCCTACTTTCGCAATCTCCGCGAGGTCGTGGCGCTGTCGGACTACGCACATCAGCCGTGGGCGGTCGAGGTACCGTATGACGGATTCGCGCTCGAGCTGGCGCACGAGCGGTCAAGCGGTGCCGGGGTGCTGTGGACCCGGCCGCTCGGCGCGGGCACGATCATCGTGAGCGGCTACGGCAGCCTCTTCACCAATCGCGCGCTCGGCCTGGCAAGCAACGCGACCCTGCTCGCCAACATCGTCGCGCTGCACGTAGCACCGCACGGCACGGTGCTCTTCGATGACGGCCACCAGGGGCTCGGAGCGGCCTACGATCCGCAGAAGTTCTACCGTGATCCGCGTCTGTATCTGACTGCAGCGATCGTCGCGGGGCTGTGGCTGGCCTGGGTGCTCGGGGGAACGCGCCTGAGCGCGCAGCGCGTGCGCGTGCCGGCACCGAGGGAAGCCGATCTCGTGCAGGCGACCGGCGGTTTGCTCGCGCGTGTCGTGCGCGCCGATGCAGCAGCCCGCACGCTATTCGAGCACCTGCTCGCCGAGGTGCCGCCCGGCGCAGCCGGCGAGCGTGGAGCGGCACGTGCGTGGGAGTATCTGGGGCGGCATCCGCGCGTCTTGAGCAGCGAGCTCGAGCAGCTGCGCAGCTGGTACGCGCAGGCCTACGCCGGGCAGCGCGTTCCCTTGCGCAAGCTGCACAATCTGATCCTGCGCATCGAGAGGCTGATCCGCACATGAGCGAAGCTATCCAAGGGCTGGAGCAGCGCTTGCGCGGCGAGCTGTCGCGCGTGCTCGTCGGAGTGGAGGACGCCGTGTGCGCGCTTACCGTCGCGCTCGTCGCGCGCGGCCACGTGCTCGTGCAGGGCGTTCCTGGCCTTGGCAAGACACTGCTCGCCAAGTCGCTGGCGCGCGTGCTGCGCGGAGAGTTCAAGCGCATTCAGGGCACCCCGGATCTAATGCCGAGCGACATCACGGGCGTGCACATCTTCGATGAGGCGCGGCGGCAATTCGTGTTTCGCCCCGGGCCGCTGTTCGCCGATGTGGTGCTCGTGGACGAGGTCAATCGGGCAGGGCCCAAGACTCAGTCGGCGTTGCTCGAGGCGATGGAGGAGCGGCAGGTAAGCGTGGAGCGTGAAGTATTCGCGCTGCCGGAGGACTTTCTGGTACTCGCAACTCAGAACCCGCGCGAGTTCGAAGGCACCTATCCCTTGCCCGAGTCGCAGCTCGATCGCTTCATGCTGCGCATCGACATGGACTATCCGCAGCGCGAGCTCGAGGCCGAGGTCTTGAACCGCTACGGCGCGCGCATCGCAGCGGCGTCGGGTGCGATGGTCGAGCTGGCACCGCTCGAGCGCGAGCTGCTGGCGGCGGCGCGCACCGAGGCGGAGAGCATTCACGTATCGGATGCACTCACCGGCTACGTGCTCGATCTGGTGCGCGCCTCGCGCGAGCATCCGCGCATCTCTCTCGGGCTCTCGACGCGCGGCGCACTGGCACTCATCAAAGGAGCGCGGATCGCAGCCGGACTGCGCGCTGCCGATTTCGTCTCACCCGATGACGTGAAGCGGGTTGCCGTCTGGGTAATGGCGCATCGGCTCGTTCCCACCCCCGAGGCCGCGCTCGAGGGAGTCAGCGACCGCGAGCTCGCGCGCGCGCTCCTGGATGACACGCCCGTGCCGCGCTGATTGATGCACCTCGCGCAACGTACCTACATCCTGCTCGTGTTGACCGCGGTGCTGGCGATCGCCGGTCTCTGGTCGAGCGCTCCCGAGCTTGCTGGGCTCTGGCGCTGGCCGCTGGGCTTGCTGCTGCTCGGTGTCGCTCTCGAGAGCTGGTGGATGCGCAGGATGCCCGTGCGCGCCGAGCTCGACATCGCAGCGCGCGGATTTCTCGGACGACCCCAGTCGGCGGCGTTTGCCTTTCACAACAGCGGACCGCGACCACTCGACATCGAATATGTCCCCGTCATGCCGCCGGGCTTCGAAGGTCCGGGAGGCACGCGTCATCTGACCGCGCCTGGCGCCGCCGCGGTGAGCGATCCGCTCATGCTCACTCCGGTGCGGTTGGGTGCACACGCCTGGCCGGCGCTGCCGGCGCGCGTCCTCGGCCGGCTGGGTCTCATCTGGTGGTCGCACGAACAGGCGCTCGCGCGCGAGGTGGTGGTGGCGCCCGACGTGGTGCACGCCGCCCGCGCGCGAGCGCGTGGAATCTCGAGCGGCAGCCGGCCGCGTCGCGCGGCGGGAGCCGGCTCGGAGCTGCATCAACTGCGCAGCTATGTGCCGGGCGATCCACTGGCGCGCATCGACTGGAAGGCGACCGCGCGGCTCGGCAGCTTGATCAGTCGCGAGTTCAGCGAGGATCAGCATCTAGACATCCTCATCGCCATCGATGCGGGACGCTCGAGCCGCGTGCGCGCGGGGCAGCTGGACCGGCTCGGGCTCTATGCCAACATCGCGGCGCGCTTTGCCGAGAGTGCCACCCCCAACGATGATCGCATCGGTCTGCTGGTGTTCTCCGACCGGCCGCTGGCTCTGGTGCCGCCGACGCGCGGGCTCGGCGCGATCATGCGCCTCCGGCGCGCGCTCGAGCAGCTGGCGCCCGAGAGCACCGAGTCGGACCCGCTCGCCGCCGCCGTCCGCATCCGAGCACTCCTCAAGCATCGCAGCCTCGTAGTGCTGCTCACCGATCTTGCCGATGCCGCACTCGCCGAGGCGCTCGTGCGGGCGGTGCGACTGCTGTCGCCACCGCATCTGGTGGTCGTGGCTGGTGCGCATAGCCCGCAGATAGCAGCGCTCGCGACGCGGGCCGCCCGCGGCTGGCGTGATCCGTGGGTAGCGCTCGCCGCGCGCGAGCATGAGGAGCGCGCCGCGCGTCAGCGCACACTCCTGAGAGAACTCGGCGCACCCGTGATCGCAGCTCCCGAGGAGCTGCTCGAGCAGGCCGTGCTCGAGGAGTACGAGTTGCTGCGGCGCTCGCGGCGGATTTGAAGCTTGCGAGGGGCAGGCGGGGTGGTATGGGGGAGGGGGGTTTCGGAAACTGGAAAAGTTATGTGCCCCTACGGCTCGTAAGGGAAACTCTGTGTGCCACTTTCGTGAGGACGCGAATTCGTTGTTCTCCCGGGTCCGGGATGGCCGAAAAGTGGGGCGAAAATTCAGGTGAACTGGTTCTCATCGTCGACCTGGCACAGCTGAGCCGAGCATAAGCAAGCGAGGCGCGATCGGCCTCCCAGCGCCCGCGCGCACCCCGTCACACACACAGCGAAGCTCGCGTGATAACGGTCACGGCGGTGTTTGTATGCGGTGCGTTCAGATATCTGCGCCCATGCGCAGAATCACGCACGCTCCTTCGTTCCGGCGCGCCACGCGCCTGATCCGCCGCGCCGTACGCTGTCTCGGAACGCTCGTACTGCTGGCAGCCGCACTCGATGCTGTGGCGCAGTCGGGTTGGCAGAGCATCGTTTCTTCTGAGCTTCTTGCGATCTACAAGCAAGCGACCTCGAGCACGTCATCGCGACAGATTCAATCGACGCCGTCGTCACACATCGATTCCGGCGGCCGCGTTCAGGTCGATGTGGTGTTCGACTGCTCGCTCCCCGCACCGACACAGGCTTTGCGTGCAGCCGGCCTCAGCGTCAATGCCACTGTGAAAGTCCCGCCGTTTTGCGTGGTGGAAGGATGGGTGCTGCCCACGGCGCTGCCGAAGCTCGCGGCCGTCTCTGGCGTGCAGCGAATCAAGCTACCCGTGTATGCGCGCCATCGCGTACCGAAAGTATCGATCTCGGACAAGAAGGCGCGCGTCGGCCAGGCGCTGCCGCAGGGCGCGGGCGGCGGACAGGCGATCGATGGCAATGCCGTCACCATCATGCACGCCGATCAATTCGTGGCGAGCACCCGCGTGAGCGGCGCCGGCGTCACGGTCGGTGTCATGTCTGACAACGTCACGAGCATCGCGACCATTCAAGGACGCGGTGAGCTGCCGAACGTGACTGTCGTACCCGCAAGTGCCGGGGGCAGCCTGAACTCCAACTCCGGCGATGAGGGCACGATGATGCTGGAGGAGGTGCACGCGGTGGCGCCGGGCGCGAGTCTCGCGTTCTGCTCACCCGAGACCGACGTGGAATACGTGGGCTGCCTGGGTCAGCTGGCAGCTGCCGGCGCGACGATCCTGGTGGACGATCTGACCTATCCCCAAGAGGACCTGATGTCATCGAACGGGACGTTTGCCGCCGGAGTGCAGACCTTGCTCGCGCAGAATTCCAAGGTGCTGCTCTTCACAGTGACCGAGAACTACAACGGCTCCTACTGGGAAGGGACTTACACCCCGGTCTCGATTGCAGCTTTGAACATCGGCATAACCAGCATCTTTTGCCCGTCCAGCAATCAGGTCGACTACTACCTGAACAGCTTCAGCGGGGTCGAAGGTGAGGCTCTCGCAGTCGGGTTGGCCAATACCTACAACGTGACGCTGCAATGGGCGGACCCTTTCGATCAGAACGTCAGCAACTTCGACCTGTACTGGATCGATACCGTCACCAATGCGAAGGGCTGCCTGGGATCTGCGGGCTCTTCGGCCACATTGTTCGATTCTCCGATGGCATTCACCACCGACACTTACGACGTGTATCTGGCAACACCCGATGCCAGCATGGCGGGCAAGTACGTAAAGCTCTGGATCGGAGGGGATGGTGCCACGGCGCTGTCGGGCTCGACGCCCGGAAGCATCGTGTCGCCACAGGCTTTCGTGTCGGGCGTCATCACGACGGGTGCGGTGAGCGCCGCGGATGGTATCGGCAACACACTGGAGCCCTATAGCGGGCAGGGTCCGGTCCATCTGGTGTTTCCGACCCCGGTCTCACTGCAAGCGCCCAGCCTCGTCTCCCTGGACGAGGTGTACGTCGATGCAGCGGGAACGACCTTCACCACCGATTCGGGTGGTTTGTTTCCGGGCACGTCGGCGGCCGCGCCGAATGCCGCGGCAGTCGCCGCTCTGATTCGGTCGGCGTTTCCCGGCCTGACACCCTCGCAACTGACGAACGCGCTTCAGACCGGAGCGGTCCAGCTCGGGAGTGCCGTGCCGGATGGCATGTACGGCTACGGACGCGTGGATGCCGTGGGGGCGCTCGACACGCTTCCGGTTCCGACGATCAGCGCGCTCGGCAAAATGACGATCGTGGGTGGCACGAGCTCCGCGCCCACAGGCCTTACGCTTGGTGGTCTCGGTAATCTCGTGGTGAGCGTCCAGTCGTCGAATCCTGCCCTGGTCCCCGCCTCTCTCGTGTCCGCCGGCGCAGCCGGCGTCACGCTCTCGCCGGGGTCGTGCGGCGCTCCGACGACTTCGTGCATGATTTCAGTGACTCCGGTGATCGGCCAGGTCGGTACCGCAACTCTGACCGTCGTGGTCACCGATGGCGCGAATCGCTCGGCGCAAACGATGAGCACGATCACCGTGACGGCTCCCGCCCCGCCGACGATCAGCGTGATGAGTGGAGGCTCGCAGACTGTCATGGAGGGTGGAGCGACCAGCCCGATCTCGTTCACTCTCACTGGAACCGGCGCGCTCTCGGTCACCGCGGGCAGCAGCAACACGACTCTTGTGCCCAACTCCGCCGTCTCTTTGAGCAGCGGCTGCGGTAGCACCACCAAGAGTTGCTCGGCCACCCTCGCCGCTGCATCCGGACAAGCCGGATCGAGCACTATCACATTGACGGTCAAAGATGCCTACGGACAGACGGGCACCGCATCGGCGGCTTTGACGGTCAACGACCCGCCGCCGAGCAAGTCGGGCGGTGGGGGATCCTTCGGTATCGAGGAGTTGCTGCTCCTGTCGACCACGTTGCTGTTGCGATCTGCCGGACGCAAGCCGCAGGCGACAGCCTGAGCGCGATGGGGCACTCTTAGCCCCTCGAATCGGCGTACCTCGGGGAGACGGGGCATGGTGCGCTTGAACCATCTGACCCTTCCGGTCAGCGACTACGCTCGATCGCGCGACTGGTATGCCGCGAATCTCGGGCTCAAGGTCGAATTCGAGCTGCGCGAGCGCAAGACGGTCGCTTTGCAGGATGATGCCGATTTCACCTTGTTTCTGGTCGAGAGCGCGCAGCCGCATTCCAATCCCACCTGCACCCTGACCTTTCAGGTCGATGACGTCGAGGCGAAGCACAGCGAGCTCTCGGGGCGCGGACTGGCCTTCGACAAAGCACCGCAGAAGCTTTTCTGGGGTTACGGCGCGGAGCTGCGCGACCCGGACGGCTACCTGCTCTATCTCTGGGACGCGAAGTCCATGCGGGAGAAGGGCGGATAGAGCTCCTAGCTTGGGCGCAAGCTCACCGCGGTAGATGTGCCCGATTGAACCAGGCGCTGTGCTTTTTGACCAACACATGTGAGCGTAAGATTGCGCTTTCAGCTCGAGGGGGAGCGATGAGGCGCACAGTCATGTCGATGGCGGGGGCGGCAGCGATCTGCCTCGCCGCCCTGTTGTCCGGTTGTGGTCCACAGGGCACGCAGAGCGCGGAGAAGGCCGCTGCGCCGCCGGCGCCGGCTCCGGAGAATCCGTACACAGCGCTGGCCAAGCTTCCCGACTGGGGCGGGGTTTGGGATCCGGCGTTCATGGCGCGCCCGGCCCCGGGGCAGGCGCCGCCGGCACCCAAACTGACAGCTGCCTACGAGGCGCAGTACGAAAAATATCTCGCCAAGAATCGCACGACGCCCGGGCTCAACTTCGTTTCATCCGTTGCCAGCTGCGTGCCGCCCGGTGTCCCGCAAAGTATGCAGCAGCCCTATCCGATCGAGTTTCTCTTCACGCCGGGGCGCGTGACCATCCTCATCGAGACGGACCATATCATTCGCCGTGTCTACACCGACGGCAGTCAGCCTGCGGACCCAGAGGCGAGCTATCAGGGAACGTCGGTCGGACACTGGGAGGGTGACACGCTGGTCGTGGAGACCTCGGCGATCCTGCCGGAGACGAGTCCGATGATGGGTCTCAACGGCCACAGCGATAAGTTTCACGTGACCGAGCGGATCCGCCTTTCGCAGCCGGATGTGCTCGAGATCACCACCACGCGGGTCGACCCCGCCGTGTTCGTCGAGCCCTACACGACCACCGCGTACTACAGGCGCCACCGCGACTGGAAGATGATGGAATACGTGTGCGAGCAGAACAATCACGACGCGCTCGACGAGCATGGAAATGCGGCCTTCAGTCTCAAGCACAAGCCGGGAGGCTAGTTTGTGAAGCTCCGACGCTGGTTTCTGCCCGCTTTCCTGTGTGTCGCCGCGCTCGTCTGCGGGCTGCCCGCGAGTGCTCACCACTCGACAGCGATGTTCGAATGGGGCAAGGAGAAGTCCTTGCACGGCACGCTCGAGAGATACGAATGGACGCAACCACACACCTTCCTCTGGGTCATGGTCCCCGGAGCGCAAGGCAAGATGACCGAGTGGGGCCTCGAGGGCATGAGCCCGAGCTACCTTGGGCGGCGCGGCTGGAACAGCAAGACGCTCACCCCCGGCGATAAGATCACGATCGTCTATTACCCGTTGAAGGACGGCAGACCGGGCGGCTTCTACGTGCGGGTCACGCTGCCGGATGGCCACACCGTAGATGCCCTGCCACAACGCTCCGGGTAGCGTGCCGCGCTGCCGCCCTTCGCACGGCGCGATGCGACACTGACGGCGCGGGCCAAGCGGACCCATCGTGCGTTTGCTGCTCATCGAAGACGACCAGGAAGCCGCGCAGTTCGTGCTCAAGGGACTGCGCGAGAGCGGCTACACGGTCGATCACTCGGCCGACGGCCGCGAGGGTCTCTTTCGCGCCACCGAAGGCGGCTACGATCTCATCATCACCGATCGCATGCTGCCGCACATGGACGGGCTTGCGCTGGTGAAGTTTCTGCGCGAGCAGGGCGCACGCACGCCGGTGCTGGTGTTGAGCGCGCTCGGCACGGTTGACGAGCGCGTGCAGGGACTGAAAGCCGGCGGCGATGACTATCTCGCCAAGCCGTTTGCCTTTTCGGAGTTGCTCGCGCGCGTGGAAGCGCTGCTGCGCCGGAGCTCGGCGGCCGATAACACGGCGCCCACACGCCTCAAGGTCGCGGACCTCGAGATGGATCTGCTCAGCCGGCGCGTGACGCGGGGCGCGCGCGAGATCGAGCTCACGGCACGTGAGTTCAAGCTGCTGGAGTTCCTGCTGCGGCACGCCGGTCAGGTCGTCACGCGCACGATGCTGCTCGAGGGCGTGTGGGACCTGCAGTTCGATCCGCAGACGAATCTCATCGACGTGCACATGAGCCGCCTGCGGCACGCTGTCGATCGGGGCTTCACCAAGCCGCTCATCCACACCGTGCGGGGAGCCGGCTACGTGATCCGCGATGAAGATAAATCCGCTTAGGACCTCAGCGTTTCGTCTTGCGCTCGGCTACGGCGTGATCTTCACGCTTGGCGTCGGCGTGCTCCTTGGCACGATCTATCTGCTCACCGAGACCATTCTCTCCAATGAGATCGATGCCGTGATTACAGCGGAGCTCGAAGGACTCACCGACGAGTACCGGCGCGGCGGCCTCATCGCGCTCGCGGACGAGCTCACCTGGCGCTCCGACAGCTGGGGACGCACGGGCGCCGTCTACCTGCTCGTCGATGCGAATCTGCAGAAGGAGGGCGGCAATCTCGCGCGCTGGCCCTTCGACGGCGTGCCGGGAGAGGCCTGGAGGCAGTTCAACATCGAAGCGCGCGGCGCGAACGATGATCCGGTCGTGCATCCGGTGCGCGCGAGCGTGACGGTGCTTCCCGACGGGCACCGGCTGCTGGTCGGCAGCGACATCGGGCAGCAGCTGCGTCTCGCGGCGACCTTCCGCAAGGCAACGCTGTGGGGCATCGGGCTCACGGCCCTGGTCGGCGTGCTCGCCGGCTACTGGTTGAGCCGCAGCCTCACGCGGCGCGTGCAGCGCGCAGCCGAAACGTGCGATGCCATCGTCGGCGGCGATCTGTCGCGGCGCCTGCCGGTTGCGGGCGCGAGCGATGAGTTCGATGCGCTCGCGCAGGCCGTCAATCACATGGTGGATCGGCTCGCGGAGAAAACGCAGGTGCTGCGCGCGAGCTTCGACAGCGCGGCGCACGACCTGCGCGCTCCGCTCTATCGGCTGCGCAGCCGGCTCGAGGACGTCGCGCGCGGCTCGACCGCAGATGCCAGTGTGCGCAGCGGTATCGAGGCCTCACTGCAGGAACTCGAGCACGTGCAGCGCACGCTCGCAACGTTGCTGCAGATCGCGCAGGCGGAGTCGGGCATCTCCGTCGCGAACAGCGATCCGGTCGATTTAGCGGAGCTCGCCTGCGACATGGCCGAGCTCTACGAGCCGGCGGCGCGCGAGCGCCACCTCGAGCTCACGGTGCAGGCCGATCCCAAGTGCGAGGTGCGCGGCAACCGGCAGCTGCTCGCGCAGGCGGTCGCCAACCTGGTGGAGAACTCACTGAAATACGTGCCAGCCGGTGGCCGTATCGAAGTGCGGGCGATGCAAAAGGGACCGCGCTCGCGGCTCGTCGTCGCCGACAACGGGCCGGGCATTCCCGACGGCGAGCGCACGCACGTGCTGCAGCCCTTCGTACGATTGCCGGCGGCCACCGCGACGACCTCGGGAACGGGACTCGGCTTAAGCCTGGTGGCCGCGATCGCGCGGCTGCATCACGCACAACTCGCGCTCGAGGACAACGGCCCCGGGCTGCGCGTGGTGATCGACTTCAGCGCGGCTGATTCGCCTTCGCGGTCTGCTGCGGCATAGTCGGCGCGTGCTTGGCGACGGCGCAGCTGCGCATGTAGGCATCGCGCTGCTTGCCGTGCAACTGTCTTGAGTGCGCGACGGCGGTGCACTGATGCATGCGTGTCTGCATCGCCTTGGTCATCGGCGGTGCCGGGACGGCAACGAGCGGCGGCCGGGCAGTGACCGGTTGCGCGGGTGCCGCGACCTGCGCGGGCACAGGGGTGTGCGCGGGCGCAGCGACATTCGCGGAGCGAGCCGCGAACGATCCGACAACTATGAGCGCGCAAGCGATGGCCAGCGTGCCGATGCGAAGAAGCTGCAGAGAACTCACGATCCTTGAGAATGCCCGCGTGGCCATCGAGGCTGCGCATTGCAGCACCCACACGATAGCTGGGCCACCCTGTCAGGGCGCTTAAGCGGGCATTAAGAATGTGTAAGGCTCGGGGAGCCGTCCGGCAGGCGATTCAGAAATTCCGTGAGCAAGTCCACATTGAGGGGCTTGACCATGTGCGAATCGAAGCCGGCCTCGCGCGTGCGGCGCCGATCCTCATCCTGACCCCAGCCCGTGAGCGCGACCAACACCACGGACTTGCCCCATTCCTGTGCGCGAATGCGGCGCGCCACTTCGTAACCGTCGAGCTTCGGTAATCCGAGATCGAGCAGCATGACCTCCGGGCGGCAGTCCGCGGCGGCCTGCCACGCGAGCTCGCCGTCGGCCGCGGTCTCCACCTGATGGCCGGCCATCTGCATGAGGGTCGCGAGACTCTCGAGCGCATCACGATTGTCATCGACGATGAGAATACGCCGGCCGGGCACGGAAACGGACCCGGCATTGGCCGCGGCAGAAAACTCTGTCGGTAGCATCCCCGTCGGTAGCGTTTGCGTCGATAGCATCTGCTGCGTCTGCTCCACGAGACGCGGCAGACGAATCACGAACTCGCTGCCCTCACCGGCTCCCGCACTGTGCGCCGTGACGCTGCCGCCGTGCATCTCCACGAGCTTGCGCACGAGGGCGAGTCCGATGCCGAGGCCGCCCGGTGCGCGCTCGCTCGCGCGCTCCACCTGGGTGAAAAGATCGAACACCTTCGGCAGCTGATCCGCAGGAATGCCGATGCCGTTGTCGCGCACCCGGATCTCCGCCCACGAGCCCTGGGCGCGTACGTTCACCTGAATGCGTCCGCCCTCGTCGGTGTATTTCACCGCGTTCGAGAGCACGTTGGCCACGGCCTGTGTGAGTCGCGTCAGATCGCCCTCGACCCGTACTGCCTCCTCCGGAAGGTCGAGGAGCAGCTCCTGGTGCTTGTCTGTCAGATGCGGCTGTACGGTCTCGGCCGCGCGGGCGATGAAATCGCCAACCGTCATGGGCTCGCGCGAGACATTGATCTTGCCGCGCGTGATGCGCGAGACATCCAGCAGATCGTCGACCAGCCGCGTGAGGTGTCCGACCTGGCGCTCGATGATCTCGCGCGTCCAGACGCGCTGCGCATCGCTCAGATCCTCGCGCTGCATGATCTCCACCGCGTTGCGGATGGGTGCGAGCGGATTGCGCAGCTCGTGAGCGAGCATCGCAAGGAACTCGTTCTTGTGCCGGTCCGCCTCCTTGAGCACCTGCTCGACGCGCGCGCGCTCGGAGATCTCGATCTGCAGCGCCCTGTTGGCGGTCTCGAGTTCGAGATTCGCCTGGCGCAGCACGCGATTGAGCTCCTCGAGCTCGCGGTTCTTCTCGGCCTGCAAGCTCGCATTCGCGCGCGTCAGCTCGTCGTTGGCGCGCTCCAGCGCCTGGTTGAGCATGCGAAGCTCGCGGCCCCTCTGGTGCAGCTCCACGAGCACGCCGACCTTGCTGCGCAGGATCTCGGGCACGACCGGAATGTAGACGTAGTCGACGGCGCCGAGCTTGTAGCCCCGTAGCCGGTCGAGCTCGGTCACGTGCACGCCGGTGACGAAGATGATCGGCGTCTTCTCGAAGCGCGGGTGCTGGTGAATGAGAGCCGCCGTCTCGAAGCCGTCCATGCCCGGCATGCTCACATCGAGCAGAATGACGGCGAAGTCATGCTGCATCAGCTTCTCGAGTGCCTCGAGCCCGGAGTGCGCGAGCACGAGATTGTGGCCGAGACCGCTCAGGATCGTCTCGTAGGAGAGCAGCCGCGCCGGCTGATCATCGACCAGCAGGATATTGACCTTCTCGCTGACGGTCGGCAGCACGGTGCGGCTCTCCAGGCTCACCACCTCGCCTCTCAACGATGCAGCCACATGCGCACGAGCGACAGCAGCTGCTCGGTGTTCACGGGCTTCGCCACGTAGTCGGAGGCACCCGCCTCCAGACACTTCTCGCGGTCGCCCTTCATCGCCTTGGCGGTGAGCGCGATGATCGGCAGCAGACGGAACTTCGGATTCTCGCGAATGCGGCGAATCGTCTCGTAGCCGTCCATCTCCGGCATCATGATGTCCATGAGCACGAGCGACAGCTCCTCGGTCGACTCGACGAGCTTGATCGCATCCTGGCCGTTGGTCGCGCTGATCACCTCCATGGTATGCCGCTCGAGCAGGCTATTGAGCGCGAAGATGTTGCGGATGTCATCGTCGACCACCAGCACCTTGCGGCCGTGGAGGGCTTCGTCGCTGTTATGAAGCGCTTCGATCATGCGCTGCTTGGAGGCGGGCAGATCGGCGAGCACGCGATGCAGGAAGAGTGCCGTCTCATCGAGCAGCCGCTCGGGTGAGCGCACGCCCTTCAACACGATGCTCTTCGCCTTCTTGCGCAGCTCGCTCTCCTCATCCGCCGAGAGCTCGCGCCCGGTGAACACCACGATCGGCGTGTTGCGCAGACGCTCGTCCTGCTGCACCTCGGTGAGCAGCTCGAAGCCCGACATGTCGGGGAGCTTCAGATCGAGCACCATGCAATCGAAGTCTTCCTCGCGCATGGCGGCGAGTGCGTGCCGACCCTCACCCACCGTCGTGATCTCCACGTCATCGTGGCGGATGAGCTCAGCGATCGAGAGCTGCTCGGCCGGGTCGTCCTCGACGACCAGCAGCTTGCGCACGCGCGCGCGCGAGAAGCTCTTGATGCGCTCGAGCGCTGCCTCCAGGCCCTCGGTAGTGAGCGGCTTGTTCATGTAGGAGAAGGCACCGCGCTCGAGGCCGTACTGCCGCTCCTCCTCGACGGTGAGGATCTGCACCGGGATGTGCCGCGTCTCGGAGTCGCGCTTCAGCTGGTTGAGCACCGTCCAGCCGAGCATGTCGGGCAGGAACACATCGAGCGAGACGGCGGTCGGCTTGTACTTGCGCGCAAGGTTGAGCGCATCGGCGCCGTTCTTCGCCACCAGGGCTTTGAAGCCGTGATCGCGGGCGAGGTTCAAGAGCACCTTGGCGTAGTGCGGATCGTCCTCGACGATGAGCAGCACGGCATCGTTCGGCTGCAGCATCTCGCGATCGTCCGGAATCTCCTCGGTGCGCACCGGCAGCACGATCGGCTGGAACTGCGCGACGGGCACCGGGCTCGGGGGCAGCTGCGCCTGGGCCGCCGCAGCACCTTTGCTGTAGGCCGGGCCTCCGTACACGAGCGGCAGATACAAGGTGAAGGTGCTGCCGCTGCCGGGCACGCTGCTCAGGCGAATCTCACCGCCGAGCAGATGCGCAAGCTCGCGGCTGATCGCAAGCCCCAGGCCCGTGCCGCCGTACTTGCGCGCGGTGCCGGCATCGGCCTGCTGGAAAGCCTCGAAGATGATGCGCTGCTTCTCGAGTGGGATGCCGATACCGGTGTCACTGACCGAGAGCTCCACCACGCTCTGTGCTTGCGTGAGGATCGGGTGATCGACACTCCAGCCGCCGACTGCGAGCCCGACGTGCAGCCGCACGCCGCCGCGGTCGGTGAACTTGAAGGCGTTCGAGAGCAGGTTCTTCAGCACCTGCAGCAGGCGCTTCGAGTCGGTGGTGATCGCACGTCCCAGCTTCGAATCGAAGTCGGTGGCGAAGCTCAGCTTGCGTGAGTCCGCCTCGTGGCGGAAGTTGCGCTCGATCGTCTCGCGCAGATGAGTGAAGGCGAGCTCCTCACACTCGACCGTGACGGTGCCCGACTCGATCTTCGACAGATCGAGAATGTCGCTGATGAGATTGAGCAGGTCGGTCCCGGCGCCGTGGATGGTCTTGGCGAACTCCACCTGCCGGCCCGAGAGATTGCCCTCGTTGTTCTCGGCGAGCTGCTGGCCGAGGATCAGGATGGAATTGAGCGGCGTGCGCAGCTCGTGCGACATGTTGGCGAGGAACTCGGACTTGTAGCGCGACGTGAGCGCAAGCTCGGTCGCCTTCTCCTCGAGGGCGCGGCGGGCGAGCTCGATCTCCTGGTTCTTGCGCTCGACCTCGGCGTTCTGCTCGGCGAGCAGCCGCGCCTTGGTGGCGAGCTCCTCGTTGGTCTGCTGCAGCTCCTTCTGCTGCGTTTGCAGCTCGATCGCGAGCTGCTGGGACTGCTTGAGCAGGCCCTCGGTGCGCATCGTCGCCTCGATGGTGTTGAGGACCACGCCGATGCTGCCCGTCAGCTGCTCGAGGAACGCAAGATGCGAGGTGGTGAACTCGTGCAGCGAGGCAAGCTCGATGACGGCCTTCACCTGACCCTCGTAGAGCACCGGCAGGGCGATCACGTTGCGCGGCACTGCCTCGAGGAGCCCGCTGCGCACTCGGATCGCATCGCGCGGAATCTCCGCAAGCAGCAGGCGCTGCTTCTCGGCCGCGCACTGACCCACCAGGCCCTCGCCGAGACGATAGAGTCGCGGCTCGCTGCTCTCATTGGGATCGGCGTAGGCGGCGAGCTGCTTCAAGTGCGCAGCGCCGCTGCCCGTCTCCATGACATAGGTGACGCCCTGATGCGCGTTCACGAGCGGAGCGAGCTCGGAGAGCAGCATCTGGCCCACCGTGACCAGGTCGCGCTGTCCCTGCATCATGCGGCTGAACTTGGCGAGATTGGTCTTGAGCCAGTCCTGCTCGGTGTTGCGCTCGGTGGTCGCGCGCAGGTTGCCGATCATCGCGTTGATGTTGTCCTTGAGGTCGGACACCTCACCGCGCGCCTCCACCTGAATGGAGCGCGTCAGGTCGCCCTTGGTCACGGCAGTTGCGACCTCGGCAATCGCGCGCACCTGCGTGGTGAGGTTCGCCGCAAGCAGATTGACGTTCGCGGTGAGATCCTTCCACGTGCCGGCGGCGCCGGGCACGTGTGCCTGGCCGCCCAGGCGACCCTCTACGCCCACCTCGCGCGCCACCGTCGTCACCTGGTCGGCGAAGGTCGCAAGGGTGTCCGTCATGCTGTTGATGGTGTCGGCGAGCGCTGCGACCTCGCCCTTCGATTCCACCGTGAGGCGCTGGCGCAGATCGCCGTTGGCGACCGCCGTCACCACCTTCACGATGCCGCGCACCTGGTTGGTCAAGTTTGCGGCCATGACGTTCACGTTGTCGGTCAGGTCCTTCCACGTGCCGGCCACTCCCGGCACCACCGCCTGGCCGCCGAGCTTGCCTTCGGTACCGACCTCGCGCGCCACGCGCGTCACCTCGGCGGCAAAGCCGTTCAGCTGATCGACCATCGTGTTGATGGTTTCCTTCAACTGCAGGATCTCGCCCTTCACGTCCACCGTGATCTTGCGCGAGAGGTCACCGCGGGCGATCGCGGTTGCGACCTCGGCGATGTTGCGCACCTGGCCGGTCAGGTTGCCGGCCATGGAGTTGACGTTGTCGGTGAGATCCTTCCAGGTGCCGCCCACGCCGGGCACGATCGCCTGGCCGCCGAGCTTCCCATCGCTTCCCACCTCGCGCGCCACGCGCGTCACTTCGGCTGCGAAGCTGTTGAGCTGATCGACCATCGTGTTGATGGTCTCCTTCAGCTGCAGGATCTCACCACGGACGTCCACCGTGATCTTGCGCGAGAGGTCACCGCGGGCGATGGCCGTTGCGACCTCGGCGATGTTGCGCACCTGGACGGTCAGGTTGCTCGCCATGGAGTTGACGTTGTCAGTCAGGTCTTTCCACACACCGCTCACGTCCTTCACCACGGCCTGGCCGCCGAGCTTGCCCTCGGTGCCGACCTCGCGCGCCACGCGCGTCACTTCCGCCGCGAAGGCATTGAGCTGATCGACCATCGTGTTGATGGTCTCCTTCAGCTGCAGGATCTCTCCGCGCACGTCCACCGTGATCTTGCGTGAGAGGTCGCCGCGGGCGATCGCCGTTGCGACCTCGGCGATGTTGCGCACCTGGTCGGTCAGATTGCTCGCCATGGAGTTGACGTTGTCGGTCAAGTCCTTCCAGGTGCCGGCGACGCCGGGCACCGTGGCCTGACCACCGAGCTTGCCCTCGGTGCCGACCTCGCGCGCGACGCGCGTCACCTCGGCCGCGAAGCCGTTCAGCTGATCGACCATCGTGTTGATGGCCTCTTTCAGCTGCAGGATCTCGCCCTTCACATCGACCGTGATCTTGCGCGACAGGTCACCGCGCGCGATGGCGGTCGTGACCTCGGCGATGTTGCGCACCTGGCCGGTGAGATTGGTGGCCATCGCGTTCACGGAGTCCGTGAGGTCCTTCCACGTGCCGCCGACGCCAGGCACGTAGGCCTGGCCACCGAGCTTGCCTTCGGTGCCGACCTCGCGCGCGACGCGTGTCACCTCGGAGGCGAAGGAGCGCAGCTGATCGACCATCGTGTTGATGGTTTCTTTGAGCTGCAGGATCTCACCGCGCACGTCCACGGTGATCTTGCGCGACAGGTCGCCGCTTGCGATCGCGGTGGCCACCTCGGCGATGTTGCGCACCTGACCGGTCAGATTGCTCGCCATGGAGTTGACGTTGTCGGTCAAGTCCTTCCAGGTGCCGGCGACGCCCGGCACCGTGGCCTGGCCACCAAGCTTGCCCTCGGTACCGACCTCGCGCGCCACGCGCGTCACCTCGGCGGCGAAGCCGTTCAGCTGGTCGACCATCGTGTTGATGGTGTTCTTGAGCTCGAGAATCTCACCCTTCACGTCCACCGTGATCTTGCGCGACAGGTCGCCTCTTGCGACCGCGGTCGTGACTTCGGCGATGTTGCGCACCTGGCCGGTCAGGTTGGTGGCCATTGCGTTCACAGAGTCCGTGAGGTCCTTCCAGGTGCCGGCGACACCGGGCACCACGGCCTGGCCACCGAGCTTGCCTTCGGTGCCGACCTCGCGTGCCACACGTGTCACCTCGGAGGCGAAGGAGCGCAGCTGATCGACCATGGTGTTGATCGCTTCCTTCAGCTGCAGAATCTCGCCGCGCACGTCCACCGTGATCTTGCGCGACAAGTCGCCGTTTGCGACCGCGATCGTCACCTCGGAGATGTTGCGCACCTGGCCGGTCAAGTTACTCGCCATGGAGTTGACGTTGTCGGTCAGGTCCTTCCACACACCGCTCACGTCCTTGACCTCGGCCTGGCCGCCGAGCTTGCCTTCGGTACCGACCTCGCGCGCCACGCGCGTCACCTCGGCGGCAAAGCCGTTCAACTGATCGACCATCGTGTTGATGGTTTCCTTGAGCTCGAGGATCTCACCCTTCACATCCACCGTGATCTTGCGCGAGAGGTCACCGCGGGCGATGGCCGTTGCGACCTCGGCGATGTTGCGCACCTGACCGGTCAGGTTGCTCGCCATGGAGTTGACGTTGTCGGTCAAGTCCTTCCAGGTGCCGGCGACACCGGGCACGATCGCCTGGCCACCGAGCTTGCCTTCGGTGCCGACCTCGCGCGCCACACGTGTCACCTCGGAGGCGAAGGAGCGCAGCTGATCGACCATGGTGTTGATCGCTTCCTTCAGCTGCAGAATCTCGCCGCGCACGTCCACCGTGATCTTGCGTGACAAGTCGCCGTTTGCGACCGCGATCGTCACCTCGGAGATGTTGCGTACCTGGCCGGTCAAGTTGCTCGCCATGGAGTTGACGTTGTCGGTCAAGTCTTTCCATGTGCCGGCGAGTCCGGGCACCACGGCCTGGCCGCCGAGCTTGCCTTCGGTGCCGACCTCGCGCGCGACACGCGTCACCTCGGAGGTGAAGGCGCTCATCTGCGCGATCATGGCGTTGACAACCGTCGCCGAGCGCAGGAACTCGCCCTCGAGGGGGCGGCCGGCCACATCGAGCGGCATCGGCTGCGACAGATCGCCCTTGGCGAGCGCGGTGATCGTGCGGGTCACCTCGGCCGTCGGCCAGAGCAGATCCTCGACCAGGGTATTGACCGAGCCCACCATCGCGGTCCACGCGCCGGCGCTGCGGTTGCCGGACACTCGGTGCTGAGTCTTGCCTTCCTTGCCGACGGCCTGGCCGACGCGCTCGAGCTCCTGGGCCAGCAGTTGATTAGAGCGCACGATCTCGTTGAACGTATCTGCGATCTTGCCGGCGAGCCCCGTTTGATCGCTCGGCAGACGCACGGAGAAGTCACCGTCGCGCACGGCTTGCAGTGTCCGCAGCAGCTCGCGCAAATCGAGCTGCTGTCCTTGCTCGGCGGCAGCGTGTTGACCGTTCTCAACCGGCGACGCACGGCGGCGGCCGGATACTTGGGTAGGCATCAGCGACTCCAGATGGAATGCATTGCGAGGTGCGCCGCAGGCAGCGACGACAGTTCAGCGACGGGAGTTGAAAGCTCGGCGACAGGATGCGCCGTCAGCCACACACGGGAAGTACTGATCATGCAGTCACGCGAGAACAACGCGCCGGGCCCCCCTGCACGGAAGCGCGCCGCCCCGGGCCGCGGCCATCGGGACGACTACTCGTACGACTGCTATACCCCCGCAGAACGTCTTTTTCCGGCGACTGAGCCGCCTGCGACGCACCATAGCAGAACAGCCAAGCGACGCATACTCCGGCTTCCGCGACCGTCGCATCCAGGCAACAGCTGAGCTGGCGGTTAGCCATAACATGTTGGCTAGCTAGGTACATCGCGTCGGCTAGCCGGGTACCACGCATCAGTTTGGCGGCTACAACGCGTCGGTTTGCGGGTCAGGCCGGGATGGGCTGCGCAGCGCGGCTCTTGCCGAAAAGCCAGCCCTGCAGCAGCGCGATCATGAAGAGCCAGTAGCCGATCCCGACGACGAGTCGTGTCCAGAGCGGAAAGTCTGGATTGGGCGAGATGTAGCCCTCGATGAGTCCGCAGCCGATGAGCAGCAGGACGCAGGCGCACAGGAGCTTCCCCGAGCGCAGCGCCGCGGCCTGGAACGATTGACTGCGTCCTCCAGCGCCCGATCGGATGAGGGCCTCTCCCACGGCCGCGCCCGCCGCACCGGAGAGACACATGACGGACACCTCGACACAGCCGTGCGCCACGATGAAGGTGAACAGCCGGCCGGCGAGATCGTGCTGCGCCGTGAAGGCGAACACGGCGCCCAGCATGAGACCGTTGAGCGCCACGATATAGAAGGTACCCAGGCCGAAGAGGAATCCGGCGCAGAAGGCGAACAGGCTCACCACGATGTTGTTGGTGAAGACTTGCGCCGAGACGACCGAGGCGGGGGCGATGCTGAGCAGGCCCTCGGTCCAGAGCTCGCCGCGCTCGACCCCAGCGATCATGTCGGGCGAGGCGAAGAGTGCGATCAGCTCCGGGTAGGTATGCACGAGCGCAAAGCCCGCGGTCACACAGAGCGCAAAGAGCACCGACACCCAGGCAATGTACGGGCGCAGCTCCTTGACCACCTGCGGGATCTGATCGCGGAACAAGCTCCAGAGCGCATAGAGAGGATGCGAGGCCGAGCGGTGCACCTGGGCGTGCGCCTCGGCATAGGCGGCCTCGAGGTACTCGCGCGTACGACTGTTGGGGATCAGCCGCCGGGCGGTTGCAAGATCACGCGCGAGCAGCCGGTAGTCCTCCACGGCCTGCATGGCATTGGTGACCTCCCGCGCCCCGCCCGTCGCGAGCCGCTGCAGACGCTCGCTCGCCGCGCGCCAGAGGGGTGCGCGGTTGATGAGTGCCCGCGCCAGCGCTTCCTCGCGGCTCGCTTCGCTCATGAGGCTTCGCGCATTAGGCTTCGCTCATGAGGCGCGAGCGGTCATGAGGCGCTCGAGCTCGCCACGCAGCGCCCCATCATCCTCGAGGCGAGGGGCGTCGGGGGAGGTCGTATCGGGGGAGGTCGTATCGAGAATGCGCCGCGCCAGGCGGCGCCGCGCCTCGGGGGCGAGCTGCTCCCAGCGTTGCAGCAGCTCGCCGATCAGCTCCGCCTGCGCCGCGTTGGCCACGTTCGCGGCCGGCAGCGCCGGCAGCTGCGCGCGCCCGCTCGCATAAACAAGGAAGGTCCCTGCGGCGAGATCCCCGACGCGCACGTGATCACGCGTCACCATGGTGGTGATGAGTCCGACGGTGTAAGCGAACGGAAATGAATCGATGAGGCGGAACACGTTGCGCGCGAGCAGCGCTCCGACCGAGGGCGTGCTGCCGCTGCGCGTGACGATGCGCACGCCCACCATGCGCTTGCCCGGCGTGCGGCCACGCATCGCGACCTCGAGCACATAGTGATACAGAAAATAGATCGCAACGCTCGGGGCGAGGACCGCGACGAACCAGCGTGCACTTGGCACGAGCGGCGCGCGCACGTCGAACCGGCGGTTGTAGATCACCGCGGCGATGACGTACCAGCTCGCGGCGAGGATCAAGCGGATGACCCAGTCGAGCACGAACGCCGCGGCGCGCGCCCCGGGGCCAGCAACGCGCAGATGCACATCGACGCCCGTCGCGCTGTCGATGACGAGCGCCGGCGTCGTGTCCGATGCCTCGAGTGAGCTCACGAGTCTAGGCCCTCGGCCGCGAGCCGCTCGGCCTGATGCTCCCGCTGCAATGCGGTGACGAGCTCATCGAGCCCCGCTCCATCGAGGATGTGAGCGAGCTTGTAGAGCGTCAGATTGATGCGGTGATCCGTGACGCGACCTTGCGGAAAGTTGTAGGTGCGAATGCGCTCGGAGCGATCGCCGCTGCCGACCTGCAGCCGCCGTGACTGCGCTTGCGCGCTCTGCTGCCGCTCCTCCTCCGCCGCCCGCAACCGCGCCGTGAGCAGCGCGAGCGCCCGTGAGCGGTTCTTGTGCTGCGAGCGCTCGTCCTGGCACTCGACGACGATGCCGCTGGGCAAGTGGGTGATGCGCACTGCGGATTCTGTCTTGTTGACGTGCTGCCCGCCGGCACCCGAGGCACGGTACGTGTCGATGCGCAGCTCCGCGGGATTGAGCTCGATCGCCTCGGCCTCATCGAGCTCGGGAAAGATTGCGACCGTGCACGCAGAGGTGTGAATGCGCCCCTGCGCCTCGGTCTCCGGCACGCGCTGCACGCGGTGCGTGCCGGATTCGAAGCGAAAGCGCGCGAAGGCACCCGCGCCACCGATGCGCAGGATCACCTCCTTGTAGCCGCCGTGCTCGCCCGCACTCTGGCTCAGCACTTCCACGGAATAGCCGCGTGACTCGGCGTAGCGGGCGTACATGCGCAGCAGATCGCCGGCGAAGAGCGCGGCCTCATCGCCGCCGGTGCCCGCGCGGATCTCGAGGAACACACTCCTCTCATCGCGCGGATCCCTGGGGATCAGAAGCTGCTCGAGCTCCTGCTGCAGGACCTGCAGGTTGCCCTTCAAGCGCACGACTTCCTCATCGCCGAGCGCGCGCAGCGAGGCATCCGCATCGGTGCGCAATTCCTCGGCGGCGCCCAGATCTCCCGTCAGCTTGCGAAATTCCCCGTAGCGCTCGGCGAGCGGCTGCAGCCGCGCGTACTCCTTGGAGAGCTCGCGATACTGCTGTGAGCTGCCGGCGATGTCCGGAGCGGCGAGCAGGCGGCCGACTTCCTCGAAGCGGTCGACCATCTTGTCCAGGCGCTGGCGAATGGATTCCTTCATGCGGCGCGGGATTCTCCGGGATCATGCGCAGCTGCGAAAGAGGCTCTATAGTGACGCGCATGAACGTTCTACGAAGGATCGTGACCGCCGCGGGCGCGGTGCTTCTGGCGAGTGTGACCACGGCCTGCCGCACGGCCCCCCCAGCGCGGGCGCAGGCGCAGCCGCCCGCAGATACCAACGCCCAGACGGTGGTGGCAGAGATTGCGCTGCAGAAGGGCGATTGCCGCAGCGCGGCCGACACTTACGCTGCCGCGGCGAGCCAGGGTCCGGCGACCCTGGCGCGCCGGGCTACCGAGGTCAGCTTCGCCTGCGAGAACATGCCGGCCGCTTGGCAGTCCGCCGGCCGCTGGCGCACGCTCGCGCCGGCCGACAAAGATGCGGCCGTGATGTATGGGACCGTGGCCCTGCGGCTCTATTACATCCAACAGGCGCGCACGGCGCTGCAGCCGCTCTTGAAGGCCCCCGATCTCAAGTCGCAGCGCTATCTCGTCTCGGTCGTCGATCTCATCACGCAGGAGAGCGGCGATGCGACCGCAACCTTCGCCGCGCTCGATGACAGTCTCGATGCGAAGACGAGCTCCCCCTTGGTGCTCGCCGCCTTCGGCCAGCTCGGCATCGAGGCCTACAACTTCAATCGCGCCGACAAGCACCTCGAGGAGGCTCTGCAGCAGGATGCGAACTCGGGGATCGCGCTGCGGCTGCAGGCGCATCTGCGCGTGCTGCGCGGGGATGCGAGCGGCGCCATCGCCACCGCGCGCCAGGCGATGCAAGTCGATCCCTCCGGCAGCACCTTCGAGCTCGCCGAGGTGTACACCGAGCTTGATCACCTGGAGGAGGCGCGAGGCGAGCTCGAGCGGCTGCGCGGTCACAGCGTGAACCCCGCCGAGATCGACCGCCGCCTCGCGCTCCTCGCGTATGAGAGCGGCGATCTGCCCGAGGCCAAGCACCGCTTCACCGATCTCGTGGATCGCGGCGAGGCGAGCGACGCTGCACTTTTCTATCTCGCCGACATCGACGCGCGCTCGGGCGACCGGGATGCCGCGCTCGGCGCCTACCGCCAGTTGAGTGACTCCTCGATGGCGCTCGCCGCGTGCACGCGCGCAGCCGGCATTCTCTTCGATCAGGGCAAGCGCGGCGAAGCGCTCGAGCTCATGGACAGCTACGAGAGCCAGCATCCGGAGAACTCCTTCGACGTGGTGCTCGGCAAGGCGCATCTGCTCGCCGACCACGGCGCGGCGATGGAGGGTGTGGCGCTGCTCACCGCGGCGCTCGATCGCTTTCCGCGTCATCCGACCCTGCAGTACGAGCGCGCGGCGCTTCTCGAGCGCGCCGGGCACGTGAGCGATTCGGTCAAGGCTTTCGAGCAGCTGCTCGCGGAGCGTCCCGACGATCCCAACGTGCTGAACGCGCTCGGCTACACGCTCGCCGATCACAACCTCGAGCTGCCGCGCGCCGAAGGCTATATCCGGCGCGCGCTCGTCACGACGCCCGATAATCCGGCGGTACTCGACAGTCTCGCGTGGGTGCGCCTGCGCCGCGGCGACGTGCGCGAAGCGGTGCCGACGCTCGAGCGTGCCTACGACATCAATCGCGATCCGGACATCGCCGCCCACTGGGGCGAGGCGCTGTGGATGAGCGGATCGAAGCCCCAGGCGCGCCAGGTGTGGGCCGCGGCGCTCGCGCGGCACCCGGACTCGGAGCTGCTCAAATCAACCCTGCACCGATTGCTGCCGCCCGAGCATCCTTGATGCATCGAGCCGGCGGAGCCGCCGCGATGCCTCGCGCTTTGCTGACCCTCGGGGGGCTGGCGGCGCTGCTATTGCTCGCTGCGTGCGTCTCCACACCCCGCAAGGCGGCAGAGGTACCCACGACGCCGTGGCCCGAGCGGCGCGCGCAGCTGCAGTCGCTCGATCCCTTTCAGCTGCATGGCCGGGTCGCAGTCGCCGCGGCGAACGAGGGCTTCAGCGCGCACCTCGACTGGGAGCAGCAAGGCACGCGCAGCGCGCTGCAGCTGAACGGCCCGCTCGGTGTGGGCGGCATCAAAGTCGTCGCGGTCGGTGATGATCTCAACGTAACGACCTCGCGCGGTGAGGCACTCGATGCCGATGCGGCGCGCACGGCCCTCTCGAGCAAGCTTGGGTTTGATCCGCCGCTCACGAGCCTGCGTTACTGGGTGCTCGGCGTCCCCGATCCTTCGCATCCCTCCATCGAGACGCTTGGGCCGGACGCGCGGCTCATGACCCTGGAGCAGGATGGCTGGCACATCCTCTACAGTGCCTACACGAGCAGCCCCGCCGGCTACTCGCTGCCGCAGAAGATGTCCCTGCAGCGCGGTGACGTGCGCGTGCGGCTGATCGTCGACAATTGGCAGGCGTAGCCAAGCGCCCCGTGGGCGAGACCCTCTGGCCGGCACCGGCCAAGCTGAACCTGTTCCTGCACGTGACGGGCCGGCGGGCCGACGGCTATCACGATCTGCAGACGCTCTTTCAGCTCATCGATCGATGTGACACGGTGGGGATCACGCTGCGCGAGGACGGCCTCATCGAACGCACGGCAGGCCCCGCCGAGGTCGCCGCCGAAGCCGATCTCACCGTGCGCGCGGCTCGGGCCCTGCAAAGCGCTGCGGGGGTGGCTCTGGGGGCATCGCTGCGCGCCATCAAGCGCATTCCGCTCGGGGGCGGCCTCGGTGGGGGAAGCTCCGATGCCGCAACGGTGCTCCTGGCGCTGAACCGGCTCTGGGGTTGCGGCCTTCCCGGGACGCGCCTCGCGGAGATCGGCCTCGCGCTGGGGTCGGACGTTCCGGTCTTTGTCCAGGGCGCAACGGCCTGGGCAGAGGGGCGAGGCGAGCGGCTCACCCCCGTCACTACCCCAGAGAGGTGGTTCGTGGTGGTGCATCCGGGGGTCTCCGTGGCCACCTCCAGGGTCTTCCAGACGCCTGAATTGACACGAAATTCCCCCCTCATCACAATACGCGCCTTTTCCGAGGCAGGTGGCCGCAACGACTGCGAGCCGGTCGTACGGAGGCTCTTTCCGGAGGTGGCCGAGGCACTCGACTGGCTCGCGCGGTTTGCTCCGGCGAGGCTGACCGGTACGGGATCCTGCGTCTTCGCCAGTTGCGCGACCGCGGCGGAAGCTGAGCGCATTGCCGCGCGCACTCCGGATCGGTGGCGCAGCTTCGTCGCCCGCGGGTTGAATGAGTCGCCCTTGCACGCCAAGCTCGCAAGCGCTGGAGTCTGATTCTTAAACGTATCTAACGCTGGGGTGTCGCCAAGTGGTAAGGCAGCGGGTTTTGATCCCGCCATTCGGAGGTTCGAATCCTTCCACCCCAGCCAGGCCATCGAACGATGAGCGATGACACGATCGCACTGTTCGCGGGGAATGCCAACCCGCAGCTCGCGCACGAGATCGCGCGGCATCTGACGACGCCGCTCGGGCGCGCGTACGTCGGCCGCTTCAGCGATGGCGAGGTGAACGTCGAGCTGATCGAGAACGTGCGCGGGCGCGATGTGTTCATCGTGCAGTCGACGTGTCCGCCGGTAAACGATCATTTGATGGAGCTGCTGGTGATGGTCGATGCGTGCCGCCGCGCCTCCGCGGCGCGCATCACGGCGGTGGTGCCGTACTTCGGCTACGCGCGGCAGGACCGGCGCCCACGTGCCACGCGCTCGGCGATCACCGCGAAGCTGGTCGCGAACATGATCTCGAGCGCAGGAGTTGATCGACTCTTGACGATCGATCTGCACGCGGATCAGATCCAGGGATTTTTCGATATCCCGGTGGATAACGTGTACGCATCGCCGGTGCTGCTGGGCGATGCCTGGAAGCAGGGCTACCCGCACATGATCGTGGTGTCGCCCGATGTGGGGGGCGTCGCGCGCGCGCGGGCGCTCGCGCGCCGCCTCGACGATGCGGATCTCGCCATCATCGACAAGCGCCGCCCGCGGCCGAACGAGTCGAAGGTGATGAACATCATCGGCGAGGTCGGCGGCAAGACCTGCGTGCTGATCGATGACATGGTCGATACCGCCGGCACCTTGTGCCAGGCGGCGGAGGCGCTGAAGCAGGAGGGCGCGCTCAAGGTGGTGGCCTACATCACGCACGCGCTGCTCTCGGGTGAGGCGGTGGAGCGCATCACGAGCTCGGCGCTCGATGAGCTCGTGGTGACCGACACCATCCCACTCGCGGCCGCGGCGCAGAGTTGCGGGCGCATCCGCCAGCTCTCGGTCGCCGCGTTGCTGGCCGAGACGATTAGGAGAATCAGGGATGAAGAATCGGTGAGCTCGTTGTATGTCGATTGAGGAGTTATGAGTTTTGAGTTTTGAGTTGTGAGTTAGAGAAGAGCGGGACGTCCTGGTCGCGGGGCGGCTCTAGCGGAAATACCTCGGCAAATACTGGAGTCAGTCAAACATGCGCGTTTCATTCACTTTCGGCGCGGACCGCCGTGATCAGCAAGGCAAAGGTGCGAGCCGCCGCCTGCGTCACACCGGCAAGGTTCCCGCGATCCTCTATGGCGGCGGTCAGCCGCCGCAGGCACTCGTTCTCGATCAGCAGAACCTGCTGACGATGATCCGGGACGAGAAGTTCTACTCCTCGATCGTGCAGCTGAAGATCGAGAACAACACGCTGCCGGCGATCATCAAGGACGTGCAGATGCATCCCGCCCGGAACGTGGTGGTGCACGTCGATCTGCAGCGGGTGGTGGAGAACGAGAAGATCCGTATCCATCTGCCCATCCACTTTCGCAACGAGACCATTGCGCCCGGCGTCAAGACCGAGGGCGGCATCGTCTCGCACATGCTCACGGACGTGGAGGTCTCCTGCCTGCCGAAGGATCTGCCGGAATTCCTGGAAGTGGATCTCGGCGAGATGAGTCTCAACGACACCAAGTTCCTGGCGGACATTCCGCTGCCCGCGGGCGTCGTCGTCACCGACCTCGTGCACGGCAGAAACCGTCCCGTGGTCTCGATTCACAGCCCGCGTGCCGAGGAACCCGAGGCCGTGCCCGCGGAGGCCGCAGCTGCGGTGCCTGTCGAGGGCGCGCCTGCAGTGCCTGGCGCGCCGGGTGCACCGGCCGCTCCGGGCGCACCCGCGGCGGCTCCCGGTGCCGCCCCGCCGGCCGATGCAAAGAAGGAGGCTGCGCCGGCGAAGAAGGAGAAGGAGGGCAAGAAGTAGGTCGCGCGCGCGAGCGTCTGCATCATGGGGGGCCTGGCTCTCAAGATCATCGTCGGGCTCGGCAATCCGGGCGATGAGTACGCTCGCACGCGTCACAACGCCGGCTTCTGGTTCACGGACGAGCTCGCCCGCCGTCAGGGCGGGCGCTTCCGCTTCGAGCCGCGCCATCAGGCCGAGCTCACGCGCGTGAGCCTCGCCGGCGCCGACCTGATTCTCGTGAAGCCCATGACGTTCATGAACGCAAGCGGCATGGCGGTGGGAAGCGTCGCGCGCTTCTACAAGGTCGAGCCCGACGAGGTACTGGTTGCCTATGACGAGCTCGATCTGCCACCCGGCGTCGTCCGCTTGAAGCACGACGGTGGAGCGGCTGGACACAACGGCGTACGGGATGTGGCGGAGCATATCGGCAGTGCTTTCTGGCGGCTGCGCTTTGGCATCGGGCGACCGAGTGAGCGCGGCGCGGGCGTCGATCGGGTGCTCTCCCGTCCCAGCGTCAATGAGGAGCAGCTGCTGCGCGAGTCGATCCTCGCGGCCGCCGATGCGATGCCGGCGCTGCTCGAGCAGGGCGCACAGATCGTCATGAATCAGCTGCACTCGCGCGATCCTCCGACGTCACCGCCCACTTAAGTTTCATGTCCATCAAATGCGGCATCGTCGGCTTGCCAAACGTAGGCAAGTCCACTCTCTTCAACGCTCTGACGCGCGCGCAAATTGCGGCGGAGAACTATCCCTTCTGCACGATCGACCCCAACGTCGGCATCGTGCCGGTGCCTGATCCGCGGCTCGAGGAGCTGGCGGCGATCGCCAAGCCCGAGAAGATCCTGCCGGCGACAGTTGAGTTCGTGGACATCGCGGGGCTCGTCGCGGGCGCCTCGCAGGGGGAGGGGCTCGGTAATCAGTTCCTGGCGCACATCCGCGAGGTCGATGCCATCGCCCACGTGGTGCGCTGCTTCGAGAGCAGCGACATCGTGCACGTGTCGGGCAAGGTCGATCCGCTCGCCGACATCGAGACCATCAACACCGAGCTCGCGCTCGCAGACCTGGCGACGGTGGACAAGGCGCTCGATCGCGCCACGCGCGCGGCCAAGAGCGGTGACAAGGATTCGATACGCAAGCGCGCCCTATTCGAGCGCGTGAAGGCGCAGCTCGATCAGGCCAAGCCCGCACGTGTACTCGCGATGAGCGAGGAGGAGCAGCGGGACCTGCGCGAGCTGCAGCTCCTGACCTCAAAGCCCGTTATGTATGTGGCCAATGTCGATGAGCATGGCTTCACCGACAATCCGCGTCTTGCGAGCGTGGAGCAGCTCGCCGCGCGCGAGGGCTCGCAGGTGGTCGCGGTATGCGCGGCGATCGAGGCCGAGATTGCCCAGCTCGAGGAGCGCGATCGCGCGGAGTTTCTGCACGAGCTCAAGCTCGATGAGCCGGGGTTGAATCGCGTCATTCGCGCGGCGTACCGGCTGCTCGGCCTGCAGACGTTCTTCACCGCTGGGCCGAAGGAAGTGCGCGCCTGGACGGTGCGCACCGGTGCGACGGCGCCGCAGGCGGCAGGCGCAATCCACACGGATTTCGAGCGCGGCTTCATCCGTGCCGAGGTGATCGCCTATCCCGACTACATCAGCTATCGGGGCGAGAACGGCGCGAAGGAAGCAGGCAAGCTGCGCTTGGAAGGCAAGGAGTACGTCGTGCGTGAAGCGGACGTCATGCACTTCAGATTCAACGTTTAGGAAGTCGCGCCGCGGCGCGCCTGGGAGGACGAGCGATGTACGAATATGGTGGGATTTGGGGACTTCTGGTCCTGATCGCCGACGTGTGGGCGATCGTCAACATCTTTCAGAGCAGTGACACCACCGGCAAGAAGGTGCTCTGGACCGTGCTCGTCATCGTCCTGCCCGTGCTCGGCTTCATCCTCTGGCTCTTGCTCGGGCCGAGGACAGTCAAGCGTTAGAGGACAGTCAAGCGTTTCTTGGGGGTCAAGTCTTGAGCGATGAATAGACGGCGCGCTCGAACTCCCCAAGGAGCGCCACGGCCTGCGGATCGACGAAGGGCAGATACTGCATCATGATCACGGCGCACAGATCGCGCTGCGGATCGATCCAGTAGAAGGTGTTGAAGACACCGGCCCAGGCGAGGCTTCCCGCGGAACGCCCGCCCGGGTACGCCACCTCATTAATGAGGAATCCGAGGCCCCAGCGGTCCACCGCGCCCGGATGCAGATCCACATCTGCCGAAAGTGCGGGCCGCTCGGTCTTGAGCCGACCGGCGCCGAGCTTGCCGATCTGATTGGTGCTCATCATCGCGACCGTCTCGGGCTTCAAGAGCTGCTGGCCGCTTGCCGAGCGCCCGCGCCGCAGGATCATCTGCATGAACTTCACGTAGTCGCCGACGGTGGAGGAGAGCCCGCCGCCGCCGTTGAATGCCTGGGGCGGAAGAGGCAGAGCGCGCGGGTTTGACTTCAGGGATCCGTCAGGCTGGCGCGCGTAGCCCGTCACCAACCGAGCGAATTTCTCCGCTGGGACGATGAAGGATGTATCCGGCATCGAGAGCGGATGAAAGATGTGGCGCTGGAAGTATTCCTCGAGCGTCAGGCCGCTCACCGTCTCCACCAGCTTGCCCACGTAGTCGATGCTGTAGCCGTATTGCCAGCGGTCGCCGGGGTCGAACATGAGCGGCACGTGCGGGGCAACGGCACCGCGCGGCAACGACGTCCCCGTCGCTGTCTCCCACTTCACCATCTCCGCACTCCAGGTGTCGTAGCAGAGCCCGGAGGTATGAGTGAGGAGCTGCTTGAGGGTCACGGGTGACTTCGGCGCGCGGAGCTGCGGCTTGCCGGCAGCATCGAATCCGTCCAGGACCTGCAGGGTGCCGAGCTCCGGTAAGTATCTGGAGGCCGGCGCCGTCAGACTCATCTTGCCCTGCTCGACGAGCTGCAAGGCGGCAGCAGACGTGATCGCCTTGGTCATGGACGCGATCGCAAAGATGGAGTCGGTGGAGAGGTGCATGCCGGAATCCGCATCGCGCGTGCCGAAGGCACCCTGGTAGATCAGGCCGTCACGGCTTGCCACCATCGCCGCGACTGCGGGGATGCCATGGCGCTTGGAGCCACCCGCCAGCGCATCATCGATCGTGTGTGATTTCGGCTCGCCGAGCTGCGATGCGGCGTGCAGCGCACGGAAGCTGCCACCGAAGGCCAGCACGCCTGTAGCGAATTCGCGTCGGTTTATGGTCACAAGTCACCTCCCCTCGGATGAACAATATTACAGCCGCCATCTGATGGACGGCATCGCGACTGAGAGGCCGTTCGAAGCTTCGGGGGAAAGTGCAGCGTAGTCTCCTTTCCATGGAGCGGGCGCAACTAGAGGGACTGATCAGTCGATTCGA
>DATJVD010000046.1:0-3808 GCA_035501955.1 Steroidobacteraceae bacterium
GGCGTCGTGCTGTGCGTGCGGGAGGCGGAGCTTGCACTGGCCACGTGGCGTCATCTCCAACTAAGACGAAAAGGACTCAACGCCTCGCTTTGACGCGCGCAACCGCGCCACCAAAGCCTTTAGCGACGCGCGGAGGACCGCGCCGTTGCAGCATATGTAGCCACTGCGGCAACACAGTGCGTCAGTTCACAATAACGAGAGCCTGCGTCGGGACGCCGCGACGGCACATCATCAAATTCTGAAGCACTGCTCGCTTTGCGAGCCGGCACGACGGCGGGAGGTGCGGGAGCTTCCATGGGTGGGCGCAACCGCCCGCACCGCTCCCCGGCGAGCCTGGCGTGACGCTCGCGTTGCGCGACCCCGGAAGACGCCGTGGCGGGCCGATGCGTACTTTGCAATCAGTCACTTAAGCTATGCGCCATGGCACGCTCCCGCAGGGGCCGTGCCCGGCACTGCTGGCGCAGCGGCAGCTTCGAGTGAACAATCAGCTGCTGTGATCGTCTTAACGTAATGAGTGTGTCAGGATCTGATGAGCGTCACTTATTGTGCGGCACGTTGGGACTAAGTTAATCGCGGCGCTGGCGTCCGCACGAGTGAGCGCGAGCAACGATCCATGAGCTCGACGGAGGGAAGGACGATGCGACTGCAGGCTGTTGATCAGAACTCACGCGGTGGCACTGCGGATTTTATCGATACCCTGAGCTCCTTCAGCCGGCTGCATCGCGCGCAGCGCTGGGAAGGCACCTTCGGTGATTATTTGCAGCACATCCTGCCCGCCAACCCCAGTGCACTCGCCCGCACCAGTCATGAGTACGTGTGGGACATGTTGCGCTGGCACGGCCGCGCCGGCCCGCCGGATGCTGCCGAGAATCAGCGCGCGCGTGAGCTCTTCAAGCGCGAGCTGTTCGGCATCGATGAGCCGCTGTCGCGTGTAGTCGATTACTTCAAGGCTGCCGCCGCGGGCTCCGACGTCGGGCGCCGGCTGCTGCTGCTGCTTGGACCGCCCTCGGGCGGCAAATCGACACTGGCCATCCTGCTCAAACGAGGCCTGGAAGAATACAGTCGTACCGACGAGGGCGCGTTGTACGCCATCCGCGGCTCGCCGCTACGCGAGAATCCGCTCAATCTGATTCCGACCAGCCTGCGGGCGGAGTTCCGCGAGCGCTATGGCGTCAACGTCCAGGGCGAGCTCTCGCCCTGGGCACGCGATTTCGTCGAGCGTGAGTTCGAGGGCGATTTCGTGCGCGTACCGGTCGAGCGCGTGTTCCTTGCCGAAGCTTCGCGTGTCGGCATCGGCACATACGCACCGCACGATCCCACCACCGCCGACATCGCAGACCTGGTCGGCTCGGTCGATCTCGCCAAGGTCGCGCAGATCGGCGATGAGGGCGATCCGCGCGCCTGGTCGTGGTCGGGAGCGGTGTATGCCGCGAGCCGTGGGGTACTCGAGATGATCGAGATCCTGAAGGTGAAGCGCGAGTTCCTCTACCTGCTGCTGACGCTGACGCAGGAGAAGAACGTCAAGGTGTCGCGCTTTCCGCTGATTCATCTGGACGAGACCATACTGGCGCACACCAATCTTGCCGAGTTCCACAAATTCCTGCAGGAGAAGGAGAACGAGGCGCTGCTCGACCGCATGGTGATTATCAAGATCCCCTATGCGCTCTCCTATCGCGACGAGTCGCGCATCTACCAGAAACTAGTGTCCGGCGCCCCGGCGTTCCGCAACGTGCACCTCGATCCGCACGTGCTGAATCTCGCGGCAGTGTTCGCCATTCTTACGCGGCTCACCAAGCCCGAGCGTGAAGGTCTCGATCTGCCGAAGAAGCTGCGGGTGTATGCCGGCGAAGCGGTCGAGGGCGTGCCGGAAACCGAAGGTGTGCGACTGCACGCCGAGTCACCCGATGAGGGGATGACTGGCGTGAGTCCGCGTTTCGTCATCAACGCCATCTCCAACGCCATTACCCGTGGCAACACCCACAGCCTCACCAGCATGGAGCTGCTGCTCGCACTCAAGGATGGCATCGAGAGCGATGCACGCATGGATATCAAGCAGAAAAAAGCGTGGATCGATCACCTGGTCACCGCGCGCAAGGAGTTCTACAACCGCTGGGTCAAGGAAGACGTGCATCGCGCCATGTTCGCCTCCTTCGAGGAGGAAGCGCAGCAGTTGCTGGAGAAGTACCTGGATGAGGTCGAGGCGTCGCTCGATCACCGCCAGGTCACCGACCCGATCACCGGCGAGAGCCGGGCCGCGGACGAGCGCTTCCTGCGCTCGGTCGAGGAGAAGATCAAGGTGTCGGATTCCGGCAAGCTCTCGTTCCGCCAGGAAGTCGTGCGTAAAGCGATGGTGGCCTTCAAGGCCGGGGAGAAATTCAAGCTGGCGAGCCACGCGCGCATGCGCGAAGCGATCGAGCAGTACCTGTTCGAGGAGCGCCGCGACGTGCTGCGCCTCGTGACCTCGACCGCACGTCCGGATGAGGAGGCGCGGCAGAAGATCTCTGTCGTGCAGCAGCGACTCGTGAACGAGTACGGCTACGATGAGCATAGCGCCAAGGAAGCGCTCAGCTATGTCACCACACTGCTCGCTCAGGAGTAGCGGCGCGTCAGGAAAAGGTGTACCACTAGCGTCGTGAGCATCGAGGATCGCAAGCACGCGGACAAGGCCGGAGCGGCCAAGTGGTACGAGCTGTTCTCACGCGGCGCCCGCGACTGGCTGCGTCATGATGAGAAGGTGCGCGAAGCGGTGCGCGCGAACCTGCCCGAAATCATCGCTGGCGGGGATCTGATCAACGATGGGGCTCGCACGGTGCGCGTGCCGGTGCGCATGCTCGAGCATTACCACTTCCGCCTGCGCCGTCCCGAGGAGCAACAGGGCGCCGGCCAGGGCAAGGCCAAGCCGGGCGACATATTCTCCGATCCCGCGCGCAATCGCGGCCCCGGTGAGAAGGGTGCCGGCGGACGCGACGAAGGCGAGGTACAGCTGCTTCTCGAGTTCAAGATCGACGATATCGTCGATTGGCTGTGGGAGGAAATGCAGCTGCCCAATCTCAAGGCGCGTGCCGGGCCCTCCGATGAGACCGACTGGATTCGCGAAGGCTGGGACCGTCGCGGCGCGCGCTCGCGTCTCGACCGCCGCCGCTCGTTCAAGGAGCTGGTCAAGCGCCGCGGCGCTCCGGGCGCCACTCCTACCTTCACCGACGAAGACCTGCGCTTCCGGCAGCTCGCGCGCCGGCGGCAGCCGGCCGTGCACGCGGTGGTCTTCTTCATGCTCGATGTCTCCGGCAGCATGTCCGATCGCGACCGCAAGCTCGCCAAGACCTTCTTTTTCTGGGTAGTGCAGGGGCTGCGGCGCGAGTATCGCTCGCTCGAGACGGTGTTTGTTGCGCACACGACCGAGGCCTGGGAGTTCAACGAGCCGGACTTCTTCCAGGTGAGCGGCACCGGCGGTACGGTGGCCTCTGCCGGGCTGCTGAAAGTGCGCGAGATCATCGATGCGCGCTACAACCCCGGCCGCTGCAACATCTATCTGTTCTACGCCTCCGACGGCGACAATTCCGTGAGTGACGCGCAGGACGCACGCGCCGCGCTCGGCTCGCTGGTTGCCGACGCCTGTTTCACCGGCTATGTCGAGGTCTCCTCGGGACTGTCGCGCCAGCTGGCCACCGAGACCGGCAAGCTCTTCGCCGAGCTCACCAGCGCTGGCTGCGCCGCCGGCAGCTATGCATTGAATGATTTCGACGACGTCTGGGGCGCCGTACGGCACTTCTTCACCGCCGAGACCCACGCGCCGGACGGTACGCGGACC
>DATJVD010000047.1:0-2265 GCA_035501955.1 Steroidobacteraceae bacterium
TCCCCCGTGCTGATATATCCGCACCACTTTGTCCATAACTGCTCAAACCTTACCAACTTCCAAACTTGTATCTTGTGCGGTACTCGAGCACCAGCGCCACGCCGAGGAGCAGCAAACCGAGCGGAAAGTGCTGCCGGTCGATACCGACGGCTTGTCGCTGCGGAGATCAACGCGCTCCCGGCGTTCGGCAACCACGAAGGCCTGGTGTGACGATCCAACATGTGAAAGGGAGGTCAGACGCTCGCGCTTTAGCCCTCTGGAGAGGTCAAAAAAAGCAAGCTCGGCAGAACCACCACTTAGATTGTCGAGTGCCTAGTTATTGACATAATGTCATTAACTAGTCTAATGTTTATACATGTCCTATATCGTCGAACGTCGTGAGGAGGAGAAAGAGCGCCGTCGAGGAGAGTTCCTCGATGCGGCAGAGTTGCTATACGCCAAGCAAGGCTGGGAATCGGTAACCATGGATCAGGTGGCGCGTACGGCGCGGCTGTCGCGTGCGCTCATCTATGTCTACTTTCGCGACAAAGATGATCTGCTCTTCGCGATAGGCGAGCGAGCGATGAAGCAGCTGTATGAGCGCTTCGCGGCTGCGCTCGAGTCTCCCGGCAGCGGGCGCGACAAGATCATGGCGATCGGTCGCGCCTATATGGCATACGCCATTGAATTTCCACATTTTTTTGATTTCTGCTCGCGTTTCCAGCGCCACGAGATGAGCGCGGGCGCCACCCCCAACGAGGAGGCCTGCGAGAAGGCCGGGGATGCCGTGATGGAGCTCCTGGTTCAGGTCATTCAGGGCGCGGTTGCCGACGGCAGCATCGCTCCGGCGGTTGCGCGGGAGCCCCTCATGCTGGCTTTCAGCCTGTGGGCCTTCACCCACGGCATCGTGCAGATTTCGATCGCCAAGGGCGGAGACCTGGCGCGCCATGGGGCGGCTGTCGCTGACTTCGGCAACTATGCATTCGAGCTCCTGCAGACGCTGCTGCGCCCCGGTACGACTTAATTTTTTTGCCCCGTAAAGAAGTGACGTCTAGTAATTAAACACGTGTCTAGTGAACAACCTGGAAGTTTACGCTATGTGCGACGCGACCGTATTCCCTTCAGCCCCGCCCCGGGCAAGTGGCGCGGCGCTCCTTCTGGCTCTGCTGACGCCATTGTCCGCATGTCACACCCACTCCGCGGTGACGACGCCCCCAGTCGCGGTGGTGACCTACACCGTTCACGCCTCGGAGGACCCGGATCCAGAGCGCTACCCTGCCGAGGTCGCACCACGCTTCTCGAATCCGCTTTCGTTCCGGGTGGCGGGGAAAGTGATCGACCGGCGAGTGCGGCTCGGCGATCAGGTCACCGCGGGCGAGGTTCTCGCGCAACTCGATCCTGCCGACCAGCAGCGCCGCGTGGCGAGCGCGCGCGCCGCGCTCGCAGCGGCCAAGCATCGGCTGCGCTATACGAGCGAGCAGCTCGACCGGGACCAGAAGCAGTTCGCGCAGCAGCTGATCGCCGCCAATCAGCTCGAGCAGACCGAGGACGCGCATGCCGCAGCGCTCGCGGCGCGCGATCAGGCCGCCGCCGAGCTCACCGTGGCAGAGAACGCGCTGCGGTATCACACGCTGACGACGGATCACGACGGGGTCATCACCGCCGAGGTTGTCGATACCGGTCAGGTCGTGAGCGCCGGTCAGCCGGTGTATCAGCTCGCGTGGTCGGGGGCCGTTGATGTGGTCATCGATGCGGCCGCGGATGATGCGAACCACGTGTCCGTCGGACAGCCCGCTCGTGTGGTGCTCCCATCCCTCGATGGGCCGGTGCTCGATGCGCGTGTGCGCGAAATCGCTCCCGCGGCCGATCCGCACAGCCGCACCTTTCGCATCAAGCTCACGCTAAACGATCGTGCGGCGAACGTCCGCCTCGGCACCATCGGCGAGGCGACGCTGCTGCCGGCCGAGGGCAGCACGGCGCCGAGGGATATTGAGATTCCGGAGACCGCGTTGTTTCACCAGGGCGCGTATCCCGCCGTGTGGGTCCTCGAGGGTGCAAAGCCGCACCTCGCGCTGCGGCAAGTGACGGTGGCGAGCTACCGGGATCGCGTGGTGATCCTCACCGGCGGCCTGCGTGATGGCGAGCGCATCGTTGCCGCGGGCGTGCATACGGTCTTTGCTGGCGAACGAGTTACTCCCTTCGTCAACGCCATGGACCTGGACGATGCTGCGGCGTCGGCCGACGGCAAGCGCTCGCGCAGCGCGCAGCTCGCCCGGGAGATGCCGC
>DATJVD010000048.1:0-32288 GCA_035501955.1 Steroidobacteraceae bacterium
GGCTCGTGAGCTTTATGCAGTACGATCTGGGTTACTTCGATGATGAGACAGGTCGGATCGAGAGCGCGGAGAACCCCTTCGCCGCGAAACTGTCACCCATGTCTCCGGTATAAACCGTCGCCCATGTCATCGGAATAGACAAGCGAATTAGTGGCGCGCCCGGAGGGATTCGAACCCCCGACCCCCTGGTTCGTAGCCAGGTACTCTATCCAACTGAGCTACGGGCGCGCTGCTGACCGTTGCGCTGGCGGCTGAGAAGTTCGAGCCACCGGTCGCCGAGGGGTCGCGATCCTACCACATCGGAGTCGTGCGCAGCACGCCCTCCGGCCAAGCCTTGACGAGGGCGGGAAATACCGCTATTTCGCTGCGCACCTCAAGGGCACCGAGTTGGCTGTGCCGTGGAGAATCGTGATGTCCAGAGCTTTTCGCTGGTGCTCGATAGGAATGTTGGCGCTGATGGCGAGCGCCCACGCACAGGATCAATCGAGCTCGGATAAGCCCAAGTCCGACGATGGAAAGAGTGATGAGGCCAAGGCCGAGCATTTCGCGCCCGAAGAGCATGTGACCAGCGGCTCGGTCACGATCGGCGGGCGCAAGATCGAGTACCAGGCAATCGCTGGGACGCTCGTGGTACATCCCAAGGGTTGGGATGACGTGCCGCAGAATCTGAGCAAGGAAGATAAGGAACACCCGACCGAGGCGAGCATGTTCTTCGTCGCCTACTTCGCACGTGGGCAGAACGGCGCCGCGCGACCGCTCACTTTTGTTTATAACGGCGGCCCGGGGTCCGCGAGCCTGTGGCTGCACATGGGTGCCTTCGGACCGCGGCGGGTCATCACCGCTGATGACATGCATACACCCCCACCTTCTTACCACTTGGCCAACAACGAATACAGCCTTCTCGATGCGAGCGATCTCGTCTTCATCGACGCTCCGGGCGCAGGGCTCAGCCGCATCGCCGGCAAGAATCGCGAGAAGGCGTTCTGGGGTGTGGACGCCGACGCGGAAGCGTTCGCGAATTTCATCACGCAATTTCTGACCAAGTACGGCCGCTGGAACTCGCCGAAATATCTGTTCGGCGAGAGCTACGGCACGACGCGCTCCGCGGCGCTAGCGAATCTGCTCGAGACGCAGCGCTACGTCGATCTCAACGGCGTGCTGCTGCTCTCTCAGATTCTCGCTTTCGACGCAAGCGCCGACGAGCCGGAAGCCAACCCCGGGGTGGATCTGCCCTACGAGCTCGCGCTACCAACTTACGCCGCGACCGCTTGGTTCCATCACAAGCTGGACAATGCTCCCGCCACGCTCGATGCGCTGCTGCCCGAGGTTGAGAGCTTCGCACTCGGCGAGTATGCCGATGCGCTCGCTGCCGGCAGCACTCTGGACGCCACGCGCAAGCATGCAGTCGCGCAGAAGCTGCACCAATATACGGGCCTTCCGGTCGATTATCTCGAGAAGGCCGATCTGCGCGTCAACGTGGGCGAGTTCGACAAGACGCTGCAGGACAGCTCTGACACCACCACGGGCCGCATCGATACGCGCTTCACGGGACCGACCATGGATCCGCTGAGTCAGCAGGCGGCCTACGATCCCCTGATCGCAGGGATCGGCTCGGCGTTCACCGCACTCTTCAACGATTACGTGCGCAATGAGCTGCAATTTCGCACCGACCGGCCGGTCAAGTTGTTTGCGGATGTGGAGAAAGCCTGGAACTTTCAGCATCAACCCCCCGGACAGTCGCAGCCGGTACCCCAGACGACCAATGTGATGCCCGACCTCGCGCACGCCATGAAGTACAATCCGCAGCTCAAGATCCAGGTGAACTCGGGGTACTTCGATCTTGCGACACCCTTCTTCGAAGGCAGCTACGAGATGCAGCACCTGCAGATTCCGCCAAGCCTGCAGAAGAACATCGAGTACCGGTACTACCAGTCCGGTCACATGGTCTACCTGCACGAGCCGTCATTGAAGGCGCTGCACGACAACGCCGCGGATTTCATTCGCCGCACCTCGACTGCGCAGAGCAAGTCCGGCTAGGAGTCCTCGTGACGGAGCTGATGGTCTCCATCGCGGTGAACGTCCTCCTCGGCGTCGTCGCCGTGCTGCTGGTCCTCGCCTATCGGCGGCGGCTACGCAGTGACGTGCGACTCGACGATTCCGGAGCGGCGCTCGCCGCCTTTCGCACACAGTTCCCCGACGCGAGCGGAACGGTGACGTTGGTCGGTGACGGCCGGTCAGCTCTGCTGGAGCTCGACGAGGGCCGCCGGATCGGGCTCCTGCAACGACATGGCGACCGCTGGATCGCTCGGGTGCTCACGCCCGGTGAGATCGCCGCCGCCGATGGGCGTCAGACAGGCGTCATTCGTCTCCAGTTCGCCGATTACGGCTGGCCACGGACGCTGCTTCGCATCGATGACGCGCAGCGGCACGCGGAGTGGCTCGGCCGTTTGCAAGCGCTGGCAGCGCACAGCTCTGAAAGCGCGCGCTCGGATCTCAGCCGTGCCTGATCCGGGCTATGCCGATTGGGTGAACCTGCTGCAGCTACTGCTGCTGCTCCTCATACCGCTCGAGATCGCGCTGGCCGCACGTTTGAGACTCAAGGCCGAGTACGATCTCAGCGATACGCTTGCTAACATGACGGTCAGCGTCGGCAGCATCTTCTTCTGGGGCATGCTCGGCTGGCTCTACTACGGTGGCGTCACATTCGCCTACGCACATCACCTGCTCGCGATCCCATTTGCGTGGTGGTCCTTCCTTCTAGTATTCGTGCTCGATGATCTGCGCTACTACTGGTGGCATCGGATCAGCCATCGCTCGCGCTGGTTCTGGGCCTCTCACGTGGTGCACCACTCGAGCCAGCACTACAACCTGTCGGTCTCCGTCCGTCAGAGCTGGACTTCGCAGTTCACGGGTCTCACCTTGATGAACGTGCCGCTGGCATGGATCGGATTTCATCCTGCAGCCATTGCGCTCGCGTTCTCGGTCAACCTCCTCTATCAGTTCTGGCTGCACACGGAGGCGATCGACCGACTGCCGCGCTGGTTCGAGGCCGTGTTCAACACGCCCTCTCATCACCGGGTTCACCACGCGAGCAACCCGCGCTATCTGGACTCCAACTACGCAGGCGTGTTCATCGTGTGGGACAAGCTCTTCGGCACGTTCGTGCCGGAGGATGTTGCAGAGCCGCCCCGCTACGGGCTCGTAAAGAATCTCGGGACCTTCAATCCAATACGCATCGCGACCCACGAGTACGTCGCTATCGCGAAGGACCTCGTGCATCCGAAGTTGTCCCTCGTGCAGCGCCTCGCCTATCTCTTTGCTGCCCCCGGTTGGAGCCATGATGGCAGCCGCCAGAGTACTGCGTTACTGCGTGCGGCGGATCTCGAGCGCCGCCGGCGCGCGCAGCCGGCGTCAGCAGCCGCAGCCGGTGCAGCGAACGAGCGTCTGGCTCCGCTATCGGTGTGAGGCGCTCGCGCGTCCGATCGGGAGCGCCCGCCGCTGCCCTATTTCTTGCGCGGATCCTTCTCGCCGAGTCCGGGATAGAACATGGCCCGATTCGGCTGCGATTCATTGAACACGCGGCGCTTCTTGAAGAGCCAGTGCCCGTTCTGCTTCACGAGCTCGTCCTCGTAATGGCCGAAGTACACGAGCTGGACATCCTTCTGCGGCGTGTTGTTGGTGATGGCGAACCAGTAAGCGATGGTCTTGGCCGTGTTGCCCTTCACGTCGATGACGTGATTGAGGATGTGATGATGAGTGCGCTGCCGCGAAGTCGCACTTTCGGGAATCTTCCCCTGCAACGCCTCGCCGAAGCCGGACATCGCCTTGCGGATCGCCGCCTTGCCATTCTCTACTCCGCCCACCCACTCGAGCACCCCGTCATCGGCCCAAGTCGCCATGACCGTCTCGATGTCCCCGGCATCCACCGCCACCATGTAGCGGTTGGACAAATTCTCGATCTCGGCACGATCATCGGCATAGCTGCCGAACACCGTAGCCGACAGCAAGCACCCCAGTACGGCGCCCATTCCCACGACGAAACTCTTCATACTTCCCCCTTCATAGCAAAGTCCGCAGCCTATTACTTTACGGATGAAATGAGGTCGAGTGTCTGCGCGAGTGAGCTCCGCCGGCACGAATCGCGCTCGCTGACGCTCGATCTCCCAGGGGGCAGAACACCGTGAAGCGCTAGTTGTGCGCCATGAGATTCGCATAGCCGCTGCTGTCGCCGTCTCTTGGGCGAGGTGCGGGCGGCGGAGAGAGGGATTGCTCGGCGCTTCGCGCCTCGTCCTTCGCTGACGCTCGGGACCGCTAGGTCCTGCAGCCGCGGCATCCAACCCGGCGAGGACTCGCCGCGTTGTCGAACCCCCTTCTCGGGTTCGGGCAAAATTAACTGGCGGAGAGAGAGGGATTCGAACCCTCGAAGGGCTTTTGACCCTTACACCCTTAGCAGGGGTGCGCCTTCGACCACTCGGCCATCTCTCCGCGCGGCGATAAGAGCTCGTCCGGTTCGTGCCCGGTTCGGAAAACAGCTCAATCAGATCAGTGACTTACGGAAGAAAACCCGCCCGAAGCAGGTGCGCCATCATACTGCCTTCGCGATCTCAAGGTAAGGCGCTCCGCGCAGGCGGCGCCCAGCAGCCATCAGGGAAGGACTGGATACCGCGGGCCATTTCGGCCCCGGAGCATCTCAGAGGGATGCGAATTCGGCCTCGGTCTTCGCTTCCGCTTCCCGCTGCTCGCTCTGCTCGCGCTTGATGCGCTCGTAGATCTCCTCGCGGTGTACGGCCACGTGCTTCGGTGCGTTGATGCCGATGCGGACCTGGTTGCCCTTGACCCCCAGCACGGTGACGGTCACTTCGTTGCCGATCATGACCGTCTCGCCCACCCGCCTCGTTAGTATGAGCATTTATAGTTTCCTCCGTGCTCTTGTAGCCCTACCTCACCGGCATGGCCGCAAAAAACGCTCGAAATGTAACCATTGTTACAAAAAAGACAAATAAGAGAAACCCTGAATCTGGCTCCCGCGGTGTGAGGATCCTGTGAGCATTGTGTGAGGATCGTGTGCGGAGTGCCGCTTCCTGACGGTGCAGGGTTCTAGAGAACGTCAGCGGCGCGCACTGGCGAGCTCGGTGGATGCCAGCTTGCCTCTCACGATTGTCTCGACGTCGCCCAGTGCGGCCTCGAGCGCTGCGGGATTCGTGCCGCCAGCCTGAGCGAAATCCGGCCGTCCGCCACCACGGCCGCCGACCTTGGCTGCCACGGCGCCCACGATCTCACCCGCCTTGAGACGTGCGGTCTGGTCGGAGGTGACACCCGCGACGAGCAGCACCTTCCCGGCGCTGTCCACGGAAGCGAGCACGATCACCGCTGATTTCAGGCGCCCCTTGAGCTGATCGACCGCGGCGCGCAACGCGGCGACGTCGGCGTCCGCGATCGTGGTCGCAACCACCTTGATACCTTGCACGTCCACGGCGCCCGCGGCGATATCGACTCCCTGCCCGGAGGCGAGGCGATCCTTCAGCGAGCGAATCTCGCGCTCCAGGCTGCGAGCGCGCTCGAGTGCATCGCGCACCCTCTCCGGCACGTCATCGCGCGCTCCGCGCACCAGTGCGGCGATTTCCCTGAGCAAGGTCTCGCTGCGCTCGACGTGATCGAGGGCTGCGGCGCCCGTCAGAGCCTCGATGCGCCGCACACCGGCTGCCACGCCGCCTTCGCTGACGATCTTGAACAGCCCGATGTCCCCCGCGCGCTGCACGTGCGTGCCGCCGCACAGCTCGAGTGAGAAGTCCCCGATGCGCAGCACACGGACATCGCGTTCGTATTTCTCGCCGAAGAGCGCCATGGCGCCCGAGGCCACCGCCTGTTCGTAGTCCATTACCTGCGTCTCGGCGGGCGTGTTGCTGCGAATCTCCGCGTTCACCAGGCGCTCGATGGCCTTGAGCTCCTCGCTCGTGAGCGCCTGGAAATGCGAGAAATCGAAGCGCAGCCGATCCGGCGCGACCAGCGAGCCCTTCTGTTGCACGTGCGCGCCAAGCACCTGGCGCAGCGCCGCATGCAGCAGGTGCGTCGCGGTGTGGTTGAGCACGACCGCGTGCCGACGCGCGCCATCGACGTGTGCCGTAAGAGTGTCGCCGGGTGCGATCCGCCCCTCCACGAGCGTGCCGAGATGCGTGTGGGCTGCACCGCGCTTGCGCGTGTCCTCCACCACGAAGCGCACCCCGGGCGCGGTGAGCTCTCCGGTATCGCCCACCTGGCCACCCGCTTCGGCATAGAAAGGCGTGCGATCGAGCACCACCTCGCCGCGCTCACCCGCGTGCAAGCCCTGCACCGCCGTCGAGTCCTTGAGCAGCGCCACCACCTGCCCCTCGCTCTGCAAGGTCTCGTAGCCCTGAAAAAGCGTACGCGTGTCCACGGCAGCGGGACCGCGCAGGTCCACGGCGAAGCGGCTGGCCGCGCGCGCCCGCTCGCGTTGCACGTCCATGGCGGCCTCGAAGCCCGCCAGATCGATGTTCAGGCCGCGCTCGCGCGCGACATCCGCCGTGAGATCCACAGGGAAGCCGTAGGTGTCGTAGAGCTTGAAGACCGTCTCCCCGTCGATCACGGAGCCGCTGGTTTCGCGGATGGCCGTGTCGAGGAGTGCCATGCCGGTGGCGAGCGTCTCCGCGAAGCGCTCCTCTTCCTGGCGGAGAGCCCGCTGGGCGTGTGCACTCGCGCGCGCAAGCTCGGGATAGGCGGCGCCCATCTCCTGCTCGAGCACCGGCACGAGCTTGTAGAAGAAGGGCTCCCGGATACCGAGCTGGTAGCCGTGACGGATGGCGCGCCGAATGATGCGCCGGAGCACATAGCCGCGACCCTCGTTGGAGGGCACCACGCCGTCGACGACTAGGAATGTGCAGGAGCGGATGTGATCGGCGATCACGCGCAACGAGCTCTGCGTGAGCTCCTTGGTGGCGGCAAGATGCGCGGCCGCGCCGATGAGCGGCCGGAACAGATCGATGTCGTACACCGAGTGCACGCCCTGCATGACAGCTGCAATCCGCTCGAGGCCCATGCCGGTGTCGACCGAGGGCTTGGGAAGCGGCGCCAGCTGGCCATCCGCGGAGCGCTCGAACTGCATGAACACGAGATTCCAGATCTCGACGAAGCGGTCGCCCTCCTCCTGTGCCGAACCGGGTGGGCCACCGGCAATCGACTCGCCATGATCGTAGAAGATCTCGCTGCAGGGGCCACAGGGTCCGGTATCGCCCATCGCCCAGAAGTTGGATTTCTCGCCAAGGCGCGACAGCCGCTCGTGCGCGATGCCGATGTCGTCGTGCCAGATCGCGGCTGCCTCATCGTCCTCGCGATACACGGTCACCCACAGCCGCGCAGGATCGATCTGCAGGCTGCGCGTGACGAAGTCCCAGGCAAAGCGGATGGCATCGCGCTTGAAGTAATCGCCGAAGGAAAAATTCCCGAGCATCTCGAAGAACGTGAGATGTCGGGCGGTGTAGCCCACGTTCTCGAGATCGTTGTGCTTGCCCCCGGCGCGCACACAGCGCTGGCTCGATGCGGCACGCGCGTACGCGCGCCGCTCCTTGCCCAGGAACACGTCCTTGAACTGGACCATGCCGGCATTGGTGAAGAGCAGCGTCGGGTCATTGGCCGGGACGAGCGGACTCGAGGGCACGACGGTGTGGCCGCGCTCGCGGAAAAACTCGAGAAAGGCACGCCTGATGTCTGCTGCGCGCCGTGGGGACGAGGAACTCGAGGTCATGTTTGTGAGTCGATGTCAGCGTCTAGAACCGAGCGGATATCATCCGCTGAAAACCCTCGGTACTGCAAAAAGCGCGCTTGACGCGCCTTCTCGGCCCAGGACTGAGGTCGTGCGGAGCCGAATTTGCGCTGCTGCTCGCGCGCGGCGAGCGCGCGCCATTCCGGCCCGCAGGCGAGCGCCTCCTCGATCAGCCCCGCCGCAACTCCGAGGCTGCGCAGCTCAGCCGCGATACGCACCGGCCCCTGGCCCCGGTTCGCGTGATAGGCAACGTAGTTGGCCGCGAAGCGCGCATCATCGAGGGTGTGCGACTCGATCAGCTCGGCGGTGACAGCGGCGGCCATGGCGGGGTCGCAGCCGCGTGCGGTGAGTCGCGTCCGGAGCTCGCTGCTTGCGAAGTCGCGGCGCGCCAGGAGCGCGATCGCCGCGGCTCGTGCGGCTTCGAGCTCGCTCGCGGGTTGCGCTTGCCGATCAGGCGGTGTTCGCCTGCTCGGCATTGCGCTGCTCGCGCACCGGCAGCAGCTTGGCGCGAATCTGCTCCTCGAGCTCGCGGGCGACGTCCTTGTGCTGCTGCAGGTACACGCGCGCGTTGTCCTTGCCCTGACCGATGCGCTCACCCTTGTAGCTGTACCACGCACCGGATTTCTCGACGATCCCCTGCTGCGCGCCGAGCTCGATGATCTCACCCTCGCGCGAGATGCCCACCCCGTACATGATCTCGAACTCCGCCTCGCGAAACGGCGGTGCCACCTTGTTCTTGACGACCTTCACGCGCGTGAGATTGCCAACGACCTCCTCGCCGTTCTTGATCGCTCCGATGCGGCGAATATCCAGACGCACCGAGGAGTAGAACTTCAGGGCATTGCCGCCGGTCGTTGTCTCCGGGTTGCCGAACATCACGCCGATCTTCATGCGAATCTGATTGATGAAGATCACCATGGTGTTGGAGCGCTTGATGTTGCCGGTAAGCTTGCGCAGGGCCTGTGACATGAGGCGCGCCTGCAGTCCCACCTGCATCTCACCCATCTCGCCCTCGATCTCCGCCTTGGGTGTGAGCGCGGCCACCGAATCGATGACCACGAGATCGACGGCGCCTGAGCGCACCAGCATGTCGGTGATCTCGAGTGCCTGCTCACCCGTGTCCGGCTGCGAGACCAGCAGTTCGCTCACGTTGACGCCGAGCTTCTCCGCATAGGCCGGGTCAAGCGCGTGCTCCGCATCGACGAATGCGGCAGTGCCGCCGCTGCGCTGGATCTCGGCGACCACCTGCAACGTGAGCGTGGTCTTGCCTGAGGCTTCCGGCCCGAAAATCTCGACGACGCGCCCGCGCGGCAAGCCTCCCACGCCGAGCGCGATATCGAGCCCGAGCGATCCCGTCGAGATCGACTCGACGTCCCAGCTCGCGGGAGCATCGCCGAGACGCATGACGGAGCCTTTTCCGAACTGCTTCTCGATCTGTCCGAGGGCGGCGGCGAGTGCCTTCTTGCGGTTGTCGTCCATTCTCAAAAATCCTCGCTTGGATGCCGCGATTATCCCACAAAGAACCTGCCTCAGGCACAGCGAAAGCGGTGCAGTCGGCGGAATTTTTCAGGACGTTCCTTCACCGCTGCACAGTGTCCACGAAGCAAGAACACTGTATACGGAGCCGCTCGCGTGGGTGTGACTCTCGATGAGCGCGAAGTCGGCGAACGACCACGCCACGCGCGCCATGCTGAGCTCGTGTGGCGCGCGCAGCACTTTGCGCGCCAGCGTGACATGCGGGCGAAACGGCTTGAGGTCGGGCGTGAAGCCGCCGGCAACGAGGGCGCGCTTCAAGCTCTCGGCGAACTCGCCGGCCGCGACGGGTGCGTGTTGCGATGTGGCGCAGAGCAGCTGCGCTTTGCGCCAGTAATCGATGTGATCGAGAGTCACCTCGAGTCGCGCCTCCGGTAGCGCGGCGCTGCGTGCCGCCTCAGCGGCCAACTCCTCCAGTCCCTTGAGCGAGCCTTCCGGCACCGCGCCTAAGAAGGCAAGCGTGAGGTGCAGACTACCGGACGGCACCATCCGCCCGTTCTCGAGCGCGCCGAGCGCCTTGCCGACCGCGCCCGCCAGCTCCTGCTGCATGCTCGGCAGCGGCCATAGCGCGAAGAACAGGCGCCGCGTTTTCATAGCCTCAGCGCGCGCGCCATGAGTCGCAGCGCATGGGCGACCGACTTGCGCCGCACGGCATCGCGGCCGCCGGGGAAATGTTTGAGCGAGGTTACGAGCACGGGTGCCTTGCGCGCGCGCACGGCGATGCAGAACCACACCGTGCCGACTGGCTTCTGCGGCGTGCCGCCGTCGGGCCCCGCAACACCGGTGACCGCGACGGCGAGCTCCGCTCCCGAGGCGTGTAGCGCTCCGCGGGCCATCTGACGCGCCACGGCCTCACTCACCGCACCATGCGCATCGAGTGTGCGTGAGGAGACCCGAAGGTCGCGCACCTTGGCGGCGTTGGAGTAGGTCACGTAGCCGCACTCGAGCCATTGCGAGCTGCCGGGCGTGTCGGTTAGCGCCTTGGCAATCCAGCCGGCGGTGCACGATTCGGCGGTGACGATGCGGCGGCCCGCAGCGAGCGCCCGCCGACCCACGCGCCCGGCCAGTCGCTCGAGATGCAGATCGCTCGGCGCACGCTCACCCATCACGTCGAAAGTGTACGCCGCCGGCAGCATAACGAGGCGCGAAGCGGCGCTTTCGCCGCTTTGTGGGTGAAGGCGCCAGATACGCCGATCGTGCAGATCCGATGCGCATGCGAGAACTCGCGCCCCGCAAAGGCCCGGAGGACTCGGCATGAACCGCTCACTCTTTATCGCATGGCGCTCAGTCGGCTCATTGCTGCTGCTCGCTTGCAGCCTGGGCTCGCTGTCCGTTCTCGCCGCGACGCCCCCCTATCCACAGAGCCGCATCATCACCGCGATGGATTGGGACTTCACGAATCTCATACCGATGCGCAAGGCCATCGGCAGTGATCTGTGGCCTCTGACCTGGGCATCCGACGGCAATCTCTACGGCGCCTGGGGCGATGGCGGTGGCTTTGGCGGCACCAACTCGCTCGGCCGGGTGAGCCTCGGATTTGCGCGCATCACGGGCATGCCCGCAGGGGGTGATCCGGACAGCTATCAGGGTGAGAACCTGTGGGGCGATGCGCCGCAATTTGCGCTGAGCCAGGCAACATTCGGCGGCAAGGTCGACGATCTGATCTCGGTGGGCGGGGTGCTCTACGGACAGGGCGGGCTGTGGACCGCCGCGAACTGCGGCTGCTCGAACCCCGTCGCCAAGGGTAGCGACAATCCCACGCAACGCACGATCACCTGGTCGAGGGACCTGGGCAGAAGCTGGCAGATCGCCCCGTGGTCGAGCGTGACGGATGAGGGAACCAGCCTGCAGTTCGGGCCCGACTACAGTGGCGCCGCAGATCCCGCCCACGTCTACTTGTACTATCAGACCGACCTCAATCGGAATGCCGGCAGCATCTATCTGCGGCGCGTGCCGAGTAACGAGCTCGCGGCCGACCCGAGCACGCCGGGGCACTACGAGTACTTCGCCGGCAGCGATGCGCGCGGCACACCCCTCTGGTCACAGCTCGCCACGCGAGCGGTCGCCGTGTTCACCGATCCCAGTGTCGCGCCGGGCACCTCTGCCTCGCAGACGGTCGCGTACGATGCCGCACTCGGGCGTTACGTACTGACGGCGGCGCACGGCACCTCCGTTGGGCAGATCGGCTTCTTCGAGTCGCTCGAGCCCTGGGGGCCCTGGTCGACCATCGCCTATTACGATAACTGGGGAGCCTTCAATTCCTCAGGGGGCGAAGGCAATGGCCTCAACTTTCCCACCAAGTGGATGAGCGCTGATGGCAGGACGCTCTGGGGCGTGTTCTCCGCTGGCGGCAGCTTCGATTCCTTCAATCTCGTGCGCGTTACGCTCACGGCAAGTAACGCAATTCCACAGATCCTCGCGCCCGCGCCGGGAACGACACTCATGCCCGGCGAGACGGTCACGGCGCTGGGAAGCGGTCCCGAGCTGTCCTGGTCCGTGGACCGGCTGAATGATGGTAATGGCGCCATCGCTCAAGGCGCAGGCGGCGCGATCACGTTCGAGGTACCGAGCAATTCGCTGCCCGGTCAGCTCATCCGCATCACGCTCGCGGGTGCCGATGGACGCGTGTACCGGGATTATCCGCTTGCACCCTCGGCGCTCGATGGCATCGCCGGCGGCTGGCACTTCGATGCCGGCACGGGCACGCTCGCTGCGGACTCATCGGGGAACGGCAACACTGGCGCTCTCGTCAATGGCCCGAAGTGGGTTGCCGGCCGGATAGGTCAGGCGCTTAGCTTCAGCGGCACGCGAGACTACGTACAGGTGCGTGGCTACGGGAGCCTGGCCAACCTGTACCGCACCGGACTCACGCTCGCGGCTTGGATCAAGCCCTCATCCTCCGGAGGTGATGGCGCCGGACGCATCCTCGACAAGCACAATGCTGAGAGAGGCTGGTACTGGAAGCTGTCGGGCAGCACCTCCCTCGAGTTCATCGTTGCGCAGTTCAGCGGACGGGCGCTCTATCGAGCCTGCAGCAACCGGATTCGCCTCGATGTCTGGCAGCACGTCGCGATCACTTGGGACGGCAGCACCCACGGAGCGGGCGCCCATTGCTACATCGACGGGCTGCCTGCAGACGGATGGTCCGTCGATGGTGCAGGCACGGCTCTGGATGACACGGCCGTACCGCTCGCGATCGGCAACCGCTCCGCGGATCTGGCTCGCGGCTTCGCCGGCGTGATCGATGAAGTGTACGTATTCGACCGTGTGCTGAGAGCGAGCGAAGTGCGCAGCCTAGCGGGCGGTGGGACTTAGGAGCGCCGCCCCTCATGTGCGGATGTCTCGCCCACCAGATGTTGCAGGAAGGACGCGAACTCCTTGCGCCGCACGAGCTCGATCACGACGTTGTGGCCGTCGAAGCCCGCGACAGGGCGCAGCTCGGCGCACGGCAGAGTGCCCATGTATTCGGCGTGCAGTCGGTCGTCCCAGTTCTGATCACCGTACACCAGCGAGGCGTGCGGCGGCTGCGCGGCGGTTGCGTAGCGCTGCGCGAGATCGAGGGCGAGACCCGGTCGGCTCTTCGTCAGACGCCGCGCCGCACCGATCCAGCGCAGATGAGCGTTGAAGGAGCATTCCAGATTGACTGCGCCGCACAGCGAGGCGACCCGCTCGGCACCCAACTCGAGCCCGTAGTACAGGGCCGCGAAACCGCCGACGGAGACGCCCAGACACACCGCGCGTCGCGCCCGCAGCATCGCCAGCAGCCGCCGCAGCGCGAGCAGGCTCGTCTCGAGATCGGGCCCGAGAGCCGGAACGCCCTCGAGAAAGAACTGATTGCGAAAGTCGCGCAGGTAAATGACGCTGGCGCGACTCGCGGCGGCCCAGCGGTGGAACGCGCTGAGCGGCATGCCGAGTCGGTGACTGCCGCCCGCACAGAAGCAGATGATCGCAGTCTCTGCACCCGCGCAGGGCACGACCTGCAGTGCCTGCGCGATATCGTCATGGAAGACGGGTCCTCCCGAGGGCGGCGGCATCTCCTCGAGCACCAGGCTCAAGCTGTCGACGAACTCGGCGTGCCAGTAGATATCCGCGAGCTGTAGCAATGCGTAGCGTGCAGCATCGAACTGTTCGAGATCGAACAGCAGATTGACGGCCGCGCCCCAGCGCTCGGCCCCATGCTGCCGGGCCGGCAGTGCGGCACCGCTGCGCATGGCGGCGATGGTCTCGCGCGCCAGCGCCTGCACGATCTGCGGCTCGGGGCGCGCACGCCGTAGCACGCGCAGACGCTCCCCGGCTCTTTGACCGGCGTGGCGCACCCACCCGCCCAGGCGTTGTAGAAGATCGACGCGCCCGCTCGACTCCTCAGCGAGCATAGGCACGCGCGATCGGCTGTCGCTCGACCACTCGCCTCATGCTTAGAGCTCCGACACACTGAGGGCGTCGCGGCTCGCCCTCCAGCGCGCGACCTCCCGCGCCCACTCGGCGATCGTGCGCGTCGCATCGCCCTCGCACTCGGGAACCTCGATGTCGTAGCGTCTGCCGATCTCGAGGGCAATCTCGAGCGTCTGCAGCGAATCGCCGCCAAGCGAGAGCACGTTGTCCTCCGGGGTAGCGCCGGATACGTGCGTCACGCGCTGAAAGATCTCGATGAGCTCGCGCAGCAGCTGCGAGCGCGCCGGCTGGGGTTGCGACTGTGCGCGGGCGGCGTCGAGCTGCGCGAGGCGCTGGCGATCGATCTTGAAGTTGGGCAGCCAGGGCAGCTCATCGAGCAGCACGATTTCCGCGGGCGTCATGTAGGCGGGCACACGCCGGCTCAGCATCGCAAGCAGATGGCGCGGGAGCAGCGTGCGTTCCCCGGCCTTCAGCTGCGCGTAGCCGACGAGCGCTACGGGCACGCCGGCCGCGTTGTTGCGCACCAGCACCGCCGCATCACTCACGCCGGGACAGGCTTTGAGTGCGGACTCGACTTCGCTCGGCTCTATCCGGTAGCCGTGCAGCTTGATCTGCTGATCCTTGCGTCCTGCGAACTCGAGCAAACCGTCCGGTCGGCGGCGCGCCAGATCGCCGGTCCGATAGCTGCGCAGCGTCGGATCCGCCGCGTCGATACCAAAAGCTTGCGCGGTGAGGTTGGGCTCGCGCCAGTATCCCAGTGCCATATAACGGCTGATCACCAGGATCTCGCCCGTGGCACCGTCCGGCAACGGCCGGTCGTTCTCATCCACGATGCGCGTCAGGCGCTCGGGAACCGCGCGCCCCACGGGAAGAGTCGCGCACGACTCACGCAGGCTGTCATCGACGCGCCATTGTGTGTGGACCGTCCAGCATTCGGTCGCTCCGAGGTGCACGTAGAGCGCCGCATCTGCGGCGCATCCGCGCTGGAACAGGTCCACATCGCCCCAGCCGATGCGTTCCCCCCCGAGCATGACCGTGCGCACGGACCCGAGACGCTCGCCTGGCGCGAGCGCATTGATGAGGTGACGGAATAGCGTAGGCGACAGGTTGAGGCGCGTGACACCACGGCTCACGATCTCGCGTACCAAGGCAGGAGCGCCGAGCTCGAGCGGCGGCAGCACTTCGAGCGCGGCCCCGCTCAGGATACCTGCCAACAGCGTCCGCAGGCCCGCGATGACTGCGGGCGCGTAGAAGATTGCGACGTGATCCGCCGGCGTCAGCGGTCCGACGCTCGCTGACTCGCTCACGTCTTTCAGCACGCCGAGTTGATTCTGAAAGACACCTTTCGGCGTACCGGTCGATCCGGAGGTATAGAGGATGCACGCGATGTCATCGGGTGCGGGCACTCGATCCGCAGCGGCGCGCACGCACCAGTCCTTTGCATCGAGATCGAGCATCGGCATCCCGCCCGGCAGCAGTGCGCGCAGCGGCTCGGCCAGCTCCGCGGTCGAGATGAGAGCCGCCGCACCCGCATGCGTGAGAATCCGGCTGTTGCGCTCGAGGGGATGCGTGGCATCGAGGGGCACGCAGATGCGTCCGGCCGTGAGTACGCCCAGCACGGCGGCAGTAAAGCGCGCTTCATTACGCAGGATGATCGCGACGGGTCCGTTGCCAGGCGCGATGGCGCGCACACCCTCGGCGATTCTCGTGACTTCGGCCGCGAGCTCCGCGTAGCTGCACGCGCGTCGCGCATCGCGCACCGCGAGGCGCGCGGCATGACATCGCGCAACTTCGGCGAAGCGTTCACCGATCGTCAACGGCAATGCGATCGTTTGTTGTGCTGCCGTCAGCACGACCCCCCGCCCCTCACTTGTGAAGATTGTTCTGCGCTCAGTATGCGGCAAGTGACGGTGCACGCGGGAGAGGCACCGGTTTGTTTGACATAGCGTGGTATGGAGTGCGCGCCATCATCGGACAGCTTTGCGAAAGCTCTCAAACATGCGATCGCCGCTGCGACTCACGCGCCGCGCCGTAAGTCAACTGAAGTGCCGCAGGATCTTGCAGCGGCGAGCGATGTGCGCGCTCAGGCGGCTTGTTCCACCGCGGGCTTGGCTTGCGCTGACGTGGCTTGCACGATCGGCGAGGGTACGAGCAGGAGATCGTCGAGCTTCATGCAGATCTCGGCGACATCGTCGCGCAGTGTCTCGCCCTCCCACATGTAGCGCTCCAGCACCACGCGGGCAGTGCGCAGCAAACGCATCTCATCGGGTGTCATGGATCCCCTCCCCTCGGAGCTCTGTAATTCTGTCCAGGAGCCACTATATGTTGCGGGTCCAGGGCATCGCAACGTGTCTGGATCACAATTCCTTGGGTTAACAGAAAAGACTCGGCACGCGCAGATGCGAGCGCTTACGCTAGCGGCCCGAGTTTTTCGGACGCCCCCTCGCTAAGCTTCCCGAAACCTCTTGAACGACAAACACTTAGAGCACACTCCGGTCATGCAGCAGTACCTGCGCGTCAAGGCGCAGTACCCCGACACGCTGCTCTTTTACCGCATGGGCGACTTCTACGAGCTCTTCTACGAGGATGCCCGCCGCGCGGCCGCGCTGCTCGACATCACCTTGACCTCGCGCGGCCACTCCGCGGGGCGGCCGATTCCCATGGCCGGCGTGCCCGCGCACAGCGTCGACAGTTATCTCGCGCGGCTCGTGCGCAAGGGCGAGTGCGTCGCGATTTGCGAGCAGCTCGCAGATCCCGCGAAATCCAAAGGCCCGGTCGAGCGACAGGTGGTGCGCGTCGTCACGCCGGGAACGGTGACCGAGGATGCGCTGCTCGATGCGCGGCGCGACACGCTGCTCGCGGCGCTGGTACGCGATGGCGCGCGCTTCGGCCTGGCGTGGCTCGAGCTCGCAGCCGGTCGCTTCACGCTGCTGCAATCGGAAGGCGAGCAGGCGCTCGCAGCGGAGCTCGAGCGGCTGAAGCCTGCGGAGCTGCTGGTGTCGGAGGACGCGCGTGCACGGGCACCCGCGCGCAATGGGACCAGTCTGCGCTCGCGCCCGGCGTGGCATTTCGAGCTGGCGAGCTGCTCGCGATTGCTCACGGATCAGCTCGGCACGCTCGATCTCAAAGGCTTCGGTGCCGACGAGCTGCCGCATGCCCTGTGCGCCGCCGGCGCACTGCTGCAGTACGTGCGCGAGACGCAGAAATCCGCGCTACCCCATATTCGCGGCCTCACCGTGGAGGAGCGCTCCGAGTCCTTGATCCTCGATGCGGCCACGCGCCGCAACCTGGAACTCGATGCGAGCATCTCCGGCAACGAGGGCGCCACGCTCTTCGCACTGCTCGATCAATGTGTCACCTCGATGGGCTCGCGGGCGTTGCGACGCGCGCTCAACCGCCCGCTGCGCGAGCCGCTGAAGCTGCGCAGCCGCTACCAGGCCCTCGCGGTGCTCATCGATCGGCGCCGCTTCGAGAGCGTGCGCGAGCAGCTGCGTGGCATCGGCGATATCGAGCGCATCCTGGCGCGCGTGGCATTGCGCTCGGCACGGCCGCGCGATCTTGCGCAGCTGCGCAGCTCACTCACCGTGATGCCCGCGCTGCGCCGTGCAGTGGCCGCGTTCGACTCCCCGCTGCTGCAGGAGCTGCACGGCCGTATGGCCGATCACGAGGATACGGTCACTCTCCTGCACGCGGCCCTTGCATCGGAGCCCTCGGTCGCGCTGCGTGATGGGGATGTGATCGCCGCCGGCTACTGCGCCGAGCTCGATGAGCTGCGTCGCATCGCAACGCACACCGATGAGTTTTTGCTGCAGCTCGAAGCTCGCGAGCGCGAGCGCTCCGGCATCGCGACCTTGAGACTCGGCTTCAATCGCGTGCAGGGATTCTTCATCGAGGTGGCACGGCGCGATGCCGAACGTGTGCCCAAGGACTATGTGCGCCGCCAGACGCTCAAATCCTGCGAGCGCTTCATCACCTCGGAGCTCAGAGGCTTCGAAGACAAAGTGCTGAGCGCGCGCGAGCGCGCGCTGGCACGCGAGCGCGAGCTCTACGAGGAGCTGCTCACACAGCTCATCGACCGGCTGGGGCCGCTGCAGAGCACGGCGGCGGCGCTCGCCGAGTTCGATGCGCTCGCGGCACTCGCAGAGCGCGCCTGCGCGCTCGACTGGACAGCGCCCGAGCTGAGCGAGGACTCCGTGCTCGAGATTCGAGGCGGGCGACATCCGGTGGTGGAGCGCTTTCTCGAGGGCAGCTTCGTGCCGAACGACCTGCAACTCGATGCCGCGCGGCGCATGCTCATCATCACGGGACCCAACATGGGCGGCAAGTCGACCTACATGCGACAGGCCGCGCTCATCGTCATCCTCGCGCACATGGGCAGCTATGTCCCTGCAGAGCGGGCGCTGCTCGGGCCCTTCGATCGCATCTTCACGCGCATCGGGGCCGCCGACGATCTGGCGGGCGGTCGCTCGACGTTCATGGTGGAGATGACAGAGGCTGCGAACATTCTCCACAATGCAACCGCCCACAGTCTGATCCTGATGGACGAGATCGGCCGCGGCACGAGCACCTACGATGGACTCTCGCTCGCCTGGGCAATCGCCGGATTCATCGCAGGCCGCGTCAAAGCGTTCACGCTCTTCGCGACACACTATTTCGAGTTGACGACGCTCGCAGGCGAGGTGGAGGCCTGCGCCAATGTGCATCTCGATGCGACCGAGCACGGCGATGGCATCGTGTTCCTGCATGCCGTGAAGGAAGGCCCCGCCAATCGCAGCTACGGACTACAGGTGGCGCAGCTCGCCGGCGTGCCACGAGAGGTGATCGGTCGCGCGCGCGACTACCTGGCAACGCTCGAGGCGGAGCGCGACGGACGGTTGGGCAGCGGGCCGCAGGCCGAGCTGCCGCTCTCGAGCCCACCTGAGAATCGCGCGCCCTCCCCAGAAACTGTGGCCGCGTTGCTCGCGACTCTCGAGGCACTCGAGCCGGATGAGCTCTCACCGCGGGCCGCGCTCGAGGCGCTCTACGGGCTGCGCGCGCTCGTGAAGCGCTGATCCGGCGCCAGCGAGAAGCGCCCCTCACGCAGAAATGCGGCGGTCGCCTGGGCGACGCGCGCCGACAGCAACAGGCCCATGTGACTTGCGGCGACTGTGATGTGGTCGGTCGCTCCCGGCAGGCGCGTCTCGCTCACGGCGATCGTCCCATCGTTCTCCTCGTCGATGCGGCCGAAGAACTGGCCGAGACCCAGGCGCCTCGTGCCGGCGATGATCCCGAGGGGTCGTGGGCTGCTCCAGCGCCGCTCGTGAGCAGTCAATAGCTCTTCCGTCACACAGCGCCCGAGCGCCAAGGCCGCCCAGTGCGAGCGCCCGACCGCGAGGGCGGTGCGGCTTGCGACCGCCGGCGTGCCGAGGAACACCACCCGACCCGGTGCGGTCTCCGGATAGCGCTCGAGAAAGCGATAGATCACCAGGCCGCCGAGACTGTGACCGATGAAGTGCAGCGTCTCACAGGGCTGGTCCGCGACGAATTGCGCGAGCCGGGCACAGATCTGCGCCATGGAGCCCGAAAGGGCCGGATAGCGAAACGGGTGCACGTCGTAACCGAACCCGTGCGCGAGCCTGCGGCGCAGAATCAATGAGTCCGCACGGTATGAATACAGGCCATGGACATAGATAACGACTTCACGCGCCATGCAAGAGTCCGCGGACTGCGGTGGCGCCGCACTCCCCTACTGCGTGGGCGGCGGCAGGCGCACGCGAATGTGCAGCTCGCGCAGCTGCGCCTCGCTCACCTCGGTCGGCGCATCCGTGAGCGGATCCGCGGCCGTTTGCGTCTTGGGGAATGCGATCACCTCACGAATGCTGTCGGCACCGCTCATGAGCATCGCCAGCCGATCGAGCCCGAAGGCGATGCCACCGTGCGGCGGAGCGCCGTATTTGAGTGCATCGAGCAGGAAGCCGAACTTGGTGCGAGCTTCCTCCGCGCCGATGCCGAGGAGCTCGAACACGGTCGACTGCATCTCCTGGCGGTGAATGCGGACCGAGCCGCCGCCGATTTCGGAGCCGTTGAGCACCATGTCGTAGGCCTTGGCGAGCGCCTGCGCCGGCTGCGCCCGCAGCGCGGCGGGATCGTCCGTGCGCGGCGAGGTGAAGGGGTGATGCATCGCCACCCAGCGCTTCTCCTCGGCGTCCCACTCGAACATCGGAAAGTCGACGACCCACAGCGGACGCCAGCCCGGCTGCAGCAGCTGCCGATCGTGTCCGAGCTTTAAGCGCAGCGCGCCGAGGGAATCGTTCACCACCTTCGCCGCGCCGGCGCCAAAGAAGATGAGATCGCCATCGCGCGCCTGGGTGCGCTCGAGGATGCCCGTGACCGCGGCATCGCTCAGGAACTTGATGATCGGTGACTGCAAGCCCTCGCGCCCCGCCGCGCGCGTATTGACCTTCACATAGGCCAGGCCCCGCGCACCGTAGCGCGCGACGAAGGCCGTATAGTCGTCGATCTCCTTGCGGCTGAGCGCACCGCCGCCGGTCACGTTGAGCGCGGCGACGCGACCGCCGCTATCGCTCGCCGGCGCGGCAAACACCTTGAATTCCGAATCGTGCACGAGGTCCGCGACATCGACGAGCTCGAGCGGGATGCGCAGGTCCGGCTTGTCGGATGCGTAGCGGCGCATCGCCTCCGCAAAGGTCATGCGCGGAAAAGGCTGCGGCAGCGGTACGTCGAGCACTTCGCTGAAGACGCTGCGGATCAGCCCCTCCATGAGCTGCATGATCGCATCCTGCGTCAGGAAGGAGGTCTCGATGTCGAGCTGCGTGAATTCCGGCTGGCGATCGGCGCGCAGGTCCTCGTCGCGAAAGCAGCGCACGATCTGATAGTAGCGGTCGAAGCCTGCGATCATCAGCAGCTGCTTGAAGATCTGTGGCGATTGCGGCAGCGCGAAGAACTTACCCGGGTGCGTGCGGCTCGGCACCAGATAATCGCGCGCCCCCTCCGGGGTCGCCTTGGTGAGCATCGGCGTCTCGAGGTCGACGAAGCCGTTGGCATCGAGAAAGCCGCGCATCGCGCGTGTGATGCGGTGCCGCCGCCGCAAGCGCTCATTCATCACGTCGCGCCGTAGATCGAGGTAGCGGTACTTGAGGCGCACCTCCTCGCTCACCTGCTCGTCGAGCTGAAACGGCAGCGGCTCGCAGCGATTGAGCAGCTCGAGCTCCGTGGCGAGCACTTCCACGCGCCCCGAGGCAAGGTTCGGATTGACCGTGCCCGCAGGCCGCTCGCGCACGCGCCCCTTCACCTCGATGACGAACTCGTTACGCAGCCGCTCAGCTTCGGCAAACACGCTCTTGCGGTCCGGATCGAACACGATCTGCAGCAATCCCTCGCGATCGCGCAGATCCGCGAAGATCACACCGCCGTGGTCGCGCCGTCGATGCACCCATCCTGCGACGGTGATCTCCTGGCCGATGAGCTGCTGGTCGACGCTGCCGCAATAATGAGTGCGCATAGACCTGCGCATTCTACAGCCTCGCGCCGCAAGGTCGAGGCGTTGGCGCCGCTCAATTCGTCGGCGTATGAGTCGAGGTGGTGAGCAGCGCCTCGCGCCGCGGGGTTACGACCCCGCAAGTCACGATCATCTTCATCGCGGCATCGATGCTCATGTCGAGCTCGACGAGCTGCGTGCGCGGCACCAGGATGATGAAGCCGGAGGTCGGATTCGGTGCCGCGGAAATGAACACGCACACCTGCTGCTCCCCGGTCTTTGCGCTGAGCTCGTGGAGATCATCGGCGGTCACAAAGCCGATGCTCCAGATGCCCGCACGTGGATACTCGACGGCCACGACCTGCCGGAAGGAATGGCTCGAGGTGAGCACGCTCTCGGTGAAGCTCTTCACGCCGCTGTAGACCGAGCGCACGAGCGGAATTCTTCCAAGCAGCCGCTCCCAGTAGCCGACGAGCTGCCGCCCCACGAGGTTCGTGACGAGGAGTCCCGTCACCAGGAGCACGACGATCGCGAAGATGAGACCGAGCCCGGGAAGCGAGTAGCCGAACAACGCCTCGGGACGATACTGCGCGGGAATGAGCAGCAGCGTCCGATCCATGACTTCGACGATGAAGCGCAGCACCCAGATCGTGGCAAGCACCGGCAGCCACACGAGGATGCCCGCAACGAGGTAACGGCGCAGACTCCAGCTGCGCTTGTTCGGTATCAGCGGCTGTGCTTCGGCGCTCACTCGCGGATCGGCTGGCTCCTGAGCTAGCGTCGCCCTTTGCGGGAGGAGCGTGACGCGGCTTTGGCCTTCGGCTTCGGGGCACGATGCACCGTGCGTGGGCGATGCCCGACAGCGACCGACTTGCGCGCAGGCGGCGCGCTCTTGCGAGCGGCGGCTCTGTCGGAGCTCGCGGCGGTGTCCGCCGCCTTGCTCGCCGGGGCCTTGGCATCGGCGGACTTGCTCTCGGCAGACTTGACTTCGGTGGCCTTAGCCTCGGTCGCCTCGGCGGGCTTCGTCTCCGGTTTTGCTTCCGCCTCCTTCTTCTCGGCTTCGGCGAGATTACGCTTGGCCTCTTTGTCGGATTTGAAGTCCGTTTCGTACCAGCCACCGCCCTTGAGGCGGAACACGGGGGCCGACACCAGCTTCTTCAGCGTGTTCTTGCCACAGGAAGGGCACTTCTTGAGCGGCGCATCAGTGATCTTCTGCATCACCTCGCTGTAGAACTTGCAGCTGGTGCACTCATATTCGTAGAACGGCATGTGATCTCAGCGCCTTGTTTGGGTTGTTCGCGAAGTATACTGCACGCAAACCTTTCAGGCGGCCTTCTCGACTGCCTTGCTAAACTCCAGGTGCCCTTCGCGGACGCTGACCCGCACGATGTCGCCCGGAGTGAAATCGCCCTTCAGAATGCGCTGTGCGAGGGCGTTCTCGAGCTGCTGTTGAATCACCCGCTTCAAGGGACGCGCGCCGTACACCGGATCGAAGCCGGCCTCGCCCAGGAGGTCACGCGCCTTGTCGTCGAGCACCAGATCCATGTTCCGCTCCAACAGCCGCTTGCGCAGATAGCTGAGCTGGATGTCGACGATCCTGCGGATCTGCTCCGTGCCGAGCGGATGGAAGACGACGATGTCATCGATGCGATTGATGAACTCCGGCCGGAAACTCTGTTGCACGATCTCCATCACCGCGCTGCGCATGCGCGCGTAGTTCTTTGTTCCCGCGAATTCCTGGATCTCGTGCGAGCCCAGGTTCGAGGTCATGATGATGACGGTGTTGCGGAAATCGACGGTGCGGCCCTGCCCATCGGTCAGGCGGCCGTCATCGAGCACCTGCAGCAGCACGTTGAACACGTCCTGATGCGCCTTCTCGACCTCATCGAGCAGAATGACCGAATAGGGACGACGGCGCACGGCCTCGGTGAGGTAGCCGCCCTCCTCGTAGCCAACGTACCCCGGCGGCGCGCCGATCAGCCGCGCAACCGAGTGCTTCTCCATGAACTCCGACATGTCGATGCGCACCAGCGCATCCTCGGTATCGAAGAGAAAATCGGCGAGCGCCTTGCACAGCTCCGTCTTGCCCACCCCCGTGGGTCCGAGAAACAGGAACGAGCCGTTGGGCCGCCGCGGATCCGCAAGCCCCGCGCGCGAGCGGCGGATGGCATCCGACACGATGCGCACCGCCTCGTCCTGCCCGACCACACGCTTCTCGAGCTCGGACTCCATGCGCAGCAGCTTCTCCTTCTCGCCCTCGAGCATCTTTGACACCGGGATGCCGGTCCACTTGGAGACCACTTCCGCGATCTCCTCCTCGGTCACTCGATTGCGCACCAGGTGCGTCTCTTTCTGCTCGGCGGCGGTCGCCTGCGCAAGGCGCTTCTCGAGCTCGGGTATACGGCCGTACTGCAGCTCCGACATGCGACCGAGATCGCCGGCGCGGCGTGCGGCGTCGAACTCCTGCTTCGCGCGCTCGATCTCCTCGCGGATCTGTGCCTCGCTCTGCAAAGTGGCTTTCTCCGACTTCCACACCTCCTCGAGGTCGGCGTACTCCTTCTCCAGGTTGCGCAGCGTCTCCTCGAGAGTCTGACGGCGCTTGCGCGAGGCCTCGTCCTGCTCCTTCTTGAGCGCCTCCTGCTCGATCTTCAGCTGAATGATGCGCCGCTCGAGTCGATCGAGCGCCTCGGGCTTCGAGTCGATCTCCATGCGGATGCGCGCGGCGGCCTCATCGATGAGGTCGATGGCCTTGTCCGGCAGCTGCCGGTCGGTGATATAGCGATGCGAGAGTGTCGCCGCCGCCACGATCGCGGGATCGGTAATGTCCACGCCGTGATGAACCTCGTAGCGCTCCTGCAAGCCGCGCAGGATGGCGATGGTGTCCTCCACCGAGGGCTCGTCCACCAGCACGCGCTGGAAGCGCCGCTCGAGGGCGGCATCCTTCTCGATGTACTTGCGATACTCATCGAGCGTGGTGGCTCCGATGCAGTGCAGCTCACCGCGCGCGAGGGCAGGCTTCAACATGTTGCCTGCATCCATCGAGCCCTCCGCCCGCCCCGCGCCGACCACGGTGTGCAGCTCGTCGATGAAGAGGATGATGGTGCCTTCCTGCTTGGCGAGATCATTGAGCACGCCCTTGAGGCGCTCCTCGAACTCGCCGCGGAACTTCGCGCCGGCGATCAGCGCGCCCATGTCGAGCGCGAGGACGCGCTTGTCGCGCAAGCCCTCGGGCACCTCACCGTTCACGATTCGTTGCGCGAGTCCCTCCACGATCGCCGTCTTGCCGACACCGGGCTCGCCGATCAGCACGGGGTTGTTCTTGGTGCGTCGCTGCAGCACCTGAATCGTGCGGCGGATCTCATCGTCGCGTCCGATGACGGGGTCCAGCTTGGCCGCTGACGCGCGCTCGGTCAGATCGATGGTGTACTTGTCGAGCGCGCCTCTTTGCTCCTCGGCATTCGGGTCGTTGACCTTCTCGCCGCCGCGCACCTCATCGATCGCCTTGTCGATCGCCCCGCGCACGACGCCTGCATCCTTGAACACGCGTGCGAGGTTGCCCCGATCCTCGAAGGCGGCGAGCACGAAGAGCTCGCTCGAGATGTACTGATCGCCGCGCTGCTGCGCGAGCTTGTCGGTGACGTTGAGGACGCGGTTCAGATCATTGGAAATGTGGATGTCGCCCGGAGTCCCTTCGACCTTCGGCAGCCCATCGAGAAGCGCGAGCACGCCGGCGCGCAGCTTGTTGACGTCCGCGCCCGCCTTCATCAGGAGCGGACGCACCGAGCCGCCCGAGCTGTCGAGCAGCGCCAGCATGACGTGCGAGGGCTCCATGAACTGGTGGTCGCGCCCGAGCGCCAGCGACTGGGCATCGGCCAGCGCCTGCTGAAAACGGCTGGTGAGTTTGTCCATGCGCATGAAAAAACAGGCCTCGCACCGAAGTGCCCCAGGATGGTCGATTTGTGGGGATAAAGCGCTGACCGTTCAAGGGCCTGCCACGCAGGCGCCGCCTAAGAGCTTAGCGTATTTCCCCTGCCGCCGCGCCACACCCCGACATTGACGTGGCCGAGAAGGGATTGAAGCTTGGCTGCGCTGCCAGGCGATTCCGGCAGAGCTTGCCGGACAGCCAGCGGTCGATGCTCACGGGTTTATCGGCTTTTGAACCCAGAATTGGTACATGCCGACAAAGGTATCCGGATTGTCCGCCTCGAAGCGCGCCCAATTGCGCAAATTCGTTCCGGCCGGATCCCCAGGAAAGCGGGTCCGGTACTCGTGGATCAACGTGGGTTCCAGCTCAAAGCCGATGAAGCGCAGTCCGGATTCGCGAAGAAATGACTCGATCTGATCCAGCGTCAGGCAATGCTCCTGTACATGGAAGAGCAGGTCGCGACAGTCGCTGGTCGCATAGAAGTCAGGGACCTTGCTAAGCCATTCCAACTCCCCACCAGTATTTAGTGCAAACAGGTCCCGGCGGACGCGACGAATGTCATCGGGTGTGCTTGCATAACCGCGAGACGCAATGAATTCACGCGCTTTCGCCACGTGTCGTCGGGCAATCTGGCTATAAAAACCCAAGTTCATGAAGCCTCCAGGCCGTAGTCGAGACAGCAGGATTCGCCATCCGATGAACGGGTCGGCCAGATGATGCAGCACCCCAACGCATGCGATGATGTCAAAGGTTTGCGTGACCTCACCCAGTTTCAGAATGTCGGCCTGGGCATACTCGATGTTCGTGATACCCAGCTCGCGCGTCTTTCGTATGGCATAGCCGATGCTGTTTAAGCTGAGGTCTACCGCTAGGACGCGAACACCGCGGAATCTCAAGGCGGTGATGATCGGTTGACTTCCGGTGCCGCACCCGGCGATCAGCATCTGCGGCTGGCTGTTAGCTTGTAATGGCCTAAACGGCGCGAGCGGAAACGTTCGTCGCAGCTCGCTATTGAAGTCCAGCGCCGGGGAATTTCTCGGCAGCTTCACCCAGCGCGGGTAGGGATTCTTTTCGTACTGCTCGCGCACTTTTTCCGAGACACCGTGGGTGATTGCGGTCAAGGATGCGATACCAGCGCGCAGCGCCCGCTCTTCCAGCGGTTCACCAACCTGTTGGCGCAGCACCTCCTGAACCGGGCCCGGCTGATTCGCAGCAAGAAGCCGCTGTGGTTCGCGCAGGGTATACAGCGGGAAATACGCGGCTACGGCGAGCAGGAGCAACGGCGGTATCATTCCATCGGTGTCCAGCAGCACCAGTAACTTCGTGCGGCAAGCAGCTGCTGCGGCCTGCTCGCTCTCATCACGATCAAAAATATATTCGTTGATAAAGCATTGCCGGGCCAGCGCGGCATAGAACGGCAACGCCGCAAGGTCGGCAGGGTCCGGCCGTTGCTCGCTCCTTGCAGCCTCGAGCAGAACCCGACGTGCGGCAGTCAGGAAACGCTCGAGTTCACGCGTGCACACGGGAACCGCTTCCAGTACTGCATGCAGCAAGGTGTCGGCAGCCAGCGTGGTGAGGCCCTCCGCGCCGAATAACTCCGTTTTTGGCAGACTCGCGGGCCACTTTTCGTTGACCATGCCGACCAAAGCGGCAATCCTCGTGTCGAGCATGATCAGACTGAGTGCCGGCCGGCACAGCTGGTACGGAAATCCCCATGGTTCGGCGATGGCGAGGGTAAGCGCAGCGCGGATTCCCGCGTCGTTGACCAGGAAGCGCGTGCGCGCAACGCAACTGGCAAACAGCAGTTTGATATTCCACGTCGGCGCGCACTCGAGACGGCGCATTGTGAGCTCCAGTGCGTGCGTGGGCCTCCCGTGCGCCATAAGAACCATCGCCAGACTGGAGAGAATTTCCTCAGATTCGGGGGCGAGAGACATCGCTTGCCGCAAGCTTGCTTCCGCGGCATCGGGCTGACCCAGGCTGCCTAATAACCTCCCCAGCGCATGGTGGGCCTCCACGTAGTCAGGCTGGAGGTCGATGGCCGTGCGCAAGATGTCTGCGGCCTGTTCATGCCGCCCCTCGGTAATTGTCAGCAGGCCTAGATTAAAATGTGCCCCGGCGTCACCCGGATTGATGGCGAGCGCGCGCTCATAGCTCGCCATTGCTTCGGAGGTACGTCCCAGGCTGTCGAGCGCGTTGCCCATCGCCACGAACGCGTTTGCAAAGTCCGGCTTGAGGTCGATGGCAGACTGGTAGTTGTGCAAAGCACGGCCGGATTCGCCGATGCGGTAATGAAGATTGCCGAGATTGAAATGGGCTGCCGCATAATGCGGGTCGCACGCAATGGCCGATTCGTATGAGGCACGCGCCTCATCAAGCCGCGCATCCGCAAGCAGAATGTTGCCCCGGTTCAGATGTGCTCTCGCGCATCGCGGGTCCACCTGGACAGCCGCATCGTAACGAGCCATTGCCTCCGCCTTCCGCCCCTGTTCCTCCAGCGCATTACCTTCGTCGATCAGTGCGACTACGGAGTCGGTCGAAGTGACCGCGAGGCTGTTGTCAACCGTTGCAGGCGTGAGATTCATGCTCTTGAAACCGCTCCTCTCGAATTGCCGCTCGTGCACAAGTTGTCGCCGAATTGTCGCCGCGCAGCGCTGGCGCGCCACCTGAAACCGGGCAGACGCAGCTCGCGCTCAGGAGCTCATGTCCCTGAGGCCCAGCAGCGGGCCGATGAATTTCTGGTAGTTGCGCCAGCGCGCCACTGAGCTCTTGTAGATCTTCTGCCGAACCTGCCAGTAGCTCGCGGTCAGCACTGCACGATCCGTCCGGTGGAACTCCAGGCACCGCGGATCCCATTCGAGCCCCAGAAAATCCACAATTCTGCGGCTCCACGCCTCCTGATCGGCCGTCAACTGCTCATAAGTCACCTCAAGCAGCGCGCCGGAAGGAAGCGCTTCGCGCCAATGTGCAACGAGGCGATGGTGCTGCCGGTAGTAGTGCGCCAGATCCTCCAGATCCATGCAGAAGCTCAGCGTTGCAGGCAGCTGGTGGAAGTAACACGACAGACACGAATCGATTGGGTCACGTCGCAAGTAGATGAAACGCGCGTGCGGAAATACGCAATGTATGAGGCCCATCAGGTCTGCATTGAATGGCGTCTTGTCGACCACGCGCAGCGCTTGGTGGGAAGGCTGCTGCTCCAGAGTGCGCAGGTACCCCGCGGCGAGCTTTTGCGTGAGTGCTTCGCCGGGCGGTTCCCCACAAAGGCCTGTGGCGTGCTTGCGGAATGCCTGAGCCCAGTAGTCCAGCTCTCCCGCGCCGTGAGCAGACGGATGCGATGCAATGATTTGCTCGACCAGTGAGGTCCCCGATCGCGGCATGCCCACCACAAAAACGGGGCGTTGCGAGTCGTGAGCGCCCCGATGTGCACTAGCCAGTACCTCATGTGTGTAGACTCGAATCAGATCATCAACGAGGTGTGTGTGGCCATTCCGGTCGTAGCGTTCAGCAGCTGTTCTCTGCAGTTCGTTGGCACGCTGGTAGCTGCGAAAGGCGCGCCCGAACTCTCCGACATCGTCGTAATATTTCCCGATCGCGTAACGAAGGTCGGCCTCCTCATGGGGAGGCAGCCTGGCAGCGGCAGCTTTCTCGGCACCCGCGAGCCAGTCGCCGTCGGCAGATGTCATCTTGCGCAAGTGGACCAAAGCCGCCCACGCGCGGGTGTAGTTTGGATCGACCTCCAGCACACGGCGGTAGGCCGCCTCACCGTCCTCAAAACGTCCCTGGAGTGTAGCCAGTAGTGCGGTGCCAGCCAGTGCCTCGACGTTGCGTGGTGCAATTCGCAGCACCTTCTCGAAGCAGTTGCTGGCGTCCCGCAAACGGCCGCGCAGAGCGAGCGTCATGCCGAGACTGCATTGGGCATCGACGTGAGTCGGCTGCAGCTTCAGGGCGCGCCTTAACGGCGTTTCGGATTCGGCGATCCGCCCCGTGTGTCGGAGCAGTGTGCCAAGATTGCCTTGGGCGTCGGCATAGCCCTCCCGTATCCCGATGGCCTTGCGGAACCCTTCCTCGGCCTGCTTATAGTGACCCAGCTTCCAATGAGCCGCCCCGAGATTGTTGTGTGCGACAAAGTTACGCGTGGCCAAACTCAGCAACTGCTCGTAACGGCCAATCGCGTCGCTGTAAGCGCCCCGAGCCATGTGTTCGTTGGCCTTGGCAAGAAGCGCCTGAACGCTGCCAGCGCTGGGCCGTCGCGGCTCGCCGACTCCATCGGCTTCTGCCGCCCGGAGATTTCCCACGTTTCCCTTCGTGGACAGCCGCAGCACGAGCGCCTGGGTCAGCTCATCAACGATTTCCCGCTCGATTCCTTTCTCCAGAAGTCGCCACTTGAAGGAGTTGGCTAACTTGGCGCGCTTGAGAAGGTTGAGCTGGAGCGGCCGCGCAGCGTGGTCAACGCGCGTCAGAAACCGCTGCATGAATTTCTCCAGATGCTTGCTCGCTGCTCCTTTGTGCGAGGCGCCCGAAGAAGCGCCGGCCGTCTGTAGAACGAAGTCGTCTGCTAATGCGATGCCAGCCTGTGTGGCCTCGCGAGCATTCAGCCACCTCAACATTGATCGATCACCATCCTTGCGCCCGTAGGCTTACGTTAAATGGTACTCGATTCGCGGACACGTACATTGCAACAGGGATTCATTAGTGAGGGTCGTCACAATCGATCGTGCGGATGACCACCTGAGCTCATGCGCCGGTGAGTCTCTCGGCGAACGCGATGACCGCTATTCCCGCGGCGATGAGCAGCACCTGCAAGGCGCTGGTGCGCGGGTCGGAGCGGCGATGAAGTCCCGGGATGAGACCGGCGACAGCGATGTAGAGAAAGCCCGCGGCAGCGAAGGCCAGTGCATAGGGCAGCGCATGCTGCGTTTCGCGCAATCCAAAGTAAGCCACCGCGGCGCCAAGCACCGACGCGAGGCCGGTGGCGAGGTTGAGCAGCAGCGCGCGCGAGCGCGACAGCCCCGCCTGCACCAGGATTGCGAAATCGCCGACACGGTGCGGGATTTCGTGGGCCGCGACCGCGACTGTCGTCAGCACGCCGAGTTGCAGGCTGCCAAGGAAGGCGGCGGCGATGAGCGCACCATCGAGCGCGTTGTGCAGGCTGTCACCGACGAGCACCAGTACACCCGAGGCGTGCTCGCGGGCGTGATCGTGGACGTGACTGCTCTCCTGGCCGTGCCGCTTCGCACCGTGATCCCCGGGCGCATCGTCGGCGTGCTGAGGACAGGCGGCGGCGCCCTCGCCCTGGACGTGCACGTGCGCGTGCCACCACAGCACTAGCTTCTCGATCACGAAAAACACTCCGAGGCCCGCGACGAGTGCCAGGCCGATGGCGTGCGCACCGCCGGGGCCCGCTCCGGCCATCGCTTCCGGCAGCAGCGCGAGCAGCGCGGCTCCGAGCAGCGCTCCGGTCGCGAAACTGATGAAGTGCGGCAGGATGAGGGCACTGTGCTCCTCACGGATCCACAAAAACACGATCGCAAACGCCGCGCTCGCGATGCCGCCGACAGCGGCACACAGCATGATGGTGAGCAGCAGGGTCACGGCCGCTCTTCGCGCCAGATAAGTGCGGCCATGCGCCCGCAAAGCCCGTCCCGCCGGTAGGAGAAGAAGCGTGCCGGATCGGCATAAGTACACCACCCGCCGCCGAACGTCTCGATCACACCGATCGCAGCGAGTCGTGCCCTGGCGAGGGCTACAAGGTCACATTGCCAGCGGCCGCGTGCGTTGCCGAGGAACGCGCCGCCGGCTGCGGCGTCGTGCGCGAGGAAAGCGCTGCGCACCTCTTCGCCGACCTCGAAGTGCGCCGCACCGATTCCGGGACCCACCCAGGCGACGAGCCGTGCCGGCTCCGCCGCGAGTCTCCCAACGGTCGCTTCCAGCACACCCGCCGCGAGCCCACGCCATCCTGCGTGGGCGGCGGCAACCGCCGAGCCATCGCGAACGGCGAAGAGCACCGGCAAACAGTCGGCCACCTGCACGACGCAGACGCGCCCCGCACTCCGCGTAATGGCAGCGTCCGCCCTGGGAATGTCGGCGCTCGCCGCGTCGCTGTGCGTTTGGGTGACATCGAGATCGAGCACCTCGACGCCATGAATTTGTTCCATCCACGTGGGTTCCGTGGGTAGCGGCAGTGCCGCCCGTATGAGCCGGCGGTTCTCCATCACCGCCTGAGCCTCATCGCCCAAGTGCGCGGCTACATTGAGGGTATCGAAGGGAGGTGTGCTCACACCGCCGCCGCGCAGCGTGAAAGCGGCGCGAACATTCGGCGGGGCTGGCCAATCGGGGGTCAGCACTCCGATAGGTGCCGCGTGCGAGCCCGTGTTCACCGGCCTTCCGCCTCAAGCTTCCCGATGAGCCGCTGCATATCTTGCGGCAGTGGCGCCTCGAACTGCAGCGGCTGGCCGGTCAGCGGATGCGTCAGGCCGAGCCGTGCGGCGTGCAGCGCCTGGCGCGGGAAGCTACGCAGCGCCTCGACCACATCCGGCGAGCAACCAGCCGGCACACGGCGGCGGCCGCCATACAGCGGATCGCCCACGATCGGGTAGCCGATATGAGCCAGGTGCACGCGGATCTGGTGCGTGCGTCCGGTCTGGAGGCTGACGCGCACCAATGTGTGTGCCCGAAACCGCCGCTCGATCCGGTAGTGCGTGATGGCTTCGCGTCCATCGGCTCGCACGGCCATGCGTGTACGTAGCGTGCGATGGCGGCCGATGGGCTCATCGATCGTGCCTCCGCCGGTCATGACACCGCTGCAGAGCGCGAGGTATTCGCGAGTGACCTGCCGCGCCGCGAGTGCGGCGGTCAGCGCGGTGTGTGCCTCCGGAGTGCACGCGATGACGAGCAGCCCACTCGTGTCCTTATCGAGACGGTGGACCAGCCCGGCTCGCGGCACGAGCGCCAACCGCGGGTCGAGGGCGAGCAGCGCATTCTGCAGCGTATGGCGTGAATTGCCGGCGCCGGGGTGGACCACGAGACCGGCCGGCTTGTCGATGACCAGTATGGTGCGGTCCCTGAAAACGACCGCGAGTGGTATGGGCTCGGCGTGCACCCGGCCCTGCGGGGGTAACTGTGCCTGGATGCGTACCTGCTCGCCTCCCAGCACGCGATCCTTGCCGCGCAGGGGCCGCCCA
>DATJVD010000049.1:0-140946 GCA_035501955.1 Steroidobacteraceae bacterium
CATCTCGCGCGGCACGAACAATTGGCGCTTCGCATCGACCACCGTGATGTCGCCGGCCGCTGAGAGCGTGTGCAGTCCCGCGCGATACGGTCCGGAAAGCGGCGGATCCACGATCGCACACGGCTCCTCCTCGAAGCTCTGCTCGGTCAGCTCGAGCACGCGATTGATCACCACGCGTCCGCCGTAGTGCTGTGAGCAATCCTGCGCCGGCCGATACAGCACACCGTCCTTCCAGAACGGCGTGCCCGCGGGGCGCGCGGAGCGCACGTCCACCTTGACGGGGTTCGCAGCGTGCCCCTGCCAGGGCCCGGTCAGTTGATCCGCGTGAAAGAGATGCAGCTCGCACTCCGCGCCCCCACTGACCGGCACGCTGGCCGCGAGCCACCAGCGGCCCTGGTATTGAAAGGGCGTGGCATCGACGAGTGATCGTCCGGAGATCAAGGTCGCGCAACGGCGCCAGCGCTCGGGAAAGGACTCCGCCTCGTACAGCGCGACCTCATGGGCCGCTTCGGTCTCGGGGATGCAATAGAGCCGGCCGTCGTGCTGCAAGAGATAGGGATAGGAGCGGTGCACACTCGGTCCGATATCGACCTCGCGCGCGGGGGCGCTGCCGTCTGCATCGAAGGCCACGATGCGACCGGGCCCGGCGCGCTGATCGAGGTATTCGCCGAACACGATCAGCTTGCCGTCGCGCACGATCCCGAAGGGGTCCGCGAAGAACTCATGCCGTGCGGGTCGCCGCAACCAGCGCGCCACGGTGGGTTGCGGCGTCGTGAGCAGCGACTCGATGGGCGCCTCGATGATGCCGATGTTCCATTGGTCGTGGCGCAGCAGCTCGTGCGCGAGCTGGCGCGCCGTACGCAGGCACGCCTGGATGAGAAAGGCGAGGCGGATGACTAAGCCATGCCGCGAGCGCGCGCGTGCCGTCGTGCGCACGGGAGTTGCAGAGAGCCGCTGCGTCGCCCCGCCCGTAAGCGCCAGGCACACCTGCCGCGGCCAGTGAATGCAGCGCTGCTCGAGTCGCGCATGCGTCACGCGCGGCAGGCACGGGTGACTGCGGATGCAGCCCTGCTGCAGGATGCGGATCGTGTCCGCATCGCTTTGCACCTGCGCCAGCAGCGCGACGGCGATCGTCTCGTTGTCCACGATCTCGAAGAAGCCAGCCGAAGCGCCGCGATAGCGTATCCAGTCGCCGAACAGGTACTGCCATACACCCCAGCGGGCGGCGCCAGCCAGCGCTCGTGCGTGCTCGAGCGGTGCGAAACTCAGAATGAAGTCGAGCTCGAGCGCGCGCGCTGCCTCTGCCGAGGTGCTCGCGGGCTCGAGGGGTAGCATCGCAGCGCTGATCTGCTTGAGATCCTCGACCACGGCTCGCTGCCACGGCGTCAGAGGCGCATCCCTCAACAGGCCGAAACGCACGCTAGGTCGTCCGGCTCGCGAAGTCGGCTTCGGGGCCGCCGGGGCGCAGCAGCCGACTGCGACCGGGATGCGGCAGCAGCCCTGCAAGCCATCCAAAGAGCGGGTAGAGCCCACAACCGAGCGCCGCGATGACCCAGCCGCCCGCGCCCAGCCTTCTGGCGCCGTACACGATCGCTGCGGTCACGAGGAGCGCGCTCAGCATGCGGACCGCGGCGTTGAGCAGCAGCGGGATTGCAACGAGCCGGCGCAGGCTGACGGCGCAGCAGCCGCTCACGATGCCCACGCTTGCGATCGCGGCAATCACTGCGCCGACCAGTCCCAACCTGGGAATGAGAGTGAGGTTCAAGGCAATCGTGACAGCCGTGCCTGCAAGAATGGCAAGCACGTACGAGGTGGGACGGCGCGTGGCGTACATGAGCCGATAGAGTGCGGCCTCGCCGGCTTTCATGAGGGCCAGGAGCGCAAACCAGGGCAGCACGTCCACGGCCGGCCGAAACGCCGCACCGAAAATCGGCACGATCAGCTGCGCGACCAGGCAGACGAGTCCGACCGCGAGCCAGCCGCCGAGGAACAGCACCAGCCGCACGAACTCCTGCGCGCTCGCCGCGAACATGCGCGTATCGAGGGCGGCGGCGCGGCTGAGCGAGGGATAGGCGGCGGTGCCGAGCAGGAACAGCGGCAGGATTCCAAACTCGACGAATTTCACGTCGGTCGAGTAGAAGCCCAGACGCGAGTTGCCGAGCAGATAGGCGATCAGCACCAGGTCGGTGCGCGCGTAGAACTGGCTGAGGAGCTCCGCTCCCGTGAAGGGAACGGTCGCGCGGAAGGTCTGGCGCAGGCGCTGCGCATCGAAGCGCAACCGCAGCGCGAGTCCATGACGGCTCGCATTGCGCGCCGCCACCGTGGCGAGCACGGCGCCTCCCAACGGAAAGCCGATCAGCAGCAGCGGCAGTCCCAGGTGCAGGGTCACGGCAAGCAGGAAGGCCAGCGCGATGGCCGCGAAGCGGCAGGCGAGCTCCGTGATCGCCGGCGCGAACATCTGCTGCGCAGCCATTGCCGGGATGAAGAAGGTGTGCGCCAGGTACTGGCCGAGGAGCAGCGCCGAGAGCTCCAGGATCACGACGATCCGGGCATGGCCGCCGCCGGTGACGAGCAGGAAAAGGGCAAACACGGCCACGCTGAGTGCGAGTTGCGCAGCCTGCACCGAGACGATGTCGCTCCACAGGCTGCTGCGCTCGTTCGGTGCGCTCTGCGCCAGGCGCCGGATGCCGTACTCGTCGATGCCCGATGCCGAAAGGAATGCGAAGAAGCTCGCGAGCGCGAAGGCGTAGGAGTACTCGCCCGTGACTGCCGGACCGAATGAGCGCGAGATTGCGGCAAAGAGCAGGAAGCTCGTCAGCTCCGCGCAGACCCTGCAGAGCGAGAGCCAGAAGGCATTGGTCAGGATCCTCACGCGGCGCCACGCGCCGGTGCCGATGCGGCGATCTGCTCGAGCACTGCGCGTGTCTCCACCGCGCAGCGCTGCCAGGTGAACTCGCTCGAGCGGACGCGCCCGAGCGCGATCAACTGCGTGCGCAGCGGCTGCTCGTCGAGCACGCGCGCGATACCCGCTGCGATGGAGTCGACCGACTGCGGCTCCACGAGCAGCGCGGCGCCCGCCGCGATCTCCTTCGCGCCGTAGCAGTTGGAGGTGACCACCGGGCAGCCGCTTGCCATCGCCTCGATGATGGGCAGACCAAAGGACTCGAACAGCGAGGGCAAGAGCAGAGCCTGCGACATCTGATAGAAGGCAGCAAGCGTGGGCGCATCGATCCAGCCCGCCCACTTCACCCACGGGTCGAGCCCGAGCCGCGCGGGCTCCTCGAGCTCGTGCTCCGAGAGAAAGCGATTCTCGCCGCCGGCGATCACGAGTGACACGCCACGCGCCGGACCCACCTGCGCATAGGCCTGCACCATGCGCGTGAAGTTCTTGGGAGGATAGACCGCGCCGGCATAGAGCACGTAGCGCTGCGGCAGGTCGTAGCGCTCACGTACGCGGTGCAAGGTCTCTAGCTCCAGCGGCTCGCGAAACACGTCCTCGATCGCAGTGTAGACCGTGTGCACACTCTCGGGAGACATCTTCAGGAACTCGATCACATGCTCGCGCGTGATCTCCGAGACGGCGATGACGGCGCTGGCGCGCGCCGCGTAACGCGGCACCAGGAAGCGATGGCTCATGCGGTCGATGAAGCGCGAGGCCCACGGCATGACGTACCAGTCGAGCCCGTGACACACCCAGGCCGCGGGGTAGGCGCCGCTCAGCGGCAGGGAGTACTTCGGATTGAAGAGCACGTCGATGCCGCGGCGACGCAGCGCGCGCGGCAGCTCCAGCTGATCCCACAGCAGCACGGAGCGCGCGGTGACGCACACCTCCTCGACGTGGGGCGCGCGGTAGGTGCCAAGCAGCGCCGGATTGTTATAGAAGAGCACATACTCGTGCCCGCCAGGTTCTGCGACCCAGCGCTCGATGAGCGCGCGGGTATAGACGCGCACACCGCCACCGTGCTGATCGTAGTGCCGCAGCATCACTCCGATACGCATGGGGTCAGGGTGCGCCGCGATAGGCGTCGTACAGTGCGCGATACTCGCTGAGCGGCATGGAGCAGAAGGCTTCGGCGTACAGTCCGTAGTTGCGGCTGAACGCAGCCGAGCGGTACGCGTTCAGGCCGAGTCCCGTGTGCAGGTAGTCGGCGACGGCGAGCTGGCTGCGATACTGCGCCAATGCCTTCTTCTTCAGCTCGATGACCTCGTCGATCTTCACGACACAGTTCGGGAACAGAGGCGTCCACACCTCGTAGCCGAGACATTGAAAGTGCAGTGAGGAGTCCTGTGCCGCCTCGAGAAGGACGCGGTTGGCTGCAAAGTGATCCGGATGCTGCTCGAGGAAGCATGGCAGATACACCAGCTCGGGCGGATCGGCCTCGAGCAGGGCGCGTAGCCGCGCGCTGGCTCTCGTGTCGCCCGTGAGCGCGCCGTCCTCGACATCGAGAAACGACAGCTTGGCCACCCCGAGCGTCTCGAGCGCGAGGCGTGCCTCCTCCTTGCGGGTGGCGATGAGCTGCGCCTCCGCCGCCTTGATGACATCGCCGCTCGCCGTGCCGAACTGGCTGCCGTGGCGCCCGTCGGTGAGAAAGATGACGTGCACACTCGCACCGGCGATGACGTGGCGCGCGAGCGTGCCGCCGCAGCCGATGGTCTCGTCGTCCATGTGCGGAGCCAGCACGACCACGCGCTCCGCGCCCGGCTCCCACACCAGAGTGGTGGCGTTGAAGATCTTCGAGGTCCGCAGCAGACCGTACGAGCGCAGGTAGGGGCGTGCCGCCTTCGCGAACTGACGCAGCAACGCGCGCGTGACGGGTTTCATGCCGCCGCCGAGGCGAGTCCGGCGCCTCCGAGTTCCTCGCGCAGCGACTCGCGGCTGCCTCCCTCGATCATCATGCGGTACCACAGCTCCGCGTTGATCAGCAGCCACAGGCGGTTGCCGTGATCGGCGCGACCCGCGAGGTGTGCCTGCAGCAGCGCATCGATCAAGCCTCGCTGCAGCACGCCTTCCCTGACCAGATGCGAATCCGGCAGAAAGCGGTCGTACAGCGTGCGATATTCCTGGCGCAGGATGTAGGGCAGGGCCGAAGAGAAGCCCTGCTTGGGCCGCTCGAGAATCTCCGCAGGCAGATAGCGCGCGGCGAGCCTGCGCTGCACCACGCGCAGCGAGCGGCCGCGGATCTTCAGGCTCGAGGGCAGACGCGCCGCGAACTCGGCCAGTCGGTGGTCCATGAAGGGACTGCGCGCCTCCAGCCCATGCGCCATGGACATGCGATCGGTGATCATCACCGGATGATCCGGTAGGCGTACCTGAGTGTCGGCGCCGAGCATGCGATCGAGCGCGTCCCCGGCTGTGGTTTCGTACGGGATGCGGATCGCATCCTCGGCGTGATAATCGTTGAGCGTTGCGGAGGCTTCCGGCGTGAACAGCGAGGCGCGCAGCGTCCGGTCGAAGTAGAAGTAGCTGAGGCTCGCGGCATAGCGATCGCCGCCCGACAGAAACGACAGGCGGTGCAGCCAGCGCAGCTGATGCCCGACGCTCTTGTACCAGCCCGCCTCGGGAAAGAGCGCCAGCGCCGGACCGAGCACGCCGCGCCTGAGCGCGGCCGGGACGCGCGCGTAGTGACTCGCATAGGCGTTGCCGTAATAGCGGTCGTAGCCGCCGAAGAGCTCATCGCCGCCGTCACCGCCGATCACCACCTTGACGTAGCGGCGGGCGAGCTCCGAGACGTGATAGGCGCAGAGCGAGAGCGGATCCGAGGGCTCATCGAGATGGTAGATGAGATCGGGCAACAGTCCGATCAGCGAGGGTGACAGGCTGCGCTCGTGGTGCTGCGTGCCGTACATCTGCGCCACGCGGCGCGCGTGCGGCGCCTCATCGAAGCGCGCGTAGGGAAGTCCAACGGTGAACGTGGGCAGGTCGCGCACGCCGACGCGCTTGGCTAGCATCGCCACCAGCAGGCTCGAGTCGAGCCCGCCGCTCAGGAACGCACCCACGGGAACATCGCTCACCAGGTGCAAGCGCAGCGCCTCGTCGATGTGCGATTCGAGCTCATCGAGCAGCTCGTTCTCCGAGCCTTGCAGCTTCGGTTGATAGTCGAGCTGCCAGTAACGGCGAATGCGCGGTGCCCGTCCCGGCTCTAACGTGAGCAGGTGCGCCGGCGGCAGCTTGCGGATGCCCTTGAACATCGACAGCGGCGGCGCGATGAGCCGCAGCGCCAGATACTGATCGAGTGCGGCGAGGTCGAGCGTGCGCAGCGCCGGGTCGAAGGCGAGCAGTGCCTTGATCTCCGAGGCGAACGCGAAACCGCGCGCCGTCTGGGCGTAGTAGAAGGGCTTCTGGCCGAGGTGATCGCGCGCCGCGAACAGTCGCTGCTTGCGGGCATCCCAGAGCGCAAAGGCGAACATGCCGCGGATGTGCTCGAGCAGCCGCTCGCCGTGGCGCTCGTAGAGTGCGATCAGAACCTCGCAATCGCTGTGCGTCAGGAACTGATAGCCGCTCGCTGCCAGCTCGGCGCGCAGCGCCTTGTAGTTGTAGATCTCGCCGTTACAGACCACCCAGATGGAGCGGTCGGCATTCGTGAGCGGCTGGCGGCCGCCTTCGAGGTCGATGATCGATAGTCGGCGGTGGCCAAAGATCGCGTGCGCGTCCTCGGCGACGCCCTCACCGTCGGGTCCGCGATGGCGCAGCGCCCAGAGCATGCGCTGCATGCCGCTGCCGAGCTCGCTCGTAGGGCCGACGATGCCGGCGATCCCGCACATCCTAGCGGCGCTCCAGGTGCATGGCCGCTTGCTGCTGCGCGAGCACCGCGCGCTCGAACAGCCGCTCGTAGCGTTCCGCGCAGCGATCGATGAAGAAGCTCTCCACTTGCGCGAGATTGTTGCGGCGAATGCGGGCACGGCGTTCGGGATCGGCGCCCAAGGCGCGCACGGCAGCGTTGAACGCCGTGAGATCGTTGAGTGGTACGACATCGCCGGTCGCCGGTGTCGCCAGAAAGTCCGTCTGGCCGCCGCGGTCGTAGCAGACGATGGGCAGGCCGCAGGCCATCGCCTCCAGGAATACGAGCCCGAAGCCCTCGTGCTGGCTCGTCGAGACAAAGAGGTCCGCCACGCGGAAGGCACGGTACTTCGCCCCGTCACTCACGTAACCCAGCATGCGGATGCGATCGGCGACTGCGCACTCGGCGGCACGCTGCCTGAGGGCTCCTGCCTCGGGGCCATCGCCCACCACGAGCAGCACGCTGCCGGGCACGGCGACCAGCGTATCGATGAGCTGCGTGCTCGCCTTGCGGGTGACGATACGCCCCGCCGTGACGAGCACGAATGCATCGGCCGGCAGGTCGAATTCGCCGCGCTCGGCACGCTCATCCTTTGGCGGGCGGTCGATGCCGAGCGGCACGCGCTCGACTGCGCGCGCGACACCGTAAATCTCGGCGACGTTGCGCTGCGTGTCCTGAGACTGTGCGACGAGCACATCGGCACGGCGCAGCAGCCGCGCAACTGCCGCGCGCAGCAAGGCATGACGGTGCGGCGAGCTCTTCTTTGAAGGATCAAACAGATCTCCGCCGTGCACCGAGAGCACGTTCGGAATGCGCAGTGAACGCGACAGCCAGTCCCCGAGCGGACCGCTTGGCACTGCGAAATGCGTATTGATTACGTCAAAGCGGCGTTCACGGCCGAGCTGTAAGCCGCGCCACAAACCGCTCGGCAGATAGGCGAGCATCGAGGGCACGTTCGCCACGGCGAGCTGGCGTCGAAAGAACACGGGAACGCGCACGACGTTGACCGCGCCATCGAGTGACTGATGAGGCAGGCCCGCGGCGCGCGACGTCAGCACGGTGACCTCGTGGCGCGTCGCGAGCACCCGTGCCATCGCCGCCATGACCACGCCACCGCCGCCTCCCAGCGGCGGATACTCGTAGTTACAGAATAAAATCCGCAAGTTCCAGCGGGTCCCGCGCCTTCCCCATTGCATGTATTCTGCATGCTGGAAAGGCGCTTGTATAATTGAGAATCGAGGTGCCTGAATGAATGCCAATCTGCGCGAAAAGCCGAGTTCGGCGGAGCCGCGGACACTCGCTGCCCGGCTCGAGCCCTTCGATTCCTACTGGCAAGCGCCCAAAGATGTCGAAAAGGGCTTTGCGTCCTTCGTGGCCTACTATCGCGCCAACTATCTGCCGCTCATGCCTGCCGACCACGGCGCACGCATTCTTGTCATAAGCTGCGGCCCGGGCTATTTGGTGAAGATGCTGAAGGATCGCGGCTACAGCGCCGTCTCCGGTATCGACTCCGACGCGGCGAAAGTGGACTTTGCGCGCCGCAAGGGCCTGCCGTGCGAGGTGGCGCGCGCATTCGAGTTCCTCGAGGACAAGCGCGCGCAGTTCGATGTCATCATTCCCGAGCAGGAGCTCAATCATCTCACGCTCGATGAGACGATCGACTTCCTCAAGCTGTGTCGCCAGGCGCTGCGGCCTGGCGGGCGCGTTGTGGTCTATGCGATGAATGGCGCCAATCCCCTCGTGGGCTCGGAGAACCTCTCGCACAATATCGATCACTTCTACAACGTCACCGAATACAGTCTGGAGCAAATTCTGACCCTGGCGGGATTTGCACACGTGCGCGTTTTCGCCCTGAAGCTGTACGTGTTCTGGAAGAATCCGCTCAACTACGTCGGTCTCGCCGTGACGAGCGTGCTCGAGCTCGCGATGCGGATCGTGTACCGGCTGTACGGCAAGAAAGTGCGTGTGCTGAGCAAGAAAATCGCCGCCGTGGCGGCGGCGCCCGCCTGAGCCCGCGTCCGTGCCGCGAGCCGCCGAGGCCCCGCGCACGCGCTCACTCCCCTGGGGATTTACTGCCGGTAGTGGTAGTAGTAGCCGCTCGCTCCGGTCGACTCGGTGGAGCGGTTCAGTAGCACTCCGGCAAGATTGAAATCCGCCAGTACGGTGCGCGCCCGCACCAGGGCGTCACGACGCGTCTTGCCTTCGGCGACCACGAGCAGCGTCGCATCCACGCGCGGTGCGACCAGCAGCGCCTCGTCGGTGACGAGCACCGGGGGCATGTCGAGCAGGATGACCGGGTTCGGAATGGCGTTGCTCACATGCGCCAGCAATGCTTCGAGCCTCCCGGAGCCGAGCAGCTCGGACGCCAGGTCAGTGCTTGCGAGGCTGCCGGCGAGCGCAAGGTTCTCCGGGCCGATCGAGAACAGCACATCGTTCGGCGCCACATCGCCGGTGAAGTAGCTGATGAGCTCGTGAGGCGGCCTGACGCCGAGGTAGCGGCACACGCTTGGGTTTCTCATGTCGAGATCGAGCAGCACCACGTTGTTCGTCGGGTCGCGTGCGAGGCTCAGCGCGATATTGATCGCCGTGATCGACTTTCCCTCGCCCGCCTCGGGACTCGTGATGGCAATGCTCTGCAAGCTGTTGCCGCGCACCTTGTGCACCAGACGCGTGCGGATCATGCGGTACGCGGCCGCTGCCCGCTCATCCGCGGCGAGCGGCGTGCCGGGCCCGAGGATGCGATGCGCGATCATCGCTCCGCGATCGCATTCCACCTGCGGTAGCGCCTGGCGCGGCGGACCTGCCGGCAGCGGTGGACGGGTGTGCTTGTTGGCTGGACGCGTTGGCTGCGAAGCGGGCGGCGCATACGCCGAACCCGGCCCCGGAGGCGGGGCATAGGCGGCCCCGGGAGCTGCTGGCGCATACGCAGCGGTACCGCCGACTTTAGCGCCAGCCTGCTGACGCAGCTTCTCGAGTGCTCTCTCTATGACCATACGATGTGTGAGCGTTGTGCTCAGCCTGCTCCTATCTGTTCAGGTAAACCGTCGCCATGACGAACACACAAGCTACGGTGAACACCGCGAGCGCTGACGCCCAGCGCAAGCTGCGACGCCGCCGATCGCTGGGGTTCAGCAGCGTGGGGATGGCGCCGATCGCGGTGATGCCCATGATTTCCTGCAGATCGGCCGTGCCGCGTACGGTCGGATCCGCGGCATCCGCTGCCGCGACGCACCCGAACGCGATGCCGCAGCCCAGCAGCAGGCCGAGAAGGATGATGCCGAGGCGGTTCGGGTAGTAAGGGCGCCGCGGCGGCTTCGGCGACTGCAGCAGGATGAATTTCTCACCCTTCTGCTGGACTTCCATGGTACGCGCCAGCGCGGCGTTTTTCATCTTGGTCTGCAGATCCTCATAACGCGCGCGCGAGTTGTCGTAATCGCGCTGCAACCCGGTGTATTCGCGCTCGACGTTGGGTTGCGTGGACAGGTCCTGCTCATAGGAGGAGATCTTCGCGCGCTGTCGTGCCTCGTCGGCGTGCATCGTCGCAAGCTGACGACGCACCGAGTCGAGCTGGCTCTTCACGGATAGATATTCGGGATTGTCCGGATGCTGCGCGCCCGTCTGCAGCCCGGCCGAGCCCTGCGCGGCGAGCTCCGTAATCGCCCGCTTCAGCCGTTTGACCTCGGGATGCTGCGGCGTGTATTTCAGCTGCGCATCTGCGAGATCGGACTGCAGCTGGGCAAGCTGCTTGCGCCAGTCAGTGATGGCTGCGCTCATCGACGGACTCAGATCGTTCAACTGCAGTTGCAGTTCCGACTCCTTCTCCTCGGCCGTCAGAGTCAGGCGCTGCGTCTCCTCCAGATCGTGTTGCGCGCGGTCGATCTCGAGCAGATTGTGCTGCTGCATCTCGGGAAGTGCGCTGCCGTACTTGGCTTTGAAGCGCGCAAGCTTCTGCTCCTGATCCACCATCTGCGATTCGAGATCCTTGGCCTGCGATTGCAGGAATTCATAGGTGGCGGTTGCCTGCTCGACGCGTGTCGCGCGGTTGTAGGTCAAGTACATCTCCACGAGCTTGTCCGCTACGGCGGCGGCCAGCCGCGGCTGCGGACTATCGTAGGAGACCGAGAATGCCGTCGACTCATCGAGCGGCTTCAAGGTGATCGGATCGACGCGCTCGACGGAGGTGTTCTCGGCGATCTGTTCGGCCTTTTGAGCGGCGCTGACATTGAGGCCCGGATAGGGGTCGACCTCGTGGACGAGCTGCTCGAGCTTGTCCGGAGTCATGACGCGTCTCCTGACCAGCTCGAGCTGCTGCTGCGCGAATTCCGGCACGTCCTCCTGACGGCGCACCGTGGTGGAGATCATCTCTTGGGGGATGGAGGAGGGCTCGAGCATGATCGTGCCGGTCGCGCGAAAGGTCTTCGGCAGCACGAAGGCGATGAATACGGCGATCAGGGCGCTCGCGGGAATGATGGTCGCAGGGTAGATCCAGCGCCTGCGCAGCAGGTTCGCATAGCCGGCCATCGCATGCGCTCTGGCCGTCGATTCTGCGAAGTCACTGGGGAGGCTGCTGGCCATGGTATTCAACCGTGATGAAGACGCCTTGACTCCACGCGGAGTTCGGTTCATCGGGGACATTCTGGTGCAGGTTCTGGTAGACCCCCTGATAGCCACCGCTGAGCGTCCATTCGGGCGTCAGCAGTGTGCTCAGGCTGACGCGGGCGAGGCCCCGGTCACAGGTGCAGTCGTTACCGAAGGTCACGTTATCGCCCACCTCGGTGGTACGCGTCAGTCTGACCGCCCCGACCGCCTGGAAGCGCGGGCTGAATCGTTTCACGTATTGCGCCCGCAGCTGGTTGTTCGTGACGCGTCCCCCGAAGCTGCTCGGCTCCAGGAATCGGCCGACGCTGTACTGGATGGTGCTGGTCTCGAAGCGATTGATGCCTACCCATTCGACGCCCACTACGGTCGCGCTCGAAGCCGGTATGTCAAAGGGCTGACTGCCCTCAGAGGGAGGTGTGACGCCGCGGGCGGCCGAGGAGGTGTCGTGCTCGACCTTCAGTTGCAGCTTCATCTGCGACACTTTCGACCACTTGAACTGATACTTGAAGTCGAGGCCGTAGCCCGTGCTCTTCACCGATCCCTGATCAGTATCGACCGGGTCGTACACCGTGTAATAGGGACCGATGGTGATTTGCGACCTCTGGCTGAGCTTGTAACCCCCATTGAGCTCGACGCTCGGGCTGTTGTAGCTCACCATGAATCCGGCGAACTGCTGACTGTAGCGAACCGCGGCGAGCGTGGCGTCGCCGCCGATGCTGAATCGCTGGGTCAGCTCGTAGGAGAAATCAGGCGCAACCTCGTAGGTCGACTTGGTGATGCCGGTCTCGATCTTGCCCGTGCCGCTCGTATCGGGCGCATTGGGGTTCAGGGGGTTGTAGGCCACGATGCCGTACTGAGCGTTGAACGCATCCTCGCGGTGATACTCCAGCAGAACATTGTACTCACCCTTCAACGACTGGCTATGACCGATCATGTCGATGAGCCCCTCCCAGCGATCGAGGTTCGAGTAGTTCGTATCTCCCTGCACCGTGAATAGCGGTCGCACATCGAACGTCGAGGTCGGGTTGCGCAGCAGCAGGTCGCCGCCGAAGATGCCGAGCAGGCCCTCGCTCGAGGGCGAGGCGGGAATGGTCAGCTGGCGGTTCGAGGCCCAGGAGCCGGTGAGCTGTGCCTGAGGGACGAAGACCGCTTCCTGCGCCGCGGCGATCCGGGAACATGCCAGGGCCACCAGCAGCGCTGCCCACCAGGGGGTGGCGCCGGATATTGAGCCGATGAGCGTGGCTGTCCGCATGCGGCTCGAGCTACGGAACGACCACGACATCGCCCGCCTCGAGCAGGACGTTCTGATTCAGATTGCGTCCCTTGACCACTTCCGAGTAGTGAAATGGCATCGCGTGCTGCACGGCTCCCGTGCCGCGCAGCACCATGATGTCGTTGAGACCCGCAAACGGCGTGAAGCCACCCGCGAGACTCAGCGCCTGCAGTACGTTGATGCGCGGATTCATCACGAACGAGCCCGGCTTGTTCACCTGCCCGATGACATAGATTTTGCAGCCGTCGAGGGACTTCATCGAGACCGACACGACGGGCTCGGGCATGTAGGGCTTGAGCTTGTTGGTGATCTCGGTCTCCACCTGCCCGACCGAGCGACCCACCGCGTTGATCTCGCCCGCCAGCGGAAACGAGAACCTACCGTCCGGCCGCACGATCACTTCCTTGGTCAGCTCCGTCTCCTTCCAGACGGACACATCGAGCGTGTCACCTGCGTTCAGTGTGTATTCGTTGGGCTGCTGGGCGCGCACGTGCGGTGCAAAAGCTGCAGCGAGAGCGAGTAAAGCGACGCCGTAGGCTGTGCGCAGAGGTCCGCTTGTTCTGCAAGCCCGCTTCATGGGTCTCCTTTTCGTCACTGCTCGGTAAGCCTTCAGAAGGCTCTCGAGTCGTTGAGAATCCGTATGGCCGTGCGCGCCAGGATCGCGATATCGAGCTCGATCGACCAGGAACGCAGGTATTCGAGATCGTAGCGGACGCGCGCCTCCATCTGCTCGATCGTGCGCGTCTCGCCTCGCAGACCGTTCACCTGTGCGAGCCCGGTGATGCCCGGTAGCACCTTGTGACGCACCATGTATCCCTTGATGAGCTTGCGATAGAACTCGTTATGCGCCACCGCGTGTGGACGCGGCCCCACCAGGCTCATCCGTCCCTGCAACACGTTGATGAGCTGCGGCATCTCATCGAGCGAGTAGCGCCGCAGGAAACGGCCGAAGGCGGTGACGCGGGTGTCTGCCTTGGTGGCCTGCGTGATGGTCGGCCCGTCCTCCACGACGGTCATGGTCCTGAACTTGTAGACGGTGATTTCCTCGCCGTTCAGACCGTAGCGGCGCTGCCGAAAGACGACCGGGCCCGGCGAGGAAAGCCTGACGCCGAGCGCGATCAGCAGCATGACCGGAGCGAGCGGCAGGAGCGCCACCGACGTGAGGATCACATCCGTGAGCCGCTTCGCCACGGCACGATGTCCGTAAAGTGGCGTCTCACACATCGAGATGATCGGGATGCCGTCGATCACCGCAGTGCGCGACTGGATGAGGTCGAAGACGAAGATATCCGGCAAGTAGTAGATGGAGGCGGTCGTGTCGCGCAGCTCGTCGACCAGCGCCATCACTCGACTGACGTGACGGATGGGTAGCGCGACGAAGGCGACCTCCACGGCGTGCGAGCGCACGAAAGGTGGGAGATCGCTCAGCTTGCCGAGCAGCGACACCTCCCCATTGACATTGAGGCGCTCGCCGCTGCGGTCATCGAAGAATCCCACGACCGACATGCAGAGGTCACCGCGGGTCGTGAGCCTTTTAGCGAGCGCCCGGCTGGATTCCGTGCAGCCCGCGATCACGACCTTGCGCGCATTGGCCGGATCGCGCAGCAGACGCCGCAGCATCTCCTGCAACAGTAGCGTCACGACGATGATCACGCCCGGGGTCAGGCAGGCCCAGGTCAGGACGATACGTCGGGGAAATTCTTGCGAAAAGCGTGTGACGAAGCCAACCAGCAGCAGCGCGGCGAGCGCAACCGACCAGCGCACGAGCACCGATACCACGAGCGGCACGGAGCCGCCGGAGAGCTGTCCCGCCACCGTGCGCGGCGTGCGCATGAACAGAAAAGCCAGCAAGCCGACGACCAGCGCGAGGAAATGGAAATACGTGCCCACCGGCAGTGCATACGCGACGATCACGGCGTAGAGGCAGGCCACGGCCACAGCGGCCGGCGCAACAATCTGCGCAACAGTCAGCACAGATATCGCGACAGCGAGGAAATTCTTGCGGACTACCGGTTCGTTCATCCGGCTACTTCTTTGTGAATTGCATCACCATTATTCGTAAATCCGCTCTGGTTCGCAAACCGGTGCTAAGCTTTTGACTTAACAGGACTAACAAACCGTGACGCCGCCGCCATCCGCGCGGCCAAGCCCCTCCTCGGGGACGGGATCCGAGCGCCGACTCAGCAAGATCCGGGCCCATCTTTCCAGGGTGGCAGTCCATTGAATCAAGCACTTGCAAAAGTGTTGTCACGTGGCGACACAGCCGCATTTGCATGTCGTGCCGGCGTCTTCGTAGGTCACGGCTTTTCGACCGCACCCAGGCTGTCCAGGCCGGACCTTCCAGTCCTGCCGGGCACTGCACTCGGGGGTCCTCGATCCGCGTGCCGCACCGCGGCCGGCGCACGTCAAGTTTGATAGCCGAATGTGGCGGTGCCATTGCGGTCCTTTCAAACATTCAGCCGCGTGGCTGATGCACCGCTCGGCAACGCAGCAACGGCCCTGTAGGATGACACGCGATGAAATTTCTGCCGCGCGAGCGCGTGCAATTGGCGACCCAATTTCTGCGCTTCGCGTTGGTCGGGGTCGTCGGCTTCGGGGTCGATGCCGGCACGCTGCGTTTTGTGATCGCGACCTTCGGTTTGAATCTCTACCTCGGGCGGGTGGTCTCGTTCCTGACAGCGGCGACCGTCACCTGGGCTCTCAACAGGACGTTCACCTTTCGGCACAAGGGCGCGCCCGCCGCACAGTGGCTGCGCTTCGTGTGCGCCAATGCGCTGGGCGGCGCCGTCAACTTCGGTGTCTACGCACTGATGGTCGGCACGCTCGCGACGGTGCGCGCGTATCCGAGCATCGCCGTCGCGTGCGGCTCGGTTGCCGGAATGGGTCTGAATTTCATCCTCATGAAGAAAGTCGTATTCCGCTAGGGCCGCGCTGTCGCACGGATCCCGCTTAAAACATATTCCTCGCGCGGTAAATCGACGCCCTCCCGCACCATCCAGTATCATTCCCCGACCGCATGACAAGAATGAACAGACTGCACTGGCTGACCGCCGTAGCTGTCGCGGTCATGCTCGGCGCGTTCGCGCTGCGTCACATCAGCACTGCTGAGGTCAAGAACGACGCCGCACAAAATTTGCAGATGGCGCTCAATCTGAGCCATCACGCCGTCATTTCTTTGGACGTAGCTGCACCGTACCGCCCCTCGATGTACCGCGAGCCACTTCCCATCGCGACCGATGCTCTTGCCGTGAGCCTGCTCGACCTCGTGCTCGGCAGGGCCGAGGCCAAGGCCTATTTCGGCGGCGTGCGGGCGCGGCTCCTCAAATACCCGAACCTGTTGTGGTTGGCGCTGCTCGCGCTTGGCGTGTTCGCGGCTACGCGCGCCTTCACCGCCTCTTTCTGGGTCGCCCTTGCTGCCGCCGTGCTCTGCCTGAAGCCATTCGTGGACGAGACCAATCTCGATAGCCTCAACAGCGACCTGCCGGCGGCGGCGCTACTCATCCTCGCCTCGTTCGCGCTCGCGCGCGCCATGTTTGGTGGTGGGCCGCTGTTGGCGCTCGCGGCCGGAGTCGGCTTTGGCTTGCTGACGCTCACCAAAGCGAGCGCACTTTACGTCGCCTGCGGCGTGCTGCTCGCCCTGCTCCTCGGCCACCTGGCGGGTATCGCGCAGCTGCGCGGGCCGGGATTTCGCCTGCGCCTCGCGCTGTTCGCGGGCTCCTTCCTCATCGCCGTGACGCCCTGGGTCGCGCGCAACGCGGCGATCTTCGGCCGCGCGCAGATCGCCGAGCGCGGCGGCCTCGCGGTGTATACACGCGGACTCATGGACCAGATGACGGCGGTCGAGTATCGCGGCACGTTCTATGTCTGGTCGCGACCGCGCCTGCAGCGCGCACTCGGTGCGCTGCTCGGCTTTGGCCCGCGCGACTTGCGCCTCGGCGGCAGCCTGCAGCGACTCAACGAGGATCTCGGCTCGCCGGTGGATGCGCTCGGACTCGCGGCGGAGAATGCCGGGCGACCGGAAGCCGCCCCGAGTTTCTGGCGTCAGGGGCGCGCGCAACGCGAGAAGCTCGAGAGCGAGTTCGAGCGCCGCGCTGATCCGTACCCCGATGTGACGGCAGACCGGGTGATGCAGGGACAGGGACTGAGGATGGTCATGCATCACTTGGCGCGCAATCTGGCGCTCAGCGTGCCACTGCTGTGGCGCGGTGGCCCGCTCGTCTTCATCGCATTGCTGCTGACACTGGCGCACAGCGTGCACGCGCGGCGCTATGCGCTCGCGCTTTTTATCCTGCCCGCCCTCGGCATGCTGCTCTTCTACGCGCTGATCACCGACCTGCTGCCGCGCTATGGATTCCTGGCGCAGCCCACGGCCGTGGCCGCCATCCTGATCGCACTGTGCGCGCTGTGGGCCGAGCGGTTTTCCCCCACGCGTGCGCCGGCTGCCGCGCGCCACGCCGAGGCGCCGGCAGTCGCGCGCGACCCGCGATGAGTGTCTTCTTCGAACGCAGCGTATGCCCGGGCTGCGAGTTCGCGACCTCGACGTCCGTGTTCCATGCGCCGTTCTCCGCGCCGCGCATGCGCACGTTCATGGAGCGCAAGTTCGAGGATCCCGCGGCAATCCTCGCGGTTCTGGGCGATGCCGAGTACGACCTGCGCAAGTGCGGCCGCTGCGGCCTCATCTACCAGCGCAACGTGCTCAACGATCAGTATTCGGCAGTGCTGTACGGGAAGTGGCTGCTGGAAGGCGACGCGGAGCCGGAGCTCTCGAAGGAGAACTTGTTGCCGAGCGAGCACGTGCTCTATGCGAATGAGTTGCTCGCCGTGGGCCGCTTCTTCGGACGGCCGCACCATCAAGTGCGCGTGCTCGATTATGGACTCGGCTGCGGCTGGTGGTGCCGCATGGCGACGGCCCTCGGCTTCGAGGCCGTCGGCACGGATCTGGCTTCCTCACTGGTCATGGAGGCGCGTGCGCGCGGCGTTCGGGCCATCGAGATCGAGCAGCTCGCCAGCGAGCGTTTCGACTTCATAAACACCGAGCAGGTGCTCGAGCACGTCACGCGCCCCCTCGAAGTGCTGCGCCTGCTACGGCGCTCGTTGAAGCCGCGAGGCGTGGTCAAGGTGAGCGTGCCGGATGGGCGCGGCATGGAGGGGCGCATTCCTCACATGGACTGGACGGCGGCGCGGGAGGACAAGCGTTACCTGATGCCGGCCACGCCTCTGATCCATATCAACACCTTCACCGCGGAGAGCATTGGGGCGATGGGTCGCGCTGCAGGGCTGTCGCCGGCGCGTGTGCCGCTGCGCTGCGAGTACTCGGTGCTCGATGCGACGCAGCCGAAGGCGCTGCTGAAGTCGCTGCTGCGGCCACTCTACCGCCGCGCAGCGCACGCCACGTACGTGTTCCTGCGAGCCGACACATGATTCGCTATGCACTCGCCGCGGGCGCCCTGAAGGCGTTCTCGCTGAACGGCGCCACGCGCAGCCTGTATCGCCGCGTGGGCAACGCAATCGGAGGCCCGCGCCGCGCTGCCAATCTTGATCTCGCCGTGTATCTCGCCCGGGGCAACCTGCTGGTCGAGCTCTGCCACAAGTACTCGGCCGCCCAGGACGGGCAGCAGCTGCTCGAGATCGGCACCGGCTGGATGCACTGGTTCGCGCTCTACCTGCGACTCCACATCGACGCCGGCATCGTGCTGATGGACGTCTGGGACAACCGCCAATTCGCTGCGCTGCGCGCCGCCTTCACGAAGCTCGCCGGCACGCCGCAGATGGCGAGTGCCCCGGAGCGCGTGCGCGAGAATCTGCAGACGATTCTCAGCGCGCGGAGCTTCCCCGAGTTGTACGCGCGGCTCGGCTTGCGCTACGTGGTGCAGCCGGATGGCTCCCTGGCGATGTGCGAAGCTGCCTCGCGCGATTCTGTGTTCAGTCTGCACGTGCTCGAGCACGTGCCGCGAGCGAGCGTCGAGCGGCTCAGTGCCGACATGTACCGAGTCTTGAAACCCGGCGCCTTTGCGATCCATCAGATTGGCATCGACGACCATCTGGCCCACTACGATCCGTCCTGCTCACACAAGCAGTACCTGACGTATTCGGACCGCACCTGGAAGCTGTTCTTCGAGAACCACGTGCAGTACATCAACCGCCTGCAGATGTCCGACTGGCTGCGGATCTTCGCCGCCGCCGGCTTCGTAGTGCGTGAGACGCTCACGGAATCGGTCGATGTCTCGAAGTTGCGAATTGCGCCGCGCTACCGCGGTTACAGCGACGCCGACCTGGGCTGCACGATCCTCACGGTCGTGCTGCAGAAGCAAGTCATCGGCGCTTGAGCGCTGCCGGCGCGCTCGCCACCCGCGCCGTGGTGGCGGTGGTGGTATTGGCACTGCAGGCCACAAGGTGCGGCGCGCCCGCCAGCACCTTTGCGGCCTCGCTCGCGAGCAGGTGCACCCCGAGAGGGGTCAGGTGGCCCTCGCCCTCCTCGTAATAGAGCTTCAGATCCGGGCGCGCGGCGCCTCTGAAAGCCGCGAGCGGCGAGATGATTGTCAGGTGCGAGCGCACCTCGCTCGAGAGGGCATCGACGCTCGAGCGAAACTTCGTGCGCGACACACGGATCGGGGCCTCCACCAGGTAGAAGTCCTTGCCATCGGCTGCGACGACCTGCGCGGCATGCGCGACGATGGCGGAGGAGAGCGCGGCATTGGCACGCCGCAGCGCCGCGCGCACCGCATCGTCATCACCGTGATCGGGATCGTCCGGATCGTCGCTCACCGCCCGCTTCGCGCTGGCACGATCCTGCCGCGCCACCACCACCAGGCCCTTGAGGAACAGGCCGAACCGCTCACGAATCAGGGAGTACAGCTGACTGTGGTCGGCGACCAGGCGGTAGAGCGCCGAGCGCATGAGCAGGTCCTGCGTGCGCACGCCCGGCAGATACGTGGCATTGGCGCTTTCGAGCTGGCCGTCGCGCAGGCGGTACAGGCCCGAGCGCACATTGTCCTCCATGTCGGTCACGTGCCAGGAGAACAGCACCACATCCGGATGGAACTGCCGCGCAAAGGCCTCGTAGGTGCGCAGCATCTCGGCCGTGCCGAAGCCGCTGACGGCGAAGTTGAGTACCTCGGCGCGGTAGCCGCGCGCGCGCAGCAGCTGCTCGAGCTGGCTGGAGAAGTCATCCCGCAGATCGACCTCATAGCCCATCATCAGCGAGTCGCCGAACACCGCGACGCGACAGGTTCCTGGTGCCTTGTTGAGCGGATAGTCGTGATCGGCCCGCATGCCCTGGCCGTTGATGCGGTACTCGACGTCCACTTCGGGCGTGTGGTGCCAGTAGTGCGCATGAGGAATGTTGGCGCGCACGCCGTAGGATGTGCCGGTGACATAGCGCGGCATCACGGGCTGCGGACAGAACACGCGCACGAACAGCTCACCGAGCAGGAGCGCATAGAGGGCGAGCGCGACTCCGCGCAGGACCCGCAGCGGCAGAGCGCGCAAGCGCCCGCGCGTACGCTGGCCGGTGACCGCAGGCGCAGCCAACGGGGCCATTTCCTCAGAAGTCGAAATAGATGAACTCCCGACCGCCGCGCGCGCTGAACGCGATGATCGTCAACAGCACGCACAGCGCCGCGCTGTAGCGCACCAGGAACGGACCGACCTCGAGGATCTCAATCCGGCCCGAGACGCGCTGGTAGACCTCGACGAGCGCCAGCGGCGCCGCGTACGCGGCCAGCGTCCAGAATAAGTCACTCGGATAGCCGCTGGTTCCGAGCAGATTGCCGAACACCGCGACCGTGTCCGGCAGTGTATGCGCGACGAAGAACACCCAGCCGATCACGACCAGCGTCATGGTGATCGCCCAGGCGCCGAGCTGCAACGCACAGCCCTGCAAGGTGCGGAAGGGGTGGCGGTCGGTCAGCGCATCGACGCCCAGCACCCGGTAGACGACCTGGATGGCACCGTGAAAGCCGCCCCAGATGACGAAGTTCCAGGCTGCGCCGTGCCACAGCCCGCCGAGCAGCATCGTTAGCATGAGGTTGCCGTACATCCGCCGCTGACCCTTGCGATTGCCACCGAGAGGAATGTACAGGTAATCGCGCAGCCAGCTCGACAGGGAAATGTGCCAGCGTTGCCAGAACTCGGACGGTGTGCGCGCGAAGTACGGCAGATTGAAGTTGACCATCAGGTCGAAGCCGAGACAGCGGGCGAGCCCGCGCGCCATGTTCGAGTAGCCGCAGAAATCGCAGTAGATCTGCAGCGTGAAGGCGAGCAGCGCCGCCAGAGTTGCGGCGGAGGTCTTGCCCTGCGGAGCGCTGAACACGGCGTCCGCGATGGGGGCGACGTTGTCGGCGATCACGATCTTCTGGTAGAGCCCCCACATGAACAGCAGCGCGCCGCGCGTGAACAGGGTCAGATCGAGCGGGCGGACGCTCTCGAACTGCGGCATGAGGTGCGCGGCGCGCTCGATCGGCCCGGCGACCAGCTGCGGGAAGAACGCGTGATAGGCGGCGTAGTTGACGATCGAGTACTGCGGCTCGAAGCGCCGCCGGTACGAGTCGACCGTGCGACTGATCGCCTGAAACGTATAGAACGACAGGCCCACCGGCAGGATGATCGAGAGCGTCGGCGCGTCGAGCTTGATGCCGAACAGCGCGAACAGTGAGCTGAACGAGCCGACGAAGAAGTTGCAGTATTTGAAGAACGCCAGGATGCCCAGATTGGTACCGAGCGAGAGCAGCAGCCAAAGCTTGGGACGCCGCGCCTGCGGTGCGTGATCGATCCACAGGACCCAGCCTGCAGCGACGAGCATCCCCGCAGCCACCGGCAGCACCAGCCATAGATCGCTGAGCCGTGCGAAGGCGAGCGCCCCGGCGGTTACGGCCGCGAGATACAGCGCGCTCTTGAGGCGGTCGACGCCGCGCACCGTCTTGCCGCTCGCGCCGAGCGCGGCCATGTAATCCACCGAGGTGGATATCGCCACGAGAATCAGAAAGCGGGCATCCCACCAGCCGTAGAACACGTAGCTCGCGATGATGAGCAGGACGTTGCGCCAGAATATGTTGCGTCGAACGAGAAGATAAAGAGGAAGGAACGCGACGAAGAAGAGCGCGAAGATGCTGCTGTTGAACAACATGCGGTGAGTTTTGTACGTTGTCCCGCGCTTGAGGTCGTGGGCCGCAATGATAACTCAGCTGCCGGGGCGGCCGGTCTGCAGCGCTTGCGACCGTCGCCCAACTGTGACGTGGCGGTTGCAGTGCGCAACAAACGGCCTCAGCACCCTCGGGCAGCGCCGCAAGTGCCGCTGTCGCCAGCTTCATACAGTTGATTATTGTTCATGGCGGGAGCTATAGTTTTCGCGAGTATTCGCAAACCCGCTGCGAGGCGGGGACGCAAAGCCTCCGGTCCTGACGCTCGGCGTCCGGGATAGCGGGGTTGCCGGTGCGGAAACATCTCTCCACTTCATCTCTGAGTGGACTGTGACCGCTCCGTTAACCGCCCTCCGAGAAGTGCTCGTGCAAGGATGACCGATCACTCGGGAACCACTGGCTAGAGTCCCCGACGCGCGTTGCGGTGCGATGAGTTCGGCGTCGCGCGGGCGGCGCTCAAAACACGGTAGGAGAGACGAGCGATGATGATTTCGGGGAACGCACGATCGGCATTCTTGCTGGCAGGCCTGCTCAGCGCATCCGTATCCGCATCGGCCAAGAGCCTCTACGTAGCCGCAAGTGGCGGCAGCGATCAGAACCCCGGCAGCAGTCCGAGCGCACCGCTCGCGACGATCGCCGCCGCCTCGAGTCGCGCGGGGGCCGGGGACACCGTGTATCTCATTGCGGGCCAGTATCACGAGGCAATCGTGCCCCAGTCATCGGGCACGCCCGGTCATCCGATCACCTACACCAGCTACAACGGCGCGGCCGTGATATCGAACGTCAAGGTCGCGGTGCTCATCAGCTCGGTCGGCTACATCACGATCGACGGCATCAACGTGAACGGTGGCAGCGCACCTCCGAACTCCAATGTGAGCACCTTCGTCGCCATCCAGAATGGCAACCACATCGTCGTGCAGAACGGCAACTTCAAATACGCGAACGGCTGGTCGGGCATCGACATCTCCGGCAAGTACCTGGCCAACGGCGCTTTCTGGCAGTACGCGCCGCAGAACGCCCTGCAGGGCACGAGCTCGTATATCACGATCCAGAACAACACGGTCGACAGCGTCGGCAACTACGCCGTGCCCAACGGCGATGATATTCAGGCCTCGAACGGCGACATCGACCACGTGCTGATCCAGCACAATACGCTCACTCACGGCGGCCACGACCTGGTGGAGTTCGACGGTGACTACGGCGTCCTGCAGAACAACACGCTGAACAACAGCTTCGCCGATACCGTCGGTGGTGATACCGGCTATCGCAGCATCGAGGTGCGCGGTAACTACAACGTCATTCAGGGCAATCTGATGGAGCACGCGCGGCTCGGCGGCGGCAGCTATGTCGCGCCCATCGCATCGATCCGCGGCAACTCGAACATCGTCCGTCAGAACGTGTTCTACGATGCGATCGCCGGCGGCACGGGCACTTGGTGCGGCCCGGGCTCGGATCAGCAAGTCACGAATGCACGCATCTACAACAACACCCTGCAGCAGCTCGGTGGTGATGCCTGGAGTGCCTGGGCCTACCAGGGCTGCACCAGCATGGGCGGCTTCGTGTTCGCCAACAATCTGGTGGTCAACTCACGCATGGCCCCGGGAACGATCCCCAACGTTTCGCACGGTGGCACCGTCATCGATGCGGACGTCGTCTTCGTGCCCTTGAGCGGCGGTCCCACCGCACAGAGCATCGTCAAGGGCAATCTGTTCTATCCGAGTGGCGGTGGACCCGCGTACGTTTTCCTCATGGGAAACGGCGGCCGCGTCGCGCTCAACTCGGCGAGCGGCAACTATCCGCAGGTCTTTATGGCAAATGTGCAGTCTCGGCCGACGCTGGTCAGCGCGTCACCGACGGCGCTCGCGGACTTTCAACAACAGCCGAGCAGCCCGGGCGTGGGCGCCGGCGTGTTCCTCACCAATGCGGTGGGATCCGGCACATCGTCGACCTTGCCCGTCGGCGACAGCCTCTACTTCAGCGACGGCAACAACTTGATGCCAGGCGACACGATCCAGCTGCAAGGCACGACGCAGCGAGGCGTCGTACTGAGCATCAACCGCAACTCCAATACGCTCACGCTCTCGTCGGTCGTGAGTTTCAAGGATGGTCAAGGCGTGGCGTTGGCGTACAATGGCAACGCCCCGGATATCGGCGCCGGTGGACCTCAGACGGCGCCCTCCGTGAAGCCGATGGCACCGTCAAGGGTCGTCGTCGGACGCTAGGCTGAGATCGCGGAGTCGAGCTCACGCCTCGGCAAGCGGGGCGCGAGCTCGACCATGAAAAGGCTCGATTGCGTCGGGTGGCGCCGTGCGCCAGCAATCGAGTGACGCAACCCGCGCGCTTCTGCTAAAAGGACTTGAAGGGGAAATTGCGCCGCGCCGCGTGCGGGGATTGGGTAGCGACAATAATGAAAATTGCCGTCTTCGGACTCGGTTATGTCGGGGTTGTCTCTGCGGCGTGTCTCGCCAGAGACGGACATAACGTCAGCGGCGTCGATCCCAATTCCATCAAGACCGATTTCCTGCGTCAGGGCCGCAGCCCGATCGTCGAGCCGGGCCTCGAGCCGCTGATCCAAGCAGCCGTCACGAGCGGACGTCTCAGCGCAGGCTCCGACCACGCCAAGGCAGTCGCGAGCTCCGACATCCTGATGGTGTGCGTCGGCACGCCAGGGCAGGCCAATGGCAGCCTCGATCTGACGTATGTGCGCCGTATCGTGCAGCAGATCGGCGAGCAGCTCGCTGCCAGCACGAGCTACAAGGTCGTCGTGATCCGCAGCACGCTGTTGCCGGGTTCGATGCAATCCGTGGTGCTGCCCGCCCTCGAGCAGTTCTCGCGCCGCAAGGCGGGCGAGGATTTCGGCGTCTGCATCAATCCGGAGTTTCTGCGCGAGGGCACCGCGATCTACGACTACGATCATCCCCCCAAAACCGTGATCGGCGCCGTGGATGAGCGCGCCGCGCGACCGGTGCGCGAACTGTATGCGGGGCTCGAGGCACCGCTCATCGAGACTGATCTGCGCACCGCGGAGATGGTCAAATACGTCGACAACTCCTGGCATGCGCTCAAGGTGACTTTCGCCAACGAGGTGGGTCGTTTGTGCAAGGCAATGGGTGTCGATGGCCGCACGGCCATGAGTCTGTTCTGCCGCGACACCAAGCTGAACATATCGACCGCTTACCTGAAGCCCGGCTTCGCCTTCGGCGGCTCGTGTCTGCCGAAGGACTTGCGTGCGCTCACCTACCAGGGGCGGCTGCTTGATGTGGACACGCCCATGCTGGCCTCCGTGCTCGCCAGCAACCAGGCGCATATCGCGCATGCGCTCTCCCTGATCTACGCGACAGGCCACCGGCGCGTTGGCCTGCTCGGACTGAGCTTCAAGGCCGGCACCGATGATCTGCGCGAGAGCCCGGTGGTGACATTGGCCGAGCAGTTGATCGGCAAGGGCTACGAGCTGTCGGTGTACGATCGCAACGTGAGGCTCTCGAGTCTCGTCGGTGCCAATCGCGAATACATTCTCAATCACATTCCGCACATCGGCCGGCTGCTCGTGGATCGCCCCGAGCAGCTGCTCGAGCAGTCGGAGGTGATCGTCGTCGCCTCGGCGGAGAAGGAGTTCGACGGGCTGCTCGCGGCGGTCGCGCCCACGAAGCCCGTCATCGATCTGATCGGCACGTGGACCTCGCCGCCAAGCCACACAAACAATACAGCGCAGCGCTATGACGGAATCGCCTGGTAAGACACGGGTTCTCATCATCGTCGAGAACCTTCCCTGCCCGTTCGATCGCAGGGTGTGGCAGGAGGCGACGGCGCTGCATGCGCACGGCTATGAGGTGCGCATCATCTGTCCCAAGGGTCGTGGCTACGACAAGAGCTACGAGGTGCTCGACGGCGTGCACATCTATCGCCATCCCTTGCCGGTCGAAGCCGATTCGGCGCTCGGCTACGGGCTGGAGTATGTGCTCTCGCTGTTCATGGAGTTCGTGCTCGCGCTGCGCATCGCCCTTACGCACGGCTTCGACATCATCCACGGCTGCAATCCTCCGGATACGATCTTCATCATCGCGCGCTTCTTCAAGCTCTTCGGCAAGCGCTTCATCTTCGATCACCACGACATCAATCCGGAGCTCTACGAGGCCAAGTTCGGGCGGCGCGACGTGTGGTATCGGCTGCTGTGCCTGCTCGAGCGCTGGACCTTCGCCGCGGCCGACGCCAGCATCGCGACCAACGAATCCTACCGGCGCATCGCGATCCAGCGCGGCGGCATGGCGCCCTCGCGCGTGTTCGTCGTGCGCAGCGGCGCCGACTTGACGCGTGTGCGCGCGCTGCCTGCGCGCCCCGAGTTGCGGCGCGGCAAGCCCTATCTAGTCGGCTACGTCGGGGTGATCGGCAAGCAGGAGGGTCTCGATCTGCTGCTGCATTCCGTGGCCTTCATGCGCAACAGCCTGCATCGAGACGACGTGCATTTCACCATCGTGGGCGATGGCACCGAGTTGCCCGCGCTGCGCCAGCTCAGCCGCCAGCTGGCGATCGAGGACTGCGTCGAGTTCACCGGCCGGATCGGCGATGCGCCTTTGTGGGAGATCATGAGCACTGCGGACGTGTGCGTGAATCCGGATCGCGCGAACGACATGAACGACAAGTCCACGATGAACAAGATCCTGGAGTACATGGCGCTCGGCAAGCCGATCGTCCAGTTCGATCTCACCGAGGGCCGCTTCTCTGCCGGAGATGCATCGCTCTACGCGCGGCCGAACGACATCGAGGACTTCGCCGCGAAGCTCTGCGAGCTGCTGGATGATCCCGAGCGGCGCCTCGCCATGGGGGCGCTGGGGCGGCGCCGGGTCGAAGCCGGCCTCGCCTGGCATCACCAGGTGCCGCAGCTGCTGAGCGCCTATGAGACCGCGCTGAGTGTCGGCCGCGCCGTTCGCAAGTCGATCGACCACAAAGTCTGAGGCCATGCAGCGGGTCCTGCTGCTCGGTCCGGCGCGCACCGCCGTGAGCGGCGTTGCCACTCATTTGAACCAACTGTTCGGCTCAGAGCTCGCAAGTCGCTTTCGGCTGTTCCAGTTCCAGGTCGGGAGCGAGGGACGCAGCGAGGGGCGCGCCGGCGTGCTCATGCGTGTCATCCTCAGTCCCTTCACGTTCGCGGCCTGCATGCTCCACACGCGGCCGCGGATCGTGCACATCAACACCTCCTTCGAGCCCAAGGGATACTGGCGTGATCTCATCTATCTCACACTCGCCAAGCTCGCGCGACGCAAGGTCGTCTATCAGATTCACGGCGGCGCGCTGCCGGCGGAGTTCTTCGCGGGCAATGCTGCGCTCACCGCATTCCTGCGCCGCGTGATCTCATGCCCCGACGCCGTGGTGCTGCTCGCCACGAGCGAGCTGCGGGCCTATCGCGAATTTGCCCCACGCGCCAGACTGGTGCGCATCGCCAATGCCGTGGCGCCCTGCGAACCCGACCTGCGCGCCGAGCGCTACGTGAATTCAGACCCGCTCGCCGTGGCCTATCTGGGGCGTCTCGCGGCCAACAAGGGAATCTTCGAGACGCTCGAGGCCATGCGCATTCTGCGTGAGCGTGGCATCGCGGCACGGCTCACGATCGCAGGCTCGGGAGCCGCCGCTGCGGCGGTGCGCGCGCGCATCGCGGCGGGGGGACTCGAGGATTGCGTGCACTTCGCCGGCGCGGTGTTCGGCGCCGAGAAGGCACGTCTGTGGCAGCAGTCGCAGGTGCTCGCCTTCCCAACTTATCACCGCGAGGGATTGCCGTATTCATTGCTCGAGGCGATGTCATGCGGCGTCGTCCCCGTCATCTCCCCGGTCGGCGGCATCGCAGACGTCATGCAGGATGCAGTGCAGGGCCTGTTCGTGCCACCGCACGATGCAGCGGCGGTGGCGGATGCTCTGCAGCGCCTCGCAGCGGATCGTGCGCTGCTGCACCGGATGGCGCTCGCCGCGCGCGCGCGAGTGATTGAACAATATTCGGTGCAGCGTCTCGCCACGGAATTCGCGCACCTGTATCAGAGCCTCGCCTAGCGCGTGTTGCGCGCGCCGCGCGGATCCGGGTATAAGAAAACGATGCCAGCACCCGTCGATGATGCAGTCGGCTATTACTCGCAAGCCGCGCCGGAGTTCCACGCGAGCTACGAGCACGATGCGAACCGCGTCGAGCGCATGCGGGTCTGGACGGGGTTCCTCGATCGCTATGCGCCCGGAGTCGATTTCGCGTACGACATCGGCTGCGGCAGCGGCATTCTCGCCTGCGAGCTCGCACGGCGGGGGATCGAGACCCGTGGCGTCGACGGTGCGGCCGGCATGCTCACCATCGCGCAGCGCAGCGCTCAGGCAGCGTCCTTGCGCAACGTGAGCTTCGAGCAGCATCGCCTGCCCGTCCCCGATACGCAGGCTTGGCGCCGCGCCGAGCTCGTCGTGTCCTCGAGCGCCATCGAATATCTCGACTCCATTGCCGACGCGCTCGCGTTCCTGCGCAATCTGCTCGAGGAGGGCGGCGTCACGATCTTCTCCGTATCCAATCGCGACTCGCTCAGCCGTCGCTTGGTGCGCACGGTGCATCGACTGACCGGCCGGCCTCGCTACCTCAAATTCCTGCGCCACTTCATGACGGTCGACGAGCTCCGGTCAGCGCTGCGCGCGGCCGGTCTCAGCTATCTCGAGCACGCCTACTTCGGCCGGGCCGATCGCATCAATCGCAGCCTGAGCCATGTGGTCCCGCCGCGTTACGCGAGCAACATGATCATCATGGCCGCGCGCCGCGAGACCGATCCTTCGCGCTGAGCGGCCACGTACAAGCTCAAGTCGTTGGCACGTCGTTTGCTGGCGACACCCTTCTCGCCATCGACGACGAGTGCCATAGTGCGCGTGCGCGCTGACGCGTCGAAAGTTCGCATCCAAAGCAATGGACACACCACGTAGCGACGTGTCCGCCGATCCCGCGCGGACTCCCATTCCGCCTGCGGCCGGCAGCCCGATGCGCCTGGTGAGAAATGCCGCGCGGCGCTTGCGCAAGCCATTCAGAGCAGCCTTCCCGGCGACCTACTGGGCGCTCGAGTACTGGCGCGCGGCGCGCAAGACCTGTCCGCAGCGCGATGAGCATGCGCGCATGTTCGCGAGCTTCCTGGAACAGTGCGCGGGCAAGCCCTGCGTGCAGATCTCCGTCAAGGATGAGATCGGACGCAAGTTCGGTCCGAACTGGGTGAGTGTCGACAAGTACGACACGCGGCCGATGATCGATCGACACGACGACATCGAGGCGCTCGGCTTCGCCGATGCCAGCTTTCACGGCGCGGTCTGCTGGTCGGTGCTCGAGCACGTGCCGCATCCGCAGATCGCGATCCGCGAGCTGCATCGTGTATTGAAGCCCGGCGGGGTGATCTGGATACAGGTTCCGTTTCTGTTTCCCTATCACGAGGCGCCGAACGATTACTGGCGCGTGAGCCCCGATGGCCTGCGCATCTGGATGTCAGAGTTCGAGGAGCTCCGTTGCACCTACGATTATTGGGCCCCGACCAGCCTCGTGGCGGGCACCTATTTCTACGGTAAAAAGCGCGCCTGACGCAGAGCGCGGCGCCGGGCCGTCTCGCTGAGCGCGACGGCGGCGCCTATGGCGAGCACCGGCACCAGCGGGATGCTGTAGCGTGCCTGCGCCAGAATCGGTAGATACACCGCGAAAGAGTAAGCGAGAAACAGCACCAGCGGTCCGAGAACCAGCAAGTCCGCAGTGCCCGCAGCGAGCACGATGCCGAACATTCCCAGGACCAGATACGGCAGCTGCACGCCGAGGTTCGCAAGCGTTGCCGCCCGGTCCTTGCCCCGAAACCAGAAGTTGAAGGCATTCTCGCCCGCGCAGCGCACGAGCAGCGCGGGTGAATGCGCATATTGAGCGAGCACCCAGCTGCTCAGAAAGCGATTGAAACGCAGCTCGTCGTGGGGATCGTAGAAGAGCTGATAGTACATGGCCCTGAAGTGGTAGCCCTGCTGGCGCGCCATCTCGCTGCGCACGGCCGCTGCCTCGATGTCGAGCTGCGCCGTCGTCTTGGTGCTGCCGGCATGCGTGCACATGTAGTAACCCGAATGTAGCGCCGTTCCTTGCACGCTCGCCGTGGGCACTAAGCTGCCGACGAGCTGGTAGTTGCGCACTATCCACGGCGTGAGAATGAGGATGCATCCACAATAGAGTGCGACGGTGCCGCGCGTGAGGAAACGCGGCTGCGCGCCGGGATCGGCGCGCGCGCGACGCGTCCACAAGTAGAGGAGCGGCAATCCCAGCGGGAACAGCAAGGCGGTGCTGCGCACGCTGGATACCACGCCAAGCATGGCCCCTGCGAGCAGGTAGTCTCGCACCGTGCCGCTTGCGAGTGCCCGACTCAGCAGCAGAAAGAAACACAGCAACAGGAAGGTGAGCAGTATCTCGACACCCACGCGCAGCTCGGCGATCACCACGCCCGGGTGCAGCATGAACAGTAGTGGCGCCAGCAGATAAATTGCACGTTGTGGGGCGATGCGCCGCGCGAGCGCCGCGACGAGCAGCGCGGATAGCGAGGTGAGGACGAAGTTGGCAAAGCGGGCGAGCCCACGACTGTAGTCACCGCCGAGCCTACTGATGCCGGCCAGGAATAAGGGATAGCCCGGCTCGCGCAGCATGGTGGGCGCGGTGTCCGGCGTGAATCGATAGCCGTCCCCATTGAGCAGGTTCTTCGCCAGCCGGTCGTAGAAGTCACCGCGATCCACGCCGTAGCTGCTCGACATGCTGCGCTCGAAGTGCGGCAGGACGAACGCCGTGAGCGCACATTTGAGCAGCAGGACGGCGATCACGACGCACCAGAGCGCCCGCCGCTCCGCGACTCCCGGTGGCGCAGACGTCATGCGCGATGGCCGGCGGGCGCACTCAGGATCAAGCGCGAATGCTCCTCGGCCACGCTAAGCTCCAGCCGCGTGCGCGTCGCAGCGATCACGCCGGAGAAATACCAGAATATGTAGGAGAGGGACTCGAACGCGTGGATATTCTTGTAGAAGGTCGCCATCACGATGACGCTCGTTACACCCACCCAGCCGAGCGCCAGCGCCCCTATGATGGTGCGGTCGTGCGCCGCCACGGCGACAGCGTCGCGAACAATCATCCAGTACAGCAGCAGAACCAGCGCAAGTCCCAGCACGCCGATCTCGACCATGAACGCAGATCCCGAGGTGCACTCGGTATAGCGTCCGAGAAGGGAGTAGTACGCCCCGCGGCCACCCGTGCCGACGAGCGAGCTACCCGAGGCGTTGCCGATGCCGACGCCGAGGAGCAGGTGCACAGGATCATTCGCGAAGTGCTCGAACGGGACGACCATCGAGTCCACGCGTCCAACATCGCCGCGCGAGCCCACGCCGGCGTCCTTCTCCAGATAATGGCCCACGAACTTCTGGTTGCTGAAGAAGTCTTCGAGCGTGTACGGATAGCGATTGTTGGTGGTCGAGAAGAAATCATAGATCGGAACGAACAAGGCGCCGAAGACGCCGACGAGCGCGATGGCGGCGATGCCGACGCGCAACCGCTTGCCCCGCGCCGAGCCGACCACCAAGGTCGTGAGGAGTCCGACCGGCAGCAGAAACAGCGACCCCTTCGTCTCGTTGATGGTCGTGGGAATGACCAACAGCACGAAGAGCAGGAAGAAGACGAACTTGTTGAGCCGCCCGCGCAGGGCCAGCGCGCCGGCGACACAGACGACCGAGATGAGGAATATCGACTCGATCGAGGAGATCATGAGCGTTCCGAAGATCGAGTCGCCGCTGTTGTGGCCAATGCTGTAGACGTGATAACGCTGGTGGATGCTCAAGGGGATCTGCACCAACGCAATGGCGAGGAGCAACCGCAGCTGCGTGCGCACGTTCTTCTCGTTGACGGCGAAGATCGCGGGCAGAAAGAACATCGGCAGGGCGCGCAGATAGTAGCGGACGCCTTCCATCAGCGGTCCGGGGTCCAGATCGTTGGTCAGCCCGCCGCAGATCATGATGACCGCGATCGCACCGAAGACGATCCAGTACCGCGGCGCGATCAGCCGAAAGCGCTGTGCTGGACCTGCCAGGATCACCGCGATCGCCGCGAGGATCGAGAAGCCCTCGGGCAGGTACTTGAACATCGCAGGCAGCGCGTGGAGGCTGGTGAAATACGTACCCAGCGTCACGGCACACAGGATCGCGAGTGTCACCAGCTGCATGAGGACTTCCTGGGCAGCTCGCTCACACGGGCCGCTCCGAGCGCGGCGCGGGTCTTGCGAAGGTCACGACGGCCAGGAAGCCGCCGCTCCATGCGATCTGTGGACGGTAGCGCGCCAGCTGCGGCAGCAGCGGCTTCAGCCGCGCCGCGTACGTCACCAGATACGTGCGGGGTCGCGAAGCGATCACAGCCTCCAGTGCGCCGACGGACTGCAGCAGCGGCCGGTTGCTCCAGCGCTCGATGGTCCCGGAACGGCACGAATAGGCCTCGAAATTGTAATCGCTGCGGTCGACATAGAAGAAATCGATCTTCGGGTCGTAATAGTCGAGGCTCTGGTAGGCATTGATCACGACCGCATCCCCGCCGGCATGCTGTTGCAGCCAGCGTGCCAGTGCACGGGTGTCGGCGCGCATGACCAGGTGCTCCTGCGTGCGCGGACTCATGCCCACGCGGAAAATACTGGCCGGGCTCGAGACCTCGAGCAGGTTGCGGGGGCGAAAATCCTCACTCAGCATGAACAGTCCCATTGCGGCGACCGCCGTGAGCGCAACCGCGGCCCGGCCGCGAGCCGGGCTGCGGCCGACGAGCGTCGCGATCTCGTTGAGCGCCACGATGACGGCGATCGGATACAGAAAAAAGACATATCGTGTCTCGTGGCGGGGCGTAGTGCTCGCGCAGGCCGCCAGCAGCAGGCAGAAGAGTAGCGCAAGCAACGCACGCTCGGCGCCCACGCCCGGCTCATCGCGCCGCAGCACACGAACGTAGGCGGCGGCGAGCAGCAACAGCAGTCCCAGCCCGAGCATCGGCACGGCACCTGCCCAGGGCCACACGACCTGGTCGATCACATCCGGCCGGCTCACGAGAGGAAAGACGAATGCCACCACTGTCTTCCATAACCCGGTGCCTGCAGGCCGGTTCCAGCTGAAGCAGAGAAAGGCGAGCCAGAACGCCGCGCACACGCCCATGGCGAGGTAGACCGCCCGCGCCGCTCGGCAACTCAGCTGTGACCACGAGCTGAAGCGAAAAAGAGGTAGCAGCACCCAGAGGGCGGCCGCTGCCAGCAGCTGATGGGCGAGGGCCGCCACCAGGGCGGCGAGCAACCCGAGCGTGGTCAGATCCGCGCAGCGCCGAGTCCATAGCGCGCGCACGGCCACGACGCTGGCCGCAAGCGGTGCCAGGTAGAGCAAGAGCCATGCGTGGCGCATGCGCAGCGCCGCCCAGAGCGCGGGCGCGCCGCTCAGGAAGTCCGCCGTGGTGTTGGCCGTGGCAGGATCGTAATCGGGAGGCAGGGCCGGGCTATCGCCCAGCATACGAAAGTCGGTCGTGACGAACCAGTAGACGAAGATGAACACCGGCACGAACTTGAGCAGGCCGAGCCATTCGCTCCTCGACAGACCGAGGGAGCGTCGCCGCAGGAACACGGGCATGAAGTTCGCGAGGGCGAGGAACACGCCGCCTTCCCAGAGCAATCCGCCGATCAGGGTCAGCACCAGCATCGGCCAGTCAGCGCGCGCGTCATCGTCCACGCTACGGCGCACGAAGCAGACCAGATACCAAAGAAACACAGCTTGAAACGGTGCGTACATCCTGCCGAAGCGCGCCATCTCGGTCTCCCAGAGCGAGAGTGCGAGGATGATCACGGCGAGCCAGCCAAGGAGCGGGCCGCGCACGCGCCGGCCGAGGAGGTACGCGGCCGGCAGTCCGAGCAGACTGCTGGCGGCGCTCACGAGCCGCGGTGCGACATCGCTCGATACACCGAGCAGATTCAAAGCCGCTGCGAGGTACTGCAGGATCAGACCGCGACTGTAGACCCCGCCGCAGTCGAACACTGGCCAGCCATGGTGCAGGACGTTCTGTGTGGAGCGCAGCAGGAAGTATTCATCGACCGCGAGCGGGGCCGCGCCGAGCGCCTTCAAACGTGCGAACGCCGCGAGTGCAAGCACAGCGGCGAGGATGACGAGCCCGAGCGCCGTCTCCAGCCTGCCGAGCGGCCACGCGGTAGAGCCTACGGATGCAGGCGCGCTGTCGGTGGCGACCGCTTCCGCACACGGCTCATCGTGCTGCGATCTGGTCCTGCGCGTCATTGGTCGCGGCGGGCTGTGGCGCGTCGGCGGCGAATTGAATCACGCTCTCGACCTGATAGTCCTTGATGTCGCGCGCGTGGGTGAAGATGATGAGCTCACCCAGCAGGCCGATCGCGAACAGCTGCAGACCCAGCACCACGAGCAACGAGGTGAGCAGCAGCGCAGGCCGATCGGCGAGCGGCTCGCCGAAAGCGAGCCGCGTGACCACCAGGTACAGGAGCAGCGCCACGCCGATTCCCGCCAGGGACAGCCCGATCATGCCGAAGAAGCGCAGCGGCTTTTTGGTGAAGCGCACCAAGAACAGCACCGTCACGATGTCGAGCGTGCGGTGGGCATACTCGCGCAGTCGGTAGTGGCCTTCGAAGCGATCCTTCGGTGATTGCCGCAGCTGCACCTCGACGACGCGAAAGCCCTGGCGGTGGGCCAGCACCGCGAGGAAGCGGTGCTGATCGCCGTAGAGGAAGATCTCCTCGATGACCCGGCGCCGCATGGCGCGCGCGCCGCAGCCGAGGTCGGAATATTGCAATCCGGTGACCCAGCGCAGCGCGCGGTGAAATCCCGTGCGGCGCAGCGCCTCGAAGCGGCCGCCGGCGCGCGGCCAGCGCAGGCCGATGGCGACATCCGCGCCGCCGAGCGCATCCACCAGCTTCGGAAGATCCGCGGCCTGGACCTGATCGTAGCCCGGCAGGGTCATGACGATGGAGCCGAGCGCACGCTCGAAGCCGGCCATGAGAGCGGTCGACTCGCCGAAGCCGCGCGTGAGACTCACGATCGTCACGGGCTCGCCACGCTCGCGCAGCGCCTCGAGACTCGAGCGCACCTGCGGATACTGGCCGTCGAGCACGAAGATGAATTCATATGGGCGGCCGAGCTTCTCGCATGCCGCCTTGTAGTCGCTGTAGAGCGCCGGCACATCCCCATGACGCGCCTCCACCGGCACGATCACGGAGATCTCTATGTAGCTCTTGGCCTCAATCATGCTGCGTACTCTGGAATTTGCTCGAGGATGATGCACCTACGTATGCCTCGGTGAGCCGTGCGAAATCCCGCTCGCGCACGTCACCCAGTTTGAACACCAGTTCGCCGATCGCGCCGCTCGCCATGAGCATCACCGCGCAGGCACCGAAGATGAAGCCGGAGCCCGCGACCGGCAACGGGAAATGCATGCCGCGCACGAGCACCGCGTAGGCCGTATAGCCGAAGGCGAAGACCGCAAAGGCGAGCGCCGGCACGCTGAGCATGGAGAACCACAAGAGTGGGCGCGAGGTGAAGCTGATCACCGTCTTGATGACCAGGAGGTCGAGCGCCACTTTGTAGATGCGCGACAGTCCGTACTTGGACTTGCCGAACTGACGCGCGTGGTGGCGCACCTTGATCTCGGCAATGCGCGGCCCCGCCATCGAGGCCATTGCCGGGATGAAGCGATGCATCTCCGAGTAGAGCGGTATGGCCTTGATGACCGAGGCGCGGTAGGCCTTCAAAGAACAGCCGTTGTCCTTGATGGACACGCCCGTGACCTTGCCGATGAGCCAGTTGGCGACGCGCGAGGGAATCTTGCGCGAGATCAGCTTGTCCTGTCGCCGATGGCGCCAGCCGACGACGATGTCGAAACCCTCGTCGATCTTGGCGAGAAAGTGCCGGATGTCCGCCGGGTCGTTCTGCAGATCGCCATCCATCGTCACCAGCACGAGTCCGGTAGCGTGCGCCACGCCGGCCGCCATCGCCGCCGTCTGCCCGTAGTTGCGCCGAAACTTCACCACGCGCACGCGCGGATCGGCGCGCGCGAGCGTCACGGCGCGCGCGAGCGTTGCATCCTTGCTGCCGTCGTCCACCAACACGATCTCGAAGGAGATGCGCAGCGGCTCGAGCGCCTGCACGATGGCGAGGTAGAGCGGGCCGATGCTGTCCTGCTCGTTGTAAAAGGGCACCACGACCGAGAGCTTCGGGCGGACGGTCATGCGGCTCGTCTCAGCAAATGGCATGGGCGCGCGGAGGTCCCCTTAACGGATGGCGCTCGGCGGTGACAACCCGTCCGACGACTCCACATAATTAGGCTCGCGAGCGCATCAAACCGCGGGTCGATTTTGTCACATCGACGTGAGAGGCAACGCTCGCGGCACAAATATTCTGAAGCAAATATAGCACAGGAGCCACCGCCGTCGGTCGCAGCCGAGCTGACGCTGCGGGGCATTGGTTGCAGGCACAATTGCGATGTGCTTCCATCGGCGTCGCCGGTGCGCAGACCGACATTCAGCTCGAGCCATGCATAGCGAGAATAATTCCGGCAACGACGCCAGCCGCCCGCGGACGATCAACAGAGACTGCATTCCGACAGCCGAGCAAGCTTGGCTCGAGCGCTACGACAGCTGGCCGCGATTTCATCGCGGCGTGCGCAAGCCGGGCCTGCCGCTGTTGAAGAGCCTGTCGAGCTATCCCGGTTGCGTGCTGGTCGCCGGCTGCCAGCGCTCCGGCACAACGATGCTGACGCGCCTGCTCGCCGGCGCGCCCGGCTTCGCCCGGCTGCATCTCACGCGTGATGACGAGCTCGACGCGGCGCTGGCGCTCGCGGGCTTCGTCGCGCTGCCCAAGGACACGCGCTATTGCTTTCAGACAACTTATCTGAACGAGTGCTTCGTGGAGTATCGCACGCTCGCGCAGGATCAGCGTTTGATCTGGGTGCTGCGCAATCCCTACTCGGTCGTGTATTCGATGATCTACAACTGGCGGCGCTTCGCGCTCAATGAGCTCTACGAGGGCTGCGGCATTCCGCGCAGCGCCTCCGAGCGGCTGCGCCGGGCGTGGCTGTTCTGGCCGTTCGGACCCTCGCGCATGGAGAAGGCCTGCTTCGCCTATCGCGGCAAGGTGGCACAGATTCTTGCGATCAGACATATGCTGCGACCCGAGCAGCTGCTCACCGTCGACTACGATGCGCTCATCGCCGCCCCCGAGGAGTGGCTGCAGCGCATCTGCGCGTTCGCGGGTACGCCCTACCATTCCGCCTATGCACGCAAAGTGCAGCGCGACTCGGCGCGCAAGGCGGACCGGCTCTCGGGGCGAGCCCGCCGGCAGATCGAGGCAATCGCCGGCTCCACCTATCGAGAGTGCCTCGCGCTCGCCACGAGCCCGGGCCTGACATGAGCGCGAGCTGAACCGTGTCTCTCTACAACCGGGAGAAGGCGCGCCGCTCGCTCCTCAACACGGCGGGCTATCGCGCGATCTCACAAGTTGCCACGCTCACCGGCTACGTGGTGCTGGTGCGCGCGCTCGCCGAGCAGTCATTCGGCATCTACAGCCTGCTGTACGCGTTCATCCCGGTCATCAGCACCGCGGCCTCCTTGGGTCTCGAGCTGACTTTGAAACGCTTCCAGCCCGAGTACCTGCGCCTCGGACAGCAGGCATTCGCGGGCTGGCTGCTGCGCGTGGTGATGATCGCGCGCATCACCTCGAACACCGTAGTGATCGCGCTGGTGCTCGCGGCGTGGAACCTCGTCGCTCCGTTCTTTCACCTGGGGCCCTACCGCGCAGACTTCACGCTCTTCGGACTGCTGGTGCTCATCTATTTCCAGGCCCGCATCTTCGAGTTCGCGCTGGCCTCGCACATGCTGCACCGCTACAGCGTGGGGTCCACGGTGCTGCTCTCGGTCACCAAGCTCGCCACGTATCTGATCCTGATCGCGGCACACGCGCTCACATTGCGCAGCGCGATCCTGGCCGACACGCTCGCGTACTGCCTGCAGTACCTGTTCATGCGCACTGCGTATCGGCTGCACACCGAGGAGAGCCGTACGGCGGTCGCCATGCCTCCGCCCGCCGAGCGCAAGCGCCTGTGGAAGTATGCGCTCTATAACAATTTCAACGATGCCGGCTCGATCCTGCTGTACGTGCAGACGGACAATTTCTTCATCGCGGCCCTGCTCAATCCTATCGCGGTCGGCGCCTACGCCTTCTATACGCGCATCAACGGCATGCTCTCGAACGTCACCCCGATGCGACTGTTCGAAAACGTCGTACAGCCGCTGTTCTTCGCGACTCCTGCGGAGCAGTCGCGCGAGCGGCTACCACGCTATTTCACGCTGCTGTTGAACTTAAGCCTCGTCGCGCAGCTGCCGATCATCGCGTACGCTACCGTTTATCACGGGGAGATCGTGGGGCTGCTGTTGGGCGGCAAGTTTCACGATGTATCATGGCTCATGCCGGTCATCATCGCGTTTGCAACGACCAACAACGTGATCGCGATCCCGGTGACGAGCGTGGCGCAGTATCACGAGCGGGCCTCGCTGATCCTCGCCAGCCAGCTGTTCGCCATCTATCAGATCGGATGCATGATCCTGCTGGTGCCACTGCTCGGGTTGCTCGGTGCCGCGGTTGCCACCGGCACCTATCACCTGTTCAGGAACCTGTTCGTCTGGTGGCGGGTGCGCGCGGATGCGCGCTGGCTGAATTTCCCATCCGTGGTGCTGAGCGCAGCACTCATCTGGGGCGGAGCGATCTTCGTGTGTTTCGAGCTCAAGCGCATGATGACAGCGCCGCCGCTGGTTGCCATGGCCTGCGGCCTTGCGGTGTGCGGCTGCGCCGCGCTGCTCTACGTGCGCAGCCCGGCGCTCTGCCGCTCCGATCGCGAGCTGCTCGCGCAGCTGTTTCATGGCCGGGAGGCGCGCCTGCTACAAAGGCTCGGCCTGCTGCCGCGGCTCGGTCACGCCTGATGCGTGCCGATTGAAGCGCGCCGGCGCCCGCGCAACCATGAATCTCCGCTGGACGCTCAACCGGCTGCGCGCCATGGGGCCGCGCGAAGTCGGCCATCGCTGCAGGCAGTACCTGCATGCGCGACTCGAGCGTGCGGGCCTCGGGCGCGTCGCGCCGCTGCCCGCGAGCGACGCGCGCGGCAAGCCCTGGGTCGCTGAGCTGCCACGAGCTTTCGCCGTCGCTGACTACCGCCGGTCCGCGGAGCGCATCCTCGCGGGCGAGTTCCGGCTCTTCGACGCTGAGTGGATGCTGGGCTTTCCGCCCGTATGGAACCGCGATCCGGCGACGGGCGCCCTCGCGCCGCTCGTCTTCGGCAAGACCCTCGACTATCGCGATGAGCGCACCGTCGGCAACATCAAATATCTCTGGGAGCCCAACCGCCACTTGGAGCTCGTGACGCTTGCCCAGGCCTGGCGGCTCAGCGGCGAGGCGCGCTTTGCGAGTGCCTGCCGCATGCTCGTGGACTCCTGGATCGAGCAGTGCCCGTACCTCATGGGAGCGAACTGGACCAGCAGCCTGGAGCTCGCGCTGCGCCTCACGAACTGGTCGTGCGCGTGGCACCTGCTGGGCGGGGATGCGGCGCCGCTGTTCGCGGATGCAGAGGGCCGTACGTTCAAGGCACGCTGGCTCAACTCCGTGCGCCAGCATTGCCATTTCATCGCCGGGCACCCCTCTTTGTACTCCTCGGCCAACAACCACCTGCTCGGCGAGCTCCTCGGCCTGCTGCTGGCAGCGATCACCTGGCCCTGCTGGCCCGAGAGTGCGCACTGGGCCGCCCGCGCCCACCGCGAGTTCGAGCAACAGGCGTTGCTGCAGAACGGGACGGACGGCGTCAACAAGGAGCAGGCGATCTGGTATCAGCACGAGGTGGCGGACATGATGCTGCTCGCCGCTCTCACGGCGCAGGCGAACGGCCGCAGCTTCGGCCCGATGTTCTGGAGCCGCCTCGAGTCGCTGCTCGAATTCATCGCCAGCTGCATGGATGCGGGCGGGCATGTGCCTGCGATCGGTGACGCCGATGATGCGGTGATCGTGCGCTTCTGTCCGGCCCGCGACTTCAGCGTGTATCGATCACTGCTCGCCACGGGCAGCGTGCTGTTCGGCCGCGCGGACTTCAAGCACAAGGCGCAGACGCTCGACGACAAGAGCCGCTGGCTGCTCGGTGATGCCGCCGAGGCGCGCTTCGCCGCGCTCGGCGTCGATTCCTCGGGTGCCTCCGTGCGACGCTCATTCGCAGAGGGCGGCTATTACGTGCTCGGCAGCGACCTCGAGAGCACTCACGAGGTGCGCATCGTCGCGGACGCAGCGCCACTCGGCTATCTGACGATCGCCGCCCATGGGCACGCGGATGCACTCGCATTCACGCTGTCGGTCGCGGGCCATCCGGTCCTGATCGATCCGGGGACGTACTGCTATCACACGCAGCGGCTTTGGCGCGACTACTTCCGCGGCACCTCGGCGCACAACACGCTGCGCATCGATGGCACCGATCAATCGGTTCCCGGCGGCGCCTTCTTGTGGACGCATCGAGCGCGCGTGCACAGCGTCTCCTTCGAGTCCGGCGCGACTCGTGCGCGGCTCGTTGCGGAGCACGACGGCTACACGCGGCTGGCAGATCCGGTCGTGCACCGGCGCGAAATCCTCTATGAGCATGCGCCGCGCCTCGTGACCGTCACCGATCACGTGGTCTGCAAAGCCGCGCATCAGGTCGAGATGTTCTGGCATTTCGCACCCGATTTGCAGCTCACGCTGGAAGCCGACCGCGCACGAGTGCACCGAGCGCGCATGGAGCTCACCGTGCGGTGGCCCAAGTCACTCACGGCCCGGGTCGTGCGTGGCAGCTCGCAGCCTCCCTTGGGCTGGGACGCACCGCGCTTTGGCACCAAGGTGCCGGCGGATTGCCTCGTGGTCAGCGGTCAGATCGGCCCAGGATGGCAGGGCACGAGCACTCTGCAGATCGACATCACATGAGCGAGCAGCTCACAGGCGCATTGCGTGCCCGACCGATCCGCATGCTGTATTTCGTGCGCGAGTCCTTTCCTACGTTCCGGCCCGACATCGAGGTGCTGTTCGGCCGCGAGCTGCTGTGTCGCGGCCATCAAATCGATCTCGTCATGCAGGCCGAGCGCGACACTGAGCATCCGGGACCGCATGCGTGGCATGGCAGGACGATCTGGGTGGGTCCGACCGACTCGCGTGACAGCCTGTTGCATCGGCTGCGCCGTCAGGCTCTCGCGCTGTGGCACGATCTGCGTTCGCTCGGCCGGGCACGCGCGGAGAGCTATCAGGCCGTGCAGGTGCGCGACAAGTTTCTGATCGCCTCGGCGCTCGCGCTCTCTGCGCGCCACCGCGGCCTCAAGTTCTTCTACTGGCTGTCCTACCCCGAGCCGGAGTCCAATCTGGAGCGGGTGCGCGAGCGGCGGGCGCGCTATCCACTGCTCACCTTCGCGCGCGGCGTGCTCTTCAGCTGGCTGCTCTATCGCTGGATCCTGCCGCGCTGCGACCACGCGTTCGTACAAAGCGAGCAGATGCGCCGCGACGTGGCGGCCCACGGCATCGATCCCGAGAAGCTCACGCCCGTGCCCATGGGTATCGCCGCGGCGGACGTGCGTGCGGCGCGCGCCCCGCTCGCAAACGACGCGGAGGCGCAACACCTGCCGTTGACGCTCGCCTACCTCGGTACGTTAAACACCCAACGCCGGCTCGAAGTACTGGTGGACATGCTCGCCGTGCTGCACGAGCAGGGGATCGCGGCGCGGCTGCTGTTCGTCGGCGCCGGAGATGAGGCGGATGACCGCCCGCGCCTCGAGCGCCGCGCGCGCGAGCGCGGGGTGCTCGAGCACATCGAGATCACGGGTCACCTGCCGCGTGAGGTGGCGCTGGCGCGTGTGCAGGGCGCGGATATCGGGCTCTCGCCGTTCTTTCCGACGGCAGTGCTGCGCTCGACGTCCCCGACCAAGCTCGTCGAGTACCTGGCACTCGGCTTACCGGTGGTCGCGAACGATCACCCGGAACAGCGGCGCGTGCTCGCGGACAGTCGCGCCGGAGTGTGCGTGCCCTGGGGTGCGCGTTATTTCGCGCGCGGCGTCGCCTGGCTCGCCGCGCGTGGGGCGGCCGAGCGGCTGCGCATGGGCGAGAGCGGCCGCCAGTGGGTACTCGCGCATCGAACCTATGCGAGGATCGCCGACGAGCTCGAATCCAAGTATCTGCAGCTGCTGGCAGCGACGAGTCATGGCCACACAGCTTAATGGCATGGGGCGGAGCTCGCGATGGTGAAGGCATGCGTGATCGTGCAGAACCACCCACGCATCTCGATGGGTGGCGCGCAGTATCAGGCGCATCTGCTCGCCGAGGAGCTCGCTCGTCGCGCGGGCGTCGAGGTGACCTACCTCGCGCGCGATGTTCCACCGCACGCCGCCCAGACTTTCAAGCTGCCCTACGCGCTGCGCAGCATCGGCACCTTCAGCGGCATCCGGCGTCGCGCCGCGCTGTTCGATGCGCCAAGCCTGTGGCGCACCTTGCACGAGCTACAGCCCGATGTCATCTATCAGCAGATGCGCCAGAGCTACACCGCCGTGTGCGCGCGCTACGCTCGCCGTGCCGGCGTGCCCTTCTTCTTCCACATCGCGAGCGACATGGATTTGAGCGTCCGCGGCATGTCCGACCGCATCTCCGCGAATCTACCCTTCGACATCGCAGAATCGCTCGTGGGCATCTGGGGTCTCAAGCACGCCGGCCACATCATCGCGCAGACGGCGCGCCAGGCGCGGCTGCTGCGCGAGCGCTTCGGACGCGATGCCGCGGTGGTGGTGCGCAACTTCCAGCCGCTGCCGGCGAGCCTGCCACAAAAACGCGCGACCCCGGTCGAGGTTTTCTGGGTCGCGAATTTCAAGGACGTGAAGCGCCCCGAGCTCTTCGTGCAGCTCGCAGAATCCTTCATCGGGCGGCAGGATCTGACTTTCACGATGGCCGGACGTGCCGCGACCCACCGGCGCTTTGCTCCGTTGATGGAGCGCATCAAGCGCACGCCCAATCTCGAGTACCTGGGCGAGCTGCCGATCGAGGTCGTCAACCAGCGCATGGTGCAGGCTGCCATTCACGTCAACACCAGCAGCTTCGAGGGCTTCCCAAACACTTTCATTCAGGCCTGGGCGCAAGGTGCCGTGGTGGCGACCATCGCAGTCGACCCCGACGAGGAGGGCATGGAGGCGCTCGGCATCGGCATCTGCGCCGGAAGCTTCGAGCGTCTGCGAGCCACCATCGATGAGCTCGCGCGCGCGCCCGAGCGGCGTGCTGCGATCGCCGCACGGGCGTTCGCATTTGTGCACGCCAATCACTCGCTCGAGCGCGGAGCGCAGCTCGCCGATCTGATGCTCGCGGCCGCACGCCAGGCGGGCAGCTCCCGGCGCTTCCCGGCGCTGCCCGGGACCGGCTGATTCTTGGAGACGTTCAAGCTTATGGTGCATCGCGCGTGCCCGGTGGCATCAAGCGAAAGCTGCTGGGATAATCTCCCGGCAGGAACACATTTTGCGGTCGGCGGGAGATGCCGCCCATGTACAACAACAGGACAGGTCAAAGCCCGGTGAAGGGTCGAACCGGCTGAGCCATGACGCCATCCAAGCCGCTCTTGAGCGTCGTCGTACCCGCCTACAACGAGCAGGTGGTGCTGCCGGAGTTCCATCGCCGCACGGCCCAGGTGCTGCGTGGGCTCGCGGTGTCGTTCGAGATCGTGTACGTGGATGACGGCAGCACCGACGGTACGCTGAGCGTGCTGCGCTCGCTGTACGAGTCGGATCCAAACCATGTGGTGGTCGTAGGTCTGAGCCGCAACTTCGGCAAGGATGCCGCCATGACGGCCGGATTCGAGCACGCGCGCGGCGATGCAGTCGTGGTGATCGACGCGGATCTACAGGATCCGCCCGAGCTGATCGGCGCCATGCTCGAGCACTGGCGCGCGGGTTACGATGTGGTGTACGCGCGCCGCAAGGCACGGCTCGGTGAGACGGTACTCAAGCGCATGACGGCGCACTACTTCTATCGCATCATCCGCCGCGTCAGCCGTGTGCGCATCCCGCACGACACCGGCGACTATCGTCTGCTCAGCCGGCGCGCCACCGACGCGCTGCTGTCGCTGCGCGAGCACCATCGCTTCATGAAGGGCCTGTTCAGCTGGATCGGATTTCGCCAGCAGGCTGTCGACTACCAGCGCGATCCGCGCTTCGCGGGCGAGACCAAGTGGAATTACTGGAACCTCTGGAACTACGCTCTCGAGGGGATCACCTCCTTCACCATCGCGCCTTTGAAGGTCGCGATGTATCTCGGATTCTCGGTGGCTGCCGTGTCGCTGCTCTATGCCGCGGCGGTGGTGTACAAGACGATTCTCTACGGCAACAGCGTGCGCGGCTATCCCTCGCTGATGGTCGCCATTTTGTTTCTCGGTGGCGTGCAGCTGCTCTCGATCGGCGTTCTCGGTGAATACCTTGGACGCACCTTCAACGAGGCCAAGGGACGGCCGCTGTACTTCGTCGGCGAGCTGCTGCGAGTCGATTCGCGCGTCGAGAGCGAGACTCGCCCGGCAGCGCTCGCCGCCCCGGAGCCGCGTGCCATCGGGACGCAGCTCCCACGGGCGCAAGAGGCCCGGCCTGCCGAGACGCTGCAGTCCTAGAGCATGCGCTGAGCGCGATACCACTCGGCCGTACGGCGCGCGCCGTCGGCGAAGCCGATCGCGGCGCGAAAGCCGAGCAGGCGCTCGGCGGCGGCGGTCGAAAAGCGGAATGACTTGCGGAAGAAGTCGAGCCGGCGCCGGTGCAGCAGCGGGCGCATCCCGAGCGGCGGCATCGTGCGCTCAAAGACAATCGCCGCCAGGTTGAACGGCCAGAGCGGCACGTGCCACGGCGAGCCGCCCTTGCCCACGGCCGCAGCCACCGCGGCCACCATCTGATCGGTGGTGAGCATCTCCGCGCCGGCGAGTACGAAGGTGGCGCCGACGGCATCGGGGCTCTCGGCGGCGAGGAGCAGGCCGCGATTCAAATCATCGACGTAGATCAGCTGGTGCTGATTGCGCCCGTTGCCGATCGTCAGATAGCGACCGCGTTGCACGGCGCGAAAGAGCTTCAGCAGGCGCATGTCGCCCGGACCATAGGTCTCCGAGATACGCGCGATGCACACCGGAATCTTGCTGCCGAACTCGCGCACCACGATCTCGGCTTCAGCCTTGGTGCGGCCGTAGAGATTGTCCGGCGCGAGCGCGCTGCGCTCGTCGAGCACGCCATCGGCCGCCGCTCCGTACACGCCGATCGTGCTGCCGTAGACAAAGCGGCGCACCTGCGCCGCGACGGCGAGCCCGAGCAGCTGCCGCGTGCCATCGACGTTGACGCGGCGGAAGTGGCTCTCCGAGGCTTCCGCTTCATGCTGCGCGGCCGCGAGGTGAATTACGACGTCCTGGCCGTTCAGTGCCGAGGCCAGCTTCGCGCGCTCCTCGAGCGAGATCACGAGCACCTGGATGCCGGCTGCTGAGAGGCGTTTGCTGCGCGCGCTCTCCACGTCATTGTTGATGGCGGACACCGCCGTCACGTCGTGACCCGCACGCCGCGCGAGCTGAGCGAGCTCGCAGCCGATGAAGCCGGTTGCGCCCGTGATCAGGATACGCGACACGAGCCAGCCATCGATGCAGAGGCCGCAGGCGCTGCCGTCCGGGTCGCGCGCCCGGGCTGTTGCGCGAGATAGCGCTGCAAGTGACGCTCCACCGCGGCGCGCTCCTCGGCGGTGCGCGACGCCGACCACGCGCGCTCCGCGCGCATCAGCTCCTGCAATTCATCGAGTGCTGCCGCGCCGGGATGCGCGGCGGTGCCAAGCTCCGTGCGGCGAAAGACAACGTCCGCCATGCGCTCCGCCATTTCCTCACGCAGGCCGTAGAGCACCTCCGCATGGCTCACGTGACTGCCGGGCAGGCAGCGCTTGAGTGCGGGCTCGCGCTCCGCAAGGGCGAGCACCGCATGCGCGCGCGAACCATAGTTCTGCGCGAGGCTCTCACAGCCGGTGAGCGGCAGCCACGACGGCCAGCGGCGCTTGAGGTCGTCGGTGAAAGCGGCGAAGTCTGCGATATCTCCGCCCGGCAGGGGCTGCTCGGCCGAGGCAGCGCCGCTCTTGCGGGCGCCAAGCTGCGCGCTCGCGGCATCAAGTGCCGCAACGGCGTCTTTGCGCGCCACGGTGTAGCGCACGCTGATGACGGAGATCAGTCCGGCAATGCCATCTGTGCGCGCGTGATCGATGAGGCGCGACTGCTTGCCGAAGCTCAGGGTTCCCTCGCGCTGCCGGGCCGCATCGCCGAAAGGTACGAGTCCAAAGCCTGTGATGCCCACCTCAGATGGATCGAGCTGCAGCGCCGGGTGGCAGAGGTTGATCTCATCGATGAAGGCGTACAGCTCCTCGGGTGTCATGCCGACTTTGTCCGGCTCGCGCGCCACCACGGAGTGCCACACGCCGACCAGCGTGAACGAGCGCCACGGCACCAGAAACATGTGGCGGGCGTTGCGCGCGAGCAGCGCATCGGAGTCACGCGTGCGCCCCTGTACCGCAAGCGCCATGCGCGCGGCGGGCCTGCGCGCGATGACGAAGCACGCATCGCGCGAGTAGGTGCCCGGTGCGGCGCGCAGGCCTTCGCTTGGCGCGAGCAGCCCTTCCGCCCACGGTCCCGAGGCATTGATGACGAGCCGCGCGCGAATCTCGAAGCGCTCATCCGTAAGCCGATCGCGCACGGCGGCACCGACCACGCGCGTGCCCTCGCGCAGGAAGCGCTCGACTTCCACATAGTTGGCCACGCTTGCGCCCAGCGCCTCGGCGGCGGCCACGAAGCCGAGCACGAGCCGCGGCGGGTTGTACATCTGGCCGTCCTCGAACACGGTGGCTCCCGTGAGCCCGGCGGCGGCGGCCTGCGGGAACAGCGCCAGCGTCTCCTCGCGACCGAGAAAGCGCGTGGCACGCACCTGCCGCGCGGGATCGCGCACCAGCGTGTTGCAGTCCCGGGTCAGAAGGTCATACAGCACCATTCCGGTGCCGAGGAACCACTTGCTGCTCTTGCCGCGGCCGAAGGTGGGAATGACGAACGGCAGCGGGGCGACCAGGTGCGGCGCGAGGCGCAGCAGGATCGCACGCTCGCGACAGGAGGCACGCATGCGTGCGATGTCCGCGTGCTGCAGATAGCGGATTCCCCCGTGCACCACTTTGAAGCAGTGCGCCGAGGTGCCGCCGCCGAAGTCATCGCGCTCGACGAGGGCGGTCTTGTAGCCGCGCAGGCAGGCTTCGCGCGCTACTGCGGCGCCAGCGGCGCCGCCGCCCACCACGAGTACGTCGAATGGCTGGTTGCTGAGTGTCGAGAGCGCGCGCCGCATGCGCGGCGCATCATAGCGCGTCGTGGGCTGCGCAGCATGCGCTCAGCGCTGTTTGAACTCCTCGGGCGTGAGCTGATGGCGGGCCAGCAGCTTGTAGAAGTCGGTGCGGTTGCGCTTGGCGAGTCGCGCCGCCTGGCTCACATTACCCCCGGTGATCTGCAGGATCTGCGATAGATAGCTGCGCGTGAATTCATCGCGCGCCTCATCGAAGGAGGGCAGCCGGCCGGGGCCGCCGCCGAGCGACTGCTGGGCGAGCTCCACGGGAATGATCGGCGTTTGCGAGAGCGCGACGTTCTGGCGCACGACGTTCTGCAGCTGCCGGATATTGCCGGGCCAGTCCGCCGTTGCGAGCAGCTCCACCGCCTCGGGCGCATAGATCTTGCGCACACCGCTCTCCTTGGCGATCTGAGCCAGGAAGTGCGCAACCAGCAGTGGGATGTCCTCGCGGCGCTTGTTGAGCGGGGGCATCTCGATGTGCACCACGTTGAGACGGTAGTAGAGATCCTCGCGGAACTGTCCGGTGGTCATCAGCTGTTGCAGCTCGCGATGCGTCGCCGAGATCACGCGCACGTTCACCGCGATGGCATCCGTGCTGCCCACCGGTCGGATCAGATTCTCCTGCAGCACACGCAGCAGCTTCACCTGCAGCCGCATCGGCATGTCACCGATCTCATCGAGCATCAGCGTGCCGCCATCGGCCGCCTGAAAGAGTCCGCGGTGCGCGCGCATGGCGCCGGTGAAGGAGCCCTTCTCGTGCCCGAACAGCTCCGACTCGAGCAGGCTCTCGGCCATCGCGCTGCAGTTGATCGCGACGAACGGTTTGTTGCGGCGGGGACTCGCGCGATGAATGGCACGCGCCAGCAGCTCCTTGCCCGTGCCGCTCTCACCGGTGATCAGCACGCGCGCATCGGTGCCGGCGACCATGTGCGCCTGCGCGAGCTTCTCCTCCATGAGTGCGCTGCGCGTGACGATCTCCGCGCGCCAGTCCTCATCCGAGGCGCCGAAGCCCGAGATGCGCAAAGCCTTCTGCACCTGATCGAGGAGCTCCTGCTTGTCCACCGGCTTGGTGAGAAAGCCGAAGGCACCCATCTGCGTCGCTTGCACCGCATCGGGAATGGTGCCGTGCGCGGTGAGGATGATCACTTTCAAGCCCGGCCAGCGATTCTGCAGCTCCTTGAGGAGCCCGATGCCGTCCATCTGATCCATGCGCAGGTCGGTGATGACCAGGTCAGGACGGAAGCGGCTCGCTGCCGCGAGCGCCTGAGCGCCGCTCTCCACGGCTTCCACGTCGTAGCTTTCCGCGCGCAGGCGGATGGTCAGCAGCCTCAAGAGTCCCGGATCATCGTCGACGACCAGGATGCGGGCCTTGCGTTTTCCTGTCTGAGTCACTGTGTCGATCCTTCAGCACGGGGCTTACGTTTGTTGAGAGAGCGTTCGATGTTTGCGATCGCGTCGAGCTTCGCGTGTGCGTCCTCGAGCTCCTTGCGCAACCGGGCGTTGTCCTCCTGCTCCGATTGCAGGCGGCGGTTCACCGCCGCCATGCGCTCGCGATCGCTGCGCTCGGTGTCGGACTGCAGGCGCTGATTCTCGGCGACGAGCGTCAACTGGCGGTCCACCGTCTGCAGCGTGAGTAGCGCGAGCGCGCGCTCCGAGGGCAGCAAGGTCTCGGGAGTGGCAAGCAGCTCGCGCAGCAGCTGCTGGGCGTGCGCGGGATCGAAGCCCGCGTGTCCGGGCGTCGCGAGCACGAGGGCGTAGCGCAGCTCGTGACTCGGCGTCGGCCCCTGTCCGAACTCGTGCTGGGCCACGGCGAGAATTTCCGCCTGCTCGGCCGGGGGACTCTGAACCAGGCGCTGCAGCAGCTCGAGATAGTTCGCGAGCAGCGCGGCCGAGGTTGCCGTGCGGTCCACGGCGGGAGCGGCATCGGGCTTGCGCTGGTTCGTCTCGCCGAGCCCGCCGGCACAGCCGCCCAGTGTCGCAGCGCTGAGCAGCACTGCGACCACCACGCCCACCCGCTCACGCCGCATGCGCGCGGTCTCTGGACGCGGCTCCGACCGCCTTGTCGTGCAGCCTTCGCAACGGCATCGTGATGCGAAAGTGCGCGCCCGGGAATTGCCCGTCGATGATCTGGACCGTGCCGCCGTGCGCGGCCACGAACTCCAGCACCACCGAGAGCCCAATCCCCGTACCTTTCACGCTCGTGGCCGAGGCCGCCCTGCCGGTGTAGAAGGCATCGAAGATGTGCGCCCGCTCCTCGACTGGAATGCCCGGGCCGCTATCGGCCACGTCGAGCAGCAGCTGCTCGCCGGCGCTGCGTGCACCGAGATGGATGGTGCCGCCCTTGGGTGAATACTTGATGGCGTTCGAGAGCAGGTTGTCGAGGATCAAGCGCAGCTTGCCGCGGTCGGCGACGAGCGTGACGTCCTCGATCTTCACGTCGAGCCGCGCCCGCTGGCTCAGCAGCGTCAGCTGCTGGTTCTCCAGCACCTGCTTGACGAGCGGGCGCAGCCGAAACTCGCTGGTCTCGAGGCCCACGCTATTGGTCTGCCACGCGCTGAAAGAGAGCAGGTTCTCGATCATTCTCTGCAATTTGATACTGTTTTCGCGCAAGATCCCGGCGACTTCTCGCTGATTCGAGTCCAGCTCGCCGACCGCCCCGTCCATCAGGAGCTCGGTACCCTCGCGGATATTGGCAAGAGGCGTCTTTAATTCATGAGACATATGTCGCAAGAACCGATTGCGCTCCTGTGCGTGGTCGACCAATCGCCCCCGCAGCCACTCGAGCTGTCGGCCCAGCCGCTCGAGATCGAGCGGTCCGGAAACGGCGATCGGCTCGGAGAATTTGCCGCGTCCGAGCTCGCTGATGGCGCGGTCGAGGTGCCGCAGTGGGCGGCCGATCGCCAGCGTCAGGAGCACGATGGCCACGATCGTGAGCGGCAGCAGCAGCGTGGACTGCCAGAACAAGCGCCGCTGGGCCTCGAGCGTACGCTTCTGAATCCCCGCAACCCGCGCATCGATCTCCGCCTCGCTCTCCTCGGCAATGCGGTCTGCGAGCGCGGCGAGCTCGCCAAAGCGCGGTGAGATATCGGTGCGGGCGGCGCTCTTGGGGGTCGAGAGGATCGCACTGTCGACCACACCCTGGAGGCGCCCGAGCTCGTCCAGCGCGGCGCGCGCGGGCAACGAGCGCAGGTGCTCGCGCAGCTGTTGCTGCGTCGCAGTCAGCGCATCGTTCTGCTGCCGGTAGATATCGAGATAGATGCCGAGAAGCTTGGGATCGGCGAGCACCGCGTACTGGCGCGCGGTGCGCTCCATCGACTGAATCTGCGATTTCAGGTCCTGGCTGGCGCGCGCGGCATCCACGCCCTCGACGACCAGCTGACGGCTGGTATCGGCCAGCGCGCGGATCTGCAGGCCCGCGTTCAGGATGGCCACGAGCAGCGGCAGTGCGATCACCGCCAGGCCGCCCAGCATGATGCTGCTCAGTGACTTGGGCCGAAGCCAATGCATGCGGGCATTCTACGCCCCGAGGGGGCGCCAACGGCGCTACCAGGGCTCACGCAGCAGCCGCTCCTCCCAGGCAAGCGAGGAGCGCACGATCGTATCGAGGTCATCGAGCTGCGGCCGCCACCCGAGCAGCTCGCGAATGCGCGCCGCGCGTGCCACGAGCACGGCCGGATCCCCGGCGCGCCGCGGCTCTTCGCGGATATCGAGCGCCTTGCCCGACACGCGCTGTACGCTGCTGAGTACCTCACGCACGCTGTAGCCGTGACCATAGCCACAATTGAGCACGGCGGAAGCGCCGCCTGTGCGCAGGTAGTCCAATGCGTCGAGATGAGCCCGCGCGAGATCCTCGACGTGGATGTAATCCCGCACGCCCGTGCCATCGCTCGTCGGGTAATCGGTGCCGAAGATACTCAGGTGACTGCGTTTGCCGACAGCCGCCTCGCACGCGACCTTGACGAGCAAGGTGGCCTGCGGCGTGGACTGGCCGATGCGGCCAGCGGTGTCCGAGCCCGCGACGTTGAAGTAGCGCAGCGCCACGTAGCGAAGGGCACCCGCCGCCGCGGTATCCCTCAGCATCCACTCGGACATGAGCTTGGAAGTGCCGTAGGGATTGATGGGAAGCGTTGGCGCGGTCTCGTCGGCGCAGCCCTCGGAAGGGGTCCCGTATACTGCCGCCGTGGAGGAGAACACGAAGTGGCGCACGCCCGTACGCACGCAGCACTCGAGCAGATTGCGCGTCGCGCAGGTATTGTTTCCGTAGTACTTGAGCGGCTCGCGCACGGACTCGGGCACGATCGTATGCGCCGCGAAGTGCAGTACGGTATCGACCGCATGCGCGCGCAGCACCTCGAGCATGCGCTCGCGGTCGCCCACGTCGGCGACGATCAGCGGCACATCGCGCACTGCCTGACGGAAGCCGCGCGACAAGTTGTCGACCACGATCACCGGCTCGGCGCGCGCGCGCAGCTGCAGCACGACATGACTGCCGATATAACCCGCACCGCCCGTGACCAACACAGAGCCGCTCATGAAGGACCGTGAGTTTGATGACTGACGAGCCGATCATAAACAAAAGATCGCGGCCGGGTGTGACGGAGCAGCCCTTTGCAGCATTGAGTCCCGATGTCGTGCTGGAAGCTGCGGCACACGTCGGACTCGAAAGCGACGGGCGTCTGCTTGCATTGAATAGCTACGAAAACCGGGTATATCAGCTCGGCGCCACGCAGGGTCTGTGGGTGCTCAAGTTCTATCGTCCGCAGCGCTGGAGCGATGCGCAGATCGCCGAGGAGCACACGTTCACCGCCGAGTTGGCGCGTGCGGAGCTACCGGTGGCGGCGCCGCTCGAGGTCTCGGGGCGGACGCTGTTCCGGTTGCGCGAGTTTCGTTTTGCGGTGTTCCCGTGGATGCGCGGGCGCACTCCCGAGCTCGATGCACCCGAGGCGCGCGCGCTGCTCGGGCGGGCGCTCGCGCGCATCCACAGCATCGGTGCGACGCGCGCATTTCACGCGCGCCCGCAGCTCACCGTGCAGCGCTTGGGCCATGCGGCGCGCGCCGCGGTGCTCGCGAGCGAGCTCGTGCCATCGGGTCTCGTCGAGCGCTATTCACAGGCATCGAGCCTGCTGCTGTCCCGCGTTGAGACCGTGTTCACGGATGTGGGGAGGGTGCGCGATGTGCGCATTCACGGTGACTGCCACCTGGGCAATCTGCTCTGGAACGAGCAGGGGCCGGTGTTCGTGGATCTCGATGACTGCATGAGCGGGCCGCGCATCCAGGATCTGTGGATGCTGCTCGCCGGCTCGCCCGCCGAGCAGCAGCGGCAGTGGGCCGAGCTCATGTCCGGATACGAGCAATTCGCGGATTTCGACTATCGGGAGACCCGTCTAATCGAGCCGCTCCGCGCGCTGCGCATGCTGCACCATGCCGCCTGGATCGCCCAGCGCTGGCACGATCCGGCCTTTCCGCGCGCCTTTCCCTGGTTTTGCGAAGCTCGCCATTGGGAGAGCTACATCACGGATCTGTTCGAGCAGTCGATTACTATCGAGGATCAGCCATTGTTGCAGTGACTGGGACGGCGCGGTGAGAGTGAACAACTGGATGCGGGCGCTTGAGACTTCGCGGCGAGTGCTCGCTTTTATGGCCTGCCTGGCCCTCGTGGCCTGTGGCGCTTCGGGCAAGAGCGGCAGCTCGGTGCGCGGTGCGGTGAAGCGTGCTGCGGTGCATCAGAAGGCGAAGTCAGGGCCCGTGATCGATGCCGACATGGTGAGCGCGGTGCCGAACGGGAAGGGTACGTCGCCCCTCGAGGTGAAGTTTGCCCTGCGTCAGCACCCCATGACCGGCCATCCCGTGCAACTCGACCTGACCTTCATCCCGTCGATCGGTCTCGATCGTATAGCGGTGAGCTTTCTCGCCGAGGACGGTCTGGTGATGCGTGACGGGTCGCATATGCCGCTGACGGAGCACCTCGAGGCGGGCGTGCCCATATCGCACAGTCTCACGTTCATTCCCCAACGCGACGGCATTTTCTACGTGAGCGCCACGGTGCTCATGGACTGGGGCGACGAGTCGGTCGCCCGCACCTACACCATTCCGGTGCTCGCCGGAGTGGGTACTTCGGGGCAGGACTCCGCACCCGAATTGTCGAGCGCAGCAGCGCGTGTGCTGCCGTCCACTGCTGAGGAAACCGCGGCGCGGTGACATAAGCGCCGGAATCGCGAGGCGCTTCACGCGCTTCAAGGCCCCTGCCTCCTATCATGGATGGTGGCAGTCTAGGTTGGCCGCTTATGTCAAATTTGCCCTCACCTCGACGCATCGCGATCGAGCGCCTGCAGGCGTCCGCCGGTCGTTCCGAGGACCCGGGCGCGACCTCGACCTACGTACCTTCCCCAGCGCCGTTGAGCGACACGACGGTCGTCGCCGATCCCGCTGCACCGATTTCCCCCGCGGACATCCTCACGACGGTCCTGACTCCTGCCGAAGAGGATGTGGATACCAGCGTTCTGGAGCCCAGCGTTCTGGCGCCGGGCCCCGCGAGCCGTCCCGGGAGCCTTGCCACGACCGTGATCCGCGACGAGGCCGAGGGCTCAGGCACGGCCATTGAGTCGCTGCATCCGAAGCTGCTCACGCAGCTGCGTGAGGCACGCCTCAAGAGCGCCTCCGGCACGCCCGAGCTCGGCCCCTTGCTCGAGCTCGTCAGCGCTCACTATCGCAAGATCGACGCCGAGCGGCGCGGCACGGTGCGCTCAATGCAGCTCATGGCAGAGGAGGCCGGAGCGATCGTGCACAAGGCGGAGGCGCGCAGTGACGAGCAGCTGCGTACCGTGCTCGAGCAGAGCCGCGAGACGATGCTCGCCCTCGATGCTCAAGGCTGCGTGCAGCTGTTCAATTCCGCCGGCGAGCGCATCTTCGGATATGAGCGGCGGGAGGTGCTCGGGCGATCCCTCGAGCTGCTCGTGCCGCAGATCAGCGACGGCGGCAATGTCGCACAGGCGCTCGAGCTGCTGCTTACGCAGCCGACTCCTGCCGCGCGCGTGCGACGCGAGATCTGGGGCCGACGCAAGAGCGGCAAGCTGTTTCCACTCGAGCTGTGCGTCGGGCGCGCACAACTGGCGGGCGCTCCGACGTTCGTCGTGTGTCTCAGTGATATCAGCGAGCGGCACGCGGCAGGGTTGGCGCTGCATGAGAGCGATGCGCGCGCCGGCGTGCTCGCCGAGGTGCTGCACCGGCTTGCCGCTCGCGCACCGCTGCCGGAGCTTGCGGATTCGCTCACGCGACTCATCGAGTCGCGAGGGATCGGCCGCGCATGCACCGTGAGCGTGCTCGGCGCGGACGGCGCGAGCTTCTCCAGCATCATCGGCCCGAATCTGCCGGAGCCGCTGCGCGCAGCGCTGCAGCACGCACGCATTGGCATCCGCGACGGCTCCTGCGCGGCAGCCGTCTATCTGCGACGCACGGTCGTGGTCGCAGATGCCGGCAAGGATCCCTTCGCGCAGCACTTGCGTGCGCGGCTGCTCGAGGCCGGCTTGCATTCGTCCTGGTCGACGCCGATCAAATTTGGCAACGGTCAAGTTCGCGGCGCGCTCGGTGTCTATCGCGGCGAGATCGGTCTGCCCGGCAAGCAGGATACGCAGCTGCTGCTCGATGCCGCGCGCCTGGCGGCGATCGCGCTCGAAGAGGCGCACTGAGCGTAGACTTGGTTCCCGTGAGCCTGCGGGAGCCGCCCTTCACAGTCGGGATCGAGGAGGAGTACCTCCTGGTGGACCTCGACAGCTACGATTTGAGCCGTCCCCCGCCACCCGAGCTGCTGCGTGAATGCTTCGAGCGCGGAGGCGGGCAGATCAGTCCGGAGTTCCCGCGGCCCCAGATCGAAGTTGCGACGCGCGTGTGCCGCACCATGAGCGAGGTGCGGGCGGATCTCGCCGAGCTGCGTGCCATCGTCGTGGAGGTGAGCCGCAAGTACGGGCTCGCGCCGATTGCGGCCGCTACGCACCCATTCGCAAGCGCGAGCGCTCCCCGGCGCGGCGAGAGCGAGCGTCTCGTGCAGCTCGCGAGCGAGATACGCGCCGACCCGCGCCGCATGCTCATCTGCAGCATGCACGTGCACGTCGGCATCGATGCCGACGATCTGCGCGTTGATTTGATGAATCAATATTCCTACTTTCTGCCGCATCTGCTTGCGCTGTCGTGTTCCTCGCCGTTCTGGGAGGGCGAGGAAACCGGCTTCAAATCCTTCCGGCTCACGATCCTGAGCACGCTGCCACGCACCGGTCTGCCGGAGCGCTTCGCGAGCTTCGATGACTTTCGCCGCCAGCTCGACATGCTGATTGCGAGCGGCTTGATCGAGGACACAACGCGGATCTGGTGGGACGTGCGGCCGAACGCGCGCTATCCAACGCTCGAGACGCGCATCACCGACTGCTGCACCGACATCGACGATGCGGTATGCATCGCGGCGTTGAAGGCGAGCCTGCTGCGGATGCTGTTCCGGCTGCGGCAGGCGAATCGCAGCTGGCGGCTGTTCCCGAACACGCTGCTCGCGGAGAATCGCTGGCGCGCCATACGCTACGGCTACGACGAGAAGCTGCTCGATCTGGCCAAGGGTGAGCTGGTCTCCTTCGAGATCCTGCTCGGGGAATTGCTCGAGCTGGTGCGTGAGGACGCCGAGGCGCTCGACTGTGTGCGCGAGGTGGAGCACGCGCGCACGATCCTGCGACGGGGCACGAGCGCACACCTGCAGCTGGCCGCCTGTGCGGACGCGCGCTCGCGCGGTGCGAGCCCGCGCGAGGCCTTGCGGGCGGTGGTCGCCTTCCTGGTGCGCCAGACGGCGGCAGGTATCGGCGCGAGCAGAGCGTGAGCCGCCCGCGTGCTATGCGGCTGAGCGGGGCTGCGCGCTTTGCTGGGTGGATTCCATTGCTGCCACCAGATCCTTGCACCCGGATCCCCACCGCGAGACGGTCCTCATGGCCTGAGTGAAGGCCACGTTGAGCGGATGCACCCGCTCCCGGCTGAGCACATAGACCGCGCCCGCCAAGGGCGTGGGGACCGAGGGCACGAACACCGTGTAACGCCCGTCCGCGAGCACCTCGATGATGAATGCGGGCACCAGCGCTTCTTCGATCTCGGCGAGGGCAGGCTTCCACGCCTCGTCTTCGCTCTCACCGGCCAGTCGTTGCGTCAGGCTGCGCAGCAGCGTGTAGCCGGGGATCTTGTCGAGGACCGAACGCTCGAGGCGGCGGCGCAGCGCCTGACCCGGCGCGGTGCGTAGCGCGAGTCCCACGACAAGGCAGACCACGAGTATCAAAGCCACGGACAGGAGCTGAGCCGCCGGCATCCATGCGGGCAGCAGCCCGGCGATGGGCTTGAGCAAGCCGCCCAGTGATCCGATTGCCTTCAGGAGCAGCAGGGCGGCCAGATAGGCGGGTGTGAGCACGAGAAGGCCGGCGACGAAGCTGCCGAGGACGACGTGCATGAGCTTGCTCACCGCAGTACTCCTTGCCTGCGGCCAGAGATCCGCGGGCTTCTCGCAAGCTAGCGCCCGGCGGCTCTCATTCGATAGTGGACCTTCTGCCTACCCGCTCCGCTAATGCCCGGGGCGCGGTGCAAGCTGGGCCACGGCAAGGCGAATGTGCTGCTCAGCCTGCCTCGGTAGCGCAAACGAAGAGCTGTGCAGGAGGCAGATTGCGTGGCTGGAAGCTGCGCCGGACATGCTGGAAGGTCTGCTGCAGCACCGGGTACACGCGCGAGGTGAATTGATAGACGAGGAAGGCTCCGCCGGGGGCGAGGGCCGCGCGGCTCTTGCTGACGATGTCGGCGCGCAGCTGCTCGGGCATGCTGCCCAAGGGAATGCCGGAGACGATGTAGCTCGGTGCCGGCAGGCCTAGCCGCTGCAGCACGCTTTGCACCTCCGCCGCCGACTCGTGCACCAGCTGCAGGCGTGGATCGGGCAGCGTGCCCTGCAGGAAGCGCACGAAATCGCGATTGGTCTCGATGGCGACCAGATGTGCATCCGGGCGCATGCGGCGTAGGATCTCGCTCGTGATCGTGCCGACCCCCGGGCCGTACTCGACGATCACGTGCGCGCGCTCCCAGTCGATTGGTTCGAGCACCTGGTTCACGAGAAAGCGTGAGCTTGGGATTATTGAGCCGAGCATCATGGGGTGGCGCAGAAAGTTGCTGGCGAAGAGCAACAATTCCGCGGTCCGCGAGCGAGCAAGGTTGGGCATGGCAACTCTCACAGGGCCAAAAAACCGAACACTCCCGCATCGCAGAAGTTCCTGAACGAGCCACTGCGATCAGGTCTCCACCCCCGGCAACAGGCTCAGCCGGGCTGGTTTACTTTATCTCATTCGTCTGCGACCTGGGCCGCCGCAAAATTAACATAACCGCAACCAAGAACGTAAGTATCTCAGCTGCCCAAGCCCGCCCAGCGCGAGCTGGCGTCCCACAGCGCCTCCTGCAGCGGTACCTCGTAGGCGAGCGCTGCGGCGCGCTGCAGCCGCTGCTGCTCGTCGAAGTAGCAACCGCTCATCTGCGCGACTTCGTTTGAAAGTGCCAGATAGAGCGAGGTGCGTGCGCCGGCCTCGGCATCGAGGATCACCGGGCTCAACAAGGGCTTGAGCAGCCGCAGCCAGCGCGGCAGCAGATTGGTCGCGACCACGCCCGGATGCAGGCAGTTGACGATGATGCCCGAGCCCGCAAGACGGCGCGCCAGTGCAAAGGTGTGCATTACGTTCGCAAGCTTCGAGCTTGCATAGGCTGCCATGGGGCTGTAGCGGCCGCGCGGCGCGGTGATGCGCCGCAAATCCAAATGACCGCGGTAGTGCGCTCGTGATGCCAGATTGATGATGCGCGCGGGTGCGTGCAGCTGCTCGCGCAGCAGCTCGGTGAGCAGAAAGGGTCCGAGGTGATTGGTCGCAAAGGTGAGCTCGAAGCCATCCGCGGACCGTCGCTGCCGGGTGCTCACCATGCCGGCGTTGTTGATGAGCAGCGCAATGCGTTTGAAACGCGCGCGCACCATCTGGGCTGCCTCGCGCACGGATGCGAGCGAGGCGAGGTCGCAGCTCACCACGTGCACCGCGGCGCGCGGATGCAGCGTCACGATCTGCGAGCGCACGCTCTCGGCGGCCGCCACGTCGCGGCACAGCATCACGACCGTGCGGCCGGCGCGCGCGAGCTCGCGGCTCGTCACGAGACCGATGCCGTGAGTGGTTCCGGTGATGACCGCGATGTCGCTCACGCATCAGCCGGCAGGTGAAACAGAGCCTGACCCATGCGTACCCTGCGTCCGTTGCGAATGTCCTCGTGCACGCGAAAGTCCGGCGGTGCGAACACGATGATCGTCGAGCCGTGCTCGAACCAACCCATCTCCTCGCCCTTGCGCAGCTGCGCATCGCAGGGGATGACGTTGGGTCCGCGATACCGCAGATGCAGCAGCACATCGAGAAAGTGCAGCCGGATGCTCGCGACCAGAATCGCGGCGACCGGCACGAGAATCATGCGCGCCCCGCAGCCCGCCAGCTGCAAGCGGATGACGGCGCGCTCGTTCTTGCAGAAGAGTCGCGCGACTCGCTCGAGGGCGATCGGGTTCACGTTCCAGGTGTCCCCGGAGATGTACACGACCTGCTCGACGCGGCAGTCGTACGGGGCGTGGAAGCGGTGATACATTCCCGACGTGAGGCGCAGAGTCACATAGCTACCCTGTGCGTAGCCGCGCACCAGCTCGTGATCCCCGAGCAGGTCGCTCAGCGCATAGGGGAAGCCCTTGGCCTGCAGCACCGACCCGGATGCTACCCGACCCGTCTCCCCCACGATGGCATCGCAGGGACTGACCAGTACGTCCGCACTGGGATCGACGGGCCGGGCGCCGTCCTTCAGCTGGCGCGTGAAGCAGTCGTGGAGGCTCTTGAAGCGCGTGGTACGGGCCTCGCTCAAGTCGAGATCACAGAACAGCCGCCAGGCGAGCAGGCACAGATCGCGCACGATGGGCTGCTCGAGGTGGCTCAGCCAGCCGATGAACAGCGTCAGCCAGCGACGCGGCAGGCGGTTCGTCAGCAGGAAGTTCACATCCTCCTGCTGGGTGACCTTGAGCAGCACCGCGCGCAGCGTCATGGAAGTGTCATACGACAGCCATACTTTGCGCGCGGCCCCCTAGCAGTCGAGCACCCACATGATGCGAGTACGACCACGATGATGCTCTATATCGCGGCGGCGGTAATTCTGGCGATCCTGCTGCGCGCCGTGCAGCTGCGCCTGCTGCTCTCCCGTGCCAAGCACCGTTCCCTGGCGGGGCATGCGCGCCTCGCACGCCGCATCGGCGCGCTCATTCCCTTCTACGAGTACGACGCGGCGCAGATCTTTCGGGCCGACCATGCGCCGGAGGAGGTGGCAGCGCAGCGTCGGGCGGCGTTCGAACGCCTGGCGGCATTTTACGCCGAGCGCTTCAGCAAGACCGCCGCGCTGACCACCGAGCTGGAAGACAGCGTGTCCGACCTGCAGTTCACGGCGCGCTACCGCGTCCCCTTTCAGTTCAGCCGCTTCGTCCGGCAGCACCTGCGCGCCGGCTCCTTCGTCGTCTCCTCTCAGGGCAAGACCGTCACGGACCTCGACGGCAACCGCTTCCACGATCTGACCGGCTCCTACGGCGTCAACCTGTTCGGCTACGACTTCTACAAGGACTGCATCGCGCGGGGCAGCGAGCGGGTACGTGAGCTCGGACCCGTCCTCGGCACCTATCACCCGAGCTTGGTCTACAACGTGCAGCGGCTGCGCGAGATCTCCGGCCTGGATGAGGTCTCCTTCCACATGTCGGGCACCGAGGCCGTGATGCAGGCGGTGCGGCTTGCGCGCTATCACACGCGGCGCCGCTATCTCGTGCGCTTCTGCGGCTCGTATCACGGCTGGTGGGGGGATGTACAGCCGGGCGTTGGCAATCCCGCCCCGGCACGCGAGACATACACGCTGAAGGACATGGACGAGACATCGCTGCGTGTCCTGCGCAGTCGGCGCGACATCGCCTGCGTGCTGGTGAACCCGCTGCAAGCCTTGCACCCCAATGCCCCGGCTCCCGCCGACTGGGGGCTCATCGATAGCGGCCGCAGCGCTCACTTCGATCGCGCCGCCTATACCCGCTGGCTCGAGAAGCTGCGCACGGTGTGCTCGGAGAGGAACATCGCGCTCATCTTCGATGAGGTGTTCGTCGGCTTTCGACTCGCTCCCGGCGGAGCCCAGGAATACTTCGGGGTGCGTGCCGACATGGTCACCTACGGCAAATCCCTGGGAGGTGGGTTGCCGGTCGGCGTGCTGTGTGGTCGCCGGGAGCTGATGCAGCGCTTTCGCGAGCAGCGTCCCGGGGACATCTGCTTTGCCCGGGGCACCTTCAACTCGCACCCGTACGTCATGGGAGCGATGCACGAGTTCCTCACACGTCTGGAGAGCGATGCCGTCAAGGCGCTGTATCGCGATCTCGATGCCGTGTGGAATCGTCGCGCGCGCGAGCTCAACGAGCGGTTGCGCGCCGCACACGTTCCGGTTCAAGTATCGAATCTCTCCTCGATCTGGACCATCAATTACCTGCAGCCCTCGTGCTACAACTGGATGCTGCAGTACTACCTGCGTGCCTCGGGTCTCGCGCTCAGCTGGATCGGCACGGGCCGGCTCATCTTCAGCCTCGACTACAGCGATGCCGACTTTGATGAGGTGGCGGACAAGATGCTTGCGGCCGCCACCGCCATGAAAGCCGACGGCTGGTGGTGGGCGAACGAGGCGCTCACCAACAAGTCCATCCGCCGGCGCGTGCTGCGCGAGATGCTTCAGGCGCGCTGGGCCATCTCCTCCTCTGCGACGTCCTCCATGGGATCGATCAGCTCCCCACGCAGCAGATGAAGCGGCGCGCGGTAGTAGAGCTTGATGTCGTGGAACGGGTCGGTGACGATCTTGGTGAGCCACACGAGTCCTGTCTGAATGTCCTGGAGGAAGAACAGGTGGATCGTGCGGAACAGCAGCGCGGCAACGCCCAGCAGGAGCCAGAGCTGCCCCACGTTGCGCATGAATTCCGCACCGTTGCCGGGTCGCTCGAATACGCCGAAGAGGGTTGGGTCGAGCCACAGCGCAAGCGGTGACAGTGCCCACAGCGACAGCAGGATCGTCTTGCGCCTCAGGTTGTAACCGACCTTGATGGCCTCCTTGTGCTGGTGCGTGGCGTGGTTCACTTGATCGTAGCCCTTCGGCTCGAAGAAGAAGTGCCCGACCTGCCGGCTGATCATGGCGCCGAACCAGCCGAGGAAGCCGGCGGCAGCCGGGTTCTTGAACACCAGGTAATATGTCGTCAGAAAGCTCATGGCGCTGACCAGATGCAGCGATTGATTGATGCGGCTGTGGTGGTAATAGCGATGGTCGTCCCAACGCTGAGTCTTCAGTGCCTGGAGGAAACCTTCCATTCGACGTGTCCTCTTCATGACCCGACCCCGCAAGCAGGGGCATGAAGCTGATATAGCAAGACTCTTACACGCAGATGACGGTGCGGCCGCTCAACGTAGGCTTTGCGACGTACTACTCATCGGCGTTCACGCCAGCGTCACACGGGGCACGGAAGATGGCGGCGGCCGTACCGCCGCTGGAGCCACACATCGCATGCGGATCCTGATCGTCAGCGATGCGTGGTTTCCGCAGACCAACGGCGTGGTGAACACCCTTGCGCAGACGGCCGCTTGCCTGCGGCGTTTCGGGCACGACGTGCAGATCGCCCATCCGGGTGACCATCGAACGATCGCCTGCCCGACCTATGCGGAGATCCGGCTGGCGATTTTCCCGCGGCGCAAGCTGGCCCGGCAGATCGCCGAGTTTCAACCGCAGGCCCTGCACATTGCGACCGAGGGGCCGCTCGGCCTGGCTGCGCGCCGCCACTGCATCAGGAACGGGCTGCGCTTCACGACCTCGTATCACACGCAGTTTCCGCAATATCTGCGCTCGCGCTTTCCGCTCCCGCCGGCCGCTTCGTATGCGGCCCTGCGCTGGTTTCACGGCGCCGCGCACGGCTGCATGGTCAGCACGCAAAGCGTGCAGACAGAGCTCGCCGCGCGCGGTTTCACCAACGTCGTGCGTTGGCGGCGCGGCGTGGACACGAGGCTCTTTCGTCCACGCGACAAGGCATTCCTCGATCTGCCCCGGCCGATCGCCGCCTATGTGGGGCGCGTCGCCGTCGAGAAGAACATCGACGACTTCCTGCGCATGCCATGGCGCGGAACGAAGATCATCATCGGGGATGGACCGGAGAGGCCGCGGCTGCAGGCCGCGTATCCCGATGCCATCTATTTGGGATTTCGCTTCGGCGAGGACCTCGCCGCGCACATCGCCGCCGCCGATGTCATGGTCTTCCCGAGTCGTACCGACACCTTCGGACTGGTGAACCTCGAGGCCATGGCATGCGGCGTTCCCGTGGCCGCCTATCCGGTGACGGGGCCGATCGATGTGATTCGCGACGGCGTGACGGGCGCTCTTGATTGGGACTTGGCGCAGGCTGCGGCGCGGGCGCTGGAGCTCGACCCCAGCGCCTGCCGTGCGTACGCGCTGCAATCGAGCTGGGAGGACTGCACGCAGGAGTTCGAGAGCAATCTGGTCGCGTGCCGCCCCAATGGGCTCGCGCCTACCCCTGCGGTAGCGCGTCTCATACCCCGATAGCGGGCCCCCAATCCGCGAGCTCCTATCCGCGAGCCCGCGCAGAATTGTTATCGTTCGCCGCGGTCACAATCCCGGTGGGAGGGTGTACGGGTCGGCTCGACGGGGCGACCCCGTCGGAGCGCGCGAATCGATGGATGTGTTCATCTGGAAGATAGTGCTGAAGAACCTGGTGCTCCCGCCGACCGGGCCGCTGCTGCTCGCCCTGGCGGGGCTCGCACTCACGCTCGGCAGGCGCCGGCGCAGTGTGGGCCTGGCATTGTGCGCCACGGGTGTCGTACTCCTGTGGCTGCTCGCGACACCGCTCGTCGCCGATACGCTGGTGCGCTGGGCCGAGAAATATCCGGCGCTCGACCTGCGCAAGTCCGTCGGCGCCCAGGCGGTCGTGATCCTGGCCGGGGGAGTGCGCGTCGATGCGCCGGAGTACGGCGGCTCCGCTCCCGGTGCCACGACACTTGAGCGACTCGTCTACGGCGCCCGAGTCGCGCGCGCCACGGGGCTGCCGATCCTGGTGTCGGGAAGTCGTTACGAGGCGGCCGCGATGGAGGAATTCCTGCGGCGCGATCTGGCGCTGAAGGCGACCTGGGTGGAGAACCGCTCCCGGGATACGCATGAGAACGCACGCAAGTCCGCCGTCATACTGGCGCAGGCGGGCGTGCATCGAGTGTTGCTCGTGACCTCCGCGGCGCACATGGCTCGCTCGGTCACGGAGTTCGAGCAGGCAGGAATCACCGTCACACCCGCGCCGGCCGCCATGTGGACTTTGCGGGACCGCGGCATCACGGGCTGGATTCCCAATGCCGATGCGCTCACGAGGTCACAGCGCGCCCTCTACGAGGCGCTGGGCCGGCTCGTGCTCGCTGCACGGCACGGACTGATCGCGATCGGTGTGGTGGCGGCCGAGCCGCCGCTCAGCGGTCGGGTCTGACCTGCGCTCGCGGCTCCCGCGTCAACTGGGCCAGGACATCAGATCAAATGGAGCTCGCCCTGTCCATCGCATGGCTCGTGGCCGTCGCCTGGTTGATCACCCGGGCCTTTCGTCAGCGCCACGCGCTGCGGCGCGTACAACCCTACGCACCGGCCGCAGATGAGTCCGCGCCCGCCGTTGCAGTCATCGTTCCGGCGCGCGATGAGAGCGCGAATATCGCGCCGTGCATCGAGTCGCTGAGCGCGCAGAGCTATCCGGCCGCCCACCTGCACATCATCGTCGTCGATGACGATTCAGCGGATGCGACGCCACAGATCGTCACGTCTCTCGCCGCGGCGGATCCGCGGATCCGGCTGCTGCGAGCACCGCCACTGCCTCCCGGCTGGAAAGGCAAGGTTCACGCATGCTGCATCGGGGCTGCCGCGGCGCCTGCCGGCACGCTCTGGCTGTGTTTTCTGGATGCCGACATGCGCGCCCATCCGTTGCTGATCGCGAGCGCCGTGCGGGCGGCGGAGGAGGGCACGCTCGATCTGCTTTCGCTGGCACCGCGCCACGAGCTCGGGAGCTTTGCGGAGCGGTTGATGCTGCCGTGCGGGCTGTATCTGCTGGGCTTCTCGCAGAATCTCGCAAAGGTGCAGGCCCCGGAGAGCACCGAGGTGGTCGCTACCGGACAATTCATGCTGGCACGGCGCCAGGCCTATGTGAGCGTCGGTGGCCATGCAAGCGTGCGCAGCGCGATCTGTGAAGACGTGGAACTGGCCGGCCTGCTCAAGCGTCAAGGCTATCGGGTACTGCTCGAGGATGGCAGTGCAGTGCTCGGCACGCGGATGTACACGGGGTGGCGTACGCTCTGGCCGGGCATTGCGAAGAACCTGATCGAGATGCTCGGTGGTGCGCGCCGCACCCTCGGCATGGCTGCGCTGGCGGTGGTTCTGGCCTGGGCATCGGTGTTACTGCCGATCATCGATGCGCACGCGTGCGCCAGGGGCTCGCAGACTGCGTGCATCGCGTTGCTGCCGGCGCTGCTCGGCTCCGCGGCGGCATTCGCGTTGCACATAGCAGGTGCGCTGCATTTCGGCATTCCACTCTGGTACGGCTTGCTCTTTCCGCTCGGCTACACGGCGGGAGCGATCATTGCTCTCGACAGCGTGCGCTGGCGCCTCGCCGGCCGCGTGTACTGGAAAGGCCGGGTCTACGAGTGATGCAGCGGCAGACCGAGCGCATCCCCGCACTGGTCGGGGTCGCGGTGCTCGCGACCACGGTGATCTTCTTGTATGCCGTGCGTCGTATCCTGCTGCCGTTCGTGCTCGCCGGGATCGTCGCTTATCTGTGCACGCCGCTGATCGATTGGTTGGCGGCACGCATGCGTGGCCCGCGCTGGCTTTTTGCCGGCGCGGTATTGCTGCTGCTCATCGGCCTTGCCGCGGTCGCCGGGTTCCTGTGGATTCCGGCATTGGTTCAGGAGACCGCCGCGGTGTTCGGCGACCTGCAGGGCACGCTCGCGAGTCTGCTGCGCTCCTTCATCGGTAACCACAGCGTCGAGCTCTTGGGCCAAACCTTCGATGCCGGTCAAATCGCCACGGCCAGCGTCGATGGTTTGCGCGGCTGGTTCGTGCGCAGCGGTGGCGTGCTGAGTCTCGCCGCGTGGGGCCTCGCGGGATCCGGCGGCTTCATTCTGCTGTGGGTCGTGCTCGGCTACCTACTGTTCGATGCGCGGCGCGTCGCGACCGGCATCGCCTGGCTCGTGCCGCCGCGCCAGCGGCCCTTCGCAAAGTGTGTCTGGGAGAGTCTCGATCCTGTCCTCCGGCGCTACTTCCTCGGCGTGGCGCTCGTGGTGACATATGCCACCGCGGCCGCGTATGTGGGTCTCGGGCTGGTGCTCGGTTTGCATCACGCGGTGCTGCTTGCACTGCTGACCGGTCTGCTCGAAGTGATCCCCGTGATCGGGCCTGGAGCCTCGGCGGTGACTGCCGGCCTCGTGGCCGTCCATCATGCAGTCAGCGCGGCTGACATCATCGCTTACGTGCTGTATGCGATTGCGCTGCGTCTGTCGATCGATCAGTTCGTGGGTCCAATCGTGCTCGGAAGCGCGGCTCGGGTACATCCCGTGCTGGTCATATTCTGCTTTTTGTCGGGCGGAGTACTTTTTGGCATAGTCGGCGTCATCTTGGCAGTACCCATCGCGCTATCGATCAAAGCCGTTCTTGCAATCGCTTACGCTGACACACAGACGCAGGCGTAAAGCCAAGCTTTGAGGCGCAATGGTGCTCGCCGGAGTTTGTCTTGTTCTTCGAGCTTTCTGGAAAACGCAGCTCAGCTAGCGCATGGATCGAGCACGCAGTCTTCACTCTCGACAGTTGGCTGCGCCGTCGCAACGGCGTATTTGAATACACCACCGCGCCGCGCTGCCTGTTCAGGCTCGAGCGCGCCTGGGCGGATCAGTCGGTGTCGCTCGCCGACGGCACGCTGGTACGGCCGGGGGATCCGATTCTCAAGCTGCACCTCTGGAATGAGCACATCCCGATCATGGGACAGCGCGGACCGACCGTCGCCTGGGCGCGGCAGGTGAGTCGAGCGATCGACGCATCGCTGCGCGAGCTGGCGCGTTACTGCGCGCAGCGGGTCGAGCTCGATGAGGTCGCGGTAATCTGCGGCGACATGCACCTGGGCACGTTGCGGCAGTGCTCGAAGCTCGCGCGCATCGTCGCGCGCTACGGCTTCGAGTGTAGCGAGAATTGCAAGGCCGGGCCTACGGGCGCCTGGCATCGCCTGGGCGAACGCATCCTCATCTTCATGCTGATTCTCGCGACCAATCCAGTGACCTTGCGCAGTGCGCTCGTGCGCCGCTATCACAGGCGGGTATTTCTTTCGCGCACCACGCTCGAGTTGCGCTACGCAGGACCGCCGCGTGCCGCGCGCGCGAGCGCAACGCCCGCGCGCCGTGCGAGGACACTCCCGTATGTGGCACGCAGCGCGAACTTGTTGACCTCCGATGCCCAGCCGCAAACTTGCCAGGTACCGCGCTAAGCGTGATTTCACCCGGACTGCGGAGCCGAGTGGCGCGCGTCAGGTCGCGGCTGGCGCGCATCTGCGCTTCGTCATCCAGAAGCATGCCGCGCGGCGCCTGCACTACGACCTGCGGCTCGAGCTCGCCGGAGTTTTCAAGTCCTGGGCAGTCACGCGCGGTCCTTCGCTGGATCCTGCCGACAAGCGGCTTGCGGTCGAGGTCGAAGACCATCCACTCGACTATGGGGACTTCGAGGGCACCATCCCGCGAGGCGAATATGGCGGTGGCACCGTGCAGCTCTGGGACCGTGGCTACTGGAGTCCGGAGGGCGAGGGCGAGCCGAGCGCGCGGCTGCGCGCGGGTAACCTCAGATTCCGGCTCGATGGGCAGCGCCTGCACGGCGATTGGGTGCTCGTCCGTCTGCGCAATCGCGACGGCGGCAAGCGCACCAACTGGCTCCTGATCAAGAGCCGCGACGCATACGCGCGGCCGGGCGACCACGACGCGCTGCTCGCACCTGATCGCTCCGTCGCATCGGGCCGGCCGATGAAGCAGATTGCCGCTGGCAAGGGTCGCGCTCCCCGACCTTTCGTGCAGAAGACGCGTGCTGCGCGGGCCAAGGCTGAATGGCACTCCGAGCGGCGCATGGACAAGGCCGCAGACGCGCGCAAGTCGCCGGCTGTTCGCACGCCGATGCAGGGCTTCATCGAGCCGCAACTGTGCAGGCTCGTCGAGACGCCCCCGGAGGCAGCGGGTTGGGTCCACGAGATCAAGCTCGACGGCTACCGTCTGCAGCTGCACGTACAGAGGGGCCGCGCGCTCTTGAGGACGCGCAAGGGACTGGACTGGACTGCGCGCTTCGGCTCGATCGCCGCGGCGGCACGCCGCCTTCCTGACTGCGTCATCGACGGCGAGGCGGTTGCCATGAACCAAGAGGGGGTACCGGATTTCTCGGCCCTGCAGGCCGCCCTCTCCGAGGATCGAGGCGATGCGCTCGTGTTCTTCGCCTTCGACCTGCTGTACTGCGACGGGCACGACCTGCGCCGCGTGCCGCTCACCGAGCGCAAGCAGCGACTGCAACGGCTGCTGCAGGCCCAGCCGCGCGCTAGCGCCGCCCACATTCGCTATCTCGAGCACGTCGAGGGATCGGGAGCCGAGGTGCTGCGCTCGGCCTGCAACATGTCCCTCGAGGGCATTGTGTCCAAGCGGGCAGATGCGCCCTACGAGTCCGGCCGCACGGGAAGCTGGATCAAGGCGAAATGCCGCGCGGGCCATGAGGTCGTGATCGGCGGCTGGACTTCGGAGGGTGAGCGACTGCGTTCGCTGGTGGTCGGTGTGTATCGGGGCGGGCGGCTGATTCCGGTCGGCCGCGTCGGCACGGGATTCAGCGCCGAGAAGCTGCGCACGTTGATGCCGCGTCTCAAGCGGCTGCAATCGAATCAGAGTCCGTTCGATCAGCGCGTCCCGCTACCCGGTGCACGCAACGTCCATTGGTTGAAGCCACAGCTGGTCGCCGAGATCGAATTCGCAGGGTGGACCGAGGGCGGCAACGTGCGTCAGGCTGCCTTCAAAGGTCTGCGCGAGGACAAGCCAGCCGCTGAGGTACAGGCGGAGACACCGGCTGCCGTCGAGGGGCGGGTGAGAGCGGCAGTGGCACCGCAGGCGCGCACGGGCCCGCAGGCGCGCACGGGCCCGCAGGCGCGCACGGGCCCGCAGGCGCGCACGGGCCCGCAGGCGCGCACGGCGCGCGCCGGCAAGCGCGCCGCAAAACGTGCCGGGACCGCCTCCTCGCACGAGCGGCCGCAGGTGATGGGGCTCACGATCTCCAATCCCGACAAGGCGCTGTGGCCGGATGACGGAGAGGGTCGGCCGGTCACCAAGTGGGATCTCGCACAGTATTTCGCGACGATCGGGCACTGGATGCTGCCGCACATCGAGGGCCGGCCGTGCTCGATCGTTCGTGCCCCCGATGGCATCGGCGCGCAGCGATTCTTTCAGCGCCACGCCATGGCGGGAACCTCGAGTCACTACACTCTGCTGAAGCTACCCGGGGATCAGAAGCCCTATGTCGCGATCAACGGCATGGAGGCTTTGATCGAGGTCGCTCAAACAGCCGGCATCGAGCTGCACCCGGGCAATGGGCAGCCGGGGCATCCCGAGCTGCCCGGGCGTCTCGTGTTCGATCTGGATCCGGCGCCCGAGCTCGACTTCGAAGCCGTGATCCGTGCGGCTCAGGAGCTGCGCGCACGGCTCGCAGCGGTCGGACTGGAGAGCCTCTGCAAGACGACCGGAGGCAAGGGGCTGCATGTGGTGACCCCACTCGTCCAACCCCGCCGCGGTCCGCTCAACTGGTCTGTCGTGAAGGCATTCGCCCGCGATCTCTGCAGCGCAATGGTCGCTGACAGTCCGGAGCGCTACGTGATCAACATGGCAAAGCGCGTGCGCACAGGTCACATCTTTCTCGACTATTTGCGCAATGATCTCACCGCGACCGCCGTGGCGCCGCTGTCTCCCCGCGCGCGCCCGGGCGCTCAAGTGTCGATGCCCCTGTCATGGTCACAGGTGCGCGCCGGCCTCGATCCTCGACGCTTCACTTTACGCACCGCCCCGGCACTGCTGGCCAAGTCAAAGCCGTGGCAGGATTATGCGGAAGCTGCGCGCCCCATCGCGGCGGCGCTCAGTCGCATGCAGCGTTCTCGCTAGCCGATGCCGTCGGGCAGGCTGCGCTTTCTGCGCTCGATGAAATCCTGCAGTTGCTCGTCCTTCGCGAGGTCGAAGGCCGGCGGCTCGTAGCTGCGTAGCAGCTCTTTCCAGCGCCTGTTGGCGCGCGCCAGCTGATCCTGCGCGCCCTCCGCGCTCCATTGCTCGAACGAGTTGTTGTCGGCGAGTGAGAACTCGTAGAACGCGGTTTGATAGTTCGCCAGCGTGTGGCCCGATCCCAGGTAGTGCTTGCCGGGTCCGACCTCGCGAAACGCCGCGAGCGCGAAGCCATTGTCATCGAGTGCAATGCCATGGGCGAGCGTGTGCAGCGCGCCGCACTGATCGGTGTCCATGACGAACTTCTCGTATGACATCGCGAGTCCCGCCTCGAGCCAGCCCGCCGCATGCAGCACGAAATTGGCCCCGGCAAGAAATGCGGGCCACATGGAGTTCGCGCTCTCCGCGGCCGCCTGTGCATCCGCGACCTTGGATGCGCACAGATTACCGCCACAGCGCAACGGCACGCCGAGCCGCCGTGCGAGCTGGCCGATGGCGAAGTAGGCGAGTGCCGGCTCGGGCGTGCCGAAGGTAGGCGCGCCGCTGCGCAGCGACATCGAGGAGAGAAAATTACCGAGGATCGCCGGTGAGCCGGGGCGCTCGAGCTGTCCCAGCGCGACGCAGAAGGTCGCTTCTGCGAAGCACTGCGCCAGGCCGCCCGCGGTGGTCACGGGTCCCATGGCGCCACCGAGAATGAAGGGCACGCACACCGGTGCCTGATTGGCAGCGGCATACGTGCGAATGACGCGGCTTGCCTCGCCGTCGAGCACCAGGGGCGAGTTGACGTTCACGTTGCCGAGGATCACGCAGTTCTGTGCCATGAAGTCCGCGCCGAAGAGCAGCCGGCACATCTCGATCGAGTCGGCTGCGCGCGCCGCCGTCGTCACCGAGCCCATGAACGGCTTGTCCGAATAACGCATGTGCGTATAGAGCATGTCGAGGTGGCGCTTGTTGACCGGCAGGTCGACCGGCTCGCACACCGTACCGCCGGAGTGATGCAGCCACGGCGAGAGGTACGCGAGCTTCACGAAGTTGCGAAAGTCCTCGAGCGTGCCGTAGCGACGGCCGCCGTCGAGATCCGATACGAAGGGTGGCCCGTAGGCCGGCGCGAGCACGGTATGCGCGCCGCCGATGATGACGCTGCGCTTGGCATTGCGCGCATGCTGCGTGAACTCGCGCGGCGCCGAGCGCCTCACGATCTCGCGTGCCAGTCCTGTCGGGACGTGCACGCGGCAGTCCTGCGTGATCGTCGCGCCCGCCGTGCGCCAGAGTCGGATCGCCTCCGCATCGCCACGGATCTCGAGCCCGATCTCCGCGAGCAAGCGGTCGGCATGCTGCTCCACCGCCTCGAGGCCTTCCGCGGACAGCAGCTCGTAGGGCGGTATCTTCCTTGTTATGAACGGCGGTGCGACGGGCCGCTGGCTGCGCTGTGCCTTGCGGGCGTCGCGGGCGCTGGGTCGAGCTCTGCGGCTCGTGGGAGCTTCCGACATGGCACGGATCATAGCCGCGGCACTGAAGCCAAGGACATGAGCGGAAGCGGGCACGGCCTTTAACGCAACGGTACCGTTGCGTTTCCAGATGGAGGCGAGTACCGTCCGCTCGTGCGCCCTGCGCAGCCAACCATCTGGAGGGAACCTGCATGTTCGGCCTGAAGCAGACGGTCCTGTCCGCGACCACCGCCGCCACTCTCCTTGGTGCTCCCATCATGCCGGCGCATGCCGGGGGACCGCTGTTTCTGCTGGCGCCGCACGCCCTTGGCGCCGCGGTGAGGCTCGCCACTTGGCCGCTGCTGGCCGCCTCGGCGGCGCTTTCCGCGGCCACGCAGGCACCGTACGCGCCGGCTACCGGCGGCTACGGTGCGCCGCCGGCGTACTACCCGCCGCCAGCCTACTCGGCACCGTATGCGTCTCCGGCGCCGTATGGGTATGCAGCGCCGTATTCGTATGCGGCGCCGTATTCGTATCCAGCACCGTACTATCCGGCCGCGGCGGTGCCTTACTATCCCGCGGCCGCGCCGTACTATCGGCCGGCGCCTTACTATCACGGCGTGCCTTACTATCACGCGCCCTACTATCGGGGCGCGCCCTACGCCCGTGCGCCGTACGCCTACGGAGGCGGTTACCACTACGGGCGGATGTCCGGCTACCGCGCCGCGCACGCGGGCGGAGGTGAGTTCGCCTATCGTCGACGTTAGGGAGCGCCGCCGTGCGCCGGCGCGCAAGGCGCAACGCGGCGGGAGACCATCGCGCAGTGACGCCCTCCTGTTGGGCGATAAGATTCTGGAGGCCGCAACCGAGCTGTTCCTGGAAGAGGGGTTCGGCGCGGCCAGCATCGAAGCCGTTGCTGCGCGCGCCGGTATCTCCAAGCGCACGTTCTATCATCGCTTCGCCGACAAGACGGCGCTGTTCGTCGCGGTCGTGCAGCGGATCATCGAGCAGATCCGGCCACCCCGCGAGGTGCCGCTGCTCGAGGGTGCGACTCTGCACGACATCCTGCGGCGCCTCGCTGGATTCATGCTGCACGCGGCTCTCGCGCCGCGCGCGATTGCGCTGCATCGTCTGATCAGCGCCGAGTCGGCACGCTTTCCCGAATTGGCGCGCGCCGTCTACGACCAGGGCTGGTCAGAGGCGATCGCCCTCATTGCAAATTTGCTCGCGCGCGAGCTGCACGATGCGCACTTGACACCCGAGCTGCGTACCTTCGCCGCCCAGCAGTTCATCCACATGGTGGTGGCGCTGCCCCAGCGTCGAGCCCTGATGCTCGGAGCGCCGCTCAGCGCCAAGGAGCTCGAGCGCTGGGCCGATGACGTCGTCAGATTGTTTCTGGAGGGCTGTCGTCGGCTGGCTGCACCGTGAATCGGCCGTAATGCAATGCGAGGCTCGGCAGCAGCAGAAGGTTGAGTGCCATCGAGGTGAGCAGTCCCCCGAGCATGACGACCGCCATCGGCCCCTCGATCTCCCGGCCCGCCTCGTTCATGCCGATCGCGAGCGGTAGCACGCCCAGCGCGGTGACGAGCGATGTCATCAGAATCGGCGCCAGGCGATCCATGGCGCCGGTGATTGCCGTGGCGAGCGACCAGACATGCCCCTCGGCATCGACGAGATGCTGATAATGAGCGATCAGCAGGATCGAGTTGCGCAACGTGATGCCGAGCAGGGCGACAAAACCCACGAGCGATCCGAGGGAGAGCACCGCGCCAGTGGCGAACGCTGCGACTACGCCCCCGATGAAGGCGAACGGCAGGCTGAGCAGCACCAGCGCTAGATTGCGACCGTTGCGCGCGATGATCGACAGCAGCAGCACAATGCCGACGAGCGCGATGAGCGAGTTCACGAGCAGATCGCGCTGCGAGCGCGACTGCGCCTCGGCCTCGCCGGAGAGCTCGAGGTAGCTGCCCGGAGGCAGTACGACGTCTCTGGCAAGGCGTACTCGAAGCTCTGCGACGAAGGAGCCGAGATCGCGGCCGACGACAGAGGCGGTGACGGTCTGCAGCCGTTGCGCCTGCTGATGCAGCACCTGATAGCGTCCGGATTGGGCATAGATGTCCGCAATCTGGCGCAGGCTCACGTAGCTGCCAGTGGGAGTGCGCAGCGGCAGCTCGGCGACCTGAGCCACCCGAGTGCGGCTCGCCGCATCGAGCAGCGCGATTACGGGAAACACACGGTTGCTGTCGAAGGTCTCGCCCACCGTATCGCCTTGATACGCTGTGCGGATCGCATCGAGTGCCTCCACCGGAGACAGGCCCCAGCGCTCGAGCTCCGCTTTGCGCAGACGGATCGAGAGTTGCGGAACGCCCGGCGGCGCGGGCAACGTCACGTCCGTGGCGCCCCGGATGCCGCTCACCACTTGTGCCACCTCGCGTGCTTTGCGATCGAGCAGCTCGAGATCACTGCCGAAGATGTTCACGACGACCGGAGCCGCATAGCCGGACAACGTCTCGTCGATACGTTCCGAGAGGAAGGTGTAGACGACGAAGTTGGCACCCGGAATCGCGGCGAGCCGGCTGCGAATCTGCGCCTGCACGCGCTCGTTCTGCGCGCCGCTCAAGGGTTTCAGATCGACCTCGAACTCACTGTAATGCGGCCCGTAGGTGTCATCCGCGAGCTCCGCGCGCCCCGCGCGCTGGGCAACCGAGCGCACTGCCGGTAGCGCGCGCAGATCCTGCGTGACGAGGCCACCGATGCGCAGCGACTCGGCGAGCGAGGTGCCCGGCACGGTGGCCATGTGCACGATGAAGTGTCCCTCCTTGAGCTGCGGGATGAAGCTCACGCCGAAGAAGGGCAGGAGCAGGACGCCCCCCAAGATGAGTAAGGCGGCCACAGCGGGCGCGGCGCGCGGCCGGCCGATGTTGCGTTGAAGAAATTCACCGTAGTGTGTCTTCGACCAGCGCAGCAGTGGCGGCTCGACGGGACGGACGTGCTCGTCGGTGAGGAGCACCATGGCCAGGGCCGGCGTGACGGTGAGCGTGATGAGCAGCGAGGCGAGGATCGCGAGGGCGTACGCAATGCCAAGCGGTGCGCACAGTCTGCCGGCGAGTCCCGAGAGTGTGACGATCGGGAAGACAACGAAGAGCACGGCGAAGGTCGCATACACGACGGCACCGCGCACCTCGAGACTGGCATCGAGCACGACGCGCGCGCGGCTGAGAGGTCGGCCGCGCCGCTGGTTCTCGCGCAGCCGGCGAATCGTGTTCTCGATGTCGACCACGGCATCATCCACCACCACACCGATCGAGATCGCAAGACCTCCGAGCGTCGTCGTGTTGATGGTGATCCCCAGGCGCTGCAGCACGATGATCGCGGCGAACAGCGATAACGGAATTGCGATGCAGGAGATCGCAGCGGAGCGCCAATCGAACATGAAGAGCAGCAGGATCACGATCACCAACGCTCCCCCGAGCAGCAGGGAGAAGCGGACGTTGGCGGTGGTCGTCTCGATGAAGTTTGCGGCGCGGAACAGATCATCGTGCAAAGTAATGCCGCTGCGCTCGAGGCCCGGGCGCAGCTCGGCGAGGGCGCTCGTCAGGCTGCGGCTCACCTCGAGCGTGTTCGCGAGGTATTGCTCGGAGACGTTGAGCACCACCCCCGGCTCGCCGTTGATCAGGCCGCCGCCGATCGCAGGCTCCGCGGCCTCGACCACGGATGCGACGTCCGCGAGCACGAGGCTGGTGCCCGCGCCGCTCGTGAGCACTGTTCTGCCCAGTTCCTCGGGCGTGAGCGATTGGCCCTGCGTCGCAAGCACGATGCGCTGGTTCGCGGTCTCGATGAAGCCGCTGCCGCGGATGCCCGTGGCATTGCGCGCGGCATTGAGCACATCGTTGATGCCCAGCCCGAAGCGCACCAGCGCGTCCGGATGGATCTGGATCTGCAGCGACTTACGCTCGCGCGCGAACACGGCGACCTTGGAGACGCCGGGCACCGCCTGCAGATGCGGCCGCACGGTCCACTGCGCCGCGGTGTATAGATCCATGAGCGAGCGCTGCTTCGAGGTGAGACCCACGACCATCACGATGCTCGCCGAGGAGGTGAGGGGAGAGAGCGTCGGGGCGCCGACTCCAGTTGGCAGCGCGGCGGCCGCCTCCGCCAGACGCTCGGAGATGAGCTGCCGATCGCGATAGACATCGGTGGCCGGATCAAAGGTCGCGGTGATGACGGACAGTCCTTGAATCGAGCCTGATTGCAGCTTCGTGAGCCCAGGCACGCCGTTGATGAGATTCTCGAGCGGCTGCGTGACCAGAATCTCCACTTGCTCGGGTGCGAGCCCCGGGGCCTCGGTCTGAATGGAGGCCTCGGGTGGTGCGAACTCCGGGAACACGTCGTACTTGGCCTGCGCCAGGGTGTAGAGCCCGTACGCAAGCAGCACGCACGCGAGCGCGATGCATACGCCGCGAAAGCGGATCGAGAAACGGATGAGCGCTGCCTGGGGTCCGCTGGCCACGGGCGCTGCCGTCTCAGTCACTCACCTGCGCCTGCGCGCGGAACTCCTCGGACAAGAGCATCTGCGCGCCCTGCACGACCACTTCGAGGTCATCAGGCGCGCCGCGCACCACATAGCCTCCGGTAAGGGCCGGCAGCTCGGTCGCGATCGCGCGGCGCGCGAAGCTGCTCGCGCCCGTCCGAAAGTAGGCCCAGGAGCCGCCCTCGGCCCAGACGATTGCGCTCAGCGGCACTACCACGCCGCGCACCGCAGCCGTGGCGGGCACGAGCGCAGCGACGCCCATGCCCGGCAGGAGTCCGCTCGAAGCGGGTGCGGTTAGAAAGAAGCTCGCTCCTTGAATGCGCGGATCAGTCTTCGTAGCCGCCGAGATGTAATGCAGCGGCACGCGCGCGCCGCCCGGCAATTCCACCAGTGCGCCGCTCAGGGGTGCGGCGGCGCTCTGCCCCGGCCGTAAAGTGATCTGCACGAGCACATCCTCGCGGTTCTTGAGCCGCGTGAGCAGTGGACCGTCCTGCATCAACGCGCGCGCGAGCGCAGCTCCCCAGTTCTCCTGTGCGGTTACCTCGAGCGTGCTGCGCAGCGCCTGCGCCGCCGTGAGGGCCGCCTGATCGGCCTGCAAAGCGGCCTCGGCGGCCTGCAGTTGCGCGGCCGACATGTTCTGCTGATCACGGTAGAGCGCTTGCGCGCGTGCGCGGGCGGCCCGTGATACCTCGAGCTTGGCGCGCGCCGTGTTCTCCTGCGCCCTTGCGTTGGCGTAGTTGTTGCCGAGCTCGCTCAGGGTTTGCAGTTCGAGCACGACGCCATACGCGCGCAGTGTGACGGGCTGCGTCGTGTTGCTGAGCTTTTGCGTCTCGATGCCGTTGCGACGCTGGGTCTCTAGATCGAGCGAGATGACCGACACGCCGTTCTGCGTCGATACGCGTTGCGGAGCCTTGATCCTCTCCTCGGTCTCCTGGGAATCGCCGCTGCGGCTGCACGCCGACAACAGCACCAGGAGCCACACGCCTGCGGTGAGCGCGACCCGAACACCGAGGCGCTGCATCATGGCCGACCCCCTCACGGCACGCTCGTCTTGACTCATCGAGGCGCCGGACTTCCTGCCAACCGCGGGTTCTGCTCGAGGCTAGGCGTCAACGCGGGCCCGAAGAAGGAGTGCTGCAAGGCATCCTCCAGCGTGCCGACCGCGCGCTGCGCCTGCAGCAGGGCCTCGAGGCGCGCCTGCTCGGCGGCGAGACGCTCCAGTTGCACGGCGAGCAGCGTTGGACGGTCTATCGCGCCCGCCTGGAACGAGCGCAGTGTGCGTTGCTCGCGGTCCTTCTCGCCCGCAAGCAGCGCATCCGCGGTCTGCATCGAGCTCGCCGAGACCCGATACGCGAGCGTCGCGCCATCGATCGCATCGATGATGCGGGTCTGCAGAGCGGTGAAGCGCGCCGCCGCCTCCTCGCGCCGCGCCAGGCTCTCGGCGATGCGTCCCTGATTGTGATTGAAGAGCGGCAGCTCGACGGCGGGCAGCAGTAGATAGCGATTCTGCGTCGAATCGAACGAGTAGCCCGGGCTCAATGTCAGATTTGGATATTGATAGGCGGTCTCGAGCGCGAGCGCCGATTCGGCGGCTGCATACTGAGCGAGCAGACCCTGTACGTCACTGCGTTGCGTGAGTGCGACCCGGCGCAGCTCACCCGAGGCGCTCTCATCGCCCAGAGACAGCGGTTGATCAAACATGCCGAAGGAGATTTCGATGCCATCGAGTGCCCGGAGAGGAATGCCGATGGCTGCAGCGAGTTGCGCGCGCGCCAAGCCGGCTTCGCGCTCTGCGTCGCGCGCAGCAAGGCTCGCCTCGTTGCGATGGGTGCGCTCGCGGGCCACATCAAGCGAGGAGGCCTCGCCGGCTGCGAAGCGATGCTCCAGAAGCGTGGCAAGCTGATCGGAGAGCGTAAGCCTCTGGCGCAGCAGGCTGAGCCGCGACTGCGCAGCCCAGAGCGCGAGGAGCGCATCGCGCACGCCGCCCCGCACCTGCCAGGAGGCGCCGCTGAGATCAGCCCGCGCGGCCGCCGCGAGCGCCCGAGCCTCGCTCGTGCGCAGGCTGCGCTTGCCGGCTGTTTCGATCAGGAAGTTGATGACGGGAGCAATGGTCCACTGCGCGGGACCCGCGCCGCGGGGCGCATAGCTCAGATCCTCGAAGCTCAGCGAGGGGTTCGGAATCTGCTGCGCGGTCACCACGTCGGAGCGCGCCGCCGCCGAGCGGGCGCGCGCGATATCGAGATCCGGATGGTAGTACAGGGCTGCCAGGGTCAGGCTCGTCACGTCCCATGCGATCTGCGGGGTGCTGCCGGCTGGCGCCGGGTGCTCGGCGTCGCCCGCGGCCGCAATGAAGGCCTCGAGCCTGGAATCCGTGAGTGTGCGCGCCTCGATCGCTTGTGCGTTCTGGGCCGCTGAGAGGGGAGCCGGCTGATAGCTCGCACAGCCTGCAAGCCATGCGAGTGCGCAGAAGCCAGCGATCGTGGAGCGCGTGCGATGCATGCCGGGCGCGAAATTCCCGTGGGCCATCCATCCTAGGCTCCCGAACTGAAGCCACGATGACGCGCAGATAACGAAATCGTAAGGTCAGGCAACGGGGGGCGCCGCCGATGCCGCCTCACTGCGGCAACACGAGACACACGCGCGTGCCGCGCTCGATCTCACTTTCGATCTCGACGTGCCCTCCGTGACGCGTGGCGATGCTCTTGACGACGGCGAGGCCGAGCCCGACGTTCTGCGCCGAACTGGCGCGCGCGGGATCCACGCGGTAGAAGCGCTCGAAGACACGTCCCAGGTGCTCCGCGGGAATGCCGCAGCCGGTATCGCTCACGCAGAGCCTGAGCGCCCCGGGATCGGCATGCGCAGCGAGCGTAATGGCCCCGCCCGCCGGCGTGTGCTCGATGGCATTCGACACCAGGTTGCCGAGGGCCTGCTGCAGCAGCGTGCGATTCACACTCGCCGAGAGACCCGCGGCGCCCGTCGTGCGCAATTCGATGCCGGCATCCGTGGCGGCAGCGCCGTAGAAGGCCTCCACTTTGGAGAGTTCCGCGCTCACATCGATCTGCTCGCGCTGCAGGAGCTGCGTCGTCGTGTCGGAGCGGGCCAAGAACAGAAGCGTTTGAATGAGCCGCGAGATACGCGTGCACTCTTCGAGGCACGACCCGAGTACCTCGCGATATGCCTCGCCGGAGCGCGCCTTGCCCAGGGCCACCTCGATCTCGCCGCGCAGGTTGTTGATCGGCGTGCGCAGCTCGTGCGCCACGTCATCGGAGAACTGCGATACGTGCTTGAATGACTCCTCCAGCCGATCCAGCATGTGGTTGAACGAGTCCGCGAGCTCGCGCAGCTCCGCAGGCAGGCCCTGCATTCCAATGCGCTCGTGCAGGGTTGCCGAGCGGATGTGGCGCGCCGTGCGGCTGATGTTCGCGATGGGCCGCAGTCCGGTGCGCGCAATCAGGTAGCCGGCGACGCAGCAGCACAGGAGCGCCGCACCGACCACCAGCCACAGCCGCTCGCGATACTGACCGAGCAATGCCTCATCGTGCTGGCGATCCATGGCGACCTGCATGAAAAGCGGCGCATCAAGGGTGCCTTGCTCGCGCACGCGCACCAGCAGCATCAGATAGGGCTTGCCCGAGCGTGACAGTACATCGCGCCTGCTGCCCTCGGTGCCACGCCCGGTGCTGCCCCCGCTGCCCTCGGCGCTGGCAATCGCGGCGAGCTCCGCGCTGGCCGGCGGCGCGAGCTCGCGCCCCATGCCGGGCGTCTCGGTGAGCGTGCGACCCTGGCTGTCGAGCACCCGCAGATAGATCTGCGGCTGCTGCGGCGGCGCCCAGGAAGGGCGCTCCTGCAGCGGTGGCAGCGCCGCGCCCGGTGGCACCGAGCGCAGCAACAGCCGCGCATTGTTCAGATTGTCGGCGAGGTCGCGCAGGTCCTCCTCGTACAGGCTGTTCACCACGGTGAAGTACAGCAGCCCAGCGGTCACGAATACCAGAGTGAAGGTGAAGAGCGCGTACCACAAGGTCAGGCGCAGCGCGATGGATAGGCTGCGCGGGGCGGGTGCGCGCGGCTCGGCCGTCATGTCAGCCGCGATCCTCGAGCACATAGCCGACGCCGCGCACGGTGTGGATGAGCTTGCGTGCGAAGGGCTCGTCGACCTTCGAGCGCAGGCGGCGCATGTGCACCTCGACGACGTTCGAGTCGCTGTCGAAGTTGATGTCCCAGACTTCCTCGGCGATCAGCGTGCGCGAGACCACCTCGCCCGCCCGTCGCAGCAGCAGCGACAGCAGCTGGAACTCCTTCGGCGTGAGATCGATGGGCTGTCCAGCGCGCGTGGCACGGTGGCGGGCGAGATCGAGCTCGAGATCACCGAGCGCGAGCGCCGTGGATACCCGCGGCGGACCGCGCCGCAGGATGGAGCGCATGCGTGCCAGCAGCTCCGAGAAGGCGAAGGGCTTGACCAGGTAGTCATCCGCTCCGAGCTCGAGTCCCTTGACCCGGTCCTGTATGGCATCGCGTGCCGTCAGAAACAGCACCGGGGTGGCGAGCTCGCGGCGGCGCAGCTCCGTGATGATGCTCCACCCGTCACGCTCGGGCAGCATCACATCCAGAATGATGATGTCGTAGGATCCGGTGTGGGCCAGATGCGAGCCATCGGTACCGGAGCTGGCGATGTCGACGACGAAGCCGTGCTCCTCGAGGCCGCGTCTCAAATAAGCCGCGGTCTTGCGTTCGTCTTCGACTACCAGCACCTTCATCGCAGATCCGATCGAGCCGGCGGCCTCTGCTCATGGCGTTCGACGGATCGCGGTAATATCTCAAGAAGAGAGGACACCTCGCAATGCCCGACAGCTTCGAGCCGCGCGCCTGCAGGCGCGCCGTGCGGCGGCCGCTGCACCTTGCGCTTCTGTGCACACTGGTCGTTCTGTGTCCGCTGTCCCTTCGGGCCGAGAGCCGTACGGTGGCCGGAGATCTTTGGGTCGAGCCCCCGACGCTCACCGCGATCGGCTTCGAATGGCGCATCGGAGGCGATGAAGATCGCAATGCCGCCGTGGCGGTCTCGTACCGCAAGCAAGGCGAGGCGCTCTGGCACGAGGCGTTGCCGCTGCTGCGCCTGCAGCGCGAAGCGGTCAGCGGCGGTCTGCCGCGCGATGGCGGCGGCGAGCACTTCAATCGCTACGTCGCCCCCAATATGTTTGCAGGCAGCATCCTCAATCTCGAGCCCGACACACTCTATGAGTGCCGTCTGACCCTGTCCGATCCCGATGGCGTGACGGGCAAGCGGGTGCGAACCGTGACGGTGCGCACGCGCGGCGAGCCCGAGCCCGCCGCGGGCGGTGCCGTCTATCACGTCTATCCGTTCGGCTACGACGGCCCGCGCCAGCAACCTGCCTTCACGGGGCTGCTGGCCGCCTATTACCTCGGCTCTGATCAATCCGATCATTCGCGCGAGATGCCTGCGCGCGTGCGCGCGGGCGACACGATTCTCGTGCATGCAGGGGTCTACAAAGACAACCGCTTCGTCTACAGCGGCTTCGACAAGACGATCGCAGCGTACGGAACCCCCTTCGATGGGACCTACTATCTGACCCAGAGCGGCACGGCCGCCAAGCCCATCGTCATCAAGGGAGCAGGCGACGGCGAGGTGATCTTCGACGGTGATGGCTGCGACAATCTCTTCAACCTGATGGGAGGCAACTACAACTACTTCGAGAACATCACGGTGCGCAATACCCAGGTCGCCTTCAAGCTCGGCATCAAGTCCATTGCCGGCTCGAGCGGCTTCACCTTGAAGCACAGCAGAGTCTATGACGTCGGTCGCGTGGTCGAAGCCGGCTGGTCGGGATCCAAGGACTTCTACATCGCGGACAACGTGTTCATCGGGCGGCACGATCCGCGCCGGCTGCAGAGCTGGTTCACGCCCGAAGTTTGGTCGAAGTTCCCCGGATACCCGGCGCTCATCACCTCGGAGTACGCGATCAAGGTCTATGGGCAGGGCCACGTGATCACGCACAACTACGTCGCGAACTGGCACGACGGCATCGATGTCGACACGTATGGCGACCCGGACGGCACGCCCGAGGAGCTGCGCGATCGCGTGCCGGTCTCGATCGACATCGACGACAACGACATCTACAACATGGCCGACAACTGCATCGAAGCCGACGGCGGAGCCCACAACATCCGCGTCTTCAGGAACCGCTGCTTCAACTCGGCCGGCGGCGCGCTCAGCGCCCAGCCGAGCTTCGGCGGTCCGGTGTACTTCTATGAGAACCTCGTGTACGACACGACCACCGGAGGGTATGTGAAGCTGGTCGACACCCCGGCCGGCGTGTTGTTCTATCAGAATACGCTCATCGGGCAGATCCGCTTCTTTGGCCCGGCTGCGAACGTGCACTTCCGCAACAACCTCATCCTCGCCGACGGCTGGGCAGCGCCGGTCTTTGCCTTGCGGACCTACACCAACTACTCAAGCTCGGACTTCAACGGCCTGCGGCCGAATCCGGAGGCCCCATATTCCTTCGAGTGGGATTCCCCGCCGGCGGATGTGGTCGCAGACTATAAGGGCAAGCTCGAGACACGGCGCTTCCGGACTCTCGTGGAGTATCGCGACGCCACCGGGCAGGACCGGCACAGCGTGCCGGTGGACTTCGACGTGTTCGTCAATGCACGCCTTCCCGACCGGTCAGATCCGCAGCGCCTCTACAATCCGGAGGACTTCGACTTCAGCCTGCGAGCAGACTCGGCGGCGAGCGCCGCGGGCGTGCCTCTGCCGAGCATCACCGACGGCTTCAGCGGCACAGCGCCGGACCTCGGCGCCTATCAGCGCGGCCGGCCAGTGCCTCACTATGGACCGCGTTCCCAGCCTTCAGGAGCTGCAGCAGCCGATGCGCCGCGCTCCGTGAGAGGCCCGCCGCAAGGCATTAGCAGCGCTCCTAGTACTGCGGCAGGCGCTCACTCGTAGTACTGCGGGGCCTTCTTCAGCGCGGCGTAGGTCGCCGGATCGTGCTGGATCCACATCTTGGCGTGTGTCTGCGCGAGGAATGCGTCCACGCTCTTACGGGTGGCCCGCGTCATGGCGGGATTGAAATCGAAGGTGGGCACACGATCTAGGGCTCTCTCCTCGGGCAGATGATAGAGGTCGCCGGCGAGCAGCAGCGGCCCGAACTTCTTGAGCTTCAGGAACAGCATCTGGTGTCCCGGTGTGTGTCCCGGCGCGGTCTTGATGATGACCGTGCCGTCGCCAAATACATCGTAGTCGGCGTTGTCGAGCGTAACGCGCTTGGAGTTCTTCAGATCCTGATACGTCTCGGGCGAGCGGATGCCGACCTGCGCCGGGCTGAACATCGCATCGTACTCGGCCTGCTGCACGATCCAGGTCGAGCCGGCAAACATGTTGGCATTGGCGGTGTGATCGGCGTGATAGTGGGACATCGCGAGATATGTGATGTCCTTGGGTTGAAAGCCGAGCGCCGCCAGTTGCGGCGCCAGGCGCCGCTTCGCCTTCAGCAGACGTTGCAGCTCCACCTCGGTGCCGTCATCCGGAATGTCCTTGTCGGGCACCTGCCCGACGTCCCACATGAGTGTTCCCTGCGGATGCACGATGAGATAGCAGGGCGTCACGAAGCTCACCTCGTGATGGACCTCGCTCGGCTTCAGGTTGAAGAGCGCCGGATCCATGGGTGCGATCGTGCCGCAGTCGAGCACGTAGAGTCGCAAGCGCGTGACGGCAGGCGGTGCTGCCAGGGTAGACGCCGCGATCCATGCGCAAGCGAGCACCGGAAGGAGGGCCATCCATCTCCTGCCTTGTGGACGCTCGGATGACGCAGATTCATTGCTCATGTCATGGCCCCCTCATGATGAATGTTCCGGGTGCGCGCGCCTCCCGCTGCCGCCCTCACTTGCTCGGCAGGAAGAGGGCGGCCGGCGCAGTCACGTGATGCGCCCGCGCGAAATTACCCTGATTGATGCCGATGCTCACCAGGCCGCTCGAATCGATGTACAGCAGCGGCTTGCCCACCGCCACGTCTCCGAAGGTGCGCACGTAAGGCACGCTCAATTCGAGGCTGCCGATGCGCACTCGCACGCTCTCACCGACTCGATAACCCAGCTGTCGGAAGCGTTCGCCGCTCACGTTCGTGATCAGATTGCCGAAGGGCCCATCCAGGGCGACCACGCGCCCGCTGATACCGGCCGCCTGCAGCGAGGCAGGCGCAAGATCGAGGCGCACCAGCCGCGCGAGCACCGGTCCGGCGGTGGTCCAGTCCTCCCCGCGCGCCAGGTGCCCTGCGGCAGGTGCGAAGATGTCGCGGCCGTGGAAGGTGCTCGAGACGCTCGCGAGTATCCAGGCGGGGTTCGTGATCTCGTGGGCAGCGAGGATGCCGTCTCGATCTTCGATCGGGGTCAGCAGGCCATTGTCGGGCACCACGAAGTACTGGCCGCGCCGTGATTTGGCGATGATCGCGCGGCGTGTGGTGCCCACGCCCGGGTCGATCACGCCGACGAAGATCGTGCCGGCGGGAAAGTACAGCGCCGCCCGCGCCAGGTAACGCGCGCCGTCGGCGATGGAATAGGGCGTGACCTGATGAGTGATGTCGACGATACGCGCATGCGGGGCGATCGAGAGCATGACGCCCTTGCAGATGCCGACCGCATCGTCGAGCGTTCCGTAATCGGTGAGAAAGGCAATGATCGGGGCCGCCGGCTCGGCAGCGCGCGCCGCGGCGTGCTCGAGCCGCGGCTGCAGCAGCGCGAGTGCCAGGAGTGCGCCCGCCAGCATGCGCAGGGGATGGCGCCTCAACGGAGTTGACTGTCCTTGCTGCCGCGGCGGTTGTAGCCGCTGAATGCGACTGCATCGCGGTCCTCGGCCTCCTGGCAGGGAAGGCACAGTCGCACACCCGGGACCGCCCGACGGCGCGCCTCGGGAATTTCGGCGCCGCACTGCTCGCAATGCGTGAGTGCGGCACCTTGCGACAGGCGGCTGCGCGCGCGGGCGATGCCATCGGTCACCGTGGCATCGATCTGGTCCTGAACCGCACCGTCACCCGCCCAACCCGTCGCCATCGCCAGCTCCTTAAGACACGTGTCATTCCATCGCGGATTGCCGCACGAAATTGTACGCCCTTGGCCAAGGGATGCCATCGAGCCACAGCTGCGGCTGCCGCATTGAGCTTGGGGCCGAACGATGGCATTGTGCCGAGCCGCAGGAGATCGCCGTCGCGCACCAGAGCATCCTTTCTGACGAGCACGCGCTGCCCTCGCGCGAGGCTGGCGAGCGCGACTATCCGAGCGCTCGAGTCGCCTGGTACATGGTCTTCGTCCTGATGCTGTGCTACACGCTGTCGTACGCAGACCGGCAGATCCTCGCCTTTCTGGTCGGGCCGCTGAAGCAGGATCTGCACATCTCCGATACCCAGGTCGGTCTGCTGCAGGGCCTCGCGTTCGCACTGGTGTACACGCTGTGTGGCTTGCCCATGGGGGCTCTCGCAGATCGCTTCAGCCGGCGCAACATCGTGGCGCTCGGCGTCATCTTCTGGAGCATCACCACTTCCTTGAGCAGCATCGCGCGCAGCTTCGGGTCGTTGGCGGCGGCGCGCATGGGTGTCGGGATCGGCGAGGCAACGTTGAGTCCGTGCGCGTTCTCGATGATCACCGACTCCTTTCCTGCAAAGCGCTTGAGCAGCGCACTGAGTGTCTACACCATGGGCATTCAGCTCGGCTCCGGACTCGCGCTCATCATCGGTGGCGTCGTGGCGCAGGCCGTGAGCCAGCTGCACCCCATCGAACTGCCGCTGCTCGGCTCGATCGCCGCCTGGCGCGTCACCTTCCTCATCGTCGGCGCTCCGGGCCTGCTGATCACCCTGCTGGTGCTGAGTGTGCGTGAGCCGGCGCGCCGCACCTTGCTGGTCGACTCCACCGGCATTGCCACCCCGCTCGATCTCGGCCGAGCCTTGCGGCAGATCCGTTTGCGTTGGCGTTCAGTGGCGGGGCTCGCCTTGATGATCAGCTGTCAGGCGACCTGCAACTATGCGCTGCTGTCCTGGGGTCCGACGTTCTTCGAGCGCATGCACCATTGGCCGAAGAGCCGCACGGGCTTGGTGCTCGGGCTCACCACACTTGCGTGCGGATGTATCGGCTTGCTGGTCGGCGGCCGCCTGGCCGATCGCTGGCAGACCGCGGGAAGGTGCGATGGCCCGCTGCGCGTCGGCTTGATCAGCCTGCTAGGAACGCTGCTCACGCTCGCGCCGGCCATGTTGCTACCCCACGCCGGCGCGACGGTGGCGCTGCTCGTCGTGGCCGTGTTGTGCATCGGTCTACCGATCGGCTGCGGCTATGCCGCCGTGCAGCTCATCTTTCCCAATCAGGTGCGGGGCCTGGTCTCTGCGCTGATCATCTTCGCCGTCGCCTTGATCGGGCTTGGCTTCGGCGCGCTGTTGCCCGGCCTCCTCAACGATCGCCTGTTCCACGATGGGCTTCGCATCGGCGACTCGATCGCCATCACGGTGGCGCTCGCCTCGCTCGTTGGCATCCTCGCCGTGCTCGCCACGTTCGCACCGTACCGCGCAGACTATCGGGCGGTGCACCCTTGACCGTTTGATCCTGCCGACCCGGCCGGCGCAAACTGTAACTGCGGTTGTTCTCTACGATCGGGCTTGCGTATAGGCTGTAGCCCGGGACACAGGCGATGTCCGAACTGCCATCCGAGCACGCGGTTCAGGTCGGCGAGTGGCTCGTCGAGCCGGACACCGACACGATCTCGCACGGCCGGACGAGCGTGAAACTCGAGCCGCGCACCATGCGCCTGCTCACGTGTCTGGTCGAGTCTCACGGGGCCGTGGTCAGCATCGATCGGCTGCTCTCGGAGGTCTGGAGCGGCGTCATCGTAGGTCCGGCTTCCGTCTATCAAGCGGTTTCGTTATTGCGCAAGGTTCTCGGAGACACGGATCCGGAGCCCACCTACATCGCAACGGTGCCGCGCAAGGGCTACCGATTGATTGCGCCGGTCCGAGCGATTGCGGCGCCGCCTCGTCCAACGGTCGATCCCGGCGCCGTCCCGCTCCCGGTTGATACCTCTCACGGCAAGCGGCGCACGCTGGTTGCGATCGGCGCGGTCGCGCTCTGTGCCATCGGGCTTACGGGTTGGTTCACTTGGCGCGGCCTCTTTTCTCCCGCCCCCGCATCCATCGTCGTCCTGCCCTTCGTTGATCTGACTGCCGAGAAGAACGATCAACCGTTCTGCGACGGGCTCACAGAGGAGCTTTCCAATTGGTTGGCGCAGATTCCGGCTCTGCGCGTGGTGGCGCGCACCTCCGCCTTCGCATTTCGTGGCCGCGATGAAGACGTGCGCAAGATCGGCCGCACTCTCGACACCAATCACATTCTCGAGGGCTCGATGCGCCGCTCCGGCAATCACATGCGGGTGACCGTGGAGTTGATCGACGCTCGCACCGGCTATCACTTGTGGGCGGCGGTCTACGACCGGGAGATGGCCGATACCATCAAGGTGCAGGAAGACATCGCACGCGCCGTGGCGGAAAATCTCGAGTTGCGCCTGACACCTGCCACGGCGCAGCGCTTCGTCGCACGGCAGAGCGACAATGCGCAGGCCTATCAGTCGTTTCTGCTTGCCCGGCATGCTCAGCAGCTGCGTACCGCTGAATCCAACGACCAGGCGATCCGGCTCTACCGCCAGATCTTGAGCGAGGATCCGAAGTTCGCCCTCGCCTACGTCGGCCTCGCCTACGCGCTCTTGAATCAGAACTGGCTCGCCGGGCGACCGATCAACGAGATTGCATCGGAGGCAGAGCCGCTGCTCGAGACGGCCGCGCGACTCGATGCCAACCTGTCCGATCTTTACGCCGTGCGCGGCGCGCTCCGAGCCGAGCAGTTCCGTATCGACATGGCGCTCCGCGATTTCGACCAGGCGATCCGCTTGAACCCGAACGACAGCACAGCTTTCAAGGAACGCGGCCGGCTCTTCCTCATCAACAGGGCGCAGCCGCGCGATGCCTTGGTCAATTTGGCTCAAGCCGCACGTCTCGATCCCCTGGACGCACAACCGCAGGCGCAACGCTGCGTGGCCCTGCAGGATCTCGGACGCTTCGAAGAGGCTGCAGCCGCCTGCGCGCGTGCGCGCGCACTACAACCGCAGGGCTACTGGCCCTTGACGGTGACGAGTTGGCTGGCGGCGGCACAGGGCCAGCTCGACGAAGCACTGCATTGGAACGAGCTGGCGCTGATGGCCGGGCCGGATGTGTTCGAACTTTACAGCGATCGCGCCACTTGGTTTCTGCTACTCGATCTTCCGAGCCGTGCACGCGAAACACTGGCCCGGGCGCGCATGCAAACCCAGCAAGATGAGGCGGTCGACGACGAGCTCGCGAGCGTTGTGTACTACGAGGGGGGTGCAGCGGCGCTGCGGGCATACCTTGCAAGCACGCACCTCGATGCGTCGCCGCACGCCGACGTGTTGTTCTCGGTCGCTTACTTCAGGCTGCTGACCGGGGACCTTGCTGCCGCGAAGTCCGCGATCGAGCGCGCCTTCAAGAGCGCGGACTTCGAATCCGCCGCGTTTGAAGACCCGTGGCGGGCGGCGCGTTACGGTCACTCGGATGCATTGACCGTTGCGCTGGTGGCATTGCGCAGCGGCGACACGGCAAGCGCCAATCGTAGCCTGGACGCACTGACGCGAACGCTCGCTCAGCTCGTCAAGAACGGCGAGCAGCGTTTCGGAGTCGATGAGCTGCACGCCGCGGTCCTCGCGCTGCGCGGCGACGGCGATGAGGCCATGCGCGCGCTGACCCGCGCGGCGCAGCGGGGATGGCGCCGCTCCTGGTGGGCGGAGCGCGAGCCCGACATCTCCGCGCTGTGGAACAGGACGGACTTTCGCGCGCTCATGGCGCGCGTGAACGCCTCGAATGCAGAGCTGCGGCAGCGGCTGACCGAGCCGTCTCGCTAGCCGTTGTCCCCGAGACTTCTACGGGTGGTGTCCAGCGTTTCGATCGAGCCATCCGCAGCGTAGCGAAGCAGCAGATCGAGGCGGTGTGGTCCGCCGCCATGACCGCCGCCCTGTCCGGCCAGATCTACGATGCTGAGTCCGTGTCCGACCTTTCCGGCGAGCTTCGTCGCCAGCCCGTAGACTAGGATGTGCGTGCGCTGCAGTACCTGCTCCTTAGGGAGGTTGTCTGCGAGTGCACTTCCCAGGAAGCGGACGACGTCATTTCCAAACTGAGCGTAGTTGTTGTCCATTTGAGTCTCCTGCTTGGTGTGCGCAACCGTGCGCGGTTGCAGCGTGTCCCGCGCGCATACCTTAGTCCAAAACTGAGGTGCGTTTCTTTTTGGTTCAGCTGGCGATGATATAAAAGTACTATATTCAGTGAGTTATACAGATAACGTGGTAGTTCACTTGAAGCATTCTCCGCTCAAGGCTAGCCCTCCATATCAACAGCCGCTCTGCGCGCCACGACGCCGTAGTGATAGGGCGGCAATTCAATTGCAGAGTGCTCGAGCGTGAAGCCCACCGCTCGTGCCCACGCACTGCATTGCTCCGGACGTGGCCGAATATCGAGCGCCGGACCGCGCGGCGTACGCGCATCGTGGATCCAGTGGATGATCGCGAGCAGTCCATCGGGCTGCAGCACGCGAAATGCCTCGCGCAGCAGTCCCGTCGCATCCTCCGCGTGCAGTATGTTGAACAGCATCGCGTAGGCAACGGAGCTCTCTGGCAAGCCGGTCCCCGCGCTCACGAAGTCGCGCTCGATCGCACGGACGTTTGCAAGGCCGAGGCTCGCTGCTCTTGCGGCGGTGGCACGCACCATCTGCGGCTCGATATCGAAGGCATGCACCGTACCGCTCGTGAGCTGCGCGGCCGCGATGCAGAAGCTGCCATAGCCACAGCCGAAGTCGGCGACCTCGCCGGTCGTGGAGGAGAACTGCAGCCGGCGCAGCACGAGGCGCGTATCGAAGAAGCTCTCCCAGATGTCCTTATCCGGCATGCCGCTGTCGCGTATCTTCATAGCGCTGTGCCTGAAATTCAGAGGACCCCGCGGGAGTCGCGCTCGCGGAGTACCGGTCGTTCGGAGGTGCCGATGCTGCGACGCAGTCCAATCACGTTGAGTCGTGTCGACTAGAGCGCCATCTCGATCGTCGTATGGAACACGAAGCCCGAGCCACCTACCGGGTAAGGAAGGGCCGTGCTGCCGGTGGCGGACTTGTGCAGCCACAGCAACTCGGTATCCCAGCGGACGACCTTGTTGTTGAAGGGAAAGTAGTTTATGCCGGTACGAAAGTCCCACGGGTTGCCATAGGTGCCTCCTTCGACCGTCGACCCGCCGACATAGAGCTGCACCGCTTTCGGCACCAACATGTACGAGGCCTGCAGCTGAAAGCCGTGATCGTAGAGCGTGGATAGATCCGCGGTGCCTGGCCCGGAGAAGTGATTGAGCCAGCGCATGAAGTACTCGCCATCGAGAGACCAGCCCCGGTACTTGAGACCAAGATCGGCGGCGGTCATCTGATACTGCAGGCTGTTGATCGTCACTCCGGGACCGAAGATGTTGGGTGTGAAGACTACGGTGCCGTCGGCCAGGCGGATCTGGGTGTTTTCGAAGCCATCGGTGTTGGGCTGCGACTGCTTGTCCTCGGTGCTGCGCGTGTAGTGCGCGGCGAGCCGCGCGGCCAGTTGCTCGTGATCCTCGAAGTCGCCGGATCCCAGCCCGAAATCCCCCAGCGGCTCCCAGATGAGCGCGTTCGCCCAGGTGTTGAAACGGTTGTCGAGTTGCGCGGCGCTGACGCCGAGCGTGCTCAAGTTGTTGCCGAGCATCGATTGGTACTTGATGGTGTCCGTGATCTGTCCTCTCACCCAGAAGCCAGAAGTGTACGAGGGACGGAAGAACTCATCGGCCATCAGGCGGCTATCAACCGAGTACCAGAACGGGAAGTTGCCCTCGACGCTGCGCGTTCCGGGCAGCGAGGTGATGCCGGCCGAGAAAGTGACGTACTTATTGAACGTATAATTCAAGTTGCCGGCGAGAACTACCTGGGCGCCCTGGCCCATTGCGGCATTGTTGGTCCATGCATACAGGAAGTAGCGGAACTTCGGGTCGAGGAGCCATCCGAGGAACTTGATCTGCACCTTGTTGAGCTGCACGTCCTGGCGCTGCTGAACGCTCTTCACGTTGCCGAAGGCATCGGTGTAGGTGGCATCGAGATCCTTCTGATTGAGATAGCGGACATAGGTGTAGATGCTGACGTTCATGTCCCCGCGGTCCGTGTCGACGACCTTAAAGCCCAGATTGGGGGTGTAGTAGCCCCAGGTCTTGTGCGGAGCGGGTGCCGCTGCCGATACCGATGCCGCAGTCGTCGTCCCCTGCGCGGTCGTCCCTTGCGCGGTCGTCCCTTGCGCGGGTGCCGCGCTCGCGGCCGTGCCGTTCTGTGAGGATGCGGCGGGTAAGGTCGGGTTGCTGGGCGCCGCCTGCGGAGCGTGCTGCTTTTGCAGTTCTTGAATCTTGGCGTCTTTCTGCTGCAATTCGCGCTCGAGCTCCTTCTGGCGCTCCTCGAGCCGCTCCAGGCGTTGCTCGATCGAGGCATCCGCTGCGGGTGAGGGCGGGGTGTTCTGTGCGAGCGTGATGAGCGGCAGCCCGAGTAGCAATGCTCCTGCACATCGTTGCAACATGGCGGGACTGTCCAAGACAAGCGACCCCAAATCTATAGCCCCTTGGTCCTACGCAGCCCCATTGCATGGGACGAACGTCTTATGGCATTGACATACATGTCCCTCGAAGATCAAACCTCAGTGTCGCAGCAATCGCAGGCTACGAGTCGCAGACCGGTGGCGAAGCGCACGCCAGTCGGCGTGCTCGCCGTTGCGGCGTTGACTTTGAACGGCTGCTGGACGGCACCGGTCGCCAACGTGCAGCCGCCGGGCGAGCCGCGCCTGATTCAGGAGGGCATCCAGGTCGAGTCGGTGAAGGACGCCGCAGTCGTGGAGTCGGTGGACACGGCCATGCGTACGATCGTGCTGCTCACATCCGGCGAGCCCGCGCCGTCTACATACAAAGTCGGTCCTAAGGTCTCAGACCTCGAGCGCATCAAGGCAGGCGCTCATGTGAAAGCCACCGTGACGGAACGGCTGGCCGTGTATGTCCTGCGCGAGGGGCAACTGCCGGGTGCAAATGGTGCATCGGAGAGGATCGCATCCAGCGCGAAGGTTCTGACGGTCGACCCGAGCTATCGCCTGCTGCAAGTGCAGTATCCCAGCGGCCTGGACGAGACCTTCAAAGTCGCACCGGACGTGAAGCTCAAAGAAATGGCGGCGGGTGATGACGTCGTGATCCACAGCGAGGAGGCGCTGCGTATCAAGATCCGTTAGCGCGTACGAGCGCCCGTCATTGCCGACGCGGCGGCGCCAGTGAATGGAGCAGCATGGAGACAGGCCACAAATCGGCTCGGATCCTGGGCAGGGCTATCGCCACCGGGGCGCTGCTGCTGTGCGCATTCCCGCACACTGCTCGCTGCCAGATCACCCCGGAGCAGGTAGCCGAGCTTCGCAACGTGATCGGGGATCGCATCGAAGCACTCACGATCCTCGGTGGGGACTTCGGGCTGGCGGGTGGCACCTTCCGTTCCACGGGGAAGTTTCAGTTTGCACAGAACACCAGTGCGTCCTTGAGCGTGAGTAAGCTCGGAGGCGCGGGAGACATCGGTGACCCGCAACCGGTCTTCGGACTCAACGTCGGCTGGCAGCCCAGCCTGCAAGGCAATATGGGTGCGACCCACGCCTCGACCACCGTTCAGTCGGGTCAGTTGGCGGGTGATGTCAGCAAACTTGACGCCAAGGGAATCGAATTCGGCGGTGGCGCGCGGTTCTGGCTCACCGATCGCTTCAGTGTGGCGCCCTCCATCATGGGCCTCTATGGGCGCTCCACCGAGAGCTATACGGCAAACAGCGCCTTCATGCGCGCGAATCTCCCCGCGGCCGAGCAGCTGGGCCTGGTGAACTGGAGCGTGGACACCGTGACGGTGGTGACTGGCGCTGGATTTCAGTACATCCTCAACTGGAACCGTACCCTCATCACACTGACTTCGACTCCTACTTTTTTCGACACGGAGAGTGTCAAGAGCTCGAATGCCAACGTCTACGTGAAAGGCACCTCGGGCATCTTGGCCAACGAGGTGGATGTCGACATTCCCTTGGGCATAGAGTTCCTCCACCACGAGCTGCGCACCGGAGGCTACTTCCTACGCAGCGACCTTTACGGTGGCCTCAAGACCGGTCTCAACGAGGACTACATCTACGAGGCACACGGCCGCATCGTGCTCGACTTCCTGAATCAGCTCTGGAAGGTCAAGTATCTGGGAATCGGCGCCTCCTATCTCTGGGGTCCGAACATCACTGGCTGGACAGCCGGTATCGATGCCGTGTTCCGCTTCTAAGCGCCGGCGGCGCGCTGGAGCAGCCCGATGACCCCGGCAATGTTGGCACGCAGCGTCTGCGGCAGGCCGTGGCGCTGCAGAACGTACTGCGGATCGTTATAGGCAAGCGTCACGCCGCCGTCCGCGTCCTGCCAGACCAGTGCTTTCAGCGGCAAGTCGAGCCCGACAGTCGGCTCGCTCTGCAACAGGGGGGTCCCGGCTTTGGGATTGCCAAAGAGCAGTAGCTGCTCGGGCTGCATCGTGAGCCCTGCACGCGCAGCGTCCGCACAGAAATCGATGCGTGCGAAGATCACAATGCCGTGCTCTTTCAGGAGGGCCTCGAGACGCGTGACGGTCTCAGGGACAGAGTAACGCGAGGCGATGCGGACGAAGCCGGCGTCCGCGCCTACGGTGCTGCTCATGACGTGCGCCCTCCTCGAGTTCATGCGCATCCAATAGTACGACCAAAGCCCTATGGCATTGGTACAGGGCCCTACGTACGGTTCAGTCGAGCGGCACGGAAGAGCCGGCATGTCTTACCGCTAAGCCCAGCGGAGTCGCTGCAACGGACGCAGGCCCGTGGAAGAACACGATGTCGCGGCCATGGTTCGCTCTCGTAAGCCCGCTTGCAATGCCCTGCCTGTGCATCTGCCTCGGGGCACTCGCGGCAACCGTTGCCGGCGCGCAAGACACCGGCGCGGCTAGCCCACCCACCCAGCGGCCGCGCATTGGCCTTGCGCTCGCGGGCGGGGGTGCTCGAGGTGGAGCACACGTCGGCGTGCTCAAAGTGCTCGAGCAACTGCACGTCCCGATCGACTGCATCGCAGGAACCAGCATGGGCGCCCTGGTCGGCGGAGGTTACGCGTCCGGCATGTCGGCGGCCGAGATCGAGCAATTCCTGAAGAGCGTGGATTGGAAATCCGTCGTCGGCGGTGTCGGCAGCCGACCCCTGGAACCGGTGGAGCAGAAGCGCTTCAACGATCGCAGCGGCTCGCTCGAGCTGGGATTGAAGCATGGTCGGGTCATTCCGCCCAGTGGACTGATCGCCACGAGCCGGATCGAGAACGTGCTGCGGGTCTACGTCGCCAAGGCGCGCGCGGTAGCGGATTTCGACCATCTGCCGATTCCCTATCGTGCCGTGGCGACGGACATGTTGAGCGGCAACATGGTAGTGCTCGATCACGGCGACATTGCCGCGGCGATGCGCGCCAGCATGGCGATTCCCGGGGCCTTCGCGCCCGTCGTTACGGACAAGTACCTGCTGGCCGACGGATTCGTGGTGCGCAATCTGCCGATCGATGTCGTGCGTGAGACCTGCGCCGATGTCGTGATCGCCGTCAACTTGTTAAAGCCCACCGTCACGCGCGAACAGCTCGTGGGCCCCGCAACGCTCATTTCGCGCAGCAATGACGTGATGATGGAAGCCAACGAGCGGCTGCAGCTGCAGACACTCACGGCGCGCGACGTCCGCGTCGATGTCGACTTGGGAGATATCGGCTCGACGCAGTTCGAGCGCACGGTTGAGACCATTGCGTTGGGCGAGAAGGCGGCCAAGGCGATGGCCCAGCAACTCTCGAAGCTGTCCGTGTCGCAAGCGGAGTATGTTGCCTGGCGTCAACGTGTCACCGTAGATCAGAACCTCGAGATCAGGATTGCGGACGTGCAGTTCCAGGGACTCAAACGCGTCAATCCCGATTATCTACGGACAATGACCAGCGTGCGTGCGGGCGACACGGTGGACATCGCTGCGATCAGTCGGGATGCCGCGCGCATGGCCGCGCTCGATGACCTGGATGGCGTCGACTATCACCTGAGCGGTGACCCGAACCATCCGGTGTTGGTCTGGGAGCCACGCGAGAAGCAGCTTGGACCGGATTACCTGCGGCCCAGCATGGGAATCTACGGCGCCGGCGCCGGTGACCTGCGCTTCGAGCTCGCCGTGCAGCACGTGCGTCGCTGGCTGAATCCCTACGGAGGTCAATGGCGCAACTGGCTGCAGATCGGCACGACGACGCTGGTGGAGACGAGCCTCTACCAGCCGCTCGAAGTTGCGCAGACGTTCTTCGTCGAGCCCGATGCGGGTGCGCAGCGCTCTCTCGAGTACGTCTACGACAACTACAACCGGGTCGCGCAATACCGCTTCATCGATATCGGCGGCCGCTTCGATGTGGGAGTCAATCTCGAGCCGAACAGCCAGTTTCGGGTCGGCTACTTTGGCTACCGGCGCCGGGCCGAGGTCGACACCGGCGCCCAGCTGCTGCCCACTGTCGACGCGACGGATGCGGGGCTCGATGCGACAGCTTTCTATGACAGCCGTGACTCCTCGAGCTTTGCAAGCCAAGGTACTGCCGCCGAGGTGCAGTACTACCTCGCGGACACCTCGATCGGGGCAACGCGCAACTGGCAGCGGATCGAGGCAGCCGCGCGCCAAGTGATCCGAGGCGGGAGGATGACTCTCGTGCTCACTGCGGCCGGCGGCTCCGATCTTGGCAGCTCACTGCCTGCCGACCGCGCCTTTGCGCTCGGAGGTCCGCAGAGCTTTCCCGGCTATGCCCCTGGGGAGGTACGCGCACGCGACTACTGGACCATCGATGGCGATGCGCTCTGGCGGGTGGCAGATATCCTGCCAATCGCGAATCAAGCCCTCTACGGCGGCCTCTCGTTGCAGACAGGTCATATATACGCGCGCGTCGACCCCGTGCCCAACAGCACCGTCTATGGCGTGTCGGGCTACATCGGCGGACCCACCCCGATAGGGACGCTGACCCTTGGCATCGGCAAGGCGACTGGAGCCTGGGCCTACTGGATCACGCTGGGTACTCCGGTCGGCAGCGGCTCGATTCTCGATCAGCCGCTGTTTCGCTGAGATCACCATGAGAGTCGCTGCACGCATTACCAGGATCGTGGGATTGCTGCTGCTGGGCCTGCTCATGCTCATTGCGCTCGGCTGGGGCGTGCTCGCACTGCTTTACTGGGACCATGCGAGCCCCGCGGTGCGCGAGGGCCTTGCCGCGGCGTATGGCTTCGGCTCCCTGGGTCTCGTCGCGGGATTCGCCTTGCGGCGCTGGCGCTGGCGCGCGTTCGGCGCGTTCGTGGCGCTGTTCGCTGCGTTGGTGTTCAGCTGGAGCGCCATCGAGGCCTCCAACGATCGCAGCTGGCAGCCCGAGAACGCAGTGCTGGCGTTCGCTGAGATCGACGGCGACCGCATCACGCTGCACAACATCCGCAACTTCGACTACCGCACGGAGACTGACTTCACGCCGCTCTACTACGACCGCACCTTCGATCTGCGCCAGCTCGAGCGGGTGGACCTGTTTGCCGTCTACTGGATGGGTCCGGCGATCGCGCATCTGTTTCTGAGCTTCGGGTTCAGCGACGGCACTCACGTGGCGGTATCCATCGAGGCGCGCCGCGAGCGCGGCGAGGCGTACTCATCGATCCAGGGCTTCTTCCGCCAATACGAGCTGTATTACGCCGTGGGTGATGAGCGTGACATCGTGCGCCTGCGAACGAATTACCGTCACGACCCGCCGGAACGCGTGTACCTGTACCGCCTGCAAGGCAGCCCGCGCAAGGCGCAGTTGCTGTTTCTCGAGTATCTGCGCCGCATCAATGCGCTCAAGCAGCACGCCGAGTGGTACAACTCTTTGACGACCAATTGCACCAATACCATCTGGCTCAACGCACGCATCCTTCCGGGCCATCTGCCGTATTCATGGAAGATCCTGCTGAGTGGTCATGTGCCCGAGTATCTCTACGACCACGACAAGCTCGACACCAGCGTGCCGTTCGAGGAGCTGCGGCGTCGTGCCGACATCAATGCGCGCGCGCAGGTCGCGGATCAGGCCGAGGATTTCTCGCAGCAGATCCGCGCACCGCGGCGCTGAGCACGCGCCCGCCCGGGCGTGCACCGTCGCTTAGAATCTCAGGGTAGCACTGGCGCCGTAGGTGATCGGATCGCCGAAGTAGAAGATCTGGGAATTGGCAAAACCGAGACGGTAGCCGCCCATGGGGTAGTGCTTGTCCGTGAGATTGCCGGCCCAGAGCGCGATTTGCCAGCGCTCGTCATCCGCCCCGTAGACAGCCCGCAGGTTGCCGACGGTGCGACCGGGAATGTACGGGTTGTGCACATTGTCGGCGTTCACGTAGTAATCGCCGCGATAGTTCCAATCCGTGTGCAACAGGATCGAGCGGTTACTCGCGACCGCGAAGCGGTATTGCAGCTGCGTGCTCGCGGTCCACTGGGGCTGCCTGGGGATGCGATTACCGGCCAGCGAGATCGGGGCGCCGCCACTGTTCTCGGTGTTGAACTGAGTGAATAGGGCGTGCACGTAGCCGAGCGAGCCGGAGATCAGCCAGCCCGGCGCCGGCGCCGCTCTGACTTCGATCTCGCCACCGCGGTTGATGGCACTGCCCGCGTTGCTTTCGATGGATATCGGTGTGCCCGCAAAGATCGGCTGCAGCACGAACACCTGCATGTTGGTCAGGTGGTAGTTGAAGGCGGCCGCGTTCACCTCCAGTGAGTCCTCGAGCCAGGTCGTCTTCGCGCCGATTTCGAACGCGAGGTTGATCTCGGGTTGCAGCGTGCGAAACTGTGCCGGGTCCGGGCCGGAGGGCGAGCTGAAGGTGCCCTCGCGATAACCCGTGCTTGCCCGAACATAGACCATGCGGCTAGCGGAGAAGCGGTAGTGCACGTCGGCATCCCACGTGAGCTTGCTCCAGTTTGCGCGGGTGTCGAGGGTGTCGCCGGGGACCAGCACTGAATTTCGATCGGCGAGCGGGTTTGGATCGAGATAGTTCAGATAGTTCGCGTAGGGATGCAGGGCGTAGTGCACGGCGTGATAAGAGCCCTCATCCTCGTTGTAGCGCAGTCCCCCCACGACGCTGAGCCGGCTCTTGAGATCGTAAGAAAGGCCGGCAAAGATCGAGCCGCTGTTGAACTTGCGCGATTCTGGCCACAGGTCGCTGGTGATGAAGCCGGGCGGACTCCCGAAGGGAGCCTGATTGAATGGCACGGCAGTCATTGCGCCCTGGCGCGCGAAGTAGTAGAAGACACCGCCCTGCCAGCGCAGGGGTCCGGCATCCTGCGACACCAGGCGCAGCTCCTGCGTGAACTGATCGTGATCGGCGAAGAATGCTTGGTTGAGCAGCAGCGTGGGTGTGCCACCGTTGAGCTCGTACTCGTGAATCCGGTGCGCGTTCTGCCAGCCGGAGATGGATGACAGGCGCGCGAAGCGGCTGATGCTCCAGTCGACCCTGAGGGTCACATCCCAGGTGTCGAAATCATCCGAGGAGGGGCCGGAGGCCTGGTTTACCACCCCGAACGCCAGCGCAGGGTTGCCGAACGCGTCCGTCCTGCCTGTGAGCGGCACCATGTATCCGGTGATCGTGCTTCCGGTGCGCTTGAGGTACTCGCCTTTCAGGTACGCGTTCAGCGCATCACTCGCGCGCCATTCGAGGGACAGCCGACCGCCCAGCTTGCTGAAGGCATCCAGGTTGTGAGGGCCGGCGGGGGCCAGGTTCTCGATCCAGGCGTCCCGACCCGAGTACGTGAAGGCGGCCCGCGCGGCGAGCGTGGCGGCGAGCGGCACATTGACCATCCCATCCGCAAAGCGGATGCCATGGTTGCCGTACCCACCGGACACGGAGGCCGCAAGGTCATCCGTCGGATGGGCGCTGATGAAGTCGATGGCTCCTCCGGTGGTGTTCTTGCCCCAGAGCGTTCCCTGGGGTCCCAGCAGGACTTCCACGCGTTGCACGTCGAAGATGTTCACAGAGTTCGCGATCGTGCTGCCGAGATACACATCATCGCTATAGAGCGCGATCGGCGAAGTGGCGAGGCTGTTGAAGTCTTGTGTGCCCACGCCGCGGATGAAGTAGCGCACGTTCGAGTCGGCGGTCGGTGCGTCGATGTTCATGTTCGGCACCTGATTCGCGAGGTCGAATCCTTCCGTCATCGCGAGCTGCCTGAGATCCTCGGCACGGAAGGCGACGAGCGACATCGGCACCGTCTGGAGGTTCTCGGCCCTCTTTTGGGCGGTGACCGTCACCTCCGCCAGCACCTGCTCCGGTGCCGCCGTGAGGAGCGGATCCGCGCTCTGTGCGACAGCTGATGTGGCCGCGCCGGCCTCGAGCGTAAGTCCACTGAAAGCGAGCCCAACTCTCATCATGGCCATCCGGGCAGGCCAAGATCGGGCAGCGCCGCGCTGCAACATGTCCTTGTCTCTTCATTCTTATTTCGACGTCATAGGGTACCATCCGCCTGCGGGGGATTGAGATGCCATCCGGGAACAGGCGACTGATCGGCGGGTTACTGCTGTGCCTTGCCGTATCGATATCCGGCTATGCACAGCAGCCAAAGCGCGTGCTCCTGCTCCACTCCTTCGGCCCGGAATTTGGCGATCTCTACGCCCGCGACCTGCGGATCGAACTGGGCCGGGAGTTGGCGGGGCACCTCGAGCTCTACGAGGATTGGCTGGTGTCGGCGCGCTTCATGAGCAGTGCGGGCGACACGGCCTTTGCCGATTATCTGCGCACGCAGTTCGCAGACCGGCCACTCGATCTGGTCATCACGCTCGGTGCTCCCGCCGCCAACTTCGTGCAGCGCTACCAGCAGTCGCTGTTCCGCTCGACTCCGGAGTTGCTCACGGACGTGGAAGAGCGCCGGGCGTCACCTTCCAGTCTCGCCTCGAATGAGACCGCGCTCGCGGTTTCAGTCAGCTTTCCGGCCGTCGTGGCGAATATTCTGCGAGTGCTTCCGGACACACGCACACTTGCCATTGTAATCGGTAATTCCCCAATTGAAGGCTACTGGGCCACGCAGATACGCGACTCGCTGCGGCCGTTCAGCGGGCGCATCAATCTGGCTTTCCTCAATGGGCTATCTTTCGATCAGCTCCTGCAACGCGTGGCCACGCTGCCGCCGCACTCGGCGATCTTCTATGTCCTGCTCTCTCCCGACGTGGACGGGATTCCGCAGGACGAAGACGCGGCGCTCGCGCGGCTGCACGCGGTCGCGGACGCGCCCATGTTCAGCTATTCCGACGCATACCTGGGCAAGGGAATCGTCGGCGGTCCGCTCGTCTCGGGCGAGGAGCAAGGTCGCGAGGCCGTCGCCATCGCAACCCGCCTGCTGCGGGGCGAGCCTGCGTCGGACATCAGATATCCGCCCGTTGGCTTCGGCAAGCCGCAGTTCGATGAGCGGGAGCTCGAGCGATGGAACATCAAGGAAGCGAACCTGCCGCCGGACAGCACGATCTTGTTCCGCGAGGCCACCGTCTGGGAGCGCTATCGGTGGCAGATCGCATTGATCGCAGTAGCTCTCGCACTGCAGATGGCGCTGATCATCGACCTCCTGCAGGAGCGGCGTCGCCGCCGCTTGGCCGAGATCGAGGCGCACCAGCGTATTGCCGAGCTGGCGCACATGAATCGCCGCTCGACGGTCGGAGAGCTGTCGGCTTCGATTGCCCACGAGCTCATGCAGCCCCTGAGTGCCATCCTCAGCAACACCGAGACGGCCGGGCTGCTGCTCGATGCGCCCTCACCGGACATCCGCGAGCTGAAGGAAATCCTCACGGACATCGGGCACGACCAGGAGCGGGCAACCGAGGTGATCAAGCGGCTGCGAAGGCTCCTCACGAAGGCTCCGTCGGAGACTCAGGAGTTCGATCTCAATGGGATGGTCCGCGAAGTGCTCGCGCTCCTTGGCGCGCAGGCGACCGCGCAGCGGGTCACCCTCGGCACGAGTTTCGCGCCGCGCGAGCTGCGCGTCCGAGGCGATCGGATTCAGCTGCAGCAGGTCATCCTGAATCTGGTCATGAACGCCATCGAGGCGATGGTTGCCGCGCAGAGCCCCCAGCGAACGATCGTCCTGCGCACCGCGTGGCTCGAGGGCGATTTGGCTGAAATCACGCTCGAGGACTCCGGCCCGGGCATTGCGTTCGGCAAGACAGAGCAGATCTTTGAGCCGTTCTACACGACCAAGGAGAGCGGCATGGGGATGGGGCTGTCCATTGCGCGCACCATCATCGAGAGTCACGGGGGGCGCATCTGGGCGGAGACTGACGCCGGGCGCGGCGCTGTTTTTCGCTTCACGCTGCCGCTCGCAGACACGGTGCGGGCGTCCGGTCCCGCACCCGCCGAGAAGGATGCAAGCCAACGGCCCTCCATCCCGACCGTGGCACCCAAAATCGCTGCGCTCTATCCATGAGCGTGGCGCGGGAGCTCACTCCGGCATGGGAACGGGCACGCGACGCTGCCTGCCCGTGGTCGACGTGGTGCCGATCGAAGCGACGATGATCAGCGCGATCGCCGACCACTGAAGCGGCGCGAGACGCTCACTGAGCAGCGCCCAGCCGCACAGCGCTCCGAACACGGGCTCGATGCTCATCAGGATGCCGAAGGTGCGAGCCGGCAGGCGCGTCAGGGCCAGCATCTCCAGGGTGTACGGTAGCGCCGTTGACAGCAGCGCGATCGCGAGGCCGTAGGGAAGCGCCTGAGGGGCGAGGAGGCGCGCGCCGCTGCTCGCGATACCGATGGGCACGACGATCAGTGATGCGATGAGGCTGCCGAGGGCGACCGCCTGTGCGCCGTAATCACTGCCGGTCTTCTGCCCGAAGATGATGTAGCAGGCCCAGCAGGCGCCGGCTCCGAGTGCGAACAGAGCTCCGGTCGGATCGATACGTATGCCGACTGAATGCACAGGCAGAAGCAGGATGAGGCCGGCCGCTGCAAACACGATCCAAACGAAATCGATCGGCCGGCGCGATGCACACATGGCCACTGCGAGCGGTCCTGCGAACTCGAGCGACACGGCAATTCCGAGCGGCAGGGTGCGCAGCGCCATGTAGTAAAGAAAGTTCATGACACCGAGGGACACCCCATACATCAAGAGCGGCGGCCACGACGCGCGCGTGACGCGCGTGCGCCACGGCCGCAGCACGCTCACGAGCATGATCGTTGCCAGCGCCGTACGCAGCGCCACGGCACCGGGAGCTCCAACCGTCTGAAACAAAGTCTTTGCGAGCGAGGCGCCGGCCTGGATCGACCCCATGGCGATGAGGAGCAGACAAATGGGCACCACGGGCGATGGGCGCAAGACGGGCGAGAGCTTCTGCATCGACCACTGTCACTTGTTGGCGGAGGTGGACGCCGACACGGGTCGCAACAGCGGTCCAGTGCTTGCGATGTCGAAGACGACACGCGTGGTGCGCGATGGGCAGCACAAAGGATCGCTCGGCGCGTAACGCAGGTACGAGGCGATCAACCGTGTGGAACTCTGCACATGGACCTGACTGAGCGCCCCGTCGGTGCGACTGTCCATGGCGCGCGGCGACAGTGTACCCGCGAAGACGCCGCGCACGAAGACGAAATCCTGATACTGGCGTGGCCGGCACATTCCATCGTAGCCGGCCGTCGCACCGATCACGAGAATCTGCCACCCGCCCTGAAAGGCGCCGATGAGATCCCAACCTGCGTCGCGCAGGCGAGCGTCCTCCTCGAGCTCCGCCGGGCGCGCCAGATCTCTGCAGCGAGGATCCGTGCTCGGGTCGATCTTCGGGGCGGCGGGAAGCGGCTCGCCGGGCGCGTTCCACGAGAGCGGCTGCGCCTCGTCGAGCCACGAGCCATTTCGGGGCTCGGACCTCAGGCTCGTGACGGAACTCGCGATGAGTGCGCCGGCCATGATGAGTGCGCTGGCCAACACCGTCACGCGCGCGGGGATCGAAGTCACGCGGGCCTCCCGTGTAATCCCGTGTAATCACGCATCCTTGGGAAAGACTGACATGCTGACCCCGTTGCTTGCCAGCAAAGTTATAACGTGTAATAAGCGGCTCGCGTTAGAGCCCCGCGCACGCAGCTAAGGTGGAGTAGCCCATGCATCAGGGTCTGTGGCGGACGTGCGCGATTGCCGCGCTAGCGTCGATCGGCACCGGCGCATGGGCGCAACAGGTCGCCGATCCCGGCTTCAAGAGCGTCGGCCGGGGCGCTCCGCTCGCCGCCGATCTGCGGAAATACGAGATCGTCGGCGCGAGCCTCGTCAGGCCTCCGGGACCTCCGGGCGCGCCCGGACCGCGAGACGCCCCGCGCACCTTCGTCGGCTCGGCCCGGGACGGAGCGGTGCCGCCCGGCGTCAAACCGTTGCCGGTCGACGTCTTCACCTCCAAGGACTTCTACAAGGATCGGGCCCTGTGGACCGATCCGCGCTACTTCCGTTGCAACAGTCCCGTCGGCATCGAGGAGCAGTGGGGAGCCATCGGCGGCCGCCTCATCGGTGAGAGCGGTCCGGCGACGGCGGCCTGGGGCTATTGTGATCGCGACTATCCACGGGCCGCGATCGTGAGTCCCTACAAGTTCAAGACGGCGCGCGAGCACTACGAGGCGCTGCTCGCCGAGACGCGCAAGCGCGGCGGCCCCACGCAGCACACCTACGCGACGGTGCCCGGTGAGTGGAGTGGACGGTACATGCATCCGGGATTCACGCCCGGCAATGCGTACTGGTACCGCATGCGGCACAACCAGGTGCCCACGATTCTGTCATTGCTGACGCCCGAATATCAGCAGCGCATGGTCGAGCAGGAATATCAGGAGGGGCATTCGAACGCGCCCCAATGGCCCTCCCAGTACTGCTGGCCGGAAGGCTTCATGCGCCGCTGGCACGAGTTTGCGACCTGGGAATGGGACATCATGGTCACGCCCGCGCTCGTGCAGATCCTCGCGGGTGTCGCCGACAACTTCATCACCAACATCCACATCGGACGCGAGTTCAAGATGGACGGCGCCGTGCCGCATCTTGGTCCCTCGGTGCCGCGCTGGTACGGAGAGACGATCGGGTTCTGGGACAAGGACACGCTCATCACCTGGACATCCAATATCCAGGGCTGGACAGTCCACGGCGCGTTCGAGTACTCGAACAAAATGCAGACCATCGAGATCTACACGCCCAACCGCGATGCGCACGGCAAGTTCATCGGACTCAACCACGAGGCGATCTTCTACGACCCCGAAGCGCTCGTGGAGCCGATCCGCATCATCCGCAACTACGTGAAGATCAGCGGCTTCGAGCAGGGCGATCCCTATCCCTTCATCGAATGTGTGCAGACGATCTTTCCGGTCAATGGCAAGGCGACGCCGGTGACTCCCGGTCAGGTGATTCAATACCGCGTGCCGGACATGTACGGCCGGCCGTGGGCTCAGATCTGGGAGCAATACTTCGAGCAGGGCATGCAAAAGCCCAAGCAAGAAGACATATTCACCTTCAAATGAGCCTCGAAGCGTCGCACGCTGCGGTACAGTCTCGTTTCTCAAGGGGTGGGTATGAAGATGAGAGCACAGTCGCGTTTCGTGTGGAGTCTGCAAGCGGTCTTGACGCTCGCCTCGATGCTCGCCGGGCCAGCGCTGGCCCATCATTCCTTTGCGGCCTACAACATGGACGTGACCAAAGTGTTCACCGGCGTCGTGACGCGTGTGAATCCCGATGCGAACCATCTGCAGATCTTCTTTGCGCCCATGAATGAGGAACGCAAGAACGTACTGCGCGATGGCGAGGGCAAGCCGATCATCTGGGCGGTGGAAATGGCCGGCTCGGCGCAAATGGCGAAAGAGGGCGTGTCCGTCGACAGCTTCCCGCCCGGCACCATCTTCAGCATCGGTCTGCATCCCCTGCGCGATGGGCAGAATGCAGGCACCCGCGGCCCCAACGGCGCCATTTACCGCTGTCCCGCGAAGACCCCGCCGCCGGCCGGCAAGCACTGCGACGTGGTGGCGGGATCCGTCGAGATCGGCAAGGGCGGTCTGCTGAAGCCGCAGGGGTAAGAGGTGCACGCGTTTGCGGACTGGCTGCAGGCCACAGCGCTCAGCAGCAGCATCAAGAGCGCAAGCTGGCTCATCCCGCTGCTGCAGTCGATTCACATCCTCACGATCGGGGTGGTATTCGTGTCGAGTCTGATGATCGTATTGCGCGTTCTCGGCTACATGCGCAATGACGAAGCGGTCGGTGAGGTGTGGCAGCGTTTCGCACCTTGGATGTGGGGCGGTGTCATCGTGATGGGACTCACCGGACTTACGCTCGTGGTGGCCGAGCCCGTCCGTGAATTCACCACGGTCTCCTTCTGGATCAAGATGCTGCTGGTTGCGGTCGCCGTGACCGGCAACGCCCTGTACGGCCGCTCGCTCATGCGTGTGAAGCGTCCGGCCGCGGTCGACTTCCCGCTGAGTGCCAAGGCGGCATCGCTTGCGATCGCCCTCGTCTGGCTCGCGATCATCTTTCTCGGTCGGGCTATCGCCTATGACAAGGAAGTCTGGGGTTCGCTCTCGCTGCACGGCTGAGCGCGCCATAGACAAGTCACGTGGACTTACCGAGCCTCATAGGCAGCATCCAGGCATCGCCTCCGGCCGAATGGATGCGCAGCAGCCTCAAGGCGATGCCGATCGTCGAATCGATTCACGTGCTCGCGGCGGCCATGGTCTTCGGCACGGTATTCATCGTCGACCTGCGACTGCTTGGATGGCCGGACGCTCGCCGGCCTGTCACACGCATCTCCCATGAGATGCTGCGCTTGACCTGGGCCGCCTTCACTGTCTCGGTGGTCGCGGGTTTGTTGATGTTCGCAGCCAACGCGCATACCTACTTCGGAAACACCGCATTCCGACTGAAGATGCTGGCGCTGTTGTGCGCCGGCTTGAACATGGCGATCTTCCACGGCTTCACATTTCGCACCGTGAAAGCCTGGGACCAGGACCGGGTGCCACCGCTTGCCGCGCGCGCCGCCGGTGCCGCATCCATCTTGATCTGGGTGACTGTGATCTGTCTGGCACGTTGGATCGGGTTCACGAAGGGCTACGACTTCAAGATTCCCGACAACGTGCACATCAACTTTCAGTTCTGAAGGAGAGATGACCCATGCAGTTTCGCCGCGACGGCTCGGCGCTCCAGGCGGAGCGCGACCGACTCACAGCGGATGGAGTCATCGCACTGATGAAGGAGGGCAATGAGCGCTTCCGCCGTGGGGAGCAGTCCCCTCACGATTACCTGGCGCAACAGAAAGCGAGCGCCAAGGGCCAGCACCCCGCGGCGATCATTCTGAGCTGCATCGATTCGCGCGCGCCCGCCGAAACCATCATGGATCTGGGCATTGGTGACTGCTTCAACGCGCGCGTAGCCGGGAACATCGCGAACGAGGACATTCTCGGAAGCCTGGAATTCGCCTGCAAGGTTGCGGGAGCCAAGGTCGTGCTCGTGATGGGTCACACGGCGTGTGGTGCGATCATGGGAGCGATTGACAATGTGCGGCTCGGAAATCTGACCGGATTGCTTGCCAAGATCCGTCCGGCGGTCGAGGGGACCCAGTTTCGTGATGAGCGCAATACAAACAACCCAGCATTTGTCGCCGCGGTGGCACGGAAGAATGTCGAGTTGACGATCGCCGACATCAATCGGCGCAGTCCCGTGCTCGCCGACTTGCAAGCCTCCGGTGCCGTCAAGGTCGCCGGGGCGATGTATGACATCGAAACGGGGCTCGTGGAGTTTCTCTAGCTTGGCTGTTGGCTGAACCCTTAGAGCCGCCCCGGCGGGGGGGTGGGGCGGGCGGCGGCGGTGCCCTTGCGACCGTCATGATAAGGGGCTACAAGAACCCTCGGGTCGCCGACGGGCACGAGCGCCGCGCGTATCCTGCGGGAACTCAATGCCACGGACCAAGAAGAACGCTCAGCTGAGGGATGCGCCCCGCGTCACCGTAGTGGGCATCGGCGCATCGGCCGGCGGCATCGAGGCACTGCGCGAGTTCTTCGACGCCGTCCCCATGGACCTCGGCGTGGCCTATGCGGTCATCGTGCATCTCGCGCCGGACCACAAGAGCGAGCTTGCGTCGATTCTGAGCAGGCGTACCGGCATGCCGGTCATGGAGGTTACGGACCACCCTCTGGAGCTCAAGCCCGACCATGTGTACGTGATCTCGCCCGATCGCAAGCTCGAGATCGGCGACTCGACTCTCAGCGCCACTCCCTTGAACGAGCCGCACGGGCGCCGCACGGCCGTCGATGTATTTTTCCGCTCGCTCGCTCAGAGCCACGGCGATGGCTTCGCGATCGTGCTCTCGGGTGGCGGCTCCGATGGGGCCGTGGGTGCGAAGGCGGTTAAGGAGGCCGGGGGGCTTGTCCTCGTGCAGGATCCCCGCGAGGCGGCTCACGACGGCATGCCACGGGCAGTGATCGCCGCGGAAATTGCCGACCTCGTGCTGCCGGTGCGCCAGCTCGCGGAGCGGCTCGGCGAGCTGGTCCGACACCGGGAGAAGCTCGCCGCGCTGATTCCGCCGCACCGGGAGGACGTGAGCATCGGGGAGGACGAGGAGCTCGTTCTCAAGCGCATCTTCGATCTGGTGCGCGCACGGACGAACCACGATTTCAGCCGCTACAAGCGCGCCACGATCCTGCGCCGGCTGGCGCGGCGCATGCAGCTCAATCATCGCACTTCGCTCGAGCAGTACCTCGGGTTGCTCAAGGAGAGCCCGAGGGAAGTGCAGGCGCTGTTCGATGACTTGTTGATATCGGTCACGAGCTTCTTCCGCGATCCAAGCGCCTGGGAAGCTCTGCGCGCGCAGGTCATCGCGCCGCTGGTCGAGCACGCACAGCCCAACCAGCCGCTGCGCGCCTGGGTTCCGGGGTGCGCAACCGGCGAGGAGGCTTACACCCTCGCGATGCTGTTTCGCGAAGAAATCAGCCGTCGCGATGCACCCGTCGAGCTCGTCATTTTCGGATCGGACGTCGATCCAGGGGCGCTCGCGGCGGCACGCGAGGGTCTCTATCCCGCTGCCATCGTCGCCGACGTGAGCGAGGCACGCCTTGCACGTTATTTCCGGGCCGAAGGCGACCATTACCGCATCTCGAGCGAGATCCGCGATGCGGTGGTCTTCGCCGCGCACAGCGTGCTGCGCGATCCACCGTTCTCCAAGCTGCACCTGATCTCGTGCCGCAATCTGCTCATCTACCTCGATCGCGAGCTGCAGCAGCAGCTGCAGAACGTGTTCCGCTATGGCCTGCGCGATGCGGGCTACCTCTTCATCGGTGTTTCGGAGACCGCCGATCCGGAGCTCTTCGAGCCGCTGGACAAGCAGCATCGGCTGTTCCGCGCGTGCCCGCGCGCGAGCACCCCGCCTGTGCGCTTGCCGCAGCTGCCGCCGATGCCGTTCGTGCCGGCGATGATAGAGCGCGGGCGCGAGCGCAGCTTGCGTGCGCGACGCTCGGTCGCCGAGGTGCACACTGAAATGCTGGAGCAGCTCGCTCCCCCGAGCGTGCTGATCGATGAGCACTGGAGCGTCGAGCACCTGTCAGAGTCCGCGGGGCGCTACCTGCAGCCGCGGGGCGGCGCGCCGAGTCAGATCGTGACCGAGCTCGTGCGACCCGAGCTCGTCGATGAGCTACGCGCCGCCTTGCACCGCGCGTTCGAGCTCCACGAGCGCTGTCTTTCCTCTTTCGTCCCGGTGCGTTTCAACGGCGCCGCACAGCTGGTCGCGGTCTTGGTTCAGCCGCGTCGTCAGCAGCATCAGGCACTCGTCACATTCCTGGAGGCCGGCGCCGCCGAGCGCGGTGAGGAGCCTCGCGAGTTCGTCGAGAGCAACGATTCGATCGTGCTCGCGCTGCGCGACAAGTTGCGCGTGGCCGAGCAACGCCTCGAGACCATGCGGCAAGAGCACGGCATGGCGTATGAGGATCTACGCGCGGCCAACGAGGAACTGCAGAGTCTGAACGAGGAGTACCGCTCGACCACCGAAGAACTCGAGACCAGCAAGGAAGAGCTCCAAAGCGTGAACGAGGAGCTGCAGACCGTCAATCACGAGCTCAAGATGAAGCTCGAGGAGGTCTCGCGGGCCAACAATGACCTGGAGAACTTCATGGCCGCAACCGACATCCCCACGTTGTTTCTGGATCGAAACCTGGGCATCAAGCGCTATACCGCTCCGCTGCAGCAGATCTTCAACGTCAAAACGCACGATCAGGGCCGACCGATCGGGGACCTGACCCACAATATGGAGTATCAGGACCTGGAACGGGATGCGGCCAAGGTGCTGCACAATCTATCGCCCGTTGAACGGCAGATCAGGTTGCGCACCGGTGAGTCGCTCGTGGTTCGCATCCGCACCTACCGTACCGCCGAGGACAAGATCGATGGCGTCGTCGTGACGTTTGTCAAGCCGATCGGCGGCACATGAAGGGCCCGGCGCCGGAACTCGGCTGCTGATGGCGGGGTTGATTCTAGAGGCGGGAGCATAGCGGCGGTGCCAGCAGCTTGAGCACGCGTCGGCGCTCCGCGGAGGGGATGTTGGCAGCCGTGCCAGAGACACAGGGCAAGCCGGATTTCTACGTCGTCGGTATCGGCGCCTCCGCCGGTGGTCTTGCGGCGCTACGCACGTTCTTTTCGCGCATGCCCGAGACGCCGGGGTTCGCCTGCGTGGTCATCGTGCATCTCTCTCCGGAGCACGAGAGCCATTTGGTGGAGTTGCTGCAGCCGTACTCCCGCATGCCGGTGTCGCAGGTAACGCAGACGATCGCGCTCGAGCGGAATCACGTCTACGTGATTCCGCCCAACGCGAATCTCAGCTCGATCGATACGCACCTGCGTCTCTCGGAACTGGAAGTCAGGCGTGTCGAGCGCGCGCCCATCGATCACTTCTTGCGCAGTCTCGCCGCGACACACGGCGAGACGGCCATCGGCGTGATCCTGACCGGAGCGGGGTCGGACGGCGCGCTCGGCATCCGCCAGATCAAAGAGATGGGTGGGCTCACGATCGCGCAGGATCCGAGCGATGCCGAACACGCTGGTATGCCCCAGAGCGCGATAGAAACCGGGACGGTCGAGTTGGTGTTGCCGCTGCGTGACATGGCCGATGCAATCATCGCGTATTGCAGCGCTCAACCGCAGCTTGGCACCACCGCAGGCGGTGATGCGCTGAACGATGAGCAGGCGGCGATCCTGGAGAAGATCCTCGGGGAGGTGCGCCTGCGCACCGGCCAGGAATTCGCCATGTACGAACGCGACATGCTGCTTGGGCGCTTACGCCGGCGCATGCGCCTCAGGCACGTCCAGACGCTGGCGGAGTACTTTGAGGTGCTGCGGATGCACCCAGAGGAAGCCCGCGCGCTCTACAGCGATCTGTTGCTGAATGTGACCGAGTTCTTCCGCCACACGAGCGCCTACGAGACGCTCGAGAGAGTGCTGCGCGAGATCATCGAGCGCAAGGACGATCTGGAGGCTCGCGTGCGCATCTGGTGCATTGGCTGCTCGACCGGTGAGGAAGCCTATTCGCTCGCTATGCTGCTGGCGGAGCAGACTTCCCAGCGTGACGAGCGCCAGCTGCTGCAGGTGTTCGCCACCGAGCTGTCGGAGTCTGCCGTACAGCAGGCCCGTGACGGCATCTACCCACAGGAGATCGCAGCCAGCGTCTCGCAGCAGCGCCTGCAACGGTTCTTCGCGCACGAGGGCAGTCGATACCGCGTGCGCCTCGAGCTGCGCGAAATGGTGACGTTCGCCGCCCACGACCTCTTCAAGGATCCACCCTACGCGCATCTCGACCTGATCGTCTGCCGCCATCTGCTCAGGAATCTGCGCCCCGAGGTGCGCCGCGGCGTCATGAGCCTCTTTTATTACGCGCTGGAGCCGCACGGCATGCTGCTGGTCGGCCCGGAGGATGCGATCGACGTGCAGGGTTTCTTCACTCGCGACCGCAACGATGCGCGCCTGCTGTGGCGGGTGAGCGGACCGAAGCGCTCACTCGAGCTCATTCCCGGATTGGCGCCGTTCGGCCATCTGAGCAGCGAGCGCTCGGGGGCGCCCTTGGCATCGGCAGGGACCCCCACCGCGATCTTTCGCGCCGCAATCGAACCCTATACGCCACCGAGCGTCTTGGTCGCTCCCGACAATAAGGTGGTGCACTTCTCCAGCACGATTGGGCGCTATGTGCGCATTCCCGGTGGAGAGTTGACGCACGATATTTTGCAGCTCCTGTCACCGGCGCTCGCCGCATTCGTGAGCGAAGGCCTCACAGCGGTGCGCAACGGGATGCGCTCATGGCGCTCCAAGCCGACGGGAGTTACCGTGGGCAAAGAGCTACGCCGGGTGGTGGTCTGCGTTGAACGGGCGACCGCCGCAGACAAGTCCAGGGAGCTGCTGCTCGTCGTGCTGGACGACAGCATTGACGCGCGCGCCCTCGCTACCGAGCGCACCGGCGCTGATACCTTGAAGGAGATCGTGCGGCTGCAGGATGAGCTGGCGCGAGCCCAGGCGCGGCTGGCGCTCGTCGGGGCTGTGCACGAGCAGGAGCGGCGCAACGAGGAGCTCGGCGCTGCGATGGAGGAGCTGCAGGGCGCACGCGAGGAGTTGCAGGCGGTCAACGAGGAACTCTTGACGCTTTCCGAGGAGAACCAGCGGCGCATCGAGACGCTCGCGCAATTATCCAACGACTTGCAACATCTGCTTGAGTCCACGGGACTCGCAACGCTGGTGCTGGATCGTGCGTTGCAGGTGGTGCGCTTCACGCCGGTCGTCGCGCAGCTGTTTCATCTGCAGGGCAGCGACATCGGGCGCCCGCTCGCGGATCTCAAGCATTCGCTGCGCTATCCGCAACTGATCCGCGACGCACAGCATGTCATCGATCATCAGACGAGCGTCGACCTCGAGGTGGAGACCCACGATGGAAGCTGGTTTCTGCTGCGCATGCTGCCCTATCGCAGCGCCTTGCGCGGCCTCGAAGGTGCGGTTCTGATCTTTCTCGACATCACTTCGCGCAAGCGCGCGGAGTTCGCACTCCGCCAAGCCGATCGACGCAAGGATGAGTTCATTGCGGTCCTTGCGCACGAGCTGCGCAACCCGCTCGCGCCCATTGGTTCGGGCATTGAGGTCTTGCGCAAGGCTCCCGATGACCCCGCCATGGTCCGGCGCGTGACGGCCACCATGGCGCGCCAGACGCAACAGCTGGTGAGGCTGGTGGATGACCTGCTGGAGGTCGGGCGCATCAGCAGCGGCAAGTTCACGTTGCGCGTCGAGTCGTTGGCGGTCGCAGACGTGGTGCGCGATGCCGTGGCCGCCGTGCAGCCGTTTATCGACACTCTCAAACACGATTTGACCGTGAGCGTGCCGGACGAACCCCTGATCGTCGAAGGCGATCCCGCCCGGCTCACGCAGGTGATCGGGAACCTGTTGCACAACGCGGCCCGCTATACCCCCCGTGGCGGACGGATCACGCTGCAGGTGAGTGCCACGGCGGATTCCGTGGCGATCCGCGTCAAAGACACCGGCGTAGGCATCGCAGCGGAGGCGCTGCCCAACGTGTTCGAAATGTTCTATCAGGCCGGTCCGTCGGCCGATGCCAGCAAGCCGGGTCTCGGCATCGGGCTGACGCTCGCCAAGAAGCTGGTCGAGATGCATGGCGGAACGATTGACGCCGAAAGTGCGGCGCTCGACCAGGGCAGCACCTTCACCGTACGATTGCCTCTGGCGCGCCAAGCCGCGCTCAGCCGCGTAGGCGCCGGTGCGCGCGATGCGACTGCTCCGAGCGGCATGCAACGCGTGCTGATCGTCGATGACAATGCCGATGCCGCCGAGACGCTGCAATTGCTCACGAGGACGCTGGTCGAAGGCGAAGTGCAGATTGCCTCCAGCGGGGTCGAGGCGCTGAAGCTTGGCGCGCAGTTGCACCCCGATGTGGTGCTGCTCGATCTCGGCATGCCGGGTATGGATGGTTACGAGGTGGCCCGCCGCATGCGCGGGGAGCCGTGGGGCAAGGATGCCTTGCTGATCGCGATGACGGGCTGGAGCCAGGAGGAGCATCGGCGCCGCTCACGCGAGGCGGGCTTCGACCGTCACATGACCAAGCCCGCGGATCCGGAAGCTTTGCGTGCGGCTTTCAACGGTGCCTATGCGGCGCGCAGCCGCGCGGCCAAGTCAGAGCCGCGCGCGGGGGCATAGCTGCCCGGCGACGCGGCGGACCTTATTGCCAGAGCGGCATCGCCGCAGCGGCATCGGCTATTTGGCGAGCGCGGTGTCGGTTGCGACCACGGGCTTCGGCAATTGAGCCTCGAGCAGCGCCACCGTCGCCGCGCGACTGGCCGCCGCTTCCGGGCCCGCGTGCGCGGGCGGCCCGGGTCCGGCAGGCGGCGGATGCCGCGCGTAGTCCAAGGCGAGCTTCCCGGCCGCATCGCGCAAGTTCGCCTCGGCGCCGCGATCGAGCAGATGCTTTACGACCTTGTCCCATCCTGCCTCGGCCGCGGAGAAGATTGCGGTCTGACCCTCGTGGTCCCGGCCCTGAATATAGGCGACCAGCTTGGCGGTGTGGCTGTGGCTGTTGGTGACCTGGGCGTTGATGTTCGCGCCCGCGTTCAGCAGGAGGTCGAGGGTCTCGATCGCACGTGTTTGAATATCCACTGGCTTGTGGCCGGCACCGCCGGTGATGGCGCTGCCGATACCACCGCGGCTCGACCCACTCATGCCTGCAGCGGCCATCAGCGGGGTGATCTTGAACACATTGGGCACATCCACTTCCGCGCCGTGCGCGAGCAGCGCCCTGATCGCCACATCGTCGTAGCTCAGGGTCGCGACCATGAGCGGACCCGTACCGCCACGCATCATGTAATCGGCGAAGCGGCCCCGTCCGTTGCCATTGGGCCGCATGCGCGTGAGCTCATGATTCGGGTCGACACCCATCGCGAGCAGGCGATTGACGAGATCCATCGCCGTGGCCTTGGTGGGCGGGCGAACCGGCAGCGGTTCCCCGAAACCGGCGAAGTTACCGTTGCCGGCGCCATTGGGCCCGCTGTAGGAGTTCATGTCCACTGCGACATAAAGGGGGGTGCGGCCCGACATGTCCCAGATCCCAGGGTTCGCGCCCTTGTCGAGCAGGAACATCGCAATGTCGTAACTGCGATTGTCGATCGCGTTGATGAGCGGCGTGATACCGTCGGGATTGGGCTGATTGACATCCGCCCCGGCCTTGACGATGGCGACGGCGCAGCGGTAGCAACCGGAACGCGTGGCGTACAGAAGCGCCGTGAGTCCACCTGTCTGGCGGAACTGAGCGCGCGGTTCGGAGGTCATCTCGCGCGGCCAATCGTCATACTTGGCGCGCACCTTCACGTCCGCGCCGTGCTTGAGCAGAAGATCGACGACGTCCGGATGGCTTTCCGCCGCCGCCCACATGAGCGCCGTCTGGCCGCGGAAGCTTTCCACGGCATTCACCTTTGCGCCGCGCTTGATCAGCATCTCGGCTATCTGCGGCGAGCCGATACTCGAGGCGAGCATGAGCGCAGTCTGGTTGTCCTGATTGGCCGAGTTGGGCTTCGCGCCTGCATCGAGCAGCATGCGGACGAGCTCGACATCGCTCAGCTTGACTGCCTCGATGAGCGGCGATGAACCGTAGTGGTTGGCGATGTCGGCCTTCGCGCCCTTTTTCAGCAGCGCCCCCACCAGCTCATGATCGACTTTGTAGGTCGCCCACAGCAGCGGCGTCGAACCGTCGGGATCGGCTGCATTCACATCGATATCGGGCGAGGTGATCGCGGCCAGCACGGCCTCGCGATTGCCGGCGCGGATGAGGTCGACCAGCGTCTGCGGCCCGGAAGCTGCGTTCGCGAAGGCCGCGGCAGCGAGCCACAGCGAAGCGATCGCGGGCGCCAAGCCCCCGCCACGGGTGGTGAGCCTGAACGTGCTGAGCTTAGACAACGTTGCCCCCAAAATTGGTGTAGTGAGCCCACAGGCCTTTGCTCACGTCGTAGAGGAAGCGATACGGGTCCTGGAACTTGCGGCTGACCTCGTTCATGACACCCTCGTTGAGCATGTCCTGTGCGCTGCGGCCATGATCGGTCAGCTCAGTCGTCCGATCGTACAAGTGCTGCATCATGGCGTGCTCGGCCTGCAATTGCGCGCGTGTCAGCACGGCCCCGTAGGCCGGCACGATCTTGGTTTCGTCATTGGCCAGCTTGAGCAGTTCACCCATCGCATCGACACGCCCGCCGATCCAGCCGCCCGCGTACCAGTCGAGCGCCGGATCGCGCAACGGCGAGGCGACATCGCCGACGGCCAGTACGTTTGAGTCGCGGAAGAAGACGTAGATGTCGCCGCGGGTGTGCGCCTCGAGCAGATAGCCGCATTCGATGCTTTCGACGCCTACCTTCATCTCGCTCTTGTCACGAAAGGTCATGGTGGGCAGGGCCGTGGCGGGCAGCGCCTTCACGTAACGGTCTTCGGCAGGTACGTAATAGTCGGTCGCCAGCCATTGACGCGTGATCAGATGCGCATGAATGGTCGCGCCCTCTTTGGCGAAGAGGGCATTTCCGCCGGTCTGGTCGGAATGATAATGAGTGTTGAACAAGGTGCGCACGCGGCCACCGGCCAGACTTGCACGCACGGATTTGGCCAGCGCCGCAGAGCCGCTGTCGACGAGCAGCAAGCCGTCGTTGCTCGCTAGCACGAGCACGTTGCCTGGTGCTCCGCTCACGACTGTCAGCCGCTCGGTCAGCTTTTCATTCGGCAACGCGGCGGTTGGCCGAGTCGCCTCACGAGAGGCAAGTTGCCGGCAGCCTGCAAGCTCACCCAGGAGCGGCACGGAGGCCAGCCCCGCGAGCCCGCTCAGGGATGCCTGCAGGAAGCTTCTGCGGTCGGCTGTCGTCATGTCCTCACCCTGCGCGCCCATCCTCAGGGCGGCAGATAAAGCTCACACCTCGGCGATGACGCCGGTGCTGTTGCCAAAACTCTGCTGCTTGATGCCGAGTTTGTCCAGGATCGTCAGGTGCAGGTTCGCGAGCGGCGAGCGCGCGGGCAGCACGACGTTCTTGCCGCCGACGTGCGTGCCGTTGGCGCCGCCAACGAGAATTTCCGGCAGCGGATAGTTGTCGTGCTGATTGCTGTTGCTCATGTTGGAGCCATAGAGGAACAGCGAGTGATCTAGGATGGTGCCGTCGCCCTCCTTGGTGCTCGCAAGCTTCTTCAGGAAGTCCGCGAACCGCTCCATGTGATAGCGCTCGATCACCTGCAGCCGGCGAATGCGCTCTTTGTCATTGGAGTGATGGCTGACCGGGTGAAAGGCATCCGGTACGCCGACGAAATTGTACGTGCGGTTGGTGCCCTCGGAGACCATCACGAACGAGACCACGCGGGTGAGATCGGCCTGATAGGCGAGCGCGATCAGGTCGAACATGAGCCGCACCTGCTTGTCGAAATCCTCGAGCTCACCCAGCGGTGCGTCGGGCACATTGAGACCTTTGAGGTCCCGCTGCCCAGCCATCGCCACGCGCCGTTCCAGCTCGCGCACGGTATCGAGATAGTCCGACAGCCGCGCCCGATCGCCGGCGCCGAGTTCACCGTTCAGCGCTTTCGCACGGTCGGTGATCATGTCCAGGATGCTCACGTTCTCGTGCAAAAGCGCGGCGCGCTCGGCCGCCGTGTCGCCCTCGCCCAGGAGCTGGATGAACACCTTGCGCGGGTTGTATTCCATCGGCAGCGGTGTGTTGGGCCCGGAATAGGACGTGGTCGAGGCGTAGTAGCAACCCGCGCCGCCACAGGCGGCTACCTGAATGGTGGTCTCCGAGCACACCTCGAGTGAAGGCAGCGCGGTTTTCTGCCCGATGCGCTGCGCGATGATCTGATCGAGCGTGATGGCCATGCTGGCGCCCTTCGCTTGCGTATCCGGATGCACGCAGGACAGCCAGGTCGCAGGGTTCAGCGTGTGCACCGAGCCGGCGGCGGCAAGGTTCTCGATATTGTCGAAGGTCGTGACGTACTTCTTGTAGGGATCCAGCGAGGCGAGGGTTGCGCCGAGCTTGAAATCCGCGCCCTTGCCGGTGGAGCTCCAGGCGTCGACCTCCTTGCCGAAGACCGTGTTGTTCATGATCGCTCCGTGCGGGATATAGAAGAACCCCGCACGAGTCTTGGGTGCCGCCGCGGTGTCGGCGAGCGCGGTGCCGGCTGGAACCATCGCATCCAGGAAGGGCAGGCCCAGCGCCACGCCGCTGCCGCGCAAGAACGTGCGGCGCGACAGATGCTTCTTGGTTAGGAACGTGGCCATCGCCGGATCACTCCTGTGGCTGCGGGGCCGCTGTGCCGCTATCGGCCGCGGCCACCTTGAGGGAAGAGGCGCCAGGCGCCCGCCTCGGTTTCGCCTCGGCCCCCTGATACCGGAACGCATCGCTGTTGACGACGCCGGTGATCAGAGCGGCAAAGGTGTAGTTGCTCGGGGCGGCATCGCGCACGATCTTGCGCACCTCAGGCATATCGTAGTACTCGAGCTCGCGATTGAGCGCATACATCATCAGGCGCTTGGTCATGACCGTCGGGAACTGGTCCGGACGACGCGTCAGATAGCGCCGCAGGTCCGAAGGATTGCGCAGGACGAGTCCGCTCGAGAGTTGCGCCGTGGGGTCGATGGATACTTTCGTCACGGGATCGGCCGTACGCCAGCGCCCGGTGACATCGAAGTTCTCCAGTGCCAGACCCAAGGGATCGATCAGGCCATGGCAGGCCTTGCAGGTGGGATTGGTGCGATGGGCCTCGAGACGCTGGCGCACCGTGGTGGGCGGCTGGCCCTCGTGGAAAGACAGATCGGTGACCACATTGGGCGGTGGCGGGTGGGGCGGAGTGCCCATGAGCCGGTCGAGCACGTACTCACCGCGCAGCACCGGCGATGTGCGGTCGGAATAGGAAGTGCGCAGCTCGAAGGCGCCCTTGCCGAGCAGACCCCAGCGATTCTGATCCGTAAGCCTCACGCGCCGGAATTGCGGCCCGAAGACGCCGGGAATGCCGTACTGCCGGGCGAGCGAATCGTTGACGAACGTCCAGTCCGCCGTGATGAGCTCATTCACGTTGCGATTCTGCAGCAGCACGCTTGCCAGGAAGAGGCGCGCTTCGGTCGCGAAATTCGTCCGCATGTCGGCGGTGAATTCTTTATCCAGTGGCTCGATCTGATTCAGGGTGCCGAAGTTCAGCCAGGAGAAGGCGAAGTCGGTGACGAGCGACTGAGCACGCCGATCCTTGAGCATGCGCACAACCTGGGCATCGAGGACCGTCGGGTCAGAGAGCTGCTTGTTGTTTGCGAGGCTGAGCAGCTGCTCGTCGGGACCCTGATTCCAGAGGAAGAAGGACAGCCGCGAGGCGAGCTCCAGATCGGACAGCTGGCGCGACTGCCCCGGAGCTGCAGGACTTGCGATCGCGCGATAGAGGAAATCCGGGCTCGAAAGGATCGCGGTGATCAGCTCGGTCACTCCGGAATCAAAGCCACCCGGCTGCGCGCGACCGGCCGCGTAGAATTTCATCAGCCATCGCACGTCGCTGTCGGTCACGGGACGGCGGAACGCCTGAGTCGCCAGATGCCGGGCAATGCGCTCGGCACACGGCCGCTCCTCGGCCGCTTGCTTGGGCTCGCAGATGAAGATCTTGGCGCGACTCGCGCTCAGAGACAGGCCTTGAGGCGAGTACGGTCCGACCACCTCGATGCCGTCGCGGATGATCGGCATCCCGATACCGAAGGTCCTGCCACCGCCCGTCGGATCGTTGCTCTCGGCCCAGGAGCGCTCGATGAAAGTGACCGTCACAGTATGCTCGCCAGCCTTGATCTGTGCTGGGATGCCCGACATTTCGGCCGTGATTGCCTCCCGGCCCTTGGGCCCGTCGCGATCGGCAAGGGCCAGGTCGTTCGGCCCGCCGATCTGTCGGCGTGCCACTTCCGCGTCGTCGACCAGGATCACCAGAGTCGCCCTGGTTTCCATGCCGCGTGGATACAAGCCAGCGTCGAGACTGTCTCCGTCCTTGAAGTTGAAGCGGTATTCCCCATCGGCCGGGAACACGTACGTAAAGCTCACGCCACCGCGGGTGCCCAAGGGGTACCCGTCCTTGTGGACGTACTGCACGGGCGAACCCAGCCCGGCTTGCCCGCCGCCGCCTCCACCGCCTCCAAAGAAGACATGGGACATCCTCGGGAGAGGCTCGCCGACCGCCGTGCGTGCGACGTGGCGCGCCGCCGAGAGGTACTGCTCCATGAAGGTCGGTGAAACGCTGAGGGCCCCTGCGACATTGCTGAAGCCGTCGACTTCAATCTCGGTTGGCAAGATCTGCTTGGGATCGACCTCCACCCCGAGCAGACCTTTCACCGAGGCCGCGAATTCGTTGCGGCTGAGACGCTCGAGCGGCACGTGGCCGACGTAGCGGGCCTGCGCGGAGTTGTCGACCGAGGTCTTGAGATAGTCAACGAAGGCATCGACATCGGCCTGCGTTGGCTGCTTCTGTCCCGCCGGCGGCATCAGCCGGCCGGTAAGCTTATTGATGACCTTTTCCCACACCTCCGGGTCCTGGCCGACCTGATTCACATCCAAGGTATCGAAGGCCAAGCCTCCGGCCCAGTCCGTGGCATTGTGGCATTTCGAGCAGTTGTTATTGGTCAGATCGTTGAAGCGCTGGGTGCCGCTCGAATGAGCCGCTTCCTGTCCCTGCGTGGCCTGGTGGTTCTGGGTAGCCGGTTGGCCCTGCTCGGTCGGCTGGCCAAACGCGACCTCGGCCGAAAGCGCAAGCCAAACCACGGCCAAATACGCACTGGCCTGAATCAGCGCATGGATCAACGATGCTCCGCTCTTGCGCATTCCCTCTCCGCTCTTGGTCATCGACATTTTATAGCTGCCCGGTGAGTGAACCAACGCGTTGCAAGATAAACGTCTATTCCGCCCGGGAGCACGGCAGGTGCGGACCGCGCATGCTCTCGGACTGGTGAAACGCTGCAGAGTTCGTGACCGCAACAGCACTTGCGGCGGTCTTCAAGCTCAGAGCCGAGTCTACTCTGCAAATCAAGAGCTTAGCCACGGCTTAGCCACGCACAAGTGCACAGCTTTGCTACATATGCTCACGTGCCTTAAACCGCCGGGACCACGGCCCGTTCCACGGCGGCCCTTGCAGCTCGGCATTACAAAGGTAATGTACGCGCTCGATCGTGCAGACAACGCTCAGGGCTTGGTCGCGGTACCTCCGAGAGGCAGGCATGTCGAAGCACCCTCGTTCGCTCTGCATCGCGCTGGCGATGCTCCTCGGTTGTGCGCGGATCTCGGGCGCTGCGCCGCTTGCGGTGCAGTCGGCCGATTGGCCCGCGTACAACCGCACGCTCGCGGGCGACCGCTACTCACCGCTCGTGGAAATTACCGCCGCGAATGTCGCACAGCTGACATTGCGCTGTGCGTACACGCTTCCGGAGGTGGTCTCTTTTCAGACCGGGCCGCTCGTCATCGGCGGGACGATGTACTTCACGACCTTCCAGGGCTCTTACGCGATCGATGCTGCGAGCTGCAAGGAGAAGTGGAGCCGCCATGACAAAGGCGCAGGGCCGCCCGGGCTCGCAGTCAATCGCGGCTTTGCCTACCTTGATGGACGGCTCTATAGGGGCACCGCAGATGCGCATGTGATCGCATTGGCTGCCGCAGACGGTCACATCCTATGGGAGCGTGCGCTCGACGTAACGGACCCGGGCATCTCCATTCCGATGGCTCCTATCGCCGCGAATGGCCGGGTGTACGTGGGCAATGCCGGCGGGGATACGGTCGGTGTCACGGGGCACGTGTACGCACTCGATGCCCGCGACGGGCACATCCTCTGGCGTTTCGATGTGGTGCCGGGACAAGGCTATGCGCGCAGCACGTGGACCAATCCACGACTGCCGATCTCGGGCGGTGCGTTCTGGACCTCCTTCACGATCGATGCGGCGCAGGACATCCTCTATGTTCCCGCCGGAAACCCCGCGCCCGACTTCGATACGCTCGATCGCACCGGAGAGAACCTCTACGCGGACTCGGTCATCGCGCTCGATGCGGCAAGCGGACGGCTCCTCGCTTACAACCAGCTCGTCAAGCATGACAGTCATGACTGGGATGTCGACAGCGCCCCGATGCTTGCGATCACCCGCGGCGGGCGCAGCATTATCGCCTCGGCGAACAAGGATGGCCTGCTTTCGATTCTCGACCGCTCGAAGGTCACCCGCTCGGCTGCGGCGTCGACTGATCGGCCGCCGATCATTCCGCTGCTTTCACAGACCCCGACCACGACTCGCGAGAACGTGGACGTGCCGCTGTCGCGCGATCATCAGGTGCATTTCTGTCCGGGCATGGGCGGAGGAGTTGAATGGAACGGTGCCGCCTTCAGTCCGCACACGAACTCGTTGTTCGTCGGCGCGGTGGACCTCTGCGCTCACGTGCAGCTCGTGCGCGAGCTCGCGGTACCACCTCCCGGCCAGGTCTGGTTCGGAAGCGCGGGCTCGATGGCGGAGATGGTTGACGCGCCGGGCACTGCTCACGGCTGGGTGACTGCGTTCGAGGCCGAGAACGGACGCGTGCGCTGGAAGTTCAAGGCGCCGCATCCGATCGTCGCCGGCGTCACGCCCACGGGCGGCGATCTCGTGTTTGCCGCCGATCTGAGCGGGGATATCTTCGCGCTCAGTCAGACTGACGGCCTCGTGCTCTGGCAGACGAGCACGGGGCAGTCGATCGGCGGCGGACTCGTCGTGTACAGCGCGGGCGGGCACGAGTTGCTCGGCGTCGCTTCCGGCATGAAGTCCTTCGCCTGGCCCGGAGCGGCCGACAAGAGTCGCATCCTCGTCTACGGATTGCGCTGAGGCTGGGCGCACGTCGCTTGCTTCTGGACAGCGCGTCCCGGCGAGCGTAAATCGCGCGCAAAGGCGCGACGCCGTGCGATGGACGCCGCACCGGCACAGCCGTCGCTTCGCCGGATGACGCACAGACTTGTTAGGAGATCACTCATGCTCAGTCCCGAACAGAATGAGCTTCTGACCCGCGTTGGGCCGGGCACACCGATGGGCGCGCTGCTGCGCGAGTACTGGGTGCCGGCCTGTCGTTCGGCCAAGCTGGAGGTCGACGGCGCACCGCAGCGGGTGCGCCTGTTCGGTGAGAACTTCGTCGCTTTCCGAGCGACCGATGGTCGCGTCGGTTTCATGCAGGAAGCCTGTCCGCACCGCTGCGCGAGTCTTGCGCTCGCGCGCAATGAGGCAGGGGGCCTGCGGTGCATCTTCCACGGCTGGAAATTCTCGGTCGATGGCAAGTGCATCGACGCGCCGACCGAGCTGCGCGCCTCACGCGAGCGCTTCACCGCGAGCGTGCCCGTGCGTAGCCACCCCACTCACGAGGGCGGTGGGTTGGTCTGGGTCTATCTCGGCAAGCACAAGGCGAGCCCGCCACGGTTTCCCGATTTCGAGTTTACGAGCCTGCCCGACGCTCAGGTGTCGCCGCGCCGCGGGATCATTCACTGCAACTGGCTGCAAGGGCTCGAGGCGCTATTGGATTCGGCGCATGTGAGCTTCCTGCACGCTTCCAATATCGGCAGCGCAGCGGGACGCCAGGTCTTCAGAGTTGAATCCGATTACATGCTCGACAACACGGCGCCCAGTTTCGAGCTGGTTGCCAAGCCCTATGGCTTCCGCGAAGGAGCGCTGCGCGAACAGGCGAACGGGCGCTGCTACGCTCGCATCCGCGAGGTCGCCCTGCCGTTTTTCTCGTTCATCCCCGCGGCCCCCGGCGGCCCGGCGCTCGCGTGCTGCTCCATCCCCATCGACGATGAGTGGACGGCGCAGTGGTATATCGCCTTCAACGTGCATGGGCCGATGCCCGCCGACACGGGTATCTACGGCTCCGATTCGGGCGACCCTGACTTCTTCAATTCGGACATGGGTGGTCGCGACAACATGTGGCACCAGGATCGCGCGGCGATGAAGCGCGGCCACTGGAGCGGGATCGTGGGACGCGGCAATGCCTATGAGGATTTCGTCGTCCAGGAGTCGATGGGGCCGATCGTCGATCGCAGCCAACAGCATCTGGGAAGATGCGATCTGGTGATCCTGCGTGCGCGCAGCATGTTGCTGCGGGCGCTGGAGGCCTATAAGGCCGAAGGCAAGCTCCCCTTCGCTGGCGAGGAAGTCGACTTCGCCAAGATCCGCGCGATTTCCTTCGCGTATCCCCACGGACAGGATTGGAAGGCGATTGACGCGTTCAATCCGCCTTCGCTGGAGGTTGCTTAAGAGCGGGCTACCGATCCGGTATCGGCTCTGGCCTACTCGAGCGCCCGGGTGAGCGCACGTCCCATTGCAGTGCCGGACAATGCACCCGCACCGAGGAACGCCCCGAAGTAGGCGAGTACGCCCCATGCAGTGGCGGGGTGCAATCGCCTCCTTGAATGCAAGTCGTATGCGAGCAGGGTCAACGGCAATCCGACGAGGATCAATGCTGCCAGGCCGGGCACGGCAATACTAAGGATCCGGGCTGGCAACTCGCCCGCTCGTGCTGCAGCGGGTCCCAAGATCGCGATTGTGGCAAGCAGCATCAAGCGCCGGTGTGCCTCGGGACGACGCCGCAGCGCGAGCGCCGTCGCGGTGAACACGGAGAAGACTGCAAGGCTTGCCAAGTCCGTCCAGACGATTTGAGAGACGGTTGGGAAATCGAAGGGAGTATCGATGGACAGGCGTCCGGCCTTGAAATGTGCGGGAAACCCGAGCACAGCGATGAGGCTCATGCCGACCACGGCGATCGCGAGCACCCCGCCGAGGATTCCCAGTCGGCGGTGCAAGTCGATACGCCGCGCAGCGATGAGGGATGTTTGCACGCAGAGCAGCGCAAACCAGGAAGTCAGCACGATCCCATGCATGTACAGGTACCAAGGGATCGACGGCACGTGAAAAAGCGGCCTCAGAAACAAGGTTCTGGCGAAGCCGGTAAGCACGATTGCGAGCATCAGGATCGACATGCCACGGAACAATCGACCGTGCGCGCGCGTGCTGACGCCGACTAGCGCGCTTGCGCTAGGTGCGGTCTGCGCCGCCGCAATGGTGCTGTCAGTCATTTCGACCTCCATGTTGAACGGTGCGGTGCAGTACGTCTGTGTTTACGGGCGGCGGCTGCGAGCGAGGCGACTCGCATCAATGAGGAAATGCCGCTCGTCCGCGTCGTCGATGATGCTAGCGGCTACCGTGCTCCCCGTTCCTGATTTATTCTGAATTGTCACTCGGCGTGCCTACGGCTTCATGGCTCTCTTGTACGAGTTTGGAGAATTCCGCCTCGATCCGAAGCGGCGGTTGCTCGTCAATGGCAATGGCGAGCCGCTCTATCTCACGCCGCGGGCCTTCGATGCGCTGCTCCTGATGGTTCGCCACGCAGGCGAGCTCATCGGCAAGGAAACGTTGATGAAGGCGCTCTGGCCGAACGTCGTCGTGAGCGACAACAGCCTCGACCAGATCGTCTCGCGCCTCAGGCGTGCGCTCGGCTGGAGCACGAGTGGGTCGCCATTCATTGTGACGGAGCGCGGCCGCGGTTATCGCTTGGTGGCCAACGTCAAGGTGTCCCAGACTGCGGATACGAGCTTGGACTACCTGGCTGTGCCGCCGCGCACCACGGAGGCAGGACAAGTTGGTGCGCCGCCGCAGGAGTCCCGCGCGTATCAGCTCTATCTACAGTCGCGAGCGCTCAGCAATCGGCCGAGCCCGGACAATCTCAACGCCGCTTGCACACTTCTCCAGGGGGCTATCGACCGCGATCCGGGGTTCGTGCAAGCGCTCGCGCACCTTGCCTTGATCCGCACGGTGCTTGTGGCCTTCGATCATGCTTCGGCCGAGACGCTCGAAGCGGCGGAGAGCGACGCACGGCGCGCGCTCGAAGCGGCGCCGGAGCTCGCTCGCGGCCATCAGGCCATGGGTAACATCTGCGTGGCGCGCGGTGCCTGGAACGAAGCGCACCGGCACTTCGATGCGGCTTGTCGTTCGGAGGATGATCCGGATGCGCGCGTGACACGTATTTGGCAGCTCAGGCAACCCGTCGGACATCTGCATCTCGCCCGCGAAGAGTCACTCAGTATCGAGCTACTAGTGCCCTCGCAGCCGCTGGGCGCGATCGCAGCGGCCCTCGCGTCCCTTCTTCTCGGCCTCGATTCCGAAGCGAGCAGTCATGCTGATATGGCCGAGGAGCTGGGCTGGCCTGGTGTACATCCGGTGCTGCGCGACATCCGCGCCCAGCTTGCCATTCGCGCCGGAAGCTTCACTGAGGCATCGGAGCACATCTGCTCCAGCTTGAGCACGCCGTTACTCGTTGCCGGCATGCAGGCATTCAAGCTCGGCTGCGCCAGTCTCGCGGATCCTTCGCTGAAGGGTACGGCGATCCAGGCATTTGGAGCGCTGACCGCGAAAGGCTCCGCAACGGCACTGGGCATCGTCGATCGGCGACGTGTGTTGCTTTGGCTCGTGATGCTCGGCGCACTGGATGATGCGTTCGCGTTCGCCAACGCATCGCTCGATCAGTTCGCTTCGAGTGGGACGATTGGCATCCAGTGGGGCATGCTGTGGATGCCGGAGATGCGGCCATTCCGGCGCGATCATCGATTTCACGGCATCATCAGGCGTCTGCGGCTCGTGGACTATTGGAGGCGGCACGGGCCGCCGGACGGCCACGAGCTCCGTAATGGAATGCTCGTTGCCCTTTCCTGAGGTCCGACTGCGGCCGATGGGTCCGCAGGTGTCACAGAATGCCGCTGACGGATGCTGCGCTGGGCCGAGTAACTTTGAGATCCGAGCTCAACGCACCCAAGAAGCTCTTCGGATCGAAGATCTCGCCTGGTGCGTAAGTGCCACCCTGGCGAGGCGGGTGCTGCAGGATCTGCAGACACGCTTCAACCACGAGTGGCGCGGACACCGCATAGATATCACGGCCGCTGGCGGCGATCCGCACGGCGCCTCGATCACCTCTGGCAACAACGTCGACGAAGAAACGCTGTGACGATCTTCCGCTGGCGTCCTGCGCGGTGGGTGGCGGCGTTTGAGAGTTGCCGAGGTCTCCCAGCGGCGCGTCGTTCATGAAGCTCCGAATGCGCGCTGCCGCGATGTGCTTGGAAATGAGGATGATCTCCGATAGCGGCACGCTGCTCACCGGTTGCTTGCCGAATGGTTCCGGAAAGCTCCAGTTCCCGGTCGGGGCCGGACTGGGAAGCGGCTCCAAGCGGCCACCAGAGACGATGAGACGGCGCGCGGTATTGCGTTCTCCCGTGCTCCGAGTACCCCGCGTTGGATGCCAGTAGTCAAGCGCAACACCGATCTCGATGCTTTCGACCGAGCGCATTGCGGAGCAGGCTGCCGTTGCCAGAAGATCGGCCAGTCCGCCATAGAAGGCCATTGCCGGAACGATGACGACGCCCCGCGCCCTGGCTTCGTCGTGGTAGGTCGCCAGTGTCTGGCGGACCGAGCGCTGTTCCGCGGTGATGTCGAGGTAGTGAATGCCTCTGCGGAGTGCGGCCTCGGCCAGGGCCGGAGCTGTGTCCGCGAACGGACCTGCGCAGTTGATAACCGAGCTGGCCCCTTCGAGCGCGTGATCGAGCGCATCAGGAGCGTCGCATTGCGCGCGCCTCCACTGCGTGCTTTCGCGCTGAGCCTCGCCCGGAGGCTGGCGCGCAATCAGGACGATGCTGCATCCGCGCCGCTCCAACTCGCGGCGCACGAACTGTGCGGTATGACCCGTCGCGCCGTAGACGGCAATCGCATGTCCAGCCACAGTGACGCTCCCAGTCCTACCGCTCGGAGCGTAGTTTAGTAGACTGCGGAGCGCAGAATCGCCTTGAGCGTTGGGCGTGAAATACCTCCCTCTCATCTGGTCCGGTATCTGGCGTAAGCGCGGACGCACGGCTCTGATCCTGCTGCAGGTCGCAGTGGCCTTTGCCCTGTTCGGTGTCTTGCAAGGCATGAAGACGGGTGTGGAGCGCTCCATTGCCGACACTCGCGCCGATGTCCTGTTCGTCGGTCCCGCGGATTTCGGCGGAGCGCCTCTGCCGCTCTCCTACCTCGATCGGCTCCGTGAACACCCTGAAGACTGACGGGTCGGGAACCTGGTCCTTCGAGATCGTGGGCACGGTGACGGATCATGAGCCCGGTGAGGCCAGTTTCATCGTAATCAACTACACCTATCTGGATGAGGCGCGAGCGCTCAACCGGGGCACCGTGCGCAACTTCTACGCGATCATCTCGGATCCGACGCGCGCGGCGGACATGTCCGACACCATCGATCGGCTGTTCACCAATTCGTCCAACGAGACCAAGACGGCCTCGTTCAGGGAGAATGCACAGCAGCAGATGCGCTCGATCGGCGATCTCGACTTTCTCATTCGCTCGGTCATCGGCGCCGTGCTCGTGGCGCTGCTTTTCTCCACGACGACCATGATGATGCAGACGATTCGCGAGCGAAGCTCGGAGTTCGGGGTACTGAAGACCTTGGGATTCGGCGATCGCGCGATGTTTCTGATCGTGGCCGGCGAAGGCGTGGTCGTCTGCGTCACTGCCGCATTCCTGGGACTCGTCTGCGCGATCGGGGCATTCCCCTACGCCGCGAAGTTCATACCCGGGCTTTCCATGCCGCTGAGCGTCATTGCAGTCGGATTGATCGGAGCCGTTATCGTTGCGCTGATCAGCGCCGCGCTGCCGGCTTCGCGGGCCGCGAGGCTGCAGGTGGTTGATGCGCTTGCCGGTCGGTGACGCTCGATGAGCATCGCAAGACAGTTCTGGGCCCTGTTGCGCATCAACCTCGCAGGCATTCCCGCACGCCTGGGGTTGGTATGTACCGTGGTCGTCGGCGTCTCTTGCGCCGTCGGAGTGCTGGTGTCCATGCTCGCCTTGGGTGTCGGCGCGCGGCGGGAGGCGCTGGGCAATGCGAGCCCCAATCGCGCCATTCTAACGAGTGTCGATGCACCCTCACCGGCACAGAGCAGCATCGCGAAAGATGCGGTGCCGCTGATTCTCGATCTGCCCGGCATACGACGCGATGCGCAGGGCAAGCCAATCGTCGTCTTGCAGGCGGCCGTGTTCGTACAGGCACGCAGCAAGGTCGACCGAACGCAGACCGGCTTTCCGCTGATCGCGATGACCCCCGGTCTCAGCGATTACCGGCCTGAGTTGCGCCTGACCGCGGGGCGCCTGTTCAACCCCGGACTCCATGAGCTGATCGCGAGCAACAACTGCGTGCGGCAATACGAGGACTTCGGCATTGGTGCCAAGAGGCACCTGCGCGGAGGCGACTGGCTGGTCGTTGGGAACTTCGAGCTCCCGAGCACCGCCTGTCTCGTCTTTGGGGACGGCGATACGATTCTGTCCGCCTTCGGGCGCAACACGTTTAACCAGGCGGGCCTCATGCTGCAGTCCGCCGCGGCGTTTGCTGACGTGACCAACGCGCTCAAGGCGAACCCATCGCTGCACTTGAAAATCCAGCACGAAGCGGCAGTCTTCGAGCAGAGCGTGCAGCAGATCAATGGCATCCTGAACTTCGTCAGCTACTTCGTAGGTGCGATCATGGCGCTTGCCGCGACCATCGGCGCCGCCAACTCGCTGTACGCGATCGGCGATGGCCGGCGGCGCGAATTGGCCACGTTGCGGGCCGTCGGATTCGGCAGTACATCGATGATTGCGTCCATTCTGTGCGAGTCCATTCTTCTGGCACTGCCTGGCGCTTTGATCGGAGCGTTCCTGGCGTGGCTGCTCTTCAACGGGCTCTTAGCGAGTCCCTTGGGCGCGAGCTTTCACATGGCGGTGACGCCCGCTCTGGCTTTGTTGGGCCTTCTCTGGGCGCTGGGCATGGGGATAATCGCCGGGCTGCTGCCGGCCGTCAGAGCGGCGCGGGTACCAGTCACAGTCGCACTGCGTGCGACATGATCGATCCTGCGTCTAGCCTTCGAACAATGACACGCTATCAGGGCCTGGGTTAGGCAGAGGAGTGACGATACATGCTGTGTCCGACTTCTCGGAGAGCAAGGGGTGATCGCATGCGATCACGAACAGAGTGGCCACATAACCGTCCGCTGATGGCCGTGGCATGCGTACTTCTGGCCGTCTTGTTGGTCCATGCAGCCGCCGCGGCAGATCCAGTCGAATCCCGCGGGAAAGCGGCTCGGGCAGAGAGCATTTCCATCGGCGGAGCGGTGGAACACCCCAAATCCCTGGCCTTGAGCGCTCTGCAGCGCGAACCGGCGACGACCGAGACCGTGTCATTGAGAACCGGAAAAGGCATGCTGACCGGAAGTTACACGGGAGTCTTGCTATGGACGTTGATCCAGCAAGCGACCATCAAGGTGTCTGCCGGGAGCAAGAACGAAGTAATGCGACACACGATCGTCGTGACCAGCAGTGATGGCTATGCGACGGTGCTCTCAGCTGGCGAAATCGATCCGGAACTCGGTGACGCGCGAGCCATCCTTGCGTATGCCAAGGATGGCCAGCCACTGAGTGACCGGCGAGGATTCGCCCGCCTCATACTGCCCGCGGACAAATCCGCCGGGCGCGCGATCAGCGGCGTTGCGACTATTACTGTGCGATGACATCCGTGGTCACATTCCTTCCCGAACACATCCTCGGCGCAAGGTGAGATCCGGATCGCTGGTACCTGCCGTTGGGGAACTAGAGCTTGGGGGCGTCCACAACGACGCCTGTCATTGAGCGCATGTCCTGGGACAAGACACCTCCGCGCGCCGGTGATCGGCTCACGGATTTCGCGCAGCTTCTCGGGGCGAAGATTGGCGTAGCGTTTGCGCTCGTTCCACGATTCGTGCAGCGTCAACTGCGCTACTTCGTGGATCTGGTACCCGCGCTCGAACAGGCGACTCGTTGCTTCATGGCGCAGATCGTGAAAGCGCAAGCCATGAATCCCCAAGAGCTTGCGCGCGTGAGGGCGGCGCCGACGCTCTTAGGATCGCAGGGGAAGATGTACGGGCCCGTGTGCGGCGGCTGATCAACGATCGCCCAGGCCGCGGCGGTGTTCTTAGGCGGCCATTGCGAAGGCCAGCAAAGGTCCGAAGTCGTGATGATCGGCCGCTACGAGTGCCTCGATGTAGGCTTGCCTGACCGCATCCGGCGCGTGCAGGGCGCTGTTCCTCCACGGCAGGGTCGTGCGGTTGAAGTGGCGAACCAGCGCAATGTGCGCCACCAAGCGCGCGTGTCGTCCGTTGCCGTTTCGGAATGGATGGACGGTCACAATCCGATAGTGGAGCCGTACGGCGAACTCTTCAGGGGAGTAGACGTTGTGTTCGAGCCAAGTGCGAGCATCCGCGTAGACGTTGTGCAACTGTTCGCGGATCTGGTGATACGGAGCGCCAATGTTGGTGTCGGCGACTCGAAACTCCCCAGCCCATGTCCAGACATCACCCAGCATGGCGTCATGAAGCCGCAGCATGAACTCATCGGACAGCATGTCTGGGAGACGAGCCGTGCGAGCGCGGAGCGCCCATTCTTGGCCGCGGATGATGTTCGCGGCTTCGACCTGATTGAGTTCTCCGTGTGTCGTGACGGAGGGGATGCGGAGACCCTGCAGGTCCTCATCGCTGAGAGGCGTTGCGCCCGGGGCATGTGCTCCGCTTAGCGCCATAGTTCGCGGGGACGCCGCTCGAGGTCACGTGCCAGTTCCTCGACCTGCTCGGCGAGTTCCTTGTCGGAAAGACCTTGAGCCTCGAGTCGCATGGAATGAGCAATCGGTGCGATACGCTCCCGCGCCAGAGCGCGCGCGCGCGCCGCAATCGTTTCGCGGAGCTTCTTTCGCGGAACAATTGCGTAGACAAAGTCCGCGTCGAGCGCGGCTGCGGCTCGACGCAGAGAGGCTAGGGTAATGGTGCCGGCCTTCTCGCTGGTTTCGAGCTCATCCGCGCTCTGTTGCTTCACCTTGAGGCGGCGCGCGAAGACGGCAGCCGTCAGTCCCAGGGATCGCCGGAGCGCTTTGATCCAGCCCGTGGTCGGGGCCGAGGCTGCGAGGAGATCAGCGGCTGCGCGTAGCTGCGGAAGCTTTCGGTCGATCTGCGCTGCACTCAATAAGTAGCTGGCAGGACTCATTTTTCACCTGACATCCGGGACTTCGGGCCAAAGTATACAGGGCATACCCTGTAATAATCCATATTAATACAGGCTATACCCTGTAAATAATGCCATGAATTACAGGGTATAGCCTGAAGTCCAACGGTCATAGTGAGGTACAGAAGCTACAAGGCGAATGGCTCTGCCGAAAGCCAGCGGACGAACCTGTCAGCCGACCACAATCCGCTCTCCGTAACAGACCTTGCCTGACGCTGACGTATCGCTCGTATCCGTGAACGTCAATTCCAGGCCCCCGTCGTCGCCGATAGCGACATCCACTGCACCAGGCTGATCGGACGCAGCTGACAGCTCGATCACGGTGTCGCTGGGCTTCGGTGCGTACTGACGTGTGAATGGGCGAGAGCTCGAGCACGCGCGAGCCCCGTCGAATCATCCGTTTGGGTCGGCGAGCTGTTGGAGCGACTCGCCCGGAATCAAATAATCCTCTAGCCAAACCGGCGGCTGACCATCCGCCTCGCGCATCCATTCGGCCACAAGCTGGTGGTGTAGGATGGCCGCGGCCCATTCGCCCACGGCATGCCACGACGTGAGATCGACGCCATGTCGGGTCAGGCGGATGACGGCAGGTGTGAGCGCAAAATCGGCAAGCGAGGCTGCGCCGAACAGAAACGGCCCCTGGCCCGCGCGAAGTAGCCGTTCGAGCCAATCGAACAAGCGGCCGCACTCCGCAAGCTCCGTGGTGGCCAGTTTGCGCTTCACCGGATAGAAGGCACTTTCGAAAGAGATGCGTCCACAGATCCCCGACAGGCCGGAGTGCTGCCACGCGACGAGCGACCGCGCTTGACCGCGCAGCACGGAGTCCGCGGGCAGCAGGTGCCCCCCGCACACATCGTTGGCATACTCCATGATGGCCAGCGAGTCACTGATCGCGACGCCGTCGACGCACAGGACCGGCACCATCGCCGGCGGGGAAAACTGCGCTACACGGGCGAGGTTCCGGAAGCGCTGCGGTCGTCGTATGTCGACGATCTCCTCCTCGAATTCGAGCCCCGCCGCCCTGAGCGCAAGCCAGGCGCGCATGGCCCAGCTCGACGCGTTCTTAGTGCCCGAGTAGAACTTGAGCCGTGGCATACCCGCCTCCCCCGCTCGATGCACCGTCAGGTTATGAACGCTCGCTCAAATGCCCCTTGCCCGGCACGAAGTTGGCCTCGATTCGGATGCCGTCCGGGTCCTCGAACAGAGTGGAGTAGTAGCCGGGCGCCCACTCGCCCTCCTGCGGAGCGCGAACGATCTTCGCGGATAGCTCGAGCGCCGTCCTGTAAATCGCGTCGACATCTTCGCGGCTCCGTGCGCGGAAGCACAGGTGATGAAGCCCGGTGCGCCGTTGGCTGAACGTGTCTGCAAGGAATTCGGGAGCCGCGGGAGAGATGGCGATACCGGTGCGCCCACCGATACAGTAGAAGATCTCCGGCGTGTTCATCAGCGTGATCATCTCCAGCGACTGGAGCAGCTTCTTGTAGAAGGGTACCGATCTCTGCATGCTCGAGACGGTGAGTTGCACATGCGCGATGCCGCTTATGCTGGCCAAGCAATGACTCCAGGCTGACGAACGGATCGACATTGTACTTCTGATCATGAGAAACCCCGCCTGTTAGGCGATAAACGCCCTGAATGACGCAGCAACGCACAACCACGCCGCACGCGGAGGAGCCTACCAAGCTAGGCATCTCCGACAATTTTTCCCGTGGAAAATATGATCGGCGCGTGTCGGTCGCTTCGATGATGGATTGGACAAACCGCGCAACAACCTCCAGCTAGATCAGGCTTTTGTAGGTCGCGCAGCAAGCTTGTCTCCTCTATGGCACCTCCGCATGGCTCTGTCCCGATGATTCATTGGCTCGAGGACGGCAAGTCATTCGAGGCACTTTGGCGCTCCCACAACTGTACGCCGCCTGCCACGCGCGCCGTTGTCGCTGACGGGAAAATGACAGCAGACGAGGCCTACGGTCTCGCGTGTCAAGGGATCGCGCTTCTCTGGCGCGGCGACTTTCAGGAGGCACGCCAGATGTTAAGTGCGTTGGGGAATCGCGCAGATCGTTCGCAGCGTAGATCGCGAGCTTCAGCCGCAACTTCGATCGCCGGCCCGGCCGAAGCATTCCATCTCTACCGCCAGGCCAGATCGCAACGGGCCCGCGCGCTCAACGCCTTGTTGGTCCCGCTCAACGACGACTACACGATCCCGTTGCGACGAGCGCCCGATATCCGACAAGCCTGCGCGGAGGCCTTCGGTCCCGCGGAGACTTCATCAGTCACATCGCTGCGAGCGTTGCTCGGGGTGATTGGTGCGCACGAATGGCGCACGAAAGGCATCGAGCTTCCGGAGGCAGGAGGCCGAATCCATCCGCACTTCGGTGTCTTCGCGCCGATCCGCCGTGAGTACGTGGACCTCGTCAGCACGACGCTTCTGCCGGCTGTGTGCGTTGCATCCAGTGTTGCTTTCGATATCGGCACGGGCACCGGTGTGCTCGCCGCGGTACTTGCACGGCGCGGTATTCCGCGCGTGGTCGCTACAGATCTCGATGTACGCGCGTTGGCGTGTGCATGTGAGAACGTTCGACGGCTCGGGCTTTCGGAACGCGTCGATGTCGTGCACGCGGACCTTTTTCCCGAAGGTCGCGCGGCGCTCGTTATATGCAACCCACCATGGATTCCAGCGCGGCCAAGCTCGCTCATGGAAAACGGAATCTACGATCCCGAAAGCCGAATGCTGCGCGGATTTCTCAGGGCGCTGCCGGAGCATCTGGAGCCGGGCGGTGAGGGATGGTTGATCCTTTCCGACCTAGCGGAACACCTCGGTCTGCGGACCCGCGCGCAGTTGCTCGAAGAGTTCGAGGCTGCGGGATTGCGCGTTCTGGGCCGAAACGATGTACCGCCGCGACATCCGCGAGCCGCTGACAAAACGGACCCGCTCCATATCGCGCGCGCGGCTGAAATCACCTCCCTTTGGCGGCTCGCGGCACGCTAGGAGCGCAAGCCGCATCCGGTGAAATCAAGCGCGGTTACCGATAACGGAATCTCGCCACTGTCAGAACTTCTCGTCCGGCCGCAAGTATCGCCACTTACCCACCGGTAGCCCTCCCAATGGTACGTTGCCGCTGCGGACGCGCTTCAACCCGGTCACGACAAGACCCACGAGCTCGCACATCCGGCGGATCTGGCGCTTGCGGCCCTGGCGCAGCACGAAGCGCAGCTGGTGTTCGTTCTGCCATGACACCTGTGCGGGCTTCAGCTTCACGCCATCGAGCGTCAGGCCGTACTGCAGGTGCTTCATGCCGTCGGTGGAAAGGTTGCCTTCGACCCGCACGAGGTATTCCTTCTCGATCGAGGAGTTTTCGCCAATCAGCTGCTTGGCGACGCGTCCATCCTGGGTGAGTACTAGCAGCCCGCTAGAGTCGATGTCCAGTCGGCCGGCGGGGGCGAGCGCACGCAGGTGCCCCTGCTGGAACTTTACGGGCGAGGGATCTGCCGCCCAACGATTTTCCTGGCGGATCAGCACGACGGCGGGTTCGTAGCCGTCTTCGGCCTGGCCGGAGACATAGCCCACCGGCTTGTGCAGCAGGATCGTGACCTGTCCGTTCTGGTGTTCGCGTGCGGCCCGATCGATCTCGATGCGGGCATTGGGTGACACCCGTACGCCGAGTGTGTCGACGACTTCGCCATCCACTTTCACCCAGCCGCTGGTTATCCAGCGATCCGCCTCGCGCCGTGAGCACAGGCCGAGTTCGCCCATGAGCTTGGAGAGGCGTGGGTGTTCCGGGGTTTTTGGAGAAGTGGGAGAGCGTGTCATTCGTACCGGCAGAAGTTCACGGCAGCGGCGACGTTAAGTGATTCGATTGCACCGGTTCCCGCGATGGTAACGGCTGCACCTACAGCTTCGCCAAATCTCCTACAGGTCTGCTCCGACGGCAATCGTGAGACCGCGACTCGCGCGCAGGGCCCTGGCGAGCCATTCTGCTTTGAGATCCGCAGCCAGGTCCTGCGAGTAAATGGGACCTTCTCACGGCCGCAGTTCGCAGCGTGAAGGTTTTGTATTCCTGATGAACGATGATCTTGCCTTTTTGGATACGAACGATCGCGGTGTACCGCGTCGACCCGTCGGCCTGTTTGCGCGCTCGTATCGTTGCCATGCTGAGTTCCTGGAGGAGTCAAGCTATTCTTGACACGTATATGGCACCTCTGCAACTCGATGACTCCCCTTGACGCGCAGAAATCCAGCAGCAACGCGCAGCATGGAAAGCACGGGAAAAATAGGCATTTCGATCGATAGATCGGCCGGAAAAATCGATCGCCGGATCTCAGTCGCTCCGATGATGGACTGCAATGAACTACGCGCAGAATGAGTGCCTTACCGAGTGCCTGTCGCAAATCTGTAGCGCGCGTAGACTCCCGAGCCCATGCCGGGCTCGCACCTCGCGGGAATCATCGAGCGTCGCCAGCGTGAATTGCGCGGCGAGCTCGAGCCGCGTCCTACCGAGCCACTGCCCGAGCGAGTGCCGCTGGACGTCATTGCGTTGGTTGTCGGACCTTGCCCGTGCGATGCATGCGTGTGGCGTGCTCGCTGCTCTACTCAGCTCCTCGCGTGCTCTGCCTACGTGCTCTACGCGCACTGCAACCCCGAGGTGCGCTGGCGGCGAGCCCCGCGCAGTGATGCGAGCCGGGAGCGATGCGAGCGGACCATGGTCTGAGCGGCCAAGGGCGCAGCTAGGACGTCAAACGGGCGGCGAGCGGCGCCCAGGCCGTGGGCGAGATAGGGGTCCGCCTTGCGGGCCGTAATGGCCCGGAGCCGTGACTTGCGCCCGAGCTCAGGTCAGCGCGCGAACACGATGATGCCCGCCATCCCAGCAAACGTCTTACCGCAGCCTCCACAGGGCGCAAATCCCTGCCAAGAGCCGAAGTGGTTGGCGAACGGCAGAAACCGGTCAGAAGCGGGAGTTCACCTCCCTAGATTGCCTGCCCGATAGCGGCCGTTCCGCGACCCGTATCACCCGCCGGCGCGTAACCACCCGCCGTTCACGGACCCCTCCAACGATTGTTAGGCGCCAGCGGCACGAGCGCGCTTTCGTTTAGCCCTCCGCATCGCCCAGAACATTGCCGAGATCATGTAAGCGATGCTGAGGAAGAAACCTACGATAGACCAGGCCCATTCACTGGCAATGCGGCCGGAATACATGAGATAGCAGAGATATGGAATTGCTACGAGAATCCATACCCCCGGTTGTAGCAGCAACAGCGGGAGTGCCCATAGGGTTCTCTTCGGAGGAAACGGCTGTGACGGTCGCGTGCCTATGCCCAGAATGGAATAAAGCAGACGGAGGGCACTGGCAACGAACGCGACGAAAAAGACGCCGGCGCAGAAGCCGACACAGATTACCGTCAGGGTGCTGACTCTAGACATGGCGCCTAACGGTGAAGTTGAGGGGCCGCCCGGAAGCGCCGGCCCTGGCGCCAAGGGCGCACAATTTCTCAGCGCCCGAGGCGACAATCCAGAAGCGCGTCACGGACCCCTCCAGCGATTGTTAGGGGGTATAGATATCTCCACCCGAAATAAAACACACTCCACCTGATCGCGTGTCACAGACAATCAATACGCGCCGAAGATCAAGGTCATGTGGGTGTTCACCGATTGTGCCCCTCACCTTGGCTTGTACAGTCTGGCGTCAGTACGCGTGCACCGACGAGTTCGTCGTATGTTGGATACCAGATGCTGGTACTGGGGGTTGCCATCATGTCGTCAATAAACGAGTCAGGCAGGCCGGCTTTGGCATAGAGCTCACGCTGCGCATTAGCCTGCTGTCTGCGCATTTTGAGCGTTGATCCCATTTCTCTGCCCGCGTGGAAGCCAATCCTTGCACTCGGCGACATGCACCGCGTCGATCCTGCAAGAAAGGCCAATGTACAGGCCGAGGAACACTGGTGCTGCACATAGGTCTTGAGATGATGATCCGCAATGAAACCCGCGATTCGCCCCGCCTCCCCGAACATCCCCCCTTTTGAGTCAAGCACAACAGATGTTACGCCCGGCGAGCTATCGATTGCCTGCATCACGGCTGTGGCTGTTCCTTCCTCCAATTCGCCGGTAATCCTCAGTGCCGTACCGTCATTGATAATGGCGATCGATGCCGGCGGTCCGTACTTGCCGGCAAAAGCCATGTGTGCATTTTCGAGCAACGCGGTTCGCGAGTAGATAGCGAACCAAGCCGTATCCAGCATCAGGAGGAGACACAGGACGCCGGTCAGGTGAAACCAGACCTTCGATCCGCCGCCCGCTGAATATCGGGCACCCGATCTGATCGTTCCGACCACCCCCCAGATCTGGCAGAAGATCTGTAGAGCGGTCGCGACAAGACCATTGGCGGCAGCGACTCGCGTTGGGATCCTTCCGGCGGTCGTCGATTGAGCGATCTGCACGATCAGCGGAAACAACAATGAGATGAGAATTAGGTTTAGCCAGAAGCTGCGTGTTAACGAATACTCACCACGCCAGTGCTTGCAAGCAAATCTGTACATTTGGGTATTTTAGAACGATTAATCACCGCGTGAGAGCAGACGGTCACGAACGGGGGGAACGGGTCGATTGCCGCAATTGAATGAGCGAGCGATTCTCAGCTCGATTGCTTGGCGTTCAGCGCCAGGACCTGGAGCACGAAGGCACAGACGCTGAGGGCCGCCCGGACAGAATGCACATGCTCCCACGGTGCCCACGGCTCGCGAATGTTGCTGGGGGGCGCCGTTGCGCTCCAGGTCATCAGCGCATCATTAATCGGGAAATTGACCACCCGCGTGACTACAGCCGCTGACAACATTGCGACCGTACCAGTAGCCGCAAACCAAAACTGCGCCCCGCGCGGGCTCGATCGCAGCGACCAGACCCAAAACAGACCTCCGAGTACTGCCGCAAACGTAATGGGCACGAGCAGCGGTTTAAAATGAACATGTTGGATCTGCTGGAATACTACGAAATCGGCGGCGCTAAGAGCTGGGCGCGCGAAGCTGTCGCCCATGCGATCGCCAAATATGATGCCGGCATAGAGACCGGTACACACCACCGAAATTACGCGCGCAACGCTTGATGTTTTCATTTCGACCCCGCGCGCTATTGAGCCACGCCCAATTGTAGTCAATCCTAGAGAACCCGGGAAACCGGCACTTTGAGCCGCCAGGAAGCGGTCGGTCGAGAACGTCGCTAAGGGGTCAATAGCGCGCATTGCTGTCGTCGCATTGCGTTACTCAAATGTGGCGGCTCCCGAGATGGCCCTGAGGACTGGCATCGCAAGATTAGGCATCTGGCGCGCCGATCCCCCACGATCCGCAAGTGCGAGGCGAGCATTAGTTTTCCCCGGGAGTCGCGTCAAACCGTTCTTGGACCTCATTGGGTTTGCCCGCTACTTCGGTGCCTCCGAGTGTCCGTGTGAGGTGCCCTGCCCCTGTCGATATACCGTCTCGAACTTCGCTTGGGCCGGGTATCGGACATTGCTTGAATGGCCTCAAGTTATTGTTTCTGCGAATTTTCTTAGACCGGATACCGTTCCGTGTCATTGCCATGTCATCGCCCGCGTTGCTTTTGCGCCGCTGAGATATTCGGCCCAGATGGCTCAGAATAGCGAGAGCGACTGCCGCATTCCTGATAACTAAACACACAAGAAGAACACGTATGAATGGTCAATGGGTGGGCCACTACGCAGGCGCCCAGCCTGGATACGTCCGCGCTAACTTCGACGATGTCGGAGATCACTATTCGGCAGCGATCTACCTCACCCCACAGGACCAGACCCACCCAACAACCCTCCTGTTGTTTCGAACGGCCAACAAAGCACCAAGCTTTACGTTAGGCGCACCTCAAGTGGAAGTCGCTGTCGTCGATCCCGCCACGGGAGCCCCCGCACGGCGCCAGCAAGCGAGCACGCTGTACCCCACCCTCACGGTTCCTAGTTTCGAGGCGACCGTTTCGTTTAACGACAATACGAAGCAGCTTCAGTGGACTACAAACATCGGCAACAGCGCTGCGGCCGACTTGACCGTTACTGGTTGGATGCCGTCGGCGCTCAGTTCGACTCCGTGCACCTGGGAGGAGTTCAAGGGGCACCTGAATACCATGCAGCGCGGTCGTTACGTATTCCGAGGTCAAACCGGCCAGCAACGCGTGCGTACGACCTATCATCGCGCTGGGCGCGCAAATCTAATTCGGTACATGACAGAGGATGTCCCGAGATTGCACAAACGCCTCACCGCTCTCACGCGCCACGTGTTTAATCTTGGAGTGCCCGACGAATATGGCGCGTTTCTGAACTTGGTCCGCCACCACGGGTATCCAACTCCCCTGCTCGATTGGACTCAGTCACCATACGTTGCCGCTTTCTTCGCCTACCGCAGCGTGACCAGAGCAATGCTCGCTTCGGCTACTGCTGCCTCAAGAGTGCGCATACTGTGCTTTGATCGGACAGAATGGGAGAGGCAGTTCTCCCAGTTTCAGCGCATCGAAGATAGGGCGCCTCACTTGTCGTTTATCGAGTTCATCGCGATTGATAACGAGCGCACAATTGCGCAGCAAGCAGTCTCGAGCGTAACAAACATTGATGACATCGAGACGGCTATCCAACGGCTCGAAGGAGCATACAGTCGCACGTTTCTCCGAGCGTTCGACCTGTCCATGAAAGAGCGACCGGTTGTGTTCGAGGAACTGCGATACATGAACATCACTGCGGGTTCCCTGTTCCCCGGCATCGATGGCGCGTGTGAGGAAATGCGGGAACGAATGTTTCCGTATCAGCCTTAACGGGCTCGCTTCAGGTGCGTCGGTTCCAAACCGCACGAGTTGGCGACGAACTCGCAGATCGCGTCATCAAGAGACTGCAAGCAGTGCCTCACGGCAGGGTACCAACTGCCTCTCCATTTCGTGGTGCTCGCCGCCAACGGCAGCTGCGTGACGGCCCGGCGCAGCGCGAAGCGCTCCAAGCTCCTGACTGAGCACAACGAGCCTGAGGGCTGGAAGGCTCCCGTAAGGTTGCTGGTGGTGGACGCTCGGGGTAGGGGCAGGACGTTCGTTATCCGCTCGGCCGGCTGGCAGGCAGTGCGGATGCACTAAGGGCCGGAGTTCGCGGTGCGGTGCGCCGATCCGCTCGAAGGCGAACTGCGAGTTCACCCTAACTATCTGAGATCGGCGCACGCGCTCGGGCAGCGCGAGCATGCTCGGCACGCGGTACTGGATCAGTAACCCTTCGCGCTCGAGCTTCTCGAGGGTCGATGGCTGGGCATGGACGGCGCTGGCTAGGAGTTGCTGACCGTCGTCGGAGCGTACGTGCCCGTCGTGAGGGCACCGCTCGGCGGAGTGATGACGGTGCCGCCGGTCGTAATCGCTCGCGCGATCGGCTCAACGACAGCGCCTCGCATCTCAAACTCGGGCAGGTGCTCGTGGTGGCGATACTGAGGATTGCAGAACGCCGGGGGCGGCTGGCACTCATTGCAACTGCCCGGCAGCACTGGGACGCCGAGCAAAAGGCTGATGGCCCTAGCAGCGGCGGCGCACTTGGCGCACGGTGGATGGGTACTCATCCAGCGCAGTATAGCTCCAGCACCAGGGTCGGGAGCTGCTCGAGGTCGATTAGAGTTCGAGACGCCACGCAGGATCTGCGCATGCACTTTCCGTAACTTCGATGATTGGGCCGCAGAGGCGGCCCGAGGCGACACCGAGCAGCGCCGTCTTGCACACAGTGCCGCCAGTCAATTCCGGCGAACACAAGCCACTCAGCGCGTCTCCGATTCCCGCTGGCGTAGACTGCACCCCGGCACGACAAGTCGTGAGAGGGGTATGTCGGGAAGCTGCGCAGTCGGATTGCTCGAGAAGCAGTCACGCCGGCACAACGGTGAAGTGCCCACGGAAATCCCCGTCCCGCGTACGCACAGTACCAGGTGGCCCATGAACGAGGAACTTTCGGCGGGAATGTCCGCATGAAGGACCTGATCGACATCTACGAATCGGCATTCCTGATTCAGATCGCGCTGATATTAGGTTTGCGCATTTCACTTTGGCTTTATGCCAACCTTTTCAGCGCCTTCAGTACGCCTATGGTTGCCCGACAGGAGAGATCCATTCGGCTTTGGTGGG
>DATJVD010000050.1:0-38726 GCA_035501955.1 Steroidobacteraceae bacterium
GCCGCGACCCGGAGCGTGACATCGGCAGAACCTGTATCCCTGAGTCCAGACACGGCCAGGTTTTCCCCGCCGCCGCGCTCGATCGCGGTGCTTCCCTTCGTGAACATGAGTGGAGATAAGGAGCAGGAGTACTTTTCCGAGGGTCTGACCGAAGAGATCCTCAATTCGCTCGCGCGCATCAACGAACTTCAGGTCGCCGCGCGTACGTCGTCCTTCTCATTTCAAGGCGAGCACCCCGACATTGCGACGGTGGCACACAAACTGAATGTGGGCGCTGTACTCGAGGGAAGTGTCAGGCACTCAGGCCATACCGTGCGCATCACGGCACAGCTCATCAACGCAGTCACCGGCTTTCACCTCTGGTCCGACACCTATGACCGCGATCTCGGTGATGTGCTCAAGCTTCAGACCGACATCGCGAATGCGGTGGCGGGCTCTCTCAAAGTCACGTTACTCGGCAATGTCTCCGCCAAGATCGAACTGGGCGGCACGCGCAATTCTGCCGCCTTCGACGCGTATCTGCGTGGTGCGAAGGCGTTCGTCTCGTCCGGTGCCAAAAGCTTGCAAGCGGCGATTGCCGCATATAGCGAGGCTGTCCGGCTGGACTCGAACTATGCACTCGCGTTCGCGGGCCGATCGAGAGCATATTCGGGCTACGCCCAGGAGTATGCAACGGGCGCGGCGATTCGCGAGAACTTTGACAAGTCACTCGCGGATGCGCGCGAGGCGATCAGGCTCGCTCCGCAGCTGGCCGAGAGCCACTTGGCGTTGGGAGCCTTCCTGGCGGTTGGATCCCTCGACTTCACCCAGGCGCGCGAAGCGTACGCTCGGGCACTCGCGCTCGCGCCGGGTAATGCGGAGGTGTTACGCGAGAGCGGCCGCTTTCTCTCTTCCATGGGCCAGTTTGACGAAGGCCTGTCCGCGGCCCGCCGCGCAGTCGTGCTGGACCCGCTCAATCGGCGCAGCCTTAACCAGCTGGGGAACGCACTGTACAGTGCGCGGCGCTATGCGGAGTCGGACGCGGCTTTCGCTGAGAGCATTAGCCTTGATCCGGACTTTTCACCCACCTATGGGCTTCGCGGGCTTGCATTGTACGGGCTGGGTGACCTGCAGGGTGCTCGCACCTCATGCGAGACTAAGCCGGACTTCTGGGAGGCCCAGTGGTGCTTGGCTGTGGCGTACGACAAGCTGGGACGCCACTCCGATGCAGAAGCCGAAGTGGCGAAAATGCAGGCAAGTCTTGGCGATGCCGCGGCTTATCAATACACCACGATCTACGCGCAGTGGGGTAATCGGGCCAAGGCGCTCGAGTGGCTGGAGAAGGCGCGGGTGTTGCGCGACCCCGGTCTGTCGGACATGAAGGCCGACCCGCTACTCGACCCGCTGCGCAAGGAGGCGCGCTTTCAAGCGGTGATGCGGGAACTGAAGTTTCCGGAGTGATTGACGATAGCGCGTTAAGCATCGCGTACGTGGTGCTTGCAGTCGACGCGAGACACGTAGCTATAGTAGTGAGCGCGTCACAACTCGAACTCGATCGCAGACAGTGAGGGGACACAGCGTATGGAAGACAAACAGGCGCCCAGCATCGCTCGAATCGCAATCAAGTACGGCCTCATTCAGGGTGTGCTTGCGTTCATCGTATTCCTCGTGGTGACGCTCGCCGGCATCAAGCAGAATTGGCAGGGGTCGGTGGTCGATACGGTCCTGCTCATCGTGCTGATGGTCCTGGCGCATCAGGAATTCAAGAGAACCCATGACGGCAAGATGACCTATCCACAGGGCCTCGGTTCCGGCACGCTGCTCGCGACCGCGGCCGCGGTGGTCACGTGCATTCTGGTGTACATCTATGTGAAATATATCAACACCGGATACCTTGCAGCCGCGACGCAGATTCAGCGGGCCGCTCTCGAACAGCGGGGTATCACGGGCGCTCAGGCACAGCAGGCGATGGCGATCACGAGCGCCATCATGACGCCCGTGGGGATTGTCATCACGTCCCTGATAACTGGAATCATTTTGGGTTTCATCGTGGCGCTCATCGTCTCCATCTTCACGCAAAAGGCGAATCCAAGAGCCGTCGTCTAGACGCGGAAGCGGAACTCGGGCTCCGAGTCAAATCAGGACGGGTTGGCAGGACATCCGGCCGCGCCTCGAGCCCGGTGGCTTCTACTTATTGCGCAGCCAAGTCATGAGGCCTATACACGTCCAGCACGGGCGAAACCGTCACATTCGTCACGGGGGCGTGTCATGACGCATTCCAAGAGCACATCCGCGATTCTGATTGGTGCGCTACTCACGGTTGCAGAATCATCCTCCGCACAACAGCCGCCTGATGTAGTCGTCAGTGATTCGAAAGGCAATACCGCTGCTGGCAGCTCCGCGCTGCTGCATAATGCGGACGGCTACGAAAATACTGCGGTCGGCTACCGGGCGATGGAGTTCAACACGAGCGGCAACCGCAATGCTGCGATCGGGCAGGGTGCACTCACCAATAACACGACGGGCATCTTCAACACCGCAGCCGGAGACGGAGCGCTGTTTCACAATACCACTGGGATTTACAACGCCGCCTTCGGATACGACGCACTCGCGAATAATAGTACCGGTTACTACAATGCCGCCTGCGGGTCCTTGGCACTTTCGAGCAATACGACAGGGCATGACGATGCCGCCATGGGCCAAGTTGCGCTCTGGTTCAACACGACCGGCACCTACAACACTGCCTCCGGTGCGGGAGCACTGAAGGCGAACACGACGGGCAACTCGAACACCGCTGCAGGGTTTGAAGCACTGCAAGCCAATATCGACGGCGACAACAACGTCGCCGATGGTGCTGAGGCGCTGGCGAGTAACACCACGGGCGGTTACAACACGGGCTCGGGCAATCAGGCGCTGCAGAGCAACACGACTGGGCAGTACAACACCGCGGTGGGCTCAGACTCGCTCACGCGCAACTTGACGGGCGCCAACAACACGGCCCTGGGCGTTGGCGCCCTGCAAGGCAATACGATCGGCGGCAATAACATCGCGCTCGGCGTGTACGCGGGTGCGAACATCGTGAAGGGCTTTCGCAATATAGACATTGGGAACGCTGGTGTGGGAAGCGATGCCGGCACGATACGTATCGGCACCTCAGGCCAGCAGTCGGCGGCGTACATGGCCGGTATCACAAGCGCACACGTGACGGGCAGCGCCGTCTATATCTCATCAACGGGGCAGCTCGGGGTGCTGGCTTCCTCCGAGCGCTACAAGACCCGTGTGGCATCCATGGGGTCAAAGAGCGAAAGCCTGAGTAAGCTGCGTCCCGTCACCTTCCATCTGAAGACAGAACCCGAAGCCGGCCTGCAATACGGCTTGATTGCCGAGGAAGTCGCCAAGGTCTATCCCGAGTTGGTGGTGCGCGATGAGAGCGGCAAGATCGAAGGCGTCCGCTATGAGGAGCTGACCCCGATGCTGCTGAACGAGATTCAACAGCAGCAGCGCACGATCGCGGCGCAGGGAAAACAGCTCCGCGACATGCAGCTGGAGCTGGCCGAGGTGCAGGAGTTCATGCGCATGACGAAGGGTGAAGCTCATGGCCAATGATCGGCGTAAGAATGATCGGCGTAGGTGATACCGAGGCGCTCGAGGCAGATCACCGGCGGGGGCACTCATCAGTTGGAATCTCCATGAGACTTGTAACGTCCGTGGTGGTCGCTGCCTCACTGTTAGTGAGTGCCTGTGGCACGCTCGAATATCCTGTGGCCCGATACGATGAAATGGCGACGCGGTCGTCGACCCTAGCTCCAGATCCGGATGCGGCCTCGGCTGCGCGATTCGACGCTGCCCTCGTTCGCAGGGGACAGTATCTCGCGCAGATCACAGGCTGCGGCAGTTGTCATACGGACGGTGCCCTCGTGGGTACTCCGAACCCGAAGAGGCTATTCGCAGGGTCGGGCATCGGTATCGCGTACACCGATCCTGTCCGTGACCTGAGACCCGGGGTTGCGTTCCCAGCGAATCTGACACCTGATCGACGGACCGGGCTCGGGGATTGGACGGATACGCAGATCGCCGAGGCGATCAAGACCGGCTGGCATGCTACCGGCGGTACGGGCCTCATGGTCATGCCGTGGCGCGCGTATGCGCAGCTCTCAGATTCGGACACGCAGGCCCTCGTGACGTATCTACGGAGCATTCCTGCGGTGGAGCACGAAGTGCCCGCACGCGCGGCGCCGGATGTGAACGCGCGCGCGCCGTACGTCTACTTCGGCGTGTATCGGTCGGGGCCGGCGGTGGAGATCCGGCACTGATCCGGGGCTTGTGCGTTCACCGATGACTCGGCTGTGAGTTCACCGCTTTCTTCACGAGCGCGGCAACCTTCGCCTCTTCGCGGTGGTGCTGTTCGGCCGGATTCTGCGTGCTCATGTTTGGAGTCTTCACAATGTCTTCTCGACGGGGTCCCAAGTTAACTGCCCCTGTCCGGGCATCACGGATACAGCAAGTCGTACGCCGTTTGGGCTGCATCCATCTGACGTCTGCGCTGCGCGATAGCCCATTCCCGTGTAGTTCTGTCGATTGCCAGAGTCGTCCAACCCTCACCATCTTCGTCTGAGATGTGGACGAGCAACGTGTCCCTGTTGTGCTCGACGCGCACACGATGTTGCGGCCGGCCCTCTTCCTGGAGCCCGCGGATTGCTCGACCCGTGCGAGCGGTACCAACGAACGACGTCCAGCGACGGCTGCGTGCAGTTGGCTTGGAGACTGCGTTGCTGCGTGCATCGGTCATCGTGACGGCTCCATTTGATCGCAGTGTTGCATCGCGGGATCGCGAACTTTCTTAGAACTTACTTTCGGCAAGCTTACGCGATGTGCTCGAGAGGCCGCTGCCGCGCGTAGGAAGTCGAAGCTCAGATTTTACAATTTCTCGGCAACTGCAGGCGCAACATTGGATCAAACAAATCCGAGAGGTTGATTCTATGAAACCTATCATCGGAACGGTTCTCCTGCTTTCTGCAGCGGCAGCGAACGCTACGACTTGGAACCTTGCGGACGATTTTTCCTATTCGGCGAATCCGGGCGGGCAATGGACCTACGGATGGAGCCAATCGCTTGGCGGCAAGTTCAACCTCGATACGATCTTCGAGGCGACGCTCTTCAACACCTCCGGCGGATCGGCAACGGGTTGGCGGGGTGATTCATACTTCAATCAAGGCGACTATTACCCGCTGGTGATGAGGTACTCGGGCGATGCCGGGAAGGACGTCAACGTTCTCGACGGCTACGCTGCAAATGGTCCCGGCTCGGGAGAGATCATCATTCGTCAGCGCAGTGGCGGAATCGTCATGCATCCGGCGCCGTCCGCTTATTCTGTCGCTCGCTGGACCGCGCCGCAGGCGGGAACGTACTTCATCAGCGCGACGTTCTACGACGTATGTGGGCATGCCACGACCGACGTTCATGTCGCACACAATGGCGTCATGCAGTTCAACGGGTATGTGGATGGCCTCGGTTCGACGCAGCACTGGAACTCCTCCAATGGCGGCATCAAGCTCGCGGCGGGCGACACGATCGACGCCATCGTGGGTAACGGCCACAACGGATACACGTCGGATTCGACGGGCGTGGACTTGATCATTCGCAACGTTGACTTTCCGCACTGAACCCGAGACCCGCCTGGATCATCGGCGAGTCCGCCGGCACCCATAAGAGATTCGAAGCGTGGAGGGGCACGAGGGGTCACGTGCCCTCCCTTTCGTCGGCACGAGCGCTCATCGCGCCAGGTGTTCTGCACAGGGCGAAGGCGCATAATTTCCCGAAGTCCATAGGCGGCGGCGCCGCATTCGGAGAACGTCGTGCAGACCAACTTATTGATCGGCGGTCGTTTCGTCGGCGGTGAGGGACCCCCGGAGCGGGTGCTGGATGCGGCCACGGGCGCGCAGATCGCGGGCATCGCGGCGGCGAGCACGGACCAGGTGGATGCCGCGGTCGAGGCGGCTGAGAAAGCCTTCGACGGCTGGTCGCGTACGCCACCGAAGGATCGTGCGGCACTCCTGTGGCGTATCGCGGATCGCATCGATGCCGACGCCGCGGCGTATGCGGCGCTCGAGTCGCAGAACACCGGCAAGCCCCTCGCCGCTGCGCTCAATGACGAGATGCCGGCGATCGCCGATGTATTTCGTTTCTTTGCCGGGGCTGCCCGTACGCAGCAGGCGATCGCCGCGGGCGAGTACGTGGCCGGTCATACGAGCCTGCTGCGTCGAGATCCGGTCGGAGTCGTCGCCGCGATTGCCCCCTGGAACTATCCATTGATGATGGCGGCGTGGAAGATCGCTCCGGCGATCGCGGCAGGCAATACGCTCGTTCTCAAGCCATCGGAGCAGACGCCTCTTACGACCTTGAAGCTCGCCGAAGTGCTCGCGGAAGTATTGCCGGTCGGCGTGGTGAACGTCGTCTGCGGGCGCGGCGAGCCGGTCGGCGCTGCGCTCGCGAGCCATCCACGTGTGCGCATGCTCTCGCTGACGGGTTCGGTAGCCACCGGGCAGCGGGTGCTCGCGGCAGCGGCGGGGAACCTCAAGCGCACCCACCTGGAACTCGGCGGCAAGGCGCCGGTCATCGTGTTCGACGATGCAGATGTCGCCGCAGTCGTCGCGGGGGTGCGCACCTTCGGCTTCTACAATGCCGGTCAGGACTGCACGGCGGCCTGCCGCCTGTACGTCGGTGAGAAAGTCTACGAGCGCGTCGTGGCCGATCTCACGAGCGCGGCACAAACGATCCGCGTCGGAGCACAGCAGGAGGCGGGTGTGGAGATGGGCCCACTGATCTCCGCAGCGCAGCGCGACCGGGTCGCCGGCTTCGTAGCGCGAGCCGCCGCAGAGCCGCATGTCGAGATCACCACCGGTGGGCGGGTGCGTACGGGAAGCGGTTTCTTCTATGAGCCGACCGTGGTTGCCGGTGCCCGGCAGTCCGATGAGATCGTGCAGCGGGAGGTCTTCGGTCCGGTCGTCTCGGTCACGCGTTTCAGCGAGGTCGAGCAAGCACTGCAGTGGGCGAACGATTCGGAGTATGGGCTCGCCTCATCCGTGTGGACGCAGGACGTGTCGCGTGCGATGCAGGTCGCCGCACGGCTGCAGTACGGGTGCACCTGGATCAACACCCACTTTGCGATCATCAGCGAGATGCCGCACGGGGGCTACAAGCGCTCCGGATACGGCAAGGATCTCTCGGTCTACGCGCTCGAGGACTACACCATCGCGCGCCACATCATGGTCAAGCTCTAAAGCGGAGCACGCGCACGAGCGGCAACGGTGAGGGGGATCAGGATCGCGGCGTTGCTGCCGATCGCGCCGGTGCCGATAGCGCCTTTGCTGCGGATCGCACCGGCACTAGCGGTCTGCGTGCTGCTCGTCGCCTGCGGGCCACGGACTCCTGCGGGTGAGCAGAAGCTGCTCTACGTGTACAACTGGGCCGATTACATCGGCAAGAACACCGTGGCGGAATTCGAGCGCGCGACCGGGATCAAAGTCGTGTACGACACCTACGATGCCGATGAGACCTTAGAAGCCAAGATGATGGCGGGCGATTCGGGCTACGACGTGGTGAGCACCTCGACCGATTACTTCAGTCGTCAGATCAAGGCCGGCATCTACCAGCCGCTTGATCGGCGCAAGCTTTCTAACTGGAAGAATCTCGACCCGCACATCCTGGCGATCGAGGCGCAGGCCGACCCGGGCAACCGCTATGCAATGCCCTATCTGCGTCACGTCAACGGGTTCGCATACAACGTGGACATGATCCGGGCGCGCATGCCGCAGGCACCCCTCGACAGCCTCGACATGATCTTCAGGCCCGAGGTCATTGCGCACTTTGCCGATTGCGGCGTGACCTTCCTGGACTCCGCGGAGGACGTGCTGCAGCTCGCTCTGAACTATCTGCATCTCGACCCGAACACGACCCGCAAGGAAGATTACCGGCGCGCGGAGCAGTTGCTGCTTACCGTACGGCCCTACATTCGCGCCTTCGATTCCACCGAGTACATGAACGGGCTGGCCAACGGTGAGTTCTGCATCTCCATGTCCTGGTCGGGAGACTATGCCGCGGCGCGCGCGCGTGCGCGGGCGGCCGGTGTAGAGGTGCATCTCGCGTTCACCGTGCCAAAGGAGGGGGCCAACGGCTCCTTCGATGCACTGCTGATTCCGACCGGTGCGCCGCATCCGGAGGCGGCACACAAGTTCCTGAATTTCATGCTCGAGCCGCGCATCATCGCCGAGGTTACCAACGAGATTCATTATGCCAACGACAATCGGGCGGCCGATGCATACGTGGACCCGCGCATTCTCGACGACCCGACGGTGTATCCGACTCCCGCGATCGAGGCGCGTTTGTACAAGTCGGCGGAGGTCGCTCCCGCGCTGGAGCGCATTCGAACGCGCACCTGGACGCGGATCAAGACGGGGATGTAGCGTTAGCGGACAAGGCGGGAGTGGCTGATCCATGGCGAGCGTGCAAATCACCTCAGCGAACGAGTTGACTCTCATCACGGAGCGCGGCGCGCGCTTCGCCATCCACCCGCTGTGGCTGCGTGAGCGCACGCAGAACACGCAGAGCTTCGATGAGCGTACCGGGCAGCGGCTCTACGATCCGTCGGATCTCGATCCGCAGCTGCGGCTCACCGCCGTCGAGGAGTTACAGCCGGGCCGCTACCGGATCCGCTTCAGCGACGGGCACGAGGCGCACTTTTCTGCGCGCGAGATTCTCGAGGAGTTTGCACTGCCCGCGGGCGATCACGACGTTCCCGCGCCGCGCCTCTGGGACGGAAGCATCGAGCGGATCCCTCGCGCGAGCTGGAGTGATACGCCGGGCGATGCGCAGCTCGAGGGCTGGCTGCAGGACTTCCTGGAATTCGGCTTCATCATTCTCACGGGTATCCCGACACACCCGGGCGCGGTCTTGAAGGTCGCCTCGACCTTCGGTTTCACTCGGGAGACCAACTTCGGCGCGCTGTTCGATGTGCGCTCGACCCCCGATGCGAACGATCTTGCCTACACCGCGCTCGCACTTGATCCACACACCGACAATCCGTATCGCACGCCGGTGCCCGGTGTACAGCTGTTGCACTGTCTGATCAACGAGACGAGTGGTGGGCTTTCCACCCTGGTGGACGGCTATGCGGTCGCGGCAGCGCTGCAAGCGACCGACCCCGAAGGCTTCGCTCTGCTCGCGCGCACTCCGGTGCGCTTTCGCTTTCGGGATGCAACCACGGAGCTCGTGGCGAGCGCGCCGCTGATCGAGCTCGATGCCCTGGGGGGCGTTCAGGCGGTGCACGTCAGTCCGCGGCTCGATTTCGTGCCGCTGGGGCCGCCGGCGGGGCTCGATGGCTATTACCGCGCGCGCGCCGCATTCGATCAGCTGCTGCGCTCGCCGCGTTTCGAGCTGCGCTTCGTGCTCGGCGCCGGTGATCTCGTGATGATGGACAATCGGCGACTGCTGCATGGACGCACGGCATTCGACCCGCGCGAGGGCCTGCGTCACTTGCAGGGCTGCTATATCGATGTCGACGGTCCGCGCAGCCTCTGGCGCGTGCTGCGGCGGCGCCGCGCGAGCGGCCAGGCCGCAGAAACTCGAACCACAAGACCCGACGGAGTGCTCGCATGACGAAGACCGTTAGCTTTCGCGCCATGAAGGACGGCACGCGCGCGGACTACCTGCTGCTCGATCAATCCGAGAAGGAGTACGCCGTCGGGCTCGCCGATCGCGTGCTGGCGGCGGTCCGCAAGCTCGATCACTCGCTCGAAGGCTATCCCCTGAGTCGTCTGCAACACTGCCTGCAGACCGCGACGCGCGCACAGCTCGATGGCGCCGACGAAGAGCTCGTCGTCGGCGCGCTGATTCACGACGTGGGCGATGAGCTCGCACCCTACAACCATGCAGAGGTCGCAGCCGGGATCCTGCGGCCTTACGTGCGCCCCGAGGTCACCTGGATCGTCGAGCAGCACGGGCTCTTCCAGACCTATTACTACGCGCATCACATGGGCGGTAATCGCAACCAGCGCGACCGCCTGAAGCAACATCCCTGGTATCAGGCCTGTGCGGACTTCTGCGAGCGCTGGGACCAAGCCTCGTTCGACCCGGATTACCCGACGCGGCCGCTGGAGGCCTTCGAGCCGCTGGTGCGTGCCGTGTTCGCGCGGCGGCCACACGATCCACGCTACGTGTCGGGGCCGCTGGGCTGAATCGCACGCATCGCAGGGACGGTCCGCCGGCATGAGCGCGAGCGTATTGCTAGTCGTGCTGGCCGGGGCACTGCTGCACGCCAGCTGGAACCTGCTCATCAAGTCTGGCCGCAATACTCACGTCTCCACCGCATCCATTTACATCGGCGCCGGCGCCCTCGCCGCACTGACCTTGCCGCTGTTGCCGCAGCCCGCCCGCGCGAGCTGGCCTTATCTCGGCGCATCGACCGCCACCGAGATCTTGTATGGAGCATTGCTTGCAGCCGCGTATCGAACCGGGGATCTCAGTCACGCCTATCCCCTCATGCGCGGGACCGCGCCCTTGCTAGTTGCGGTCTTGAGCGGCGCCGTCGTGGGAGAGCACCTGTCGCGGCCGCTGTGGATCGGCGTCCTGCTGGTTTCGGGGGGCGTGGTGTCCATGATCTTCGATGCGCGCTCGGGGAAGCACGCGCGCACAGCCACTCGCTTTGCACTTCTCAACGCGTTTGTGATCGCCGTCTACACCATGATTGACGGTGTCGGTGTGCGTTTGAGCGGCCAGCCGCTGTCATACGGCCTGTGGCTGTTCGCGCTCATCTCGGGGCCGTGGTTGGTCTGGTCGTTGCTGCGGCGTGTGCATGCCGCGGGCGAGTGGCGCAGGCAGATCGCGACCGGCATCGTCGGCGGCGCCTGCTCGCTCGCCTCCTACACGGTCGCTCTGTGGGCCATGGCACGCGCGCCGGTTGCAGCCGTAGCGGCGGTACGGGAGACCGCGATTCTGTTCGGCACGGTGCTAGGCGCGGTCGTGCTGCACGAGCGAGTGACCTGGGTTCGTGCGCTCGGCGCCGTGATCATTACCGCGGGCGTGCTCATCATCCGCAGCGCCTGAATTGCGCGGCCGCGGTTTGCTCCGTGGAATGCCCGCTCGGACTGCCCGCGTCGAGAGCCTCTCAGCGCTGCGCCAGCTGGATCTCCTCGACCCTGCGGCGCTCGGCGCGGCGCATCATGACGCCGGCGGCGAGCACGCACGCACCCACCGCGGCGATGATGAGACTTGCGAGCGCGTTGATGTCCGGGCTCACCCCGAGCTTGACCTTGGAGTAGATGACCATCGGCAGGGTGCTTGCCGAGGGCCCGGACACGAAGCTCGAGATCACCAGGTCATCGAGCGACAGCGTGAAGCTCAGCAGCCAGCTCGACACGAGTGCTGGCGCGATGATCGGCAGGGTGATATCGACGAAAGCGCGCGCGGGGCTCGCACCGAGGTCCATGGCAGCCTCCTCGAGCGAGCGATCGGCGCTTTGTAAACGCGACTGCACGGTAATCGTGACATAGGCGCTGCAAAAGACGACGTGCGACAGCACGATCGTCGTGAAGCCGCGATGCGGCCAGGCGAACAGCTGCAGCATGGAGACGAACAGCAGCAGCTGTGTGATGCCCGTGATGATCTCGGGCATCACGAGCGGCGCATTGACCATCCCGGTGAGCAAGAAGCGCCCCGGAAACCTGGTGAAACGCACCAGCGCGACCGCCGCCAGCGTGCCCAGCACGAGTGCTGCTGTGGCTGCCGTCACCGCCACCTCGAAGGACAGCAGCGCGGCGGCGAGCAGCTGCCGGTTGTGCAGCAGCTCGGCATACCACGCGGTGGAGAACCCGCCCCAAACGTTCACGAGCGGCGAGGCGCTGAAGGAGTAGGCGATGAGCGTGACGATCGGAATGTAGAGCAGTGCGATGCCGCAGCACAGGACGGAGATCAGAACGGCTGAGGAGCCTCTTTCCATCCTCAGGACTCGAGCTGCCGGACGCTGTAGTACTGGTAGAGGGCAATTGGACCTACGAGCAGCACCAGTGAGGCGATAGCAACGGCCGATGCCACCGGCCAGTCGTGATTGCCAAAGAACTCATCCCACAGCACGCGACCGATCATCAGGCTATTCGGGCCGCCGAGCAGCGATGGGATGACGAACTCTCCCACCGCGGGGATGAACACCAGCATCGAGCCGGCGATCACACCCGGCAGCGACAGCGGCAAGGTCACATCGAGGAACGCCCGCCAGGGAGGGCTGCCAAGATCGGCCGCCGCCTCGAGCAGCGTGCGGTCGAGCTTCTCCAGCGTGGCGAATAGCGGCAGCACCATGAACGGCAGGTACGAGTAGATGATGCCCAGATACACGGCCACGCTCGTGCGCATGATTCTGAGCGGATGCTCGATGAGCCCCAGCCGCAGCAGCACGCTGTTGAGCAGGCCGTTGTCGCGGATGATGCCTTCGAGCGCATAGACGCGCAGCAGGAAGGAGGTCCAGAAGGGCAGGATGATGATCAGCAGCAGAATGCCCTGCACGGCTTTCGAGCTGCGGGCGATGGCATAGGCCATCGGATATCCCAGTGCGAGGCAGATGAGGGTGGAGAAGAAGGCCGTGCGCAGCGAGTACAGATACGCATAGCCGTAGATCTCGTCGGTGATGAGATAGCGGTAGTTGCCGAAGCTCACGGCGAGCCGCAGGTGGTGATCGGGCCCGTGTGCGAGCAGGTCGGTGAAGGGCGGCACGCGCGCCGCCGTCTCCGCGAAACTGATCTTCAGTGCAAATGCGAACGGTATCAGGAAGAAGATCAGCAGGAACGCGAACGGCGGCAGGATGATGAGCCAACGCCCCGGGCGCCAGGTCGACCTCATACCTCATGCTTCTGAAGAGTGCCTGCGCCTATTGTGCGCGATAGACTTGCAAGCGTGTACCCCTTTCATTCAGCCGCGCGGCTGACGCCAGCCCGCCAATGCCGTGTCTAGCACCGGACCTTCCGCCATAGGGGCCGCTCACCAGCCGCCGACCGAGCGCGCCGCGCGCCAACGGCAGCGGCTGCGGCTGATCGACGCCTGCATCTCCGCGCTGCACATTCACGGCCCCTCGCGCACGACGGTGGAGAAGGTCGTCGCGCTCGCCGACCTGTCACCCGGGATCGTGCGCTTCTACTTCGACTCCAAGGACGCGATGCTGGTTGCCTCGCTCGTGCACCTCGGAGAGGAATTCGAGCAGCGCGTGCTCGTGCCGGTGGCACAACTCAAGGAGACGCCCGAGCGGGCGCTCGAGCTGCTGGTGGAGCTCTACCTCGATGCGGACATCGCGAGCACGCGCAAGGTTTCCGCGTGGTACTCGTTCTGGGGGGAGGCAAGCTCGCGGCAGGAGTATTACGAGATCTGCGGCAGGCAGGACGATGCTTTCGGCGCCCTGGTGCGTGATCTCATCGAGCGCATGATCGTCGCGGCCGGTGCGACACACCTCGATGCCGAGGGCATCGCGCTGGGGCTCATCGGCGTGCTCGAGGTGTTGTGGCAGGGATTTGCGTTCCAGAGCGAGTCGGAGATTGATCGTCCGGCCGCGCGGCGCGGGGCGATGGGCTACCTACGCTCGGTGTTTCCAGGTCACTTCGGCGCCGCGGAGCCAGCCACGCGCCGCGCCAAGCAAGGCGTCAGTCCCGCTCAGGCGGCCGCAGCGCTCGCCGATCCTTGCGCCGTCGAGTGGCTCGACGAGCGGCACAGCACGGGCGGGCAACGCACTCTGCTGCTTGGCAGGGCCGACCATCAGGTGCTGACCGTTCTCTATGCCGAGCGCAGCGGACGCCCACGAATTGTCTTCGCGCGCAGGGCCACCGCATATGAAGCACAAGTCTATCGGGACGAGAACGCACTCGGCGCGGATTGAGAGCCGGGTGGTCGCTCCTGCGGAAGTGGAGATTCCCCCGCTCACGGCTGCGGACTTCAAGGACGTGAAGCGCCTGCGCCGGGTGCCGCGCGTCAAGACACTGCGGCGGGTACTGCAGCTCACGCAGCGGCAGTTCGCGAGGCGTTTTCAGATTCCGCTCGCCACGCTCCGCGATTGGGAAGCAGGCCGTGCAACGCCCGATGCGACGGCTCGCGCCTATCTGCAGGTGATCGCGCGCGATCACGAGCGCATCGCCGCGATGCTCCAGACCTCGGAATCCGAGGCTGCCCCTTGAGGCTAGGCGAACTTCGCCGGCACCTGCGCCAGCCGTACTTCGGGAATGCGCTCGCGCAGCAGATCGTGGAACTCGAGCATGCAGTTCTCCAGCCGTGACAGCGGTCCGGGCTCGTAGCTCGGCGATGTCAGGCCCTGCTGCACGCGCTCGCACAGGAAGCGATCCTCGCGCTGCACCTGGCGATTGATACGCGCGGCCAGATAGCGCACCACCTGCATTTCGCGCCGCCCATCCACGTGGCCGAAGCTGCCGCCGCGAATGGCACACTTCCCCGGACCGCGCGGCAGCACCTGGAAGAAATCCATCTGGTCCGGAAACACGTCGATCCCCAGATTGGGAAGCATGCTGTAGAAGCTCCAGCGCCGGCGATGCGCATCCGGCAGCGCCTCGCTCACGCCGCCGACTAGCTGCTGGTACATGCGCTCGCTCCACCGCGGCGAGGGGCGCTCACGCATCCAGCTGATACCGCGCGTCACACCCGCGGGCAGATTGAGCTGATCGTCGTAGTCCGGCGTGAACATGCGGTTGAGTCCGGGATGTCCCACGGGGACGTGGTAGGACTCCAGATAGTTGTCCATCGCCACTTTCCAGTCGGCATCCCAGTGCTCGATGTAGAGGGGACCGAGCGGCACCATGTCATCGATGCGATGCGGGGCGAGCTCGGAGAGCAGACTGCCCCAGAGCTGCTCGAGCGGCGGTGGGTCGCCCGCGAGACACACAAATAGAAATCCCAGCATGACCTGCGAGCGCACGGCCTTGAGTCCGAGCTCGGCCCGCTCGAGCGCGGGGAAGGTGTCGCGCTTCGTGACGCCGATGAGCTCGCCGGTGAGCCGATACGACCAGCCGTGATAGGGGCAGCTGATGGCGCCCGGGCAGTTGCCCGCGCCCTCGAGGAGACGCGCGCCGCGATGGCGACACACATTGTGAAAGACCTTGATCTCACCGTGAGAGTCGCGGACTGCAACGACGCTGTCCACACCGAGATCGACGCTCAGATAATCGCCGGCGCGCGGAATGGAGTTGACGTGGCAGATGATCTGCCAGCTTGGCCGCAGGATGCGCTCGTACTCGAGGCGCGTCATCTGCGGGTGGTTGTAGGTCCACGCGGGCAGTGCGCGCGGTGCGGCGCTCATCGTGGCGGCGGGCTCGAGCGAGTGAACGGCGGAATTCATCGGGCCTCCCGTCGGCTGCGGCACCGCACTATATAAGCATTCAATTTTACCTCAGAAAGCTATATGTTCATATAGACGAGTTCACAGTGTAACCTCGGCAGCATGATCGCATCGCAACCCAAGGTGCAGGCCGATCGGCCCTGGCTCGATCCCACGGCGCGGCCGCAGATCCTCATCGAGGCCGTGAGCAAGCGCTACGACGCGTTCACCGCCGTCGAAGGCATCAATCTGTCCATCTACAAGGGCGAGATCTTCGCGCTCGTCGGCGCCTCGGGCTGCGGCAAGACGACGCTGCTGCGCATGCTCGCGGGCTTCACGCGCCAGAGCGCCGGCCGCATCGTGATCGACGGAGTGGACATGAGCGATGTGCCCCCGCACGAGCGGCCGGTGAACATGATGTTCCAGTCCTATGCGCTGTTTCCGCACATGAGCGTGGAGCGCAACGTCGCCTACGGATTGAAGCGCCTGCCACTCGATGCGGCCACGCGCGCGCAGCGCGTGCGCGCGGCACTCGACATGGTGCAGCTCGCTGCACTCGCCGCGCGCCGGCCGCATCAGCTCTCGGGCGGGCAGCGCCAGCGAGTGGCGCTCGCGCGCGCGCTCATTCGCCGCCCCAAGGTGCTGTTGCTCGATGAGCCACTGTCCGCGCTCGACAAGAAGCTGCGCGAGCAGACGCAATTCGAGCTCATGGATCTGCAGTATCAGCTCGGCATCACTTTCATCGTCGTGACCCACGATCAGGATGAGGCCATGGCGCTTGCGAGCCGTATCGCCGTCATGGACCGCGGCCGGGTCGTGCAGGTGGGCACGCCGGCGGAGATCTACGAGTTTCCCGCCAGCCGCTTCGTGGCGGATTTCGTCGGCACCGCCAATCTCTTCGAGGGTACCGTCACCGCGTGCGAGCCCGGCATGCTCACGGTGCATTGTGCCGAGGCGGGCTGCGAGCTGCGCGTCGATGACGTCGGACGCTTCAAGACCGGCCAGCACGTGTGGGTTGCGTTGCGCCCCGAGAAGATCCGCTTGAGCAAGGAGCCTGCCGCCACGGCGCCCGTCAATCAGCTGCGCGGCACGGTGTGGGAGCTCGGCTATCTCGGCAACCGCTCCACCTATCGGATCAAGACCGGCACCGGCAAGCTCGTCACGGTGGTGGCGCAGAACGAGCGTCGTACCTCGGAGTGGTCCATCGATTGGAGCGATGAGGTCTACGTGAGCTTCAGCCCCGATGCCGCCGTGCTGCTGGCCTCGTGAGGCGCCGGCGCCAGTGGGGCCGGATCGAGTCCCACGTCCGCGGCAGCACACCGACGCCGCTCGTGCTCCAGATCGAGCGAGCGGCAAGCCGCGAGATAGATGAGCGCGGAGACCGGTAGACCGATCACCATGGCGATATCCGCCCCGCCGAGCGCACGTGCCACCGGCCCGACATACATTCCGGTGCTGAAGAAGGGGATCATCACCAAGAAACCGATGCCGTAGGCGCTGAGCCCACGCCAGTTCCAGCGGCCGTAGAGTCCGTGCGGATTGAACATCTCGCGCACGGAGTAGTGCCCTTTGCGCACCCAGTAGAAGTCGACCAGATTGATGGCCGTCCAGGGTGTGAACAGATACAGCAGCACCGCCAGTAGGTCGCCGAAGCGATTGATGAAGTCGCTCGAGGCGCCGAGCGCGATACCCGTGGAGATGAGCACCGCCGCCGTCAGACACACGAGCCGCACGCGCGTCGTGCGCCCGACCGGTGTGAGCGTGTCGGCGACGCTGACGAGCGTGAGCGATGCACCGTAGTAGTTGAGAGCCGAGATCGCGACAAGGCCGAGCAGCGCACCGAGCAGCAGCGCGCTGCCAAGACCCGGGAACAGCCCATCGGCCGAGCTTTGCATGGCGGCGGCCACGTCGAGCGTGGGAAACGCGGCGGCGGCAAGCGTACCAACCAGCATCATCCACGCACCGCCGATGAAGGCTCCCAGGTAGGTCCACCAGAACGAGGCACGCACGCCCACATCCCGCGGCAAATAGCGCGAGTAGTCTGAGACATAGATCGACCAGCTGAGCTGGTAGGCGGCGGCGGCGAACAGCTGCGTAAGAAACGGGGTCAAGCGAAAGCCCGCGGGATCCCAGTTCGCTGCCGGGAAGCGCAACAGAAACGCGGCGCTCAGCGAGAACACCGCGAGGACGGCGATCATGAGGTACGCGAAGGTGCGCTGCGCCAGGTGAATCTTGTCGTAGCCAGCGGCGGCAATGGCACCCGCGAGCGCGGCCAGGCCGATGATCACGAGGCGCGAGTTCGCCGGCACGGACGGCCAGAGCTGGTGCATCGCCTGCCCGGCCAGCACCTGATTAAAGGCCGAAAAGCCGATATAGGTGAACAGGGCCACGCCCCACACGAGCAGCGCGCCCGTGTAACCGAACTGCGGCCGCGACTGAATCATCTGCGGCAAGCCGAGCTGCGGACCCTGCGTGGAGTGGAAGGCCATGAAGAAGGTGCCGAGCACGCAGCCGGCGATCACCGCCGTCGCGCTCCAGAGGAGATTGCCGCCGAGCGCGATGCCGAGCACGCCGACCGCAAGCGTCGCCAGGTGCGCATCGCCCGAGAACCACACTGGCCACAGATGCCACACCTTGCCATGGCGCTCGGCGCAGGGCACGTAATCGATCGAGTGACGCTCGATGAAGGGGCCGGGCATGGGTGTGGATGCGTGCGGCAAGCAGTAATTTATTATATTATTACAGCAACGATATAAAACGCACGGCGATCTCATGAGACAGGTCAGAACTCTCGGGCTCGCAGGTACCGGGGTGATCGGCGGCGGCTGGGCGGCGCGCGCCCTGCATTTCGGCATCGACGTGCTGGCCGCGGACGTGAAGCCGGAGATGGAGGAGTGGCTGCGCGGCGCGGTCGCCAACGCGCAGCGCGCGCTCGGCCGCTTGAGTTTCGCGCCATTGCCGCCACCCGGGCGGCTCAGCTTCACCACCGACCTCCTTGCCATGGCGCGCCAGGTGGACTTCATCCAGGAGAACATCCCCGAGCAGCTCGATTTGAAGCAGCGCGTGCTCGCTGACTTGAGCCGGCAGGCAGCGCCCGATGTGGTGATCGCCTCGAGCACCTCGGGCCTCATGCCTTCGGATCTGCAGCGCGATATGCGCGCGCCCGAGCGCTTGCTCGTCGCCCATCCCTTCAATCCGGTCTATCTCCTGCCGCTCGTCGAGCTGGTCGGCGGTCGACAGACCGGCGCGGCCGCGCTCGATGCGGCGCGCCACCTCTACACGCGCATCGGCATGCATCCGCTGCACGTGCGGCGCGAGGTGCCGGGCCACCTCGCGGATCGGCTGCAGGAAGCCCTCTGGCGCGAGATCCTGCATCTGATCAACGACGGCGTGGCGAGCACCGGGGAGCTCGATGATGCCATCGCGTACGGTCCCGGGCTGCGCTGGGCCGGCATGGGGACCAACCTCATCTACCACCTCGCGGGCGGTGAGAGCGGCATGCGCCACATGCTGCGGCAGTTCGGCCCGTGCCTGAAGTGGCCCTGGACGCGGCTCGAGGCGCCAGAGCTCACCGAGCAGTTGATCGATCGGATGGTGGAGGGCACGCAGGCGCAGGCTGGCGGGCGCTCCATCCGGGAGCTCGAGCAGCTGCGCGATGACTACCTCGTCGACATTCAACAGATCCTGCGCCGCTACGACCTCGGCGCAGGCGCAACACTGCGGGCGCTCGAGGAGCAACTGTACGCGCAGCAGGCACGCGCGGCGCGTAGCGACATCGAGACGCTGCTGAGCGGTGCGAACGCGCGGCCGCTGCGGCTGCTCGAGTCGCAAGTGCGCCCCGAGTGGGTCGACTACAACGGTCACATGACCGACTCGCGCTATCTGCAGGTGTTCGGTGATGCCACTGATGCGCTCTTCAGGCACGTCGGCGTCGATGATGCCTATCGCAAGTCGGGGCAGGCGTTCTACACGCTCGAGTCGCATGTGACGCACGGCGCGGAGCTGCGCGCACTCGATCCACTCTATGTGCACACCCGCCTGCTGGGCGTCGATGACAAGCGCGTGCACCTGTTTCACGAGCTGCACCGACGGCGCGATGAGGCGCTCTGTGCCACGGGCGAGCAGCTGTACATTCATGTGAACACGGCGAGCGCCAAGGCCGCACCGATGGGGCCGGCGCTGCGCAGCGAGCTTGCGAGGATCCACGCCGCGCAAGCTGCGCTTCCTGCACCGCCCCAGGCCGGACGGCACGTCGCACTCGCGCGGAAGTAGCCACGCCATGCCCAAGATCGTCGACCATGCGCAACGTCGCGATGAGATCGCCCTCGTGGCCTGCCGCGTCGTCGCCGAGCACGGCTTCGATCGGGCCACGATCGTACGTATCGCGCGCGAGGCCGGCTATACGACCGGCATGGTGGCGCACTACTTCGACAGCAAGCAGGAGATCATCATCGCCGCGCTGCGGCTCATCCTGCGTCGCATCCAGGAGCGGCTCACGCGACCGCCCGGAGCAAGCCGGCCCGATCTGCTCACGGTGCTCACGGAATCGCTGCCGGTCGATGAGGAGCGCTATACCGAGTGCGCTTTCTGGACGTCGTTCTGGGGCCAGGTCTCAGCGGACAAGCGCTTGAAGCGCATCAACGGCTGGCTGCATCAAGAGTACCAGCGCCTGTTCGAGCGCTGTCTCGCGCAGGGCTGGCCCGAGTGGCCGCGCTGGCCCGCGGCAGTTCAGGAGCAGGTGCTGCGCTCGGTCATGACCTTTCTCAATGGAATCACCGCAAGTGCCGTGGTGAGCCGCAACGACTGGCCCGCGGAGCGGCAGATCGAGCAGCTGCGGCTGCATCTCGAGCTGCTGCACGCGTGGGCGCTGAGCGCGAGCGCCGCACCTGCACGCAGGTCCGCCAGGCACTCGAAGACACCCGCACCCAACCCGACGGCGGCCTGATCCCGCCGGAGGAGAAGCCCATGGAATTCGCCCTGAGTGAAGAGCAACAGCTGATCATCAAGACGACGCGCGACTTCGTGCAGCGCGAGCTCTATCCGCACGAGCGTGAGGTCGAGGAGACTGGCACGGTGCGCAAAGAGCTGCGTGCGGAGCTCATCGCCAAGGCGATCGCCGCCGGGCTGTACGCGGCCAACATGCCGGCCGATGTCGGCGGCGGTGGGCTCGATGCCGTGACCTGGGTGCTGTACGAGAAGGAGCTCGGGCACACCAGCGCGGGACTGCACTTCGGCTGCGTGGGCCGGCCGTCGAACATTCTGCTCGCGTGCACCGGCGAGCAGCGCGAGCGCTATCTGTACCCGGCCGTGCGCGGCGAGCGCACCGAATGCCTCGCGATCACCGAGCCCGGCGCCGGCTCCGACATGCGCGGCATGCGCACCACGGCCGTACAGAAGGGCGGTGATTTCATCATCAACGGCACCAAGCACTTCATCAGCCACGCCGATCATGCGGACTTCGTCATCCTGTTCGCAGCCACGGGCGAGGAATCGAGCGCGCGGGGCGCGCGGCGCCGCATCACGGCGTTTCTCGTCGACGTGGGTACGCCGGGATTCGAGGTGCGTCAGGGCTACAAGAGCGTCTCGCATCGCGGCTACACCAACAGCATCCTGCACTTCAGCGACTGCCGCGTGCCGCGCGCGGCGGTGCTCGGTGCCCTCGATGAAGGCTTCGAGGTTGCCAAGACATGGCTCGGCTCCACGCGCTTGCAGGTCGCAGCCAACTGCGTGGGTCGCGCGGAGCGCGCTCTCGAGCATGCCAAGCAATGGGCGGCGGAGCGCGTGCAGTTCGGACAGCCGATCGGCCGCTTTCAGGGGGTCGCATTCAAGCTCGCCGACATGGCAGTGGAGCTGCGTGCGGCGGAGCTGCTGATGCTCGAGGCCGCATGGAAGCTCGAGCACAAGAGCGCCACCGAGATGGATATAGCAGTCGCAAAGCTCAAAGCCACCGAGATGCTCGCGATGGTGGCGGATGAGGCCCTGCAGATCCACGGCGGCATGGGACTCATGGCGGATCTGCCTCTGGAGCGCATCTGGCGCGATGCGCGCGTCGAGCGTATCTGGGACGGCACGAGCGAGGTGCAACGGCATATTATCTCGCGAGCCCTGCTGCGCCCGTACGGCGCGTGAAGGGCGAGCTGCACCCCCGCGCGAGGAGGCCACAGTGAGCACACGCATGCGAACGGTCGGCGACTACGTCGTCGAGCTGCTTGCCATGAACGGCATCGATACCGTGTTCGGCATTCCCGGGGTGCACAACATCGAGTTGTACCGCGGTCTGGGGAGCGCGCGCCTGCGCCACGTCCTGGTGCGGCACGAGCAGAACGCCGGCTTCGCAGCCGACGGCTATGCGCGCGCAAGCGGGCGCCCGGCGGCGGCGTTCGTCATCTCCGGTCCCGGACTCACGAACGTTCTGACCGCGGTGGGCCAAGCATATTCGGACTCGGTACCGATGCTCGTGATCGCGAGCACGCCGGCGCGCGAGACACTCGGTAAGCGCTGGGGCGTGCTGCACGAGCTCAACGATCAGCTGGGACTCGCGGCCGGTGTCACGGCCGTGGCACGCACGGCCTCATCGGTCGAGGATGTGCGCGATCACCTGTGCGCGGCGCTCACGAGCCTGCACGGCGCTCGCGCGCGGCCCGCCTACGTGGGCATACCCTTGGATCTGCTCGCCGAGCCGACGACGCACGCAGCCGAGCGCTTCGCTGCTGTGCAGGGCGCGCCTGAAGCGGCGGCAGATGCGATCGAGCGCGCGGCGGCGCTGCTCGCCGGGGCACAGCGCCCGCTGCTCATCGCCGGTGGGGGTGCGCGCGCTGCCGGCGATGCGCTGCGCCAGCTCGTCGAGGCGCTCGATGCCTATCTCGTCACGACGGCCGCGGGCAAGGGTGTGCTGCCGGAGTCGCATCCGGCGAGCCTCGGCGCGAGCCTGCCCTATAGCGTCACGCGCGAGTTGATCGCCGGCGCGGACGTGGTGCTCGCCGTCGGCACCGAGCTTTCGGAGACCGATATCTTCAACGGCATGCGGCTGCGGATCGAGGGCAAGCTGATCCGCATCGACATCGATCCGCTGCGGCTTGCGGACCAGTACGGACCTGAAGTGGCAATCTGGGGTGATGCGAGGACGAGCCTACAGGCCCTCGCGCGTGCGATCACGCCGCGCTCGGGCTGGCGCACGCAAAGCGGAGGCAGCGCGCGTCAACGCGCCGCAATCGAGGAGCAGTTCGACGCGAATGCGCGCACCTTCAGTGCGGTGTTGCAGACGCTGCGCCAGAGCACGCCATCCGATGCGATCGTGTTCAGTGACATGACGCAGATCGCCTATCACGGCATCTATGCCTTTGCCGCCGAGCGTCCCGGCGTGTGGGTGCACCCCTCCGGCTACGGAACCTTGGGACACGCGCTGCCCGCGGCGCTCGGCGCGAAGATCGCGCAGCCACGGCGCGCGGTGCTCGCGCTTGCCGGAGACTTTGGACTCGGCTTCACCTTGCAGGAGCTGACGACCGCGGTCGAATGCGAGCTCGCCTTGCCGATCGTCGTGTGGAACAACGGCGCGCTCGGTCAGATTCGCGACGACATGCTGCGAGCGGGCATCACGCCACTCGGCGTGGTGGCGCGCAACCCGGACTTCATCGCGCTTGCCCGCGCCTGCGGCGCCGAGGCAGTGCGCGTCAGCACACTTACGGTGCTCGGCGAGCGCATCCGCGCCGCTCTGGAGCGCCGCGGCCCGACCCTGCTCGAGCTCGTGAGCAGCGATTTCGTGCAGGCGTGATGAGACTCTCGGAGCTCACGGCACGCATCAGCGGCGAGGGCGCCGACGCCTGGATCACGCACTACGAGGCGCTCGCCGCGCGTGAGCGCGGTGCGGACGTGATCGTGCTGAGCGTGGGAGATCCGGACCTCGACACGCCCAAGGAGGTGGTCGAGCGCGCCATCGAGCAGTTGCGTGCGGGGGATACGCACTACGCACCTGCTGCGGGACGACTGCCGCTGCGCATGGCAATCGCCCGAGCGCACGCCGCACGCTCCGGCCAGGACACGCATCCCGATCAGGTCGTGTGTCTCGCCGGAGCCCAGAATGCCCTGTTCGCAGCGTCGCTGTGCCTCGCGGGCCCGGGCGATGAGGTCATGACGCTCGAGCCGATGTACCCGACCTATCCCGCCACTCTCGAGGTATCGGGCGCGCGCATGGTGCGCGTGCCGAGCGCGAGCGGGTTTCGGCCCGACCTCGCGGCACTCGAACGCTTGATCAGCCCGCGCACGCGTGCGCTCTTCTGGGCCACGCCGAACAATCCGAGCGGGGCCATCCTCGAGGAAGCAGAGCTCGAGGCCATCGCGGCTCTCGCGCGCCGCCACGACCTGTGGATCGTGAGCGACGAGGTGTATGCCGGGCTCGCACCGGGAGGGCGCGTCCCGAGCCTGGCCGCGCGTCTGCCCGAGCAGGTCGTCACGGTCAGCAGCCTGTCGAAGACCCATGCCATGACGGGTTGGCGGGCGGGCTGGCTCATCGCTCCACGCGAGGTCGCGCGTCACGTCGAAGCGCTCGCCATGTGCATGCTCTTCGGCCTGCCGGGCTTCATCCAGGAGGCTGCTATCGTCGCGCTGGCGAACGCTGCGGCCGCGGAGCAGCAGATACGCGAATACTGCCGGGTGAAGCTGCAGCGCTTCCTGGGCGGTCTGCAGAGCATTCCCACTTTGCGCGCAGTGGAGCCGCAGGCGGGCATGTTCATGCTGGTCGATGTGAGCGCCACGGGCCTGAACGGCTATCAGTTCATGCGCGCGCTCTACGAGGCCGAGGGCGTCTCGGTGCTCGATGGCGCCGCGTTCGGCAAGTGCACGCAGCAGTACATCCGCATCTGCTTCGCCGCGGAGGATGCCGCGATCGATGGGGCGTGCCTGCGGATGGGCCGCTTCTGCGAGCACCCGCGCCTCGCCCGGGGCGCGCGCGGCTGAGGGACCTGAACGGGCGGCTCAGACGCCTTTCCAGACGGGCTTGCGCTTCTCGCTGAAGGCTTGAGTTCCCTCGCGCAGATCCTCCGAACGGATGACCTTCTGCACCGCATCGAGGGCGTCGTGCAGCGCGAAGGCCTCGTGCTCAGGCACCATCTCCGTGTGGCGCAGCAGCTGCTTGATGGCAGGGAAGAGCAGCGGCGGACCGGATGCGAGTTGTTGCGCGATCTCGCGCGCCTTGGCGAGCGCCTGACCCGTGGGCACGACGTGGTTGGCGAGGCCCCAGTGCTTGGCCTCCGCCGCATCCATCCAGCGGCCCGTCATGAGGAACTCGACCGCGACGTGGTAGGGCACGCGCCGCCGCAGCTTGATGGTGCCCGCATCGGCCAGGACGCCGACGTTGATCTCGGGCAGCGCGAAGCGCGCATGCTCTTCCATCACGATGATGTCGGTGCCGAGCACGATCTCGAAGCCGCCGCCGCACGCGATGCCGTTGACCGCGGCAATGAGCGGCTTGTCGAGATTGCGCGGGTAGTTGAGGCCGCCGAAGCCGCCGACGCCCCAATCCTCATCCGATACCTCACCGGCGGCGGCGGCCTTGAGGTCCCAACCCGCGCTGAAGAAGCGCTCGCCGGCCCCCGTGACGATCGCGACGCGCAGCTTGGGATCGTTGCGGAATGCGGTGAAGACATCGTTCAGGCGCCGGCTGGCCGCCAGATCGATGGCGTTCGCCTTCGGGCGGTCGATCGTCACTTCGAGCACCGGACCTGCGGCATCCGCGCGGATGCCGCTCTGATTAGCCTCAGACATCAGTGTTCTCCTGCCGTCAGACGCACCAGCGCATCGACGGCGACGACACCACGGCCGCTCGGCCGCACGATGACCGGATTGATATCGAGTTCCACGAGGGTTGTCACATGAGCCTCGGCATAGCGAGCACACGCCAGGGCCGTGGAAATGAGTGCGGCCACATCCCCGCCCGGCTTGCCACGATAGCCGCGCAGCAGCTCAGCGACCTTGAGCTGCCCGAGCGCCGCCTCGATGCTCGCCGGGGTGAACGGCGGCAGCAAGGTGACGCTGTCACGCAGCAGCTCCGTGAGCACTCCTCCGGCACCGAGAACCAGCAGCTGTCCGAACTGCGGATCGGCGCTCACCCCGATCAGCATCTCCGCAACACCATCGCTGATCATTTCCTCGACGAGCAGCGTATCGCTCAATACGGCAAGGCGCGCAGCGGCCGCCACCGCCTCCTTGGCATCGCGCACGTTGAGCACTACGCCACCCACTTCGGACTTGTGTTCGAGCGTCGCGCCCACCGCCTTGATCACGACTGGAAAGCCGATCTCCGTGGCCAGGGCGGCCACGTCTGCCGGTGCGGCGAGACGCCCGCGCGGAATGCGTATGCCGTAGGCGGCGAGCGCCGCCTTGCCCTCGTACTCGGTGAGGGTATGCACCGAGTCGGCCTCGGCACATGACTCCGATACGGGTCGGCGCGCGATGCGCAGCTCCACGTGGCGCTGCTCGGTCCAGGCAGCACCGATCGCGGCGGCGCCGGCGAGCGCTTCGAGCGCTTCACGCTGTCCCTGCAGCGGGATGACGCCGGCAGCAAGACAGCTCTGCCGAGTCTCCGCCCGCATGGACTCCGGCAGTGAGCAGATGAGCGCGCAGCGACTCGGCGCACCTTGCGCAGCGCTCACGAACTCCTCGATCGCGCCGAAGTAAGCCGAGGTGTCCGCAGGCGCCGGCGGGCAATCGAGCATGAAGCCGACGGCATCGAAGCCGGCGCGCTGCACGGCCGCGAATGTGGCATGCAGCGCCGGACGGTCGAACCAGATGTGCGTGTGAAAGTCGAAGGGATTCGAGATCGTCACACGCTCGCCGAGCACATCGCGCAACTGCTTCACCGTAGCCGCCGGCAGCGGCGCGAATTCGAGCTCGAGGTGTCGTGCGGCGTCCGCAGTCATCGCCATGTCACCGCCCGACGCGCCCATGATGAGCACGCGGCGTGCGGGCAGCGGGCCGCCCACGTGCAGCACCTTCAAGGTCTCACACAAGGTCGCGAGCGATTCGCAGCGGGCGATGCCGGTCTGCCGGCAGAAGGCATCGAAGGCGGCATCCGCGCCGACGAGGGCGCCAGTGTGACTGTGAGCGGTGCGCGCGGCGGCCGGCGTGCGTCCGGCTTTCACCGCGGCGATAGCCTTGCCGGCGGCGCGTGCACGCGCCACGGCGGCGGCGAAGCGCACCGTGTCGTTGATCCCCTCGACGTAGAGTCCGAAGGCGCTGACCCGCGCATCACTCGAGAGCAGGTCGATCATGTCCTCCACCGCAAGCCGGCTCTGGTTGCCGACCGTGATCACGTAGCCGAGCGGCAGCGAGCGCGCGTTGAACTGCAGGCTGAGTGCGATCGTGCCGCTCTGGCAGATGAGCGCGACACCGCGCTCGACGGGCGGCCCCACCACTTGATCGGGCCAGAGCGCGGCCGAGTCGAGGAAATTGATGAATCCGTAGCAATTCGGGCCGAAGAAGGGCAGATCGCCAGCCGCGCTCAGCAGCTCTTCCGTGAGTCGTGCGCCCTCGGGCGAGCCGGTCTCCGAGAAGCCGGAGGCAAAGCACACGAAGCCGCCGGCACCCCGCCGCTCGAGCGCGGCTGCGATGCCGGGGATCTCGCGCGCGGGGGCAGCGAGGAATGCGGCATCCGGGGCACCCGGTAGCTCGTCGACCGAGCGGTAGTAGGTCGCACCCGCAGCGGCCGCACGCGTGGGGTGCACGCGCCACAGCGCGCCCGTATAACCGATCGTGCGCGCCGCGGCGGCCGCCGCATCCGCCCAGGCGCCCCCGATCAGGGCAATGCTGCGCGGCGCGAGCAGACGCTGTAGGGCTTCCGGGGTCATCCCGCGCGATGCGGGCGCAACTCGATGCACCGCGACCCCGGAACATCGGTGCCCAGGCCGGCGGTGCTCCGCCGCAGTGCCCCGATCGCTGCGGCAATCTCGGACGGAAAAGCTCGCGTGCTTACAGTGGTCCCCTGATGCACGTGCAGCAGCAAGCTCTCGGCGCTGGCGGCCGGCCGGGCGCGCCCCTCGCACGTGAGATCGAATGCTGCGTGCATGCGCTTCTCATCGGCCGCTAGCAATCGCACGCTGACACTCACGATGTCACTTTGTTTGATCTCACTGAGATAGTGCACGTGCGACTCAAGCGTGTACAGCGTGCAGCCGGTACGCTCGCGATAGGTCGCATCGATTCCCAAATCATCCATGAGCGCATCCGTGGCGTAACTTACGATGAGTCCATAGTACGCATCGCGGACATGGCCGTTGTAGTCGATCCATTCCGGTGCGATCGGTGTGCGATAGAGTGAGGCTGCCGTCACGGCGCTCAGCGCAGCTGCAGCCGCTCGCGGGCCTGTCCCGATGAGAGGATGCGGGCACCCATCGCCTCGATGATGGTGCGCGCACGCTCGACCAGCTGCGCATTGCTCGCATACACACCCCGGCTCAAGTACAGATTGTCCTCGAGCCCCACGCGCACGTTGCCGCCGAGCAGCACCGATTGCGCGACCCACGGCATCTGCATGCGGCTGATCGCGAAGGACGTCCAGACACAATCGGCCGGCAGCGTATTCACCATCGCCAGCAGATGCCCGACATCTGCGGGCACGCCGTAGGCGATGCCGGTGCACAGCTGGATCAGGGCCGGCGCCGGAATGAGCTCCTCCTTGAGCAGCTGGCGCACGAACCAGAGATTGCCCGTGTCGAAGACCTCGAGCTCCGCTTTCACGCCGAGCTCGCGCAGGATGCGGGCTCCCTGGCGCAGATAGCTCGGAGTGGACACGTAAGCGCGGTTGCCGTCGCCGAAATTCAGCGATCCGCAGTCGAGCGTCGCGATGTCCGGCCGGTAGCGTCCCTCGTGACACAGCTCGATCACGTGGCGCATGCGCTCTTCCTGGCTCACGAAGTCCGTGCCGGGCGCTGGCGTGTCCTCGAGGCCGCGCTCGCCGACGCACAGGTAGCCTCCCATGCCGCACGTGAGGTTCACGATCACATCGCTGCCGCTGTCGCGGATGCGTTGCACGACCTCGCGGTAATGGCGCGTCTGCATGCTGAAGGCACCGGTCTGCGGATCGCGCACATGGATGTGGACGATGGCGGCGCCGGCGCGCGCGGCCTCGAGCGCGGAGCCGGCGATCTGCTCCGGCGTGATGGGGCAGTGCGGACTCTTGGTGACCCTGGTGTCATCGCCGGTCACGGCACAGGTGATGATGACGTCGGAGTTCATGGGCACTCCTCGCGGCTGTCACGTAATATTATGAGGACAATAATATAACGCGGATACGTACAGCGGCAAGCTGCAGGGGCTAACCGAAGATGCGTGCGTGCGCCGCGTCCGAGTCGGCCTGCGGCCGCGGCTTGCGGCGGCGCGTGGAGGGGGACAGGCCGTAGGCGTCCTTGAACTGGCGCGAGAAGTGCGCGCAGTCGGCGAAGCCCGCCTCGAGCGCGATGTCGGTGACCGAGCGGTCGGTATTCTCGATCAGCCAGTTGGCATAACGCATGCGCAGGCGGCGATAGAGCAAGGCCGGCCCGATGCCGACCTGCTCCTGGCACAGCCGCTGCAGCTGGCGCATCGAGACGCCGAGCTGCTCGGCGATAGCCTCGATCGCGATGGGGCGCGTGAGATTCTGCTCCATGAGCAGCAGCGCGCGGCGCACGCGCGGCTCGCTGACCGTCTGCGACAGGGGCGGGTGCGGCTGGGCCTCGCTGCCCGCGCGGGGTCGATCGAAGAGCAGCACCTGACTTGCCTTCTGCGCGAGCGCACGGCCCAAGTGCCGCTCGATCAGATAGGTGGCGAGCGCGGCAGCGCCCGCACCGCCCGCGCAGGTGATGCGCGGACCATCGACCAGGAACAGCCGGTCGGCCACGACCTCATGCTGGGGAAAGGCATCGAGAAAGTCCTGGTAGTGATACCAGCTGACACAGGAGCGCCGTCCCTGCATGAGCCCGGCTCTGCAGAGAATGAAGCTGCCGGTGCAGATGCCGATGAGCGGCACGCGCGTCGCGCCGACCTCGCGCAGATAGCGTGTGGTGGCCGCATCGACCTGGGGGCCGGCGTGCAGGATGCCGCCGACGACGACCACGTAGTCGAGCGACTCGGGCGCGAGCAGGCCGCTCGTGGGCTCGATCAGCACGCCACAGCTTGCCGGCACGGAGTCGCGACGGCTGGCCATGATGGACCACTGCACGTGCAGCGGGCGGCTGCGATCACCCTCATCGGCGGCGAGCCGCAGGTGATCGATGAAGACTGCAAAGGCCGAAAGCGTGAAACGCTCGGCGAGAATGACCCCCACGCGCAACGGTGCGGCGACGGGGCGGGTGCTCGGCGGGCCTTCCGTGCGGGCCGTGGTCTGGGCTGTGCGGGTCATCGGGCACGACATGTTCCGCCGAAGGGTGCGGTGATGCAAGGCGCCGCGCACGCGTGCGCCGCGGGCCCCGGGCGCGCCTTGCATGTGCTGTTGTACGCGCGTACAAGAGCAGCAGCGGCGCCGGCTTAGGAGCCGCGCCGCGCGGGTGCCGCCTGCAGGCGCGGCGCGCGGGGCGTGCGTGCGGTGCGCACGTTGCTGAAAGCGCCCGAGCACAGAGCATCCGTCCAGTCCTCGCACAGGGCCACCGCGTCGCTCGGCTTGAAGGTCTTGGGGTTGAGGCTCGATGAGACCCACAGGCCATCGAGCAGGGCTACGAGCGCGATGCCGGCCAGGCGCACGTTGAAGGCCGGCACGTCCGCGGTGCGCTGCAACTGCGCAAGCATGGATTCGATCGTGGCGCGGTAGGCTTCCGAGGTGCGGTCGTAGACCACGCGCATCTCGGGGTCGTGCGAGACTCTGCTCCAGAACACGAGCCAAACGTTGAAGATTTCGGGGTCGAGAATGTCCGGCGTGAACGAAGCCTCGAAGAATCGGCGCAGCCGCTCGCGGGGTGAGGCACCCGGCAACTGCGCGTGGCGCCTTATCGAATGCAACAGCGACATGGCGAGTGTCTCGTAGGCAGCCGCGGCAAGCGTCGTGATACTCGGAAAATGGTGGTTGATGAGTCCCGGCGAGACACCCGCCTGCGCGCTGATGCGCCGCACTGACACACCCTCGTGGCCGAACTTGCGCAGACACGCGAGCGTGGCATCCACGAGCGCCTGGCGGCGCAGGTTGGCGGGGGTGCGGCGGTACTTCGGCTTGGTGCGTCGTTGTGGCATGCCGGTCACTTCCCTGGCGCAGCGGATGGCGATGCTTGCTCGCAGCCGCGCGATCATACCCGCGCGGGACGACGCGTGAAGTACGGCGCGCTGCAGCTGCTGCGCGAGGCGCTGCGCGGGCCGGCCGCCTGGCAGCCCTTGTGGGAGCGGCGCGCACCCGCGGCGGCCTACGATGTGGTGGTCGTCGGTGGCGGCGGACATGGATTGGCCACGGCCTATTACCTGGCGCGTGACTTCGGGGTGCGGCGCGTGGCGGTCCTCGAGCGCACGCTCGTCGGCTACGGCAACGTCGGACGCAACACGACGATCGTGCGCTCGAACTATCTGCTTCCCGAGAATCACTACTTCTACGAGGACTCGCTGCGGCGCTGGCGCACGCTCGCGCGCGAGCTCAACTACAACATCATGTACAGCCCGCGCGGCGTGCTCGATCTCGCCTCCTCGGAGGAGGAGTTACTCGCGTACGCGCGCCGCGGCAATGCCATGCGTCTTGCAGGCATCGATGCCGAGCTGCTGGATCGGGCCGCCGTGGCCCGATTCGAGCCCGCCCTGGACCTCGACGTGCCACGACAGTTCGCGATTACCGGGGGCCTGTTGCAACGCCGCGGCGGAACGGTGCGGCACGATGCCGTGGCATGGGGCTATGCGCGCGCCGCAGCGCAGCTCGGTGTGCACATCATCGAGCGCTGTGAGGTGCTCGGCATCGCGCGGAGCGGCGGCCGCATCAGCGGCGTGGAGACCACGCAGGGCTTCATTGGCGCTGAGCGCGTCGCGCTCGCCGTTGCAGGCCGCAGCGCAGAGCTCGGCCGGCGCCTCGGGATTGCGCTGCCGCTGGAGACCCACCTGCTGCAGGCCTGCGTCACCGAGCCCGTCAAACCGATGCTCGGCACGGTGCTCATCTACATGTTCCCGGGCGCCGGCGAGGTGTATGTCTCGCAGTCGGACCGCGGTGGGCTGGTATTCGGCGGAATGCTCGACGGCTATCCCTCGATGACCCAGCACGGACAGGTGACGCGCGTGCGCGATGTCGCGCGCGCGTTGACGGCACTGCTGCCGCAGGTCGCCGATCTGCGGCTGTTGCGTCATTGGGCCGGCATGAACGATATGAGCATGGACGGCAGTCCCATCATCGATCGCATCGAGGGCGAGCTGTTTCTCAATGGCGGCTGGTGCTACGGCGGGTTCAAGGCGATTCCCGCATCCGGCCATGCCTATGCCGAGCTGATCGCGCGTGGACGGGCGAACGATCTGATCCGTGCATTTCGCCTGGGGCGCTTCACCTCGGGTCATGTGCTCGATGAGAAAGGAGCCGGGCCGTTTCCTGCCCGGCAGTGACGCCGCATGCTGATCGCATGTCCCTTCTGTGGCGAGCGCGAGGTGGCGGAGTTCGAGTTCCGGCTGAGCATCGCGCCGTGGGGCGTCGATGCCGCAGAGCAGCTCTACTTTCGCAGCGCCGAGCCCGCGCGATCCATCGAGCACTGGCAGCATGTGCGGGGCTGCCGCATGTGGCTCGAACTGCATCGGGACTTGAGGAGCGGCGCCATCCTCGAGACAAGAACGGACCTCAGCGCGTTACCGAGTGAAAGCCCGCGGTGAGTGGGACCTTCCGTAACCCGGCGGGCGGTGTCATCAATCGTGACCGGCGCTACACGTTCGAGCTCGATGGGCGCACTTTGCATGGGCTGCACGGAGATACGCTCGCGGCGGCGCTGCTCGCCAACGGCGTGCGCTTGGTGGGTCGCAGCGTCAAGTACCGGCGACCGCGCGGCATCCTGAGCGCGGGCCCCGAGGAGCCGAACGCGCTGTGCACCCTGACGCTCGGTGCGCGACAGGTCCCGAACGTGCCGGCGACCACGGTGATGGTCACGGACGGATTGCGCGTCACGACTCAGAACCGCTGGCCGTCGCTGCGCTTTGACGTCTCGGCGCTCATCGGGGCCGCAGGCTCACTCTTCGGCGCGGGCTTCTACTACAAGACCTTCATGTGGCCGTCGTGGCGCTGCTACGAGCCGCTCATCCGCAGGCTCGCCGGGCTGGGTACGGCGCCCCGGCGGCCGATCGTGCACTTTCCCGGCGAGCGCCACTTGTACTGCGACGTGCTGGTGATCGGCGCGGGCGCCGCCGGTCTTGCCGCAGCGGCGGCGGCCGCATCCCAGGGCGCCAAGGTCATCGTGTGCGAGCGCGACTTGCTGCCCGGCGGGGAGCTGCAATTCGAGAGCGGCACGATTGATGGCCGGCCGGTGAGCGGCTGGGTGGCAGAGACTGCTAACTCGCTCGCCGCCGCAGGCGTGGAGGTGCTGTCGGGCACCGCGGTGGTCGGCTGCTACGATGAGTGTGTGCTCGCCCTGCGGCAGCCGAGCGGCTTACCGACGGAGAGCGACGAGGCGCTGTACATCCGCGCCCGAGCGCGCATCCTGGCCACCGGCGCCACGGAGCGCTCGATCGCATTCGAGAACAACGACCGTCCGGGTGTCATGCTGCTCGGTGCCGTGGAGCGCTTCGCACAGCGTTTCGCCGTGCGCGCCGGCAATCATGCCGTGCTCTTCGCCAATCACGATCGCGTGTACCTGGCGGCGCTGCGGCTGCGCGCGGCGGGGGTGCAGATCGCTGCGATCGTCGATCCGCGCGCACGCCGACCGCTCGCCGCGCTGCAGGAGCTCGAGCGCTCCGGAGTGCGCATCTTCAGTGAGCATGTCGTGCAACGCGCGCTGGGCGCCGCGTGTGTACGCGGTGCGCTCGTGCGGCCCCTCTCGGGCGATGGGCAAAGCCGCATCGCGTGTGACCTGCTCGCCGTGAGCGGTGGATGGACACCGGCCTCGCAGCTCGCGCTGCAGAGCAACCTGGCCGAACGCTACGACACCGAGCTCGCCGCCTGCGTCCCGGTTGCCTCACAGGATGAGATCATCCCCGCGGGCGCCGTCGCCGGCCGGCTCGAGCTCGGCGCAGTGATTGCCGATGGCTTGCGGGCGGGAGAGGCCGCCGCACGCCTCGTGGCGACGTGTTCCGTCCAGCCGATGGGCGCACCGGCGGTGCGCGCGGATCCGCCACCGGCGTTGCAAGCTCTCTGGCGGGTGCGCACCGGCAATGACAAGCGGCAATTCGTCGATCTGCAGAACGATGTGACGATCCGGGATCTGCGCCAGGCCGTCGGCGAGGGCTTCCGCGAGATCGAGCACATCAAACGCTACACGACGCTCGGGGTGGGTACCGATCAGGGGCGAACCGGCGCGCTGCCCGGCGCCGCCATCGTCGCCGAGCTCCTCGACATACCTCTCGAGAGCGTACGCACCAGTCGTGCGCGGCCGCCCGCAAGTCCGCTGCCACTCGCAGCGCTTGCAGGCGCTCCGGCGCCTCTCAACGTGCGCCCGGTGCGACGCACGCCGTTGCACGATGCTCAGCTGGCCTGTCAGGCCGTCATGGAGCCCGCGGGTTTGTGGCTGCGCGCCCGCTACTTTCGCGACCATGGCGAGAGTGTCGAAGCCGCAGCGGCCTTCGAGGCGCATCGGGTGCGCAACGCCGGTGGACTCTTCGATGCCTCCACGCTTGGTAAGATCGAGTTGCTCGGACCTGATGCCGCAGCCTGCATCGATCGGCTCTATCTGGGACGACCGAGCCGCTTGGCCGTCGGGCGCGCCCGCTACGGGGTCATGTTGCGCGAGGACGGGATGGTGCTCGATGACGGACTGCTGCTCAGGCTCGGCGCGGAGCACTTTCTGCTCACGACGAGCACGCACGCCTCGGCAGCGGTGCTCTCGCATGTCGAGTACCACCTGGCGTGCGCCGCCTCATCACTCGCCGTCACTTGCACGGACGTGACGGATGCGTGGGCGGTCATCGTCGTTGCCGGCCCGGCCAGTCGTGCCCTGCTGGGCCACGTGCTGCCGGCGCCCTGGCCGGGAATGCTGCCCCATCTCAAGCACATGGACTTTGCTGGCGGCGCATGGCGCGCGCGGCCGCTGCGCCTCGTGCGTGCCAGCTTCTCGGGCGAGCTCGCCTACGAGCTGCACTGCTCGGCCGACGTGGCAGCATCACTGTGGGAGACGCTGCACGCGGCGGCGCTTACCTGCGGCGTGGTCCCCTACGGACTCGAGGCACTCGACATCCTCAGAGTCGAGAAAGGCTATCTCACGAGCGCCGAAATCAACGGCCAGGTCTCGCCGCTCGATCTGGGTCTGGAGCGCGTGGTGAGCGCGTCGGCCGACTGCATCGGTCGCGCGTTGCTCGACCGGCCGGCACTGCACGAGTCGCAGCGGCCGATGCTCGTCGGCGTCGTGGCGGCGGATGCCGCTCAGCACTTCGGCATCGGAGCTCAGCTCATCGAGACCCGCACCGACAAGCGCGCACTCGGCTACATCACCTCGGCCGCGTGGAGCCCGACCCTCGAACGCACGGTGGGCCTTGCGCTGCTTGCGCGCTCACATGCCAGACAGGGCGCGACGATCGTGGGCGCCGATCCGCTGCGCGGCCGGCACACGTTGCTGCGCGTCACCGCGCCCGCGCACGTCGATCCCAAAGGTGAGCGGATGAGGGCATGAGCGCTGCGATACGCATCTTGCCGCAGGCGCCGTGCCTCGAGCTCACGTTGCCCACCGGGCTGCATGGCGCCGGCCCCGGGCTGGCATTCATGCTCGCGATGCGGCCCGGGGCCATCCAGCGCCTCTCTCCGACAGGGGCAATTCTTTTCATTGCGCCCGGCCGCTGGCTGCTCACCGGTGACGTGCTGGAGTCCCAGGCACAGGAGCTCTCCGTCTTGCGCGAGTGTGGCGCGTGTCTCGTGGATATCAGCGCGAAGTGGTGTCGGTTCGAGCTCGCCGCGGCGCGTGCGCCAGAATGTCTGTCACGAGTGATCGATGTGGCACAGGTGCTCGATGGGCGCGACTGCGCGGCCGTCACCATCCTCGACTGTCCCGCGCTGCTTGCCCGCAGCGGTGCGGGCTATGAGCTCTGGGTGATGCGCAGCTTTGCCCAGTGGCTGTACGAGAGGCTCATCGCACTGCCTGGCTGGCCCGCACGCTGATCAGCCTGGCGCCTCGCGGTCCGCGTGGCGCGTGGTATCCACGAGGAGCCAGGCGGCGCCCGCCGCGACCGCAAATCCCGCACCCAGCACGAAGGCCAGTGTCCATGCCTGATGACCCGAGAGATACGCGACGACCGGGGTGGCGATCAGTCCTCCCACGTTGCCGCCGGTATTCACGATGCCAGTGGCCGCCATTGTGTCGGAGCGCGCGACGTGCATGGCCGCCGCCCAATAGGAGCCTTCGTTCAGCTCCACGAATCCATAGCAGAAGCTGAGGGCTGCGACGGCGAGGTAGCCGTTTGACGCGTACGCGCCTGCGCACAGCAACAGCGCCGCCGCGGGCAGTGATGCCAGTGGAATCACGTGCAGACCCCAGCGCACACCGTAGCGTTTGCACAGCAGGCTCGCTCCGGCTCCGCCGGCACCGGCCCCGACCGCCGCAGCGAGCGGTGGAATCCCGGCAAGCCAGCCGCTTTGCATCACGGTGAAGTGTCGCTCTTGGGCCAGATACAAGAAGACCCAGTTCCCAAGCAGGTAGAACACGTAGTTCATGCACATGTAGGAGAACGTGAGCACCAGAATGTCGCGGTTGGTGAGCAAGGCCCAGATGCGCTGCCAGGAGATCGTGGCGTCGACGCGCGCGTTCGCCTGCGGCCCGAGCTCGGCGAGCTCCCGCGCGCCAACGCCGGCGTGCTCGGCGGGCCGATTGCGTCCGTACCACGCCCACAGCGCGATCAGCCCGACAGCCGGCAGCGAGCTCCAAACGAGCGCGCGCTGCCAGCCGAATGAGGACATCAGCCACGCAATCAGCGGCGGTGTGAGCGCGGCTCCAAACCCGAGCCCCATGCTCTGCAAACCTTGCACGAGGGGCCATTGCTGCGCGGGGAACCACACCTCGAAAACGCCCGCGGAGATGGGAAAGATCGGCGATTGCGCCGAGCCGAGCAGCGCCTGCAATGCGAGCAGCCCAGCGAGCAGCGTCGTTCCGGTCAGCGCAAGCGGCGCGAGCGGCGTCGCCATCATGGCGATCAAGGCCAGCAATGTGATCAGGGTGACGCTCAAGCGGGCGCCGAGCCGCTGTCCGAGCACCCCGCCCGGGCATTGCAGCAGTGTGTAGCCGAGTATGAAGGCCCACTCGAGCCAGCCGATCTGCATTTGGCTCAAGCCGAGCTCCGGCATCATGCGGTAGCTTGCGACGGCCAGGCTGCGCTGCTGCACGTAGAAGAGCACGCCGATGCCGAACAGCAGCGCGAAGATGTTCCAGCGCACCCGGATGCGCCGGTGAGCGAGCGAGGGAGCGTAGGCGCTCGGTGAACTCACGGTGTGTCGACAGCGTCTCCGATGCGATCCATCACGTAGCGACGGATGTCGAGATTGAAATCCTCCATCGGTGCGTAATAGCCGTGCGTGTGCACGCGACTTTCGATCCCCTGCTGCACAGTCTCGCAGATCGCCCAGTCCTGCCGATTGACCAGATCCCAGAATTCACTCGCATCCGAATGATCGAAAGCGGGCTTGGCGATTTCCTCGGGCTCGAACAGAAAATGGCAGGTGATGTCGGTACGCGCGGCGCCGCGTGGGCGCAGGATGAACGCGGCCACGTGCTCGCAGGCGAGGCTCAGGAACAGGTTCGGATAGACGAGCTCGCCCTTGTGACGCACGCGCTCCTCCTCGTTGAGCGCGGGAAAGGCACGGCGCGTGGCGGTGCCGGTCTTCGTGAACGTGTAGGCGCCCTCGCGGTGCGGGATGCCGCGCACCCAGTCGAGCTTTGCGCCCCCGTGCTGGCGAAACGCGGGAACGACTGCGCACAGCTCAGGATGTACGCCGGCGCAGTGATAGCACTCGTTGTAGTTCTCGCAGATCACCTTCCAGTTGGCGCGTACCTGGTATTCGATCGTGTGGCCGATACGCAGCGACGCGAGTGGATAGCGCTGGATGCGTGCATCGATCGCGCCGATCTGCTCGTACAGCACTCCCGCCCGCGCGGGCGTGAGATGCACGAAGATGAATCCGCCCCACACCTCGACGCCGACCGGATAGAGGCTGAAGGCGCTCTTGTCGAAGCTCTCGACCGTGAGATGCGGCGCGCCGAGCAGCTGGCCATCCAGATCATAGGTCCAGCGATGGTAGGGACAGGTGATGGTGCGTCCCGCGACGACCCCGCCGGAGAGCAGCGGCTGAGCGGCGCCCGCCTCCGCAGGCGCGCGGCACAGGCGCGCGCCGCGGTGCCTGCAGACGTTGTAGAAGGCGCGCAGCTGCCCGCTGCGATTGCGCACCAGCAGGATGCTCTCGCCGAGCACATCGAGAACGCGATGCGCGCCGGGCGCGGGCAGCTCCTCCTCGCGCCCCACGCAGAACCACTCGCGACAGAAGAGTCGCTCCTTCTCGATGGCGAAGATGCGCTCGGTCGAGTACCAGCTCGAGGGAAGGCTCTGCTCGAGACCGGCCGCGCGCGCGGGCAGATCCGTGACTGTCATTCCTCAATCCTCTCCGCGATGCGCTCGGCCGCGCCACCGAGGTCGCGGCGCATGACGTGGGCCGTCGCATCACCGTCCAGCTCGCGCGCATAGCGATGTCCAGAGTAGACAGCGTGCACGATGGCGCCCGGTGCCAGCGCGTCTCCAATGCGGGTGACGGAGCATATGCCCGCCGCGGCGAATGCTTCCCGATGCGCGCTCAGCGCATGGTACAGCGCATCGTTGGCGAAGCGCGTGCCGACGATGACCAGGGAGTTGCAGGGCAGCTCGCGGGCGGCGCCCGTGAATTGGTTGCAGATTCGCACCGCGCCCGGCGTGAAACCCTCCACGCGCACAAGGGTGTGCAGCTCGACACGGGCCTCCGCGAGAGCGCGGTGCACCTGAGGCTGCTCATTGCTGAGGATCGTCCAGGCCGAGGCATGTCCCGCCGGCGTCACGTACGCCACCCGATTGCCGCGTGCAACCAGATGCTCGGCGAGCGCGCCGCCCATGTAGTAGTTGTCGAAGTCGAAGATGACGACCGGATCCGTCAGGACCGCGCCTGCGGCGATGTCGTCCGGCGTATAGACCCCCGGGCCGACGAGCTCACCGAGGGGGATCTCGAGCGTGGAATACAGCATCCGGGCCCAGCGCGCACCGGTTGCAATGACGACATGAGCCTGACCGAGCCCGACGATCTCTTCGGCCGTGAGGCGATTGCCGCGGTACA
>DATJVD010000051.1:0-124631 GCA_035501955.1 Steroidobacteraceae bacterium
TTGCGGAAGTGGTGGCCAGGGGCGGAATCGAACCACCGACACGCGGATTTTCAGTCCGCTGCTCTACCAACTGAGCTACCTGGCCGCCGCCGAAACGGGGCGCGTATTAGAGCGGCTCGGCGGTCACTGCGTCAAGCAATGGCCCGCATAAGTCCTTGATTCCAGGCTGCGATAGTCTCGTCCCGCCTTTCGGGCTGCCTTCTGAGGAGGCGACGTCCGCGGGGACTCACAGGTAAACGAGACAGCTGTGTCGCGAGTGACGTCCGGGCTGTGCTGACTCGTTGGGGAGATATCGGCGGTTCGCGCCTCATGCACTCGCCGCACGTGGGTGACCGGAACGCCAGATCCGCTAGACGTCGGCTCCGCCTGCCCAGTCGTGATAGCAATCGAGGTGCATGTACAGGACTTCGTTCGTGGGCCCGCTCTCGAGCTCCACCTGACACTCGATCTCGTACTCGATCTGCGTCGCTTCGATGGGTTGTTGACAGAGATTGCAGAGCGTTCCGGTGCCGTGACCCGCCCATGCGCGTCTGGGTTGACGGTATGGAATTGTTTCTGACTGTTGCTCCGCAATGGGGCGCAGCAACTCTCGCGTTCCACCCATCGCAAACCTCCTTAACGAGTGGTGAAGCCGATTCACGGCGCGAATGCACCCCAAAGCGGACAGACTTCGCTTGCACGCTACAGTTCCCTTGAGCATGCGAAATTAACTCGACAATGTGCCAGCCGCATTACGCATTGCAAGCTGTCGTCGATTTGAAACACTCGCGCACGCAACGCGAAGCAGCGAGATTCATTCAGGCGGACGATAGCCCTCGGGCGGTTTGGCACCTGCGCCGAACAGGAACTTCTCCATCTCCTGCTCGAGAAATTTTCGCGCCTTGGGCTCGATGGGTGTCAGGCGATACTCATTGATCAGCATGGTCTGTTGCTGCAGCCAGCGCGCCCACGCCTCTTTGGAGATGTTCTCGTACACGCGTTGACCGAGTGCACCGGGATAAGGAGGCCGATCGAGTCCGGGTGCCTCGCGCTTCAAGTAAGCACACTGAACGGTTCTTGCCATGACGATTCCTCGCGGGCTGTGGCGACTGACTGGCCGCAGGGCGCGCGCGCTCAGGAAGGCACGCGGCCCAAGTCCTCGAGCAACGCCTTCACCGGGGCGGGCAGGCCTAAAGGTGCGGGCGCGCGCGGGTTATACCAGAGCATGTGCTCCGCATCCATCACGGCCGACGCCCCCGCGCAGGCGGCAAGCAGCGGGGTGATCGTGAGATCGAAATGCGTGAATGAGTGATTGATCGGTGCGAGCGTCTGCGGCGCGCCAGCCAACGCACAGAGCGTGGACGCAGCAAAGGCGCAAGCGCCATCCTCAGCCGCGAACTCAGGCGGGCACCATAGGCCTCCCCACACGCCAAAGTTTGGCCGCCGTTGCAGCAGGATGCTGCCGTCGGCACGCCGCGCAAGCAGCATGAACGTGTGCCGCGCGCCGCGCGCGCGCGCACGCCTCGCAGCAGGGATCTCGTGCACGCGCTGTGTCAGGTGCGCGTTGCAGCCCGCTGCGAGCGGACACGTCGGACAGCGCGGCTTGTGACGCATACAGAGCGTGGCACCGAGATCCATGACGGCCTGCGTGTAGGTTGCTACATCCCTACCGGGTCGCTCCGGCGTGCACGCTTCGGAGAGCTGCCACAGCCGCCGTTGCGTCGTTGCAGCGCCCGGATCATCCGCAATGCCGAAGTAGCGCGAGAGCACGCGCTTCACGTTGCCGTCGAGGATGGCGTGGCGCTCGCCATGTGTGAGCGCCAGGATCGCCCCCGCGGTCGAGGGGCCGATGCCGGGGAGACTTGCGACCTGCGCGAATTGCCGCGGGAAGACGCCGCCGTGCCGGTCACGTATCTGGAGCGCCCCACGGTGTAGATTGCGGGCCCGCGCGTAGTAGCCGAGCCCGGACCACTCGTGCAGTACCGCATCGAGCGGCGCCGCCGCGAGTGCGCGCGCATCGGGAAACTGGCGCATGAAGCGCTCGAAATAGGGAATGACCGTCGCGACCTGTGTCTGCTGCAGCATGATCTCCGACACCCACACGCGGTAGACGTCGCGATCTCGCTGCCAGGGCAGATCGTGCCGCCCGCAACGCGCGTGCCACTCGATCAGCGGCGCTGCAATCGGCGAGCGTAGCGGGCGTGCTGTCCGCGCGCTCAACGTGCGCTGCGACCCACGTACCAGTTGACGGCAAATTGCAGCAGCTGGGCGTTGGACTGCAAATTGAGCTTGCGCTTGAGACTCTGCCGGTGAGACTCCACCGTCTTGATGCTGACGCTCAACGTCCCGCCTGCCTCGCGTGAGGACAGACCGCGGCCGATGAGACTCAGCACCTGCAGCTCGCGATTGCTCAGCCGCTCGATCGGATCGAAGCAGCGGCCCGGGCCGGGTGGTGCGCACAGGTGACTCGAGTGTGAGTCACTGACGTACTTGCCGCCATCCAGCACCCGCCGCAGTGCGATGAGCAGATCATCCGGAGCGGCCTCCTTCATGATATAGCCGCTTGCTCCGGCGGCCAGCATCCGCTCCGCATAGATCGCCTCATCGTGCATCGAGAGCACGAGCAGCGGCAGCGTCGGCCGCTGGGCGTGCACGGCGCGCACCAGCTCGATGCCGTCACCCTGTCCAAGCGAGATGTCCACGATGACGACGTCGGGGTCGAGATCTATGATGGCGGCACGTGCTTCGCGGTCGCACCGTGCCTCCCCGCACACCATGAGGTCCGGTTCCGCATCGAGCATGCGACGCAGACCCTGACGCACGATCGGATGATCATCGACGACCAGTACCCGGCGCCGGGCGCTATGAGCGTACGACGATCCGGCCGATGATCGAGTGCTCCTCGTGATTGCGGCGACCACTATCTAGGCCCCGGATGCGACGTGCTGTTGCGGGTGCGCGCAAGGCTCGCGCGCGGCCCGTGAAGCTGCCAGCGGACAGGAGAATCGAACGATAGCGCCCCCTGCGGAGGCGGGCTCGAGCACGAGCTCGCCGCCAAGTGTCTGAGCGCGATGACGCATGATCTTGAGGCCGAGTCCCTCCGAGCGGCCGGGCGGTGTTTCGCAGAAGCCGCGCCCGTTGTCGACAATCTGCAGAATGAGTCGGCCGCCGCAGCTTGCGATCTCGATCCGCACTTCGCTTGCGCCGCCGTGGCGCAGCGAATTGGTCAGTGACTCCTGCGCGATGCGATACAAATGCGTCGCAACCACCTCATCCAGCGCGGGGGAGCCGTTGAGAGAGCTCGCAAAGCTGACGGGCACGCCGTACTGTGCCGTGGCGCGTGCGGCCAGGGATTCGAGCGCGGCCACCAGGCAGGAACCCTCGGCGCCGAGCGGCGACAGCCCGCGCGCGAGCGTGCGGGTGCTCTCAATGGCTTTGCTCACGTGCGCGATCACGCCTTCGATGTCGGCGCAGGCCGCCGAATGCTCCTTGCGCAGTTGAGCGAGCACCCCTCGCAAGATCAGCGCGATACCCGTGAGCTCCTGACCAAGGCCATCATGCAAATCGTGACTGATGCGTTGCTGCTCGCGACATGCGATGCGGCCGATCTCGCACTCAAGTCCGCGACACTCTTCTTCCGCGCTCTTCAAGGCAGTCTCGAGCCCTTCGTGGCTGCGCAGCAGAGCGAGCTCCGCCTCCTTGCGACTATCGATGTCCACGCATACACCGACCATCCTGAGCGGCGCACCGTCCGGCGCGCGCTCGATGATTCGGCCCCGATCGAACAGCCAACGCCACTGCCCCACGCGAGTACAGATGCGGTATTCCGCCTGGAACTCCTCGCACCTGCCGCTCACGTGCTCATCGAAATGGCGCGAGAACCTGGGCAGATCCTCCGGATGAATGCGCGAATCCCAGCGCATCGCCCCGTCCTTGCCATCACATGGATACAGATCGAGTTCCTCGCACCAACTGCCGAACCAGCTCGTACGTCCGTGCCGAAAATCGAATTCCCAGATGCCGAGGCCCGCGCCCCAGACTGCAGTCTGTAGCCTCTCATGCAGGCGCCGCTGCTCGGCCGGCGTGCGGTTCGGCCGTTGTAGCGTTGACGGGTGAAGTCTTTCGCGCATCGATGACGATTCCGTGTCTGTGGCGCGCGCGGCCGTTCAGGACCGTACGCTATCGCATCGCACCAAGTCGATGAGAGGCGATTTGCATACGCAGGCGCGCAGACGGGTCTGCAAGTCGATCATTGTTGTCGTACCCCCAAGTCTCAAGCACGTTGAGACTGCCGCCGGCTCGCAGATATTAGTCGCTACGATCGAGTTTAACGAGAGCCTCCCGCCGGTTTTTGATGCGTCAAGCGGTGCCACGTCCAAGCCGCTGCCGTGCTGTAGGCCAAATCCTCGGCTGGTGTCGGCGCAGGCCGACATTTCGCGCAGGAACTTCGCAGCGCGCAGGGCGTCTTTTACTTAGGCGCTGTCCGCAAGGAGAAGGCCCGTGCTCAAGAGCTCAGGTGCAGTGCTCTGGCCGCAGGTGATCGGCGAGGAAGTCGATGTGCTCGTCTCGCGTTGGCAGGCGGCCAGGGCGGGAATCAGCTCGATCTGGCCGTCGGTGCCAAACTGGCTGCACCGCTATCTGGATCAGATGTCGAGCGCCCACGCCCACTGCTTCGCGGTGCCGGTGCCGGTTACCACGCGCGCGACATTCGTCAGGCGCCAGGTCTAGCCCAGCCGGGTGTTGCCCTGCCGGCGGGACCGGCCTGTCCGGCGAAGCCCGCCTTACCACCTTACCAGCGGCGGCAGGCTCATCAGGTACGCCTCCGGATCCGCATCCGTCTGAAAGCCGAATTTCGTTCCCCGGTCATAGACCAGGTTGAACTCGACGTAACGTCCGCGCTTGTAGAGCAGCTGCTCGCGCGCGGACTCATCGTAGGGGTGAGCGCTACGCCGTGCGACGATGCGCGGATAGACCGCAACAAAGGCCTCCCCGACCCGCTGCACGAAGGCGAAGTCCGCCTCGAGGCTCGCGCTCGACAGCTCGTCGAAGAAGATGCCGCCCACACCGCGCGGCTCTTGGCGATGCGGGAGATAGAAATACCGGTCGCACCATTCCTTGAATTCGCGGTAGGCCTCCGGACGGTAGCCATCACAGGCCTGCTGCAAGGCGGCATGGAACTCGGTCGTATCCTCGGGAAACGGAAATGTCGGGGTCAAATCCGCCCCGCCGCCGAACCAGGTGCGGCTGGTGCTGAGAATGCGCAGGTTCATGTGCACCGTGGGCACGTAGGGATTCACCATGTGCGCGACCAGCGAGATGCCGCAGGCGACGAAGCGCCCTGCTGATTCCTCTACGCCCGGCAGCTGCTGGCGCGCTCCCGGCGCGAACGATCCCCAGACGTGGCTGAAGTTGACACCGACTTTCTCGAACACCTCACCGCGCATCACACGGCTCTGACCACCGCCGGAGAGGCGATGGCCGTCGGGTTTGCGCCACGCGCGCTCCTCGAACCGGGCGCTCGACTCGAACGCCTCGAATGCCGCGCAGATTTTAGTCTGCAGATCGCGGAAGTAAGCCGCCGCGGCGGGAACTAGCGTGACGGCCTCAGCGCCGCTCACGGCTGTATCGCCGTTGCAGTGCCGCGCGCGCGGGCACTCTGCTCGTGGACATGATCGATGAGCCGCGCCACGGCATCCGGATCGGTGTCGGGCCAGATACCGTGGCCCAGATTGAAGATGTGCCCGGGCTCAGGACCCGCCTCCGTGAGCACGGCATCGATGTGTCGTGCGAGCTCCGCGGGAGCAGCCGCGAGTGCCGCCGGATCGAGGTTGCCCTGCACGGCCTTGTGGGCTCCAAGCGTGCGGCGCGCAGCGGCGAGCGAGGAGCGCCAATCGATACCCACGACGTCCACGTCGAGCTCGGCAATGGCGTCCATCAATGCGGAGCCTTGGTTGGCATAGTAAATGAGCGGCACCCCCAGAGGGCGCAGCGCGGCCAGCGTGCGCTGCACGGCCCGCTGGGCGAAGCGCCGATATTCGCGTGGCCCAAGCAGCCCGCCCCAGGACTCGAACAGCATCAGGGCCTGAGCCCCAGCTGCCGCCTGAGCGCGCAGGTACTCCGCCATCGCGTCCGCGAGCCGCTCGAGCAAGCGCTCCGCAACATGCGGTTGCGCATAGAGAAAGTTGCGCGCCGCCGCGAACTCCTTCGATGGCCGCCCGCTAACCAGATAGCACAGGAGCGTAAAGGGCGCGCCCGCAAATCCGATCAGCGGCACGCCTCGTGGCGCATTGGCCCGCACGAGCCGCACGGTTTCTAGCACGAAGGGCACGTCGCGCTGCGCTACGAGTGCGGGAACCGCCTCGACCTGGCTCTCCGTGCGGATCGGATGGCGTACGACGGGACCCGGGTCGAACTCCATCTCGATGCCCATGCCCTGCAGGGGCGTCATGATGTCGCTGAACAGGATCGCCGCATCGAGCGGATAGCGGCGCAGCGGCTGCAGTGTCACTTCGGCCGCCAGCTCGGCCGTGCGCGTCAAGGTCACGAAATCGACTCGCGAGCGCACGTCACGGTATTCCGGCAGATAGCGCCCCGCCTGTCGCATGATCCACACCGGTGTGTAAGGCACCGGGCGGCGTTGGCACGCGCTCAGGAAAACCGCATCGCTCTCGCGCGTTACAGCCATCGGCACATGTCCGGCGCGAAATAGGTAATGATGAGATCGGCTCCCGCGCGCTTGATGCCGGTGAGCGTCTCGAAAGCGGCCGCCCGCTCGTCGATCCAGCCGCGCGAGCTTGCGGCCTTGATGAGGCTGAACTCGCCCGAGACCTGATACGCGACCACGGGCACATCGACGCTCTCGCGCACGCGGCGAATCACATCGAGATAGGGGCCCGCAGGCTTGACCATCACCAGATCCGCACCCTCCTCGACGTCGGCGATCACCTCGCGCACGGCCTCACGCGCATTCGCCGGGTCCATCTGATACGAGCGCCGATCGCCGAATGCCGGCGCCGAATCGGCGGCTTCGCGGAATGGGCCATAGAAGGCGGAAGCGTACTTGGCGGCGTAAGAGACGATGGGCGTCGTTGCGTGGCCGTTGCGGTCGAGCAACTGGCGAATCGCCAGCACGCGTCCATCCATCATGTCGCTGGGAGCAACCGCATCGGCGCCTGCGCGCGCATAGACGAGCGCCACCTGAGCGAGTGTCTCCACCGATGAATCGTTGTCGATCGCGCCCGAGGGCAGCACGTGACCGCAGTGACCGTGGTCCGTCGCGCTGCACAGGCACACGTCAGTCCACACGAGCAGCTGGGGGACCGCGGCCTTGATGGCCTTCACGGCCTGCGGCACGAGGCCGCCCGGATCGAGGAACGCCGAGGCGCGCGCATCCTTCTCGCTCGGCGCGCTGAACAGAATCACCGCCGGCACGCCGAGATCCGCCACCGCCTTGGCTTCGGCCACGCATTCGTCGACGGAGAGCTGAGCCACGCCCGGCATGCTCTCGACCGGGTGGCGCACGCGCCTCCCCGGCACGACGAACAGCGGATAGATGAAGTCGTCGCGACTCAGGCGCGTCTCACGCACCAGGCGCCGCCAGGCATCGGACTGGCGCAGCCGGCGCGCTCTCACGTGTGGAAATCCCATGGTCATGGCCTCAGTTGCAACAGGCGATAGGTCGTGTCCGCGAGCCCCTTGAATGTGGCGGGCTCAGCGAGCACGCAGGAAAAGCCGCGCGCTGCGAGTGCGTGCGCAGTCGTCGAGCCCAGGGTCACCGGCGAGGAGCCCTCGAGCAGCCGTACGAAGACGGCCGACCCGAGCGCGCGCTCCAGCTCTTCGACGGCCGAAGGGCTCGTGAAGGTGACCGCCCCCACTTCACCTCGCTCGATCAGGCTGCAGCAGGAGCGTGCATCGAGTGCAGCCCCATCGGTCGAATACGCTTCCACCTGGCAAACCTCGGCTCCGAGCCTGCTGAGGCCCGCCGCGAGTGTCGGTAGCGCGCGTGAGCTGGCGGGAAAGAGCACCCGGGTGCCCCGGCGGATGAGGGGCGTCAGCGCCGCCACGAGCCCGAGTGCGCTCGCCTCCTGCGGCACCACATCGACGCGCCAGCCATGCTCGGAGAGGGCCTGCGCCGTGCGGGCTCCCACCGCAGCAATCCGCGCCCGCTCGGGTGGCGCCTCGAGACGCGCCGTGACCACACTCACCGCGTGTTGACTGGCGAACACGATCCACTCGAATTCCGCCATGGCGGTGAGCGCCCGTTCGAGCGCCGTGGCATCGCTCGGCGCGCGCACGCGCAGCACCGGCCACGCCAACACCTCGAGGCCGAGCGCCCGCAGTTCCACGCTCAGCGGGCCATCCGCGGGCTCATCCCGCGTGACCACGACCGCGGCGGCTGCTCTCGTCATGGCAGCTCTGCTGGCCGCGCGGCGCGCTGTTGCTCGATGAGTTGCGCGGCGCCCCGCCCGAGCAGTTCCTCGCCGAGGCGCCCGCCCAGCTTGGCGGCGTTGTGCTCCGCTGCCGCCTGCTCGCGGACCAGCGCCATCTCGCCCTGCACGGTAATCGAGCTCGAGCCATCGAGCGCGCATAGGGTGGCGTGCAGATGCAACCTCGCACCGCGCAGCGTGGCAAGCGCCCCGAGGGGCACCTGGCATCCGCCTTCGACAGTCTTGAGGAGTGCGCGCTCGGCGGTGGTGGCAAGGCGCGTCGCGGGATGATCCAGCGCCGTGAGCCAGCGCGCGCAGTCAGCATCGTCCGCGCGACTCACGACGCCGATCGCGCCCTGCGAGACCGCCGGCGTGAATTGCTCGGGCGACAAGTGGACGCTGATGTGCCGCTCGAGTCCCAGACGTTTGAGTCCCGCGACCGCGAGCACGATCGCATCGTAAGCGCCCTGTGCGAGTCGCTCGAGGCGCGTCGGCACATTGCCCCGCAACTCGAGCAGCTCGAGGCCTGGGCGGGCGCGCGCCAGAAAGGCGCGCCGGCGCAGGCTGCTCGTGCCCACCCGGGCACCGGCCGGCAGCTCCTCGAGCCGCGTGGCGGAGCGCGCGATGAGCGCATCGCGCGGGTCCTCACGCTCGAGGACTGCGCTCAACGCGAGACCGTCCTCGAGCGTCGTGGAGAGATCCTTGAGACTGTGCACGGCGACGTCGACCTGGTGCGCCGTAAGTGCGCGATCGATCTCGCGCGTGAAGAATGCCCGCCCGCCCACCTGCCACAGGGGCGTGTCGGTGCGCGTATCGCCCTCCGTGCGTATACGCACGAGCTCCACGGGCGGTGCCCCGGGTTGGCCGCGGATGAGCGCGGCGACGCGATTCGCCTGCCAGAGCGCGAGCTGCGAGGCGCGCGTGCCGATGCGCAACGTGCGGGCGGCGGCGCTCATTCACCCGCCGGCACGAAGCGGTAGCCGACGCCCCACACAGTGAGGAAATGTCGCGGACTGGCTGGGTCGCGCTCGAAGCGCTTGCGCAGGCGCAGAATGAAATTGTCGACCGTGCGCGTGGAGGGAAACACGTCGTAGCCCCATACGCGCTCGAGCAGGTCCTCGCGCGAAACGATCTCGCCGGGACGCTCCGCGAGCACCTTGAGGATCATCGCCTCTTTCTCGGTCAGCTCCTGATCCTCGCCGGTCCACGAGCGCGCACGAAAGGCGTGAAAGTCGACCTCGTTGCCGGCAAAGCGCAGCACCGCCGTGGCGGCGGTGGCCGAGCTCGATTTGTACCAGTCCCAGCGCTTGAGGATCGCGCGCACTCGCAGCAGGAATTCCTGCAGGTGAAAGGGCTTGGCGAGATAGTCGTCGCCGCCCGCCTCGAGCCCACGAATGCGATCGGCCGGATCGCCGCGCGCGGTGAGAAACAGCACCGGCGTCGTGGTGCCGCGCGCGCGCAGCGTGCGGCACACCTCGAAGCCATCTCTCCCCGGCAGCATCACATCGAGCACGATCAGGTCGGCACTCGAGCGCTCGAACCATTCGACGGCGCGGTTGCCATCGGCGACCGTGTCCACGCTGAAGCCCTCGGCCCGCAGGTTTTCCGCGACCCCTGCAGCGAGGTGCGGATCATCCTCCACGACGAGCACGCGATAGCCTGCCTCGCTCACGACAGCCCCGCCGCCAGCGGCCAGATCAGAACGAATTCCGCGCCCCGGCCGAGACCTTCGCTGCGCGCCGTCACGCGACCGCCCAGCAGCTGCATCAAGCGCTTGACGATGTAGAGACCGAGTCCCGTGCCGTAATAGCTGCTGCCCGCACCCGGATGCAGGCGTGAGAACTTCTCGAACAGGCGCGTCTCATCCGCAGGGCGAAAGCCGATGCCGGTATCGCGCACCGTGAGCTCGACCTCGCTGCCGGCGCGCCGTGAGCTCAGCACGACCTTGCCGCCACCCACCGGCGCCACGGCGGCGAGCGCGTTCTCGAGCAGATTGCGCACGACGACATCGACTGCGAGCGGATCGGCGAGCACCTGCAGGCCCTCGGCGATTTGCGTCTCGATGCTGATGTGATCCTTCTGGGCGCGCTCCTGAAAGTGCGCGACGACACGCGTCACCACGCTTCCGAGCAGCACCGGCTCGCGCTTCAGATCCACGCGGCCACGCGACAGGCGCACGCTGTCGAGGATCTGCGACACCATGGTCTCCATGCGTGTCAGGTCCGCGAGCATGCGCTCGATGAGAGTGCGCGACTGCTCGGGCGAGAGCGAGCGCAGGCTCATCGTCTCGAGCGAGAGCTGCAAGCTGGCGAGCGGTGTCTTGAACTGATGCGAGACCAGGGCGAGAAAGTTGTCCTGTTCCTTGAGCACCTGCGCTTCGGCGCGCAACGCCCTCCAGATCACGAGAATGCACGCGCAGAGGGCCAGCAGAAAGAATCCGCCCTCCCACAAATATTGGTTGATGCGGCGCTGCTGCTCGGCACTGAGCGTGCGCACCACCTGGGTGGAAAGCGTCGCTTTGCCGCCGCTCACGGTGACATCCGGCAGCAGTGACTGTACTTGCGCGGCGGGCACACCGGCGCCGAGCATCGTATCGGCCGCCATCAGCTGCTGCTGATAGAGGCGCTGTTGCTGACTCACCTTCGCCAGCGCCTGCTCGCGCTGATCGAAGAGCCAGTAGCACACCTGAAACACCGACACCACGACGAGCAGTAGCGCCGTGAGCTGGAAGATGCGTGCCGCCTTCATGGGCTGCCCACCTGCGCGAGCGACTCCTCGAGAGCGTTGGTGAACTCCGCCAGGTGCTCTTCGCGGTGCGCGAGACTGAGAAAGCACACCTCATACGCCGAGGGCGGCAGATAGATGCCGCGCGCGAGCATGGCGTGGAAGAGCTGCGCGAAGCGCGCGCTCTCCGCGGACGACAGGGCGATGGCGCTGCGCGGTGCCGCGCCTGCTGCGAGCGATAACCACAGCAGCGATCCCACCCGCACGACCTGCATCGGGAAGGGTGCCCGCGCACACAGTGGTTGCAGCATGGCTTCGAAGGCGGCGCCCAGCGCCTCGAGCTTATCCCATCCGTGCTCGCGCTTCAGGACATCGAGATTCGTGGCGCCTGCCGCCATGGCGACCGGGTTGCCCGAGAGCGTCCCGGCCTGGTACGTGTCGCCATCGGGGGCGAGCCTGCCCATGATGCGGCTGGAACCGCCGAAAGCCCCCACCGGCATCCCCCCGCCGATGACCTTGCCGAAGGTGGCAAGATCCGGAGCGATGCCGAAGCGCTCGGCCGCACCGCCCTCTCCCAAGCGAAAGCCCGAGATCACCTCGTCGAAGATGAGGAGTGCCCCGTGGCGCTGCGTCTCAGCGCGCAGCAACTCGAGAAAGGCTGCCCGCTGGGGCAGCAGACCGTGGTTCGCCGGCACGGGCTCGATGATGAGCGCGGCGATCTGTGCTCCCTCGCGCGCGAACAGCGCCCGCACTGCCGGCTCATCATCGAGCGGCAGCACACGGGTTGCCGCGACGAACGCCTCGGGTACGCCGGCGGAGGATGGCCGTCCGAAGGTCGCAAGTCCGGACCCGGCCGCGACGAGCAGGTGGTCCGCGTGACCGTGATAGCAGCCGGCGAACTTGACGATCGTGCTGCGGCCAGTGGCCGCGCGCGCCACGCGAATGGCGCTCATGACGGCTTCGGTGCCTGAGGAGACGAAGCGCACCTGCTCGAGACCCGGGTAGGAACGCACGATGCGCTCGGCGAGCTCCACTTCTCCGGCGCACGGAGCACCGAAAGTCATCCCGCGCCGGCACGCCTGAGTCACGGCCTCGACCACCTCGGGATGCGCGTGGCCGAGGATGAGCGGGCCCCAGGAGCCGACGAAATCCAGATACCGATGGCCGTCGGCATCGAAGACGTACGGTCCAGTGCCTCGCTCGATGAACAGCGGCGTGCCTCCCACCGCACGAAAGGCGCGCACCGGCGAGCTGACGCCGCCGGGGATCACGGTACGCGCGCGCTGATACCACTGCTCGGACCGGTGCAGCGCGCCGGCAGCGGTGGCGATGTCCGCGGTGCTGGGCGATCGCTCACTCATTCTTTGCGTCTCTGTCCGCCATGTTGCGCCGCAGCCGCGCCTCGCGGAAGAAGGCTTCGGTTGCTTCGGCACTCGAATGCTCGGCCGCCGCGCGCAGTCCGCTCAAGGGCAGGTGGGCAAGCCGGTGGGCGAGAGCAGTGGCCCAGCCCGTGAGCCGCGCGCGCTGCTGGGAATCGAGCTCCTGCAGCTCACCCTTGAAGAGCCGCTCGACTTCGGAGACCGCGATGCGCTCGAAAGTGTCGCGCAACTGCGCAAGCTGCGGGCCGATGGCCCGGGCTGCAAGCTCGCTGCGCAGCCGAGCGAGCCGCTCGTCGACGGCGGCTCGTACCGGAGCGAGCCGCAGCAGGTGCGTGACGCGATCCTCGCGCGCAGCCCGCACCAAGTCGTCCATTCCGATGCGCTCGATCCCCGCCTGCCGCGCCGCTTCCGGGTCGACATTCGGGGGCAGACCAAAGTCGACGATCAGGGGCGCATGCACGGCGAGCCTCTGCAACGCCGCATCGTCGAGCACCGGCTCGGATGCGGCGCTCGCGCACACCAACGCGCTGCAAGCCGGCGGGCTGTCGCAGAACACATCGAGTCCGAGGGCGCTCCCGCCGCTCTCCTCCGCCAAGCGTTGGGCCGCGTCGACCGAGCGGTTCACGACCAGGAGAGACACACCGCGGTCCTTGAGTCGCGCCGCGCAGCGGCGCGTCATGGGGGACACGCCGATGAGCGCGATCGCGTCCGCCCGCCGTCCAGAGTGCGCCAGCACGCGCTCGCAGGCCAGATCGGCGAGCGAGGGTGCGTGGTGTGACTGCAGGCCATGCGCGTGCCGCGCCATCGCGAGCGCCTCGCTCACGATGCGCTCGAGCAGCGGCCCGATGACCTGCGCTTCACGCGCTGCCTGCCAGGCGGCGCGCAGCTGAAGGTAGATCTCCTGCTCGCCGGCTTGTGCGGAATCAAGGCCGCAGGCCACGAGTAGCAGATGCTCGATTGCCGCCTCGCCCGTCCACGCGCGCAGCGTCGCCGCGGCCTCCCCGTTGCCTGGGGCCGTTCCAGTCAAAGCGGAAAAAACCTGGGCTCGCAGGTCCACCGCAGGACCCGCGGGCAGCACGTACGCGACTTCTACGCGATTGCACGTTGCAAGGTAGAGAATCTCGGCACCCTGCAGTGCAGCGCGCAGCGACGGCAGGCGCGCTACGAGCTCCGCCCGAGGAATGGCAAAACGGGCTACCTGTGCGGCGCTCGCGTGCCTGTACGAGACGCCAACCACCCCGATCCGATGCATGCCGCCAAGCACAGCACGCTCGGGGGGTGGAAATGTCACCGAATCGTCACGGCGACGTGAGCGCGGTCACGAACCGGCGACAGGCCCCCTGTTTTTGGGCTCCTGAACCCGGGCTTAGTCCCGGCCGCGGACCAGACTTCCCAGCAGCAAGCCCGCCACCACACCGATGCCGAGCGCCCACAGCGCTGCAGATTGCGGTCGCGACTGCACGTGTCCCTGCAGGTCATGCATGCGTGAGCGCGCCCAGGTACCGGCACGGCGCGCGCCGGAGCGGGCCATTTCACTCGCATCTTGTGCGCTCGAGCGCGCCCAGTCGCTCGCGCGGCGTGCACTCGAGCGTGCCGCATCGGACGCCGCTTCGGCGTTCTCGCGTGCCACATCGGCCGCGGCCGCCCCCGTCGCCCGAAACTGATCCTTGAGCCGTTGGGCCTCCGCCCGAAGCTCTTCGTTGTTGCCTACGTTGTCGGCCATGTTGCGCCTCCTCATATTGATTGCGCGTCTCGACCCGCGCACGGTAGCAATAAAGATACCTTGCGGACGAATGGGTCCCTCGCTCACGGATCGCCCCTCCTTCATCCTGAGATTGACTGCGTCCGAAAACTCTGCCGTGCAGCTCGCAAAATATGCTCCTGCGACGCAACGCGCCAGTACGCCATAATACGGAATGCCCGAGCTTCTCCAGGACGTGGCCGCGCCGCGCGGCACACCGGAGCACGCGCTGCGATCGCGCCAGCTCGGCACTGTGCTGCTTTTGTTCGGCGGTTATGCGGCCTGCTACTTCTGCCGGGCAGACCTCTCGGTAGCCACACCGCTGCTGATCGACGACTTGGGCCGCCACGGCATCGCCCACAGCGAAGCCGTCGTGCGCATCGGTGTTATGGCCTCGCTGGGTGTGCTGGCGTACGCGCTCGGCAAGCTGTTTCTCACCGGGCTCGGCGATTTCTGGGGCGGACGCCCCAATTTTCTGCTCGGCCTCGGCGGTGCCATGACGTTCACGCTGCTCTTCGCTGTGGCCGGTGCCGTGCCGGTGTTCACGCTGGCGTGGGTAGGCAACCGTTTGACGCAGTCGATCGCCTGGGCGGGACTCATCAAGGTGTCCTCCAAGTGGTTCGACTACTCCTCCTACGGCATGATCATCGGCATCCTGAGCATCAGCTATCTGGTCGGCGATGCCGCTGCGCGTCAGTGCATGGCGCTGCTGATCGACCAGGGCTGGGGATGGCGCGGACTGTTCGCCTTCGCGGGCAGCGTCGCCGCGGTGTTTCTGGTCGCGAATCTGCTGTGGCTGCGTGAGTCGCGCGTCGACGCGGGCTTTCACGAGGCCAAGGCGAATCCACTCAATGTGTTTGGCGATGCGGAGACGCGTCCCCAGAAACTCTCGGCGCTGCTGCTGCCCCTCTTTCGCAGCCGCGCCTTCGTCATCGTCTGTCTGCTGTCGCTCGGTTGCACGATCGTGCGCGAGACGTTCAACCTATGGACCCCGGCGTACCTGCGGGACTACGCCGGCTACAGCATGAGCGGCGCGGCGGGCATGAGCGCGATCTTCCCTGCGGTGGGTGTCGCTTCCGTGCTCATTGCCGGCTGGGGCAGCGACCGTCTTGGCCCCAACGGGCGCGCGCTTCTAATGTTCGTGGGCCTCACTGCCTCGGTCTTCGCCCTCGTCCTGCTGACAGCAGTCAAGCCTACTGCCTCCGGCCCACTCCTTCCGGCACTCGCGATCGGAATGGTGGCCTTCTGCCTCCTGGGTCCGTACTCGTACCTCGGAGGTGCCTTTGCACTCGATTTTGGCGGCAAGCAGGCCGGGGCCGTCTCCTCGGGACTCATCGACGGCGTGGGCTATCTAGGTGGCGTGCTGGCTGGCGACAGCGTTGCGCGCCTGTCCGTAGCCTATGGGTGGCGCGGCGTCTTTGCGGCGCTCGCGGTCATCACCGCGATCTCTGCGCTTGCCGCGGGCTATCTCTATGTGCTCGGTGTCCGCGCGCGCCGTAGCGGACAGCACGTCGCTTGACGCTGATGAGCCAGTCGCTGCCCTCGTTCCGGGTCTCCTTCACGCCGCACGCGCTGACTGTGCACTGGCCGGACGGTGCCTCGAGCGAGTTCGCCAGTCTGTGGCTGCGAGATAACTGCCCCGTGGATCGCGATGCGCACAGCGGCCAGCGGCTCACCGACGTTGTGGACCTACCCGAGGATCCGCAAATTCGCTCGGTGGTTGCGCGGGCTGACGCCTTAATCATCGAATGGGAGCGGGATTCACGGCCGAGCTCCTTCGAGCTGGGCTGGTTGTCCCGGCACGCATGGACGCGCCCGGCCAGTGGCGCGGCTGCGCGGCGGCTGTGGCTCGACGGGGCCTCGAAGCGCGCCTCGCAGGACTTCGCCTGGACGACGCTCGAGGAGGTGCGCGCCACACCGGCGGCGCGCCGTGACTGGCTCGGCCGCCTGCTGGCGGATGGCATCGCCTTCCTGAGCGGCGTGCCGTGCGAGGAAGATGCGCTGCTCGAGACCGCCGCGCTCATCGGGCGCGTTGCGGAGACGAACTACGGTCAGGTGTTCGACGTGCGCTTCGTGCCGCAGCCGGAGAACCTTGCATACTCCGATGTAGGACTGGGTCTGCACACCGACAATCCCTACCGTGAGCCGGTGCCGGGGTTTCAGGCGCTGCACGTGCTCGCGGCATCGCCCGAGGGTGGTGCCAGCCTGTTCGCCGACGGCTTCGCGATCGCCGAGCAACTGCGCGCCACGGCGCCCGAGCACTTCGCGCGACTCACGCATACGGCGGTCGGCTTTCATTACCGCTCGAAGGATGCCGAGCTCTATGCGGAGCGGCCGCTCATTCAGCTGTCATGCGGCGGACAGATCAGCGCCGTGCATTACAACAGCCGTTCCATCGCACCGCTGCGACTGCCACCTCCGGAGATGGCGCCCTTCTACACTGCATACCGGCATTTCGCCGCGCTGCTGCGCGAGCCACGCTTCCAGCTGCGGCTGCATCTGAGCGATGGTGATCTCGTCGCGTTCGACAATCAGCGCATCCTGCACGGCCGCACGGCATTCTCCTCCGCAAAATTCCGCCGCCACCTGCGCGGCTGCTATCTCACGCGCGACAGCGTGTGCTCGGAGGGCGCGCTCCTGCAGCGCAACTATCCCATCGCGGGGAGCTCGTGAGCGTCGTCGACGAGACGCTGGCGATCTTTGCCCGTCGTGGCGCGGATTCCTATTTCGGCGAGCGCGTCTCGATCAGCGAGCACATGCTGCAGGCCGCCTACTTTGCGCGGCAGGAGCACGCACCGGAGTCGCTCGTGCTCGCGGCGCTGCTGCACGACGTGGGCCACCTGCTCGAGGATGTGCCGGAGGATCTCAGTGACTGGACCGTCGATGCGCATCACGAGGAGGTCGGTAGTCACTGGCTCGCCGAGCACTTCGCACGTGACATCGTCGATCCGGTACGCCTGCACGTCGCGGCCAAGCGTTACCTGTGCGCCACGGAACCCGCGTATCTCGCCAAGCTTAGCGGGGCATCGGTGCACACACTGAAGCTGCAGGGCGGTCCCATGTCGGCCGACGAGGTCGCGGCCTTCGAGGCGGAGCGTTTCTGCAAAGAAGCCGTGCGCGTGCGGCGATGGGATGACCAAGGCAAGGTCGCAGGCCTGGCAACGCCATCGCTAGATCACTATCGCAGCCTGATCGAGGCGCAGTCCCGGCGCAGCCTCCGCTGACCGGAGCCCGAGCGCTGCACGCGTCAGTCACGTGAGCTCGCGCCCGCCGACCGCTTTGGATGACCGCTCGCGCCTCACGCTTCGGGTGGTTGTGGTCTTCGGGCTGCTCATGGTGGTCTTCGTGGGCCGGCTGCTCGCGCAGAATCCGCTCACGAGCCGCCTGACTTGCGAACACGCCAGCGGACTCTGCACGATCGCGCAGGTCCTGCGCCGCTCGACGCAGCACTGGGTGGTGCCGCTGCGTAACATCAAGGGCGCGGAGATTCCTCCGCGACACGGAGGCCGTCCCTCGACCTCTTATACCGTGTCGTTGCGCGTGGCGAACCGCGACTACTACTTCACCAGCTACAACTCCCGGTCCACCGCACTTGGCGTCATCGCGCGCATCAATGCCTTTCTCAAGGACCCGAGCGCGCCACCGCTGGTCATCGAGCACGACGAGCGCACGCTCAACAGCATTGCCTGGATTCTCATGATCCTGGTGAGCATCGCACTGCTTGGCATGGGGGCGTGGACGTTCCGCCGCGGACGCACCGGGAGTTCGTAGCTCTCAGCTTTGGTAGCTCTCAGCTTCCGGTTCTCAGCTGCTGACGAGCAGATCCTGAAACTCGGGATGCCGTTTGATATAGATGGCGACGAAGGGGCAACGCGGAACGACTCGCTCACCCTGCTGACGCACGATCGCCAGCGTGCCCGCGACCAGCGCCGATCCAATCCCACCGCCGCGCAGGCTCGGGGGAACCTCCGCGTGCAGCAGCGACACGACACCGGCGCTGCGGCGATAGTCGATGAAAGCCCGCCCACGGTCCGTGTCGAGCTCGTAGCGACTACGCTCGCGATTGTCTCTGACGGTATTCGTCGACATGACTGCGCTCCTGCGGTAGGCCCAGGCTATTCGTCGTGCGCGGAGAAGCCGAATCGTAGAGACAAGCTCTCGCCATTAGCGAGCGAGTCGTAGCGCTCGATCAGCTGGTTCAGCTCCCTGAGCATCTCCGCACCCGCTGCGGCGGTCAAACGTTCGGGCATCTGGATGCCGCGATGCACCAGCTCTTCGCTGATCAACGTGGGGAATTGCTCGAATGTGCAGGCGCCCGTCGCGAGTGAGCCCACTGCGCGGGCGAGCACCTCGGCCAGCCACGACTCGGCACCCAGCGCGCGAATCACTGCTTTGTCGGACAAGGCCTCCAGGGTGTAGCCGGAGGCGACGTTGCCGAAGAAACCGTGGCGCAGTCCGAAGTACCTCTCGACGACATAGTGGGCCAGATCATGGTGCGGCAGTCCGGGACCAAGCTGCGCCGTCGTGCGTGAACCGTCGTCCCGCAAGCACGTGAGCTCGTTACGCCGGTTCCTCTTGGTCAAGCGAATTTCCACGGCACGGTCGCCGCTGTGTCCGCTATCCGACGCCCTCAGCGGCTGGGCGCGCTCACGGAGTAACGCGTACCTGCGCGATCCGCAAACTCCGCGAGCAGCACACCGTGCTCCGCTCGCGGCTCATCCACGAAGCCGAGGCCGTGCTCCTGCAGCTGCGCTGCGAATTGCGCCATATCGGCGACGCCGAATCCGAGGCGCACGGTGCCGCCAGGATTGCCTGCCGAGCTGGCATGCAGCGCGAGCGTCGTGGAGCCCGTCTCGAACTCCGTCCATTCCGGGGACTGGAAGCGGAGGGTTAGACCGAGCGAGTCGCGGTAGAACGCCACCGCGCTTTCCATGTCAGCGACGAATGCAATCACGTAATCGAGCTTCACGGTGCCTCCTTCGTCAGCGAATCTGCAGCACGATCTTGCCGGGTACGTGGCCCGCCTCCACGCGCTCGTGCGCCGTGGCGGCAGCGCTCAGCGGAAATTGCGCAGCGATTGCAACCTCGAGCCGCATGTTCTCAATCGCTGCGTTCAGGCGCTCGAACTCCTTCGGTCCGGCGATCGCATCGTAGCGCACGATCCGCAGCCCGGCGCGCGCTCTCGGTGGCTGTACGCCGGTTGGATAGGCGACCATGCCGTCGCTTTTCAGCAGCCCGATGCAGCGCTCGAGTGCATCGCCGCCCGCAAACGCGAGAATGGCATCCAAGCCCGCGGGCGCGAAGGCATGCACTGCCGCGGCGAGGTCACCATGCCGACTATCGACCACGGCGTCGGCGCCGAGTCGCTCGACCAGGGCGCGCTCATCCTCCGCCGTGATCGTGGCCAGCACCTTGGCGCCGCGCAATTTGGCGAACTGCACGGCGAGCGTGCCCACGCCGCCCGCGGCGCCATGGATGAGAAGCATCTCGCCCGAGCGAACATGCAGAGCATCGTCCACGCCCTGTATGGCCGTGAGTGCCGTGGTTCCAATCGCACCGGCCTGGGTGAGCGTCAACCCCTTCGGAAGCGGACCCACACGCTCGGCCGGAACGGCGGCGTATTCCGCGTAGAAGCCACCCTTGGGATTGTCCCAGCTGTACGTGTACACCTGATCGCCGACTTTGAATCGCGTGACGCGTGATCCCACGGCTGCAATCACTCCGGAACCGTCCGTGCCGAGCACGAGCGGAAAGCGCGAGTTCTTTATGGCATCCGGATGACGGCGGATCGCCACATCCCAGCTGGCGACACCTGCGGTATGCACCGCGATCAGCACCTCGTCTGCATCGGGCTGCGGAACTCGCACCGTGTGCAGCGTCAGCACCTCGGGGCCACCGGCGCGATCGATGGCGGCCGCACGCATCTCGCTCGGTATCCTCGGAGCGTTCGCAGCCACCGCGCTTCTCATGGCGGGCGCGGCGAGCAGTCCCACGAGCAGCAGCAATCCCGTTCGCAGTTGCGGCATCGAAGCAGGCCTCGGGAGCGCGCGAATGGTGTTCGCTGAGTATAGCGAGGCCGTGAGCGATGCGTCTCTCGAGGAAGCTCTTGGGTGTGTTGTCGGTTCGCCCTGTTGTCGTTCGTCTTTTCAGTGATCGACAATCGCCGCCGAGAACGAAAGGAGCTCTGCTATGCAATTTCTCAGCCTATATACGCCTGCCGCCGCCCCAAGTGGTCCGCCGGATACGGAACACATGGCGAAAATGGGAAAACTCATGGAGGAGATGTCTAGGGCCGGTGTGCTCGTCGCCACCGGTGGAATCATGTCGCGAACTACCGCAATGACGATCACGCGTCGTCAAGGCGCGATCACTGTCCAAGACGGGCCCGTCCCGGGCTCGAGTCTCATGCCGGCAGCAGGCTACGCGCTGATGCGCGCGAACTCGCGCGAGGAGCTCGTCGAGAACGTGAAGAAATTTCTGCAGCTGGCCGGAGATGGCACGACCGAGATCATCCAGGTGCTGGAGGCTCCCCCGCCGCCCCCGCGCTGACGCAGTGCCATAACTCCTGCAGAGACCGCGGTGCAGCGGGTCTGACCGCGGCTGCGCTATATTTGTGCTTCCACGGAGGTGCCGTCCGTCGCACGACGGTCAGTCCTATGAGTCTACGAGCCAAATCGCTCGGCATCGTCGTCCTGATCGGGGCCGCGGTGCTTGTGGTGTGGCTGTGGTTCGCCTTTGGTCCGCGCCCTGCGCCCGTTCCGGTGGCTCACTACCCGCCCAACGCGGAACTGATGCAAGCGATCGTGCGGCGGCAGTACGGCTCGCCCGATGTCCTCAGCCTCGAGAGGATCGAGAAACCCGCCGTCGTGGATGACCGGGTTCTCGTCAGGGTCCACGCCTCGTCAGTCAATCCTTATGACTATCACTTCATGGAAGGCACGCCCTACATCTTGCGTCTTGATGCTGGCATGCGCGTACCGAAGTCGATTCGCCTCGGGGTCGATTTCGCCGGGGTTGTCGAGGCGGTCGGCAAGAGCGTCACGCGCTTCAAACCGGGTGACGAGGTGTTCGGTGGCGCAAGCGGCGCCTTGGCCGAGTACGTGAACGTGCGTGAGGCGGGTGCCATCGCGCTGAAGCCCGCGAGAGTCAGCTTCGAGCAAGCCGGCGTTGTGGCTGTGGCTGGGCTGACCGCGCTGCAGGCGCTGCGCGACAGCGGGCACATCCGCGCCGGTCAGAAGGTGTTGATCAATGGTGCTTCGGGCGGTGTGGGCACTTTCGCCGTGCAGATTGCAAAGTCCTTCGGTGCAGAGGTCACCGGCGTGTGCAGTACCCGGAACGTGGCTCTGGTGCGATCCATCGGAGCCGATCACGTCATTGATTACACGCGGGAGAACGTCACCCGCAGTGGCCAGCGTTACGATTTGATCCTGGATAACGTGGGCAACTATCCGCTGCTGGACTTCCGCCACATTCTCACTCCCAAGGGCACTTATCTCATCGTCGGCGCGCAGATCACTGGCAACTGGATCCAGCCACTGTGGCGACCGATCAAGGCCACCGTGCTGTCGCCTTTCGTGAGCCAGAAGTTCGAGCTCGTTCTATCGGGGCTGAAGCAGAAGGATGTGCTCTTCCTGGCCGATCTGATGCAATCGGGAAAGCTGACCCCGGTCATTGACCGGCGTTACACGCTGAGCGAGGTCCCGGCGGCCGTCCGCTATCTCGAGGCTGGCCATGCCCGAGCAAAGGTGGCCATCGATCTGTCGCCACCCGCTGCAGCGCTCAGCGATAGCCCGGCGGCGCAATAAAGCCGCCGAACTCGCGCTCGGCGAGCTCGGCAAACGCGAGGGTCGTCCGATCCTCCAGATATGGGCCGACGGCCTGGATGCCGACGGGCAGTCCGCTCCTTCCGAGGCCGATCGGCATCGCCGTCGCCGGCAGCCCGCAAAGAGACGCAAGGCTCGCCCACGTCCCGAGCGCGGCGTATGGAATGGAACGGCCATCGATGTCGATGTGGCGTTGATCCAGCTCCGCATGGTCGTGCGCGAAAGCGGTCGTCGGCAGTATCGGGCACAGCACCACATCCCACGAACAAAACAGTTGCCGCCACTGATGCGCCAGGAACGTCCGCGTACGATCGGCGCGCTGCCAGTCGCGGTGACTTGCGACGAACGAGCGCGAGCGCACGGCCTCGCGGTCGCTTGCGCTGCGCGGCAGCGCGGCTGCGCGCTGCTGCAGACGCCGGTAGGTGGGCTCGGGAAGATTCCCGCCGAGGAACGTCAGCAGCAGCTCCGTGAAAGTGTCCGCGGTGACGGTAAGATCGGGCAGCAGCGTGCTCGAGGTCTCGAGCTTGCAGCCGGTGCGCCGCAGATCGTCGCTGAAGCGATGCAGCACCGAGCGCACCTCCTCCGAGAGCGGCAGCAGGGGATGCTCATCGAGTGCCAGGACTCTGAATTCGCTCAGCCGTGAATGCCGCGCCGGTGGCAGCGCGAGTTTGTACCCAACCGACTGCGCGTCATCCGGGCCGGCGAGCACGTCGAGCGCGAGCAGCAGATCGGCTGCGCTGCGCGCCATCGGCCCCACTACCGCGAGGTCGGGACTCGCGCTGACCGACAGCTCTGGAGTACCGGGAGGCGCCTGCCCGCGTGGCGGTATCAGGCCGTGTGTCGGCTTGTGCGCGAAGACGCCGCAGCAGTGCGCCGGAACCCGCAGCGAGCCTGCCAGATCGGAGCCGAGCTCGAGCGTCACGAAGCCCGCAGCCAGTGCTGCCGCCGAGCCGCCGGATGAACCGCCGGGTGTGCGCGTCGGATCCCAAGGGTTGCGCGTGAGGCCATATACCGGATTGACGCTCTGCCAGTCACCGAGGTTGATCGCGACATTGGTCTTGCCGAGAACGATGGCGCCGCTTGCCTTCAGCCGGCTGACCGCGACGGCATCGCTCTGCGGCGGCGGAACGTTCGTGTCCGGAATTCCCCACGTCGTGGGCAGACCCGCAACGTTGAAGGACTCTTTCACAGTCATAGGAACGCCCAGCAAAGCACGCTGCTCACCGCGGGCGAGTGCCGCATCGGCAGCGGCCGCCGCGCTGCGCGCTCGCTCGAAGTCGCGTACGACCACCGCATTGAGCTTGCCGTCCTGCGCCTCGATGCGCTTGAGCGACTCATCGAGCAGTTCCACCGCCGAGGCTTCTCGCGAGCGCAGTGCTTGAACGAGGCGAGTCGTTGTCGCGACAGTCACGGACGTCTCCTGCATCGGGAAGTGCCTAGTCTAATGCGTGGACCCTACATCTGCGGCACTGTTATCCTCGCGTGGCGGATTTTCCGTAGAACGCAGCCGAACAGGGAGCCGCATGGATCCTTACAGAATCAACCGCGCAGCGCCCCTGGCGATGCTGTTATTGGGTGCGCGTGCGAGCATCGTGCACGCCGCGAGCTGCGAGCAACTGACGGGGTTGCATCTGCCCCATACGACGCTCACGCTTGCGGAGGGCGTTGCGGCGGGCGCTTTCAAGCCGCCGGCGCCAGTGCGCGGAGTGCCGCCTGCCGCATATGCGAGCTTGCCGGCGTTCTGCCGCGTCGCCGGCACCATCAAACCCACGCCGGATTCCGACATCCGCTTTGAAGTGTGGATGCCCACGGAGCATTGGAACGGAAAGTTCGTGGGCGTCGGCAATGGTGTGTGGGCAGGCGCGATCACCTACTTCGAGATGACGCGGCCGCTGGCGCAAGGATATGCCACCGCTGCCACCGACGATGGCCATCAGGGAAATCCGCTCGATGCGAGCTTCGCAGCTGGCCATCCGCAGAAGCTCATCGATTTCGGGTACCGCGCGCCGCACGAGATGACGGCGAATGCCAAGGCGATCGTCGCGGCCTTCTATGGCCGCGCGCCCCAGCGCTCTTTGTTCGCGAGCTGCTCGACCGGGGGCAGGCAGGCTCTGATGGAGGCCTATCGATTTCCGCACGACTACGATGGCATCTCCTCGATGGCACCGGCCAACCCCATGGTGCCGCTGATGGTCAGCTCATTGTGGACGGGCTATGCGACGCTCAAGGATGCGGCCAGCATGATCCCGCCACCCAAGTTCGCGGTGGTGCATAAGGCGGTGGTGAGCGCCTGCGATGCGAGCGACGGCGTCAGCGACGGCATCGTGAGCGCTCCGGAGCGTTGCCATTTCGATCCTGCAGTCCTCCAGTGCAAGAACGCGGATGGGCCCGACTGTCTGACGGCGCCACAGGTCGCCGCGCTGCGCGCCATCTATCAGGGGCCGAGGAACCCGCGCACGGGACAGCAAATCTATGCGGGGTTTGAGCCCGGTAGCGAGCTCATGTTTCCGATTCAGACAGCAGGTCCCGAGCCCTTCGGAGCGTCTGTGACGTACATGAGGGCGCTCGTCTTCATGGATCCCAACTGGGATTTCAGAAGCTTCGACTATGACAAAGACGTCACGCGCGCCCTCAAAGTGGGCAGCGCCGCCCTCGACGTTCCGCCGAGCGGCCTCGATACCTTCTTCGCCGGCGGCGGAAAACTGCTCCTATCGCACGGGTGGGCTGATGGTCTGATTCCATCGAGGTCCACCGTGCAGTTCTACCAGAGTGTCAGCAAGCGCCTTGGAGGCAAGTCCGACCAGGCAGTGCGCCTCTTCATGGTCCCGGGCATGGGCCATTGCGGCGGCGGCGACGGGCCCTCCGTGATCGATGTCATTGGCGCGATCGATGCTTGGGTCGCAAGCGGACACGCTCCGGAGCGCATCATCGCCAGCAACCCGCCGGGTGCGCCGGCCCGTACGCGCCCGCTGTGCCCATACCCGCAGGAGGCCGTGTACGCAGGCAGCGGCGCTACCGATGAGGCGGCGAATTTCCATTGCTCGGCGCCCGTCCGCTGATATGCCGCCCGTCCGCTGACATGAGGCGCAACTTGATCGTGTGCGCGCTGCTCGCGGTGACCACCTCAGCCGCCCTCGCGCATGCTGCGGATCCTGCCGCGGGACAGGGCCCTGGTTGGACCGGGATCACGAATCCCAAGGACGTGATCAACGCGCGCCAGGAGCTCATGGAGCACATTGAGATTCTGATGGAGCCGATCGACACGCTCCAGGTCAAGGACACTCAGGATCCGGACAAGGTGCGTGCCGCGGCGGAAACCATCTCGGCCATGTTGCTCGCCGTGCCGCATCTGTTTCCTCCCACAACCAACCTCTACGATGCCAAGGTGCAGATGCCCGCGACGCTCGCCTTGCCGGCGATCTGGAAGGACTTCGCGACGTTCTATCAGCTCGCGGCCGCTGCCTCGAGTGCTGCGGAAGTCATGGCCAACGCGCACGGCCTGGGACCGATGCGCAACGCAAGCCTCAGGCTGCGCGCCAGCTGCGATGCCTGCCACGCACTGTTTCTGCGACCATATGCGCCGCCGAAAGTGCTGGACTCTGACTACAAGTTCGACTTCGATTCGGCGCTACGAAAGAAATGATTCAAACATGAGTATCCCCCCCAACGTAAGTCCAACGGCCTTCAGCGCCGCACTGAGCGCCTGGCGTCAGGCAGTCGGCGCGGAATGGGTCTTCACCTCCGCCGAGGATGTTGCGCTCTATCGCGATGCGTACTCTCCCTACTGGGATGAGCCCGAGGAGCGCTTGGCCGCCGCCGCCGTGGCGCCCGCAACACTCGAGCAGGTGCAGGCAGTGGTGCGCGCCGCCAACGAGCACCGCATTCCCCTGTATCCCATCTCCACGGGCCGCAACCTCGCCTATGGCGGCTCAGCTCCCGTCTACTCCGGTAGCGTGGTGCTCGACCTCAAACGCATGAACCGCATACTCGAGGTGAACGAGCGCAACGCCTACGCGCTGGTCGAGCCCGGCGTCAGCTATTTCGATCTTTACGATCACATCACCAAAGCGGGACTCGACGTTTGGATCGATACTCCGGATCCGGGCTGGGGCAGCGTCATCGGCAATGCGCTGGATGGCGGCGCCGGCTGGACGGCCTCGCCGTTTCGCGACCACTTCGGTGCTCACTGCGGCATGGAGGTCGTGCTCGCCAGCGGCGACGTGGTGCGCACGGGCATGGGCGCACTGCCCAACTCCAAGTCCTGGCAACACAACCGCTGGGGCTATGGTCCCTGGGTCGATGGTCTGTTCCGGCAGTCGAATTTCGGCGTCGTGACGAAGATGGGGTTCTATCTAATGCCGCGGCCGGAGGCGATGTGGTCCGCCACGGCGAGCTGCGCACGGGATGAGGACATCGTGCCGATGCTCGATGTGCTCAACCGCCTCGAGAACGAGCATGTCGTGAACGGCTCGACCGGAATCTTCGGGGGCGCCCCGCGACCCACGCCCAACTCACCGGCCTGGTCCATCCTCGTGCCGATCTACGGACCGGAGAAAGTAGTACGTGCCCAGATGGAACACGCCGCGGCGCAGTTCGCCGCCATTCCGGGGGTGAAGTTCATGGAGGGCGAGCTCTTTCGCACGCCACTGGCGGCGGAAGCCAGGGCACGCGTACGACTAGTGAATTTCGGCATCCCCAACCTGTCGACGTTCGCGATGCTGGGCCGCAGCCCCGCCAACCCAAATCCCGAGGGCGGGCACATCGGCTTCTCGCCCATCGTCCCCCGCACCGGCGAGTCGCTGCTCGAGTTCAAGCGCTTCTATAACGAGAACCTCGCCAAGGTGAGCGGCGGTGAGGACCTCGGGATCGTTGGGCCGGTGTACATGACGTGTTGGGATCGCACCCTCGTGTGCCTCATCATGTTCCCGATCGGGCGCGATAAGGCGCGCAACGCGAAGATGCGCCACGCGTTCGAGGGCTGGGTGAAGCTCGCGGCCGAGCGCGGCTGGGCCGAGTACCGCGCGCCCGCGGCGTTCCAGGACCTGATCGCAGACACCTACTCCTACAACAACCACGCCTTGCGACGTCTGCGCGAGACCATCAAGGATGCGGTCGATCCGAACGGGATCCTCTCGGCGGGCCGTTATGGAGTGTGGCCCAAGCATCTGAGAAAGGTTTGACATGACCCCTGCACAGCTGTTTCTGAGGCCGCTCGCTGCGCTCCTCGTGTTGGTCGTGCTCACCCGCGGGGTCGAGGCGGGGAGCCCGGCCAACGGTTCCCATGCCGCATCGGGCCAAGCCGTCTACGAGCATTGGTGCGCACCCTGTCACGCGTCGGGACTGGGGCATCCGGGTACACAATCGTTGCAGCTGAAATACGGCGGCAAGTTGCCCGCGGTGCTGCTGGAGCGCACCGACCTTCCCGCCCAGACCGTCGCGATGTTCGTGCGTCAGGGAGTGCTCTTGATGGCGCCGTTTCGCAAGACCGAGATCACGGACACGGAGCTCGCCGCCTTGTCGGCGTACGTCGCACGCAACTTCAAGTCAGCCGCAGCACCGCGATAGGAGCCTGCCGAGCGCGTATCACCCCAGGCCTATGCGGGCGCCGCTCCTGAGAACTTCATCTGAATCGAGCCGCGCCGCTCGAGGATCTTCCAGACACCGTTCTCGCGCACGAAGCGATCTTTGAACTCGCCGAAGTAGATCGGTCCTTGCGATGTGAACGGCGGCTTTGCCGCCTCCGCCGGCGTCGTCGCGATCATGGTGAGGTACGAGATGCCGCGCGCAGCCTCGCGACTCTCGACGTCGATCATGACATTGGTCGCGAGGTGCTTGGTGAGCAGAGACTTGGGACGCGTGAGCAGCGAGGCGCGGATGCTCTCACGACCGCTGATCACCTGCTCCGGCGCCATCGGCCGCGTGAGAGAGCCGTGCTCCGCAAAGCAGTCCGCGGCGGCGCTCATGTCACCGAGATCCAGCGCCCGTGAGTAGGCATACACGATGCGCTCACAGGCGCGTTCGATCTCGATGCGCTCAACCGTGCTCAACGTCTCGCTCATGATGGTCTCCTCGCGCAGGCGCAGCGATGCCGGCCTCGCCGATTATCGCGGGTGCCAAAGGACGGCGTCCCAGGATCATATCTGCCGCCTTCTCTGCAACCATCACGATGGCGGCGTTGGTATTCCCGCCGATGAGCGATGGGAACACCGAGGCATCGGCTACCCGCAGGCCTTCGATCCCGGCCACGCGCAACTGCGGATCAACGACTGCCAGGGGATCGACTCCCATGCGACAGGTGCTCACGGGATGATGCACTGTGTATGCCTGGGCACGAATGTAGGCGATCAGATCCGCATCACTCTGCGCGGCAGCGCCCGGCGTGAGCTCGCGCGCTCGATAGGGTGCGAACGCGGCCGAGGAGAAGATGCGGCGGATCAAGCGAATGCCTCTTACCAAGGGCTCCACATCCTCGGCGGCGGAGAGCAGATTGGGATCGATGAGCGGCGCAGCGAGCGGATCCGCGCTCGCGAGCGTCAAGCGGCCGCGGCTGCGCGGGTAGAGTCCCACCGGACTGATGGCAAAGCCGTGCCCGAGCGGGAACGGGAACCACGGCGGCGGCCGCTTGGCCGGCTGGAACACCAGTTGCACATCCGGCTTGCTCAGCCCATCGACCGTCTTCAGGAATGCAGCCGACTCGAAGATATTGTTGGCGAGCGGGCCCTGTCTGAACAGGGCGTATTCCGCCGCGTTCAGCAGATCACGCGGCAGTGCGCGAATCGAGATGCCGTACGATGCTGAGTCGTCGGTCTCCATGATAACCGGGCTCGCGAGATGATCGTGCAGATTGCGCCCGACACCCGGCAAGTGGTGACGCAGTTCGATGCCCAGGCCGGCGAGATGATCGGCATCGCCGATGCCGGAGAGCATCAGGAGCTGTGGAGACTGGATCGTGCCGGCGGCGAGCACGACTTCCCGCAGGGCTCGTACCTGAACGAGTGCGCCGCGTTCGGTGCGCGCCTCCACCCCTTGGGCACGCCGGCCGCTCAGGATGAGCCGTGTGGCTCGATGATGTGTGAGTACGGTCAGATTGGGTCGCTGCAGCGCCGGACGCAGCAGCGCACTTGCCGTGGTCTCGCGCGTGCCGCCGCGTATCGAGAGCTGGCGCAGTCCCATGCCTTCCGAATCCGCGCCATTGAGGTCCTCGCGAGCGACGTAGCCAAGCTCCTTGAGCGCATCGAAGAACACGAAATTGAGCCGGTTCGGTCGCGTGACGCTCCGGATGTTCAACGGACCGTCGCCACCGTGAAATGGAGAGTCGCCGAAGTTCTCGTTATGCTCGCTCTTGCGGAAATACGGCAGCACCTCACGGTAGCCCCAGCCATCGGCGCCCGCGGCAGACCAGGCGTCGTAATCGCTCGGATGGCCCCTGAAGTAGACCATGCCGTTGATCAGAGCCGAGCCCCCCAGGCCTCGTCCGCGCGGGTAGGGGATGCGGCGATCGTTCAGATGTGCTTGCGGAACGGATGCAAAGCTCCAGTTCAGTGCGCGCGAGCGCTGCGCCATGACGATGGCGGCCGGGATGTCGACCGAGAGCTTCCTCCCGGACCCACCCGCTTCGATGAGACAGACGCGTACGCGCGCATCCTCGGACAGCCGCGCCGCCAGGAGGCAGCCGGCGGTCCCCGCACCCACCACCACGAAATCGAAGCTCTGACGTGAATCGTTCATTGCCGTACTACGTGCGCTTCGCATCATAAGATAGTCTGCCGCAAGCGAGGCTCCGAGGGATGCCAGCCACACCGACTCGTGAATTGGAAGCGCAAGGGCCTATCGTCGAGACTGCGCGCTTGCAGTTGCGCAAAGTGGCTTTGTCGGACGGCCCTTTCTTCCTCAGATTGCTCAACGAGCCGTCGTGGCTCGAGAACATCGGCGATCGCCACGTGCGCTCGATTGCGCAAGCCGAGGACCATATCAAGAGCAGTATCTGGACCCAGTATCGAGCGTCCGGGTACGGCATGTACGCAATTTCGCTGAAAGCGACGCTGTCGCCGATTGGGATCTGTGGCCTCGTCGAGCGTTCCTTCCTGCCCGCACCGGACCTGGGCTTTGCTTTATTGCCAGCCTACGTCGGCCAGGGCTTCGCCTTCGAGGCAGCCCACGCTCTATTGGAGCACGCCTCTAGCAGCTTTGGCATTGGGCAACTGTACGCAATAGTGAAGCGTGATAACGGGCGATCCATCAAGTTGCTTGGTCGACTCGGATTTCACCGTGAGCGGCCGTACTCGATGCCGCAAGGCGAGGAAGTCGAACTGTATGCTGTGTCTATTCCGTGACCATCTTAGGCTCGCACGCATCCTTGCCGGTGTTTGCATGTCAATCTCAGCATTCGTCGCCGCTGCACCGTCGGGGGACGACGTGTTCGTTCGCGTCAAGCCTCGTGACGTTCACTGGGTCGACGTTCCGGGCGGCCACGGTGCACAGACCGCCACGATCCAAGGTAACCCTGATGGGCCGGGGCTCTATACGATCAGAGCCAAGTTCCCACCGCATGTGATGGATCGACCGCACTGGCACCCCAATGCCCGGTACGTCACGGTTCTGCAGGGAACATGGTATGCAGGTACTGGTGAAGTCTTCGATGTGAAGCGCGCGGTACCGATGCCGCCTGGCAGCTTCATGATTCACCCCGCGCACGCCGTACATTGGGATGGCTCGGCAAGCGATGAGACGGTGATCGTGCAGATCACTGGCTACGGTCCGGGAACGACAACGCCAGTGGATCCCAAGCAACCCTTCTGGGTCGAAGTCTCTCGCTAGATCGGCGCTAAGGAGTTGGCGCTGAGGAGTTCCCGCTCGCCTCACCGAGCGCTAGACTAAGAGAGCGCCTTGCTTCGTCGAAGACGCGGGTGTAGTTCAATGGTAGAACTGCAGCTTCCCAAGCTGCTAACGTGGGTTCGATTCCCATCACCCGCTCCAATTCCACCAAACCCTAGCCAGCGATTGCCGAGACGACCCGTCACCCCGAGTGCTTCGAGATGCTCGCCCACACCACGACCGTAGCGCGTGTGCTCCTCAGCGTGGCGTTCGCGCTCACGTACCGACCTGTCGCCGCACAGTCCCCAAGCGGGCAGCCAGCCGATCTCATTCTTGAGCACGCAGCGGTTTTCACACCTAACGGCTGGGCTGAGGCGGTCGCCGTCCGGGCGGAGCGAGTGGTTGCCGTCGGCCCCGATGCGGAGATGGAGAAGCTACGCTCCGCCAGCACGCGAACGATTGACCTGCAGGGACGCATCGTATTTCCGGGCCTGATCGATATGCACGTGCATCCGCTCATCGCGGCGCGGCGGACGCTCACAGGCTGCCATTTCAATCCGGGTCCACCCGCCCAGATCATAGCGGTCGTCGCGGACTGTGCACGAAGCCGCGCCAAGGGTGACTGGATCGTGGGTGGCCAGTTCGGTCAAGGCTTCGTCCCAACCAAGCAGATGCTCGATGCCGTATCCCCTGACAACCCCGTGGTGCTGTTGGACGTATCCGGTCACAACGCTTGGGCGAACTCGAAGGCGCTGGCTCTGGCCGGGATCACCCAATCGACACAAAACCCTCCCGGTGGCGTGATCGAGCGCGACGCGGTCGGGGAGCCTAGCGGGTTGCTGCGGGAAACCGCTGCCGCTGTATTTGCTCGCCTTATCCCCCCACCCACGCGCGCGCAGAATGCTCATGATCTGGAGCTGGCACTGCACCTGCTGCTCTCATTTGGGGTTACCTCGTTCACCGACGCCGCTGCGACACGCGCGGAGTTGCAGGCATATGATGACTTGGCCGACGGGGCGAAACTCAAGCAGCGCGTTCGAGCCTGCATACTCTGGGAACCTGAATCTCAGAAGGTCCCCGGAATTGTTGACCCGCTGCAGGAGGGCCGAAAATTTGCTCGCGAGCGCGTCAGCCCGAGCTGCGTGAAATTCATCCTTGACGGCATCCCTGGTCCCGGACGAACAGCCGCTTTCATCGATCCCTACGAGCCGGCACCCGGCCGTCCGAAGGACGAGCATGGCTCGCTGATGATTCCACCCGACGTGCTGAATTCCGCGGTGGTTCGTTTCGACAAGGCAGGACTCACGACCAAATTCCACGCAACGGGCGATGCTGCGGCGAGGGAAGGGCTCGACGCGATAGAGGCAGCACGGCGGGCCAACGGTCCGAACGGACCGCGCCACGAGATTGCGCACGCCAATTTCGTACAGCCGTCGGACATCGAGCGCGCGAAGCGCATCCGGGCCACCCTGGAGTTCTCGCCCGCGATCTGGGGAGGCGGCGACAGAGCCAGCGTCGGGCCTATGGTTGCGGCTTTGGGACTAGGCCTCGCTCGCATGGAGCGTGGCTGGCCGGTCAAAGAGGCACTGGACGTTGGGGTCATGGCCGTCGGTGGCACTGACTGGCCCACTGCGCCTACACCGAATGTGTGGCCAGCGATCGAGACACTCGTCACTCGCTTGCGACCCGGTATAACGGGGGAGCCCGTGATGGCTCGGGAGCGAATCACGCTCGAACAGGCGATCGATCTCTACACGATTAACGCGGCCCGTCAGTTGGGAACCGAGACGCAGGAAGGCTCCATTGAGGTTGGCAAAAGGGCTGACTTGATTGTGCTCGACAAGAATCCATTCCGGATTCCGATCGAACAAGTTCACGCAGTCAAAGTGGAGCTGACGCTGATAGACGGGCACGTTGTCTACGATTCGTCAGCGGTCCGCGAATGATCTGTGAGCGCGACCGCGGCCTCACGCGGGAGCCTAAAGGAGCCGCATGAAGCCCGAGCTCGATCTACTGTGTGAGATCCGGGTCCGCCTGCTCGAGTCGCTGGAGGTCGGAGCAACGCCAGATGGTGTGCGACGCTTCACGATGATCGGCGGTGGCACGTTCGACGGAGCGCAGCTGCGCGGCACGGTCCTGCCTGGCGGCGCTGACTCGCTGTACGTGCGGCCCGATGGCGTTGCGGTTCTCAGCGCCCGCTATGTGTTGCGCACGAGTGATGATGTGCTGATCCACGTCGACAATCGCGGCATTCGGCATGGAGCGAAGGACGTGATGGCCCGTCTGGCTGCGGGCGAGCAGGTTGATCCGGGCGAATATTATTTCCGCACGACGCCGACCTTCAGTGCTCCCGCGGGCAACTACGAATGGCTGAACCGCAGCATCTTCCTGGCAACGGCGGCCCGTCACGCACACTCGGTCGACGTGTGGGTGTACCGCGTGAAGTAGGACTGCGCCGCTGACGACTGGGCGCGGCGCCCGGTGCCGAGTCAGCGCGCCGGGACTCCTAAAAAGCCCTCGGCTGCGCGCACGTAGTGCCACATCTCGTCGGGATGTTTGGCAAACGCCTTGGCGAGTAATGCCTCGCCTTTGTCGCGCTCGCCGATACGGATGTACCACCCGCCCACTTCGGCCTCGCCGGTGTCGTCCTTGGGTTCGGCGGTGGTTGCCTTGTCGAACCAATAAGCGGCCTTCGTGTTTTCACCGGCGTCCGCATAGACCCAGCCGATGCGCGTCCAATCTCCCGGGTCGTTCTTACCGTTCACGACCTGGTCGATGAGCGCCTGCCCCTTCGCCTTATCTCCCGAGAGGTAATAGACACGCGCGACGCCGAGCAGCTCCCACGTGCCGTGTCCGGCAAGCTTCTCGGCCTCCATGAGCGCGGCCGCGCCGGCTTCCTTCGGTGGCTTGCCGCGAACGAGATCGATGCCTGGCTCTTTGCTCTTGGCGACGAGACCGATACACACGCCGAGCGCCAGGCAGCCTACGGATGCTGCCACCGCGAGTGACATCTTCATGCGAACCCCCGAGCCCGAGATCAGATACGAAAAGGCCTTGGCAGTTGGCTGCCAAGGCCCAGCTTTATACTCTCAGACTCGGGAACCGTCGAATCGCCTCGGCCTGCCCCTATCTCGCGCTGTAGCCACGCGCATCGAGACAGGCGATGAGTGCGCGGCGGTAATCAGCGGGATTCCCGTTGTTGTTACCCTGTTGCGGGTCGAATCCGGTCTGCGTCTGCGCCCACATGTGGCACTCGTAGCGATCGGTTGCCTGCTGTTCCTCGGTTTGCCCATTGCGAGGATACATGTAGACATCATCGGGGCTGCTCGGGGCGGCGCCGTTCGCCGCGGGCGGTGGCGCACCCTGCGGCTGACCATTCGCACCGTCATCCGCGGGCGGCGGTGCCGCACCATCGGCTGCACCATCGGCTGTACCGGGAGCGTACTGGCCCGCCACCGGCGGCGGGTCGGTCGCCACATAGCCGCTGTAGCTCGGATCGTAAGAGTAGTACACGCCGCCTACGTAATAATAAGGAACACCGGACCAGTAATAGGCTGCAACGCCGACCGGAACGGCCGCCAAGAACCACGGGTATCCCCAACCGTAATACGCGGCCGGCCACCAGTAGCCGTGCCAGTAACCGCCCGCCCAGTAATAAGGATGGCCACCCCAGTACGGGTGATAGGCATGCGGGTATGCGTAATGACCGCCATAGCCGTGCGCGTAGCCCGGGCCGTGCCATCCGGCAGCCGCATAAGCCGTGGAAGCGTGGCCATGTACCGCAGGTGCTGCGAAGTGCCCTGTGGCGGCGTAACCCGCGGCGCCGACATGGGCCGGAGCCGCGAAATGTCCTGGAGCCGCGAAGTGCGCCGGTGCGGCGTAATGCATGCCCCCGAAGCCACCGAAATGCGCTGGAGCTGCGAAGTGCGCACCACCACCCACGCCACCGAAGTGTGCACCGCCGCCAAAGTGGCCGCCGCCAGCGAAATGCGCTCCGCCGCCCACGTGGCCACCGCCGAACCCGCCATGACCGGCGCCGAATGCAAGCATGGGCGCCGCTGCTGCGAACATCGCAGCCAAGCTAGCGATCACGGTAAAGAACCTTCCTGACTTTGCGTTCATGGCTGACTCACTCCCGCGGGCGCCAAGCCACCCCTGCGGCCACGAGACCCGTTCAATTAGACCTCCCAGTTTCCCTCGTGTTCAAGATCGATTCCACGCTATACCGAGTTCGCAATCGGCGAGCCCGATTGGTCATAATCGCGGCCCTGGCCAGAGCACCAACTGGGCTTTACGCCCTGGATCCTTTCGATACGCTTAACGTGCGGCCAGCCCTGTCGGATGACAAGCGCCGCCCCCGCCTGTGCCGGAGCTCCTGGGCGGGCGCCCCAGCGGCCCCAAGTGCGCCGCGGCCCTCTCAGCGACGCCGCAACTCGGGGCTGCTGCGGCGCACGGGAATTGCCACTCCCTTGCCGGTCAGGCGCGTCCAGATGCGCTCAAAGTGTGACTGGGCCGCGCCACTTGCAAGCATCGATGCCTTCGCAGTCTCGTCGGTCACGAGCTGATTGGCATTGAGCACCGCGAGCGCGCCGATCAGTCCTCCAAAGCGTAGCGAGCGGCCGAGAGACGTGGGCTCGTGCATCTCGGCGCGCGGTATCTGGTCCTCGAGCGCACCGAGGATACGGCCCGAAAGATCCCAGCTAGCGGCGATCTTGCGGGCGACGGCCGCAGCATGCGAGTCGAGCATGGCGGCAACCACGGCCGCGTCGGCGGAGCGACCTGCGGGCATCGCGTACTGATCGATGACGATGCGAAACACGACGATCGATCCCAGGCCTAGCGTCAGCCCGAGCAGCTGCGCCGCGAAGGGGTCTGTATCCTCGACGATTGCGGCGTGGGCTTCGGCCGCCGTGGCGCAGCGATACGTGTGCTCCCAGCAGATCTCCGGAAAGCGCGGGAACTGCAGTGATGAAAGTCGAAACACGGGTTGCGTCACCGCCGCCGCGACCAGCGAACGGATGCCTTCGGTCCCGAGCAGCGCCACTGCGCGATCGACGCTTTCCACGGGCCGCTCGCTCACGCGATAGAAGGAGCTGTTCGCGAGCTTCAGCAGGCTGCCGGTGAGCGCCGGGTCGCGAGCGATGATGCCGGCGAGCTCGCGTCTGGAGACCTCATCGTCGTTGACCGCGCGCAGCAGCTGCGGCAGCAACAGCGGGCGGCGCGGCGCATAGCGCGGCTGCGTCGCGACGGAGTCGAGCAAAGTGCCCGCGCGCGCTGCGATGTCCGCGAGCTCCTCACCCCGCGGCACGCCGAGCGGCGCGATACCGAATGCGAGCTCCTGCAGCTTGCTGAACACCTCCGTGCTGGAGAGCGCCCCAGCGGGGGACGCCGCGGCGGCGCTGCTCTGTGTGCTTGCAGGAGCTGGCACCGCGGGCACTGCAACGGGTCGTGCGCGCGAAGCGCTCCGGCGCGCCGCCCCGCGGCGCACGATGAGGATGGCGCCGGCCGCGAACCCGGCGAGTATCAGGGCTGTGAAGAGAGCCGCAGGCATGGATCGGCTGTGCCGTGACTCATTTCTTCGGCGCCGGCGTACCCTGCGCCTGTTGATAGTTCACGACGAAGGATGGGTCGCACTCGTAGGGATTGATGTGCTGACCTGGCTTGCGCTTCCACGCAATGAAGCGGGCGCCGGGCGCATCGAGCACCTCGGGGTCTGCAAACTCCTGCGTCGAGAGCAATGTCTGTCCGTCCGGCCCCAGGCGGAAGCGCTCCAGAACACGCACCTTGTTGCTGTGATTCAAGCCGTTGTTGGTGATGGTCGCGGCTTCCAGATGCGTCGTCTCCACCACGAGCGTCGAGCCCTCCCAGTGCCCCACCGAATAGCCAGTGGTGGTGTCCGGCAGATCCGCAGGTGGCGGCCTGCCGTTCATGAAGACGATGCGCACCATGTCGAAGTACTCGAGCTTGAAGATGATGAAATCGCTGCCCTGAAAGACCTCCATGGGAAAGGGGCCCTGCATTGCGTAGATGATGGATGGGGCCTTGCACGCCTTGCTGAGAGTCATGTCATCGAGCGGCTTCCAGGCAAGCGCCGCCGCCAGCGGTCCAGGCTTGATGTGCAGGCCGCCAAAGTCCCCGGCCGGAAGCTCCACGGGGCCGGTATCGTTCAGCACTACGGTGTTGGGGGGCAGCAGACTCATGAGCTGCGGATCGCGCGCCACGCGCATGGAGAGGTTCCAGAAGCCGGACAGATCTGGATGCGTCGGCCCCGCAGCGGGGCCGGTGCAAGCGCCAAGCGCGAGACTCAGGAGCAAGAGGACGCAGCGCACGGGCTTTCAGTCCTCGTTCGCCCCGAAGGGCTTGCCGATGAGCTGACCGTTCGCGCGCAGCGCCCTTTGCATGCGCAGATAGCGCGAGCCATTGCGCGCCGGCCAGCCCTCGATCGTTACCTTCTCACCGGGGCTGATGCTCGTTTTGCTCCAGCCTCGACGCACGAGGATCGACGGCGAGTTGGTCTCGGCGGTCCACACCTCGCTGCCGCCGTTCTTGTCCGTCACCGTCAGCTTGATCAGACCGTGCGGATTCTTGAACTCGAATTCCGTCACTACGCCGGTGACCGAGATGGTCTTATCCGTCTGAAAGAACACCGCGAAAGAATGGTGCGCTTGTACGCCTGCAGAACCGAGCAGCCCCGCAAGCCACAGAGCCAGGGCGGTGCCATGTTTCATCGACCCCTCCGCAACCGTTGCGGTCATGATAACGGCTTGAGCGTCCAGCGTCGCGTGGGCGCCATGCGCCGGCATGAGGAACGCGCGGTGCCGCCGGTGCGTTAGGGACGCAGTGGCTCGAGCGCGCTCTTCCACGGCGCAACACAGGAGATGAACATGAGGACGAGATCGAAAGTCCGCGGTGTCGCGGCGCTTGCGATTCTGTCGGTGGCCGCCGGCGGCGTCGCGCTTTCTCAGAACGGCGCGGATCAGCCGCAGAGCGGCACGGCGGCAACGCAGAGCGGCACGGCGAGCGAGCAGTCGGGCAGCGGAATCACCAGCTCCGACCGCTCTTTCCTGAAGAAAGCCGCGCAGGGCGGGCTTGCCGAGGTGGCTCTGGGACAGGTCGCGCAGCAGCAGGCAAGCGATTCGCAGGTCAAGTCCTTCGGCAATCGCATGGTCCAGGACCATACGCAGGCGAACGACAAGTTGATGACGCTGGCGCAGAGCCTGAACGTCACGCTGCCGACGACGCCGAGCAAAAGCGATGAGAAGGAGATGGACAAGCTCAAGGCGATGAACGGAGACGACTTCGACAGCGCCTATACCAAGGCCATGGTCAAGGACCACAAGAAGGACATCAAGGAGTTCGAGCACGCGGCAAAGGACGCAGCGAACCCGCAGGTGAAGGCCTTCGCGCAGGACAGTCTGCCCATGCTGAAGCAGCACCTGGCGCTTGCGGAGAAATTGCCTGAGGCGAAGTCGAAGTCGGCCAGCAACACAGGCTGAACGACTTTTCAGAACGCGCCCGGCGGCGTGCCATTTCAGCCGCCGCCGAGCGCCTCGTAGATCGAGACCGGATGCTGGGCCAGAGCCTAACGGCTCTGGCCCAGCTGATCGCGCGCGGCGAGCTCGCTAGCGCTCGCCTGCAGTACATCGATGAGCGTAACGAGTCCCGCCCCGCACTGAGCCTGCGCAATCTGCAGCGAAGAGCGTGCCGCGCTCTCCGAGCGCGACCTCGGCCACAACGGGTAGAATCGGCCGCCTCAGCATGGCCGATGAAGCGCCACAAGGGAACAACGCATGAGCAGACTGACGCCGTGCCTGATGGCCGTAGCCTTGCTGCTCGTCGCGCCTGCTCACGGCGCCGACGGCGCGCCGCGGCCGCCCGGTGACTGCGCCGATCTCGTGCGGGTATCTCTGCAGGGCACTCACATCGTCTCGGCCGAGACCATCAGCGGTCCGTCGTTCACGCCGCCCGGTGCCAGTGCGCCCCTCGAGGGACTGCCCGCTTTCTGTCGAGTGAGCGCGATCATCACGCCCGCGATCCATTTCGAGTTGTGGCTGCCATTGGCTGGCTGGAACGGAAAGTTCGAGGGCACAGGCAACGGCGGTTACAACGGCGTCATCGTCTACCGCGCACTGGCGACGGCAGTGCGCCGGCACTATGCCGTATCCAGCACCGACATGGGCCATACCAGCACCACCCCGGATCCCGGCAGCTGGGCGCTGCATCACCCGGAGCTCGTCATCGATCAGGGCTACCGCGCGCAGCACGAGACCGCGGTCAAATCCAAGCAACTGGTGCTGGCGTTCTACGGCTCGCGTCCACGACGGGCGTATTTCGTGGGCTGCTCATCCGGGGGCTGGCAGGGATTGACGGAGGCGCAACGCTACCCGCACGAGTACGACGGTATCGTCGCGGGTGCGCCCGCAGCCGAGGTGGTGCATCTGCATGCCGGGACGTTGTGGACACATCTCGCCGCACGACGGATCGCGACACCGAAATTGCGGCTGATCACCAATGCGGTGCTGGCCAAGTGCGATGCGAAGGACGGCCTCGCTGACGGCTTGCTGACCGATCCGCGCACTTGCGACTTCTCGCCCGCGGAGCTCGCCTGCAAGCCTGGGCAAAGCCCGGAGGGCTGTCTCACTGCCGATGAGGTAAAGGCGCTGCAGGAGATCTACGCGGGCGCTCACTTCGCGTCGGGCAAACCGGTCTATCCCGGCTGGCCGCGCGGAGTAGAGTACGCGCTTGCCCAAATGCAGCAGCCGTTCGTCGCGGCGCTCGCCTCGAGCACCTTCAAGGACATGGTGTTCGAGGATCCGAACTGGGATTACCATCATCTCGATCTCGACCGCGACGTGCCACGCGCGGACGCCAAGGTCGGCGCCGCGCTCAACAATTACAGCCCGGATCTCGGCGCCTTTCGCCGCGCCGGGGGTAAGCTGATCCTATGGCACGGATGGGATGATCCGCTCATCTCCCCGCTGCACACGATCGAGTACTACGAGAAGGTCGCCGCCTTCTTCGCGCCCGACAGACGCAGCTCGGCCGCCGCCCTCGCCGGCGTGCGGGACTTCGCGCGCCTGTTTCTGGCGCCCGGCGTCAATCACTGCGCTGGCGGACCCGGGCCCGATACCTTCGATGCGCTCGGGGCGCTCGAAGCGTGGGTGGAGCGCGGCGCGGCTCCGGAGAGCATCGTTGCCGCGCATTCCACCAAGGGCTCCGTGGATCGGACACGGCCGCTGTGCCCCTACCCTCAGGTCGCCGTTTACGGCGGCTCGGGCAGCACGGACGAAGCGGCGAATTTCAACTGCCGCGTGCCGCTTTGAAGGTAGGCGCGACGGCTTTAGCATCTCGATCGCACTTCAATTCAGGTTCTCTAGGAGATCGATCCGCATGACCACGCAAACTAGCTCGCCACCGGTGCTCACCGAGCTCAAACTCACGCCGGCACTCAAAGAGCTGATCAATACCGCGTTGCAGAGGGGCAGGATGGTGAGCGTCGCCTACGTGAGCCCGGAAGGCAGGCCCGAGCTGTCTTTTCGCGGCAGCGTGCAAGCGTACAGCGACACGCAGCTCGCGATCTGGGTGCGCAACCCGGAGGGCGGCATCATCAAGGCCGTGCGCACCGGTCATCCGCACATCACGCTGCTCTACGGAGAGATGACCAAGGACAGCAAGGCCTTCGTCACCTTCCGCGGACGTGGCCGTGTCGAGTCGGCGGCGGCGGTGCGGCGCGCCGTCTATGACGGCTCCCCCGAGATCGAGCGCAATCTGGACAAGGAGCAGAAGGGCGTGCCGCTGCTCATCGACCTCGATAGCGTCGACGGCATATTCGCCGGGAACGTTCTGCAGATGCGCCGCTGAGCGGCGTTGCGCTTGCGAGCGCGCCGCGCCGTCACCGGGCAACGAGCGCTCCTCGAGCGCGGCGACATCGTCGATGTCATCGCACCCGGGTTTCGCTGTTCCGAGCAGAGTCTGCAAAGAGGGCTCGAGTTTCTGCGCGCCCTGGGACTCGTGCCGCGCGTGCCGCCACGCTTGTTCGCGGCGGATCTGCTGTGCGCCAACACGGACGAGCGCCGCCTCGAGCAGCTCGCGCGTGCTTTGCGGGCGCGGGACTCGCGCTGCGTGTGGTGCGTGCGTGCCGGCTACGGCGCGATCCGCCTCGTGCCGGGATTGCTGCGCCTCGCACGTCCCGCGCGGCCGAAGCTGTTCGTCGGCTATAGCGATGCGACGACGATCCACTATCTGCTGAATCAGCATTGGCACTGGCCTTCACTGCACGGTCCCTTGCTGGATCGGCTCGGCGCGGCCACGCTGCCCGCGGCGAGCCTGGCCGAGCTCAAAGGCGTCCTGCTCGCGGGCGTTCCCCGAGTAAGCTTTGATGGCTTGACTGCGCTCAACGCCGCGGCTCGCCGCACGCAGGTGATCCGCAGCCGTCTGTTCGGCGGTAATCTCACGGTGCTGCAGAGCCTGCTCGGCACTGCCCTGCAGAGGCGACCACGGCAGATTCTGTTCCTCGAGGATATCGGCGAGCGTGCCTACCGCATCGATCGCATGCTGCAGCATCTGCGACAGGCCGGCGTACTCAGCACGCTCAAGGCCGTCGTATTCGGCACCTTCACCGGCGGCGAGGAGCCTGATCGGCGCAATCTCATCCGCCAGGTGCTCGAGCGCTTTGCTCGCGAGCAAAGCTTCCCCGTGCTGCTGGGTCTTGCTGCCGGCCACGGCGAAGAGCAGCGCCCGCTCTTCTTCAACACGGCTGTCGAATTACACGGCGGGAGCGCTCCGCGGCTGCTCGTGACAGCTGCGCGTCTCTGATTGATCGTGGCAGCCAGGGCAGCTTTCTCGAGCACTTCATGACCAACGGCGACAAGCCACGAGCGATTCGCTCGTTCGTGATTCGCGCAGGACGGACGACGCCCGCGCAGCAGCGTGCACTCAAGGAGCTGTGGCCGCGTTACGGCGTGGACTTCTCACCGGTCGAGCTCAATCTCGACGAACTTTATGGGCGCCGCGCACCACGCATGGTCGAGATCGGCTTCGGCAACGGCGAGAATCTCGCAGCGCTCGCCGCCAATCATCCCAACGTGGACTATCTCGGCATCGAAGTGCATCCGCCGGGGGTCGGTCACCTGCTGCGGACACTTGCTGCATCGCATCTCACCAACGTGCGCGTGAGTTGTCACGATGCCGTGGAGGTGTTCGCGCAGCAGCTTCCCGCGGAGTCGTTGGATGAGGTGCTCGTGCTGTTCCCGGATCCCTGGCCGAAGAAACGCCATCACAAACGCCGGCTCATTCAGACGCCCTTTGCGCAGTGCGTCGCGGCTCGGCTCAAGTCAGGCGCGCTGCTCCGGCTTGCGACCGATTGGCAGCCTTACGCAGAGCATATGCAGCAAGCGCTCGATGCGTGTCACGGGCTCGAGCGACTCGCAGCGGGCCTGCGGCCGCAGCAGCACGAGCGCATCGTCACCCGCTTCGAGCAGCGCGGCGAGCGTCTCGGTCACAGCATTTGGGAGCTCGTGTATCGGCGGCGCTAGAGCGATACATCGACCGCCGGAACAAATTTGTTCTCGAGCGAGCAAATACGTCTTGAAAGCGTCACGCGTGAGGCGCAACATGAAACTGCTTCAGGCGCACACGCGCGAGTGAACACGCGCGAGCACTGTACGGTCTCGCACGCCACTCTCCACGCGCGGCTCAATGCGTGAGTGATGACGAGGAGGTCCGCGATGGCATTCCTACAACCGACCGTCGGCGAGTGGTACCGCTTGAGCGGCGGCGAGCTGTTCGAGGTTGTCGCGGTGGACGATGATGACGGCACGATCGAGGTGCAATACTTCGACGGCACGGTGGAAGAGATGGACCTCGAGGACTGGGAAGCCCAGTGCGAGGAGGCCGGGCTGGAAGCCGCCGAGCCACCCGAGGATTGGAGCGGCTCGGTCGACGTAGAGCCCGACCAGGACACACCGCGCGCAGAGCGCGACGAGCGTGACGCACGCACCGGCTCGCTGGACGGCCTCGACATCTTCGAGGCACGCTGAGCACTCTGCTGCCAGCTCAAGGCAGAGCGTAGCCAGCATCCAACAGAACGAATCCCCCCTCAATCTGTAACGGCAGCGATTGCAGGGCCTGTCCCGCGCAGGGCCCGGCGATGCACTCCCCCGTTTGCTTGTCGAACAATGCGCCGTGCGAGTGACACAGGAGCAAGGCGCCATCGGGGGTGAGGAAGCGATTGGGAATGAGATTGAGGGGGTGACCGGCATGGGGGCAGCGGTTGATGTAGGCGCGCACCTCGGACCGCACGCGCACGATGAGGCCCGCGAGCGGCCAGTCTCCAGCGCCGAGGCTGAAGCCGCGACACTCCCCCTCCGCGAGGTCCTTGAGCGCGCAGATCACCCGCGTCAGATCCACCTCGCGCGTCATGGGCGCCCGGCCGCGTCATCCAGCGCATCGATGCGCCGGCGCGAGAACCACACCATGGCGAGCCCGGGGAGCGCAATCACGAAGCTGACGACGTAGTAGGTGTACCAACCGCCGTGATCGGCCACCCAGCCCGCGGGATATCCCAGGCTGTAGCGTGGCAACAGCGCGAGCGCGGACAGCATCGCATATTGAAACGCGCTATAGCGCAGATCGCACATCGCCATGATCAGCGCCACCAGCGCGATGCCGCCCATCGCACCTGCGACGTGCTCGATCGCAACGGCCGCGATCATGATCGGATAGCTCTTGCCGGTGGCTGCGAGCAGGCAATAGAGCAGGTTGCTCAGGCCCTGCAGCACGCCGAAGGCGAGCATCGAGCGCGTGAGACCGAGCTTCACCATCACCACGCCACCGAGCAACGCGCCGCCGAGATTGCTCGCCGTGAACACTGCTTTCACGATCAACGCGATCTCGGTCTTGGAGAAGCCCACGTCCATCATGAAGGGCGTGAACAGCTTCTGTGCGAAGGCATCGCCCACCTTGAAGAGCAGCACCACGCCGATCAGCACCGCCGCACCCGGGCCGCCGAAGAGCTCACGCAGCGGCGCGACCACCGAGTCGCGCAGGGTGCGCGGGGATTGATCCCGGTACACGGGCTCGGGTGCGAACCAGGGCACCAGTGTGAACGCCGCCATGGCGATGGCGAGCAGTAGAAAGGCGGCGTGCCAACCGAAGTAATCCGCGACGATGAGCGCGAATGCCGAGGCGAGCCACGCCGCCGGCCGATAACCGAGGTTGCTGACCGCGGCCGCTGGACCGCGCTCGCTCGGCAGACAGACATCGGTGCGGTAGGCATCGATCGCGATGTCCTGAGTGGCCGAGAAGAATACGATTGCCACGGCGCACACCGTGACCGACACGAGGGAGGCCGCGGGATTCTGCAGGGCGAGCAGCGCGATCGCGAGGGCGAGTGCCACCTGCGTGGCGAGCATCCAGCCGCGACGCCGTCCGAGCAGCGGTATGGGGAAACGGTCGACGAGCGGCGCCCAGAGAAACTTCAGCAGATAGGGCAGCGAGACATACGACATGATGCCGATCATCGTGTTCGTGGCGCCCGCGTCCTTGAGCCACGCTTGCAGGGCGCTCTCCGTGAGCTGATTCGGAAAGCCGGAGGCCGCGCCGAGCAGCATGATCGCGAGCATCTTGGGGCTCGCGAGCACCTCGCGCAGCGGCATCGCCGCCGGTGCCAGCTTCTCGCTTGCCGTGCTCAAAGCTCGTAGTCCATGAGGAGCGGGGCGTGGTCGGAGAAGCGCCGACTCTTATAGATGCTGGCAGCGCGCACGCACCGCGCGAGCGAGCGGCTCACCACGTGGTAATCGATGCGCCAGCCGACGTTCTTGGCCCATGCACGGCCTCGATTGGACCACCACGTGTACTGATCGGGCTGCGCGTTCACGAGGCGGAACGCATCGACGTAACCGGCGCCGAACAGCTGATCCATCCAGGCGCGCTCCTCGGGCAAGAAGCCCGAGTTCTTCTGGTTGGCGCGCCAGTTGCGCAGATCGATCGCCTTGTGAGCGATGTTCCAGTCCCCGCACAGAATGTAGCGCCGGCGCGCGCGGCGCAGGCGCTGCAGATACGGCATGAATGCGGCGAGAAACCGCAACTTCGATTCCTGCCGGTGTGGACCCGACGAGCCGGATGGCAGATACAGCGAAACGACGGAGAGATCTCCCCGACGCAGCTCGAGATAACGCCCTTCGGCGTCGAACTCCGGCGCACCGAAGCCGCGCACGACCCGGTCGGGCTCGTGACGAGTGTAGATCGCCACGCCCCCATAGCCCTTGCGCTGGGCATCGTGAAAGAAGTTGTGATATCCGCGCATGCGCACGTCGTGGTCGATCAGCTGGCGGGCGTGGCAACGGGTCTCCTGCAGGCAGATGTAGTCCGCGTTCTGCCGTGCCAGCCAGTGAAACAGCCCCTTGCCGGCAGCCGAGCGGATGCCGCAGACGTTCAATGTAATAATGCGCATGAAGCGGACATCATAGCGGCCCCGCGGGCTGCCCGGACATGCAGGATTATCAACTCGAGCTGATCGATCTCGCGCTGTCGCGCAATGCGCTGCGCTTCGGCTCCTTCCGCCTGAAGAGCGGCCGCGAGAGTCCCTACTTCTTCGAGGCCGGTTTGCTCGTCAGCGACGGCGCGGCGGCGGCGACGCTCGGGCGCTGCTACGCCGCAGCGCTGCTGAGCTCGGGACTCGAGTTCGACATGCTGTTCGGCCCGGCGTACAAGGGCATCCCACTTGCCACGGCGACCGCCATCGCGCTCGCACAGCACCACCAGCGCAGCGTCCCCTACGCCTTCAATCGCAAGGAAGCCAAGGACCATGGCGAGGGTGGATCGATCGTCGGCGCCGCCCTCCGCGGACGGGTTGTGATCATCGACGATGTGATCTCGGATGGTGGGGCGAAGCGCGAGGCCATCGAGCTGATCCGTGCCGCCGGCGCTCAGGCGGCTGGTGTGCTGCTCGCCCTTGATCGCCAGGAGCGCGGCGCGGGCGAGCGCTCGGCGGTCGAGGACCTGCAATCCCGCTACGGCCTGCGCTGTGTGAGCATCGTCACACTCGATGGGTTGATCGAGGCGCTCGCACAGACGCCTGCGGACCGACGTCGTATTTCTGTGGAACAGCTCACACAGCTCAGGGCCTACCGAGAGCGCTACGGCGCCTCATGAGGCTTGCTCTGCGACAGGCGTCGTTCAAAATATGACACTGTCGCTGCAGAACATAAGGGCTGGCTGCATGTGGGCCAAATTCATCTCGGGCGCTGCCGTGTCCGTCGGCATAGCGCTGGCGTGCGCCAGCCTGGCGCATGCTGCTGCCAACGCCTCATCCGGCAAGGCCCCAGTTACCTATCGCTGGGTCGACGAGAATGGCGTTGTGCACTACGGCGATCGCATCCCGCCGCAATACGCGCAGAAAGAAAGTGAGATGCTCAACAATCAAGGTGTCGAGGTCGGCCACCGCGCGGCACCGAAGACCTCGAGTCAGCTGGATGCAGAAGAGCACGCGGAACAGCTGCTGCTGCAACAGAAACAGCGCGACAGCTTTCTGCTCACGACCTACACCTCCGTAAAGGATATCGAGCAGCTGCGCGATGAGCGGCTCGAGCAGATCAAAGCGCAGCGCGTCGCGGCACAGCAGTACGTGGCGAGCCTGCACGAGCGCCTGCTCACGCTGCAGGCGCGTGTCTTGAGCTTCAGGCCCTACAGCAGCGACGTTACCGCGGGCCGCATGCCGGATGATCTGGCCGAAGACATGGTGCACACGCTCAACGAGATCCGCACGCAGCATCACGAGCTCGCGGCGAAGGACAAGGAGCAGTCCGAGATGCGCGCGCAGTTTCAGGCCGACATCGAGCGCTACCGCGAGTTGCGCGCGGCAGCGACCGCATCGCGCTAGCGCGCGGGCATCAGCTGCGGCCCGAGTGCCCGAAGCCGCCGGCGCCGCGCGGCGTGACCGCGAAATCCTCGACGATCTGCAGCTCCACGGGCACGACCGGCACGACGACCAGCTGCGCGATGCGCTCCCCGGGTTGCACGATGAAGGGCTCCTGACCACGGTTCCAGCAGGAGACCATGAGCTGCCCCTGGTAGTCTGAATCGATCAGCCCGACGAGATTGCCGAGCACGATGCCGTGCTTGTGACCCAGACCCGAGCGCGGCAGGATCACGGCCGCAAGGTGCGGATCATCCAGATGAATGGCGAGGCCCGTTGGGATCAGCTCGGCGCGGCCCGGCTGCAGGGTGAGCGGCGCGTCGAGACAGGCGCGCAGATCAAGCCCGGCGGAGCCGGCCGTCGCATACGCGGGCAGTGGCAGCTCGCGTCCAACGCGGGCATCGAGAATGCGCACCTTCAGGGCACGGCGCGCAGCAGCGCGCGTACTTCCTGCGGCTGAATCCAGGAGCGCTTCAGGCACGAGCACTATCGCGCGCGAGGTCGCTGGCGCAGGCATGCCGCTCGCTGAAGACCTCCACGATCAGGGCCACGAGCTCGCGCGCCAAAGTAGTCTTGGGCGCGCGCGCGAGCTGGCGCCGGCCGCTGCGCCAGAGCACCACGAGCTCGTTGTCCTCGCATTCGAAGGCCTTGTCGTGGCCGACCTCGTTCGCGGCGATCATGTCGAGATTCTTCTTCAACATCTTCGCGCGCGCATTCTGTTCCACCGACTCGGTCTCCGCGGCGAAGCCGACGACCAGCGGCCGCACGGGTCGCGCCGCGACCGTGCCGATGATATCGATGGTGCGCTCCATCTCGACGGCGAGCCGCTCGGTGCTCTTCTTGATCTTGTGATCCGGCGGGTGCGCCGGACGATAGTCCGCGACCGCGGCCGTCGAGATGAAGATGTCCGTGCCCTCGATCTCCTTGAGCACGGCGGCGAGCATGTCCGCAGCGCTCTCGACATCGACGCGCCGCACACCCGGCGGTGCCGGCAATGCCACCGGCCCAGCGACGATCACCACCTCGGCTCCCGCCGCGCGCGCGGCATCGGCCACGGCGAAGCCCATCTTCCCCGAGCTGCGATTGCTCACGAAGCGCACGGGATCTATGCGCTCGCGCGTCGGGCCGGCCGTGATGAGTACCCGGCGGCCGCTGAGCGGACCGGGCGGCAGCTGCAACTCCTCGAGCAGACTTGCGATCGCCAGCGGCTCGAGCATTCGACCGGGACCAACCTCACCACAGGCCTGATCGCCTTCAGCGGGGCCGAGCATGCGCACGCCACGCTCGCGCAGCAGTGCGACGTTGGCTTGAGTCGCCGCGTTGCTCCACATCAGTCGGTTCATGGCCGGCGCTACCGCGATCGGCGCCTGCGTGGCGAGACACATCGTGGCGAGCAGATCGTCGGCGCGACCGGCAGCCAGGCGCGCGAGAAAGTTGGCGCTCGCCGGGGCAATCAGCACCAGCTCCGCCCAGCGAGCGAGCTCGATGTGGCCCATGGCCGCTTCCGCCGCCGGATCCCACAGGTCGCTGCGCACGGTGCGCCCGGACAATGCCTGAAACGTGAGTGGCGCGATGAATTCACGCGCCGCGGCCGTCATGACGACTTGCACTTCGGCGCCACGCTCGCGCAAGCGGCGCACGAGATCCGCGCTCTTGTACGCGGCGATGCCGCCGGTCACGCCGAGCAGAATGCGCTTGCCTTGCATAAGGTGCCTCTTGACCCCCAGGGACATTATCGGGCGCGTGTCCGCGCCAGGCAAACCGTCCCCCGGGGCGCGACAGCTGCACCGCGCACTGTGTTCGCCGGCCGCGCTCTTTCGCTTGATCTACCTCACATTTCGCGCTCGTTGGCGGCTGGCCCGCGCGGCACACTGAAGCAACGCGTCACGAAAGGCGTGCGTGGTGGACGGGACCCCAAGTGGCAATTCGCAATTGGCCGCGGCTGGAGCGCCCGCGAGAGAAGCTGATCGAGCGCGGCGTGCATACGCTCTCGGATGCCGAGCTGCTCGCGGTGCTCTTCGGCTGCGGAGCTCGCGGCCGCTCCGCCGTGGACGTGGCGCGCGATCTGCTCAGCGAGTTCGGCTCGCTGCGCGAGCTGCTGCGCGCCGAGCGTGCGCGCTGCCTCGGTCGGCTCGGCCTGGGACCTGCGCGCTACTGCATGCTGCAGGCCGCGCTCGAGCTCGCGCGCCGCCATTATCGAGAGATGCTCGCGGTCGGTCCGGCCCTCGCGGCACCGGAGGCCGCACGCGCATTCCTGCTGGCGCAGCTGCGCGATCGCCCCTACGAGGTCTTCTGCTGCCTGCACCTCGACAACCGCCATCGCCTGATCGCATTCGAGGAGCTGTTTCGCGGCACCGTCGACGGTGCCAGCGTTCATCCGCGCGAGGTCGTACGCCAGACGATCGCACGCAATTCAGCGGCCGTCATCTTCGCGCACAATCACCCATCGGGTGTCGCCGAGCCGAGCCAGGCGGATGAGCTCATCACTCAGCGGCTGCGAGACGCATTGGCACTCGTCGATGTGCGAGTGCTCGACCATATCATCGTCGGTGACGGGCGCTGCCTCTCATTCGCGGAGCGCGGGATGTTGTGATCCGTAGATCGATATCGATGTTGCGATAGCCCGTCACGATGTTGTCACCCGCGGCGTAGCCGATCGCGATGTTGTTGCCCCCCGTGGTGGAATGAGGCTCCAGGGGGCGTTGTTGTTGATCCCGGATACCTTGGGCTGGGGATTGTGCGCGCCATTGCCGGGACCTTCAAACTTCGCCAGGTCGCTCGCTTGCGAGGCGGGGGGCCGGCTGGTATAAAGCTCGCCTCCCGCCGCGGCCGCAGGCCGCCGGGTGCTCTCAAGTCCCTGAACACGAAGGCAAAGTCATGTCCCGCGTGTGTGATGTCACGGGTAAACGCCCCGCCGTCGGAAATCGCGTCTCCCACGCCAACAACAAGCGGCGCCGGCGCTTTCTGCCGAATCTGCACACGCAGCGCTTCTGGCTCGAGGCGGAGAAGCGCTGGGTCTCGCTGCGCGTGTCCACCGCCGGCATGCGTACGATAGAGAAGAAGGGCATCGACGCCGTGGTCGCGGAGCTGCGCAGTCAGGGCGTGCGGATCTGAGATCACAGGGCCTCGAGCGGAGAATTCACCATGCGCGACAAGATCAAGCTACTGTCATCTGCCGGCACGGGTCACTTCTACGTCACGACGAAGAACAAGCGGCTGCATCCGGACAAGCTCGAAGTCAAGAAATTCGATCCGGTTGCGCGCAAGCACGTCTCCTACAAGGAAACAAAGATCAAGTAAGCGAGTCGTCCGCCCGGGGCATTGGCTTCGATCGGAGCGCCCCGCCCGCAGCCGGACTGAGCAGTGGCGGCCTACCATGGCCTACCCTACGCTGCAGGCATGCCCGAGCTTCCCGAAGTCGAGACCACACGTCGCGGCGTGGAGCCCTACCTGCGCGGACGCCGCATCGTCGCGCTCGCGGTGCACGAGCCACGCTTGCGCTGGCGCGTGGCCGATGGGTTGCCCGTACAGCTCGTCGGACAGCGAGTACGCGGAGTGGGACGACGCGCCAAGTACCTGCTGATCGAGCTCACTCACGGCACGCTCATATGGCATCTCGGGATGTCGGGAAGTCTGCGCGTGTTGCCGGTAGCGACTCCGCGTGTCGCGCATGATCACCTCGACCTGATCCTCGACTCCGGCTATCTGCTGCGTTTCAACGATCCGAGGCGTTTCGGCAGCCTGCACTACACCACCGAGGATCCGCAGCGGCATCCGCTGCTTGCGAGCCTGGCGCCGGAGCCTCTGGAGAAAGGCTTCGACGGTGCCTACCTCTGGAAAGTCACGCGCAGGCGCCGCGTCTCAGTGAAGCAGCTGCTCATGAACAGTCGCCTCGTCGTCGGCGTGGGCAATATCTATGCGAGCGAGGCGCTGTTCCGGGCGCGCATCCGCCCGCGGCGCCGAGCGAGCAGCCTCTCGCGGGAGGAGGCACGGCGGCTTGCGCGCGCCGTGCGCACGGTGCTCAGGCTGGCGATTCGCGTCGGCGGCACGACCTTGCGCGACTACGTGGGCGCAGACGGCAGCCCGGGATACTTTCGCCAGCGGCTCTATGTCTATGAGCGCGCCGATGAGCCCTGCCGGGTATGCCGCACTCCCGTTCGCTCGGTTGCACAGGGTCAGCGCTCCACGTACTACTGTCCGCGTTGCCAGAGCTGAGAGCTCCTGAGCATGAGAAAGGCGATCGCCCATCTGTGTGACATCGATCCCGTGATGCGCGGGCTGATCGCCGCGGCCGGGCCGTGCAAGCTGCGCGCCAACTCGCAGTGGCCGACTTTCGAATCGCTGGCGCGTGCGATCGCGCACCAGCAGCTGCACCGTAACGCAGCCAACGCCATCCTCGCGCGCGTCGAGGCCCTCGCGGGCGGCCGTTTTCCGCAGCCGCGCCAGTTGCTCGCGCTGCCCGATACCGAGCTGCGGCGCGCCGGCTTCTCGCTTGGCAAGATCCAATCGCTCAAGGATCTGGCCGCGCACGCGCTCGAGGGTCACGTACCGGAGCACGAGGTGCTGCTCGAGCTCGAGAGCGAGGACATCATCGAGCGTCTGACACAGGTCCGTGGCATCGGACGCTGGACGGTCGAGATGATGCTGATCTTTCAGCTCGGCAGGCCCGACGTGCTGCCGGTGCTGGATTTCGGCGTGCGCAATGGATTTCGGCTCGCCTATGGGCTGCGCAGCCTGCCTCTTCCCGCTGCGCTCGCGACCTTCGGCCTCAAGTGGGGTCCTTACCGCAGCATCGCGGCGTGGTATCTGTGGCGCGCCGTGGAGCTGGCGAAACGCGGCGCGCTACCCGTTCCCGCCGAGCGCATCCGCCTGCCGCGGCTCAAGCGCAGGAAGCGCCGCCGGGCCAAAGCCCCTTAATAGACCTGGCCGGATCCGTCACCGCGCGGGTCTGACGCTGCCTCCACCTTGCCGCTCGCGTAGTCCCATGTCACCGCCTGCATGTTGCCCCAGCGACGGCCGGCCTCGCGCAGCTTGTAGCCCATCGCCTCGAGGCGCATGCGCTCATCCGCGCTGAGCGCACCGGGCTCGTACTGGACGACGTCGGGTAGATATTGCTGGTGGAGACGCGGCGCGCTCACGATCTCCGCAGCCGACTTCCCATCCATGAATTCGAGCGTCGCCAGGATCACCATGCTGATGATGTAGCTGCCACCGGGTGAGCCGGTGATCAGCAGTCCGTGAGGCGTCTCCACGAACGTCGGTGTCGAGGACGAGAGCATGCGCTTGCCCGGAGCGATGCTGTTCGCATCCGCGCCGACGAGCTGATAGGCATTCGGAACGCCCGGCTTGATAGAGAAATCGTCCATCTCGTCGTTGAGCAGCAGTCCGGTTGCCGGAACGACCAGGCCCGATCCGAAGCCGAGGTTGAGCGTGATGGTCACGGCGGCACGGTTACCGGCCGCATCCAGAATCGAGTAGTGAGTCGTCTGGGTGCCCTGGCGCACATTCTCGAAGCCGCCCAGCATGTCGCTCGGGGTTGCCTTGTCGAGCGGGATCGACGTGCGCTGCCCGTCCGCATAGAAGCGGCTCAGCAACCGCTCGACCGGCACTTGCACGAAGTCGGTATCCCCGAGGTACGTGGCGCGGTCACGGTACGCGCGGCGCATCGCTTCAATAATCAGGTGCTTGCGCGTGGCCGAGTCGAAGGCCGAGAGATCGTAGCCTTCCAGGATATGCAACGTATCGACGAGCGCGATGCCCCCGGAGGATGGCGGCGACGCCGATACGATCCGCGCATCGCGATAGGTGCTGATGATCGGCTTGCGCTCGATGGCCTGGTAGGCCGCCAGGTCTTGCTCGGTCCAGATTCCGCCGAGCTTGCGCACGCCGGCCACCATGCGGGTCGCGAGCGGGCCGTGATAGAACGCCTCACTGCCGTGCTGCGCGAGCAGCTCTAGTGTCTTGGCGAGCTCCGGCTGCCGGACGATGAAGCCGAGCGGTGGCACCTGGCCGTTAGACAGGAACTCCCGCGCAAGCTCCGGCTGGCGCTGGAAGACGTCGAGCTTGAAGCGTAGTCCCGCTTGCAGGCGTGGGTACACCGGAAAGCCCTCGCGGGCCAGCCGGATCGCGGGCTGCAGGGTCTCCTTGAGCGGCAGTCGTCCGTACTTGCGCGCGATGAGTCCCAGCCCGGCCGGCTCCCCCGGAATACCTGCACCGAGCGCGGTCGCGGTGGACAGTCCCGGCACCGGGTTGCCGGACGGGTCGAGAAACATGTTGCGCGTAGCCGCGCCCGGCGCCCTCTCGCGCGCATCGACCATCACATCGAGACCATCGCTCGCGCGGTGCAGCAGGAAGAACCCACCCCCTGTCAGACCGTTGCCGCTCGGCTCCACGACCGCGAGCGCCGCGGCGACGGCCACCGCGGCATCGAATGCATTGCCGCCCTTCGCAAGCATTTCCTCCCCGGCGGCGGTGGCGAGGGGATGGGCGCTCGCGATGGCGGCGTGCCCGGGCACCGCGTGCGCGTTGGCATCCGCCGGGGACGGGGTGGCGACCGAGCTTGCAACGGCCGATGCTGGCGCCGCCGATGCTGGCGCCGCCGACTGCGCTGCCACGGGCCCGGCCAGGCAGAGCGCGAAAACACTCCACAGCAGTAGTGCCGTCACGACGCGCGGCTTGCCGGGACTTGTGGCCGCGGCACTCATGGGCGGCGCAGCTTCCTCAGCTCCTGTTCGACGATCGGGTGCACGAACTCGTGCACGTCACCGCCGAGAACAGCGACCTCGCGTACCAGCGAGGAGGAGATGAAGGTGAACTGCTCCTGGGGCGTCAGGAACACGGTCTCGATCTCGCGCGAGAGGTGCCGATTCATGTTGGCGAGCTGAAACTCGAACTCGAAGTCCGATACCGCTCGCAGGCCTCTGATCATGACGGTCAGGTGGTGCTTGCGCGCGAACTCGACGGTCAGCTCCGCATAGCCGGTAACCTCGACGTTGGACAGATCGCTCAGCACGCGGCGCGCCAGGTCGATCCGCGTCTCGAGTGCAAGCAACGGCGCCTTGCCCGCATTCGCCGCGATCGCCACCACGACCTTGTCGAACAAGGCCGCTGCACGGCGCACCAGATCTGTGTGGCCGTTGGTAATCGGGTCGAACGTGCCGGGATAGACCGCTTGCCTTTTCATGGCGGGTAGCCGCTTTCAGTGAGGCGACCGAGCAGATGATACCCGACCTCTCCGGCACGCTTCGCTTTCAGCGGCCTCCAGGCCGGGGGTAGAGCCGGCAACGCCTCGCGCGCGGGGCATTCCACGTAAATGAGCGCATGGGGTGTGAGGCGCTCGCATCGCTCGAGCCGCTCGGCCGCCTGCTCGAGCAGTTCGTGGGAATCGAAGGGAGGATCCAGAAACGCCACATCGAAGCGCTCAGTGGACGCTGCGAGAAAGCGTAGCGCGTCACTCCGCGTCACCTGCGCGTTCACGACCTGCCATTCGGCCAGCCGGCGCTGCAGCTCGCGGGCCGCCGGCGTGTGCCGCTCGACGAAGTGCACATGCGCAGCGCCGCGCGACAGCGCCTCCAAACCAAGAGCCCCGCTGCCGGCGAACAGGTCCAGGCAACGCGCACCGACGATACGAGCGCCGAGCCAGTTGAAGAGCGTCTCCCGTACCCGATCGGGGGTCGGGCGGATGGCGCTTGCGGCGGGAAAGCGCAATCGCCGGCCCCGCCAGGCGCCACCGATGATGCGCAGCACCCGGCTTTGCCCCCCGCGCTGCGGTGCGCTCACTGTCGCCATCGGCGGGAACTCGGGCAGAGCATTGCGAATCCTAGCGCAGCGCGGACGGATTCCGGAAAGGCCCCGCTACAATACACGTCGAGCACTCGAGTGATGTTCGGACGCAAACCTAAAGACCCGACGAAGGATGCCGCGGAGCGGCAGGGCTTCTTCACGCGCCTGCGGTCCCGACTCAACCGCGGCAACACCTGGCTGAGCTATGACCTGGCAAACCTGTTCCGGGGCCGCCGCATCGATGCACAGCTGCTCGAGGAGCTCGAGACGCGCTTGCTGACCGCGGATGTCGGCGTCGAGGCGACCGAGCACATCCTGGCCGGGTTGCACCGCCGGGTGGACCGCAAAGAGCTCACCGACGCCCCCGCGCTGATCGCGGCGCTGCGCGCCGCCATCGTCGAGATCCTGGCCCCGTGCGCGCGGCCGCTCACCCTCGATAGCACACGGCGCCCCTTCGTCATCCTCGTCGTGGGCGTCAACGGCTCGGGCAAGACCACGACGATCGGCAAGCTTGCGCGGCGCCTCGAGGAGCAGGGCATGAGCGGGATGCTCGCCGCAGGCGATACTTTCCGTGCCGCCGCCATCGAGCAGCTGCAGGTGTGGGCGCAGCGCGCGCACGCGAGCTTCATCTCCCAGCAGGCTGGCGCGGATCCCGGAGCGGTCGTGTTCGATGCGATGCAGGCCGCCCGCTCGCGGGGCGTCGACGTGCTGCTCGCGGACACCGCCGGCCGCCTGCACGTTCAGTCGCACCTCATGGAGGAGCTCAAGAAAATCAAACGCGTGATCCAACGCGTGGATGCCTCGGCGCCCCACGAGGTGCTGCTCGTGCTCGATGCCAATCAGGGACAGAATGCGCTTGCCCAGGCGCTTCAATTCCATGAGGCAATCGGAGTGACGGGCCTCGTTCTGACCAAGCTCGACGGCACGGCCAAGGGCGGCATCGTCATCGCGATCGCGCGCCGCCTTGGGCTGCCCATCCGCTACATCGGCATCGGCGAACGGCTCGAGGACTTCGGCGAGTTCGATGCCGAGAGCTTTGCTGCCGCGCTCGTCGACGGCGCCGGTGAGCCGGCCGCGGACGCGCCATGATCGTCTTCGACAACGTCACCAAGCGCTATCCCAACGGTCGTGAGGCGCTTTCCGGCATTAGCTTGCGCATCGATGCCGGTGAGATGGTGTTTCTGACCGGACGCTCGGGCGCAGGCAAGAGCACCGCGCTCAAGTTGATCGCGCTGCTCGAGCGGCCCACGCGCGGCACACTGCTCGTCGGCGGCCGCAATATCGGCGCGCTCAAGTCACGCCACATTGCCGCCTACCGGCGCTCCATCGGCGTTGTGTTTCAGGATCACAAGCTGCTCGCCGACCGCCCGGTATTCGACAACGTCGCACTGCCGTTGGTCGTCGCCGGAACCTCGCTCAAGGAAACCGACAAGCGGGTGCGCGCCGCTCTGGATCAGGTGATCCTGCTCGGCAAGGAGCGCATGCTGCCGCAGGAGCTCTCGGTCGGCGAACAGCAGCGCGTGGCCCTGGCACGCGCCGTGGTCACCAAGCCGTCGCTGCTCATCGCCGATGAGCCCACGGGAAACCTCGATCGGGACCTCGCCCGTGAAGTCATGCAATTGCTCAAGCGCTTCCAGGACGTGGGCGTGACGGTGGTGGTCGCCACCCACGACGTGCAGGCGGTGCAGGAATTCAGTCGGCGCACCATCGTGCTCTCCGCGGGTCGCATCCAGGAAGGCGACGAGGCGCCGCTGCCGAGCATGGTGGCGAGCCGCTGAGCCATGAGCGCGAGGCCCTGAAGTGGGACTGGTCGTCTACGGAACGCGTCACGCGCAGGCGCTCCTCGGGTCCACGGGCCGCCTGGTGCGCAATCCTCTTGCGACCCTGCTCACCGTGCTCGTCATCGCGCTCGCGCTCGCATTGCCGCTCGGCCTGCGCGTGCTGATCGCGAACGCCGCTGCCGCCACGGGCGGCCTTGCGAATGCGGTGGATGTCTCGGTGTACTTCAAGACCGATACGCCGCTCGCAACCGCGCAGCAGCTGGCTCGGGAGGCGCGAATGCAACCGGGCGTGGCCTCCGTGACGCTCATCTCTGCGGATCAGGCGCTGCAGGAATTCCGGCAGTACTCGGGCTTTGGCGCCGCCCTGCAGTCTTTGCAGAACAATCCGCTGCCCCATGTGCTGCACGTGCAGCCGGCGGCCGGTGCGAGCTCGCCCGCCGCTCTCAATGAGCTCAAACGCTACTTCGCGGCGCATCCCGAGGTCGATATCGTGCAGATCGACTCAGAGTGGGTGCAGCGACTGAACGCGATCCTCGAGCTGCTGCGCCGGGTCGTACTGTGCGCCTTCGTCGTGCTCGGACTGGGCGTGCTCGCCATCGTTGGCAACACCATCCGGCTCGAGATCCAGAATCGCCGCGCCGAGATCGAGGTGACCAAGCTCGTGGGAGGATCGAATGGTTTCGTGCGCCGGCCGTTCCTCTACATCGGCACGCTCTACGGCTTGATCGGGGGCTGTCTCGCCTGGGCCCTCGTGGCCTCGGGTGTAATCGTCCTGCAGGAGCCAGTGCATCGTCTGGCCCAGTCCTACGGCAGCCACTATGCACTGGTGGGTCCGAGCCCCATCGACACTGCCCTGCTGATCGGGGGCGGAGCCGTGCTCGGGTGGCTGGGAGCCTGGGCCTCCGCGTCCAGGCACCTACGCAGTATCGAGCCGCGGGCCTGAGTCAATGCTTAGCCCAAGCTCAAGTGACTCAAGTCACTGTATTCGAAAGGCTTATTTACGGTTGGCGACGAAACTTCCCAGCACCTTAGCACTCTAAAGACACGAGTGCTAAAATCCGCCTCTATTCAAGGGAGTGCCTCCAAGCGATGACCGCCACCACCGCTCTCGTTACTCGATATCCGGACCTTGCCCTGGCAGGGCCCGTCGGCAGTCTCGATGCCTACCTCGAGCGAGTCGCCCGTATCCCGGTGCTGACACGCGAAGAGGAACGCGAGCTCGCCGAGCGCTTTCGCCATGACAACGACCTCGAAGCTGCACGTCAGCTCGTGGTCTCGCATCTGCGCTTCGTCGTGCACATTGCGCGCGGCTACGCCGGCTACGGACTGCCGGTCGGTGATCTCATACAGGAAGGCAACGTCGGCCTGATGAAGGCCGTGAAGCGCTTCGATCCGAGCCTGAACGTGCGTCTCGTGTCCTTCGCAGTTCACTGGATACGGGCGGAGATTCACGAGTACGTGCTGCGCAACTGGCGCCTGGTCAAGATCGCGACCACCAAGGCGCAGCGCAAGCTGTTCTTCAATCTGCGTCGTCTGAAGAAGAACCTCTCGTGGCTCTCCGGCGAGGAGACGCGTGCCGTCGCCCACGATCTGGGCGTCACCCCGGCCGAAGTCACGGAAATGGAGCAGCGACTCGCGGCGCGGGACCTGTCGTTCGATCCGGCCCCGGATGCCGACGACGAGGAGACCCCGTTCAGTCCGGCGGCGTTCCTCGCCGCCCCCGGTGCCGATCCGGCGGCGAGCGTCGAGGCCGAGGAGTGGGAGAGCGACTCGTCCGATCGTCTGCACGAGGCACTGGGTCGTCTGGACGGCCGTAGCCGCGATATCGTCGAGCAGCGCTGGATCGGCGAGCAGAAGGCGACCCTGCACGAGCTCGCGGACAAGTACGGCGTGTCCGCCGAGCGCATCCGCCAGATCGAATCGAACGCACTCACCAAGCTGCGCTCGCTGATGGCGCCGGCTGCGGCCTGAGCCACGCGCGCGCAGGTCACGCGGCGTGCGCGCGGTCGCTGACTGGCTGGACGAGTACGGAACGAGCCACCGCAACGGCCTCAACAAGCGACTGCACTTCGTGTGCGTTCCCGCGATCGTGCTCTCGATCATGGGGCTGCTGTGGTCGCTGCCTGTACCGAGTGCGCTCGGTTCCGAGCCGTGGCTCAACTGGGCCACGCTCGCCGTAGCGCTCGCAATGCTGTACTACGTGTGGCTGTCGCCGGGACTGGCGCTCGGAACACTGGCGGCGTTCGCGCTGCTCTTTCTCATTTTGCGCGGGCTGCTGACGCTGCCCTGGCCGCTCTGGGCAACCTGCGTCGGCATCTTCGTGCTTGCCTGGGCGGGCCAGTTCGTCGGTCATGCCGTAGAGGGCCAGCGACCGTCCTTCTTCAAGGACGTGCAGTTTCTGCTGATCGGGCCCTTATGGCTGATTGCAGCGCTGTATCAGCGCATGGGCGTGCGCTACTGAGCGTGGACCCGCCGCGCGGCCTCCTGCACCGCCGCGGCCACGCGCTCGTGGACCGTACGATCGAGCGGATCCGGCACCAGCTCTTGCTCGAGCGCCAGATGCGCGATCGTCCGTGCCGCGGCCATCAGCATCTCGTCGGTGAATGCGCGCGCTCGTGCGGCGAGAGCCCCTTTGAAGAGACCGGGAAAGGCGAGCACGTTATTGATGCCCTTGCCGTCGGCGGCGAACGCCGCGCCGTGTTGCATGGCTGCCAGAGGGTCGATCTCCGGGTCCGGATTCGATAGCGCGAGAATGATCTGTCCCGGCCGCACCGCGCTCGCCGGGATGAGATTCTTGACACCCGTGGTCGCCACGATGATATCGGCGACGGCCATGATCTGCGCGAGCGATGCGGCCTCGGCGCCGAGCGCACGCACACGCTCCATCGCACGCTCGTCACGGTCGGTGCCGAGTACACGCGCCACTCCGTAGGCTCGCAGCAGGCGCACGATGCCGGTGCCTGCGGCTCCGAGCCCTATCTGGCCCACGACGCTCTCGCGCAGGCTGCGGCCCACTCGTTGCGTAGCGTTCATCAGTGCCGCGAGCGCGACCACTGCGGTGCCGTGCTGATCATCGTGCATCACGGGTTTTTCGAGCCGCTCGCGCAGGCGCGCTTCGATCTCGAAGCATTCGGGTGCCGCGATGTCCTCGAGCTGAATGGCACCGAAGGACATCTCGATGGCGAGAATGGTCTCGATGACGCGTTGCGGCTCACGCTCACGCAGCAGGATCGGCACGCCGCTCAAGCCGACCAGATCGGAGAACAGCGCCGCCTTGCCTTCCATGACGGGCAATCCGGCGAGCGCGCCGATGTTGCCGAGCCCGAGAATGGCCGTGCCGTTGGTGACGATCGCGATGGTGCTGTCGCGGCTCGTGTATTCGTGCGCGCGCTCGGGGTCGGCCTGAATCGCGAGACAGACGCGCGCGACGCCGGGGGTGTAGATGTCGCGCAGCACCTGCAGCGTGTTGATCGGTAGGCTCGCGATCGTGCGGATCTTGCCGCCCCGATGACGGTTGAAGACGCGATCCGACTTGCCGATGAAGCGTGCGTTCGGCAGCTGATCGATGCGCTCGTAGAGACTGCGGTCGGTCTCCTCGTCCAGCTCGAGGGTGATTTCCCAGAGTGTGCGTCCCTGCTCGCGCCGCAACGCCGTCAGATGCTCGATCGCAAGCCCCGCATCGCCGATCACCTGCAGAACCTTGGCGAGGCTGCCGGGCTGATGCACGGTTTCGACGATGATGATCTCGGGAATCTTCATGACGGGATTGTAGGTTGTCGTTCGGCAGTGCGCTCATGAGACAATGCGCGCATGAGCTCGCCGCAACCCGTGCCCGCCGCCCCTTCCGGCCTCGATCCGCTCGATCTCTTCGATGTCCACGCGATGCTGAGCGAGGAGGAGCGGATCGTGCAGGATGCGGTGGCGCGCTTCGTCGACGAGCGAGTGCTGCCCATCATCCGCGAGTGCTTCGAGCGGCACCGTTTCCCGCGCGAGCTGGTGCCGGAGATGGCAGCCCTCGGGCTGCTCGGCAGCACTATCAAGGGATACGAGTGCGCAGGACTCAACGCGGTGAGCTATGGCCTCATCTGTCGCGAGCTAGAGCGAGGAGACTCGGCGCTGCGCAGCTTCACCTCCGTGCAGTCCTCGCTGTGCATGTTTCCGATCCATGCCTATGGGAGCGAGGAGCAGCGACAACGGCTTCTGCCGCGCATGGCGCGCGGGGAGCTGATCGGATGCTTCGGTCTCACCGAGCCGCACGGGGGCTCGGATCCCGCCAACATGAAGACGCAGGCGCGCCGGCGCGGCAGCGACTGGGTGCTGAATGGCGCCAAGATGTGGATCACCAACGGCTCGATCGCCGATGTCGCGCTCGTGTGGGCCCAGACCGAGGACGGCATCCGCGGCTTCTTGGTGGAAAAAGCGACCAAGGGCTTCGCGGCCACCGAGATCGAGCACAAGTTCTCGCTGCGCGCCTCCGTCACCTCCGCGCTCTTTCTCGAGGATGTGTGCGTGCCCGAGCGCGCTATGCTGCCTGGCGTGGTCGGCCTCAAGGGACCGCTTTCGTGCCTCACGCAGGCACGTTACGGCATCAGCTGGGGAGTTATCGGCGCGGCGCAGGCGTGCCTGCAGCAACTCATCGAGTACACGCGCTCGCGCGTGCTTTTCGGGCGCGCGCTCGCCCAGACACAGGCCGTACAGGTGCGTCTCGCCGAGATGGCGCGGCGCATCACCACGGCGCAGCTGCTCGCGGTGCAGCTCGGCAGACTCAAGGACCGGGGCAAAATGTCGCCCACACACGTCTCGCTCGCCAAGTGGAACAACTGTCGCATGGCGCTCGATGTCGCACGTGATTGTCGCGACCTGCTCGGCGCGGCTGGCATCAGCGCGGAATACGCTCCGATCCGCCACATGCTCAATCTCGAGAGCGTGATCACCTACGAGGGCACCGAGACCATTCACCAGCTGGCCGTGGGCCGCGAGCTGACAGGACTTAACGCCTTTTAGGCACCCCCTGGCGAACTCCTGCGTGCGCGGGCGTTGCCCGCCGCGGGCTCCAAAACTAAACTGCTCACTGGGGAGTTGGTCGCTCGGCGGCGATCACAGGCTCAAGAACAACGAGCGTGAGCATTTCGAGCCTACAGTTGCGGTTGCGGGTCAACCAGCTGCATCACAGGAGTGTGGCGCGGTGCGTCGCGGCCGTTGCCGGGCTGGCGAGCGCGATCTCCATACTGGTGGGATTCGCGGCGGCCCACGCCGCGCCACACGGCTGGTATCGCCTCTCGGTTGCCTTGCACTTCAAGCAGGCACCGCTGATCGTGAAACTTGCGCCGATCGTAGCCGGCGTCGCGTTCTCAATCGGCGCCATCGCCGGGATCGTCAGCTTTTACTCCTGGTGCCGCGACCCGCGGGACGGCGCGGCGAGCAACCTTCCGCCGACTGATCCGGCGCGCTAAGGCTTGCGCTGCAGCGCTTCGATCTCGTCCATGATGCGATTCATGCGCGCCATGAGTGCCCGATAGGGAGCGGGCTGCGCCATGTCGATGCCGGCGCGCTTGTAGAGCTCATAGGGATAGTCGGAGCCGCCGGCTCGCAGCACGGCGATGAAGCGCTCGCGCGCGGGTGCCCCTTGCTTGAGTATCGCGTCCGTCATATACGCGGCGCCCGCCATCGAAGTTGCGTACTGGTAAACGTAGAAGTCGTAGTAGAAGTGCGGCACGAAGGCCCACTCGACGCAGTAGGCCGGATCGATGTGCATCACGCCTTCGGCATCGCCGTAGTAATGGCGCAAGAGGTCGCAGTACATCTGGGTCATGCGCGCGCCCGAAAGCGCGTGACCCTGCTCGAATTCCTGGTGGATCTGCAGCTCGAACTCCGCGAACTGCACCTGGCGAAAGAAGGTGGTGCGAATGGATTCCAGGCCCTGGCCCAGGTAGTAGAGCTTCTCGGCCTTGCTCTTCGCGTGCGCGACCATGTAGTCGTTCAACAACATCTCGTTGCCGATCGAGGCCGTCTCGGCGATGAAGATCGAATAGTTGGACTTCTCGAAGGGCTGCGCCGCATCGGCGAGCAAGGTGTGTACGGCGTGACCCCATTCGTGTGCCAAGGTGGACAGCGACTCGAAATCGCCCGTGAAATGCAGCAACAGATACGGGTGCACGTCGTACGCCGCGCCGCTCATGTAGCTCGAGGACGCCTTGCCTGCATGGGGCTCGGGATCCATCCAGCGTCCGGCGAAGCCGCGCTGCAGTAGCTTCAAATAATCCTTGCCGAGCGGCTGCAGCGCCGCGAGCGTGATGCGCTCGGACTCGGTGAGCGTGAACTTCGGCTCCGGATGCAGAGCAAAGATCGGCGGATAGTTGTCGTAGTACTCGAGCGGCCCGGAGATGCCGAGCTGGCGCTGCCGCAGACGCAGATAGCGATGCAAGGTCGGCAGTCCGGCGTGTGCTTCCGCGACTAGAGTGCGGTAGACGCTCGCCGGCATGTTGTAGGAGAACTGCGCCGACTCGAGCGCGCTCGAGAACTTGCGCGTTTGTGCCTGGAATTCATTTCCCATCACCTGCGCGGCAAGCAGTCCGCCGAGTGTCCCCTGATAGTTCTTCCACATGCCCCAGAAGGCATTGAAGGCCTGCTTGCGATCGGCGCGATTGGGCAGCTGTCGAGCCCGGGAATAACCACTCGTATCCAGGCGGATCTTGACCCCGCCCGAGAGCTCGACCGTCGGATAGGGCAGATCGCCGTCGGCGAGCAGTCCACGCACGGTGTCAGGTTGACGCAGCACCTCGCCGGCGCTTGCGAGCACGTTCTCGGCCTCGGTCCCGAGCGTGTGCGGCGCGGCGCGCAGTGTGTCGTTCAGAAAGAAATCGAAGCGCCGCGCGAGCTCGTGATTGGCCCCGATGTCAGCGCGCACCTTGTCGGCACCGAGCGCGAGGATCTCGGGTGCCATCCACGCCGTCCGTTCGTCGAGCAGGGTCGCGAGCGTCTGTGCCTGCTGGCGCCGCTCCTGATTCGCGGCGATGTGCAGATCTTCATCCGCCTTGAGGTTCGCATACACGAACAGCCGACTGGTCTCGCGATTCACTGCGCTCGCAGCGTCCAGAGCGCTCAGCAGGGCCTGCGGACTCTGTCCCAAAGTACCCTTGTAGCGCTCGAGCATGTCGGCCGCGTCCTTGGTGCGGGCGAAGGCGGCGCTCCAGGCTTCGGGGTTCTGGTAGAGATCCGTGAGATCCCAGCCGGAATGGGTCGCCGCAGTCGTGGCAGCGGGTGCCGGCGCGGGTGTATCCGCAGTGGCGGCCGCCGCGCCGCCGAACGAGCCAGACGCCAGCGCGCCGACCACGAGCGCAGTGACCGCGGGGCGCAAGAAGGTGCGATGCATGAAGCTTCTCCTCGGATCGCAGCGGCGCAGCGTGCCTTGACGCGCCGTTTGCGGCAAGTCCACCATCGTTCATGCCCCTCCCCTTGCCAGCGTCGCGCCGCTCGTTTCTTCTTGGCAGCGGCGGAGCGCTGAGCGGCGCGTGGCTAGCCTGTCAGTGGCCGCACATCGCGGCCGCCGCGGAACACGCCTCCGAGGTGAGCGACTCGCTAAGAACGCATCATTTCGAGTCGCTGTCGGGCGCTCAGGCTGCGGACGTCGATGCGCTGGCGGGGCAGATCGTTCCGAGCGGCGCCACTCCCGGAGCCCGTGAGGCGGGCGCCGTCTACTTCATCGATCGTGCGCTGGCGACGTTCTTCGCGAGCTGGGCCTCCGAATTTTATGCGGGACTGACGCAGGCGCAGCAGCGCTTTCACGCACTGCATCCGTCGCTCGCGTCTTTCGCGGCTGCTCGCAGCGACGCGCAGCTCGCATTCATGCAGTCCCTGGAGTGGACACCGTTCTTCGAGAATCTGCGCACCCTTACCGTGCTCGGCCTGCTCGCATCTCCCAAGTACGGCGGCAATCGAGGGGGCGCGGGTTGGAAGATGATCGGCTTCGAGGACCAGCACGTCTTCGAGCCCCCGTTCGGCGACTACGATCGCGACTACCCTGGCTTCGTCCCCTATCCGAGGTCCAAGTGAGCACACGGCGCTTCACGCTGGACGAGACCGTCGATTTCGTCGTCGTCGGCTCGGGCGCCGCCGGAGGCGTGGTGGCGCGCGAGCTCGCGCGCGGCGGCTTTACCGTTCTGGTTCTGGAACAGGGCCCGAGACTCGGGCCCGGGGACTTCGAGCACGACGAGCTCAAGTACTTCTACCTGAGCGGCATCACGAACGATCCGCAGCTGAGCCCGCAGACCTTCACCAGCGATCCGGCGGTGCGCGCCCAGCGCCTGTTCGGCTACAACGCGCTCGTCTACGCGCGCATCGTCGGCGGCAGCAGCAATCATTTCACGGCGAACTTCTGGCGCTTCCACCCAGTCGACTTCCAGGAGCGCAGCCTTCTCGGCGCTATTCCCGGCACTGGCTTCGCCGACTGGCCGTTGCGCTACGAGGAGCTCGAGCCGTACTACACCCGCGTCGAGTGGGAGGTCGGCGTCTCCGGCCTCGCAGGGGCGAGTCCCTTCGATCCGCCGCGCTCGCGGCCCTATCCGATGCCGCCCATGCCTGTGAAATCCTCGGGCGTGCTGCTGGAGCGCGGCGCGCGCAAGCTCGGCTTGCATCCCTATCCGGCGCCGCTGGCCATCAACTCGCGCCCGTTCCGCGGCCGCCCGGGCTGCGTGCACTGCGGCTTCTGCATGGGCTTCGGATGCGAGGTGCGGGCCAAGTCCTCATCGCTCTACACGATGATCCCGGAAGCCGAGGCAACGGGTCGGTGCGAAGTGCGCGCCGAGAGCTACGTGTTTCGCGTGGCGACGGACAAGCGCGGGCGCGCGACGGGTGTGCACTACTTCGACCGCGACAAGCGCGAACGCTTCCAGGGCGCGCGTGCGGTCGTGGTGTGCGCCAACGGCGCCGAGACCCCGCGCCTGCTGCTCAACTCGGCCACCGACCGCTTTCCGCATGGCCTGGCCAACTCGAGCGGCGTCGTGGGCAAGTACCTCATGTTCAATCAGAACTCGGACGTGCACGCGGTGTTCGAGCGCCAGCTCAATGAATACAAGAGCGTGCAGGTGACCCGTGTCGTGCACGACTTCTACGATTCGGATCCGCGCCGCGGCTTCTACGGCGGCGGCGGGCTCGACAGCCGTATCAATCCGCAGCCGGCGCTGTGGGCACTCTCGAGCGGCGGCGATCTGCCGCGCTGGGGGACCGAATACAAGGCTCGGCTCGAGGCTTTCACACGCTCCATGGTCGTCGCGACCCACAGCACCTCCCTCGCCGTGGAGAGCAACAGTGTGAGCCTGGATCCCGAGCTCAAGGATTCCTGGGGTATCCCCGCCATGCGGGTCACGTACCAGGATCATCCGGATGATCTGGCCACGTCGCGCTTTCTGCAGAAGCGGGCAGCGGCGATCATGGATGCGGCAGGCGCGCAGAAGATCTGGCATGACGAGGTCGCGCACACGACGCTCAGCTTTCACCTGCTCGGCACCTGCCGCATGGGTAACGATCCCGGCACGTCGGTCATCGACAGATATCACCGCACGCACGACGTGAAGAATCTGTTTCTGTGCGACGGTTCGAGCTTCGTCACCTCAGGACGCGGGCAGCCGACCTTGACGATCGAGGCGCTCGCGTTCCGTGCCGCCGAGCATATCGGGCGTTTCGCCCGTCGCAACGAGATCTGAAAAGGAGAGCAGCGATGCACAAGAGTCGCCTGGCCGGATTCATCATCGATTGCCGTACTCAGGATCTGGACGCGGCCGCGCAGTTCTGGAGTCGCGCCCTGGGATTGCCGGTGAAGCCGTTCGGCGATCCCACGCAACCGACTTACCGCCAGCTCGATACCAGCGCGGACGATCTGCACATCGAGGTGCAGCAGGTGGAGCACGAGAGCCGGGTGCACCTGGACATCGAGGCCGACGACATCGAGGCGGAAGTCGCGCGGCTCGAGAAGCTCGGCGCCAAGCGCATCGGCCGCGTGCGTACCTGGTACGTGATGGAGGCGCCGACGGGGCAGCGCTTCTGCGTGGTCCGCGTGCAGCGTTCAGACTTCGCGGAGCAGGCGAACGTCTGGGGCGGGTGACGCTCAGTCGCCCCACACCTCGCGCGCAACCTCCACCACGCGCTCGAGCTTGGCGAACTGCTCGTCGCTGCTCATTGTGGCGCCGGCGATGCCGCTCGCGAATCCGCACTGCGGGCTCAGAGCCAGCTGCTCCAGAGGCAGGAAGCGCGCCGCTTCCTGGATGCGCCGCTCAAGCTCCTCTTTGCTCTCGAGTTGCGCGTGCTTGGTGGTGACGAGCCCGAGCACGATCATCTTGTTGTTGGGCACGAGCCGCAGCGGCTCGAAACCTCCGGCGCGAGCGCTGTCATACTCGAGGAAGTAGCCGTCAACGGCGACTTCGTTGAAGAGCACTTCGGCCACCGGCTCGTAGCCTCCCGCAGCCATCCAGTTGCCCGCGAAGTTTCCGCGGCACAGATGCAGGCACACGACCATGTCGGCGGGCCGATCCGCGATCGCTGCGTTGATGAGCCGAGCGTACGTCTGCGGCAGGGCGGCAGGATCCTCGCCGATGTTGCGGCGGATGTCCGCGCGCAGGGCCGGATCACACAGGTAGGCGAAATTGACTTCATCGAGCTGCAGGTACCGGCAGCCGTGCGCGGCGAGCTCGGCGAGCTCCTCGCGGTATACGCGCGCCAGATCCTCATAGAACTCGCCCATCTCCGGGTACGCGTCTGCGTCGATGGCCTCGCGCCCGCCGCGGAAGTGCATGACACTCGGCGAGGGCAAGGTGATCTTCGGCACTGCGCTCGCGATCGAGCGCAGGAATTTGAAGTCCTCGACGAAGATGCCATGCGGGCGTTGCAACCTCCCCACGACCTGCACGGTGTGCGGGCGGCCTTCGGTCGCGCCCTGCTCGTTGTGAAAGCGCACCGAGAACTTCGATGCCACCGGGCGCACATTCGCAAACTGCAGTAGAAAATCCGTCTGCCAGGTGCCTCGATTGAACTCGCCATCCGTGACCGCCCGGAGTCCGAGACTCTCCTGGCGATGCACCACCTCGCGTATGGCCGCATGCTGAATCTGCAGCAGCTGCTCGGCGCTGATCTCGCCGTTGCTCCTGCGCGCACGTGCAGCAATCAGCTCCGGAGGTCTGATCAGACTGCCCACCTGATCCGCGCGGAAGGGAGGCCACTTGCGCTCTGCCATGCGCTCTGCTCCGGGTGCGCGCGTGCCGCGCGCCGCATCAAGCGGCGAGCTTGAACACGCGCCGGACGTTGTCCTCGAAGATCATCTTCTTCTGGGCCGCGCTCAACCAGTCGAAGCCCTGAATGTAGGGCGCGATGTCATCCATGGTCTCGCCCGTGTCCGGATTGACCGCGGAGCCCACGCCGGGGCATTCCGTGCCGAACAAACACCGCTCCGACCCCACGGTCTCGATCAGCAGGCGCAAGGCCGCTGGCGTGTACAGGACGGTATCGAAGTAGAGCCGCCTCATGCGCGTGGAAAAGCGGCGCTGCGCGCGTAACGAGGCGGACTCGAAGCGCCCGAGCTGGTAGGGAATAGCTCCGCCGCCGTGCGAGACCAGGATCTTGAGATCGGGGAAATCCTCGAGCACCGTCGAGTTCACGAGATTGAAGACCGCGATCGACTCCTCGTTGATGAAGTGCAGACTGTAGGGCGTGCGCTCCGAGCGCGAGCCGGTGGAATGAATGTGCGCCGGCACGTCGAGCTCACAGAGCTTCTCGTAGAGCGGATACCAATAGCGCTCGCCGAGACCCGGGGCTTCCACGCCGCTGTTCTCGAATGGATCCGGATTGAGCAGGCACCCCTTGAAGCCGAGTCCCTTGATGCAGCGCTCGAGCTCCGGGAATACGTTGGCGATCGGCTCGCCCGCTGCCTGCGGCAAGCCGCAGATCGGCACGAAGCGCTCCGGCAGCAGCCGGCACTGCCGGTGAATCAGAGTGTTCACTTCCTCTGTGAACCAGTGCACCACGCGTGCGGGCTTCTCCGCATGCATCATCTGGAAGGGCCGCGGCGAGATGAGCTGCAGGTCCGTTCCGTGGCGCTTCATCAGGTCCAGATGCCCGGACGGTCCGATCTCTGCCTTGTTGGCTGCGGCGATCAGCTGCTCGTCGGAGACGCGCACGCCGCTGCGCCCATGCGAGCCGCGATGCGCCAGCAAGGTCGCCTTGTAGGCCCACAGCTCGACGGGTGCGCTCACGTGACCGTGACAATCGATGATCATGATTGCTCCCGGTGCGTGGTCCGCAGCATGTGCTCGTAGTCCGCACCCATCACGTGGGTGATCGCCTCGCCAGCCGCGAGGCGCAGCACCATGGCTGCCTCGCGCGCGGCGATCGCTTCCGCCGCGGACAGCACCTCCTGCAACCGCTCGGGACGCACGAACACGACGCCGCTCGCATCGGCTAGCGCATAGTCGCCTGGATGGACGGTAACGTCGCCTACCTGCACGGGGACATCCGTGCCGAGCTCATGAACACGGCCGCGCGCGGTGCGCGCCGTGTGGCCACGGCAAAAGATCGGCAGGCCGAGCTGGCGCGCCTCGTCGATATCGCGCACGCAGCCCTCGGCGATGATGCCGGCGATGCCACGCAGCTTCGCGCCGCGCGACAGAATGCCGCCCCAGCACCCCGCGTCGATTCCGGTGCGCTGCTCGACGACGATCACATCGCCGATGGAGCAGGCCTCGATCGCCGCCGCCCCGAGATGCCGCGGCGCGGTGCCGTCGGCGGGCGCCGGACCCGCAGCCAGCTTTACCGTGTGCACGCGACCGGTGATGCGCACGCCGCTCGTCGCCGCAACGAGTCCGCTCACGCAGCCATTTAGCCGCAGCGTGTCGAGCGCGTCCGAGAGCGCACAGGCATCCAGGCGCGCCAGCCGTCCCAGGGAATCTTCACGCGAGTTCATGTCACTTGCCGCCGTTGACTGAGCAACCCGGATTGTCGCCAGGCTAGTGCCAGCAGACAAATCCATTCGCGGTGCCGGTGCCCGCCTCGGAGCGGTAGCACGGCTGATACCCGATGACACCGCCCTTGAGCGAAGTCTCGAAAAGCGCGCCAGCCGCGGTGATCCAGTTCTTGAGCTCGGAGGAGCCCGACTGCAGATAGCTGTCCTCGATGCTGCAGAGCGCCTCGGCATCGCGGCCACGCAGAGCGGCGAAAATCCTCTGATCGAGCTCCTCGTCGATGACGAAGTGACTCATGCCGCCGGAGCCGAACAACGCGACCCGCGCGGCACTCGGCCAGCCCTCGATGGCACGGGCGACCATGCGGCCGAACTCGAAGCAGCGCCGGGCGGATGGCTGATTGGGAGGAAAGAAAGTGTTGAAGATGATCGGTACGTTGGGCACCACGCGATCGCGCATGATCTGCCGGTAAATGAAGCCGAAGGCATGCGGGATGCCGCTCGACCAGTGGGTCGGATGCACGGGCAGGCGCTGGGAGACCGCCACGTCGAAGCCGCTTTCCATGGCGTGCGCGATGATCCGCAGCGCGAGCTCGGGCTTGCCCGGGTACTCTGTGTATTGCGGCGGGCTGTGTCCCCACTCGGCTTCGTGGATGCCGGGCGGCATGCGGGCCGCCTGCTCAGGGCTCGCGGGACGATCCCACAGGGTGGGACCGCAGAACACCGTGATCGCGGGGATCACATCGTCGAGAAACAGCTCGTGCTGATCGTTGCCCATGATGACGGCCACGTCGGGCGCCGCAGCGGCGAAGCTATCTGCCATGGTCTCGATCGCCTGCCGGCACGCGGCCGCGCGCCGCTCGCGCTGCTCCAAACTGCACTGCGTGGCCAGGCTCTCCGCCTTGCGCAGCGCCACCAGCGCAGTGAAATCATAAGTTTTGCCGCGAAACGGATGATCGTGCTTCTGTCGGTCGGCAGGCACGCGCAGCAGCCATTGCTCGGGAGTAGTCGACAGGGTAGGACCGTGGGAGGTCCACATACCAAGCACAATCTTCGCCATCTGACTTCCTCGCCAGCGCCGCGGCGCGCCTACCGTCATGCTACGCGGCGTGCTGGCTCCAGAAATCCTCCATGCGCTTGCGCGTCGTCGGATCGGGCAGTCTGCCGCGTCCCGCGCGCTGATTGTCGACGAGATGCGCAACCTGCGTCGAGCCCGGAATGGCACACGTGACGGCCGGGTGCGAGATGACGTACTTCAGCAGGAAGCCGCTCCAGCTCGTCACATCTATGTCGGCCGCCCACGGCGGCAGCTTGCGCGCGGCGCTCTGACCGATCAGCGAGCCGCGCACCAGAGGCAAGTTGGCGAGCACGGCTACCTTGCGCTCGACTGCCAGCGGAAACACGCTCTTCTCGGCATCGCGATTGGCGATGGAATAATCGACCTGGATGAAATCGAGCGGGTACTTGCGCATGGCGTCCACGATGGCCTCGTGCTGCGAGACCCGGGACGTGGTCACACCCAGATAGCGAATCTTGCCGGCGCGCTTCCACTCCTGCAGCAGCGGCATGAGCGTCTCCATGCCGCTCAGGTTGTGGACCTGTAGCAGATCGAGTTTCTGCACCCGCAGCCGCTGGAGTGAGCGCTGGAAGCTCGCCTCGCCACCGACGCCGCCGCCGAAGAAATCACTGAAACCTCCCGCCGTGAGCTTCGTGGCGATGAACATCTTGCCTGCAATGCCCGCCGAGGCGAGTGCCTCGCCGATGAGGGCCTCGCTGTCGCCGTAGGCGGCGGCGGTGTCGATCACGGTCCCACCGAGCTCGTGCATGCGTGCGATCTCGAGCGAGATCTGCTCACGCGCGCCGCTGTTGAACGAGTCCGTGCCGAGCCCGATCGCCGGCAGGCGCTCGCCGGTCGCGGGGATCGGTTTGGTGATGAGCGGCAGCTCATCCACCGGGCCCGCTGCGAGACTGCCGCGGGCACAGCCGGCTGCCAGGCAGGCGAGCACCCCGCCACGCAGGACTTCGCGCCGTGAGAGGTTCGAACGTCCGCGCGCGTCCATGGACAGCTCCTTCGAGAGTGAGGCTACCGCAAGCCGCTTATACGGCGACTGAGGAAAAAACGGAAGCGCCGCACGGGGCGGCAGCTCGCCGCCCGGTTAGAATCGTCCGGCATGAAGCTCATCGCCATCGTCGAGGACGAGCCCGCCATCCGCGACAACTACGCCGCCGCCTTCACGCGCGAAGGCTACATGGTGCGCACCTACGGCGACCGCCGCCAGGCGCTCGCTGCCTTTGCCGCACGCCTGCCCGATCTCGCGGTCATCGACATCTCCCTGGAGGACGAGCCGGAGGGTGGCTTCGAGCTCTGCCGTGCGCTGCGCTCCATGTCGGCCGAGCTGCCGATCATTTTTCTGACCGCGCGCGACAGCGAGATCGATGCCGTCTCCGGATTGCGGCTCGGCGCGGATGACTTTCTCACCAAGGACCTGAGCCTCGCGCACTTGATCGCGCGCGTGAATGCCCTGTTTCGCCGCATCGAGGCACTGCGTAAGCCTCAGGACGGCGGCCAGACTCTGCGCCGCGGCGCGCTCACGCTCGATACCGAGCGCATGCAGGTGGAGTGGAACGGCAACGTGGTGCTCCTGTCGCTGACCGAGTTCTGGATCGTGCACGCGCTGGCACGCCATCCCGGACATGTGAAGAACCGTCAGCAGCTGATGGATGCTGCCAGCGTGGTGCTCGACGACAACACGATCACATCGCATGTGAAGCGCATCCGGCGCAAGTTTCAGACCGTCGATGCGCAGTTCGATGCCATCCAGACCGCCTACGGAATGGGCTATCGCTGGGTCGAGTCCTGAGGGGCCAGCGGCCGCCCGACCGTGTCGCTGCGACTGAAGTTGCTACTGCTCGGTCTGGCGACCCTGGTGCTTCCATGGGAGGGCTGTCAGTACGCGCGCGAGATGGAGTCGGCACTGCGCGAGGGCGAAAGGCAGGCTCTCACCGCCATGGCACAGACGCTCGCCGCCTCACTGCAGGGGCGAACCGATCTGCTGTACCGCGCGAGCGATGCGCCCGGGATCGAGACGCTCGGCGCTCAGGATCTGCAGCCCGTGCTGCTGTCGAGCGCGCCCTACATCGACGGCGTCGCGGACGATTGGCCGCAGCGGCCCACTGCGTGGCGCATCGTGCGGCACGGCGCAGCGAGCCTGCGCATCCTGGGCGGCGTCTACGAGCGCACGCTGTATGTGCTGCTCGAGGTGCACGACACGGCCCTCGTGCTAGATGCACCTGACAGCGACCCGCTTGATCCGAGCGCGCTCGGAGATCGGGTCTGGATCGGATTTCAGGACCCGCAGGGCAGCGAGCACCAGGTCTTCATCGCTGCGACGAGCGCCGGACCGGTGCGCGCGCGGCACATCGAGTCACGCGAGTACGGCCGCCAAGTCGCCGTCGAGGAGCCGCGCATCGAGGGCGCCTGGCAGCCGATGGCCGATGGCTATCGCGTCGAGTTGCGCGTGCCCCTGTCGATGCTCGGCGCGCGCTTCGGGGTGCTGGTCGATGACCGGCGCGAGCGTGGCGCGAGCCCGGAGAGCTTCGGCACCCTGGACCGGGACACACTCGCAACACAGGGCCGTTTGATCGTCGCCGCCCCGGAGCTCGCCGCCTACCTCGCGCAATTCATTCAGCCGGGCCTGCGCATCACCATCACGACGCCGGCCGGCGCGGCCTTGAGCGCCGCCGACGAGCTGACCGTGCCGGTGGATCCCGGCGCCGCGCGCGGCATCCTGGCGCGGCTCTACCGGCGGCTCCTGGAGCGACCGGGCGAGCGGCGCATGGTGGAAGTCATCGCGCCCATCAACGACGCCGAGCGGCACCGCGCACTCGGCACGCTCAACGTCGTGCAGAGTGCCGCTCGCTGGCTGATGCTGCGCGATCTCGCACTCACAAAATTGCTCAATCTGACGCTCATCACCAGCGCCGTCGCCTTCATATTGATGTTTGCTTTCGCGGCGTGGCTCGCCTATCGCCTCGCGCGTCTGCAGCGCGCGAGCGAGTCGGCGCTGACGCGCGAAGGACTCGTCACCACTTTCCCGGACACCACCGCCGCGGATGAGCTGGGAGATGTCGCACGCAGCTTCTCGACGCTGCTGGCCCGGCTGAACGAGTACACCGGCTATCTGCGCACGCTCGCCGGCAAGCTCGCGCATGAGATCCGCACGCCGCTCACGATCGTGCGCTCTTCGCTCGAGAACCTCGAATCCGAGCAGACCTCGCAGGCCGCGCGGACCTATCTCGAGCGGGCGCGCGAGGGCAGCGAGCGGCTGAACGCCATCCTGATCGCGATGGGCGCGGCGACGCGTGTCGAGGAGGCCATTCAAAGCGCCGAAAGGTCGCGCTTCGACCTGGTCACGGTGCTGCGCGCCGCACTCGAGTCCTACCGCATGGCCTTCCAGCAGCGCACGTTTGCGGCCGAGTTGCCGGATGCGCCCGTGCCGATCGACGGGGCACCCGATCTCATCGTGCAGATGCTCGACAAGCTGATCGACAACGCAGTGGACTTCAGTCCTCCAGGTGCCCCGATCACGCTGCGCCTGCGACTCCTGCCGCAGGCAGCCGTGATCGAGGTCGACAATCCCGGTCCGACCTTGGCCGCCGAGGACCGCAGCCGCCTGTTCGAGTCGCTATGGCAGTCGCGCTCCGGCAGCGACAGTCGCCCGCATTTTGGCCTCGGCCTGTACATCGTTCGGCTGATCGCCGAGTTCCACGGCGGCTCCGCCCAGGCGGACGACCTTCCGGACGCATCGGGAGCCCGATTTTCCGTGCGCCTGCCCCGCTAGCCGCGGCCCCAGGAGCCTGCTGACGGCGGCCACGGCGCAACCCGGACGGACCCGGACGGACCACTTTGTCGCATCTTTACGACATACACTTCAGCGTCGGGATGCTATACAATTGGCCACTGAAACCAGTCCACCTGCGCGCACAACTTCGTGTATTCACCGCGTATTTTCTGACTGGCACCCAATTTGCTGCATTTTGTACGGGACGGCCGCTCACGGTTGATGCGTGAAGCGGACAACCTGAAGAGGAGTTAAGAAGACAGAAACTCGGGCGATCAACGCGGGCACGGGAAGGCGTGCCGCCCATTTTGGCGGCCGTCGGGGTGAAGAGCGTGAACTAACACGCGGCCTTGAAGGGTTCGGCCGGGGTAATCCCCATAGCTCCATCCGAAAGATTGATGCTCGTGACGACGCTAAATGCCAGAGCGCAACGGACGGACGGTTTCGCTACCCCTATTCGTAGCTGCGGCTGGCCGGAGCTGACTGCGATTGACCCGGTCGGTACCTCGAGCATAACTCTGAAGCCCCGCTCTGGCGGGGCTTTTTTTTGTCAAATTATTGCCGGCTCTCAGGCTGGGTCGCGACGCAGAGGCTGACACATGCAATGCAGTGAGCCTCCGCCGGCGGCGATCATCGAGACATCCGGCGCGTAGACGGTAAGGCCCTCGGCGCGACAAGCGGCGATCAGCTTGCCGTTGGATGCAGGCACCAGCACGCGCTCATTGCCGAGCGCCACGACGTTGCAGCCCACCTGCATGGCATCCTGATAGCTCACCTCGATGATGCGAATCTGCTTCGACTTGAGCCAGCTCACGAGCTCAGGCTCGACGGCTTCAACGCACACCGCCGCCAGGCCGGGAGCAATCATGCCGAGCTGCACGTCGAGGTGTAGAAAGTGGCGATCGAATTCGTACGTCGCAAATTCCCAACCCTCGCGCTCGAACCAGGACTTGAGCTGCCGCACAGCGGGCTCGATCGAGCGCTCGCCCGAGTACCCACAGAGCGCCACGCCGGGCTTGAGCACCATGAAGTCGCCACCCTCGAGATTGCCGGCGCTGATCATGTCGTAGATCGGAATGCCTGCATCCACGTAGAAGCGGATGCACGCGGCGTACTCACCGCGGCGAAACGGCTTGAAACACTGCAGGATCACGGCGCCCCACGGCGTCATGATGCTGCTGTCGCGCGCAAACAGCTGGTACGGCAGATCCGGCTGCGCAGGCAGGCGATGGACGTTGACCCCGGCCTCCTCGTACGCTGCGATGGTCGCCGCGTACTGTGCGCGGGCCGCGGCCGCATCGAAGCGCATCCCCACGCGCGCAGTGCGCTCCACGACGGAGTTGCTGCCGGCCTGCCAGGTGAAGTGATCGATCGGCCCCACGAGCACATCCCGCAGGCGCCCGTACTCGCTGTCGATGCCCCACCGCGCTGAACGCGGCGTGCCGCCGTCTTCAACTCGCGTACGAAGCTCCATGGCCAGATCCGCCTTTGGCTAATCGCTCGCCGCGGCAGCGGCGGCTTGCAGCAGGACGTTGGCGCCGGCCGCGAGATCGGCCGGCTTCGCGTCCTCGGCCTCATTATGGCTCAGCCCCCCGGTGCAGGGGACGAAGATCATAGCGGTCGGGGCGAACTGCGCAGTGTGCAGCGAATCATGACCCGCGCCGCTTACGATTCTGCGGCGGCTGTAGCCGAGACTGCCGGCCGCCGTGTCTATGAGAGCGACGAGCTCGCGGTCGAAGCTCGTGGGCGGCATCGACCAGACTTTGTTGAGCTGCGCTCCGATGCCGTGACGCTCCGCGAAGTCCGCCACCTGGGCATGGAAGGCTGCGAGCATGCTGTCGAGCGTTTGCGCCTCCGGGTGTCGCAGGTCGACGGAGATCACGAGCCGCTCGGGCACGGTATTGCGCGAGCCGGGTAGCACCTTCAGATCGCCGATCGTGGCGCGCGCATCGGGAGCGTGCCGGCGCGCGAGCTTGAAGGCGCTGTCGATGATGGGACAGGCCGCGCGCCATGGATCGCGGCGCATGTCCATCGGTGTCGGCCCTGCGTGGCAGGCGAAGCCCTCCAGGGTCACATCCAGCCAGCATGCGCCTTGGATGCCGGTGACCACCCCGATCGTGACCCCTTCGGCTTCGAGAATGGGTCCCTGCTCGATGTGCGCCTCGAGCATCGCGCGGTAGGGCCGCGAGCGCGCGGGAAGCGTGCCGCGATATCCGATGCGCGCAAGCTCTTCACCGAAGGTGCGACCCGCCTTGTCCTTGGAGGCATACACCTGATCGATGCCGTAGGTTCCGGCCATGACGCCAGAGCCGAGCATCGCGGGAACGAAGCGACAACCCTCTTCATTGGTCCAGCTCGCGACCTCGATCGGGCGGCGTGTCTGTACCCGCTGGTCGTTCAGAGTACGAATCACCTCGAGTCCGGCCATGACGCCGTACACGCCGTCGAAGCGCCCGCCGGTCGGCTGCGTATCGAGATGACTGCCCATCAGAACGGGCGCGGCGGACGGATCGCTGCCCGCGCGTGCGGCGAAAATATTTCCGACTTCATCGATCTGCACGCTGCAGCCGGCATCTCGGACCCAGCGCGTGAAGAGCTCGCGTCCCTGCTGGTCCGCGTCCGTCAACGCCTGCCGATTGCAGCCGCCACGCTCCGTCGCGCCGATCTCGGCCATGCTCATGAGGCTCGACCACAGGCGCTCGGCGTTGATGCGGATCGTCGGCAAGGCCAGAGACATCGTGCAGGTCCTCGCAGCAGCGGCTCAGGCTCGCGGCTGAATCATCGCCTCGATGAGCCGCGGTCCGCGGCGGCGCACCGCGTCGGAGAATTGCGCATCGAACTGCTCGGCCGTGTCTGCGCGGCTCGCCTCGACGCCCATGCCCTGAGCGAGCCGTGTCCAGCTCAGCTCGGGTGTGGCGAGATCCAGCAGCGCCCGCGCGTTCGCACCCATCGTGGCCCCGACACGCGCGAGCTCCATCTGCAGGATCGCGTAGGCGCGGTTGGAGATAATCACGACCGTCACGTCGAGCTGCTCGCGCGCGAGCGTCCAGAGGCTCTGCACACTGTACATCGCCCCGCCATCGGCCTGCAGGCAGACCACCTTGCGCTCCGGTGCTCCGACCGCGGCGCCAGCGGCCAGCGGCAATCCCTGGCCGAGCGCGCCACCGGAGTTGGAGAAGTAGTCGTGGGGTGCTGCGGTCTCGGTGGCGCGGAAGGTACCCGGTGAGTTGGTCACGCCCTCGTCTACCAGGATCGCTCCCTCGGGCAGATGCCGTGCGATGCAGGCGCCGAGCGTGAATTGATCGAGCGCTCCGCGCGGCAGATCGGGGAGCTCCAAGCGTACGAGACCTGCGGGCATGTCGGGCGATTTGAGCCGCGCGGCGAGCGCCTCCAGCGCCTGTTCCGCATCCTCCTCGGGCTGTGCCAGCTGCGCGAGCGAGCAGCCCGCGGGCAGATACCAGCTCGGCTTGCCGGGATAGGCAAAAGTCGAGACGGGCGGTGATGAGCTCACCAGGATCAGCAGCTCGAGTGCGCGGAGAGACTCCAACGCGTCCTCTACGCGGTATGGGATCTGCTCGATACGTACGCGCCCGGCGCCGCGCTGCAAGCGCGGTGTCAAACGCTCGCTGAGCAGCCGCGCGCCGGTGCGCGCTGCAATGCGACCCGCCGCGCTCACCCCCCGAGCCGTCGCGGCATCACCGCGCAACAACAAGGCGGAGTGCCGGGTGGACCCGAGCTGTGTGGCAATTCGCTCGATAGTCGACTCGGGCACCGGACGCGGCGCGGCGCGCGGGGGCGCAGTAGCCGGTGCTTCGGCGTCGTTCCAGGCCGCATCCGCAGGTACCACCAGCGTGGCGATTCGCCCCGGAGGTCCCTGCGCAGCCGTCACGGCACGCGCTCCGTCCGCCGCGAGCGTCAGCGAGCTTTCGGCGGTGTGAACCCAGTCGGAGAATGGTCGGGCGATCGCTGCGACATCGGATATGAAGGGTGAATTGAATTGCAAGTGCGCGCGCGTGTGGTCGCCGACGATATTCACGACGGGCGTCGCCGCGCGCCGCGCGTTATGCAGATTTGCAAGACCGTTGGCGAGACCGGTGCCGAGATGCAGCAATGTCGCAGCCGGTCGGCCGGCGAGACGCCCATAGCCATCCGCCATGCCGGTTACCACACCTTCGAACAGACCGAGCACCGCCCGCATGCCGGGCGCTTTGTCGAGCGCGGCGACGAAGTGCATCTCGGAGGTTCCGGGGTTAGCAAAGCAAACGCTCACGCCCGACTGGACGAGAGTGCGAACCAGACTTTCGGCTCCGTTCATCGCTTCACTCCGGCTGTCGCAGCGCTTCGAGCAGACTGAATGCGGAGCGGGTCGGCACCACGCGTCCGAGCGCCAGCCCGGCGCGCGCGAAGAGCGCGTTGTACTCGACGATTGTACGCTCGCGCCCGCCGGTCACCGCCAGCATGTTGATGTCGCTGCGGATGACCTCGGTATGCTCTGGAATCGGCTGCACGGCGAGCGGTGCGAGCTGCTCGATGACGAGGATGGTGCCGGCGGCCCCCGCCGCATCGCGGCAGTTGCCGAGAATCGCGACGCATTCCTCATCGCCCCAATCGTGCAGAATGTATTTGAGCAGGTAGCAATCGGCGCCCGCAGGCACGGCAGCAAAAAAATCGCAGCCGATGAAGCGGGCGCGTTCGGCGAGCTGTGTCGACTGCAGGAATTGCTGCGCCTCCCCCGCCATGTAGTCGAGATCGAGCGACGCGCCCGCGAGGTGAGGGTGCGCAAGCAGCACCGCGGCGAGCAGCGCTCCATAGCCTCCACCGACGTCGAATACCGTGCCGAAGCGGCCGAAGTCGTACGCCTCGATGAGCGCACCCGCGACCGCGAGCGTTTGATCGGCCATCGAGCGATTGAACGTGGCGGCCTGCTCCGGCTTCCTGCCGAGTGACACGAAGCCATCGCGGCCCCCGTGCGCCCACGGGTGTCCACTCTTCACCGCCTGCGCGAGCTCGCCCAGCCCCGGCCACGTGCGACCGCCCCAGTGCATGGCGACCGAGCGCAGCGAACCGGGTACGTCACTGCAGAGCCAGCGGCCTGCCGCAGTGAGCTCGAAGCCGTCGGCGCTGCGCGGGCGGCAAAGCCCCAGCACGCACAGGGCGCGCAGCAGACGCAGCAGCGCCGGTGCGTTCGTGTGCGTTGCCCGCGCAATCTCCTCCGCGCTCGACATGCCCGTGCCGAGCGCATCGGCGATGCCGAGCGACACCGCCGCATGGATAACCTGGGTGCTCCAGCATCCTTTGATGAGCGCCTCGACGCTGAGGCGTCCCTCGGAGTCTCGCGTCTCGGCTGCAGCTGCGGGCGACACGGGTGAATCTTGGCTTGCGGCAGCGGCGCCGGCCGCTCAGCCCACGTCGAGAAGATTGAGGATGCCGCGCGCGGCTTCACGTCCTTCGAAGACGGCCGTCACCACGAGATCCGATCCGCGCACCATGTCACCGCCGGCGAAGACGCGCGGATGCGTCGTTTGAAACGGCGTGTCGCAGGCGGCCGCTACGCGCACGCGACCGTTGCCATGCACGTGCACGCCCGCATCGTCGAGCCACTGCGGTGGGCTCGGCAGGAAGCCGAAGGCGACGATCACGGCATCGGCGGCGATCACCTCCTCGGTTCCCGGTACGGCCTCCGGGATGCGCCGCCCGCGCGCATCGGGTGGCCCGAGCCGCGTCTGCACCAGCTTCACCCCTTCCACCCGGTCCGCGCCGACGATCTCGGTTGGCTGCCGATTGAAGAGAAACTCGACTCCCTCCTCCTTGCTGTTCTTGTAGTCGCGACGCGAGCCGGTCATGTTGGGCTCGTCACGGCGGTAAGTGCACGTCACCGACACCGCGCCCTGACGCATGGCCGTGCGATTGCAATCCATCGCGGTGTCGCCGCCACCGAGCACCACGACGCGCTTGCCGCGCATGCTGATCAGGCCGTCCGCGCTTCCTGGCAGAGCGAGCTCGTGATTGATGTTCGAGACGAGGAACGGCAGCGCCTCGTAAACCTCGGGCAGATCCTCGCCCGGAAAGCCCCCTTTGACGTAGCGATAGGTGCCCATGCCGAGGAACACCGCATCGAACTCCTCGAGCAGCCGCTCGAAAGCGATGTCCCTGCCGACCTCCACGCCGAGGCGGAACTCGACCCCCATGCCTTCCATGACCTCGCGCCGCTGCTCGACGACTTCCTTCTCGAGCTTGAAGGGCGGAATGCCGAATGTGAGCAGGCCACCGATACGCGGATAACGGTCGAACACGATCGGGCGCACGCCGTTGCGCACAAGGATATCCGCGCAGCCGAGTCCCGCGGGTCCGGCACCCACGATCGCGACTCGTTTGCCCGTCGGCCGCACGTGCGCCATGTCGGGGCGCCAGCCGCGCTTGAACGCCTCGTCGGTGATGTACTTCTCGATGGCGCCGATGGTCACGGCTCCCAGACCGTCATTGAGCGTGCACGCGCCCTCGCACAGACGGTCCTGCGGGCAGATGCGTCCGCAGACCTCGGGCAGGGAATTGGTCTTGTGAGACAGCTCCGCCGCCTCGAACAGATTGCCCTCCTCGATGAGCTTGAGCCAGTTCGGAATGTAGTTGTGCACCGGGCACTTCCACTCGCAGAAGGGATTGCCGCACGCGATGCAGCGTCCCGCCTGCTGCGCGGCGCCCTCTGGCGTGAACTGCGCATAGATCTCGCGAAAGCCCGCGAGCCGGGCCTCGACAGGCGCCTTGGCGGGATCGGCCCGCGGGATCTCGAGAAAGCGCATGTGCTTGTCGGCCATGATGCGCCCTTAGGCCGCCCGCCGCAGATGCTCGATCAGCGAGTCGATCGAGGCGGCCTTCGGCTTGACCACCCAGAACTTGCCGATGTAGGTACGAAAGTCGTTCAGGATCTCCTCGCCCCAGGAGCTTCCGGTCTCGAGCACGTGCTGCTCGATCAGTCCCTGCAGGTGCTGCAGATGCGATTGCATCGCCTCCGCATGGATGCGGCTGATGTCGATGAGCTCGTGGTTGTAGCGATCCACGAAATCGCGCTCGAGGTCGAGGACGTACGCGAATCCTCCGGTGAATCCGGCGCCGAAGTTCACCCCGGTGCGCCCAAGCACGCACACCACTCCGCCCGTCATGTACTCGCAGCAGTGATCCCCGGAGCCCTCGATGACCGCGAGCGCCCCCGAGTTACGCACCGCGAAGCGCTCGCCCGCGACGCCGGCGGCGTACAGCTCACCACCGGTCGCGCCGTATAGGCAGGTGTTGCCCATGATGATCGTGGCGCGCTGCTCGTAGCGCGCGCTCGGTGGATGACGCAGCACGATCTTGCCCGCCGCCATGCCCTTGCCTACGTAATCGTTCGCATCGCCCTCCAGATACAGGTGCAGGCCTCCCGCATTCCACACGCCGAAGCTCTGACCGGCGCTGCCCGAGAGGCGCACCACGAGCGGCGTGGACTCCATGCCGTAGTTGCCCCAGCGCCGCGCAATCTCGCCCGAGACCCGCGCGCCGATCGAGCGGTTGAAGTTCTTGACCTCGTAGTGCCACTCGCCTCCTGCACGGGCATCGATGGCACTGCGCATCTCGCTCACCATGCGCTCGGCGAGCTCGCCCTTGTCGAACGGTGCATTGGATGGAGCGACGCAGTACTGCGGCGCATCGGCGGCGAGGTCGGCTTTCGAGAGGAGCGGCGCGAGATCGAGCTTGCGCTGGCGCTCGGTCTCGCCCGGCAGGATGCGCAGCAGCTCGGTGCGGCCGATGATCTCCTCGATGCTGCGCGCACCGAGCGTCGCGAGGATCTCGCGCACTTCCTGCGCGACGCAGCGAAAGTAATTGACCACCATGTCCGGCAGCCCGATGAAGTACTTGCTGCGCAGCACATTGTGCTGGGTCGCCACGCCGGTCGCACAGTTGTTGAGATGACAGATGCGCAGGTACTTGCAGCCGAGCGCCACCATCGGTGCGGTGCCGAAGCCGAAGCTCTCCGCGCCGATGATCGCGGCCTTGACCACGTCGAGGCCCGTCTTCAGGCCGCCGTCGGTCTGCACGCGCACGCGATGCCGCAGATCGTTCGCACGCAGCGTCTGATGGGTCTCGGCGAGGCCGAGCTCCCACGGCGTGCCCGCATATTTGATGGAGGACAGCGGGCTCGCCCCGGTGCCACCATCGTAGCCCGAGATGGTGATGAGATCGGCGTAAGCCTTCGCCACGCCCGCGGCCACCGTGCCCACGCCCGGCTCGGCGACCAGCTTCACGGACACCAGGGCGCGCGGATTGACCTGCTTCAGATCGAAGATCAGCTGGGCGAGATCCTCGATCGAATAGATATCGTGGTGCGGGGGTGGCGAGATCAGCCCGACGCCCGCCCGCGCAAAGCGCAGCCGCGCGATCATCTCGTTGACTTTGTGGCCCGGCAGCTGGCCGCCCTCGCCCGGCTTGGCCCCCTGGGCCATCTTGATCTGCAGCACTTCCGCATGGCTCAGGTACTCGGGGGTCACGCCGAAGCGTCCCGAGGCCACCTGCTTGATCTTGGAGTTCTTCTCGCTGCGGTAGCGCGCGGGGTCCTCGCCACCTTCGCCCGAGTTGGAGCGCGCTCCCAGCCGGTTCATCGCGATCGCGAGCGCCTCGTGCGCCTCGGGCGACAGCGCTCCGAGGGACATTCCGGCGCTGTCGAAGCGCGGGAGGATGGCCTCGATCGGCTCGACACTCTCGAGAGCCAGCGGCTCGGCTGCCGGCACCAGCTCGAGCAGGTCGCGGAAGCAGGAGGCGGGACGCGAGTTGACGAGCTGCGCGAACTGCTTGTAGTGCTCGTACTCGCCGGAGATCGCCGCAGCCTGCAGCGTCGCGACCACGTCCGGGTTGTACATGTGGTACTCCCCGCCGTGCACGAATTTCAAGAGTCCGCCCTGCTCGATGGGCTCGCGCGGATTCCAGGCGCGGGCGGCGAGCTGCGCGAGATCCGCCTGCAGATCGATGAAGTCGGCTCCCTGCACGCGGCTCTCGGTGCCGGTGAAGCACAGATTCACGACGCGCTCGTGCAAGCCGACGATCTCGAACAGCTGCGAGCTCCGATAGCTCGATATGGTGGAGATCCCCATCTTCGACATGATCTTGAAGAGACCCTTGCGGATTCCGGCACGATAGCTGCGGCCGAGTTCCAGGCGCGCCGCGAAGTCGAGCTTCACGCGGCCCTTGCGCATCATGTCGAAGAGCACTTGATAGGCCATGTAGGGGTACACGGCGGTCGCGCCGTAGCCGATCAGGCAGGCGAAGTGGTGCGGATCGCGCGCGGTCGCCGTCTCGACCAGCAGATTGCACTTGGAGCGCAGGCCGGCCTTGACGAGATGCTGGTGGACGGCGCCGGTGGCGAGCAGCGCGTGCGCGGGCAGCTTCCCCTTGACGAGATAGCGATCCGAGAGCAGCAGCACGAGCTTGCCGTCGCGTACCGCGGACTCGGCCTGCGCGCACATGCGCAGTATGGCCCCCTCGAGGCCTTCCTCCGGCGGGTATTGCAGATCGATGAACTCGTGCGTAACGCCGAAATCCTTGAGTCCGAGGATCTGGCGCAGCTTGCGCTGCGAGAGGATGGGCGAGCCGAGCACAATTTGCCGGGCATGCTCCGGAGCCGGCACGAAGATGTTGCACTCCGGACCGATCTGGGTCTGCAGCGACATGACGATCGACTCGCGCAGTGGGTCGATCGGCGGGTTGGTCACCTGCGCGAACTGCTGTCGAAAATAATCGAACAGCGAGCGCACCCTGCGCGACAGCACCGGCATGGGCGTGTCGTCGCCCATTGAGCCGACGGCTTCGCTCTCGTCCTCGGCGAGCACGCGGATGATCTCCTCGCGCTCTTCGCCGGCGACATTGAACATTTTTTGATACAGCGTGAGGGTCTCGCGGTCCATGGGCTCGGCAGCCAGACGCGGGTCGACCAGATCGGTCTCCAGATAGCGCACCCCCTTCTTCAGCCACGTCTTGTACGGGTGACGCGTCTTGAGCCGCGCATCGATGTCCGCCGACTCGAGCAGCGTGCCGGTGGCAAGGTCGAGAGCGATCATCTCGCCGGGGCCGAGCTTGCCCTTACGCACGACATCCTCCGGCGCGTAGTCCCACACACCCGTCTCGGAGGCGATGGTGAGGATGCGGCCGCGGGTGATGACGAAGCGGGCCGGCCGCAGCCCGTTGCGATCGAGCGTGCAGCCGGCATAGCGCCCATCGGTGAACGCGATGCCCGCGGGCCCGTCCCACGGCTCCATATGTACCGAGTAGTACTCGTAGAACGCGCGCAGGTCTGCATCGATGGAATCGAGCCCGTGCCACGCGGGCGGGATGAGGATGCGCATCGCGTGCAGCGGATCGAGGCCGCCCATCAGCAGCACTTCGAGCATGTTGTCGAGGCTTTGCGAGTCCGAGCCGGTGAGCGCGACCAGGGGCTGAATGTCCGCCAGATCCGGCAGCAGCGGCGAGCGCAGCAGTGGCCCGCGCGCGAGTGCCCAGTTGCGGTTGCCCTGGATCGTGTTGATTTCCCCGTTGTGGGCAAGGTAGCGATACGGATGCGCAAGGCGCCACTGCGGCAGCGTGTTGGTCGAGAACCGCTGGTGAAACACCGCGACGGATGCCTCCAGGCGCTCGTCTTTCAGGTCCGGATAGAACTCCGCAAGGTGCTGCGGCATCACCATGCCCTTGTAGACGATCGTGCTTGCCGAGAGGCTCGGCACGTAGAAAACCGGATCAGTCACCGCGAGGTGTTTCTCGGCACGGCGCCGGCTGAGGAACAGCTTGCGGTTGAAGGAGTCATCGTCGATGTCGGCAATCGCGCAGTTCACGAATAACTGCTCGATGTGCGGCAGCGTCTTCAGAGCTTCCGAGCCGCACGCGCCGGGGCGCACCGGCAGAATGCGCCACCCCGCCACACTCAAGCCCTCGCGCTGCAGCTGCGTGGCAAGCTCCTGGCGCGCGGCCCGCGCGCGGCTCGCATCGCGGCTCAGGAACACGAGACCGGCGGCGAATTTCTCGCTCACGGAGATTCCCGCCTCACGTGCGACGGCCCGCAGAAAGCGCCGCGGCGTCTTCAGTGCCAGTCCGCAGCCGTCACCTGTCTTGCCGTCGGCGGCGACGGCGCCGCGGTGCGTCAGGCGATTGAGCGCGATGATCGCGGTCCGCACCAACCAGTGGCTCGGCTCATCGTCCAGGTGAGCGATCAAGCCGAAACCGCAGCTGTCCCTCTCGTACGCTGCCTTGAAGAGTCCGTGGTCTAGCTGTGTCATCGAGCAATACCCACCAAATGCCCCCGCTCGCCGGCGTGGCGCGTGGCCGGCGCGAGCGCATCTCACGACGGTTATGTCGAAAAAACGGTGTCAGGGGACCGCGGCGGTTTGGTGCCGTGGCGGGGCGTCCGAGCAGCGCGCCGGAATCTCGCAGCCGGGCGCCGCCACTCGCTGTACCTGGACTATGCCTCGAATATTACCGACGGAGCGATCCGGGTCAATGACTGCGAAGCGCCTCGGCGGGCGTGGCCACTTCGCGCACCCGAATCAGCAGCAGCAGCCCGGCGAGCAGGAACACCACTCCGACCGCCACGCCCGCGCGCTGATTGGCAAAGGCGGATGTGACGAGGCCGATCGCGAGCGGACCGACGAACGAGGTGGCGTTGCCAGAGAGGGCGTAGAGCCCGAAGAACTCGTTGAGCATGTGCGGCGGCGAGAGTTTCGCCATGAGCGTGCGGCTCGTGACCAGGCCGCCGGTCACGAACAGCGCGATCAGGTTCTGGGTGACGAGGAATACCTTGTCGGGGAGCGTCGGGAAGAGCCCGTGCGCATTGGCGCCAGCCGCTTGCAGCTTCACGAAGAAGATCATGTCCGGGGTGATCGAGCACACCACGATGTTCGCCAGCATGCATCCCGCGACGAAGACCATGGCTGCAGGCTTCGAGCCCACGCGCACATCCAGCCAGCCCGCGAACAACCCCGCGGAGGCCGCGACCACGCTGTTGATCAGGCCCATCGCGATCAGCATGCGAGGCGTCCAATGCAGCACGCCGGCCGCAACCACGCTCGTGAAGAGCATCATCACGATGAAGCCTTCGTTATAGAGCAGTCGCGCAGCGAGAAACGTGGCGGTATTGCGATAGCCGCGCAGCCGCGACAGCGTATCGAGCAGGCTGCGCACGCCGTGGCGCACTGCCGCGCCCATGCTGCGCGACGTGCCGGCCGAATCGGGGGTGAACGCGAACATCGGCAGATAGAACACCACGAGCCAGATGGCGGCGAGAATCCCGACGGCGCGCTCCGGCTCGTGGGCTTGGACGTCGAGGCCGAACAGCGGGTGAGGATTACGGTCCCATGCGAGCAGGTAGAAGAGAAACAGCACGATGCCCGAGAGATTGGCCATGCAAAATCCCAGGCCGCTGAGGAAGCCAAGCCGGCCCGGGGGCGCGACGTTGGGCAGCATGGCGCTGGTGAACACCGCCGAGTACTCGAAGCAAAGATAACCGCCGATCACCCCCACCATGATCCAGCCGAGCCCGCTCGTCATGCCGGGAGTGGCGAACCACAGCAGCGCCATGCAGGGCGCGCCGAACACCAGGCATGCGACGAGCCAGGGCTTGCGGCGGCCGCCGGCATCCGCGATCGCCCCGAGCACGGGCGCACCGAGCGCGACCAGGAGCGCCGCGAGGGCGGACACATAGCTCCAGACCGTCTGCCCGCGCACCGGATCCGGAATCACGACCGTCGTGAAATAGGCAGCGAAAACGAAGATGTTGACGAGGACGTTATAGGGACTTCGGGCCCCATCGCAGAGCGCCCAGCAGAGCTGACCGAGCCATCCGACGCCCCGGCGCGCCGCAGCACCGGCCGTGAGCCTCCCCGTACCCTCGCCGGGCGTCACGTTAGCCGCACCGGCAGCGGCGAGCTGCTCGGCCGATCTGGCTTGAGCCATCCGTCCCCCTCGAGAAGCGGTCGGGCCACACAGTAGCACGCGTTTGGCACAATGCGTCCTCTGTAGGGCTTGTAGTGTGGGGTCGAGCTCTTGCGACGGCTGACGGCCATTCTGGCGGTGTGCTACCCGCTCCTGGTCCACGCGGCGGTGATCACTCGCAGCCCGGCACTCACGGCGGCGAGCCTCGCCTGGCTCTCCGCATTGATCCTCTTGCCCGCGCTCGCCCGGGGAAATGCGCTCGCCTGGTTTGCCGCCGTCGCAGCTGGCGCGGCCGCGGCCCTGGCGCCTTTGATGCGCCAGAGCTGGATGTGGCTGCCGCTGTATGCGCCTTCGGTGCTCGCGGACTTCTTCGGAGCCTGGATATTCGGGCACACTCTGACCGCCGGACGGGTGCCGCTCATCAGCCGCCTGGTACGCTTGCTGCACCCTCCCGATCAAGTCATCGAGCCCGTTGTACTGCTCTATGCACGCAATCTCACGCTCGCGTGGGCCGTGCTGCTGCTGGCGCTCGGCGTCGCGAACCTGGTGCTCGCCTGTTGTGCAGCTCCCGATGGCGTGCTGCTGCTACTGGGTGTGCCGCCGCCTTTCACCGTGGCGCAACGCACGTGGTCGCTATTTGCAAACGTCCTTGAATACGTGATCGTCGTGGCCTTTTTCGTCATCGAGTACGGCTATCGACAGCGCCGCTTTCCGCAGCAGCCCTATCCGAACATGATTGAATTCATGCGGCGCATGCTCGCGGTCGCGCCGCGGGCCGTCGCCTGGCGCCCTCCCCCAGGCAGCGCACGGGGCGGCGCATGAGCGCGGCTTTCGAGACAACCTTCAGCGTGCCGGTAACGCACCCCTCACTACCGGGCCACTTCCCGGGGGCGCCGGTAGTGCCGGGCGTGGTCGTTCTGGAGCAGGTGCTGCGGGCCGCCGAGAGGTGGCTCGGAAGCTCCGTGAGCGTCAGCGGCATTTCCCAGGCGAAATTTCTTGCGCCTCTGCTGCCGGGCGTCGAGGCGCGTGCGTTGCTCAAGATGGAGCCTGTGAGGCTGTCTTTCCGCATCGAGTGCTCAGGGCGGACGATTGCGCTGGGCGAGTTCCTGCTGCGCACGGAGCGAGGCTCATGACAGTGCGTGCCCGCCGCTCTAGTACGCTGCCGCTCCTGCTGGTGCTGCTGCCCGGGGCGGCCGTGTGTGCCACGCAGCAGGTGGATGCACTGTTGAAGCGGCTCGCTCGTCCGGCTCCGGCAACCACCCCCTTCCTGGAGGCGCATTTCTCGCAGCTGCTTGCCAAGCCCCTCGTGGTGTCCGGTGAGCTTCAATATCTGGGGCCAGATAACCTGGCGCGCATCGTGGAGCAGCCCTACCACGAACGCAGCGAGATCCGTGGTGACTCGGTGAGCTTGCAGCGCGAGAGCCAGCCGCCGCGTTCGTTCTCGCTGCAACGGGCCCCGGAGTTGCGCAGCCTACGGGCGAGCTTCGCCGCGCTTCTCGGCGGGGATCGCGCCGCGCTCGAGCAGCAATTCACACTGGATCTGCACGGCGATGAGCAGCACTGGACACTTGGCCTGACGCCACGCGATCCCCACGCTCTCGAGCACATTCGCTCGCTCGTGGTCTACGGCAGCGCCTCCGAGCCGCGCTGTCTGATCACGTATCAGGCGAATGACAACACGACCGTTCTACTGGTCGGACAGGGCGCGAAGACACCCCTGCCGCCTATGCCCGACCGCGCATGGTTCGACGAGCAGTGCCGCGGGGCGCAGAAGTAGCGCCGGATTCCGTGCGCCGGATCCCGTGAGCTCGCCCCGCAGCTCCATGGTCCTTGCCGCCGTGTGGCTGGCGCTTCTCGCCGGCCTCGGCTACTACGTCGAGCAGCGGCTGAGCGTGAGTGGGGACCTGCGACTCTTCATGCCCACCCCACACACTCGTGCGCAGCACCTCATTCTCGAGGAGGTCAGTGAAGGACCGGGCGCACGCCTGCTGCTCGTAGGACTCGCAGGGGCCGACCAGCAAAGCCTGGCCGAGAGCTCGCGGCGCTTGGCCGCCGCGCTGCGCGCGGACCACGCCTTCCGTCTCATCGCCAATGGTGAGAACCGGCTCGATGCGGTACCGGATGCGCTCCTGCCGTACCGCTATCTGCTCTCGCCGACACTCGACGGGCAGAGATTCGATGCCGCCTTTCTGCGCAGCGAGCTCATCGAGCGCGAGCGCGATCTCTCCTCGCCAGCGGCCGATCTGCTCGAGCCCTGGGTGCCGCGCGACCCAACGCTCGAGATCCTCAAGTTGCTGCAATCGTGGCAGCCGAGCCAGGAGCCTCAGCTCATCGAGGACGTATGGTTCAACCGCATTGGGAACGCTGCGCTGCTGGTGGTGGAGACAGCCGCGCCCGCGTTCGATCCTCAGGGGCAACGCGCCGCACTCCAGCTTCTACGCCGTCACTTCACGGAGACGCGTGCCGCGAGCACGGTGCGCCTCGAGGTGACCGGACCTGGGGCATTCTCGGTGCTCATGCAGCAGCGTAGCGAGCGCGATGCCCGCGTGGCCGCAGTGCTCGATACGACGGGCATGATCGTCCTCATGTTCCTGGCTTACCGCAGCCTGCTTTGCGTCGTGCTCGGTGCGCTGCCGCTGGCGAGCGCCGGCGTCATCGCGCTCGCAGCCGTCACGGCTCTCTTCGGCACGGTCCACGGCATCACGATCGCGTTCGGTTTCACACTCATCGGTGTCGCGCTTGACTACCCGATCTTTCTCTTCAGTCACCGCGTTCCGGGTGTAACACCTCTCGCCACGGCTCGCTCCGTGTGGCCGACCCTGGCAATCGCAGTGGGTGGCCTCTGCATCGCCTACCTCGCATTCCTCATATCCGGGGTGGCGGGTCTTGCGCAGCTCGCCTGCTTCAATATCGCCGGGCTCGCGACCGCTGGGCTATGCACTCGATATTTGCTGCCGCGCTTGCTTCCGTCCGCGACGCGCGACTACGGCGAGCTCGCCTTGCCGCGGCGGCTCGGCGCGTGGGCGGCGCGCTTGCCCCATCCGCCGTGGCTCGCGCCGGCGCTGTGCGCCATTGGAATCGCGCTGCTCGTACTGGTCCGGGGCGACTTCTGGGACAATGATCTCGGCCGCCTGACGCCGGTGCCGCGACCGCTGCTGCTGCAGTACGAGTCCCTGCGCGAGCAGCTCGGCACGCCGGACATTCGCTATCTGCTGGCAATCGACGGTCGCACCGCTGACGAGGTGCTCGCGCGCGAGGAGCAACTGAGCGACCGCCTAGGCACACTCGTGCGCGAGCGGGCCATCGTCGGCTTCGACGATGCCGCACGCTATCTGCCGAGCATTGCCACACAGGAGCGTCGCCGCGCGGCGCTGCCCGATGCGGAGCAGCTGCAAGCCGCACTCGCCCACGCGACTGAGGGGCTCGCATTCCGGCCGGGTCTTTTTGCGCCCTTTCTGCAGGACGTCACGCGCGCGCGGCAGCTGCCCGCGCTCACGCCAGCAATGCTCGCCGGTACTCCTCTTGAGCTTCCCATCGGCAGTCTGTTGCTCGAGCGCGGCGGTGAGGTCACTGGTCTCGTAACTTTCGGTGAGGTACGCAATCCGGCGGCGCTCGAGCGCCTCGCGGCATCCGCACACGGCGGAATCGCTCTTCTGGATCTCAAGGAAGAGGCCGAAACGCTGGTCGCGCGTCAGCGTCAGCGCATCGTCTGGTGTGTGCTCGCCGCAGCCGTACTGCTCGCGGGGGTAGTCTATGGCGCCCTGCGCTCCGCGGTCCGCGCAGCGCGCGTGCTCACGCCGATGCTTCTCACGACCTTGCTCACGCTCGCGATTCTGCATGCCGCGGGCGTGCCGTTGAGTCTGTTCCATGTGATCGCGCTCGTGCTCGCGGCAGGCCTGGGCCTCGACTATGGACTGTTCTTCGAGCGCTCGGCCCACGACCCGACTGGACAGCGCCGCACGCTGCACGCGCTGCTCGTGTGTGCGGCAGCCGCTCTCGTGGTGTTCTCCGTGCTGGCGAGCTCCGCGTTGCCCGTGCTGCAGTCCATCGGCGTGACCGTAGTGATGGGTGTAGTCGGAAACTTCTTGCTGGCGCTGGTTCTGATCCCGCGCGGGAAGGGCTCGAATGCTCAGCCGTGAGGAGATTGCGGCGCTCATTCCCCACCAGGGCACCATGTGTTTGCTCGAGCGCGTGGTGGAATGGAACGCGGAGCGCGTCATCGCGGCGACGCGGACCCACTGCTCGCCCGAGAATCCGCTGCGCAGCGCGGCGCGCCTGAGATCCCTCATGCTGTGTGAGTACGGCGCGCAAGCGATGGCCCTGCACGGCGGACTCACCGCTCAGGCTGCCGGTAGGCGCGCGCAGCCGGGCATGATCGTGTCGCTGCGCGACGTGCAGTTGCACCGCGACTATGTCGATGACCTGGGCGGTGAGCTCATCGTGGAGGCGCGCCGCCTGCTCGCGGGCGCATCGAGCTGGCAGTACAGCTTCTCGGTGCAGCACTCCGGCGCGTTGCTCGCGGCCGGCCGTGCCGCGGTCATTCAGCGCCGTAGCGAGCCCTCAGACTGACTCAGACGCTCGATCTGCCCAGGACTTCTGCCGTTCGCTGCTGCAGCAGAAGCGGCGAGTGGTTCATCGCGTCGGTGCGACTTCAGGCCGCGCGCGGCAGCAGCAGCTCGCCACGTGGCTCCACGGCGATGCCCTGCAGAAGCGCGCGCAGCGCAGCCGCATCGAGCTGCGGATGCTTGGCGAGGGCACGCTCGAGGATCTCTGCAGCCAGGGTATGCAGCTGCGCGCACGTGGCACGCATGCGCGCTCTGAAGGCCTCATCATCGAGCGAGTCGCGCAAGCCGCGGTTGAGCTCGACGAACCAGCCGAGCGCGGCCTGATCGATCATCAGCGGACCGTTGTGCTTCGCGCTCACCCGCGCCCACGCGCGCAGAAAGCTTTGCATCGCCGTATTCAATGCGAGCGTCGTGGCAAGCTCACCGCGCACTTGCCCGAGCATCGTCGTATCCGTGAGGCGTTGCTGGAAGAAGAGCTGGCACAGCACTCCCCAGTAATAGGCGTAATCCCAGATGACCTTCACCGGCATGACCTCGGGATCGCCGAACATCGGATACTGGTCGACGTAGAGCGACAGGGTGCTGCGATAGAAAGAGAAATACAGCTGCTCGTACAGCCGTGCGTGCGGGGCGACGGGCTCGCCCGCGAGATCCTTGGCGATGAGCTCGGTGATGAACGTGTTCGAGATGGCGATGAAGTCGCTGCCGGGCGAGTAGAACGGGTCGAGAAACACGCCCGCTTCCCCCGTCAGCGCCCAGCCGGCGGCGGAGAACACCTGCTTGCAGCCGTAAGAGAAGCGGCGCAGGAACAGGAAATCCTGCAGCTGATCGCGTCGTGTGTCGAGCTCCTCGGCGAGTCGCGGCTGATGGACGTGCATCCAATCGAGCGCACGCTCGTAAGTGTTCATCGTGCGCAGCGGGTGCAGGCGCGCATCGGCCACGATGCCCACTGAGTGCGATCCGGAGGAGAGCGGGATGAGCCACACCCAGTAGCCCTCCCCGACCAGATGGTTCGTCGACAGCCAGCGCAACGGTGGGCTGCAGCGCGAAAGCCAGCTGCTGTCGTGTGACCACTCGTCGACGTCGATGCGACTCGCAATGCGAAACCATACGGCATTCGCATCGTGGTCGTTGCTCTCCTGCAGCCCCAGGCGGCGCTTGATGAGACCCGCGCGCCCGGAGGCATCGATGAGCCAGCGAGCGGAGATGTGCCGCACGCCGGCATCGCACTCGTAGCTCACGGCGTGGCGAGCGCCCTGGTGCTGCATGTTATCGCCGAGGTCCAAATCGATGACGCGGGCGCCGTTCACGAAGCGCACGCCACTGCGCAGGGCGTGCTGCCCCAGGAAGTTCTCGAAGATGCCGCGATCGAGCTGATAGGTCGGTGTCGCCAGATAGCTGCTGGCGCCGAGCTCGGCCACCTGATCCACGTCGCGGCGGCCTGCGGAGAAGAAGAAGCGGAAGCCGAACTTCTTCAGCTGCCCCTCGCGCAGATGCTGCCCGAGACCAAGGATCGCCTCGAAGTAGTGCGCGCCGATCTCGACCGTCGACTCGCCGACCTTGTGCGCCGCGGGTGGGACGGGATGCCGCAGCCGCTCGAGCACTGTTATGTCGAGCGACGGAAAACGCGCGCGCAGCTGCAGCGCCAGGGACAATCCGGCAAGGCCCCCGCCCATGATCACCACGTCTGCGCGTTCCGTCATCCCGCCCTCCCCGTTTGCGGCTTCACGACGGCTCGATCCGGATGTCGAGCCTCAACCGCGGGCCGAGGCTCTGCACGATAGCGCGCGCAGTGCCGTCCGCCAATGCTTCAAACAGCACGATGGATTCTGCGAGCGCGCTGCCTGCAACCAGCGCCGCGTTCTCCGGCCGCGGGAGCGTGGCGCGATCCCCACGCGCCGGAGCCGTGTCCAAGCTGAGGCGCGCCACGCTGCGCGGCGTCGCGTGCGGTGCGAGCACCAGTGCCGCACCGAGCACGCTGTGCGCGACAGCCATGGTCGCAACCGCTCCGCGCGCCTCGATGTCGTAGGCGACATACAAGACGGGCCGATCCTCTGTGCTCGCGTGCGCTGCGGCCGTCAGCAATCCGGCGCCGAAGGTGTCTTCGTGAGCGGCGAGTGCCGTGTAGGGCTCGAGGCAGCCGGTCGCAATCGCCCAATAGCCGGCAGCTGCGTTGTGCACTGAATTGTGGAATTTGGTCGGCGATAGCAGCGCCGGAGTCGCCGCAAGCGTCGCGCACATGTAGTCCGTTACAGGCAGCTCGCCGTAGGTCGAGGCAAACACGCTCGGCAGAGTGCGCGGCTCCAGCGCCGCGCCGGCGCACGCGCTTGCGGCGACTTCGAGCGCGACGCACACGGTATCGGGCGCGCGCCGTCTTTCGGTGGCTGCGAGCAGTGAGGGTGACGGGCGGGGAGCGGGTGTGCACGGCGCAGGCGCTGCACCCCGCAGTATGGCGCGCGCGGCATCCCATCCGGCGAGCCGCGGCGCCCACAGTCCGATTCCCTCGATGTATGCCTGTTGTACTGGCACTGCCCGTTCTCAATGGGGCCGCGTGGACCCGAACAGGAGCACGCAGTTGCTGCCGCCGAAGCCGAACGAATGACTCAGGGCATAGACGAGCTTGCGCTCCTCGTTCGCGAGGCGCACTTGTGGACCACAGGCGGGATCAACGGCGCTCGAGTTGAGAGTGCCGGGCAATACTCCCGACTCCAACGCCAGGAGAGTGATGACGGACTCGACAATGCCGGCCGCGCCGAGCGTGTGCCCCGTCCAACCCTTCGTCGAGCTCGCGAAGGTGCGCGGCGGAAACAGCTCCGCGACCAGACGCCCCTCGACCTCGTCGTTCTTGTGGCTCGCCGTCCCGTGCAGATTGATGTAGCCGATGTCCTCGGCTGCGAGGCCGCCGCTGTGCAAGGCGCCGAGGATCGCGCGCCGCGCGCCGATTCCCTCCGGATGCGGGCTCGACATGTGGTAAGCATCGCTCGATTCTCCGTAGCCGAGCAGCCACGGACCCTCGCCCTGACGCTCGAGCAGCGCAAACCCGGCTCCCTCGCCGATGCTGATGCCGTTGCGGCGGGGATCGAACGGCCGACAAGGCTCGGAGGAGAGCAGCTCGAGCGAGTTGAAACCGAACAGCACGCTGCCGCACAGGGTATCGGCACCTCCGACGACGGCGGCATCCGCCAGGCCGAGCCGGATCAGGCGCTCCGCATGGGCGAACACCTTCGCGCTCGATGAGCACGCCGTGGCGATGGTCGCGCAGAAGCCGCTGAGACCCAGAGCGTGCTGCACGAAGTCGCCGAGCGAGTGCGGCTCGTGGATGATCGGGCGGCGCAGGTCGGGGGGATACTGACCGTCGGGTTGCAGGCGGCGGTAGGCCTCCTCGGTCGCGCCGATGCTGGAGGTGGACGTGCCGACCACCACGGCGATGCGCTCGATACCGTGACGCTCGATTGCGCTTCTAACCGCCTCCTGAAAGCCATCCTGCTGCAGCGCGCTCCAGGCCAGCCTGTTGTTGCGGCACTCCCACAATGCGAGCGCGCCGGGCAGCGGCTGCGACTCGAGCCCGTCAATGCGTCCAATCCAGGTATCGAGGGGCGTGCTCGTGAAGTCATTGGGGCGCAGGCCGCTGCGCCGAGCTTGCAGCGCGCCGAGCAACGCCGTGCGCCCGGCGCCCGCTCCACATATCGCCGTAAAGGCCCCGATGCTCAGCGGCTGGATCGACATCGTAGCGGCGCGCGCGGCTCAGGAGCCGCGGGTGAGGTGCGCGCCGCCATTTGCTCGCTGCTGCTCGATGTGGCCGGCCAGCGAGCGCAGCGAGGCGAAGATCCGTTTGTTGTCCTCGTCGTCCGAGCGCAGCTGGAAACCGTAGCGCTTGGAGATCTCGAGCGCGATCTCCAGGGCATCGATCGAGTCGAGTCCGAGGCCGGCGCCGAAGAGCGGGGCATCGGGATCGATATCCGCGGCGGCGATACCTTCGAGATTCACCGCGCTGATGATGAGCTGCGCGAGCTCGTGCTCGGCAGGGGACTGTGTGGCAGCCATGGTGACGGGCGCGATAAACTAAAGCTCGACAGGGTAGCTGAAGCTTCGAATCGTATCACAGCGGTACCGGTCGTCCGGGCGCTCCGAGCATGGGTCAACAATGACAGGGTCTAAGACAGCGGCAGCACAACGGGTCGCTGCGATACCCCACGTCGAATATCGCACGCTCGCGCCACGCGAGCCGCTGCCAGCGGAAGTGCTGGCCGCAGTCGTTTTCGGCAGCGCGGACACCTGCCGCGAAGATCCACGCTGCGTGCGGGTCGGCCTGAAACCTCTGAGCCGGGGTGGTATCGCCGAGCTTTGGCACGCGACCGGACCCGTGCGCATCGGTTTTGCAGGACCCGTGCGCTATTCGGCCGACGCCGAGCATCTGCTGGGCGCCATCGAGCTCGACGAGCGGGACTACGGCGGTCTCGCCGCCACCGCGGCTGCCGCCTATGCGGCAATAGGCGATTTCCAGGCGTCGAGCTCGCATCCGCACCTGCTGCGCATGTGGAACTACTTCGATGGCATCAACCGCGGCACGGGCGATGAGGAGCGCTACAAGCAGTTCTGCGTCGGTCGTGCAACCGGGCTCGCAGCGCGTGCGTTGACGCATCACCCGGCCGCGACCGCCATCGGCCGTCGCGACGGCAGTCCGGTGCTGCAGGTGTACTGGCTTGCCGGACGCGCGACCGGCCAGGCTCTGGAGAATCCGCGCCAGGTGAGCGCGTTCAACTATCCCCGCCAATACGGCCCGGCTGCACCGCGGTTCTCACGCGCCATGCTGGTCGGCGGGCGGCTGCTCATGATCTCCGGGACCGCGAGCGTCATCGGTCATGCCTCGCGTCATCCGGGAAAGCTCGAGGCGCAGGTCCGGGAGACCCTGCTGAACCTCGGTGTCCTCGAGCAGCGCGCGCATGTGCTCTCCGCGGCCGTGCCACCACGGCTTGGCGCTGCGAGCCTGCTGAAGATCTACCTGCGCGATGGCGGCGCCACGTGCGAGGTCGAGGCGCTGCTCAAGGAGAGTCTGCCGGCGGGACTTGCCTATATGTTGCTGGAGGCCGATATCTGCCGTGCCGAGCTGCTGGTCGAGATCGACTGCATTCACGGCGCCTGAGACTCGCCCGCGCGACGCAATGCTGCGTTCAAATCCTCTCGCGTGAGCTTGCCGACCTGGTTGCGCGGCAAGGCGTCGACGGTGAGGAGCGGCCGCGGCAGGAAAGCGCTGTCCACCGATTGCGCGAGCCGGCGGGCGATCGTCTCGCCGCTCAGGCCCGGCGCGACGACCAGGGCCGCGACACGGCGCACGGCGCCGTCCGGGGCGCCTTGGAGCGCTGGGCCCGGCCCATCGGTTTGAAAAACCACCGCGTCAACGACGCCGGGCACACTCAGCAACCGCCGCGTGAGCTCCGCAAGAGAGGCTCGCTTGCCGGCCACGTCGATCATGTCGGCGTTGCGACCGCGCACGAGAAACCGCCCGCCCGGCCGCAGCTCGATCACGTCCTGCAAGGTCGTGACGTCGTCGAACCAGGGTGCATGCACCCGTGCGCCGTCGACATCCGGTTCCAGTGTCACACCGGGATACAGCTCCCAGCACTCCTCCTGCGCCGTCAGACGTGTCGCGATGACGCACGTCTCGGTCGAGCCGAACATCTCGAGCAGCGTCGTGTGCAGCGTCTGCTCGACGGCCAGGGCGAGCTCGCGATGCAGCGGCGCAGTGGCCGAAACGACGGCACCGATCTCCGGAAAGCGCTGTTTTGAGGCGACCAGCGCTCGCAGATGGACCGGCGTCGTCACCAGCACCCGCGGCTCAGGAACCGCGGCCAGGGCGGCAGCCACGTCGGCGGGGAACAGCGGCCGGCCGGCGTGCACACCCATTCCGGCGGCAAGCGGCAGCAGCACGGAGATCTCGGTGCCATACATGTGCTGCGGAGGCACGGTGGCAACGATCCAAGGCTGCGCGTCACCGTAGCGGTTCGCGAGGCATCCGCGTATCCGAGTCGCGTTGAGTTGCGTGCTGCGCAGCAGATTGCACCAGCGCTTGGGATGGGGGCGGGGCGTACCCGTGCTGCCCGAGGTGAAGGAGATCTGCGCGACGTAGCCCGCATCGACCGCTGCATCCCAGCTGGGTGCGCTCGCCACCGGGCGTGCGGCACTCTGCACTTCCAGATCACCGCAGCGGCAGCTGCCCGCGTACGCGGCGACCACCTCATCGACGATTTCCGGAGCGCGTGATTGGGGCAGCAGGTTCGTCAGTCCGCGCAGCATCGCTGCGCAGTAGGCGACTATGAAGTGTCCACGATCCTCGCAGAGGTTGACGAGATAGCCCGCTGCGGGAAGCTCGCGCGCGAGCGCGGCGACGCGCTCGCATAGCACCGCGCGGGTGAGGACGCGGCCTTCGGACCAGAGAATGGGGCGCTGCGAGTCGTCGGATGACACGCCGGCGGCTCCCTCCACCTCTCAGCTCCAGCGCCGAAACACGAGCGAGGTGTTCACGCCGCCGAAGGCGAAGTTGTTGCTCATGACATACTCGACTGCGAGCTTGCGTCCCCCGCCCTTGATGTAATCGAGCTCACCGCAGCGCGGATCGACGTGCTCCAGGTTCAAGGTCGGGGCGAACCAGCCGGCGTTCAGCATGCCGATGGTGAACCACGCCTCGATGGCCCCGCAGGCTCCGAGGGTGTGGCCGAGGTAACTCTTCTGTGAGCTCAGGGGGACGGCCGCGCCAAGCGCGGCTGAGGTGGCACGCGATTCGGCGATGTCGCCGTGCTCGGTCGCGGTGCCATGACCGTTCACGTAGCCCACGGCGCTCGGAGGCAGGCCCGCATCGCGCAGCGCCAGCTCGATGACGATGCGCATGGTCTCCTCCTCTGGCTTCGTCACGTGGACGCCGTCGGAGTTGGTGCCAAAGCCGACGATCTCGGCGTGAATTCGGGCGCCGCGCGCCCGGGCATGCTCGAGCTCCTCGAGCACCAGAATCGCCGCGCCCTCTCCTACGACGAGCCCGTCGCGCTCGCGATCATAGGGTCGGGGCGTCGCGCGGGGCGCATCGTTGCGGCGGCTTGTCGCATAGAGAATGTCGAACGACATGGCCTGGGTAGGGCAGAGCTCCTCCGCGCCGCCGGCGAGCATCAGCTGTTGAGTACCGTGCCTGATGGTCTCGTACGCGTAGCCGATCGCCTGGCTGCCCGAAGTGCACGCGCTGGACGTCGGTATCGTCCGACCCTTGAGGCCGAAGAAGATACTGATATTCGCAGCGGCGGTGTGCGGCATCATGCGCACATAGGAGTTCGCATTGAGGCCCGCTGAGGAGCCCTCCAACAGCATCAGCGCGAAATCCTTCAGATCGGGCGTGCTGCCGATCGAGGAGCCGCACGCGACTCCTGCGGCGCCGCTGCGCAATGCAGGATCGCCGAGCAACTGCGCATCCGTCAGCGCGAGCTCCGCGGAGCGCACCGCGAGCTGCGAGACGCGCCCCATGCCGCGCGTCTGTTTGCGCGTCCAATGGGGCGGCAGCTCGAAGGGCTCGATGGGCGCCGCGAGCCGGCTGTTGAGATCTTTGAAGCGCTCCCACTCGGGCATGTAGCGGATCGCGTTGTCCTGTGAGCGCAACCGCGCCTCGATCTGCGGCCAGCTCGAGCCGATCGCGGTCACCCCGCCCATCCCCGTCACGACGACTCGGTTCACGAGCGCGCCCTCAGTACAGTCCGCCGTTCACCCCGATGACCTGCCGCGTGATGTACGAGGCCTGGGGCGAGACCAGAAAGGCCACGACTGCGGCGACCTCATCGGGAGTGCCGACGCGTTGCATCGGGATCACCTTGAGGAGCTCTTCGATGGGCAGCTCCTCGCCGGTCATCTCGGTATCGATCAGCCCGGGCGCCACGCAGTTCACCGTGATCTGCCGCTTGGCAAGCTCCACCGCGAGCGCCTTCGTCGCGCCGATGACGCCCGCCTTGGCTGCACTGTAGTTGACCTGGCCGCGGTTGCCGGCCAGGCCGGCGACGGACGAGAGGGTGACGATCCTTCCCGGGGCACGCCGGCGCACCAGCGGCATCACGAGCGGCTGGAGCACGTTGTAGAACGCATCGAGGTTCGCGCGCAGCACGCTGTCCCAAGCTTCGGCACTCATCGCAGGGAACGCGGCATCGCGCGTCAGACCCGCGTTGCAGACCACGGCATAGTAAGCGGCGTGGGCCTCGATGTCGGCACCGAGACACTCGCTGCACTGAGCCCGATCACTGACGTCGAACTGCAGCACACGGGCCTTACGCCCCAGCGCCTCAATCTCCGCGCGCACCTGCTCGGCCGCGCCGCGTCGCGAGCGGCAGTGAAGCACGACGTCATAGCCGTCCTGGGCCAAGCGCAGCGCAATCGCGCGACCGATGCCGCGGCTCGATCCGGTGATCAGCACCTCATCGGCCATGTGGCGCTCCGCGGACCGGGGCTCAGGAGGCGCACAGCTGCGCCAGCACACCGAGTCTTCGCTGCGGCTCGGCGACGAACGGGTTGCTGAGATCCCACGCATAGCCGGCGAGAATGGAGCAGATCATGCGGCGGATCTCGGTCGGCTGGTGCTCGAAAAACACGATGTCCTGGAAGCGCCCGTCGTACCAGGCCTCGACGTAAGCGCGAAAACAGTCCACGCCGCGGCGCAACGGGCGCGCGAAGTCCCGCTCCCAGTCGACCGTTGACCCGCGCAGCTGCCGATCGAGGACCTCCACGGCCATGCTGGCTGAGCGCATCGCGATGGTGACGCCGGAGGAGAACACCGGATCGAGGAACTCGGCCGCATTGCCGAGCAACGCGAAACGCGGTCCGTGCATGGAACGGACGTTGGCGGCATAGCCTCGCATCTCGCGCACCGGCGTATCCCATTCTGCCTGGGCCAGCAGCCGCACGAGATCGGGGTCCTCGCCAAACACGCGCTTCATCCGCTCCTCGGGCGTGCCCGAGAAGCCATCGAGGAACTGTGGCCGCGCCACGACGCCGAGCGAAGCACGACCCTCTGCGAAGGGAATGAGCCAGTACCACACGTCTCGGTGCTGCGGATGGACGGTAACGAGGATCTTGTTGCGATCGAAGCCGTCAGCCGTGATGTGATCCGCCACGTGCGTGAATAGCGCCTGCCGTGGCGGAAAGTCGGATGGCGTCTCGAGCCCGAACAAACGCGGCAGCGTGCGACCGAAGCCGCTCGCATCGAGCACGAAGTCGGCATCGATCTCACTGACGGCGCCGTCGGCGCCACGTGCCACCAGGTGCGCTCCGGCGGCCGCACAGTCCACCGAGACGATCTCGGTCTGGTAGCGGATCTCCACCCCCTGCCTCTCGGCCTCGTCGGCCAGCAGCTTGTCGAACTTGGCCCGCGGCACCTCGAAAGTCGTGGTCCTGCCCGGAGTGAGGCGCTCGCTGAACTCGATCGGGGCGTAGCGGCCGCCACGCGCGAAGGCTGCGCCGTCCTTGCACTGGAAGCCGGCCGCATCCACAGCCTCGAGCATGCCGGCCTCCTCGACGAAATCCAGGCAGTGCACGAGCAGACTCTCGCCGATGGAGAAGCGCGGGAAGCGCTGCCGCTCGAGCACCAGCACATCGTGCTGCCGGCGGCGCAGCAGCGCCGAGGCGATGGCTCCGGAAGGTCCCGCTCCGATGATGACGACCTGTCTACGCTCGCTCATGCTCTCAGGATGCCACGCTGGCGCGCTCCGCGCTCGCGGAGCCGCTCGACGCACGCCAGAACGGATAGAAGTTGAACCACTGCAGCGGCTCCAGGCGCACGTAATGCTCGAGACGTGCGGCAAAGCGCTGCGCCTCCGCGGCGATTCGTGCATCGCGCTGCGCGCGCTGCCACTCGATGCGCTCAGTGAAGCGCTCGAAATACACGTGATTGCGGCCCCCGCGACGCAGGCAGAACAGTAGGTGCACCGGGCACTCGAGTAATGCTGCGAGCACATAAGGGCCGACGGGAAGGGGTGCGGTCTCGCCGAGGAACTGCACGTCTACCGTGCGCCCGCCGTGCAGAGGTACGCGATCGCCGGCGATCACGACCCATTCGCCGCGATCGATGCGCTCCTTGAGCTTCAGGGCCGTGGCGGCGTCGAGCTCGGTCACCTGCAGCAACTCGAGCTCCGAGGCGCCGGCCATCGCGAGCACGCGCGTGAAGTACGCTGCACGGCGCATGTGCACCAGGACGTTCAGCCGCACTCGCCGGTGCAGCCGTGCGAAAGCGCGGCACACCTCGAGGTTGCCGAGGTGCGAGCCGATGATGAGAGTGCCGCGCTCGGCCGCCGCGGCGGCCTTCATCGCGTCGAGATGCACGAACGTCACCTGGTCGTAGCCGAGACGGCCTGACCATGCATCCAGCTTGTCGACTATCGCATGCGCAAAGGCGATGTGATGGCGGTAGATGCAGGCAGCGTTGGCTGCGAGCCCGCAGTCGGGAAAGGTGCGGACCACATGGCGCAGGTAGTCGCGGGACAGCTCGCGCTGCCGCCTGCCGAAGACGAAGAAATACAACGTGGCGGCGTGCACGATCGGTACGGTTATCGGGCGCGCGAGCAGCTTCAGACCGAGCACCATGAGACGCATCATGATGAGCGCACCGCGCTCGCGTGTGCTCGCCCAGCTCGCCTGCACCAGCGCGCCGCCGGAGCTCATGCGAGCTTGCGCCGCAGCAGGAGGGGCAAACGCCGGAGCATGCCGAACAGCAGGCGCGTCTGTAATGCCACCATGCGCGCATTGTCGTGCACCAGCCGGAAATGCGATACACCATCCAGTGGATAGATCACTCGTGTGGGTATCCAGCGCAGCGGCAGCTGCCGCCAGTACAGGCGCACCAAAATCTCTGCATCGAACTCCATGCGCGCTCCAACGTGCTCCTCGGCTATCAGCCGCAGTGCGGGCGCTAGCGGGTAGAGGCGAAAGCCGCACAGCGAGTCCGGTATGTCGAAGGACAGCGTATTCAGCCACACCATGAAGTGGGTGAGATAGCGTCCATAACGGCGCACCCGAGGCATCGAGGCATCGAACAGCGGCCGCCCGCAAATGAGCGCCTCGGGATGCGCACGCGCCTCCGCGACGAACCGCGGTATGTCCTCGAGGGCATGCTGGCCGTCCGCATCGACCTGCAGCGCATGCGTGTAACCGCGCGCCGCGGCTGCGGCGAAGCCGGCAATCACGGCGCCGCCCTTGCCACGGTTCGGGTCCAAGCGCAGCAGCGCGGCCTCCGGCGTCGCCGCAACGATGTCGCGCAGCGCCCTTGCACAGCGCTCGGCCGAGCCGTCATCCACCAGAAAGCACGGCAGGCCAGCCGCGCGGACCCCTTGCACGACGCGTCCGACCGCCTGCTCGTGGTCGTAGACCGGGATGACGGCACAGGGTGCGAAGCTTGCGCCCGCCACGAGGCTCTCGAGCCTCAGGATCGTAGTACGCGCTGGACGGCCTGGGCCAGGTCTCTGACGGTGCGCACCGCGCGAAAGTCCTCGGCGCTGATTTTGCGGCCGGTGGTGCGGCGGACATGGTCGACCAGATCCACCGCGTCGATGCTGTCGATCTCGAGATCATCTGCAAGGCGCGCCTCGGGCGTGATGCGAGCCGGCTCGAGTCCGAACAGCTCCACGAGCGCGGAGCGGATCATCTGGTAGATCTCTTGTACGTCGCGGATCTGGTCCGTGGTCATCATGGCGGACAATCGAGCCCCCTAGCAAAGACCCGCAGCAGATGCTCGTTGAGCTCGCGCGCCGCGATGGGACCGGCTGCGAAGTGGCGGAACGGTCCCGGATCGATGTCGGTCCCCGTCCGTAGCGAAAAATGCGCCCGCCGCGCGGGGATGCGATACCACGGATTGCCCTTCGCCAGAGTCGGTGGCTCGCAAAGGATATACACAGGCGTCACCACCGACGCGGCTCTGATGGCAATTGCGGCTGCCCCCCGATGAAAATGCAGCGGTTGCTCAGGCACTGTCCGCGTGCCCTCGGGAAATATTATTACACTTTGGCCCTCACGGAGTGCAGCAGCTGCGCATTCGACCATGATATCGGTCGGACTGTTGCTCACATAACCAGCCGCGGAGACCGGCCAGCGCGTGAAGGGATTGCTCCAGAGCGCTTGTTTCACGATGCAGCTCGAGCTTGGCGAAAATCCGAGTAGAAATATCACATCGATGAGCGAGGGATGGTTGGCCACGATGACCTGACCGGGACGGCCGAGTCGCTCGATGCCCTCGAACTCATAGGTCAGAACGCCTGCCCCGCGCATGAAATTGGCGAACCAGCGTAGCGCTGCGCCGAGCGCACGCCGCACCCGCACGCGGCGCGCGTGCACGCCACCCGGCAGCGCGAGCAGCGCAGGGAACACGAGCAGCCCGAGCACGAGACATCCGCCGCCGAACACGGCAAAGCACAGCGCTGTCGCAAACAGGCGCCAGTAATACACGTCCGTGCGTGCCTCCGAGTCCGTGTGTACCCCAGAGATCTGTTTCACGCACAACAGTATTGCATCGCTCGTCGATGTGCCGTAACGTTCGCCGCGCTCGCCGGTTGCGTGGGCAAGTACGGCAGCGAGTGGCGGACCTGACGGAGGTGTGGCAAGAGCGATGAAGAAGCGCAAAGCGTCGGCAGACAGCGACCCTGGGCCCCGTCTTCAACGAGTCTCCGAATACCTGGAGAAGAACTTCCCCGATTTCTTCGCCGAAGCACGCTTCCAGGTCGGCGACGACGATTACTTCCTCTACGCCCGCTTCGGGCAGTATCTTGCCCGTGCCATCGAGCAGAACCGGGCACCTCTCAGCAAGATCAACCGCGGCTTCACCGTCCTCAACAAGATGGCGCGGGTGTCCCGGAAATATCCGGGCATAAGGCAAATGCTGGTGTCAGGTCCCCTCGAATACATCGTCGACGCACCGAAGGCCCGGCGGCTCGCTCGCAAGCGACTGTCGCCCGTGGCGCAGGGATACCTGGAAAGCCTCTGCGAGTAGGCGCCATTCTGCGAGTAGCGTCGTTCGCGACGTGCCGCGCCCGCTCAGCGCGCCTCGTCCGGAGTGATCTCGATACGCACCTTACTGGTGCGGCGTACCACCTGCAACGTGAGGCTCATTGCGCCAACGCGCCGGCTGAGGTGGCGATACAGCGCGTCCATGCCATCCACCGCGAGCTCCCCGATGCCCACGATGAGATCGCCGGATCGCAGCTCGGAGCGCGCCGCGGGCCCGCCGGCATCCACGGCCATCACTTCGACGGCGCGGGTGACCGGTAAATCGAGCGCGCGCACCAGGCGGCGGTCGAGCGGCCGATCGCGACCGGAGATTCCAAGATAGGCGCGACGCACCCGCCCCTGAGTCAGCAGCTCGCTGAGCACCCATTGCGCAGTAGCGGCGGGCACCGCAAAGCCGATACCCTGCGCCGTGGGAATGATCGCGGTGTTGATCCCGATCACTTCGCCGCGGGAATCGGTGAGCGGTCCTCCGGAGTTGCCGGGATTCAGAGCCGCGGTGTGCTGCACGATGCCCTCGATGAGCCGCCCCTGGCGGCTGCGCAGCGAGCGTCCCAGTGCGCTCACCACGCCCGCCGAGACGGTCGACTCGAAGCCGAGAGGATTGCCGACTGCAACGACGAGCTGGCCAACGCGCGGGCGGCGCGCATTCTGCAGCGCCGCGAACGGCAGCGAGCTCGAGCCCGCGCGCAGCAGGGCGAGGTCCGTCGCGGCATCCGTGCCGACCACCTCGGCCGTCGCAGTGTGTCCATCGATGAAACAGACGCGCACGCTCGTGGCGCGTTGGACGACATGCTCGTTCGTCAGCAGGTAACCGTCGGGAGTTACGACTACGCCCGATCCGGCGCCACTGCGAGCGCGAGCTGAGGGACCGGACTCCCCGACATAAACACTGACAACGGCGGGTCCGACGAGCTCCGCGGCGCCCACGACAGCCTGCGAGTAGGCATCGAGGCCGTCGGCATCGCGCTCTTCGCTGGCTGGCCCTTCGTGCAGCATGACCCCGTACCCTGGGGTCGGGTGCGGCGAACTCAAGGGTCGCGCCACGGTATGATGAGTGCCTCATCCGGAGATCCTCAACATGCAGAAAGCTGCCTTCGCCTGCCCCTGCAGGCTAATCCTCGGTGCCGGGCTGTTCCTCGGAGCCGACTTGTTCCTCGGAACCGCGAACGCCGCTCCGGTGACCTACAACCTCGACCCGAATCACACCTTTCCGAGCTTCGAGGCCGACCACATGGGAGGCATGTCGATTCTGCGCGGCAAGTTCAACTCGAGCTCCGGCAAGGTGGTGCTCGACCGCCAAGCGAAGAGCGGAACCATCGAGGTGTCGGTCGACACCTCGACGATCGACTTCGGCATTCCCAAGCTCAATGCCGAGGCGAAGGAGCCCATGATGTTCGACGTCGCCAAGTTCCCGATGGCGACCTACAGTGGCAAGTTCTCCGCTTTCAAGGGCGACGTGCCGACGGCGGCTGAGGGAACACTCACCCTGCACGGTGTCACGCGGCCCGTGGCACTCACTATCAGGCAATTCAAGTGCATGGTGAACCCGCTCGTAAAGAAGGAAGTCTGCGGCGCCGATGCCGAGGCTGATTTCGATCGTGCCGACTTCGGCATCGACTATGGCCGCACTTACGGATTCAACATGGCTGTGAAGCTCCGCATCGAAGTCGAGGGTGTGAGGGCCGACTGAGCGGAGGCGGGCATGCCAGATCAGGCCCGCGAGATACGCGAATTCTGGTTCGGGCGGCTGCCCATGTCCGCGGCGGCGCTCGCGCAGCGTTTGCAGTTCTGGTTCGGCGCGGGGGATGCCCCGGAGCGCAAGACTGGGCTGGATGACGTGATTCGCACGCGCTTCGAGCCGCTCGTGACCCGAGCTCTGCGCGGCGAGCTCAGTGCCTGGGCCGCGAGCCCCCGGCGCCGCCTGAGCCTCATCATTCTGCTCGATCAGTTTCCGCGCAACATCTACCGCGGCACGCGCCTCGCGTTTGCAGGGGACGAGCAGGCTCTCGGCTTGTCACTTTCGGGTATCCAGTCGGGGGCAGACGCGGCGCTCGAGGTGGTGGAGCGCATGTTCTTCTACATGCCCATGCAGCACGCGGAGTCCCTCGAAGTACAGCACGAGTCGGTCGCGGCCTACCGGCGCCTGCGCGATGAAGCTCCGGAGGATCTGCGACAACAGCTCACGGACGCCCTGGAGTCGGCGGAGCGGCACCGCGCGATCGTCGAGAGCTTCGGCCGCTTTCCTCAGCGCAATCGCGCGCTCGGTCGCGTTACAACGCGCGACGAGCAAACCTATCTCAAAGGGGGAGCGGAGACCTTCGGACAGTAGTGCCGGCGGCGTCTCAGTCCACTGGGCGCAGGTAGAACTCGAGCGCGCGTAGACGCTGCTCGAGCCGTCGCTGGTTCTCGAGCAGCTCCACAGCCAGGGCGGCACCGCTCACATTGACGCCCAGATCGCGCATCAGTCGGCCCATCATGCGCAGCCGCGGCAGCGCGGTTGCCGGCAACTGCCAGTGCGCGGGCTCGTAGCCGCGCGGCGCGACGACTCCGAGCTCGGCCAGTTCCACGAGCGCGTCCATACTCAGATCGCAGAGGCGGCATAAAGTGTCACCGGCGATCCAATCACGTTCGCCGAGAAGATGCGCTTCGAGCAAGTCGACCGGGTCTACCATCTGATTGCCTCAGAATAGGCCCGCACGCGGATCGAAGGCCAGCTCGCGCTGCATTTGGGCGTAGAGCGCTTGCGCCTCCGGCTTCGTGGCCGCCGGTAGTATCACCTTGAGCACCACGTACTGATCGCCCGCCGGTTGACCGGGCAGCCCGCGACCTCGCAGGCGCAGTCGGCTCCCAGATTGGGATCCCGCGGGCACGCGCAGCTCGACTGGCCCGCCGAGCGTGGGCGTCTTGACCGTGGCTCCGAGCGCGGCCTCCCAGGGCGCAACCGGCAGGGTGAGTGTAACGTCGCGGTCATCGAGGCTGTACAGGCGGTGCGGCCGGATGTGCACTTCGAGATACAGATCTCCGGGACGCCCGCCTTCGACCGCAGGCTCGCCCTGCCCGGCGAGCCGAATCATCTGGCCGTTCGTGACGCCGGCTGGTATCGCGACCCGCACCGTGTGCGTCGTGAGCTCGACGTGTCCGTCTGCGCCCACGGTCGGGCGTTTGAGCTCGAGCGTGCGCGTTGCGCCATTGAAGCTGTCCTCCAGCTCCACCTCGATGCGGGCGTGATGATCACGTCCGCTCCGGCGGCGCTGCGTGCCGCCAAAGGGGCCGCCGCCGGCGGCTCCGAAGAGCGATGAAAAGAAGTCACTGAACTGAGCAGCGTCGCCTTCGAATTCGAAAGAAGGGCCAGGGCCCGGTCCCGCACCGCCGTGGACCCCGCCGCCGGCACCGCCGGGTGCGCCCCGAAACTCGAAGCCGCTGCCCCAATCGGGTGGCGGTCGGAACTGCTGCCCCTGCTTCCACTGCGAGCCCAGCTGATCGTAGGCCGCGCGCTTCTCGGCGTCCTTGAGCACCTCGTAGGCTTCCTGGACTTCCTTGAACTTCTCCTCCGCGTTGGGCTCCTTGCTCACGTCCGGATGGTACTTGCGTGCCAGGCGCCGGTAGGCCTTCTTGATCTCGTCCGCACTGGCCGTGCGTGCGACGCCCAGCGCCTGGTAGTAGTCGCGGTATTCCATGCAGATGTGAGGTCGTTTGCGCTCGGGGGAGAGGGTCGCCCAGTTCCCCATCATGGGGACGGTGGCAAGTGAGTTTCAATCCCCGGCGCGCGAGGCAGCGCTTGAAGGAGTGCGCCCGCATCCCCATGTCCCGCAGCATCTCCCCCACGAAGCGGTGCCGCATGCCATGAACGCAGAACCCCGTCCTGCCGATGCCCCGGCGGAAGAAAGGGTCCTCGCCGCGTGCCCCTCCTGCCACGGGCTCGTACGGATACCGCGGAGGCGACTTGCCGAGGATCCCCGGTGCCCGCGCTGCAAGGCGCAGGTCATGACCGGGCGTCCGTTCGATGTGGATGCGCGGTCCTTCAGCACACACGTCGAGCGGGCCGGAGTTCCGGTACTCGTGGATTTCTGGGCGCCCTGGTGTGGTCCGTGCCGCATGATGGCGCCGGTGCTCGATGCCGCGGCCGCGCGGCGCGGCGCATCCATGCAGCTCGCGAAGGTGAACACGGACCAGCAGCAGGAGCTTGCCGCACGCTTCGGCATCCGCAGCATTCCAACGTTGATTCTGTTCCGTGATGGCCGCGTGCTCGCGCGGCAGTCCGGCGCGCTCGACCCGGGTAGCCTGGAGCGCTGGCTGAACGAGACGCTCGGCGCCTCGTGAAGCAAGCGACGCAACCGACGAGCGCAGCGAGAGCAGGCTACGAGCGCAGTGAGAGCAGGCTATAAGGCCGTCGCCTTATAGCCGCTCGAGCTCCGCGATGCTGCGCGGCCAATCGTCTTTCAGCAGGCGCGATAGCGCGCGGTCGGCGAGCACGCGACCTGCGGTCTGGCAGCGCGGACAGTAGTTGGTCTCGTTCTCGGCGTAGCGGATGCGCTGGATCCGCGTACCACACACCGGACACGGCTTGCCGAAGCGGCCATGTACCGCCATCTGCGGGCGAAATGCCGTGACTCCCTCGGGGAAGTCCGCACCGGCCTCGGTCCGCAACCTCTCCGTCCACTCACGCAGCACCTCGCGGGTCGCCGCGTACAGGCGCTGCAGCTCGGGCTGGTCGAGTTTGCTCGTCATGGCGAGCGGCGACAGTCCGGCACGATGCAGAATCTCATCGGAGTAGGCATTCCCGATGCCGCTGAATGCCCTGGGGTCAGTCAGGGCGCGCTTCAACGTGTGGGTCTCGGCCTGCAGGCGCGATCGAAACTGCTCGAAGGTCGCATCCAGAACCTCCAGACCTCCGGGATTGTGCTCGGCGAGCGCTTCGTTCATGACGACGCAGAGCGAGGCGCGGCGCTTGGTCCCCGCCTCCGTCAGAGTCAAGGTGCCGACATCGAAGGTGAAGTATGCGAGGGCGCGGCGGCCCGAAGGCCGTGTGCCGGCAGCGATCCAGTGCAGTCGCCCAGCAATCATCAAATGCAGAACCAGCCAGCAGCCGCCCTCGAAGCCGATCGCGATCCGCTTTCCGAGCCGGCGCACGCTCTGCACGCACCGCCCGTTCAAAGCAGACAGCGGCGGCTCGAAGCTGCGCAGCAGAAAAGGATGGGTAATGCGCGCCGATTCCAGGCGCGCTCCACTCAAGCGCCGCTGCAGCGCCTCCACGTACACCGTGATGTCCGGCAGCTCCGGCATTACTTGGCGCTGCGGACACGCGTGGCAGCGGTAGCGCGCGTGAGCGGGCGTCGGGCCGCGGCGCGCGGCGGACGAAAGCTTGGGTGACTGAGCGTCATCTCGGTGACTGAACCGTACTGTGAGAGTCGTGCTCCGATCTTCGCGGCGGCCCCGATCAGCACGATGACGGTGTGCTCAGGGGCCGGGAATGCCTCGGCGATCACCTCGCGTGCATCCGCGAGGGTCGCATCACGCAGCGCGACTCCGTAGCCTTCGAGGTACTGCGGCGTGAGCCCGTATGCCTCGAGCTCACCGAAGGCCGCCGCCCAGTCACTCGCCGTCTCGAAGGCGAGTGGATACTGCCCGAGCAGATACGCGCGTGCGGATTCCAGCATCTCAGCCGAGATGCCCTCACGCTTGAGACGCGAGAGCGTTGCCAAGGTGAGATCGAGCGCCTGCACCATGTGCTCGCTTTGCGCGAACGAGCGGATCGCGAACTCCGCCGGCACGACACCGCGCGTGAAAGCCGAGGCCGCACCGTAGGACAGTCCCGAGCGAATGCGCAGCTCGGTATTGAGTAGGGAAGTGAAGCGTCCGCCGAGCAGCGCGTTGACCAGATCGAGCGCTGCACGTCGCGGATAGAGCCGGTCGACTCCGTTAGCGCCGATCCAGAAGTAGCTCTGCGTGGCACCTGGAGCATCGATCAGGAGCACGCGCCGCTTGCGCACCCGCCGTGGCACAGGAATCGGCTCGAGCGCCGCGGCAGCAGGGCGCCACGCGCCAAAGGCGCGGGCGGCCGTCTTTTTGAGCCAGCCCACCTGCACGTCGCCTGCGAAGACCAAAGCCAGCCGATCGGCCCCGACCTGCGTGCGGTAGTACTCGAGCGCGTCTCGCTGCGTCATCGAGGCGAGCGAGCTCTCGCTGCCCGTCACCGGCCTGCCGTAGGGATGGCCGTGGAACAAGAATGCACGGCCATAGGAGCCCAGCAGCTCAGCGGGGTCGGAGTCCTTGGCCGCCTTGAGCAACTCGATGTAGCGATTGCGCAGCTTCTCAAGCTGAGCGGGAGCGAAGTGCGGTGCGAGCAGCGCATCGGCAAGCAGTGCGAGCATTAGCGCCTGATCACGCGCGAGAAACTGGCCGCTGACCAGAATGTGATCCGCGGCCGCGGTGGCATTGAAGCTGCCTCCCGCGCCCTCGAGTGCATCCGCAAACGCAAATCCGCTGCGCTCCCCTGCACCCTTCGCGAACAAACCTGCAACCAGCGCCGCGAGCCCGCTCTTGCCACGCGAATCCCCGCGAGCACCGCCGCGCAGCACCGCACAGAAGGCGACGAGCGGGACTTCGCGCAGGGGCACGATCGTCACGCTGACGCCATTCGCGAGCACAAGACGCTCGTGTGCCGGTATGCGCAGCCGCCCCGGTCGTCCGCTCTTTGTCGTGGCGGGTACGAGCGGAGCAACGCCGGCGTCCGCAATTGCGGGCCGTGCGCGAATGAGAGCGCTCACGGACGCGCGTCCGCGCCGATCGGTGTCAGTACGCCCACCGTACGCCGGCGCGGATCGAGTACCCGGCGGGCAACCGCCGTGACCTCCGCGCACGTGACTGCCTGATAGCGCTGAGGAGCATCGAACAAGGCGCGCCAGCCGCCACGCAGCAACTCGTATTCGCCGAGCAGATGCGCTCGACCGTCGATCGTTGCGAGCTGCTTCCAGAACGATGCGGCAACCAGGTTCTTGGCGCGCTCGAGCTCGGACGGTGTGACACCCTGCTCGGCAATGCGTGCGAGCTCGGCATCCACTGCGCGCTCGACGCTCGTCGGCTCGATGCCCTCGGGGAGGGTCAGATGCAGCCACAGCAGGCCGGGATCGAAGCCCTGCTGCCACTCGCCACTCACCTCAACTGCGAGCTTGCGTTGCTCGACGAGCAGCCGGTGCAGACGCGACCCGTCGCCTTCGACGAGCGTGGCTAGGAGAAGATTCACCGCCGGCCCGCGCCGATCGCCCGCTGCGGGAGCCTTGAAAGCGTACTGCAGCAGCGGCGTGCGCCCCTTGCGCCGCAGGCTCACACGGCGCTCGCCGAGCTGCTCGGGTTCGCGCACGCGCACGGCGGGCGGCGACTCGCCGCGCGGAATCGGCTCGAGATACTTACGCGCCAGCCGGAACACTTCCTGCGGCTGCACGTCCCCTGCAAGCACGAAGGTGAGATTGTTCGGCGCATAGTAGGTGCGGAAGAATCGCTGCAGATCAGCCATGCGCCATGACTTGATGTCTGCCGGATAGCCGATCGTCGGAAAACGATAAGGATGAGTGACGAAGGCTGCCGCCTGCACCCGCTCGCTGAGGAGACCCGCATTGTTGTCATCGACGCAGAGGCGTCTCTCCGAATAGACGACACCACGCTCGCTCTCGATGAGGTCGGCCAGGAAGCTGAGATTCGCGATGCGGTCCGATTCGAGGTCGAGCATGAGCTCGAGGGCCTCGCGCGGAAACCAGTCCTGATACACCGTCACGTCGTCGCTGGTGTACGCGTTGTTCGAGCCGCCCCGAGCTTCCATCAGACGATCGAACTCCCCGGGCCGGCGGCGCGCAGTGCCGTTGAACATCATGTGCTCGAAGAAATGCGCGAGCCCTATGGTCCCCGCGGACTCGTTGCGGCTGCCGGCGCGCACCCAGTTGTTGAGCACGACGTTCGGAATCGCATCGCTCGACCACACGATGAGCTGCAACCCGTTCGCGAGCGTCGTGGCGCGCACGGACGCGCGGCTCGCGAGCTGCGCCGCGGTTTCCGCCGTGCTGGCCGGCGTGCCGCGAGGGGCGAGGGTTGAGCTGAAGCGTCTGATGGGATCGGAAATACGCAAGCTGCGGTCCGGGATGTGAGCTGAACGGGGTAAGCGGGCGACACGACAGTACCGCCGGCTTCCACAGTGTAACGGCGGCAACGCCAGGCTGCGCAACCGCTGGAAATGGCGTCTTGCAGGGCTTAAGTCAAGGCCAACGGCCGGGCCGACAAGGGCGCCAACGAGGGGGCCAGGACCGGCGGCCACGGGCTGCGGAAGCTCAGCCAGGGCTCGCTGCGCGTCCAAAAAAAACGCCGCGAAGCGGGGGAAACGCATCGCGGCGTCACTAGAGCGAACACCGGGGAAGTTGTTCGCAATCTCTGAGCCGTAAGCCTCCAGCACTCTCCGCGCGGTACGTGCTCAACCCGACGCGGCGTCTTGCGAGTCTGTCGTCTGCGGCTGCATTCGAGCCGCTCTGCCTTAGCTAGAGCAAGGCTCATGCCAAGGATTAACCCCTTTGCCAAACAAAGGCTTAGCCCCCCACTGTGAAGCCCGTCACCCTGACGCAAATTGTCAGGGCTGGACGTGCGCGCGCCGTCACTGCCAACCATCGCAGGGCATCCGCACACCCGCGGCGCGCGAATGCCATAATCCGTGCATTCCAGCACAGGCGCTGATCCCGCATGAGCCAGCCACCCAAACGACGGCTTTTCGATCACTTCGGCGGTGCCGCGACATTCGTAGCCTCGGGATGCCGTATTACCGGAGACGTTGAAACGCCGGGTCCACTGGTGGTGGGCGGCGTCATTCGCGGCGACGGTCACGTTCGCGGCGCGCTCAATATGTCGGCGGGAGCGGAGTGGGAAGGCGAGATCCGTGCGCAACGCGCGATCATCGCGGGCAAGATCATCGGCGCGCTGAGCGTTGAGGATCGACTCGAGATCGGGGCAACGGCGGTTATCCGTGCGCGCATCAGCGCCAAGACGATTGCCATCGCCAAGGGCGCGGTCATCGACGGCGAGGTCATCGTGACGAGCGGTCAGCCCGTTGTGTCATTCGAGGAGAAGCGCGAAAAGAGCGCGTGATCGGCGGGGGTCAGGAGTACCCAAGTCGGGCATTCACTGAAGTGGTAACTAGACTTTCCCTTGAGGGCTCTAAGGGAACATAGAGTTTCCATTTTTCGCACCCCCCCAAAAAGACTTCCCACCCACCGCCGGGACGTCAATTCGAGTCGAGCTCCTCGGCCGCGCGGCGCTCGGCCCACGTCCATGAAAATAGCCTGCGCACGAAGCCACAGTGGCCACCGCGGCGCGTCAGGATCACGCGCAGCGTCCGCACCGGGGCGAGGCGCACGAGATCGCGTGCCGGGATGATGGGATCGTCCTGCGCCGCTATGATCGTCGCCGGCACCGCGAGTGGCGCGAGCCGCGACCCCACGATCGCGTAACCCTGCAGATAATCCTCGAGGCTTGCGAACTCGGTGAATCGTCCGACGAGCTCAGCGGTCATGCGCCGCAGATTTGCAGCGCGCCGCAGCTCCGCGAAGTCGTAGATGCCTGGCCACGCGGCCTGTTTGAGACCCAGCGACTGCGTCCACTTGCGCACGAAGTAGCCGTGGTAGGGACCGCAGCTGCGCTCCATCGCATCGAGCGTTGCCGCCGGGTCGAGCACCGGGGAGATGGCGACGACTCTTGCGATCGTGAGTCCGCTGTCGCGCGCCTGCGCAGCGGCGCGCAGCATGAAGTTACCGCCGAGCGAGAATCCGGCGAGGTGCAGAGGCTTGCCGCCGACGAGCGCTTGCAGCTGGCGCAGCGCGCCCACGACTTCCGGTAGGCGGCAGGAGTGGAATAGCTCCTTGTTCAGATGATGGGTGGGGCCGTGATCGCGCAGATTGAGTCGCACGACCTCGAAGCCCCGCTCGAACAGTTGCTGCGCGAGCGACAGTACATACATCGAGTCGGCGCTGCCTTCCCAGCCGTGCACGAGCACTGCCGTGCGCCCCTCCGCGGCTCCCTCCGCGGCTCCCTCCGTGGCTCGCCCCTCGCCCACCAGCGGCGTCTTGGCCACCCGCGGCCGCGCATGCAGGGCCTGCAGACGCACGCCATCCCCGCAGTCGAGCAGCAGCTCGCGGCTGGCCTCGAGCACTGCACGCGCAGCGGGCTCGATCCAGCGCCGCCGCGCCGGGAGGCTCGGCAACACAGTCTGCAGATGAGGATTGCTCAGCCAGCGCGGCGGACGGAAGCTCTCGTCGATGTCGATCTGCGGCGCCAGCAACTCAGCGCACGCGGATCTCGATACGATTGTTGGCGCTGCCTGCCCGATTCCATTCTCCGGCGGTCAGCGAATCCGAGATCTGTGGGTAGGGAACGACGGTGGTCGAGGCGTCGCCGGCGACCAGCTGCACGTCCGCATCGCCATGGGTCCTGGTGCGGAACGCTTCCACGAGATTCGCGAAGGAGAGCGAGACGCGCTGCGGCTGCGACAGCGCCTCGTCTCCCACTCCGCTCACCAGATCGCATTTGGCGAACGCAGCCTCGTCGGGAGCGAGAGAGAACCCGTCCGTGGCATTACCCATCAGGCAGAAGCGGCCGGGGAAGGTCTTGATCTCGACGGTGCCGCGAAAGTCCTGAGCAGTGAGGCGGTCGAAGAGCTGACGCAAGATCTCGAGCCGCGGCGCGCCGAGGGGATCCGATCCGTAGGGAACCACGGCGATGAGCGGCTTGTATTCGTTCGCCGCTGTGCCCTTGTGCGCACCCGCCGGCGCAGCTGCATTACGCGTGGCGCCGGCCTTGCTCACGTCGCCGGTCGTGGAGCGGGCGGAATTAGCCCGCTCCGTCGCTGAAACCTTTGCCTCGGTGCGCACCGCAGGGACAGCAGTGCTGCGCAGCTGCACCAGCTCCTGAGTGACGGCGCGCCGGTCGGCTGCCTCCTGCCAGGCGAACAGCAGGCTCGCGAGCGTGACGATCGCCGCCGCTACAGCCGCCAACCAGGTCCAATGCGTCTGGCGCGAATTTCGGGCGTCCTCGGCAACGGCTTCCAGAGCGCGCCTGAGCATGAGGTCCACGTCGCCCGTGAGCCGATCGGTCTGGCTATCGAGGCTCGCTACGAGCACGCGACGCAACTCGGCGAAGTGCTCGCGCAGAGTGGCGGCCGTGAGCGCCACCGGCTCGGCCGGGGCGAGGCTTGCCTCGTCCTCACTCACGACCGTCACCGGCCGGAAGCTGGTCTGCTCGCTGCTGCGCCGGTCGGGCAGCAGATGCAGCTGATACAAGACCTTGGAAACGTCCGCGGGGCGGATCTGCTTGGGCAGCACACCGACGGCGCCCAGCGCGCGCGCCTGCCCTAGATACAGCTCACCCTCCTGGGAGGTGTACATGAGTATCGGAATAGTTGCGGTGCGCGGGTTGTTTTTGATGGTCTGCACCGCCTCGAATCCGTCCATGCCCGGCATCATGTGGTCCATGAAGATCACGTCGGGACGGTGATGACTCAGGTACTCGATCGCCTCCTCGGCGTTCTCGACCCCCTCGACCTCGATGTTGTACCGCTCGAGGATGCGAGACAGAAACGTCCGGGCCGACTTCGAGTCGTCCACGACGAGTGCGCGCTTCTCCCCCATGGCGCCCGAGTGTAGCTCAGCGCGTCCCTCAATTATGCGAACAGGGTCCGGTCACTGTCGCCAAGCGCCGACGCGCATGCGCTGCGATGACTTCTCGATAGACGTCGGCGAGCCTGCGCGCCATGAGGGGCGAGGACCAATTCTGCGCGTAGGCTCGGCCAGCCATCGCAAGCTCCGCGCGCAGCGCCGGCTCGCGCAACACACGCACCACGGCGAGGGCGAACTCCTCGATCTGCTCCCCCACGACGAGCGCGCCACACCCGGGCCTGAGCACGGAGCGCGTCCCGAGCTCGGCGGTCGAGACGATGGGCGCACCCTGCGCCATCGCCTCGAGCAGCACCAGCCCCTGCGTCTCGGTGCGTGAGGCGAACACGAACACGTCCGCGGCGGCATAGCAATCGAGCAAAGTCTCGTTACGGTCGAGATAGCCCACGAAGCGAACGTCCTGGGTGAGGCCGAGCTCTGCGACCAGCTGTTGCAGCGTCGGCTGCGCAGGCCCTTCGCCGGCAATGACCAGCATCGCATCCGGCACGGAGAGTCGCACACGCAGGTAGCTGCGCACGAGGAACTCGATGTTCTTCTCGTGTGCGATCCGACCGACGTACAGCAGCAGCTGCCGTCCGGGCGGCAGCGACGCGAAAGCGCGAAAGCGGCCGCCATCGCCTGGACGAAAGCGGTCTGCGGGCAGGCCCGTCGGCACGATGTGGATCGGGACGCGAACGCCGTACTCGAGCAATGCGGTGCGCATCGGCTCCGAAGGAGCCACGAGCGCATGCACGGAACGACACTGCGAGCGTGTGAAGGCGCGAGCCAGCAGCCGGCCCAGAGAGTGCGGGAGCGCGGGCACGTAGTGATGCAGATATTCTTCGAAAAAGGTGTGGTACGTGGCTAGGCACGCGATGCCCGCGCGGCGCGCCAGGCGCACGCCTGCGTAATGAGCGATGAACGGCGTATGGATGTGGACGAGATCGAAGCGTCCGTTGCCGAGTGCGTCGAGCGTCCGTGTCAGAGCACGCCAGTGCATGCGCCGATCCTCGGGATCGCCCGGCACCGCTGCACTTGCTATCCGGGTAATTCCCGGCTCCGGACTTGAGAGCGCGTTGTACTGCGGAGCAACGAGCTCGGTGTCCACCCCGCACTCCGCGAGGTCGGCGCGGAACGTCGCTATCGAGGTGGAGACGCCATTGACACGGGGAAAATAGACATCCGAGACGAAGAGCGCACGCACTAAGCGAAGGCAAGTCCGAGCGCGGCCAGCAGCGCACCGAGCAACGCTCCGACCAGCACGTCCGAAGGATAGTGCAGTCCTAGAACCACTCTCGAGGCGGCTACCAGCGCAGCGAACGGCACGAGAATCCAGCCCAGCTCGCTGAAGTGCGCGACCGCCTGCCACGTGAAGCAAACCGCGTGCAGCGTGTGACCGGAGGGAAAGCTGTAGCGGTCGAGGGGCGCAGCGGCCAGATCAATCGCCGCGTGGGTGATGAAGGGCCGCTCGCGCACGAATGTGCGCTTCAGCCATTTGTACAGCAGCACGCCGGCAATGGCCGTGAGCGCCATGGCGATGGCCGGACGTACGGCGGCGCGCCCGTAGATCAGAGGCAGCGCGATGATGAGCGCATACCAGAAGATCCCATCACCAAGGCGGCTCGCCACCCGAAAGATGAGTCGCAGTGGCGAATGCGCAGCGCCCGAATTGAGCCGGCGGCACATGCCGTACTCGGCCGCATCGATGCGCGCAAGGAACGTGCTGAGCCCGCCCTCCTTCATGAGTACACGGTGCCGGGCGTGCACGTCGAACACGTTACGGAGATGTGAAAGTTTTGTTTCTAGAAGCACTTGCCGCGGTTTCTTTGTGAAAATCGTCACATTTCGAGCCCGCTCAATCGCGGATGCCGCTACCGCGGTTCATGAGCACAACGGCCACGCAGAAGAGGGCGGCTGCCGCACCCATCATGATGCCGAACGCGGTCGTGACATCAACGTCCGAGACACCGAGAAACCCATAGCGAAAGGCATTCACCATCTGCAGGATCGGATTGGCGAAGGACACCTTCTGGGCCCACGCAGGCAGTATGTGCACCGAGTAGAACACGCCGCCCAGGTAGGTGAGCGGGGCCAGCACGAAGGTGGGAACCCAATTCACCTGGTCGAAATTCTTTGCAAGCAGGGCGTTGATGAAGCCTCCGAGCGCAAAGACCATCGAGGTGAGCACGACCGCCGCGGCCACGATGGCGAGGTTGTGCACCTGCAGGTGCGCGAACAGCAGCGATACTGCGGTGACGACGGCTCCGACGAGCAGGCCGCGCAGCAGACCGCCGGTCACGTAGCCGGAGACAATCACCCAGTTCGGCAGCGGTGAGACCAGCAGCTCCTCGATGTGCTTGCCGAACTTCGCGCCGAAGAACGAGGAAACCACGTTCGCATAGGAATTCTGGATGACGGCCTGCATGATCAGACCGGGCGCGATGAACTGCGTGTACTGATAGCCGCCCATGCGACCGATGCGGCCGCCGATCAGGCTACCGAAGATCACGAAGTAGAGCGTCGCGTTCACGGACGAGGGCACCAGGGTTTGTCCCCAGATCCGGATGATGCGTCCGTACTCGCGAATGACGATGGTCTTGAATCCGATCCAGCGCACCACGCCGAGACGTATGGGGGGCTCCATGGCGACTTCGGTGGCGCTGTGCATCAGGAGCGCCCCCCACTGCCATGCCTGCGGCGTAGCCGCTCGCTCGTGCTGCCTGCGGCCGGCTCGAGTTCAGTCCGCGCGCCGCCCGGAGTGGTGCGTCCCTCGACCAGTCGCATGAAGATCTCCTCGAGGCGGTTTACCTTGTTGCGCATACTCACCACCTCGATACCGAGTGCCGACAGAAGCACGAAGATATCGTTCAGCGTCTGTTCCTTCGATACTTCCACCTCGAGCGTGTGTGCATCCACCAGCACAGTGGGATATCCCTCGAGCGTCGGAGCGACGGTAAGCGCCTCGCGCAGATTCAGGACGAACACCTCAGTATGCAGGCGCCGTAGCAGACTGCTCATGCGGTCGCGCTCCGCGATGCGGCCGTCATCGATGATGGCGATATTGCGGCAGAGCGTCTCGGCTTCCTCCAGGTAGTGCGTCGTGAGAATGATCGTCGTGCCCTGCGAGTTGATGTGCCGCAGGAAGTCCCACATCGAGCGGCGGATCTCGATGTCCACGCCGGCCGTGGGCTCGTCGAGGATGAGCAGCCGTGGCTCGTGCATCAACGCACGGGCGATCATCAGACGGCGCTTCATGCCGCCGGAGAGACCGCGTGCCATGCTGTCGCGCTTGTCCCAGAGATGCAGCTGGCGCAGATAGGTCTCGGCGCGGGCGCGCGCGACGCTGCGTTCGATGCCGTAGAAACCCGCCTGGTTGACGACGATGGTCGCCGGAGTCTCGAACATGTTGAAGTTGAGCTCCTGCGGCACGACGCCGATGCACGCCTTGGCTGCTTCGAGCTGCACGTCGATGTCGTGACCGAACACGCTCACCTTGCCGCTGGTCTTGTTGACGAGCGAGGTGACGACTCCGATCAGCGTGGTCTTACCCGCCCCGTTCGGTCCGAGCAGTGCGAAGAAATCACCCTGTTCGACATCGAGGTCCAAGCCTCTGAGGGCCTGAACGCCGTTGTTGTAAGTCTTGGTGAGCCCGCGAACGGAAAGCGCGTACATGGTGGAGAGCTATTGCGGGGGGTAAAGGGTATCACACCCCGTCGCACCTCCTGAGGGAGGCGCCGAGCTCTCGAGCTGGGACCGCTATGAATCCTTCGGCTTGAGCTTCGGATCGCGAATCTGGGGAGTCGGCGTGCGCGGACCCTCACCGGTTCCGAGCGGTAGTGTTCCTTGCCCGGCTGGCACACTCGGGCGAGTGCTGCCTGGAGCCTGCGCAGGGCCCGGCGTCCTTGGAGAAGCGCCCGACACCCCGGGTCCTTGCGAGGACGGCAGCGGGCGCTCCGCGCCGGCGGGCTGCATGCGCGGATCGCGCGGTGGCAGCGGAGGCCGCGGTGGCGGCGGCGCCATTTCCCGTGGCGGCGGCTTGACTTCCTTCACCTCCAGCGGCTTGAAGAGCTCGACAGCCAGTGTGAAGGTGCGTTCGTCCGTCGGCTGCAGCGCACCGACTCCGACGACGTGCCGCGCAATCTCCTCGCCGCGGGCGTTGCGCACGGCCACGACGACCGAGTACTCGCAGGGAATGCCATCCGGTGGATGGCGGATCCGACCCTCAACCCGCAGCGCAGTGGCAAGCGGCTGCACGCGCTGCAACGCTGCCGGATCGAACCGCAGATGGTGGTGGCAGCCTGGGCAGACAGTCGCGCTCTCGAGAATCGTCGCCTTGCAGTGGGGACAGCTGCGGGTCCTTCCAGGCGCTGCGAGACGCGGCGTGTTCATGAGGTGGCGAGGTCGACCTTGCTTCCTCCGAACGTCTTCGCCGATTTCTCCTCCCAGCCGAACTCGACTTGTCCGCGCATGCGCGAGCCCGCCGCGACAGTGAGGGAGCCTGCCTTAACGTCCCCCGAGACGATGCCGGTCTCCAGCAGCTCGACTCGCGATGCCGCGTCGATGTTTCCCTGCAGCTCGCCGCCCACGACGACCGTGTTGGCGCGAATCTGGCCCGTCACGCGTGCGCCGGGCTCGATCGTGAGATTTCCTTGCACGTGAACGTCGCCCTTGAACGAGCCGGCGATCCGCACATGCCCTGAGCCTTCGATCTTGCCTTCAATCGTCAGGTCCGCAGCGATGACGGATTCCTTGGTCTCGAGGCGCTCGCGCGGCCGGCGCGGAACCTCCTGGTTCACCGGAGTAACAACAGGTGTGAGCGACTCGCGCGGAATGGGGTCCTTGGTGGGAGCGGGCGTTCCCGTCGCGACCGGTTCTTTCCACAGCGCCATGGTTTTGATCCTCTTACGGTTTCAAGCTCGGATTGTGAAAAGCGACTCTACGGGAGCGGTGCGATGCGGGACAGACGTCGCCGCCAGCAGACCGCAGCGCCCAGCCCCGTGCTCCCGAACAGGCCGGATGTTACTCCGGTCCCACGGCGAGCCGAACCTGAAGAAGTGCGGACCGATTCACATAATACTACTGTCGCTCCCGATCTGAAGAGGGATCCGACTCGGCCGCTCTCGCCTGAGCGGCCAGCAGTTGCAAGCCACGCAGTCGCGCACGCTCGAGCACTGCCGGATCGCTCGCGAGCGCAGCCGATAGCAGCTCGCGCCACACCGTCACGCGATCCGGCCAGCGGGGCTCGAGCCAATGCGACTCGCTCTCCGCAAGCTGGATGATATGACGCAGCGTGCATGCCGCAATGAGTTGCGCGCACTGTCCGGACATTCCGAGCAGCAACCGCGCGGCGGCGGCGTCGCTCCGCGCAAGATGCCAGCCGAGGGTGAACACCAGGCGCGTGACGGGAATGGTGCGCGGTGCGCTGAAGAATGCCCGCACGGGCGGCATGCGCTCGCGATCCTGGACCAGACGCTCGCGCGCCGCGCCCCAGCGCGCTGCGCGCGTGAAGCCGGCATCCAGCAGCAGGTAGGGACAAAGGGCCGCCCGACGTAGTGCGTGCGCATCGAGCGCGCACCAAAGAGCGCGCAGCTCCACGAACAGGGCCGGGGCTGGCGGCGGACCGGCGAGCAGCGCCTGCTCGCACAATAGCTCCAGGCATTGCTCGTTGAGCTCGGCGAGCGAGCGCAGCGCCTCGGCGTACACCCACGACTGCTGCGTCCACATGGGCCACCGCAGCGCAGGACCACTACCCGCATCCTCGATGCCTGACATTGCATTCCTCCCACTTCGTGAGCGATTTACGACCCTTGGCCCCGCTGCCAAGTCGCGTAGGTTTTGCTATTTTTATAGCAAAAGCAAGCTCGGGAAATTCTGCGACCTTCATCGACAAATGCCAGCACCGGCAGCATTGACGAGGACACACCCATGCGCGTCTCGGATGATCGTTACAGCCGCGACCGGCTGCGCCTCGATCTCGCCTTGCGCTTCATCCAGCATGAAGCGCGCACGCAAACGATCCGGACCTGGACAGGTCTGACGGATGACCGCATCCGCAAGCTCTACCGGAGTTATTTCCACTACCCGGGCAGGCCTGTGCCGCGGCCGCGCGGACGCTCACCACAGCAGGCGAGCTTCTTTCTGCGCTCACCGCGCCTGCAGGAGGAGACGGCGCTGCTTGCGAGCCTGTGCGCGCTGCTTGGGGCCCTCCCCGGCCGCGCGCCCGCGCGTGGCGCAGCGCTCGCGCCTTGCGTGGCTCAGGGCTTGCAGCTGTGCCGTGCCTACGAGGCCTTCCGCACGCTGCTGCCCGCGGCGCGCATCAGCTTCGAGCACCTGGTGTTTCTGGTCGCCGCGTTGGTGCGCGGCGACGAACTCAGGCTCGCCGCGTGCACCGCATGTGGCGCGCTGCTCGTCGTCGAGCGTGTGACGCTCAAAGAGGTGCGCTGTCAGCATTGCGCGCCGAGCTGAGCGCGCGGGGTGTGGAAATGAAAGAAGGCGCGTCCGCTTGTGCGGACGCGCCCTCTTTCGACCCCCCGTTCCCCTTTACTTGTTGGCGCCGAAGTTGCGGCTCACCTCGAGGAACCAGGTGCGCGGCGGTGCGACCTGTGCCTCGATCGTCGGCTCGCCGAACGGCGTCAGATCAAAGATGTTGTAGTAGTAGACCTTGTCCGTGATGTTGTTGGCACCGGCCGCGATCGTCCACTCACGACCTTGACTGGCGTACTCGAGGCGGAAGTTATGCAGCACGTATCCGCCCGTGCACGAGCTTGCGGTCTGGCCCGAGCAGATCTGCGTTTGTACATACGAATCCCAGCGTGGAGTGATGGTCGCCCCATTGGGGAGATCGAATATATAGGACGCACTCACAGCGCCGTTGTACTTCGGCACGTACGCCGCCAGGCCACTCGGCGTCACACCGCTGAACGGTGCGCCTTGGAAGGTCGTGGTGCTCGCGCTGTAGTGCGTGTAGCCGCCAGACGCTGAGAGGAGCAAGGACTGGAGCGGACGCAGCTCCAATTCCAACTCGACGCCGGAGATCTTGGCCGGCGCGTTGACGTACGCCGTGAGCGGCACGACCACAGGACCGACGCAATTGCCGGCGTTGTCCTTCACGCACTCCACGCCCGCCGCCGGAATGATGCGCTGCTTGTAATCGATATAGAACCCGGCGAGGTTCACTCGCATCTTGTGATCGAAGAAGTCGCCCTTCTCGCCGAGCTCGTACGAGACCGCCTTCTCACCGGACACCGGGACGAACTGCGTCGGCTGGAACGGCCGCGGATTGAACGCCGGCGGGCGGTAGCCCGTCGCGGCCGAGAAATACCCCATGAAGTTCTGCGTGAACTGGTAATCCAAGCCTGCGAGCCAGTCGACGCTGTTCTGATCGCTCTCCACGGGTAGCACCACGATCGTGTTGTCGTTCAAGTCGTGCTTCTTATCCGTCGAGTAACGTACGCCTCCCGTGAAGTGGAACTTGTCGGTGATGTTGAACACCCCGTGCAAGAATCCCGATTGGTTCTCGAAGTGGCCGGTGTCCTTGCCGTTCACGAGCAAGGCATTCGGCAGATCGCCGGTGAATCCGGTCGGGTCCGAGTAATAGTTCGGTCCTCCGAAGGCCGGCAGTGGCACCTGCTGCGCGCTGCTGCTGTTGGCGTCGTAGAAGAATGCGCCGGCGGTCCAGTCGAGCCGCTTGTCGAAGAGGGTGCCGTTGAAACGCAGCTCCGCGGTGCGGTAGGTGAAGTGCTGGATGCCATCCGCACCTGCGAATCCGAGCGGTGAGCCGTCCTGGTCGGTGCCGAAGAGGCTGTTCCAGTTGCGCCAGGCGAGGATGAGCTTCGCGCTCAGATCCTCGGTGAGCTTCCAATCCATGGTCCCCGAGATGCCCTTCTGATCCAGGTTCTCCTGCTTCGGCAGCTGCAGACCGGTGTACGGATCTTGGAAGGTCTCGTAGCTGACATAGGGACTGCTCGGGATGAAGCGGCCGTCGTACGGCACGCCGTAGCCGCCGAAATTCGGATTCGGACGGTGCGAGGGGATGCCCGTGCCATCGAGTGTCCCGTTCACCATGAAGTTGTTCCACGCTGCGACGGGCGGGATGAACGGGCCGATGCCCGTGATCGAATCGGCCCGCGATTCGGAGTCATCGCGCTGATAGTCGACGATCATGCCGAACTCGAGGTTGTCGCTGGCTACATAGCGCACCGTACCGCGTGCACCGGTCATGTCGGTGCCGCCCAACGTGCCGATCTGGCAGTTGGAGTTGCGGTTATGCGTCAGCGCCGG
>DATJVD010000052.1:0-194645 GCA_035501955.1 Steroidobacteraceae bacterium
AACGCCTCCTCGGCCTCGCGCACGTCGGGGCGGCGCTCGAGGAGCTGCGACGGTAGGCCGGAGGGCGGCAGCGGCGGCGGTGGCGGCATCTCTTCTCCGCGATGCGGCCGATCGATCGGATGCGGATTCTCACCGAGCACCACACAAAGCTGATCCTCGAGTTGACCGATCTGCAGCTCCAGAAGCGGAATGGTGGCACGGGCCGCCGCTGCCTGTGCTTCGGCCGTCGCAATGTCGAGTCCGGTCGCGTAGCCGCGATCGTGCTGCTGACGCGTGAGCTCGACGAACTTCTCACGGGTGCCCACGGTGCGCTTGGCGATCTCGAGCTGACTGTCGAGGGATAGTAGCGAGAAATACGTGGTCGCCACATTCGCGATCAGGCTCACGGTGACGGCGCGCTTGCCGAAATCCGAAGATAGTAGATTCGCGCGAGCGGATTCGTTCGCACGTCGCAGCCGACCCCAGAAGTCGAGCTCGTAGGAAGCCTGCACCGACACCTGTGAGACGTTCGTGATTCTCGGCTCGCCGGGCAGGAGCACGTCCGCGGAGCTCTTCGTGCGGCCCACATTGGCCTGGGCGTCGATAGTCGGGAAGAACGCGAGGCGGGTTTCGCCGACGCTCGCGTGAGCCTCTTCGATGCGCGCCACCGCCGTCTTTAGATCGTAGTTGTTGTGCAGGGCCGTCGAGATCAACCGTTGCAGCTGCGGATCCTGGTAGACGTTCGACCAGGCGGCATCCCCCACGGACCGACTTTCCGGGGTTTGTGGGTTGTATCGATACTGATCTGGGACGCTCGTCGCCGGACGATGGTAGTTCGGTCCCATCGCACAGCTTGCGAGGAGCACAGACAGCGAAATTGTTGCGCGTCTCATCGGTCAGCCTCGGTCGCGGGGGGCCCAATGGCTGCGCGCGGCGGCGGCGTCTGGGGCTCGGGCTCGGGCACGGATCGAGGCCGACGCCGACGCTCCAGTGTGCCCTGGATGAGCAGATAGAACACCGGCACGATGAAGATGCCGATGAGCGTTGCCGCCGTCATCCCGAAGACTACGGTGGTGCCCAGTACCTGACGCGAAAGCGCACCCGCGCCACTTGCGATCGCGAGCGGGACGGCTCCGAGAATGAAGGCGAGCGACGTCATCAATATCGGCCGCAGCCTGAGCCGCGCACCCTCGAGCGCCGCCTCGAGGACGCTCAGACCTCTCTCGTGCGCGAGCTGCGCGAACTCGACGATCAGGATGGCATTCTTCGCCGCAAGCCCGATCAACATGACGAGGCCAACCTGCGCATAGATGTCGTTCGCCATGCTGCGCACGGTCAGGCCCAGGAAGGCGCCGAACACCGCAAATGGAATGCACAGAATCACCGCAAAGGGCACACCCCAGCTCTCGTACTGAGCAGCCAGCACCAGGAACACGAACACCATGGCCATCGCGAAGATGTAAGGTGCCTGGCCTGCCGAGCGCTGCTGTTGCAATACCGAGCCGGTCCAGAAGTAGGTGAGATTGGCCGGAAGCGTGCGCGCCAATTGCTCCATGGCATTGATCGCATCGCCCTGGCTGTAGCCGGGAGCCGGGGCACCATTGATCGTGACCGCGCGATAGATGTCGTAGCGCTCGATGTACGCCGGTCCGTGACTCGGTTCGATGGTGACCAGCGAGGAAAGCGGCACCATATCGCCGGCTTGCGTGCGCACGTACAGGGTGTTGACGGCCTCCGGCGTAGTGCGCGCGCTACCTTCCGCCTCGGCCGTGACACGGAAGGTCCGACCAAAGAGATTGAAGTCGTTGATGTACGTGCCACCGAGGAACATCTGCAGCGATCCGAAGATGTCTGAGATCGGCACGCCCAGCGACTTGGCGCGCTCCCGGTCGATCACGTATTCGATCTCGGGCACCTGGTTGTTGAATTGGGAGGAGACGCGCGTCAGCTCCGGGCGGCGGTTGGCGGCGGCAATGAAGCTCTGCAAGTCCCGGTTGAAGGCGTCCAGACTACCGCCGGAGGTGTCCGCGAGAATGTACTCGAAGCCGCCGGCCTGCCCGACGCCGGGAATCGCCGGAGGCGCGAGCACGATCAGATTCGCCTGCTTGATGCTGGCGAGCTGCCTGGACAGGCGCTGGATCAGCGCGGCGCCGGAGCTGGCGCGGCCGCGGCGCTCGCTCCACGGCTTGAGGATTGTGACCACCGAGCCCGCATAGGGGGTGTTGACGCCTGCAATGAGATTGAACCCCGAGATGGTGAGAATCCGATCCACCTCCGGCTGGTGCTTCACGATCTCGCGCACCTGATCGAGGACCGCTTCCGTGCGCTGGAAAGAGGCGCCGGGAGGCAGCAGCGCAACCATGAGCAGATAGCCTTGATCGTCCTCGGGGATGAACCCCGCAGGCCGTCTTTCCACGAGCACCACGACGGCTACGATGATCGCGCCGAACACCACCAGTGCGACCGTCGCGCGCCGCAATGCGCGTCGCACGGAAGCGGAATAATGGCGCGTCGCAAGTCCGAAGGCACGGTTGAACCAGCCGAAGAATCGGCCCAGCAATCCGGGCTCTGAGCCTTTCACATGCGGCCGCAGCAGCTGTGCGCAGAGCGCCGGCGTGAAAGTGAGCGCGATGAACGCCGAAATTAGTACTGATGCGGACAGTGTGAGGGCGAATTGCCGGTAGAACTGCCCCGTGAGACCGCCGAGGAATGCCACCGGTACGAAGACCGCTGTCAACACCAGCGCGATCGCGATCACGGGACCCGAAACGTCCGCCATGGCCGCACGCGTCGCGTCACGTGCGCTCATGCCCTGCTCTTCCATCTTTTCAGTGACGGCCTCGACGACGACAATGGCGTCGTCCACCACGAGGCCGATCGCGAGCACCAGAGCAAATAAGGTGAGCGTGTTGACGGAGAAGCCCAACGCGACGAATAGCGTGAAGGTCCCGAGTAGCGACACGGGCACCGCGAGCATCGGGATGACTGTCGCGCGCCAGCTCTCGAGGAACAGAAACACGACGCTCAAAACCAGAGCGGCCGCGATGAAGAGCGTGATCTCGACTTCCTTGATCGACTCCGTAACGAACTCAGTGGTGTCGAGGGGGATCTCGTAGACGACGCCGGGCGGAAAGCGCCTCGCGAGTTGCTCGAGCGTCGCGCGCACCTGCTTCGCGACGTTGAGCGCGTTCGCGTCCGGAAGCTGGTAGACGCCAAGGAGCGCAATTGGCTGGCCCATCAGGCGGCTCGAGCGGGAGTAGTCGCTCGCCGCGAGCTCGATGCGCGCCACGTCCTTCAGGCGCACGATCGAGCGATTAGCGCCGGTGCGCAGCACGATGTTTTCATACTCGGCGACGGATGCCAGCCGGCCGTGCACGGTGACGGTGTAGGTCATCTCCTGACCGCTCGGGGCCGGCTCGGCGCCGACGATTCCCGCAGGCGCCACGACGTTCTGTTCGTTGAGGACGTTGGTGATGTCCTGTGTCGTGATGCCGAGGCGGGACATCTTGCCCGGGTCGAGCCAGATCCGCATGCCGTAGTCGCGCGAGCCGAACTGCTGTACCTGACCGACCCCGGGAATGCGCGCGAGCGAATCGACGACCTGGAGCGAAGCGAAGTTACTGAGAAAGAGATAATCGTAGCGCGGATCGTTCGATTTGATGGCGATGTAGAGCAACGCCTGGGGCTGTCGTTTGGTAATGGTGATGCCCTGGCGCAGGACATCGGGCGGCAACTGCCGCTGTGCAATAGCGACCTGGTTTTGGACATCGACCGCGGCGATGTCCTGGGCCGTGCCGACCTCGAACGTGACAGTCAGGTTATATGAGCCGTCATTGGCGCTCTTCGAGTCCATGTAGAGCATGTTCGGGACGCCGTTGACTTGGGTCTCGATGGGAGCTGCCACGGACTGCTCGATGGTGTGTGCGTCGGCTCCGGGAAAGTTCGCGGAGACGACGACACTCGGTGGCGTAATCTGCGGAAAGCGCGCCACCGGCAGCAGCAGGAAGGCGATTGTCCCGGCGAGCGTGATCACGATCGCTAGCACGGTCGCGAAGATCGGCCGGTCGATGAAGAAGTTGCTCACGAGAGTTGCTTCTCGGCGGCCGGCAAGGCGCTCGTCGCAACCGGAGTTCCGGGCTTGAGCTTCTGGATGCCATCGACGATGACCGTGTCGCCCGCGGAGAGACCCTTGACTACGAGCCGGTCCGGTCCGATGCGCGCACCGAGGGTCACGTCGCGCGTCTGAGCGCGCCCATCCGCGCCCACGATCCAAACAAAGCTCTTGTCCTGCAGCTCCTGGACGGCGCGTTGGGGCACGAGCAGCGCCTCGGGTTGAGCGCGCGTTTGAATCGAAACCTTCACGTACTCGCCCGCGCGCAGCAGCTCCCGCGAGTTCGCGACAGTCAAGCGCACCGGGAGCGTGTCAGTCCTCGCATCGACCGCCGCATCGACGAAGTTGAGCTGCGCCATGATCGGCAGCTCTTGACCGTCGGCGAGAAAGACGTGAAATGTCCGTTGACTCCGGTTGCGTTGATCGGGAGCACGGCCGAGCTCGCGCTGCAGCTGCAGCAATCGCTGCTCGCTGATGCTGAAGTTCACATACATGGGATCGGTCTTGTAGACCGTGGTGAGCAGAGTGTTGTAGGCGCTCACCAGTCCGCCGACCCGGATTTGGGCGCGGCTCATGACGCCGTCTATCGGGGCGGTGACCACCGTGTAGTCCAGATTGAGCCGTGCCGTCTTGACCGCCGCCTGCGCAGCGCGCACCTGCGCGGTGGTTGCCGCGTTCTGCGCGACCGCCGCATCGAGCTCGCGCTGACTCAAAGCATCGACTTTCGATAGCGGCTCGGCGCGCGCGAGGTCGCGTCGCGCCTGCGCCTGGGCGGCCGAGGCCTGCGCCAGCGTCGCTTGCGCCTGCTCGAGGGCTGCGCGGTACGGCTGTGCGTCAATCTCGAACAGTACCTGGCCTGCCTTGACGGCCTGGCCCTCGAGAGCAGCCTGGCGCTCGAGGATGCCCCCCACCCGTGGTCGAATCTCCACCGTGTTCGAAGCTTCCAGCTGCGCCGGATACTCCTCCGCGATCGATACCGGGCGCGGTGAGAGCTGGATCGTCGTGACCGGGACGGGCGCTTGCGCCGGCGGTGAGGACTTCCCGCAGCCATTGAGAAGCAGTGCGGCGGCGAGCAGGCCAACTGGCCAGCCCGAGAGCGTACACGCGATTCCCACACGCGCAAGGCGGCGAAGGTTGGAGTCGAGGATTGGGCCTGTAGTCACAGGTGACTCCCTGATATTGGTTTTCTTTCCGGTTGGACCCAGCGACCGCAGGATCCGGGAGCATTCTTACGCGCGACGCGGCGTTTCGCAAAAACTCTCGCAAGTCCCGGAATCATCCGTGGTCTAGCTGCCGGCTCGATGCGCGGTCGCTATGATCGGGCGATCTTAACGAGGGGAGTGGATCATGCTTCAGCACCTGGTACTTCAACTGGCAGCCGCATCCGTTCTGGTCGCTGCGGCCCCCGGCGCGTTCCCCGAGACACCGCCACAGAGAACGCCCACCACCAGGATCCTGGCGATCGGCACGTTTGCGCCGGGCACGGATATGCAGCTCGTACAGCGCACCCTAGCTGCCGAGGCACGCGCGACTGCGAAGCTCTATCTCGAAGGGATGCTCGACCGGCAGAGTAGGAGTTGGACTACTCGCTGGGACTCGGAGTCAGCGGCAGCGCAGGCGCGCGGGTCTTGACGAGCACGCCTGCGTAGAACACCACGTAATAGCCCACGAGCGCTGCGAAGATACCGAGTGTCAGCGGATTTCTTTGATACGTCGCAGCGAAATTCTCGTTTGCGGCGGTGAAAGCCTGTGCGTTTGAGAGATAGAGAAATCTATAGAGCAGGCGGCCGAGAAACAACGCGGTCACCGCGAGCCCAATGTAGGTATGCGGTGTGTAGAAGCGACCCTCCGGTGTCACTTCAAACTGCGTGTGGCGCAGTCCAAGGTACGCGAGCGCAGCACCGCAGCAGATACCGGCGATCAGAGCTTCAAGTGCCTGCGTGTTACGCCCCGCACTCGTTGCGAGTACCGCACCGCCGACGAGCGTAAGCATGCCGATGCGGAACCAAATCCGCCCGGTCTGAACTGGCTGGCGGCCGAAGGTCCGACGCATGCGTCGGTAGATTCCCCAGGCCACCAGGGCGGCGAACAGGATCGGGGTGATGAGTTTAGGATCCATGCTAACGGGTCTCTCCTAGGACCGGCTCTCGAGCACATTGCCACGATGCCCGCCTACCGTTCGCCCATCGTCGCGCGAGTTAGGCACCGCGGTCAATCCGCGAAGGCAGCGCTGCGCCTCGCCCTAGCGCAGCGGCTGTCCGTGCATCAACGCTAGAAAATGGCGCTGTACGGCCTCTTCTGTGAGCTCATGGAGAGAGACGTCTGAGCTGCTTCGATTGGTACCACGACCCTTGATGGCGCAGCTCCCCGAGACCGCAACGACTCTCTTGTCCGCGGAGCAAGAGTAGGTGAGTTGTACGATCGCATCGGCAAGGTATGGGGTCGGCCGCCGATCTTCGGCGTTGGCACGCAGGCCAATGCTCGGCTCTAGTTCCTCGCGCTCGTCCGCACTGCCCGTTTCTTGGATCTCAGCCGCGATTCCGTTCTTTTCCAGAAGCTCTTGCAAGAATTCGAGCGTCGGCCCGATGACGGTCCTTACGTGTTCCCGAAAGGCATTGCGAAACGTTTGCGCCCGTGACTGCCTCTCCAGTTTTTCTTGTAGCGCGCGTCGTCGGGCTGCTGCGCGCTCTCGGAAGACTCGCTCGAAGCCTTCCTCGATATCATTCGTCATGACCTGTCGCGATGCCCCCTGCCCCCAGCGCTCTCTTGCATCACATTTTACGCGCGGAACGCCAGCTGCATGGACATTGACCGTCGATAAGACATAAGTAGGGCAGCGGCGGTGGGAAGCCGCCGCGCGGGTGTTCAGGCTGTCTACTTAGGCGCCTGCGCGCAGCTGGCGATGCCTGAGCGCGCGCAGTACTGCGCGATCTCACGCTGCCGTAGGCTGCTCCATGCGGCGAGCTGCTCATCGAGCCGCGCGTGCAAGCCTGCGTAGGTTTCCACTTCCGGCGCATTGGGCGCGGTGTCGGCATCATCGAGCAAACCACTGAAGGAGTAGATCTGCTCGTTGAGCATGCCCGGGAAGTTGAGATTCGCCTCCGAACCCTTGACGTTCACCTGGATGAGCTCGCCCTCGATGCGGGAAGCCTGCGCGATCAGGCGCTTGCCGTCGCTCGCGAGCGCCGCGCCGCTTCTGCCAGTGGCTGCCTTCTCGAGCGCAGCGGCCGCTGCCGCCTTGAAGGCGCGGATATCATTCACGGCCCGATGCAGTGCGTCCTGATCGTGATACACCTCCATGGCAAGCGCGAATTTCTGCTTGAGCCCTTCGAGCGGCCCGTGATTACGTGGATCGACACGGATCTCGAGCGGTACGCTTTCGCTGTGCCCCTGATAGCTCAGACGCACGGTGTACTTGCCCGGCAGTGCGATCGGGCCGCGTGGCGGCAGTCCGGAGTAGAACGCGCCCGGAATCTGCACCGGCTCGTCGTAGCGCAGGTCCCAAACGAATCGGTTCATGCCTTGCTGCGCCGACAGCCGGTCCTCGGCGTAGATCTGGTCCGGCCATTCCGGCGGCTGCCGTTCCTGGCCCGATTCCATGCTGCTCAGGTGCCGCACCTCGCCGCCGTTCGCATCGAGAATATCGATCGTGAGTGCGCCGCTCGTACCCGCCGGTAGGTAATAATCAATCAGGGTGCCCGCGGGCGGATTCTGCCCAGAGGGTGGCCGCTTATCCACCTGATCCGGATAGTAGAGCCGATACCCTGCTCGAGGCGTATACAGGTATGGCGTCGCGGCGGCGGAGGCCGCCGCGATCTGCCGCAACGGAGTCACGTCGTCGAGGATCCAGAACGAGCGACCGTGGGTTGCAACCACGAGGTCGTCCTCCTTGACGACGAGGTCATGCACGGGCGAGCGCGGCAGATTGAGCTGCAGACTCTGCCAGTGTCTGCCGCCATCGAAGGAGACGAACACTCCAGTCTCTGTCGCCGCGTATAGCAGCTCGGGGCGCACCGAATCTTCGCGCACCGCGTGCACGAACGAGCCTTCGGGCAGCCCCGCGTCGATACGCATCCAACTGCGCCCGCCATCGCTAGTCCTGAAGACGTAGGCCCCGAGATCATCTAGCTTGTGACGGTCCACGGCCACATAGGCGGTATTTACGTCGTGGCGCGAGGGCTCGATCATGCTGATCGTGCTCCAGGGCGGCATGTCGTGTGGCGTCACGTTGGTCCAGCTGCCGCCATCGTTGCTTGTGAGCTGGATGAGACCGTCGTCGGTGCCTACCCATAGCGTCCCGCGCCGCAACGGCGACTCCGCAATGGCGAAGATGGTGTCGTAGTACTCGACGCTTGTAATGTCCTTGGTGATCGGGCCACCCGAGGCCTGCTGCTTCGACTTGTCGTTGCGCGTGAGATCCGGACTTACGGCGCGCCAACTGGCGCCCTCGTCGGTGGTCTTGTACAGCCGCTCCATGCCGTAATAGAGCGTGGCGGGATCGAACGCCGACATCACGAGCGGCGAGGTCCAGTTGAAGCGATGTGCGAGATCCTTGGCCGCGTGTCCCGAGGCGTCGATTGGCCAGACCGAGATCACCTGCTGTTGCATGGTGCGCTTGTTGAAGCGGACGATGAGGTTCTCGTTGGTGCCATACACGATGTTGGCGTCGCGGGGATTGGCTATCACGAAGCCGCTCTCCCCATCGAACACGTCGTACCAGTCGCGCTCGACGATCGCGCCTTGATCATCCCTGCTGGCGATCGCAACGCTGGTGTTATCCTGCTGCGCGCCGTACGCGTAGTAGGGGAAGCGCTGGTCCACGGATACGTGATAGAACTGCGCGGTCGGCTGGTTGAGCTGCGTGCTCCAGGTCGCGCCCCGGTCGAAGGAAATCGAGGCGCCGCCATCGCTCGCCTCGATGATGCGCTTCGTATCGGTGGGATCGATCCAGATCCCGTGATGATCGCCGTGTCGTGCGGGCAGCAGCTCGAAACTCTTGCCGCCGTCAGTGGAACGAAACAGTCCGGTGTTTTCCGCATACACCGTATCCGGGTCCCGCGGATCTGCGAGGATGGTGGAGAAATACCAGGCGCGCTGACTCAAGCGGCCGTCATCGCTCACCCGGCGCCAGTGGGTACCGCCGTCATCCGAACGGTACACGCCGCCCTCCTTGGCTTCGATCATCGCGTACACGCGCCGCGAATCGGCCCCCGAAACCGAGACATGGATACGTCCGAGAACGCCCTCGGGCAAGCCGTTGCCGCTCAGTCGCATCCAGTGCAATCCGCCATCGGTTGAGCGATACAGTCCGCTGCCTGGGCCGCCGCTCGAGAAATTCCAGGGCAGCCGCCGACACTGCCAGAGCGCGGCGTAGACGATCTGTGAGTCGTGCGGGTCGAAGCTTACGTCGATTGCACCGGTATCGCTGTCTCGATAGAGCACTTTGGTCCAGGACTTGCCACCGTCGGTGCTGCGAAACACCCCACGTTCGGGATTCGGCCCGAACGCGTGTCCGAGCGCAGCGACCAGAACGATGTTCGGATCGTGTGGGTCCACGATCAGCGCACCGATCTGCCGGGTGTCCGCCAGGCCGAGGTGGCTCCAAGTCTTGCCGCCATCGAGTGATTTGTAGACTCCGTCCCCGTAGGTCATGTCCCCACGCGGTGCTGCCTCTCCGGTACCGACGTAGATCACGTCGTGGTTCGAGGGTGCGAGCGCGATGGCGCCGACCGAGGAGATCGGTGTCCGATCCGTCAGAGGCATCCAGGTCGCACCGCCATCGCTCGTGCGCCACACGCCTCCGGCGACCGCGCCGAAGTAGAACGTGGTGGGATCACCAGGTATGCCCGCGACCGCAAGCGCGCGCCCACCGCGATAGGGCCCGATGCCACGCCATGCGAGCGCCTTGAACAGTTCTTCGGCGATCGGGAACGTCGCCGCCGCGGCCAGCTGTGCAGACGAGGATGCTGCAATAACGGCGGAGGAATGCAGCAAGGGCAGCTGGAGGCTAGCCACGATCGCAATCGGGGGCACGCTGCGCCGCCAGGCGACGCGTGCGGTCGAGGATCTCATCGGGCATCCCTTCGTGTTCGGCCGCAGCTTGCGGGCCTAGCGCGGCGCGGTCGCTTGCATCGCGCCCGCACCAATCTTACTCCCAGCCGTGCGCCGTGCGCTAAGCTGGCCCTGCCTTGAGAAACTCAACCACCCCGGTCTCGAGGTTATACATCGCTCCGGCGATCTTCACCGCTCCCGCGCGCTCCAGCTCGGATATGACCATGCTGCGCGTGTGAATGTCGGTCATGGTCAGCTCGACATTCCTGCGTGCCACGGCATCGACAAACGCATAGTTCTTGGCCGAACGCTCACCCTGGTATTGCGTCGATTGCACCGCGGGGCGGATCTTCTCGAGCAGCCCGGTGAGACGTCCAAGCTGCACGTTGTCGATCGCGCCCTTGATGGCACCGCACACGGAGTGTCCCATCACCAGAATCACCTTCGCTCCCGCCACCTTGCACGCAAACTCCATGCTCCCGATGATGTCGTCGTTGGCGATGTTGCCGGCTACTCGGGCGTTGAAACAGTCACCGATCCCCAAGTCCATGATGGTCTCGGCAGGTGCGCGGGAATCGATGCAGCTCAAGATCACCGCCGCGGGATGCTGACCCTTGGCGCTTGCCCTCTGCTGCGCAAGATAATCGTGCGGGGACTCCTGGCCATGCCGGAAGCGTTCATTGCCCTTCTGCATCAGTGCAATGACATCCTGGGGAGTCAGCTTGTCGCGCTGCGCCTCCGTCAAAGCCGCGGCGTACAGCAGGCTGCCGCCTGAGCCTGCCCATAGGAACGCGGCGCTGCCTGCAAGACCCATGGTCCGCAGAAATGCCCGGCGCTCTGCGCGATCTCTCCCTGCATCAAACGCTTCGGTCGTGCACATCTGCTATCCCCTGTGAGTGGGCGTCGTTTGTTCGGATTCGATCCAGGCCTTCGCTCAGCGCTAGCGCCTCAGCGAAGTCCGCCGCGAATTGCAGCTGCGAGCCGTCAGGCTTGACTCCCATCTGATCGAGGATCGCGCGCGGTTGCTCGCGCAGCCCCGACAAGATGACCCGGGTGCCGCGATGCGCGCAACGCTTGAGCATCTGCCGCAACGCAGCCACCCCGCTCGCATCGATCAGCGGGACCAGGCGCAGACGCAGGATGAAGACGCGCGGCGCCTTCGGAAACTGGTTCAGCACGTCATCCAGCCGATTCGCCACTGCGAAGAACAGCGGTCCGGATACCTGATAGGCCTCAACCCCCTCGGGCAGCTGCGCGCGCTGACTCGGCTTGGCAGCACCCGAGAAATCATCGGTATCTTCGTCAAGCATGGAGACATGCGACTCCATCGCAACGACCTCGCTCATGCGGTGCATGAACAAGAAGGCGGCAAGGACCAAGCCCACCTCGATCGCAATCGTGAGATCGAACATGACGGTTAGTGCGAAGGTGAGCAGAAGCACCGCCCGGTCACCCACGGGCCCTTGCAGCAAATGCCGAAAGCTTTCGATCTCGGCCATGTTCCAGGCGACGATGAGCAACACCGCGGCTAGGCCGCAGAGCGGGATGTAGCCCAGCCAGGGAGCCAGCACCAGCATGAACAGCAGCAGGAAAAGCGCGTGCAGGATGCCGGCAAGCGGCGAGCGGGCGCCGGAGCGTACGTTGGTCGCCGTTCGGGCCAGTGCGCCAGTTGCGGGGAGAGCCCCGAAGAGCGCCGCCGCGACATTCGCGACTCCCTGCGCCACCAGCTCACAGTTCGAACGATGCCGTCCGGCGATCATTCCATCGGCAACCACCGCCGACAGCAGCGATTCGACGCCGGCGAGAAATGCGATCGTGAAGGAGCTGGGAAACAGCTCTCGCGTGCGCTCGAGGGGAATGTGCGGAATCGAGAAATGCGGCACTTGTGCGGGAATGCTGCCGAAGCGCGACCCGATGGTCTCCACCGGCAAACCGAGGATGCTACATGCAAGCGTCGCAACGCTCACGGCGATCAGAAATCCGGGCCAGGCGGGTCGCCAGCGACGCAACGCGATGATTAGAGCGACACTGCCCAGTGCGATCACGACGGCGCGGATATTGAAGTCGGCGAGGTGCTGAGCATAGGCACCCAGCCGCGCAAAGAAATCAGCCGGTACGGCCCCCATGTGCAGGCCGAGCAGATCCTTCACCTGACTGAGAAAGATGCTGACCGCGATACCGGCCGTGAATCCCGTGATCACCGGCTGCGGCATATATTTCATGAGGGTGCCGAGGCGCAGCAGTCCAGCGCCGATCAGCATGAGTCCGGCGAGCAGCGTGCACAAGAGCAGGCCGCCGAAGCCGAACTTGTCGATCACGTTGAATACCACCGGAATGAACGCGGCGGTGGGTCCGCCGATTTGCACGCGTGAGCCACCTAGCGCGGAGATCAGGAAGCCCGCCACGATCGCGGTTTGGAGACCTTTCTCCGGGGCGGCTCCGGAGGCAATGGCCAGTGCCATGGCCAACGGCAACGCGACGATCGCAACCGTGAGACCGGCGATCAGGTCGTGGCGCAGATCGTCGGCACCGTAACCACGGCGCAATACCGTGAACAGCTTGGGAACGTACAGATGCCAGAGAGGAGCGCCGGCCGTTGGCTTGGGCATGGCGCAGATCAGTATCACATCCCCCAGCGTCGCGCTACGTATCACCCAAGCGCGTGGCCATGAACTGATACATGTCCCAGATCGTGCCTTCGTAATTGTTGCCGGCCAGAGGTCCACCGCCGAAGTGCCGCGTGCCCAGTGCCAGCTGCAAGGCCTCGAGCGTTGCGCGATCTTCAGCGCAGAAGTCCTTGCATAGCTGCACGTATGCCCGCACCACGGGGGAGTCCGGATCCTCGGGCACCCCAACGATGCCCCAGCGGATTCCCACCGAATCGACCGTGAGCGGCCGCAGACACATGTACAGCGTGAAATGCGGCGCGAACCCGACGACAAAGCCTGGATAGATCCAGTAAAAGACATCCGAGCGGCGCTCGAGTGGCGTCAGATCCTCGTGATACGGACCCCGCTCCGGATACGAGGCGTCGAAGTTGGCGCGATAGCCGGTGAATGCCGCACCGTTCGGGAGCTTTTCGCACAGCCGGGTAGGCGTGATGGCATGCAGGGTCTTCGCATGCATGGGACTCAGGTGATAGCCCTCCATGAAGTTCTCGGCGAGACATTTCCAGTTTGTCTGCCATGTCTCATCGAAGCCGCGCAGGAAATGGCGTTGCTCGGGATGATAATTGCGAACGTAGGGCTCGATTTCCTGCACAGCCTGCGCGAGCGGCGCGGGGTTACAGCTCAGATTGACGAAAATGAATCCCTTCCAGCTAGTCATCGCGAACTCATGTAAGCGGCAGCCGCTCTTGGCGAACGCCCCCATCAGAGGAGCCGCGATCAGGCGCCCATCGAGTGCGTAGCACCAGGCATGGTAGCCACAGATGAAGCGCCCGACGTTGCCACGCGAGCGCACCAGAAGATTGCCGCGATGACGACAGACATTCGAGAAGATTCGCACCCGCGAATCCTCTCCTCTTACGATCAGCAGCTGTTCCCCCACCAGCTCGGTGACGAAGTAGTCTCCGGGCTTGGGTATCTCGCCCTCATGTCCGATGCAGATCCAGTCCTTCCTGAACAGTTGCTCCTTTTCCACTTCCAGAAATTCGGCGGACGTGTAATAGGCGGCGGAGATCGTTCGCGCCCGCTCGCGTGGCTCCCCGCGCAGCTCAGTCAACTCGCGACGGATCTGCGCTGCGGTGCGCGACACGGCTGCAGCGTGATTCACGTCGACCCCGCAGGGGCCGTTTGCTCTGCCGAGATGAGCTGGCTCAACCGGCGCCGGAAGCGCAACGGAGCCGAATCGATGCCGAGGTCGATATTGGATGAGCGCTTGTGCGTGAAGCCCTCATGAACTGCCTTCAAGATGATCCGATCCTCCTCGAACACCGCGCGTACGGCCTTGTTCATCAGCTCGGAGACCGCTGCATCCCCCGGCGCGAAGTTGCGCACCTGAAACCAATAATAGAGCGTGCGCTGCTCGTCGACCGGGGTTAAGAAATTGTACGAGTGCATGACAAAGGCTTGCGGATGTTGCTCGGCGTGTGCTCCTGCTGCACCTGCCGGCACGATGACCGCTTTGACGATCGCATGGGACGGAAACCGCACCTCGTAGTGCTGCAGTCGATCGCAAAGACCACTGAAGCGTACGAACGGCTTGTAGAACGGCGCAACCTCGACATTGCGCATCCAGCGTGAGGCGATTACGCCTGCCTCCGTAGCCGTCACCTGCACTCCTCCGGCCTCGCACGATTCATCGCCAAACGAGCCTCGATGTACCCATGCGACATGGGAGGGATCGAGCAGGTTGTCGGTGACGAAGAGGTAATGCGCATCGACATGCATGGCATCACTACTGTTCGTCCCCCAGCCGGAGTCGCCCCAGTGCTCGACCGCGAAAATCATGCGCGGATCTGCGAGCTCCGCTGGACCCATCCAGATCCACAAGAGTCCGTTGCGCTCAATGAGCGGATAACTCCGCACCCGTGCGCCCTTGGGTATGAAGTCGGCGCCCGGGATGCGCACGCAGCGCCCGCCGGCATCGAAGGTCAGCCCGTGGTATCCACATTCCAGGAGATCTCCCACCACCCGGCCCATCGAGAGTGGCAGCTTGCGGTGCGGGCAGGCATCCTCGAGCGCGACCGGTGTACGGTCGCGCTGCCGATAAATTGCGACGGGTTCCCCAAGGATCGTCCGCGAATGCAGGCCCGGCGTGATCTCGTTCGCCTGGGCAGCGACGTACCAAGCGTTCTTCATGTACATGGATCGGGCCCGCGCTTTTGAATGATGGGTGCAGAGTAGGCTCATGCCCTGGCCGAGACAGCCTTGACCGGCTGCATTGTCTTTTAGAAAATCTAAAATGATCGGCTGGGTCGGCCATGGGGCAACTCCGTGAACAAGCTCCCCTCGCTCAGAGCCATTCAGGCCTTCGAAGCCATCGCACGCACGGGCAGCGTCACCGCCGCGGCGATCGACCTCGGCGTGTCACCGGGTGCCATCACCCAGCAGATCCACGCGCTCGAGAAGCATTTGCGGTTTCGCGTCGTGCAGCGCACCGGCCGGGGTGTGGAGCTGACGGCATGGGGGCGTATCTACCTGCAGCGCGCGTCGGCCGCCGTGACACAACTGCGCAAGGCGCACGAGGACGTCGAGCGCGCCCGGCATTCGAACCAGCTCGTCGCCAGCGCCCTGCCGTCCCTGGCGATCGGCTGGCTGGGGCCGCTCATGTTTGAATGGAAGAAGCTGCACCCAAGCGTCAACGTCATCATCGAGGGCAAGGACCCCGAGCCGCGACTCGATGACGGCGAGGCCGACTTCCGCATTTCCTATGGGAGCCGCTATCGCCAGCATTCGCGCTATACGCAGCTCTTTACCGATCGCATGCTGGTCGTCGCGAGCCCCTCCCTCGTTGCTGCGGGGCCGCGCATTGCGAAACCGCGGGATCTGCTGAAGTTTCCACTGATCTGGACGGACTGGGGACCGGAATACGTTGCACCGCCAAGTTGGCGCGACTGGTTCGCTGCCGCAGGGGTCTCGATCGACGCCTTGCGCTCCGACCTCACCTTCTCATTGCCGAGCGGTGCGATCTACGCGGCCGAAGAAGGACGCGGCATCGCCTTCGCACAATATTCCATGGCGGCGAGCGCTCTGACACGCGGTACGCTGGTGCGCGTGCTGCCGCCCGAGTTGCTCCTGCCGGAGTCGCATTTCGTGGCCTGGGGTGCAGCCGCCCTGGAGAAGTCCTTCGGCGTCGCTTTTCATGACTGGGTCATCAACGTCGGGCGCCGTTTCTAGCAGAATCGCGGGACAGCGCTTGACGACGGCCCACTCATGATGCAGAACACGATGACCGCGCGACTTCGTGAGCTGCCGATACGCACTCATGCATATCTTTGACGGCAAGCCGCTGCGCATCGAGCAGCTCGCCGCGCTGTCGGTGCGGCCGCTGCAAGCGGACCTCTCCGCCGAGTGCTGGGAACGCGTGCGCCATGGGCGGGCGGTGGTGGAGCGGGTGCTCGCATCGGGCCGGCCGATCTACGGGACCACGACGGGCATCGGATCACAAAAGGATGCAGCCGTTAGCCCCGCCGAGCTCCTCGAGTTCGGTAATCGCATGATCGTGAGCGAGGCGACCGACTTTCCGGGAACTGCCTTCGAGGAGTGCGTGGTGCGCGCTGCGCTCGTCGTGCTCATCGGCTATCTCGCGACCGGGCGCAACGGGGTGCGGACGGAGCTCGTACGGGCACTCCTCGAGCTGCTCGCTGCGCCGAGCTTACCGACCGTACGCCGCGATTGTGCCTTTGGAACGGCTGACCTCACGCCCCTTTCGCAGCTGTCGCTCGCCCTCATAGGTCGATCCCTGGATCACCGCTCTCACGCCATCACAAACCCGCTGCGGCTCGCTCCCAAGGAGTCGGTATCGCTCATCGCGAACAACAGCTTCGCGCTCGCTGAGGCCGCCCTCGCCATGACAGAAGCCGAGCGGCTGCTCGGTGCCTACGATCTTGCGGCTGCGAGCGCCTGCGAGGGATTTCGCGCTGGCCTTCAGCCTCACGGTGAAAGCGGCGCCGGAGGGTGGCGTGGGCAGGGTCAGGCGCGCGTGCAGCGCTCGCTCGCGGCGCTGCTCACGGGCAGCGCACTGCATCGCGCCGGTGCAGCCCGCTTCCTCCAGGACCCTCTCAGCTTCCGCGCGATCACGCAGATTCATGGCGCCGCGTACGAGGCATGGGAATGGGCGCGCGCGCAGATCGAGGCCGAGATCAACATCGCGGTGGATAACCCGCTAGTCGATTTGGAAGCGCAGCAATTGCTCACCTCCTCGAGCATGATATCGATCCTGCCCACCCTGGCACTCGATCTGGTGCGACAGGCGCTCGCGAAGGTCGCCATCCAGAGCAATGAGCGCGCCCTCAAGTTGCAGTCCCCGCCATTTTCGGGTCTCCCGGTCGGCCTCTCGATGGAGGGGGCGGCTGACGGCGGGATACTTTCGATCAATCTCAATTACGTCGGTGCAGCGCGTCTGGGCACACTGACCGCTGCCGCTGCTCCGGTGTTGCTGCACTACGTGGGACACACGGCCGACAGCGTTGAGGATGTCACCAGTCTCATTCCGCTCGCGGTAACCCAAACCCGAACCGTGATAGATCGCGCCTGGGAAGGTGTCGCGCTCGAAATGGCGATCGCGGTTTGGGCCATGGCGCGTCGGGGGCTGTCGCCCGAAGAGCTGGGTTCGGGGCCACGCCTCGTGTACCACGCACTGCTGCCGCTGCTGCACATCGGCGAGGAGGGCCAGCGGGTGTTCGACATGGCGGCGATCGTTGCGTGCGTGCGCGACAGCGACCTGCTCCAACGCGCCTACGGCCGCCCTTCGACGGCGGCATGAACGCCCCCGCTACGCTGCGTCCCCTGCCCCAGCGCTTTCCCGTGCGCTGGCGGATCTTCGGCTTTCTGTTTGCGATCGGTCTGCTCGAGTACCTGCAGCAGCGCGGCTTGACGGTTGCGGCCGAGCGCATGATGCCGGATCTGCATTTCACGCAGATGCAGATCGGCTGGCTCGAGCAGGCCTTCGTGATCGGCTACGCCCTGTTCCAGGTACCTGGGGGCGTGTTCGGCCAACGCTGGGGCGCGCGCTGGACTTTCTCCGGCATCGGCGTGCTGTCCGTCTTCTGCATCGTCTCGACGGTGCTGGCGCCGGATGCGATGAGCGGCACGGCGCTATTCTGCGTGCTCTTTGCGCTGCAGCTGCTGCTCGGCATCGGCCAGGCACCGACCTTCCCGGTCTCGACCGGTGTATTCGAGAGCTGGTTCCCAGCACAGCGCTGGGCACTTGTGCAGGGCTTGCAGACGATGGGCCTGGGGCTGGGAGGCGCACTTGCTCCCCCGCTCATCGCCGCGCTCATGTCGACGATCGGCTGGCAACGGGCGCTTCTGTGGACGGCACTTCCGGGGATCCCGCTGTTTCTCTGGTGGGCTTGGTACGGTCGCAACAGTCCGCGCGAGCATCACTCGGTGTCGGAGGCGGAGCTCTCCTTGCTGCGTGGCACGGAGTCCCAACAGGCAAACTCCAGACTCACCCTTGCAGAGATAGGGGCCATCTGTGCCGACCGCAACGTGTTGCTGCTCACTCTCGCCTACTTTCTGATGTGCTACGTGTACTACCTGCTGGGCAATTGGTGCTTCCTGTATCTGGTGCAGCAGCGCCATTTCCCGGTGCTGCTGAGCGGCTGGCTCGCCGTGGGACCGCCCCTGGCCGCCGGCATCGGTGCTGGCACGGGTGGCGCCATAGCGAGCGCGCTCTACGTGCGTCTGGGAAGTCGCCGCGGGCTGCGGTTGGTGCCGCTGATCGCGCTTCCCGCGGCGGGGTTGCTCCTGCTGGCCGCGGTGCACGCGCAGAGCGTGTACGCCGCCATCACCCTGCTCACGGCCAGCTACGGATTCATCGAGCTCACCGAGGGATCCTTCTGGGCCGCAGCAATGACCGTCGGACGCAGCAACACCATGGCGGTCGGAGGTGTCGTCAACATGGGCGGAAGCCTCGGCGGCGTCGTCGGCATTCCGATCGTTGCGTACCTGTCCGGCCACGGCCATTGGGACCTGACCTTTCTGGTTGGAACGGGCGCCGCGCTCGCAAGCGCGGCAGCCTGGCTGTTCATCGATCCGAGCCGCAGCGTCGCGCCCACCGTGGTGCAGCGAGCCTCGCTTGCATCCGCATGAACGGATCGCCAGGTGAGCAATCCCGAGGCTTTTCCTTGCGATGCGAGTGCGATCCGCGCAAGCCCAGCCATACCTGCGTGCGTCGCGCGCAGGTCGTGGGTCTTGGCCGCTGCCGTTCTCGGGTCGACACTGGCGTTCGTCGACGCATCGGTCGTGAACGTGGCGCTGCCGCGTATCGAGAGCGATCTGCACACGACGCTCGCAGCGATGCAGTGGGTGATCAACGCATATACGCTATGCATGTCTGCCTTGCTGCTGATCGGTGGTGCAACGGGTGACCAGTTCGGTCGCCGGCGGATGTTCCTGGTCGGCATAACGATATTCGCCATTGCTTCCATTTGCTGTGGCATCGCGCCGAGCGTCTCGATCTTGGTCGCGGCACGAGCCGCTCAGGGTGTAGGCGCAGCGTTCCTCGTTCCCTCTTCCCTCGCGCTTGTCGGCGCCGCGTACGACGAGAAGGAGCGTGGAGCCGCCATCGGCATCTGGTCGGGAGCCTCCGCGATCGCTTCAGGCGCGGCGCCATTGCTCGGCGGCTGGCTGCTGGATCATGTCTCGTGGCGAGCGATCTTCCTCATCAATCCGCTGCTGGCGATACCCACCCTGTGTATCACCGTGTGGGAAGTGCCCGAGAACCGTGATCCAAGCGCACCACCGGTCATCGACTGGCGAGGTGCGATGCTCGTATTCGCCGGGCTCGGCTGTCTCGTGTACGGACTGATCGGTTCCTCGGCGCGCGGCTGGCGAGACGCGCCGGTGATCACCTCGCTGTCCTTGGGCGTGGCATTACTCATCGGCTTCCTGCTTGCGGAACGCACCAGCCGCTGGCCCATGATGCCGCTCGAGCTCTTTCGTTCACGTACCTTCTCGGGCATCAATCTAATCACTCTGTTTCTTTATGGGGCGCTGGGCGGAGCGTTCTTCTTTCTCCCGTTCCTCCTGATCCAAGCCCGCGGGTACTCCGCCACCGCGGCCGGAGCAGCGTACCTGCCCTTCACAGTGGTTCTCGGACTGCTGTCACGCTGGTCCGGCGGGCTCCTCGATCGACTGGGGGCGCGCGGACCCCTGACCGTCGGACCGACCGTGGTCGCGATCGGCTTCTTGCTGCTGTCGGGCGGTGGACGCCCCTATTGGCTGATGCTCTGCGCAATGACGGTACTGGGGCTCGGCATGGCGATCACTGTGGCACCGTTGACCGCGACGGTACTCAATGCGGTACCTGGGCATCGCACCGGCGTCGCCTCCGGGATCAACAACGCAGTTGCCTCCGTGGGAGGGCTGCTTGCGATCGCCCTGCTCGGCTCGCTCGCCCTCGGCACATTCGATCGCGCTCTCGAGCGCAATCTCGCCTCGGAACGCGCCTCGCCCGAGGTCGTGCGCGCGGTGCTCGTGGCACGTGGGGCATTCGTGGTGCCGTCGATGCCGGCGGACCTCAGCGCCGAGCAGCGCGCGCTCGCCCACGCCATCGTTGCGGATTCAATGACTGCAACCGTGCGCGGGGCATTGTGGATCGCAGCGCTGCTCGCGCTCGCCAGCGCATTGACAGCGGCTGTGACGATCGACCGCTCGATCAGGCCGCAACCCGCCCGCGCCTAATGCTCCATCTCGGCGCGCCGCTGGGTCAGCAGCTCGAGCTCTGCCTCCTGCTCGGCGATGCGCTGGGATATCAACTCTTCGTCGGCGGCACCGGAAAAGGCTGAAGCTTGCTCTACGAGCTCGCGGATATTGTCCCTTAGAATTGCGATACGCTCGTCTATCTCGGCAATACTCGCTGGAATGTTGGCCATTCTTTAGTCTCCTTGGGCGTGCGCGCTCGATCCTCGCGCCCACTTGCGCGGTAATGCTACGCGAGCGCCGCGCATCGCGTCACGACACGAGAGTAAAGCCCGCGTCCTGCCAGGCGTGTATCCCTCCGGCCAATGGCCTCACGGGATGAAACCCCAAGCTCATGAGCTTGCGTGCAATCCTGGCCGCCGTAGCTTCGTTCGGGCACGCACAATAGACGACCACCTCACCCCCACGACGACTCTGCTCGGTGTCCTCGAGCAGCAGCTCAAAGGCAACGGCACCCGGAATCATCCCATCGCGTGCTCGGCTGGCGCTCGGGCGCGCATCGACGAGCAGCAGCGGCGTACCCTCCTCGCGCAGACGATGCAGCTCCTGGACGGTAATGCGGCTCATGCGCAGCTGGCGAAAGAACTGGTGACGCCGCCAGAATTTCCACGCGAGAAAGACCGACAGCAAGGTGAGGATCAGCACACCGCCGGCCCGCCCGAGTGCGGCGAGCTCAGAAAGCACGTCATCGACGGCGTAGTGGAAGATCGAGCCGAGCGCGAGGCCGGAGAGTGCCCAGAGTGCTGCTCCGATGCTGTCGTACAGTAGGAATGCAGAGACACGGGCGCGCACGACCCCCGACATCACCGTCGCGACCGCACCCAATCCTGGGATGAACTTCGTCACGATGAGAATCCGCGGCCCAAAGCGCTCGAACAGGTGTTCGCTGTCCGACACGCACGAATCCGGCTCGAGACTCAGGCGGCACATCGCCCGCAGCACGCGACTGCCAAAGTGCCGCCCGGACCAGTACCAGGCAAGGTCGGGCAGAAGACAGGCCGCCACGGCGACTGCTGTGATCTGAGCGATCGGCGCTCCGCCACGCGCCGACCAGGCACCGGCCGCGACCAACACGGGATAGACCGGCAGCGGCAGCCCGACCTGTTCCGTGAAGACGAGCACGAACACCGCCAGCATACCGACGTGCTCGAACCATGCCGCCAAGGTTGAAATGGGCTCCTCCCCCCGCGCCGCGGCTACTGAGCAGTGATGCGACCGTCAGAGCCGGATCATCCCCCGCTTGTGTGCGACGGCCACTGCCTCCGTGCGGCTGATGGCATCGAGCTTGGTGAGGATGGCCTTGACGTGCGTTTTCGCAGTGCCCTCGGTGATGCTCAGGCGGCGCGCAATGTCCTTGTTGCTGCGTCCCTCGCCAAGCAGCTGCAGGACATCGAGCTCGCGCTGGGTGAGGCTGGGCCTTGCCATGCGCTGCAGCGCCTTGGCGGCGACAGAGGAAGAGGCGTAGGGGCGGTCCTCGCTCACCGCGCGGATCGCGGAGAGGATCTCCTGCCGTGGGGCATCCTTCAGCAGATAGCCTTTCGCCCCGTGGCTCAGGCAGCGGAAAATGTCCTCATCCCCGTCGTAGGTGGTCATGATGAGCAGTCGCGCGTGCGGATGCGCATCGAGCACGCGCTCTACCACCGCAACACCATCGCGCTTGGGCATGCGCAGATCGAGCACCATCACGTCGGGCAGATGACGCTCGTAAAGCGCAGTCGCTTCCTCGCCGTCGGCTGCTTCCGCCACCACCTCCATGTCCGGTTGACGGTTGATGATCGCCGCAAGTCCATCGCGCACGACCGGGTGATCGTCGGCGAGAATCACACGGGTTTTGCCCACCGCGGCGCTCATTGGGCGACGCGCCTCGCTGCTACGCGCACGGTAACCCGCGTGCCCTCGCCCGGACGGCTATCGATGTGCCAGTGCCCTCCGATCGCGGTCGCGCGCTCGCGCATGCTGGTGAGGCCGAAGCCCTGCTGCGCACAGCGCTCTGGGTTTTTCTCGAGGCCCCGGCCGTCGTCCGCGACGGACAGCACCAAGCCCGTGGGACCGCCCGACATCGAAATGCGCACGTTGCGCGGCTTGCCGTGCCGCACGGCGTTGCTCACGGCCTCCTGCGCGATGCGCAGCAGCTCGTGCTCGTGCTCCGGTGGCAGTCCGGTCTCGAGCTCGCCGCCGTCGAACGTGCACGTCGTCCTGCCCGGAACGGTCGAGCGGTCGCACAGCTGCCGCAGAGCCTGCTCGAGACCGTTGCGCCGCGTCTGATCCGGCCGCAGCGCCATGACCGAGCGGCGTGCCTCGGCGAGACCCTCGCGCGCGAGGTCCTTGACGCGCGCGCAGATCGTCGCAAGGGGCGAGCCTTCGGTGACCACCTCGAGCTCCTCGGCTGCGCCCAGCTGCATGAGGATGCCCGTGAATGCCTGTGCAAGGCCGTCGTGAATCTCCTGGCCGATGCGGTTGCGCTCGACGAGCACGGCGGCGTCCTGGGCCGTCCGCGCAAGACGCATCAGCTCGATCGCGAGAGTCGCCTGCTGCGCGAGCGCCACCAGCAGCTCGCTGTGCTCGCCGCCGACGGGCTCATTGTGGCTGAAGACGAGTCCCACGCAGCCCACCGTGCGCTCACCGAACTGGAGCGGCAGCATGAAGAAGCCGGTGTGGCCGTGACGGCGCATGTAGTCCAGGGCTTCCGGCCAGAGCTCGTGTGCGTTGCGTACCACGTCCATCTGGAACGGCTCACGGTGCACGCTCAGCAAGCGGTTGAGATCCGCCTGAGTCGCTGGGGCGAGCGCCGGCAAGGGCCCAAGCTCAATGTTGCCGTCTTTGACCTTGGCCTTCAGGCGCCACTGTCCCTGCGGGTCCCGGACCGCGACCAAACCACCCGCTGCATCTAGCTGACGCGTCGCCTCGAGCAACACGTGGCCGAGGAAGCTGTGCAGATCGGGTTCCTTCGCAAGGCGCTCGAGATTGGCGCGGATGGCAGCGTTTGCTCTGGCTAGTTCCGCAACGCGCTGCTCGGCCGCGAGCTCACGCTCGCGGCGCACGGCATCGATCAGTCTCTCGCGATGCAGCGCGGCGCCGATGACACCTGCCGCAGTCTCGAGCGCCGAGAGCTCCGCGAAGTCGATGTCGCGGCGCTGGCGTGTGTTGTCGAAGCCGACGACACCGAGAAACTCGCTATCGACGAAGATCGGAACGACCGCCTTGCTTTGTGTACCAACGCCGTCGAAGTCCGCTCGGCCGCTCGCCAGCTGACAGCTGTTGATGCAGACACTCCGGCCTGCGCGCAGCTCATTCGCAAGTGACTCGAGGCATTGCTCATCGCACGTGCCCTTCGACGGGTGGCCCAGGTGTGGTGCCACGCCGGATGCGACCCACTCGCTCGTGACCACGAGCCAGCGCTCGCCGTTCGGCCCGCTCTTGGCGAGCATTAGATTGACGCGGTCGGCGTCTGCGGACTCACCGAGCAGGCGCAGCACCGCCGGCACGGCGTCCATGACATCCGGTGCCTCGAGGAGCATGCGACTCGCCTTGGCGGAAGACGCGAGCAAGCTGTCACGGTGGTGCAGCGACTCGTTGATCTCGGCCAACTTGTCAGCGCAGGGCAGCACGGTGTCGGTGACGAGCGCCGCCCGAGTATCCACGGAGGCGTCAGTCTGCTCTCCATCGAGCAGCTCGACCGCCGAGCTCATGTTCATGGCCAACTCCTTGAACCTCCTGGACATCAAGTCTACCCCGCCGGACCGTCCGTCGGTGTATGCCGGGCAAGCTGCGCCGGGGCTGCCGCTTCCCAGGCCCCACCCAGGGCCTTGTAGACGGCGATGAGGCTGGTCGCCGTCTCCGTGCGACTCTGGGCCAGCTGGTCTTCCGCCTCGAGCTGGGTACGCTCGGCGTCGAGCACCTCCAGGAAGCCGACCATGCCGCCCTCATAACGCGCATGTGCAATCTGCGCTGCAGTGCGGCTGGCCCTCGCCGCATCCGCCATCTGCGCCAGGCGGTCCCGAGCCCGAGCATGCTCTGTGAGGGCATTCTCGGTCTCCTCAAGTGCCCGGAGCACGGTTTGCTCGTAGGCCGCGAGCGCCCCATCGGTCTGCGCGCGGGCACCGGCGATACGTGCGCGAACCCGCCCGAGATCGAAGGCCGCCCAGGAGATGCTCGGCCCGATGAGGAAGGTACGCGTACCGCTGCTTCCGAGCAGGCTGGGAGCGCTCGCGGCATACCCGAAGTTGCCGTTGAACGTCACCTTGGGGAACAGATCGGCGACTGCGACGCCGATTCGAGCCGTGTCCGCCGCCAGGGTGCGCTCGGCGACGCGAATGTCGGGTCGGCGGCGCAACAGGCCAGCAGGATCGCTGACCGCGGTGATCTGTGGCAGCGGGGGCATCTCGTGCGGTGGGCTGAGGCGTGCTCGAAGCGCTGTGGGCTCGCGACCGGTGAGCACACTCAGGCGATGAATGGAGCGCTCGATCGCCGCCTGCAATGGCGGGATGGTGCCCAGGGTACTGGAGAGTTGTGCCTGCTGCCGTGAGGTATCGAGCTCGGTTCCGCGCCCCGCCTCGAGCTGCGAGGTCGTCAGCCTCAGTGTCTGTTGCTGATTGGCGACGTTGCGCTGAGCGACGTCGAGCTCATTCTGCTGCCCGCGTAGCTCGAAGTAGGTGCGCGCGACCTCCGCCGTCACGCTCACCTGCGCATCGCGCAGACTCGCCTCGGCGCTTTGCACCTCGGCGTGGCTAGCCTCGATGCCGCGACGTACGCGGCCGAAGAAATCAAGCTCCCAGAATGCATCGAACCCCGCGGTGTAATAACTGAGGTCAAGCGTCTGAGCGCTGCCGAAGCTCTCCGCGGGCGGATATTGCTGATGGGTGTAGCTGCCGGCTGCCGTGACCGTCGGGAACAGATCGAAACGCGTCTCGCGGTTTACCGCGCGCACCGCCTGGAGGTTCGCGATCGCAATGCGCAGGTCGTGATTGGCCCCGAGCGCCTCGTCGAGCAGCTGATCGAGCAGCGCATCGTGAAACTGCTGCCAGAACTGAGGCTGGATTTCCTGTGTGGAATACACACCCGGCTCTGCGCCGACGAAGCTCGTGGCGGTGACCGGCGTAGTTGGTTGCCTGTAGTTTGGGCCGACGGCGCAGGCGGCTGTCAGCACGCCCACCGTGACGGCTGTGCTGAGCGCCCTAAGCATGGTGCGCCTCCGGTGAGCTGCGCTGCGTGAGTAGCTGAGTGCTCGGCGCAACGGGCGCCTGCCGGCGCGCCGTCAGCCGGCGCACGAGCACATAGAACAGCGGCGTCAGCAGCAGGCCGAACAGCGTCACGCCGAGCATGCCCGCGAACACCGTGACGCCCATCGCATGGCGGATCTCGAAGCCCGCGCCACGCGCGAGCACCAGTGGCACGACGCCCATGATGAACGCAAATGAGGTCATGAGGATCGGTCGCAAGCGCAGACGTGCCGCCTCGAGCACCGCCGAGCGTGCATCGTGGCCGCGCTCATCCTGCAGGTGTCGCGCGAACTCGACGATCAGGATCGCGTTCTTGCTCGCAAGCCCGACGAGCACCAGGAGCCCGATCTGCATGAAGACGTTGTTGTCGCCGTGATCGAGCAGTACGCCCGTGACTGCTGCCAGGAGCGTCATGGGCACGATCAGGATGATCGCGAGCGGCAGGGTGAGACTCTCGTATTGTGCGGCGAGCACCAGGAACACGAAGAGCACGCACAGTGGAAAGACGAAAGTGGCCGTGTTGCCCGAGATGAGCTGCTGGTAGGCGAGATCGGTCCACTCATAGCTCATGCCGCGTGGCAGAGTCTCAGCAAGCACACGTGCGAGCGCTGCCTGTGCCTGTCCGGAGCTGAATCCCGGCGCCGGACCGGCACTGATGTCGGCCGAGCGATAGGCGTTGTAGCGTTGCGCGACGTCGGGCCCGAAGGTCTCCGATACCGTCAGCAGCGAGCCGAGCGGCACCATCTCGCCACTTGCGTTGCGCGTCTTGAGCGCATCCACATCCTCGATGCGGGAGCGAAACGGAGCATCCGCCTGCGCGACCACCTGATAGGTGCGTCCGAAGCGGTTGAAGTCGTTGACGTAGAGCGAGCCGAGATAGGTCTGCAGCGTCTCGAACACGTCCGAAAGCTTGACGCCCTCGCGCTTTACTTTGACCCGATCGATGTTCACGTTGAGCTGCGGCACGTTGATCTGATAGGTGCTGAGCAGTCCCGCGAGCGCCGGCTCCTTCTGCGCCTTGCCCAAGGCCTCCTGCAAAGCCGCGTACAGCGCCTCCGGTCCCGCATCGGCACGGTCCTCGACGTTGAGCTTGAATCCGCCCAGCTGGCCGAGCCCGAGGATCGGCGGTGGCGTGAAGACGATGACGAACGCGTCCTGGATCGAAGCGAGCTTCGCATTCAGCGTGGCCGCGAGCGCCGGGCCCGAGAGCGACCGTTTGGCGGGATCATCAAGGGCAAAGAAGACGATTCCGGAGCTCGAGCTCTGGGTCCAGCCGTTGACCGACATGCCGGCAAACTGCACCGCGTGCGCGACACCGGGCGTTTTGAGGCCGATCTCCGCCATGCGGTGCACGACGGCTTCCGTGCGATCGATCGAGGCGGCGGGCGGCAGCTGTGCGACTGCGATCAGGTACTGCTTGTCCTGCGAAGGGATGAACCCGCTCGGGACGGCATTGAAGCCCACCCACGTGAGGACGACGAGTCCTGCGTACAGGGCGAGTGCGATGCCGCCGCGCCGCATGGTGAGGGTGAGCGCGCGCGAGTAGCCGCTCGCTCCGGCCGCGAACCCACGATTGAAGCGACGGAAGAAGACCCCGAATGCCCGGTCCATCCAGCGGGTCAGGGCATCCGGGGGCGCGCCGTGCGGCTTCAACAGCAAGGCAGCGAGTGCCGGTGAGAGCGTCAGCGAGTTGAATGCGGAGATGACGGTCGAGATCGCGATGGTGAGCGCAAATTGCCGGTAGAACTGACCGGTGAGGCCGCTGACGAACGCGACCGGGCCGAACACCGCGACCAGCACCAAGGTGATGGCGATGATCGGGCGGCTCACCTCGCTCATCGCGAGCTTCGTCGCCTCGCGCGGCGCGAGCCCCTCCGCAATGTGGCGCTCCACGTTCTCGACCACGACGATCGCATCGTCCACCACGATTCCGATCGCCAGCACGAGCCCGAAGAGCGAGAGCGTATTGATGGAGAAACCGAATCCGAGCAGGACCGCCATGGCGCCGATCACCGACACGGGGACTGCCACGAGCGGGATCAGCGATGCGCGCCAGGTCTGCAGGAATAGGATGACGACCAGCACCACGAGTGCGATCGCCTCGAGCAGCGTGTGCAGCACGGCATCGATCGACTGGCGCACGAACTGGGTCGGATCGTAGACGATGCGGTAATCCACACCCTGTGGGAAGCTCTTCTTCAACTCCTCCATGGTCTTTCTGACGTTGCTCGAGAGCTCGAGCGCATTCGCGCCGGGCGCTTGAAAGATGGGCAGTGCGACCGCGGCCTTGTCATCGAGGAAGCTACGCAGACCATAGTCCTGCGCCCCGAGCTCGACGCGAGCAACATCACCCAGGCGCACGATCTCACCGTCCGCGCCGGTCTTCACGATGACATTGCGAAACTGCTCCTCATCCGTCAGCCGCCCGGCCGTGTTGAGTGCGATCTGGAACTCCGCATCACGCGCCGGGGGTGCACCGAGCTGTCCCGCCGCCACCTGGACGTTCTGCTCGCGGATGGCATTCACGACATCGGAGGCGGTGAGATTGCGCACCCCGAGCTTCTGCGGGTCGAGCCAGATCCGCATGGAGTAATCGCCGCCGCCGAACACCTGCACCTGGCCCATGCCCGGCAGCCGTGCGAGCACGTCTTTCACGTTGAGCACCGCGTAGTTGCGCAGGTACAGCGAGTCGTAGCGGCCGTCGGGCGATGTCAGATGCACGAGCATCGTCAAGTCCGCGGAGCTCTTGACGGTCGTCACGCCGAGGTTGCGCACCTCCTCGGGAAGCCGGGGCAACGCCTGCGACACGCGGTTCTGCACCTGCACCTGCGCGCGATCGATGTCGGCGCCGATGCGGAAGGTCACCGTGAGGTTGAGCGATCCGTCCATCGTCGAGGTGGAAGACATGTAGAGCATGTCCTCGACGCCGACGATCGCCTGCTCGAGCGGCGCGGCGACCGTGTCCGCGATGACTTTGGGGTTGGCGCCGGGGAAGGAGGCGTGCACCACGACCGAGGGCGGCACGACCTCGGGGTACTCCCCGACCGGCAGCACGAAAAGCGCGATCAGCCCTGCGATGAGGATGAACGTCGAGATGACGCCGGCGAAGACCGGCCTATCGATGAAGAAGTTCGAGACCTTCACTTCTTGCCTCGTGCGTAAGTGCGCCCGTGGGTCATTGGGCTCGTGGGTTTATTGGGCTCGTGGTTAGTGGGCGTTCCGCGCGACCATGTCGTCGCGCGCGCCGGAGGAATCCGGGCGAGTGACATCGTGCGGTTCCCCCATGGCGACACGTTGCGGCGTGATAGGCGCGCCGGGGCGCGCGCGTTGCAGGCCGCTCACGACGATGGTGTCGCCCACGTTGAGTCCGTCGCGCACCACACGCAGGCCATCGATGAGCGGGCCGAGCTTCACAGGCTGGTACTCCACCTTGTCGTCCTTGCCGACCCGCAGCACGTACTTGACGCTCTGGTCCGTGCCGACGGCACTGTCATTGACGAGCAGCGCCCGGTACTGAGAGCCGCCCGGCAATCGCACCCGGGCGAACATGCCCGGAGTGAAGCGGCGTTCGCGGTTCTCGAGCAGTCCGCGCGCCCGGGCCGTGCCGGTCGTCGGATCGAGCTCGTTATTCACGAATACCATCGCGCCCTCGTGCGGGTAGCCCGTCTCGTTGGCAAGGCCGACATAAACCGGTCGACGGGCATCGCGCCCCGCCTTGCGCACCAGCTCCATGTAGCGCAGGTACCCCTGCTCATCGCCATCGAAGGTGACGTAGATCGGATCTTGCGAGACCACCGTGGTGAGTAGCGTCTGCCCCGTCGTCACGAGATTGCCCTCGGTGATCTCCGCGCGGCCTACCACACCGGAGATGGGCGACGTGACGCGCGTAAATGCAAGGTTGAGCGCTGCGGAATCGACGGCCGCCTGCGCACCCTCGACATTGGCGGATGACTGCTCGCTTCCGGCGACCCGTGTGTCATATTCCTCGCGCGAGATGGCGTGCGAGTCCAGTAGTTTCGCGGCGCGGTCGCGCTCTGAGCGGGACAGCGCGGCCTGCGAGCGCGCCTCGGCCAGCTGGGCGTGGGCCTTCTTCAGGTCCGCCTCATATGGACGCGGGTCGATGACGAAGAGCACCTCGCCCTTCTTCACCTCGCGGCCCTGAACGAAGTTGACGGACGAGATATAGCCCGATACGCGCGGACGTATCTCCACGCGCTCGACGGCCTCGAAATGACCAGTGAAATCGTCGAAGTCCGTGACTTCGCGCGCGACCACTTGTGCGACCGTCACTTGGGGTGCGGCCTGTGCGACGCTCGCCGTAGCCGTCTCACCCCGGCTGCAGCCGGTAGTGGCGCTCGCAAGCGCCACAGCCATGGCGGCCAGCAGAATGGTGGTGGTGACGGGGCGGCTCTTGCGATGCGGCTTCATGGGCATCCTCCCTGCAAACTCTCAAGGTGCGGTCGGCGCACCGGATTCGAGGAGGTATTGTGCAAGCCGTGCAGCGCATCGCACATTGACCTGGCGAATGATGCCGGGGATGTCATGCAGGAGGCGGGCGGCTCTCCCTTTAGGGGGAGACAGAACTCTAGGGCGCTACATCTCCCGCTCGAGCCGCGATGGGACGGGCGAAGCTCACCAGCGAGACCAGGAATTTCCCGGGCTCCTCCGTCATCGGCATATGCGCCGAATCCTCGAACCACACGAATCGCTTCTCGGGTGCGTGCACTTTCGCGAACCACTCCGCCGCAACTTCCGCGTTGGCGTTGTAGTCATGGCGACCCTCGAAAAGCAGTAACGGGCAACCCAGCGTGCGGAGCGTGCCCCAATCGTGATTGACGAGATCCGCAAGCAGGTACCGCTCGGCGAAATCGTTACCTTCCCAGATATGCTGCAGCTCCTGTTGAGTGTAGTCGGGTGAGAGCTTCGCCAGATCGCTGTCGGCAGCGTTATCGTGCCGATACGCCATCACGCCACCGAAGTAGCCGACCCACTTGCGCTCGACATAGAGATCCTTGAGCGGACTCGGGTGCCCGGGTGTGAAATACGGAGCGATGGATTGCAACTGACGGATGGCCTCTTCGTTGCGCGATTTGCGCGCGGCATCGATGGCGAAGGCCCAGCCACGGCGCTCTCCCTCAGGCATATTCGCCATCTGACCGACGCCGATATACGCGTGCAACCACTCGGGGTGGCGGCGAGCGAGTTCCAGGCCGACATAGGTCCCGGCCGAGTGGGCGAGCACGAAGATCTTCTGCTTGCCAAACTCCTTGCGCAGCCAGCCGGTCATCTCTTCCCCATCGGCCACCGAGCGCGCAAGAGTCATCGTGGGTGCGACCTTCGCGGGGTCGTTGAGCAGGTAGGTCTTGCCGGCACCTCGCTGGTCCCATTGCACGACGGTGAAATACTCCTCCCAGTCGCGGCTGATCCACCAGCTCATGGGCATCAGCATGTAGCCCGGTCCACCGTGGACGACGAGCAGCATCGGGTTGCGCCTGTCCCGCCCGCGAATCGAGACCCACTGATCGATCCCCCCGATGCGCACCTTCTCCAGAAGCTCGACGCCGTTCGGCGTCAGGATCTTGCGCGCATTGGCGATGATCGCTCGCGCCGCCGCGGGCGGGGGTTGGGCGGGCTCGTTCGCGCGGGCGAGCCCGCTCATGAGTGCGGCACAGGCCAGCACGGCCGCCGCCCAGGCCGAGGCAACACAACTCGAGCGGGTTCTCAACATCTCGCTCTCCGGGCTAGCCGTAGCTGGATGGCGCAATACCGAAGCACTGTTTGAACGCGGTACTGAATGCCGTTTGCACCGCATGGCTCCTCCCGACGCTGCGCGGGAGATTATGCATTGTCGTAGCTTCGAAAGTTCGACAGATGATTGCGGGAGTCCGACAATGCTCGGGCAGTGACGCCTCAGTAACTCACCATCAATAGTGACTGACCATCAATGACGAGTGACGAGATTCTCGCCAACGCTCGAGCGCTGGTGCCTGAGATTCAGCGGCGAGCGCATGAAGCGGCGCAGTTGCGCCGCATGCCGGCCGATCTCGTGGAGAAGCTGAAGGCCGCCGGCGTCTTTCGCATCATGTTCTCCAAGCGCTGGGGCGGACCGGAGATGCCGCTGCCCCAGCAAGTCGAGCTCATCGATACGCTCGCCTACGCTGATCCCTCGGTTGCCTGGGCGGTCAAGATAGGCTCGGACAGTGGCTATTTCTGCGCGTTCCTCGAAGAGAGCGCGGCGCGCGAGCTCTACCCATCGATCGACCATGTAACCGCCGGCCAGGCCCCGCCCAATGGGCGCGCCGTGCGGGTGCGCGGCGGCTTTCGCGTGACCGGGCGCTGGGGTTTCGCCTCCGGCTGTACCCACGCGGATGTCATGATCGGTGGCTGCCTGGTCCTGGAGACCGAGGCAGCGCCTCCCGGTGGGATGACCTACATTCTGGCGCCAGCCACTGCCTTCGAGGTCGAGGACACCTGGTATGCGAACGGTCTTGCCGGCAGTGGCAGCCATCACTACAAGGCAAAGAACCTCTTCGTTCCCGAGCGGCATGCATTCACGCTCGACGGGCCGGCGAAGATCGAGGGCCCCCTCTACGCCGATGCCGGCTCCGCGACGGTCTTCATTCCGATGGCCGGGACGCCGCTGGGCCTCATGCGCCGGGCAATCGATGTGACACTCGAGCTGGTCGGGGAGAAGGTGATCAGCTTGCCGCAGCCGCCGACCTTGATGCGCAATCTGCCGCGCGTGAAATTCGCGCTCGCGCGCGCGCAGATGCTCTACGGTGCCGCGCGCGCTGCGGTGTATGAAAGTGTCAACCGCTACTGGGCGGAGCTCTTACGCGACGGACATGGCTCCCTTGGAGCGCGGCGCGACATGGGGCTGGCGCGCATTCACGCCCATCGAACGGCACGCGAGGTCGCCCAGCTGATGTTCGACACGGTAGGCGCGCCGGCGGTCTACGAAGGCCTGCCCCTTGGTTCACTGCTGCACGATGCCATCGTCATCAACGAGCACCTCGGCTTCAACGACGGAGTCGTTGAGCGCCTGGGTGGCATGATGCTGGGCGATCCGCCCGATGGCGCTTTCGTCTAGCGCGACGGTACGCTGCTAGATCCCCAGCGCCTTGTCGATGTCGGTCGCGGCGTGTCTTTCCGGGACCTGGGTCTCGGGTGGCCCGAAGGTTCGATTCACGATCTGCCCACGCTTGACCGCGGGTCGGCTGGCGATCAGCTCCACCCAACGGTTGACGCTCTTGTATTCGTCGACTGCCAAGAACTCCTGTGCGCCATAGGCGTTGCGCATGATCGAGCCGTACCAGGGCCAGATTGCCATATCGGCGATCGTGTACTCATCACCGGCCATGTATTCGTTCTTCGCCAGGTGAGTATCGAGCACGTGCAACTGGCGCTTGGTCTCCATGGCATAGCGGTTGATCGCATACTCGATCTTGAAGGGCGCGTAGGCGTAGAAATGGCCGAACCCGCCGCCGACGAACGGCGCGGCTCCCATCTGCCACATGAGCCAGTTCATCGTTGCCGTGCGCTTGTAATGCTCGGCGGGCAGAAAGGCCCCGAACTTCTCCGCCAGATAGAAGAGCATCGAGCCGCTCTCGAACAGCTTGGTCGGCGGATCCGTCGAGCGGTCGAGCATCGCGGGGATCTTGGAATTGGGATTGATCGCGACAAAGCCGCTCGAGAACTGCTCGCCATCACCGATGCGGATCAGCCAGGCGTCATATTCGGCGCCCTTGTGGCCTGCCGCGAGCAGCTCTTCGAGCATGATCGTCACCTTCTGGCCATTTGGCGTGCCTAGCGAATAGAGCTGGAGCGGATGCCTGCCGACCGGCAGCTGCCTCTCGTGCGTCGCCCCCGAGGTTGGACGGTTGATACGGGAGAACTGGCCACCGTTCTCCTTGTCCCAGACCCAAACCTTGGGCGGAACGTAGCCGCTCGGTTGATTACTCTCTGCAGAAGCGTCGTTGGCCATGGAGTTCCCCTAGAGTCGAAAGAGCTCAGCAAGATACATGCGCGTATCGGGCTGCGCCGTCACCGCGAGCGCATCACTGAGCTGCCCCTCTATGAGCAGCAGGTCGTCGTGGTGGAGCTGATATCGGCGCCCGTGCTCGCCCACAGATGCCTTCTCGGCTTCGAAGGTGACACTGCCATGACGGCACAGGAGGGCACTGACAGTGGCGGACGCTCGCCAGGCTGTGCATGTTGCGGTCGAGAGCTGCTGCAAGGCACCGCGATAACGCCCGCGGCGAATCATGAGGTTGAGATCCATGACGGCAGGCCCGCTCTCGATTGGCGTAGCCGTCACCGCCTGCTCGCCGCCAAAGCCGATCGCCTCTTGTTCCGGTGCACAGCAGATGCCCGACGTGCCCTCTATCTCGAGGCGCACATGACCCTCGAGCATCAGCAACAGCCGATCGACGCCGGAAAAGGTCGAGAATGGCGCCGGACCTTCGAGCTGCGCCATGCTGAGCCGGAAATCGAAGCTCTCCAGGCTCGCGCCGGCCGGCGAGACGAGCAGCTCGGTGGTACTACCACGGCCGTTGCGCCAGCGCATGCGGCGATGCGCCGCAGCAGGCAGTACGCTCAGCCGGTCTGTCATGGCTTTCCGCAGCTGAAGTTCGCGGCATCGTCGCTGCTGCCCCGCCCCGAGTAGTGCGCAACTTGAGGATAGGGGCAAAGCGGGCGCGTGCGTGTGATCTTGTTGTCCTCTAGGTGACTTGCGCGTATCGAGGCGGGCGCCCGATTCTTCTCAACCCAATCGATCAGCACGGTCATCGAATCGAAGCGGTCGGTGCCCTTGCCTCCGGCGCAATGAGTCATGCCGGGCACCATGAAGAGCCGGAAGAAATCGGCCGTGTGGGGTCCGTTACGAGCGATCGCCTGCTCGTAATAGCGCACCCCCACGAGCGGTTGCAGGATGGGATCGGCCCAGCCGTACGTCATGAGCAGCTTTCCACCCCGGGCACGGAATCGCGACAGATCGGGGTTTGTGGCGTTGGCCTTCTCGCCCCAATCATCCAACAGGTGCACATCCCGGTCGAAGTTGAAAGTGCCGTAGTCGTAATCAGGCTGGGGTGGCACGTGGACGAGATAGCGCATCGTGTTCTCAGCAAGGTTGAAGTCGGCAGGTTTCACGTCGGGCCGCGCCGGTACGATGAGATTCAACCAGGCGCTTGCATCCCGCGTGCCACCGAACCCCGTCGCAACAACGGCCTCGCTGCCCGGCATGTAGCCCGGAAACAGCGCTCCCTTCTGATTGCGTGGGCCACCGTAGATCTTCATGATGGCTTCAGCTTGCGCCGCCGTCAGGCACTCGGGACCGTCGGTTCCCTGAGGACAGGCGGCCATGTCACGCCGCGCATCGAAATCGCACTTGCGGGGGTCCTCGATCACGCCATCGCGCAGACCGTCGAGCGCGTCGCACCGCTCCATCACCTTCCGAGACAACAAGGCGAGCTTGGACGGGGTGAGCGGGGACGCCTGGCTGACTGCTCTCTCGTTCCACATGGCACCGATGGTGAATCCGGTCTGATCGATCCACGGCGCGTTCACGACCAATCCGTCGAAGTCCTCCGGGAAGCGCTGCGCTTCGATGAGCCCTTGGCGACCGCCGTTGGAGCAGGAGTTCCAGTACGAGCGAGCAATCGGCCTCGAGTAGTATCTGCTCGTGATGTCCTTCGCCGTCAGCGCAGTCAGGTGAACGGCTCGATAAGCGTAGTCGAGCGCTTTCTCTGGGTTGCTCAGCACGAAAGTGGCGCCCGGTTCCTTACGCGCATCATGGCCGGTGTTGGTCTGTGCAAAGGCGAAGCCCATGGCGAGCGCGGCCGAGCGCTGCACTGTGCGCAGCGGATCGTCGAGCGCTTCGCCCGCATGTCCGCCGTTGCCGATCATGTAGAGGCGGCCATTCCAGCGCTGCGGGAGACTAACCTCGAATGCAATCTCCGGTGCCAGCGTGCCCGTGACCCGACAATGGGCCGGGGTCGGGCCGTCTGCCGCAATCGATGCGGACCGAATGGCCACCAGCTCCTTGCCTGTGTACCGCTCGAGGTCACTACAGGACAGGCGTGGAACGAATTGCGCGCTCGCATAGTCGACGAGTCCGCTCTTGGAATCAGAGAAGGCCTGACCGAGCGCCAGCCCAATCACACTCATGCTCAAAGGCGCCGCAAAAAAGCTCGCGACCGCGATACGCTTCACCAACGCTTGCATGGGCGTCCGTTCGGATTTCTGCTTACCGCGATATGCGGATGACGACCCGATGTATAGCACAGCGAGAAGAGCTACCGCTCGCCGCCGTCGGATCCGACCACTACCCGAGAGGCACGCGGTACATCGGCGTCCGCGTAGAAGAGCTTCGCGATCGCCAGCGCGAGGGAATAGGCCTCGGGATCGTTGCGGTTGGTGAGCACTATCACGGTGAAATGTCGCTGCGGCCAGCGCACGATCGCATTGCGAAATCCGAGCGTCTCACCGGAATGCCAGACGGTCTCGCCGGTGAGGCGCCACCCGAGACCATAACGAACGCAGGGATCCTCCGTCACGGTGGCCGGGCTGAAAGCGAGGCGCAGTGATTCGGCACTCAAGAGACCGGGCGCGGACAGTGCCGCGTCCCACTTCGCCAGATCGTCGGCGGACGAGTAGATGCCACCATCGCCGAGTACTGCGCTCGTGAGGCCCTGGTCGGTGCGCATCCAGCGCTCGCCACGCAAGCTGTAGCCAAATGCACGCTGGCCGACGCTCGAAACCCCTGCCTCGTAAGCGATGCTGCCTTGCATGCCAAGCGGCACGAAGATTCTCTCCTGTAGAAAGCTCGCGAAGCGCGCGCCTGAAGCGCGAGCAACGATGACAGCTAGCAGCGCATAACCACCGTTGCTGTAGCGATACGCCGTGCCCGGCGGAAAATAGGTTCGATTCTGCGCCTCGATGAGCCTCAGCACGTCCTCGTCATGGAGCTGCTGAGTCGTCCGTGCGGGTATGAGATGCTCGTAGTCTATGAGGCCCGAGGTATGTGAGAGCAGCTGTCGGATCGTGACGCCGCGTGCGGCATCGGGTAGGGACGGCAACCACTTGCGAACGGGATCATCGAGGGTGAGACGACCATCCTGCGCGAGGAGCAGGACAGCCGCGGCGGTGAACTGCTTGGTGACCGACGCCAATCTGAAGTTAGTGGCAGGCGTCACCTGTCTGTGACTTTCGAGCTCCGCATATCCGTAGCAGCAACGAACGATGCTGCTCTGGTTGTGCATGACGAGCACGGATGCACCCGGAGCCTCACCCTGATACGCGTGCATGATTGAATCGATCCTCATTGCGCGCCGTGCGCCTGCAGCATCAGCGGCCAACCGATACGCTGCAGCCCGCGCTCGTGGGCCCTCCTCGGGGGTGGTAGTGTCCTGTTCCACTTCCACGCGGAGAAGCCGTGGAACAGATCCACCACCAACTGGTTGCGCTGGCGGCCCACCTCCACCAGACGCGCAAGGAGATACTCGAGTCCTGGCAGGAACATGTCTGCGAGGATCCCGAGCTCACCACCGCAACCGCGATCACGCACGCACAGTTCACCGACAGCATTCCGCGCGTTCTCGACGCGTTCGAGGGGGCATTGCGGGCGAGTGATGGCGTAAGCCTCACGCGCGCGGACCTCGAGCAGCGTGCGGGCGCTTCCGAGCATGGCTTGCACCGCTGGCAGCAGGGCTATGACCTGCGCGAGTCGCTGCGGGAGTGGGCCCATCTGCACCGTTGCCTCTTGAGTCATCTCGAGCGCTATGCGATGAGGGCGGCGCCCGATGCGCAGGTGATGGCGCGGGCACGCGACATTCTTATTCGCCTGTGCGGAGAGGGCGCGAGCGAAAGTGCGAGCCGCTACGCGCGTCTGCAGCAAGCTGATGCCGCCGGCCGCGTGCGCGACTTGCGCGCGGCACTCGAAGAGGTGCGGGCCCTGGAGCGGGACCGGGCCGGCATGCTGCGCGAAGTCGCTCATGACCTGCGCGGCTCGGTCAGCGTGATCACGAACGCCTCCTCAATACTTGCCAAGAGTACTTCCGAGCATACGCGCATCAGATTCTTCGAAGTTCTCGAACGCGCCATTCACTCTACGCAGGTGCTCTTGGGTGACTTGCTCGACCTCTCGCGCCTCGAGGCCGGCCAGGAGGTGCTCGATGTCACCGAATTTGATGTCTCAGTGCTGTTGCGAGACCTCGGTGACTCGATGCGTGCGCTCGCGGCGGAGCGCAATCTGTTCCTCAAAGTGGAAGGACCGGCCACACTGCCGGTACGCACTGACCGCGCGAAGCTGCAGCGTATCGTCCAGAATCTCGTCCTGAATGCGCTCCGAGCCACCGAGCTCGGCGGCGTTCAGCTCACGTGGCAGCCGGCGGAGGGTGATGCGCCACACTGGACGATATGCGTCGCCGACACCGGACCGGGCATGGCCTTCGCGCAGTCGCTGCCACTCGGCCAAGCGCTGCAGCGCGCCACCGAGCGCGCCCTGGATACTGAGGAGCGTGCCGCGCGGGCCGGTGATCCGAGCGCCCGCTCGAGCTCGGCCCCCACTCTGCCCTCGGCTGATTCCCAAGCCGCGGCGGCTGCACCGCCGGGGGAAGGCATCGGACTCTCGATCGTCAAGCGATTGTGCGAGCTGCTGAATGCAGCCATTGAGCTGGAGACGGCCCCGGGCCGGGGCACGACCTTTCGGATCCGCCTGCCCAACAAGCCGCCGGGCAACTCCAGCGGAGCCTGAACCCCGCCCGCATCCCACGCGCGCCACCGCACATATGAGAGCGTGGAACAGCAGTTGCTGAACTCGAGGGAAGTTTCTGCACCGACCTTGCTTAGACTTTGCTCGAGTCGCAAATGGCCAATCCATTATCAACACCCTCGCCGTCCGATGACCGGCCGGCATCGGTCATTCAGCTGTTACACCGGCTCATCGGTGAGATTGAGACACTGGTCCGCCAGGAATTGGCGCTGGCGACGGCTGAGCTGTCGCGCGCCTTGTCTGCCGCCAAGACCGGCGCAGCCGCCCTGGCGGTTGGCGGCGCCGTGGCGTTCGCTGGCGTTCTCGTCTTGCTGTCTGCTGCCGTGCTCGCCTTGGCGCAAGTCCTCCGGCCCTGGCTGGCCGCAGTTATTGTGGGCTCTGTGGTGACGATCGTCGGTTGTCTCCTGTTGCGCCGGGGAGCGAAGAAGATCGAGCCCGCCGCGCTCAAGCCGGTGCAGACCGCTCAATCCTTGCGTCGCGACAAAGAGCTCGTCGAGAGGCGGTTACAGTGAACGCATCATCCAACAATGAGTCTGCCGGCACCTCGGGCGAGCACAGTCCGGAGCTCATCGCCGAGGATATCGAACGCACCCGCAGTCAGGTCGATGCCACTCTCGATGCGCTCGCGGCGCGACTTTCGCCTAGGCGAGTGCTCAACCGAGCCCTGGAGCGAGCCCGCGAGCGCACCCGCCGATGGGTCCAAGAGGCTGACGCCCTGCTCCAGGCCGTCTCCTGGCCCAGCGTCTTCGGGGTTGCGACGCTACTGGCGGGAGCCGCAATCGCACTTCGAATCCGGCGCCACGCGCCCTCTCGAGCCCGTCTTCCACAACGGCGCGCTGCTGCATGCGGCTCTGCACGCTCGGCCCGCACGCGGCGGCCCGGGCTCATGGCACCTCGGCTCAAGGCGACCGCTTCATACGTCGCGGGTGCACTCCTCGAGCAGGCCGTGACTCAACCGCGGAAAGATTTCCCGAAGAGCGCCTCATTGGCGGCCCTTCTGACCGACCGACCATACCTCACGGGGATCGTTGGCCTGGCCATTGGGACCCTGCTCAGCCGCGTCGTCGCGCCATCCAGGCGAGTTTGACAGCAAGAAGCCGCAACTCGCTCTGCAGGAAGCTTGGCTTGCCTTTGGCGGTGGTGCTGTGCCTTATCGCCGCCTGCAAATCGAACGCGCCCGCCCCGGTCTTCGTGGACGACGCTCAGATCACGCAGCAGGTGAAGGCGGCTCTCTCGCAAGACCCCCAGTTGGTATCTCGACAGATCGAGGTGCAAACCTTCAACGGTAGAGTCACCCTGAGCGGCATCGTGGACACGTCTGCGATGGCACAACGCGCGCAGCGGGAAGCCTCGCGCGTGGCGGGCGTGCGGGAGGTGGAGAATGCGCTGCGGGTGGCCGCGCGTCCGAACGCAGTTCCCGCCGAGCGCTAGCCGCACCATCAGCTCCTCAAATCATTCCCGTGGCCAACAAGATGATCACGATGATCAGGACGAGGCCCAGTCCCCCGCTGGGGTAATAGCCCCATCCCGAGCTGTACGGCCAGCGCGGCAAGGCGCCGATGAGAAGCAGTATCACGATGATGATCAATATGGTGCCAAGCATCGCTGCGTCCTCAGTGTGCTGACAGTGGAGTTGAGATTCTCAGTTCGGGCAATACGTGACGCGCGTAGAAGTCGATCACCGCGCGTTGATCCTCCTGACCCGAATGGATGTTCACGATGCTGATCCCGCTCGCGCGTAGTTCCTGAATCTTCTGTACGTGCTTGGCGGGCTCGCTGCTGATGAGCCATTCCGCCATCACCTTGGAGAGCGGAATCTCCTTGGCTGCGCGCTCCTCAACGTCACTCGGACTGACGATGTTCTGATAGCCCTTGAACGCCTTGGGCAGAAATCGCCACAGCTCCGCGGGCCGCTGCGCATCCCGTTCGGTCCCCAACACGACGAAGAGCTCGGTCATCACGGGCATCTCCGCCGGGTACTTGCCTGCTGCCTGCGCGCCCGCTTCCCACTCGCCTTTATATTCTTTCCAGGTCTGCGGGTCGGTGATGAGCCCATCGCCGTGCGCGCCTGCCAGGCGCATCGCCTTGGGCCCATTGGCCGCAGTCAGCAGTGGGATCGGATCCGACGGCACGTCGTAAAGCTTGCCGTCGACCTGATAAAACTTGCCTTGATGCTTCACCGGCGTGCCGCGCCAGAGCGCCCGAATGATCGTGAGCGATTCGATCAAGCGGTCCCACCGTTCCTGCCAGGCCGGCCAGTGACCGGTCGCGGCCTGTTCGTTGAGTGCCTCGCCGGAGCCGACGCCCAGGTAGATCCGGCCCGGACTCAGCAGACTGAGCGATGCAAAGGCCTCCGCGACCACCGCAGGGTGATAGCGCAACGTTGGACACGTCACCATGGTCCCCATCCATAACCGGCGCGTGCGCGCAGCAAGCGCTCCGAGCGTCACCCACGCCTCGCCGGAATGCCGCTCGTTGGCCTGCCAGGGCTGGAAGTGATCGCTCGTTGAAATCAGGTCGAATCCGGCCCTTTCTGCCTCTTCCCCCAGAGACACCAGCTCGTGTACCGGAAATTGCTCGTGAGACAGCACGAAGCCGATCATTCGCGAGCGAAACGCGGGTAGCTCGACGATTGCGCCCGATGCCGGATCCGCACGTCGAACACGGCCCGGCGCGCCGGAACCCTCGAGCGTCCCTGCACCCGCTTGCATGTTGTGCTTCATTGCGCTGACCCTCCCGGCGCCCATGCCCGGCACCTGCCACTGATGTCGAGGCTCTGAGGACGCTCAGCGCATCTTGTTCCGCGCCTGTTCCGCGCGCGCAGCACCGATGGCCGTCTTTACGTGTCTGCGTTCCTCGGGAGGCGGCAGGACCGCCTTCAAACCCAACGACTGCAACCAGAGCTCCCGGCACCAGCCTCGGGTGTGATACAGATGCTCATCTTCCTCGTCCTCGATTTCCTCGTACGCCTCCTGTAGGGCCTGAGCTTCCGTTCCCTTCAAGTGCTCTGCGGCGGCGCCGATCAATTCCCAGTCGAGATGGTCCTTGGTCTCTGCGAGTACAACGCATTCGGCTGCGACGATCTGCGCCGCCTCGCGATCACCACCCGAACGCGCCTCCTCGATCGCAGCAACCAGTGAGGCGCCCATCTTGTGCAGTATCTTGCTCCCCGGAGTCTGTTCGGCAGGATCCAGCTCGAGTTTCGCGCAGATGTCCGTCAGCGCCCTCACATGCCTCTGCGTCTGCTGCAGATACTTCGACCATTCCTCCTTCAAGCCCTCGTTCTGCGCGCATTGGAGCGCTGCTTGGTAGATCTTGACGCCGCCGCGTTCGTGTTCCAACGACTGCAGAATGAGCTCCTTCAATTGCGCCGATTTCATCTCTTGATCCTCCGGTTCAGCGAGCGCGACACTTTCAAGCGCCTTATGCACTCAAGCAAGCCCCGTGCCGCCAGCACTCGCGGCCGATCGCGCGCATCCAGGCGCGCAGGCTCTACCGGTTGCCGTAGACGGGAATCGAGGCGCCGTGAACTGCCGTGGCCTCGTCACTGCTCAGAAAGAGTATGACCTTCGCAATGTCGGCTGGCTTGGGCCACTTGGCGAAATCCGCTTTGGGCATCGCACGACGGTTGGCTGGTGTGTCGATCACGCTCGGCAGAATGGTGTTCGCTCGCACGCCGCTTCCGACCAACTCGGCTGCCAGGGAGTCCGCCATGGCGAGCGCTGCGGCCTTCGAGGCCGCATAGGCGGAAGCACCCGACGGGTGATCGACGGCTGCCTTCGCCGCCACATTGACGATCGCTCCCCGACCCTGCTTGAGCAGCAGCGGAACTACTGCACGCGCCAAGGCATGCAACGAGCGTAGATTGAGCGCCAGCATACGCTCGAGAACCGCCGCGTCGAGATCCCAGAGCTTCGTTCCGCCGGAGTATCCGCCGACCGTATTGACGAGGACGTCCAAGCGCGCATGCCGCGCCATGAGCCTCTCCACGAGTCCCCGCGTGGCGACTGCATCGGTCACGTCGATCGGCTCGCCCTCGAGCCTCGATTGAGCATCAGCTACCTCTTCGACGAGGCCTTGATACTCATCCCTCGAGCGATACGGGGTCACGACGCTCGCTCCTTGCTCGAGGAACGCCTTGCTGACGGCTCGACCGAGTCCACCGGTGCCGCCAGCCACGATGACCACCGCTCCGGCGAATTTTGCGTTCACGGTCGTGGCTGCCGATCTGCGGGCAGAATCTCGCGCACCACCTCCGACGGGCGCCACAAGCGCACGCCCCTCGCTGTCACCACGATCGGCCGGTTGATCAATATCGGGTGAGCAAGCATCTGGTCGAGCAGTTGATCGTCCGTCCAATGCTCGGCCGCCAACCCAAGCTCCGCATAGGGCGTACCCTTTTCTCGCAACAGTGCTCGCGGCCGCAATCCCATGCGCGCGAGCAGCTGCTTGAGGGTGTCGCGGTCCGGCGGCGCCTTGAGGTACTCGATGACCGTCGGCTCGAACCCCGCATCACGAATCAGCGCAAGGGTGCTTCTCGAGGTCCCACACGCCGGATTGTGATAGATGGTCACCGCGACCGAGTCGTGAGTCATGAGCGCCGCTCCAGCTTACCGGCTCCATCATACGCCGGGCACGACTTGGGAGCTGCGCGCCAGCGACGGCCAGCCACCGTCCTCAATCCAATGACAGAGATGGGGTAGCGGCATATCATGGCGCCGCCGTGTGCGGCCGCCGCCGGGAGCTTTGGATGCGCGCTGGATTGCTGGTCGTGTCGCTCGCAGTGACATTGAGTGCTTACGCAAAGCCCGCAACGCTGGAGCATGTCCCTCTGCAGTGGAAGCCGACATCCAAGCTCAAATTGGGCACGATGCAGATGCCGCAAACGACGGTCCAGTTCGAGGCTTTCCAGGACGTTCGAGAAAACAAGGAGGCGATCGGCGAGAATCGCGAACAAGCCCAGCCGAAGCCTGTTACGACCAGCGACGATGTCGCTGCATTCATCAGCACCCATATGCGCGAGTTGTTCGACCGGGCCGGTATCAAGACGGTCGACAGCAACGGCGCTGTGACGATCAAAGGTGAGGTAAGACAGTTCTTCGTCCGCGAGACGGGTACCTACAAGTCAACGGTAGTCGTGCATGTGACCGTGGCGGGTCGCGACGGCGCGACGCTCTGGAGCGGACTAGCGACGGGCGATGCTAGCCGCTTCGGTCGCTCCTATAAGCTCGAGAACTACTACGAGGTGCTCTCCGACGCGGTGGTCAACGCGGTGAGCTCGATGTTGCAGAGTCCTGAATTTCAGAAGTCCCTCTCGGGACGCTGATTCACGTGAGCGGCGGTCCGAGCCGCCCGTGCAGATAGAACGCGAGCACATAGAAAGCAATCGCGGCGAGCGTTCGCCAGAGTCCGATCTCCGCCAGCGCGGGGCGCAGCCGATTTCTGCCGGCGGCGATGGCCGCAAACGGTACGTTGGAAGTCAGCTGCGCGAACTGCGCCCAGTGCGCGCCGAAATTGCGCCGCCGCTTGGCGTCGATGGACGCCGTACCGCCGAGCGCGAGCAGGAGCAACGCGCCGAAGAGAATCAACGAGGCCAGATCGCCGTTCACGACGAGGTGCACCAGCGCCCAAAGCGCAACTCCCCAGAGGAACGGGTGGCGCGTGATGCGCACCATTCCGAGTGCAATGTCGGGACCGCGCTCGAGCCTTGCTTCCATGCCGACGCGGGTCGGACTCGGCGTCGCAAGCCCGATGACAGCGAACAGAAAGGCGACGAACACCAGCACGTACGCGGTTGAACGCAACGCCAGCAGCTGGCCCCACAGCGGCACGTAAGGGACGTGGCGATAGGCATAGATCATCCACGCAAGCCCGAGCAGTGAGGCGAGCGCGAAGGCACCGCGGTAGGGACCCGCTCCGATGCGCGCGACCAGCGCATCGCGCAGCCGCGTGCCCGACACCCCGAAGTGGATGAGCAGAAAGACGCCGCTGGCGACGACCAGATCGAGCATGCCCCTCTCCTTGCCGTCCTTGAATCGTGCGGGTGTGCACTCGAGTCTACCTGCCACGTCGTGCCCGTGCCAGTGAAGGGCCGGTGTTAGACTGCGCCCTCATGTCCACGACGACCGTCGCCGCCACGCGCGCTGAGCCTTCCCACAACGGTACGGTCTTCTTCTACTTCGGCTCCCTCACGCTGCTCGTTTACATCGTCCTGCCGCACGGTTATCTGATCGACATCGCTACGTCTTTCATCCTGAAGGATCAGCTGCACGCGAGCGCCGAGCGGGTCTCCTGGTTCAGGTTGTTGACAGGCTTGCCCGTGTACCTGTCGTTTCTGTTCGGACTCGCGCGCGACCTGTGGAACCCCTTCGGGCTCAAGGATCGAGGCTTTTTCTTTCTGTTCGCACCGCTCAGCGCCGCCGTCTTCATCTGGATGGCGTACTCACCGCTCAGCTATGCCGGTCTATTCGCAGGGATGCTGCTGGTGATGTGCACGTTCCGCTTCGTGGCGGCCGCCTATCAGGGCCTCCTCGCACTCGTGGGCCAGGAGCAGCTCATGTCCGGCCGCCTGAGCGCTCTGTGGAACATCATGCAATCGGTGCCCTACGTCCTCGGCGCCATGGCGTCCGGCTATCTCGCCGAGCATTTCAGCGCCCGACAGATCTTCTTGCTGGTTGCGGCACTGACCGCGGCCCTTGGGTTCTTTGCCATCTGGAAGCCCTCCGCCGTGTTCGGTCGCGCGTACAACCAGCCACTGGCGCGCGGGACGACCTTCGTCGGGGACCTCAGGCGCCTCGTGAGGCATCGCGCCATCTACGCACCGATCCTCATGCTGTTCCTGTTCCAGTTCTCACCGGGCTCGAACACGCCGCTGCAGTTTTATCTCACGAATGAGCTGCATGCCTCGGATGCTGCTTACGGGTACTGGTACGCGATATTCCTCGGATCCTTCATCCCCGTCTTTCTTCTCTATGGCTGGCTCTGCCAGCGCGTATCGCTCGAGAAGCTGCTGTGGTGGGGCACCATCATCACGGTGCCGCAGATGATTCCGCTGCTTTTCGTTCACTCGGTGACCACGGCGTTGGTGCTGGCCGTGCCGATCGGCTGTATGGGCGGGATCGCCGCCGGGGCCTACTACGATCTTGCGATGCGCTCCTGCCCTCCCGGCCTGCAGGGCACGCTCATGATGCTGGTGGATGGCTTCTATCAGCTCTCCTACCGTGGTGGCGACCTGCTGGGCTCATGGATCTACGGCAGCAGTCCGACGCATGGCTTCCTCTACTGCGTGCTCGCGATCACCGCCGTGTATGCCCTCATCCTGCCGACGATTCTGCTGGTGCCCAAAGAGGTGATGTCCAGTAGCGACGGCGAGCGCAACGCGCAGCTCGAGGCGGACGTGCTCGCGGAGGTCGGCGCGAGCAGCCGCTGAGCTGCCCAACTCGCGCCTCTTTCATTCAGGAATGGCTTCAGGTCGCTTCGTTCGTGGCCGTTAGCTGCTGGGCCGCATCAGCGAGATAGATCCACCCGCCGCGTGTGGCGACGTCGTAATGCGCCAGCTTGGCGCCCTGCTTGCTCATGCCGAATTCCCCCTGGAAGCGAGCGAAGGTCGCAGGGTTACCCAAGCCGTATGTCCGGCAGACCCGGAGGAAGCGCCTGGCGAGCTCTTCAGTGACTGAGGAGCTCAGCTGCGCTTTGCGCACCCGCAGTCCCTTTGCGAGCGCGTGCAGCTTGTGCAGCGCGGCCCACCACCGCGAGGCATTCCTCACGGCAAGCATGTAGTCATAGAGCTGATCGCCCGCCCGTGAGGCATCGGATGCGGAGGTGCGCGCCAGCAGTCGGTTACCGTAGGCGAAGATCTTCCGCGCGAGCGCCGGGTTCCAGCGGGCGAGCGCGAGAAACTTCTCCCGCGAGCGGAACTGCAGATTGAGCTGGTTGTGGCGCTCCAGAAGCCGTTGGGCCGTTGCCGATCCCGGATCGGTACCGCCCTCCATGAGGGTGCGATATTCGACCGCGAGGTTGCGCGCAAGTCGAAAGAGCTCACGCGACTCGGCGGCCTCGGCCGGTGGCACCTGCGCGCTGCGCGCACGCCACATGCGCAGCTCCTTGGCAGTGAAGATACTCTCGAGGCTCTCCCGCACGATTGAGCTCATATCGTGAGTCTCGCTGCTGCGCAGTAACGCACACAGGTCATCGATCGACAGCTCGCGGTCCTGCAGCTTCGCAACTGCAGCCTCGATACGGTGAACGGCCCGATCCGCCAAGATCTTGCGCTCGCGCCAGGCTTGCAGCTGCATCCGCAGAACCTGTTCGAGCGGCAGTCGCGCCTTGCTGGTCAGGGACTCTCGGATCTGACCTAGTGTCATGCCCAGGTCCTTGAGAGCCATGATCGTATTGAGACGAATCAGCTCCTTGGGCCCATAGCGGCGCCAGCCCCGTGAGGAGCGTGGAGGCACGATGAGACCATAGCGCTCGTAGACGCGCAGCGCTCGCACGGTGAGCCCCGTGTGGCGTGCGCATTCCGCGGCTCCGAGTGTTCGGTCCTTGCGTGCCTTGTTCATTGCCGCGAGCGTAAAGTCGGACCTAAGGTCCGGGTCAAGCCCTATAAACAATCCCGATCAGCCTCAAATGGTAGAGTGCTCTGCGACTCAGCATGGCTGGAGGTTGGCACAAGTGTTTCGCCGAGCTCTGTTTCTGGTGGTAGTGGCCCTCGCCGGCGCAGGGCCCGCGTGGAGTGCGGATGCGAATGCCGGCAAGCGGCTGTTTCGCCAGCAATGCGCGTTGTGTCACTCGGCGGAAGCCGGTGACAATGGCGGTGCGCAAGGCCCGAGCTTGCAAGGTGTCCTGGGTCGAGCGGCAGCGGCCAACGCCACCTTCAGTTACACGAAGGCGTTGCGCGACGCGCACCTCACGTGGGATGCCCCGACACTCGATCGCTTCCTTGCGTCCCCGACGACGGTCGTGCCGGGCTCTGCCATGGTGATCGCGGTTCCCGATAAGCACGATCGCGACAACCTCCTCGAGTACTTCCAAGAGCTCAGTGCAGGCACGTTCAAAGAAGCGCCCCGACCGACCTTCGGGCCGCCACCGGGCCTGCGACCGACGAACGCCGCACCCGCATCGCAGGCTGAAGCAGACTGGCGCCAGGATGCGCCCGGACGCGTACATCGCATCGACGTCGCGACGCTACCCCAGCCCTTCGCCACGGAATCCGCGGCGAACTTCCCCCGCCTGGTCGAGCGACCGCCGAACGCTCAACTGCACGTGCCGCCCGGATTCAAAGTCGATGTCTTCACGAGCGATGTGATGGCACCGCGCGCGATGCGGCTCGCCCCGAACGGGGATATCTTTCTCACGGAAACCCAGACCGGACGCGTGCGTGTGATGCGCCCCTCCGCCGACGGATCCAAGGCGCAGAGCATCACGACCTTCGCGCAGGGACTGTTGCTGCCCTTTGGCATGGCCTTCTACCCGAGCGGTACGCAACCCAAGTGGCTCTACGTCGCGGAGACCAATCGAGTGGTGCGCTACGCCTATCGCGTCGGTGATCAGAGCGCTCGCGGGGTCCCCGAGATCGTCGTCCCAGAGCTCTCCCCGGTTACCGGCGGCGGCCACTTCACGCGCGACCTCGTGTTCTCGGCCGATGGCAAGCGCATGTTCGTCTCGGTCGGCTCGCAATCCAATGTGGCCGAGGACATGCCCAAGAAAACTCCCGAGGAAGTCAAGGCCTGGGAAGCCGAACACGGCCTGGGCGCGGCATGGGGCAATGAGGCCAATCGCGCAGACGTGCTGGTGTTCGAGGTCGGCTCCTCGGCAGCCGGCAAGGTCTTCGCGAGCGGTCTGCGCAACTGTGTGGGGCTGACCCTTCAGCCGGCGACCGGAGCGCTCTGGTGCACGACCAACGAGCGTGACCTGCTCGGCGATGATCTGGTGCCCGACTACTCAACCCGCGTGCGCGAGGGCGGTTTCTACGGCTGGCCGTGGTACTACATGGGCAGGTACGAGGACCCCCGCTTGAAGGGCGACCGGCCGGATCTCGCCGGCAAGGCCATTGTGCCCGACGTGCCCTACCAGTCGCATTCCGCCGCACTCAACATGGTGTTCTACACGGCGCGCTCGGGTCACTCGCTCTTTCCCAAAGAGTACTGGGGTGACGGCTTCGCCGTGATGCACGGCTCCTGGAACCGCAGCTTCCGTACCGGGCACAAGATCGTGCGCGTACGCATGCGCAATGGTGCGCCGACGGGAGAATACGAGGACTTCCTGGTCGGCTTCATCACCGATGACGGCAATGCGTGGGCGCGCCCCGTCGGTGCCGTGGTCGCGCGCGATGGCTCTTTGCTCATGAGCGATGACGGCGGCAATCTCATCTACCGCGTCGCGTACAGCCGCTGAATGCGCGCGCCCGACTGCGCAAATCTCAGCGTCCGGGTGGATTTGCTTCAGTGGGATTGTGCCACCAGAGCAGGATGCTCGCTGTAGTCGTCCGGCAGTACCCGCCGCAGATTGGAGAGCTTCGGCAGATCGTTGTAAACGATGTACGGATCGTATGGATGGTGCACCAGGAAATCCTGGTGGTAGCCCTCGGCAGGATAGAACCCGGCGAGCGGATCCACGCGCGTGACGATCGAGCGATGAAAGAGCTGGGACTGCTGCAGCTGGGCGATGTAGGCGCGAGCGATGCGCTGCTGGTCGGCGTCGGCGTAGAAGATCACTGAGCGATATTGCGTCCCCGCGTCCGGACCCTGGCGATTGAGCTCGGTCGGATCATGCGCTACGGAGAAGAACACACGCAGGATCTCTCCGTAGGAAACCTCGCGCGGATCGAAGCTGACCTGGACCGACTCCGCATGACCGGTGCGTCCCGTGGACACCTGCTCGTATGTTGCGAAGTCCCTGGAGCCGCCCGCATATCCCGCCACTACCCGCCTTACACCCTTGACGTGCTCGAAGACCGCCTGCGTTCCCCAGAAGCATCCGCCCGCGAGCACGGCGGTCTGCAGAGGGCCCGCAGCCTTGGCGTTATCTATGGCCGCGTGTGGGAAGGTCACGTTCGCTTCAGCCGCACCTGAGCTCACGCCGCACGCACTCGCGCCGAGCAGTCCGGCCGTCAGCGCGCACGATGCCAGCGCACGCCAGGAGCGCGGGGCGATCGAAGAACCGCGGATAGTGGCTCTCATGGGTAAAGCTCCGTTCGTGCCTCGATAGGTGCTCAAGCAGTGTCGCGCACTTGCCGCCCCTGGGTCCAGCGGATCGTCTATCCTTCTGCATCAGTAACTTAAGAGACTTTCATCATCCCAAATGAATATACGGCCGCATCCGATGCGCCCCGCGCGCACAGCCGCTCGTGACTTGATTCCCGCAAAAGACGCGGGGATCCTCTCGCGCGTGAGCGAGCGAGCATACCGGGGGATGTAGATGAGCGTGCCGAAGATCAACTATCCCAAGGAGCAGATGCATCGGATTCGCTATACGAAGCTCACGCCGCAGCAGATCGCAGAGAAGCTCGCAGGGGCGGCGAGTCCTCAGTGCGTCACTGCGTATAGCGATGCGCTCAGCGGGAAATCGCTGCGCATCGTGACCGACAACGGCCCCTCGCTGAGCTACGACTTCAAGAGCAAGAGCAAGCTCTCGCTCGCGGTGGATGGCGGCTCTGCTGCGCATGCCGGCTACGGTGCGCTCTCACTGCAGCAGCTCGTGCTCATCAGTCACCTGGTCCCTGGCACGCAGACGGGATACCACCTGATCGTCGATCTCGAGCGCCATCTCGCGACCGTGTTTGAGGTCTGGTTCAGCGGCTACACTGACAATCGCGAAGTGCAGCGCCAGATCTATTTCGGATATCTAAAGACTCAAGGCGGCGAGCCTCCGCAGGCCAGGCACGCTCTCACCAACCGCCTCGAGGGCAAAGCCTATCACTGGCGACAGGACAACGGCATCGAGACACTGGAGCTCTATCCCTCGGTCTTGTACTCGAACTTCATAGAGCTCACACGCCTGGGCGGGGAGCTGAGCTTCTGTGGTCCGTCGGACTACGTGAAGATCGATGACGACCTGTACGTCTACTCCCGCGTCGAGTGTGAGTTCTCGGGCACGATGACGCTGTACGCGCTCGATCTGAACGCTCTCAAACAAGTGGGCGTGCGGCTGGGCTTCGACGCCGCCGATGCGCTCGAGTACTACATGTTCTCGGGCACTGGCATGCCGCTCGGCCAAATCGCCTCCTTCGAGCCCTTCGACGATCACGGTGAGAAGATCGTGCTGGGGAACCGGCCACAGCCGGCCAAGAAAGGCGAGCGGCCCGTGTACCGTCCGCTACTCACCAATCCAGCCATGACTCATGAGGAAGTCGAAACGGCTGTTGCCAAGCACTCGGTCGCCTTCGGCGCGCCGAGCCCCATGGCGGGCAACCGTTTGCCCAGCAGCTCGTACCTCGCAGGCAAGGCGCTGACGGTGCGCTACGACGATGGTGGCCCGGTGCTGGAATATAGATTCGACAGCGGGCAGCAGTTGCACTGGCGCGCCGCCGGCACGGCCGAATGGCGCGAGGAGACGTATGAGGCCTGGGAGCCGGCACCGGGTGTAGTGTTCTTCGGTCATCTGCTCGGTGGCAGCCCGCGTCATGATGGTGTCGCCATCGTGTTGGACTTCGAGAATGCGCTCTCGAGCTGCGTGCAGGGTTGGCTCGGTACGCCCTACATGGCGAATGAGGCTGCGCGCAAGACATGGTTCGGCATCATCGAGATGCCCGGACTGACCGCGCCGCAGTACCGCCGGCACCGCTTCACCGACGAGCTCGTCGGTCGCGCCCTGACGTGGAACTACTCGCAGGGGCTGACTTCGATGCACGTCTACACCACGCCGTATTCCTTCTCCTGGATCATCTTCCTGCCGAGCGACGCGGGTGGCCTCGAGTGGAGCGGTCCTGCGCAGTACGTGAAGCTGCGCGATGATCTGTATCTGTTCAACTGGCTGGAGGAGGCCTGTAACGGCACGCTCGGCATCCTCGTCATCAACCTGCGCACGATGCACGACTGCGGCATCGGCTATCACTGTGGCAAGAATGGGCTGAGCATGAGCGCCATCGGCGCTCAGGCGCGCAACGCCGGCTCGTTCGACATCCGCAGGTTCTACGGCCCGAAGCAGGCGTGAGGTCCAAGTAATGAAGACGAGATCGATCCCAAGCCGGCGCGCATTTCTCTACCGGGCCGGTGCGAGCCTCACCGGATCCCTCGCTGTGGTGGCAGGATCCGCAGCGGCCGAATCCGCCGACCCGCTCGCGGCCCAGGCACGCACGGGAGCGAGTGAGGAGGCACACTCCCCGCGCACGCTGCACCGCGCATACGCAAACTACTTGAACGCCGGCACCTTCGACTTGCTTCTCAACCTGTTCTCGTCCGACGCTGAGGTGCGATTGCATGGCGGCGTCTTCGCCGGCCGGGATGAGGGCATTCGTCGTCTCTACGTGGGGCATTCCCGCCAAACCCTGCGACCCGAGCCCGTGCATGAGCTGCTGCTCGAACACCCCTTGCGGGACCACGCACTCGTGCTCGCAACGGACGCTGCCACGGCCGCGGCGCGCTTCCATTGTCTGGTACGCTCGCGAGCCGCACTCGTACAGGATCTGCCGCTCCTCGAGATGGCGCGCCAACAGGGTCAGAGCAGCGTCGAATGGTGGGAAGCCGGCTGCTTCGAGAACACGTACGTGCTGACAGCGGGCCGCTGGCAGATCGCTGAGCTTCGCTATCGCACACTCGGCAACTGCGAGGCTCTGGTGCCGCACGCACGCGGGAAGCCCGACTTCGTGCCCGGTTTCTCGATGCTCTATCCACGGGACCCGTTCGGACCGGATCGCCTCGACCGTCAATCGGCATAGAAGGAGAGAGAGCATGCGTAGGGGAGCCAAGAGCCTGCTGGCTGCAATCGCCATGGGCCTTTTGTTGTCGACGGGGGCGCTTGCGTTCGCCGACGAGAGCGGCGCGCACTGGAGCTACAGCGGGGCGACCGGCCCCGAGCATTGGGGAACGCTCGAGAAGGACTACAGCAGCTGCGCGCTAGGCAAGACCGAGTCGCCGATCGATATCCCAGATGACGTCGCGACGAAGGCTGACCTGCCAGCCATCCACTTCGATTACAAGAGCTCGACGCTCAGGATTATCGACAACGGCCATACCATCCAGATCAACTACGCGCCCGGGAGCTTCATCGAGGTCGGCGGCCAGCGCTATCAGCTCGTGCAATTTCACTTCCACAGGCCGTCCGAGGAGGAGATCAACGGCAAGCGCTACGACATGGTTGCTCACCTCGTCCACCGTAACAGCAACGGCCAAACGGCGGTGGTGGCCGTGCTGCTCACGCACGGGGCCGCGAATCCCCTCATCAAGACCCTGTGGGAACATCTGCCGCAGGAAAAGAATCATGAGGTCGCGGTCGATGCCGTGAACATCGACGCCGCCGCTCTTCTGCCGCGAGACAAGGGTTACTACACCTTCGCCGGATCGCTCACCACGCCCCCGTGCACCGAGGGCGTGACGTGGTTCGTCCTGCGCACGCCCACGCCGATGTCGGCCGAGCAGCTTGCTCGCTTTGCCGCCGTCTACCCGATGAACGCCCGCCCGGTGCAAGCGCTCAACCACCGTCAGATCAAAGCGAGCCAGTAGGCGCCCGGCGGAGCTGTTTAGCTCGAGCGTGTCGCGAGCGCGGGATCGGTCCGCAACGAGTCCACCGCGAGCCGTCGCGGGGAGTGCAGGTATCGCGAGCCGCTCTGGGCGCGCCAGCGCGAGGGAGACAGCCCGGTCCAGCGCCGAAACGCGCGCGTGAAGCTGCTGCTGCGGGAAAAGCCGAGCAGATGCGTGATCTCTCCCACGCTGTGCTGTGCCGTGCTCAGGTATTCGAGCGCGAGCGCGTGCCGCGTCTCATCCAGGATCTCCTTGAAGGTCGTGCGGCTTTCACTGAGCTTACGCTGCAGGGTGCGTGTGCTCATATTGAGCAGCTCCGCGACCTGTTCCTCCGAGGGCTCGAGGTTCGGCAGGCGCTGCATCAGCACCTTGCGCACGCGCGCGCCCACGTTGGCGCGCTCGATGCGCGCCAGGTAGCGAATACAGACGGCATCACTCAGGCGCGCGAGCTCGGGATTGCCACTGTCAAGCGGCCGCTCGATGCTCGCGCAGTCGAAGATCAGCCGATTCTGCGCTGCACCGAAGCGCAGCGGCGCCCGCCACAATCGCGCGAAGTCGTCGATCACGGGAGGTGCACAGCGTCGCAGCTCGACTAGCAACGGCGCGTGGTCCCGTCCGATGAGCCCACGGCACATGCGGATGTACATCCCGACGAGCGCGTCGATGGTCTCAACGCGCAGCGTCAGCCGTGGCTCGATGAGCAAATGGTATTCGTGGCCACACTTGAAGAAGCGGTAGTCCACCGCGTCGCTGACCACGTGACAATAACGCTGGACGCGCTCGAAAGCTTCCTTGAGGGTCGAGCTGGCGCTCAGACCGTATCCCAGGGCATGAAAGGTGGTGTGCTTGAACTGGCGCGCGAGCTTCACCCCGAAGGCGGGATCGCGCGTAGCCTGCAGCGCGATCTGCCACAGCCGCCGGGTACTTGCGAGCGGACAGCGGGTATCCGGACCGTCGAGATCGGCCAGCTCGAGGCCCGCCTGCGCGAGCAGCGCAGCCCCGTTGCACCCGGCCGCATCAAGCGCGCGCCCAATAGCCTTGACCCACGTGCCCAGGACTGAGGGCTGAGCGATCGCGGTCACGGTGCGCATGGTTCCCCCCTCGAGTCACACTGCGTCACGCGCGCAGCTTAGCGCCAAAGCGCAACAGCGTCGATCAGTCGCCGGGCGGGCTTGGCCGCGACTGGCGACTGCGGCTGCCGGAAAATGCACAATTGGAACGAGTCCGGACTGGAAAGCGGTCCTGTTGCTTCAGCGCCGCAGTCGAGTCAACGCGAATCGCGGCGCATGATGTCCGAGCCGCGTTGATGGCGGCGGCGGTCAACAGGTTGGCGCCGGTGGCGCCGCGCCCTCGGCATTTTTTCGTAAGCTCACTGCCGGCTATGCGCTGGGGAAATGCCGCATTCATTTCTCTGCGGGAGGGGGACGATGGCTAGCTCACGGGTCGCCGCACGCAACAACTCGATTCTGATCATCTGCGCTCGCTGGAGTGCAGCCCCGCTGGCACTTGCCGCCCTGGCGGCGTTGCCAGCAGGCAGCCGGGCTGGGGCCGCGGACGCTCCGAGCGAATCCCCGGGGCCGGGGCTGCAGGAAGTGGTCGTCACCGCCGAGAAGCGCGCGGAGAACCTCCAGGACGTTCCCATCTCCGTAATCGCACTCTCCGGAGAGCGGCTGCAGGATGCCGGCGTCACGAACATCAAGAACATGCAGGTACTCACGCCGGGCCTCACGGTGACCTCAACCACCTCGGAGGCATCCACCACCGCGCGCATTCGCGGCATCGGCACCGTCGGTGACAACGTCGGCTTGGAATCCTCGGTTGGTGTCGTCATCGACGGCGTCTACCGTCCTCGCAACGGCGTCGGCTTCGGCGATCTGGGCGAGATCGACCGGATCGAGGTGCTCGAGGGACCGCAGGGCGAGCTCTTTGGCAAGAACAATGATGCAGGCGTCATCAACATCATCACCAAACGGCCGTCGATGACTTTTGGGGTGATCGGCGAAGTCACGGGCGGCAACTACGATGATCAGGAGATCAACGGGTCGCTCACCGGTCCCATAGGTTCGATCTCCGCCTTCCGGCTCTATGCGGGATACCAGAAGCGTGACGGGTTCCTGGCGCTGGCAACTGGACCGGGACCCAACTCCGACACGCGCGCGAACGACCGCAACTTCTATACCGTGCGCGGCCAGTATCTGATCAATCCTTCCGGCGGGTTCAGCATCCTGTTCATCGGCGACTTCACGCGGCGAGTCGAGGTGTGCTGCCAGGCAACCCCTTCGAGTCCCGGTCCCTTTGCGGGCATCGTCAATGCGCTCGCGAGCATCCCGCAGCTAGGTGGAACGGAAAGCCCGAGCAGCGCCTTTCCGGTCACGAATCAGAACGCCTTCAATCAACAGTCCTGGGCCAACTGGCCGATCTCGCAGCAGGTCTGGGACCGGGGCGTTTCCGCCCAGCTCGACTGGGACTTCGAGCGCGCGAAGCTAACGTCCATCACTGCGTGGCGCGACAACACGGTGATAGCTGCCAATGACGTGGACTACTCGGAGGTACCGCTGATCCAGGAGCCAGCCAACAACGGCAACATGACGGACTTCAAGCAGTTCAGCGAGGAGCTGCGCCTTTCCGGCAAACTCGATCGGCTCGACTGGCTCGTCGGCGCCTTCGTCAACAGCGAGATCCTCATCACGAACTCGACCATTTTCGCGGACAATGATTTCGATCTCTACATCGGTGGCGTCGCCAGCGCAGCCGCCGGTGTCGTCCCGCCCAATTTCCTGCTCGTGCCCGAGCTCACGGGTCACCCGCCCGGCGGCACATTCATACCGGGCGTCTCCGGGCAGGCGGACCAGTTCAGGCAGACCGCAAAGAGCTATGCGCTCTTCACCGATGAGACCTACTCGCTGACGAAGCAGCTCGATATCACCGTCGGGCTGCGCTGGACGCACGAAAAGAAAGACGAGACCGCACAGTTCTCCAATCCGGACGGTGGCGCGGCCTGCGGGCAGTTGCTGAACCCGGTCGGCGCTCCGACGACGCCGTTCGTTCCCGCACTTTTGCTCGGATACGGATGCTCGACCATCTTCAATCCCTTCTTCAATGGCATCACGCACGGGCAGTCACTGAGTGAGGACAACCTGAACGGCACGGTGAAGGTGGCCTACCACTTCACCGATGATCTCATGGGCTATGCCTCGTGGGCCGACGGCACCAAGGCTGGCGGCTTCAACCTCGCCCGTGTGACCAATCCGGCCGCCGCCAACCCGCTCGCCCCGATATTGGACACCTCCTTCCCGCGCGAGACGGTCAACTCATACGAGATCGGCATCAAGAGCGAGCTCGCGCAAAGGACCGTGCGCGTGAATGGCGCCGTGTTCGACCAGAAGTACAACAACTTCCAGCTCAACACCTTCACGGGCATCGTTTTCGTCGTCAGTTCGATTGAGAACGTCGAATCGAAGGGCGCCGAGCTGAGCGTCGACTGGGCAACGCCGCTTTCCGGCCTGAGACTCTCGGGTGGTGTCGTCTACGCCGACACGCAGATCACGAACTTCGGCGACTCGGCGCCGCTGTTCGACCCGGCGCGACTCAACAACCGGCTGTCGTTCGCGCCGTTGTGGTCGGGTGTGGTGTCCGCCGCCTATCAAGTACCCCTCTCGTCCACACTCGCGCTGCGCATGAGTGCGGATGAGAAGTACAACTCCTCATACAACACCGGCTCGGATCTGGACCCGCGCAAACTGCAGGGGGCCTACGGACTCTTGAGCGCGAGGATCGGCATCGGCGCGCCCGACAACAAGTGGTCGTTCGAGATATGGGGCCAGAATCTCACCAACAAGGGCTACTTTCAGGTGGCCTTCGATGCCCCCTTCCAGGGCATCCCGGGCAATCAGCAGATCGACTCCTTCGTGGGTGATCCGCTCACCTTCGGTGCCACGTTCCGCGTGCAGCTCTGAAGGGCCTCAACGGATCATCACGACCAGCTTGCCGCGCGCCTCGCGCGCGGCAAGCCTGACGAGGGCTTCGGCACCGCGCTCGAGTGGGAAGCGGGCGGTGATCGCGGGCCGGATGCGGCCGTCGCGATAAAGCGCCATCAAGGCCGCGACATTGGCCGCGTGCAACTCGGGGGCGCTCTGCATGAACTCCCCCCAGTACACGCCGATGAGCTGACATCGTTTGAGCAGAACCAGGTTGAGGGGCGGCCGGGGAATGCCGGCCGTGAAGCCCACGACGAGGTGCCGCCCCTGGCGTGCGATGGCGCGCAGTGCCGCTTCCGTGTAGTCACCGCCAACCGGGTCACAGATGACGTGCGCGCCTTCGGCGCCGCAGGCAGCCTTGAAGCGCTCGGTGAGTGCGCGCGCCGCGCTCTTGTCGAGCGCCGTCGGTGGATAGAGCACCGTTGCATCGGCGCCGCGCTCGCGCGCCAGGGCGAGCTTTGCCTCACTCGAGGCCGCGGCCACGACCCGTGCGCCTGCCGCCTTGCCGAGCTCAACCGCCGCAAGCCCCACGCCGCCGGCGGCGCCGAGCACAAGCAACGTCTCGCCGGCTTGCAGGTGTGCGCGATCCGCCAAAGCATGCTGCGAGGTGCCGTAGGTCATGAGCAGCGCAGCCGCCTCATCGAAAGGCATCGCATCGGGGATTTTCCAGCAATTGCTGGCGCGCCCGAGCGCCTTCTCCGCCATGCCGCCGCGGACCGGACTTGCCAGTACGCGATCGCCGGCGCGCACGTGCGTCACTCCGGTGCCGACCGCATCGACCACTCCGGCCACTTCCGACCCTGGAGCGAAAGGGCGCGGAGGCTTGTACTGATAGAGGTCCTGAATGATCAGCAAATCAGGGAAATTCACCGCGCAGGCGTGGACGGCCACACGCACTTCTCCCGCGCCCACGCTGGGCTCGGGCAGCTCCTCCATCCGCAGCGTGTCCGGTCCCCCGGGCTGGTGGCTCAGCAGCGCTCTCATGGGACGCGCGCCGGTGGGCCCGCAGCACTCTCTCGGTCCTGCAGCTCGCGCCAGTTGATCTTGCCCGAGCCCGACTTCGGCAGCGCGGCGACGAACTGCACGATGTGCGGCACCTTATAGGCCGCCATGTTCCCACGGCACCAGTCGATGATCTCTCGCGCATCGATGCGGCCTTGGAATTCGTCCCGCAGGACGATCACGGCCTTGACGGTCTCGCCGCGATAAGCATCCGGCGCGCCGATCACACAGGCTTCGAGTACGGCTGGATGCTGGTACAGCAGTGTCTCGATCTCGCTCGGCCAGACTTTGTAGCCGGATGCGTTGATCATGCGCTTGATCCGATCGACCATGAAAAAATAGCCGTCCTCATCCACGCGGCCGAGATCACCGGTCCGCAGAAATCGCTTGCCGTCGAGCTCGATGAATGCCTCGGCGGTCTCGCGTGGCCGGTTCCAGTACCCAGAGAATAGCTGTGGGCCGTGCGTCACGATCTCACCGACCTCGCCGGCAGGCAGCTCACGCAGGGTCACCGGGTCCACCACGCGCGAGTCGACATCGTAGATCGGAATTCCCAGGCACTGGGCCTTGGCACGATCGGGTGGATTGACGTGAGTGGCCGCCATGGTCTCGGAAAGTCCGTAGCCTTCGAAGTAGGTGATGCCGCGCGCCTGGAGCCGCTGGGCGACGGCGGCCGGCATGGCCGCTCCCCCGCCGCCCAGGCGACGAATCGACGACAGATCGAACCGATCGATGTTCGGGTTGGCAAAGAAGTCCTGCACCATGGTCGGCACGCCGGTCCAGCTCGCAATGGCGTAGCGCTGCACGCACTCGGCGACGACCTCGCGATCCCAGCGCGGCAGCAGCACCACTGTGTTGCCGTTGTACAGTGGGCCGTTCATGCTGCCTTGCATGCCGGTTACGTGAAAGAGTGGCGCCACCGCGAGCAGCGTCAACTCCGGCTGCGCGTAGAACCAGCGCATCGAAGCGACCAACGTATGCATCGTGCTGCGATGGGTGTGCATGCAGCCCTTGGGCACTCCGGTGGTGCCGGAGGTATAGGGCAGGACGCACAGCTCATCCGGTCCGGCGATCAGGGGGCCCGGTCGCGCACCACTGGCGAGCGCCTCACTCCAGAGCGCCACTCGTGGCTGCCCGAGCGGCACGCGCGGTGACCGTACGAAGTCGGGCACCGCCAGCGCCGTCGGGCGCTTCAAGTAGTCCGCATAGGCTGCGACGATCACGTGCCGCAGATCTTGAGTGGCCATGAGGGGCTCGATGCGCGCAAACAGCTCCTGCGACACGATGGCCGTCGCCGCGCCCGCGTCACGCACGCAACGCTGCAGCTCCTGCGTCAACAACATGGGATTCAAAGGCACGACGACGGCATTCGCGCGCAAGATGCCGTAGTAGCCGATGACGAACTGCGGGCTGTTCTGCAGGAACAGCGCTACTCGATCGCCCGGGCGCACACCGCATTCCCGCTCGAGAAAGCCCGCCAGCCGCTCGGCTTCATCGACAAACTCAGCGAAGCTGACCGGAGTGTCATAGAACACGATGAAGGGTTTGCCCGGATAGCGACGCGCCGAGACCTCGGCGTTGTAGAACACGTTCGTCGCCGGTGCATCCAGGTGATGCAGCGCATGCGCGGGCCAGAATTTGAAATGCTGCGTCGACATACGAGCTCGTACAGCAGCGTGCCGGGCGCAGCAATGGGAAGTCAAGCAGCGCCGGCGGGGCAGCCGTGCGCGCGTAGGACCTGCGTCCGCCTGGAGCCCTAACTCCCCCGGCGCCATGCAGGACCGTCAGTGCCCTGCAGGTTCAAGGCGGTGTTGACGAGTGCGAGGTGCGAGAGTGCCTGGGGAAAATTGCCCATCAGCTCCCGGCTTGCGGTATCGAAGGCTTCCGCGAGCAGGCCCAGGTCATTGCGCAGCGCGAGCACACGCTCGAACGTGGCAACCGCTGCGTCCCGGCGCCCTATCATCAGCAGCGCGTCCGCGTACCAGAGGGAACACACGCAGAAGACGGCTGCGTCCGCTTCGCCCTCCCCGTCCGCGCGGTGACGAATGGTGAGACCGTCGCGCTGCAGGTTGCGGCCGATCGCCTCCACGGTCCCGATGATGCGCGCATCGTCGGGCGGCAGGAAGCCGATCTGCGGCAGCAGCAGCAAGCTCGCATCGAGCTCCCCGGAGTCGAAGTCGCGTACGAACGTGTTGCGATCCGGGTGGAATGCGCTCCGGCAGACCTCCGCATGGATCTGCGCGCGCAGTCTTTTCCAGCGCTCGAGCGGGGCTTCCAATCGCTCGGACTCGGCGCGCCGTATCAGGCGATCGAGGGCCGCCCAGATCATCGCCTGTGAGTATGTGAAGCGCCGGGGCGTGTCCCTCACCTCCCAAATGCCGTTATCCGGCTGCCGCCACACCGTCTCCAGATGCTCGACCATCTTCAGTTGCATGCGCCAAGCGGCCTCGCTGAACTTGATCCCGTGCGCATGTGCCTGTTGGAGTGCATCAATCACCTCGCCATAAACATCGAGCTGGTGCTGGCTGAAGGCTGCATTGCCGAAGCGCACCGGCCGTGCACCGTCAAAGCCCGCGAGCCAGGATGCCTCCCACTCATCGAGCCGCGCCTCGCCGGCCATGCCGTAGATCGGCTGCACGCGTGCCGCCTCGCCGCCGACGGCGCGCAACAGCCAATCCCTCCAGGCGATGGCTTCCTCGCGGTAGCCGGAGTAAAGAAACGCCAGCAGGGTGAATGTCGCATCACGCAACCAGCAAAAGCGATAGTCCCAGTTGCGCGTACCGCCGCGCCTCTCCGGGAGCGAGCTGGTGGCAGCGGCCGCGATGCCACCGCTCGGCCGGTAGGTGAGTGCCTTCATGGTGATGAGTGAGCGCACCACGGCATCGCGCCAAGGTCCCTGATAGCTGCAGCGTTCGACCCACTGCGACCAGAAGCGCTCCGTCTCTGCGAGGGCCTGCTCCGCATCGACCGCGGGTGGCTCGCGCTCGTATGAGACAAAGTAGGTCAGCACAAAGACTCGCTGCTCGCCGGCGCGCACCGCGAACTCAGTCTTGCAGCGCCCATCCGCCGTGCAATTCAAGGGCACGTCGGCCGCGAGACGTGCCGCATGCGGGCCCGCGGTCGCGATGACGCACTGAGCGGAATGCCCGATGAAATGCGGGCGCCGTCTGCCGTAGTCGAAGCGCATGCACAGATCGCTGCACAGCCGCACGACCCCCCGCTCGCCACGCACGATGCGCACGACATCCGATGCCTGCCCGCGCACGGGCATGAAGTCGATGATTTTGGCGCTGCCATCGGCGGTCTGGACGCGGCTTTCCAGGATCAGGGAATCGCGTCGGTAGCAGCGGCTGCGGCTACCGGGCCCGGTACTCGCAAGCCGCCAGTAGCCGTTCTCGTCCGAGCCGAGCAACGCGGCGCAGCAGGCTTGCGAATCAAATCGCGGCCAGCACAGCCATTCAATCGAGCCCTCGCGATCTACGAGGGCCGCCGTCTCGCAGTCCCCGATCACGGCGTAATCCGCTATCCGGCGCGCCGACTTGTCCCGGCGATGGCGTTCCATCCGATGCGCACAACGAACTGGCCCGGGTCAAGTTCCGCCGCGCCGCGGGATCGGCCCAGCTCTAGTCAAACGTGATGGCGGCAATCAGACCGAGCGCGTTGATCGCTCCGGGATGACTCAACTTGTCGTCCTGGCGCTGATAGTAGAGCTTGAGTCCCGTGCGCTTGCCGAGCAGGAAATTCATGCCAGCCTGAAAGCGATTGCGAAAGAACTCGTTGTTCGAGAACTGGTAATAGACCTCGTCATTCGTGAACAGATACGAAATCGGACCGAGATCCGACGTTTTCCAGCGGTACTCCGCCCGCACGCGCATGCGGTATGGATTGCTCGAGGCCGTGATGGTGTCCTCGAAGCGGGCGCGGATCAGAACGGTGCTGCGCCCGAGCTGCCACGCGCGGGTCGCCATGAGCAGCGCGATCTGTGTGACCTTCGGATCGACGGTGCGGTGGCCCGTGAGCTGGTGGCGATAGCCGGCGGCGAACGTCCAGGCTCCGTCCTTGTAGTTCAGATCCGCTCCCAGGGCGCTCAGCGTCGGATTGTCCAGGCTTTCACTGACACGGACCTGTCCGATCCCCGTGACCGATAGCTTGTCGCGCAACGGGGCTATGACATCGAGCTCCGTCCACAGCTGCTCGTCGGGAACCCCCGTGCCCGCCCACGTCGAGAAGGAAGCGGCGAGCGCCAGAGCGGCAACCCAACGGGCAACTCTCGACTTGGACATTCCGCGCGGGCTCCGTGGTTCATCGTGCGTGCCGCATGACGGCGCAAGCGCGCGCTGCGATGATTCGGCGCTGCCGCCAACACCGGAATGGGACTTAGGTCCGACTGCCGCGCATAATGTGGCGCTTCGGGGTGGGAGAGTGGCCATGAAGAGTCTGACCCCTGCGTCCGCACGACGCCGCGCCTGCTCGACGGGGTGCTCGCTGGCGCTCTTGCTCAGCGCGGCTGCGGCGCACGGCCATCACAGCAATGCCATCTACGACAGCAAGCAGACGCTCACCGTGCAGGGGATCGTCACCAAGTACGAATGGGCGAATCCGCACGTCTATATCTACATCGAGCAGCGCACGGCCGCAGGTCAGAAGGTGGAGTGGAAGATCGAGGGCAGCCCGCCTTCGATTCTGCGCCGCCTGGGATGGTCGTCCGCCACCTTGAAGGCGGGTGACTCGCTCACGGTAATGGGCAATCCTGCGCGGGATGCGAGCGACAAGACTCTCTTTCCCATGCAAATCAAACGGGCCGACACGACACTCTTCGATCGCAAGGCGGAAGTAAGCCAGCTGGCAAGTGCCGGTGCCGCTCCCACGGCCGCCGCAAAGAGCCTGGAGGGCACCTGGGTGACGCTGCTCGACTTGAAGTCAGTGGCAGCGCTGGATGATCCCGACAAATTGCCGTTGACCGCTGCGGGTACGGCGGCCCTCAAGCGCTTCGACGAGAAGACGATGCATCCGGGTGTCAACTGTGTGCCGTTTCCCGCCCCCGTCTTCATGGTCACGCCCGATCTCAAACGGATCACGAAGGCGGACGGAGTGCTACTCATCGACGGTGAGTTTGACGGCGCACAGCGCACCGTTTACATGAACGTCGCGACGCACGATGGCGTACCTCAATCGATACAGGGGCATTCCATTGGTCGCTGGGAGGGCAAGACACTGGTGATCGACACGACACAATTCGCCTACCACCGGATGGGCAACGCGTACGGCCTTCCCTCGAGTTCGCACAAGCACCTGGTCGAGCGGCTGACCCCCAATGACCAGGCTACCAGCCTTACTTATCATTTCGAGCTGACGGACCCGGAATATCTGACGAAAACGGTGAGCGGCGACGTTCAGTGGGTATTTCGTCCCAATGTGAAATACGCACCGGATAAGTGTAACCGCGAGAACGCGCGCCGCTTCCTCGAGCAGTAATGCCACGCGCCACGGCATCAAGCTGCGGTAGGTTCCTCGACCGCACGCAGCGGGTTCACGCAGCCGATTTCTCCCGGAGATCCAGGCCGCATGTCATGATATGCGGCGATTTCACTCCTCAAGGTGCTCTATGAGATACCGAATTTGGGCCTATCTGCTCGCAACGGGCGTCGCACTACCTGCCCTCGCCGCATTGAAGGCGGGCGACCCCGCACCGGAATTCACCACGCAGGCCTCGTTCGCCGGCAAGGCATTCAAGTACTCGCTCAAGGATGCGCTCGCGAAGGGACCCGTGGTCGTCTACTTCTATCCTTCCGCTTACACGGGCGGCTGCAATATCCAGGCGCATACCTTCGCAGTGAACAAGGACAAGTTCAGCGCGGCCGGCGCGAGCATCATCGGGGTGTCCCTCGATAGCATCAAGCGACTCAATGATTTCTCGGCCGATCCCAACTATTGTGCCGGCAAGTTCCCGACTGCTTCCGATCCCGACGGCAAGATAGCCGAGTCGTATGAGCTTGCCGTCAAACAGGGACCACCAGGGCTCAAAGACACGCGCGGCGTCGAGATTGACCATGCCTTCACCGAGCGTACGACGTTCATCGTCACTCCCGACGGCAAGATCGCTGCGACGATCGGTGGACTGCCGCCCGACAAGAATGTCGAGCAGGCTCTGGATGCCGTGCAACATCTTGGCAAGGCCAAGAAGGCCGGCGGCTGAGGCCAGGTCGCGCGATCGAGCACGGGGGGCGTTGCCCGCGCTCATAGGGCCGGGCATGCTCGCTCATGGGGACGAGCCGCCTCGAGGCGTTCAGCGATGGCGTCATCGCCATCATCATCACGATCATGGTGCTCGAGCTCAAGGCACCCATGGGCAGCGGTCTCGCAGCATTGCGACCGCTCATCCCCATGCTGCTCGCGTACGTGTTGAGCTTCGTCTATCTCGGTATCTATTGGAATAACCATCATCACATGCTGCATGCCGCCAGGACCGTGACCGGCGGTATCCTCTGGGCCAATCTGCATCTGCTCTTCTGGCTATCTCTGATTCCGGTGACGACCGCATGGCTCGACAATTCGCACGCGGCTGCGGCGCCGGCGGCCACTTACGGTTTCGTGCTGCTGATGGCCGCCATCGCCTACTGGATACTGCAGCAGCGAATCATTGCGGCTCAGGGTCCCGGGTCGGTGCTGAGAGAGGCCGTCCGCGGTGACTGGAAGGGCAAGTGCTCTCCCCTGCTCTATGCGCTTGCAATCGCGGTTGCCAGTCGCTGGCCCGCGCTGTCGCTCGCGATCTATGCGCTCGTTGCCCTCATCTGGCTCGTTCCGGACCGCCGCATCGAGCGGGCGCTCGCGCGCTCCACCGATCGGCGCTCACCTGAATAGTGACAGATCGATTGATTTGGCCATCGCCGTGTAGCCGGCATCGCTGCCGTGCAAGTGATCTCCCGCCTGCAGCGCCGTCGCCATCCGAGTCGCATCCTGGGAGTCGCGCAGCACCGCATCGAAATCGAGCACGCCATCGAACTCTTTGCCGGTGCGAATCCACTTGTTGATGGCTGCGCGCTGTGTCTCGCCCTCGGGCGAGTAGTAGCCCGCGCCCCCATAGGGCGCAATCGTCGCGCCGAGAATCTTGACGCCCCGCGCGTGCGCGCGGGCAATGAGCTGGCGATACCCCGCGATCATCGCCTCTGCGGTCGCCTTCTCGGCCGGCATACGATTCTTGAACAGCTCCGCCATCGGCCCCTCGAAGTGCCCGAAAGATAAACCGAGGTCATTGACACCTTCGAAAACGATGACGTATGCGACGCCGGGCACGGCGAGCACGTCCCGATCGAAGCGGGCGAGCGCGCTTTGGCCCGCGCCGTCGTTCAGGATGCGATTGCCGCTGATGCCCATGTTCGCCACGGCCCAGCCCGCGTCGCGGTGCGTGGCCGCGAGTCGCTCGGCCAGCAGATCCGGCCAGCGGTGATTGGCGTTGAGTGTCGAGCCGACGCCATCCGATATCGAGTCACCGAGCACGACGATCGTCTCGGCAGATCCCGAGGCCTCGACCTCGACTCCCGAAATGAAGGCTCGCGATTGGATCGTCTGCGCAGCCGTGAACGGCTTGGCGGTGAAATCACCACTGCCCGAGACGAATGCGCTCTGCATGCCCACGGCATGGCACGTGCACGGGCCGGTATCCTCGGGCAGATAGATGCTGATTGACAGGCTCGACAACGCCTTCACGGGCAGCTCCACGGCATCGCTCACATAAGGTGCGGCCGCGGGGATCACGACGCTGCCGGAACCATCGAACAGGATCGGGCGCTCGGTCCCTGGCTGTGCCGCCCCCGTCGCATCGACGATCGCGACGCGCACCGCGCCCAACCGCAGGGGCTTGCTGCCGTACTCGTTCGTGAAGCGGATGCGCAGGCGCTCGCCTCCCACGGAAATGCGCACGATCTGGCGAATGGTCTGATTGTTGAAGCTCGGAGTGGCGGGCAGAGGTCCCAGCGCCGCACTCGGCGGCAGCGGCGCGGCGCCCCAGGTCTCCACCCAACCCGCCGCCTCGGCCGTGGCCGAGCATGCAACGAGCACCCACAGACAGATCCAGGAACGGAACTGCTTCATGGCGACCTTGACCTGCATTCTTGCTTCGTGAAGGGCGCAGCGATCTTGCACGCATTTGTGCCCACTGTCACGGCGGCGATTCGGTACGATCCGGGCATGAACCTGCTCGCGCGCAGCAGCTTCGGCACCGCGGAGGAGTTTCGGGTCTACAACAGAATCGCCCGGCGGCTGATGCCCTTTCTGCTGCTGCTGTACATCATCTCGTTTCTCGACCGCGTGAACGTCGGCTTCGCGAAGCTGCAGATGGCTGGCGATATCGGACTGTCCGATGCGGCTTATGGTCTCGGCGCCGGAATCTTCTTCATCGGCTACAGTCTGTTCGAGATCCCGAGCAACCTGCTGCTGCAGCGCTTCGGCGCGCGGTTCTGGATTGCCCGCATCCTGGTGATCTGGGGCCTGATCTCCACCTGTATGATGCTCGTGCAGACGCCGCTGCAGTTCTACGGCATGCGTCTGCTGCTCGGCATCGCCGAAGCGGGCTTCTATCCTGGCGTGATTCTGTATCTCACCTATTGGTTCCCGGTGCGCTTGCGCTCGCAGATATGCGCTATCTTCCTGCTCGGAATTGCGATCTCCGGCGTGATCGGTGGGCCGCTATCCGGCTGGATCATGAGCTCGTTCGGCGGGCTCGCCGGCCTGCGCGGCTGGCAGTGGCTGTTCCTGGTCGAGGGCACGCCCGCCATCCTCTTTGGCTTCGTGACCTATTTCTATCTCGATGACCGGCCAGCTGAGGCCACCTGGCTCGCAGAGGCCGAGCGCAGCCTGGTGAGTGAGGAGCTCGAGCGCGAGCACCAGTTGAGGCTCGGGGCCGGAATGGGTCACAGATTCGGGCACGCCATGCGCAGCGGCAAGCTCTGGCTGCTGATCCTCGTCAATTTCTCATTGATATCGGCCGTCTATGGCGTGTCCTTCTGGCTGCCGCAGATGATTCACGACCTGGGATTCAAGGATCTCCTGGTGGACGGCATCGTGAGCGCCATCCCTTTTGCGGTCGCGTGCACGGCGATGATCGTGATCGGCCAGCACTCCGATCGCTCCGGAGAGCGCAAGTGGCACATCGTGCTCTCTGGGCTCCTCGGGGCCGCCGGACTGTGCTTGAGCGGCATTTTCACCACGACTCCGAGCATCTCGCTCATTGGCGTCTCCCTCGCAATGGCCGGCGCCCTCGCCGGGGTCTCGGTGATCTGGTCGCTGCCGGGTGCCATCCTGTCGGGTACCGCGGCGGCCGCTGGCTTCGCGCTCATGGGAACGATCAGCAACATGGGCGGCTATGTGATGCCCTTTGCGCTCGGCCACATCAAGGAGACGACGGGCCGGCTCGAATATGGATTCTATGGAATGGCCGTCTTCATCATCGTCGGCTCGCTGCTCATGAGCCTGCTCGCGCCGGCGCGCACGCTGTCCGCTGAGTCCAAGCACGCCGCCGCGGCGAGCGCGCGCTAGCTCATTGCTGTTGCTGGCGCGCCAGCTCGGCGGCGAAGGCCTGCTCGCGCTCCAGCGTCGCAGCACGATAGCCCTCCGGGTCGATCCAGACCGTCGCTCCTTGCCCTGCGCGCAGTCGCTCGAGCTTGTCCAGCATGCCGAAGTAAGCACCGTGTGCTCCCAGGAACACATCGCACGGCAGCTGCTTCAAGAGCGCGAAAGTGTGCCGGTAATCGGCCGCAATGCCGGGGTATGAGGCCGGATGCCCCGGCCGATCCACCAGCCGATAGCCGGGATTCACGTTCCAGCTTCCCACGATCACGACATCGAGCGGACGACCCGCCTCGGCGATGCGCAGCGTCCAGGTCGTGCAGCCGCGCGTATGGCCTGGAGTCTTGTGAGCAACGAGCACGGTTTCTCCGATGCGCACCTGATCGCCATCGTGGAGCACCCGATCGACCTTGGCGGAGGGATAGCGGCCGTGCGAGTAGGCGAAGTCGGTTGCGCCGCCGCTCTCGACGACGGCCACATCGCCGTCCATCACCATGTACTTCGCGCCGGTCAAGCGCTTGAGCTCCGCACTGCCTGCATCGTGATCGAAGTGCGCGTGGCTGATGAGCAGAATCTTGATGTCCTTGAAGTGAAAGCCGAGCTTCTCGACGCTGCTGCGAATCTGCGGCACCGAGCTCTCCAGATTGGAATTGATGAGCACGTCACCCGCCGGGGTGACGACGAGATAGGAGGCCAAATCCCGGCTGCCGACGTAATAGAGATTACCCACGATGCGAAACGGATCGATGGGGGTCGTCCAATCGGGATTTTCCGCGGCATGAGCGCGCGCCAGCGCGAGCCCCATGAGGCAGGCGGCGATGCTCCAGACTCGGCGGCGCGCAGCGGCGTGCATCGTGATCTTCCTCGCACCGGTCCTCGGCGCGCTGCCCCTCGATCCTACTCTGTCGAGGTCGCCTTTTGCCGTAAACTCACCTGATCGCATGGCTTGCGGGGGAGTCGCATGCGAACACAACGACGCACGCGGTGGACGCGCCGCCGAGTTCTGGAGGGACTCGCGGTATTGCCGGTCGTCGGCTCTGCGGCGGCGGCAGCCGATGACGCCTCGCCGTCGCGCGCATTCCTCCGCGCGCCGCCCCCTCTGAGCTCGGCCGATCAGGTCGTGAACGTCATGGACTTCGAGCCGCTCGCGCGTGATGCGCTTCCCCCTGCGCATTTCGGCTACGTGGCGACCGGCGCAGATGACGACCGCACCGTGGCGCGCAATCACGAAGCCTTCTCCCAGTATCAGATCCGTGCGCGACGCTTCAACGATCTGACGCACCTTGACACATCCCTCACACTGCTCGGTAGCCCGCTGAGCAGCCCCATTTACCTGTCGGCGGTGTCGGCGATGCGGGCATTCCACCCCGAGGGCGAGCTGGCCGTGGCGCGTGCGGCACGTGCCAAGCCCACACAGCTGATGCTATCGACGGGAACGTCCATGCCGCTCGAGGCGGTCATTGAGGCGCGCGGTGCACCGCTCTGGCAACAACTCTATCCGACGAATGACTGGACGGTGACGGCGGGTATCGTGCACCACGCGGAGCAGGCCGGCTGTACCGCAATCGCCCTGACGGTCGACTCCCGCGGTGCCCGCAACAACGAGACCCTGAAGCGTGCCATGCGCATCGATGCGCGCGAGTGCGTCGCATGCCACCCGGGAAACTCCCACGATATGTGGCGCCGCGGAGCGCTTTTCGCAGGGCTTGACGTGTCCCGGGTGAACGCCCTCGCCCCGCCCGATCAGTCGCGCGCCTTCCTCGACAAGGTTCGCTCGCTCGTGAAGAGCCGCCTCATCATTAAAGGTATCGTGACGGCTGAGGATGCGGCCATCGCCATCGAGGCCGGCGCGGATGCCATCGTCGTATCCAACCACGGCGGCCGCAACGAGGACACGCTGCGCGCGACTATCGACTGTCTGCCGGAGATCGTGGCTACGGTGCACGGCCGCATCCCGGTGCTCCTCGATGGGGGAGTCCGTCGCGGCACCGATGTGTTCAAGGCACTGGCACTCGGCGCGCGCGCCGTCGGGATCGGACGGCCGCAAGTGTGGGGGCTGGCGGCATTCGGGCAGCCGGGTGTGGAGTCCGTGCTCGAGATCCTCAATCGTGAGCTGCTGGCGATCATGCGGCAGGCCGGAACAGCCTCGCTCGGCGCGATCACCCCGCAGTATCTGGTGCGCTCGGCGTAGCCGGAACCCCCGAGTCGCCCTGGGCCGCGTGCCGCACGCGCTGCGGGCCATCGAGCGGATCGCCCATCAGGCGGCGCATGGCGACAAAGAACACCGGCACGAAGAGGATGCCCAGGACCGCTGCGGTGAGCATACCCCCGGCCACGCCCGTGCCGATCGCATGGCGCGCATTGGCCCCGGCACCGCTCGAGAGCACCAGTGGCATCACTCCGAGAATGAAGGCGAAGGAGGTCATCATGATCGGCCGGAAGCGCAGCCGCGCGGCTTCCACCACCGCATCGTGCAGCGTGCGACCGTTGCCATGCTGAACCACGGCGAACTCGACGATCAGGATGGCGTTCTTCGCGGCGAGGCCGATGATGGTGATGAGCCCGACCTTGAAGAAGACATCGTTCGGCAGCCCGCGCAGCTCGGCGGCGATGATGGCCCCCAGCACGCCGATCGGCACCACGAGCATGACGGCCAGCGGAATCGCCCAGCTTTCGTAGAGCGCAGCGAGTGACAGATAGACCACGAGTATGGAGAGCGCGAACAGCATCGGTGCCTGGGCGCCCGAGACGATCTCCTGCAGTGACTGACCCGCCCAATCGAAGCCGACGCCGCGCGGCAGATACTGACCGACCAGGCGCTGCATCTCCTGCATAGCCTCCCCGGAGCTATATCCGGGCGCGTTTGCCCCGGTGATCTCGAGCGCCGAGAACCCGTTGTAGCGCGTGAGACTCGGTGACGCCACTTCCCAGCGACTGTGCACCACGCTCGACAGCGGAATCATCCTCGGGATCGAGGCGGTCATCACCGAGCCCGAGGAGCTGAAGGCGTTCGCCGCCATTGAGTTGCCGGCAGAGCTCGTCGCGCTCGTCGTCGGCAAGGTGCTCGGCACGTAGAAGTGGCTCAACGCCTCCGGGCTCATGCGGTAGGGTGCATCGGCCTGCAGGAGCACGCGCAGCACGCGCCCCTGATAGAAGAAATCGTTGGCATAGACGGGGGCCAGCATCAGCTGCAGCGCCGTATAGACGTCACTGACCGCCAATCCCATGGATTCGGCCTGCACCCGATCGATATCGAGGTGCAGTCGCGGGGCGTCGGAGAGCGTGTTGACACGCACGTTGGTGAGAACCGGAGACTCGGCCGCGCGGGCGAGCAGCGTCTGCTCCGCCTGCACCAGCGCACCGTGGCCGAGACCCGCGCGATCCTCGAGAAAGAAATCAAAGCCCCCGTAGTTGCCAAGCGAGCGCACCGTCGGCAGGTTGACGACGAACACCTCGGCATCGGGAATCTGGCGCGCGAGCGCCTGATTGGCCCAGCGGATGAACTGCGCGGCACCGGTCTTGCGCTTATCCCACGGCTTGAGCCGCACGTTGCCGAGGCCGACGTTCTCGCCCTGCCCGATGAAGCTGTACCCCGTGGTCTGCATGACGCCATCCACGGCTTCGCTCTCATGCAGCACCTTGGCCACACGCGTCATGAGCTCCATGGTGCGTGACAAGGTGGCGCCCGCACGTCCCTGCGCAACTGCATACACGTAGCCCTGATCTTCATCCGGCAGAAAGCCGCCCGGCAGACGCGTGAACAGGAACACACCGAGTGCCAGCAGCACGGCAAAGGCGACCATCCAGCGTGGCACGCGGCGTACGGATTGATACACACGGCGCATGTAAGCGCCGAGCGAGTACTCGTAGGCGGCGTTGAAGCCGCGAAACACCGGGTTCGGCCGCAGGTGCGTCGGCCTGAGAATCGATGCACACAGCGCAGGCGTGAAGCTCAAGGCGAGGAAGGCCGAGAACAGCATGGAGATCGCGATCGTGAGCGCAAACTGGCGGTAGATCGCTCCCACGCTGCCGGTCTGCAACGCACTCGGAATGAACACCCCCGCGAGCACCACGGTGATGGCGACGATGGCGCCCGTGATCTGATCCATCGCCTTGCGCGTCGCCTCTCTTGGGGAGAGGTGCTCCTCGCGCATGATGCGCTCGACACACTCGACCACGACGATGGCATCGTCGACGACGATGCCGATGGCGAGCGCAACCCCGAACAGGCTCAGCGTATTGATGGAGAATCCGACCGCATAGATGCCGATGAAAGCACCCATGAGCGCCACCGGCATGACCAGCGTCGGAATGATCGTCGCCCGAAAGCTCTGCAGGAAAATCAGCATCGTGATGAAGACCAGCGCCACGGCGCCTGCAAGCGTGAACGCCACTTCGCGGATGGAGATGGTGATGAAGCGCGTCATGTCGACCGGCACGAACCAGGAGACCCCGGCCGGCAGCGTCGATTGCAGCTGTGCCATGCGTGCCTTGACCGCCTCGAACACCTGCAGAGCATCCGCGCCGGGCAGCAGCTGGATGCCGAAGGCTGCAATCGGCAGGTCATCGACGCGGATATCGTGCGCAAACTGATACGGTGCGAGCTGCACGCTGGCCACATCGCCCAGGCGCACCGTGGTGCCGTTGGGATCGGCCCGCACGATCATGTTCTCGAACTGCTCGGGAGTGCTGAAGCGGCCTTGTGTGTTGACCGGTACCGAGAGCTGCTGCTCGGGCAGTGAGGGCGGTGCGCCGACGGCCCCGGTGGCGATCTGCACGTTCTGGTCGCGCACGGTGTTCAACACCTGCGTCGCCGACAAGCCGTAGCCGTGCAGCTTGTCGGGATTGAGCCAGATGCGCATCGCATACTCGGAGCCCCACTGCTGCGTGGCCCCGACGCCATTGATGCGCGTGATCTGATCGATGATCTGCGTCGCCAGAATGTTGTTGAGCGCCCATGAGTCGAGTCGGCCGTCATCCGATTTCAGGGCGACGACCACGACGTTCGTCGGGCTCGATTTGTAGACGGAGATACCTTGTGCGCTCACATCCGCAGGCAGGCGCGGCAGCGCGAGCTGCACGCGCGCCTGGGTCTGCACCGCGGCGATGTCAGGATTGGTACCGGGCTGGAAGGTGAGCGTGATCTGTGAGCTGCCCTGCGAGCTCGAGGTACCGGTGAAATAGAGCAGCCGGTCGATGTTGGTGAGCTGCTGCTCGATGACTTGCGTGACGGCGCGCTCGACCGTTTCGGCATTTGCCCCGGGATAGTTGCTGGAGACGGTCACCTGCGGCGGGGCGATGTCCGGATACGCCTCGATGGGCAGCCGCGCAATGCAGATGATGCCGCCGAGCGTGATCAGGATCGCGATGACCCAGGCGAATACCGGATGATCGATGAAGAACCGCGCCATGGCGGTGTTTTACTCCTTTTCCTGCGCCTGAGTTTACGGAGATCTGCGTGCGACCGAAGCGCTGGCGTTTTGTCTTGCGACTGGCTGAACCACCACGCATCAAGTCCGGGGCGCTACGCGGCATGGCAGCGGCGTAGGCGTGCTGCAGGCTTCTATCTTAGCCTTTAGTTATTCTATTTATAACAATAACTTACGATATATATTTATTGTTTTACTACGCCGAGTCACGCAGCGCGCGTGCCCTTTCAAAAACGCAATCCGACGCGAATGGGAATGAACTCGTTGCGGTTCGAATAAGGCTCGAGCCGCAGATAGCGCGCCTCGATGAAGAAGCTCGCCGGATCTGCTAGTGCAAACTCAAATCCCATTCCGGCATTCCACGAGCGCAACCAATCGCTGGTGCTGTGTTGCTCAAAGGTGATCACGGGAACATACGCGGGAAAACAATAGTAGAAGCACGCGAAGCCGAACTGGTATTGCGCCTGCTTGACCACGGTCTCGGCACGATAGCGGCCTGCGCCTCCGAAGAAATACCAGCGCGCGTGTGAGTTCAGCGGCAGATCCAGTTCCAGATCGAGGTCGCCGCCGTAGAGATTTTGATGACCGTAGTAGTAGCCCGGCTGGCCGATGACTTGGGCGGCGCGCGCAAGCGCTGCGTACGTGAGATCGAAGGTGCTGTAGCTGCCATCGACGCGCAGCCCCAAGGGCAGCTTCGAAGTCGGAAACCACGTGAGTCCCAGTCCGACGTTCCAGCCATCGTGCAGTAGGGTTGCCGCGTCTCCTGAGGTCACCGTGTAGCCGCCTTCGATCTGCATCCGTAACGGGTGATATCGCAGGTCGGGATATACATGGTAGGTCGTCTCACTCGCCTGGGGCGGAATCGCCTGGGGCGGAATCGCCTGCGGCGGAGGTGGCGGCGATGGCGGAGAAGTCGCCTGCGCCGCCGCCCAGGTGGACACTGCGAGGGCTAGAGGCGCTGTCCAGAAGCAGATCCATTTCCTAGCCATGCGTCACTCCATGTTGACCGGGAGGCGCGGCCCCAAAACGCTGCGCGCCGCCGTACTAACGCACGAGGCCGGCTCGCGTTTACCGTGGACGGCCCTGACACATTAGACTCTCGGTTGGAGTTCCGAGGAAGGTGACGATGGATAACTATCCAGAGCTCAAGCTCTACATTGACGGCGAGTGGCTCGCGGCCGGCACACGGCGCACGCACCGGGTGGTGAACCCCGCCACCGGCGGCACGCTCGGTGAGTTGCCGCTCGTGGATGCGAGTGATCTGGAGCGCGCGCTGCATGCCGCGGAGCGTGGCTTTCGCGCGTGGAAACGCACGACCGCCGAGGAGCGGGCTCGGGTGCTGAAAGCTGCCGGTCAGTTGATCCGCGAGCGAGTCGATCACATCGCGCGCGTTGCCACGCTCGAGGAGGGCAAGACACTCGCCGAGACGCGCATCGAGGCGCTCGTCACGGCCAACCTCTTCGAGTTCTACGCGGAGGAGTGTCGGCGCACCTATGGACGCGTGCTCGTGCGTCCGACGGGCACCCGATCACTCGTCGTCAAGGAGCCGGTCGGCCCGGTCGCAGCATTCGCGCCCTGGAACTTTCCCATCGGCAATCCCGGCCGCAAGCTCGGCGCACCGGTCGCGACCGGTTGCTCCGTGATTCTCAAGCCTGCTGAGGAAGCACCCGCTGCGGCCATCGAGGTCGTACGCGCGCTCGTCGATGCCGGCCTGCCGCCTGGAGTCGTGCAGCTCGTGTTCGGCATTCCGGACGAGGTGTCGAGGTATCTGCTCGCCTCACCGATCATCCGCAAGCTGTCCTTCACGGGCTCGATCGCCGTGGGCAAGCACTTGCTGACCCTCGCCGCGGCGACGGTCAAGCGCACGACCATGGAGCTCGGCGGTCACGCGCCCGTCATCATCTTCGATGATGCCGACCTCGGCCGCTGCGTCGAGCTGCTCGCGACGGCGAAGTGTCGCAACGCGGGACAAGTGTGTGTCTCGCCCACGCGCTTTTATGTGCAGGAAGGAATTTACGAGCGCTTCGTCAGTGCATTCACCGAGCGTGTCCGCAAGGTGAGCGTCGGCGATGGCATGCTCGCGACAAGTCACATGGGTCCGATGGCCAATCCGCGGCGGCCGGCGGCGATCGAGAAATTCATCGGTGATGCGGTGGCGCACGGCGCGAAGCTGCGCACCGGCGGTGAGCGTCATGGTCGGGAGGGCTTCTTCTGGCAGCCCACGGTGCTCTCGGAAGTGCCGCACAACGCCCGCATCATGAATGAGGAACCCTTCGGGCCGGTCGCCGTGATGACTCCCTTCAATACCTTCGATGAGGCCGTGGAGCACGCCAATCGGCTGCCGTACGGGCTCGCCGCGTACGCCTTCACCGAATCGGCCAAGCGCGCGCTCCTGATCGGCGATGCGATCGAGACAGGAATGGTGGGCATCAACACGGTGAGCATGGCAGCACCCGACTCGCCGTTCGGCGGCGTCAAGGAAAGCGGCCACGGCTCGGAGGACGGACCTGAGGGGTTGCAGGCCTGTCTCGTCACCAAGGCGATTCATCAGGCCTAGCGACTGCAGCGCGCTGGGGCGTCGCCGGCGGGCGCTCGAGCGTGCTCAGCTGCGCATCACCACGTGCACTTCGCCGCGTCGACGCTCCACGACGAGGCTCACCGTGCCCTGGTGACGCTGCAGCAGCAGATCCACGGCGCCGGCGCCGACATTCAGATCCCGGATCCGTAGCCGGTCTAGCGCGGGTGGCAGATACGGGTGACGGAACGTCACCCGCTGCCGCGGAGCTTCGATTGCGATTCCGAGACAGGCTTCCAGCAGCATGAACACCGCACCCGAGGACCACGCCTGCGGCGAGCAGGCGACGGGATACAGGGTCGGAGACTTGCCCTCCCGGCGGCGGAAGCCGCAGAACAGCTCGGGCAGGCGGCTCGAATCGAAGTACGTCGAGGCCTCGAAGAGCGTGGTGAGCTGACGCCCTGCCAAGTTCTTGTCGGGCAAGCGGTTCATGCCTGCGGCAATCAGCGCGTTGTCGTGCGGCCACACTGATCCGTTGTGATACGCCATCGGGTTGTAGCGCACCTCGCTATCAGCGAGCGTGCGCACGCCCCAGCCGGAGAAGAACGAATCCTGCGACAGGGCGCCCAGAATGGCCGCTGCGTGCTCATCGGAGGCGATGCCGGTGAACACACAGTGCCCGGCATTCGAGGCGCGTACCTCACAGGGCCGCTTCTCGCCATCGAGCGCAAGCACGTACATCCCGAGCTCGTCGGACCAGAAGCGCTCGCGGAATCGCGCCTGCAGTGCTCCTGCGGCATCCCGCAAACGCCGCGCGTCCTCAGTCAGCCCGAGCATGTCCGCGAGCTCGGCGCCGGCGATCCGCGCCGCGTACGCGTAGCCCTGCACCTCGCACAGTGCGATCGGCCCCTCTGCGATGCGCCCATCGGCATGGAATACCGAATCATGCGAGTCCTTCCACCCCTGCTGCACGAGCCCGTGCTCGGACTGTCGGCGGTACTCGATGAAGCCATCACCATCGCAATCACCGTAGCGCTCGAGCCACGCGAGCGCGGCGCGCACGTTAGGCCAGATCGATTCGATGAGAGCCGCGTCCCCCGTACGCCGATAGTAAGCCCCTGCCAGCATCGCGAAGAGTGGCGTCGAATCGACGCTTCCGTAGTAGCGCGCGAAAGGGATCTCGCCCCGGGCGGCCATCTCGCCGCGCCGCGCCTCGTGCAGGATCTTGCCCGGTTCGGCATCGCGCGCCGGATCGAGCTCGGTCGCCTGAGTGCTCGCCAGATACTTCAGTACGCCTTGCGCGATGTGCGGCGAGAGCCACAGGCATTCGAGGGCCGCGATGATGCCGTCACGACCAAACGCCGTATCGAACCACGGTATGCCCGCATACGGATACAGGCCCGAGGGGGTGCTCGTGAGCAGCATGTTGAGGTCGGCGGTGGAGCGATGCAGCCAGGCATTGAACTGCTCGTTCGATGTCTCGATGCCGCTGAAGAAGCGCTCGCGTCCGGAGCGCGATTGCTCGGCGCGCGCGAGCGCCTGCTCATAGCTCGGGATCTGCACGCGACTTGCATCGAGGCTGCAGGAGACATCCAGCGCGATCACTTGCTCGGAACGCCCGGCAATATGCAGTGCGAATGCGAACTGCGTGCCCGTCACGCTCTGCGGTTCGGGCCGGCTGATGAGCCGTGTCCGCCGCACCACTCCGTCGAGGCCTTCATAGGCGAGCTCGACGGCATCGGCGGCCGTGCGCGGTTTTAGCAAGCGGCCACGCGCCGTGCGCTTCTGTCCGCGGATCTCGAAGATGTCGGCGAAGTCGGCGGCGAACTGCAGGCTCAACTCGATATCGAGCGGCTCGCGAGTGAAGTTGCGAACGTGAACGTGCTCGTGACAGATGCCGTGCCAGATGAGCTTGGTGCGAAAGATGTGCAGGCTGCCGCGCGGCAGGACCTGCCGCCCCTCGGAGTACAGATCCGGATTCGTGAGGTCCGCCGACATCAGCACGTTGTCGCGCCGCACCGTGGAGCTCAAGAGCAGCGGACGTCCTCCGAACAGCCGCAGCATCAGCTGCGAGACGAAGCGTGTGCCCTCGTGGAACAGTCCTTCCTCGTGCCGTGCCGCGGCGTCGATATCGCCGAATTCGTTGAACAGCCCGAGGGTCTCATCCTGCTTCAGGACGAGCGTGCGCTCCGCCACCGAAACCTCGGGAGCGAGGATGTCGTAGCGCGGCACTGCTTGCGAGCTCACGCCTTGCGTCGCCATCTCTGCTCTTCACCGAGTGCTTCGTAGATTCGACAGTACTCGCGCGCCATGCGCGCAGCGGAGAAGCGCTGCTCGAATCGCGCCCGACAGCGCCGCCGGTCGAAGGTGCGTGCGCGCATGACGAGCTCGGTCGCCTCATCGACGCTCTCCGCGATGTACCCGGTGACTCCCTCGTCGATGACCTCCGGCACCGAGCCGTGACGGAAGGCGATCACCGGCGTGCCACACGCCATCGCCTCGATCATCGACAACCCGAAGGGCTCCGGCCAATCGATCGGATGCAGCATGGCGATCGCGTGGCCGAGGAAGTGCGGCTTCTCCCGCTCGCCGATCTCGCCGATGTACTCGATGAAGTGGCCGTCGATCTGGCGCTGAATGTGGGCGGCGAAGTATTCGCGGTCCACGTGACTGACTTTGGCCGCGATCTTGAGCGGAATGCCGGTGCGCTGGGCGATCTCAATCGCGCGGTCGACGCGCTTCTCCGGGCAGATGCGCCCGAGGAACGCGAGGTACTTGCGCGGCGCATCGAGCACCGGCTGCAGCAGGCCGAGGGGCAATCCGTGATGCACCGTCGCCGTCCAGTTGCTGAGGCTCAATGGGCGGCGCTGCGCATCGGAGATGGACACGAACGGATGGTCCGCATACTCACGGTACAGTGGCTCGAGTCCGAGCAGGTCCAGCCGCCCGTGCAGCGTCGTCACTGAAGGCGTCAGACAACGGCGGGCCAGCGGCAGATGCACCGTGTCCGTGTGAAAGTGAATCACGTCGAAAGACGTCGAGTGTTCCCAGATGGCCTCGAGCATGAGCATGTGCAGCGCAAGCGACTCAGGACAGCGGTCATCCAACCGTAGGGCACGGTCCCACACTGGAATCAGCTTGGCGGAGGTCACCGAATCGCCGCTCGCGAACAGCGTCACCTCGTGACCGGCGCGCACCAGCTCCTCCGTCAGATACGATACTACGCGCTCGGTACCCCCGTAGAGCCGCGGCGGTACGCTTTCATAGAGGGGCGCGACCTGCGCGATCCGCATCTGGCGGCGGATGGGGGCGGTTGTCATGTGCCTATTCCATAAGCCTCATCACACGCCGAGCAACCGGCGTGCCGCCCGCTCAGCTACCGGTCGCTCGTCAGCTGCTGCCCCCGCGCAGCGCCGCGAATTCGGCGCAGAAGTGTGTCACGCCAGACTGCCCGTCGTGCGCTGACGCGTGTTGCTCCAGATCACTTCCCCGATGCCGAGCAGCGCCAGTATCGCGCCGTAGACCACCCAGCGCCGATCACCGACCATGAAGCCGACACGAAAGGCGAGGTTGAGCCCCTGCAGGATCCATACGATTCCGAAAGCCATCATCGCAAGCCCGATGAGCGTGCTCACGATTCTCATCAGGACGTTGAACGCCGTGCCCATGTGCCCGTGTCTCCTTGAGCAAGTTCGCCAGATCAGTATGGCCGCAGTTGCGGCTGGGCACCAGACTCTGCCGCGGCGCTGCCGGAGCGTACGCGCAACCGCAGGCGCTCGCGGGCTGCGCGCGCCGGCATCACGCGCGATCCCAGGAGCTCGATGAGCCGCACCGCACGCTCGACCAGCGCGGCGTTGGAAGCAAGAACACCTCTGTCCAGATAGAGATTGTCCTCCAGCCCGACGCGCACATGGCCGCCGAGCAGGACCGACTGCGCGACCATGGGCATCTGCATGCGCCCGATCCCGAAAGCGGACCAGTGTGCCCCCGCGGGCAGCGCATCCCGCATGGCGGACATCGCCTCGGCCGTTGCAGGGGCTCCGTACTTGATGCCAAGGCAGAGTTGAAACAGCGCGGGCCGATCGATCAGGCCTTCGGCGATGAGCTGCTTCGCAAGCTCGATGTGCCCGAGCTCGAACGCCTCGATCTCCGGCCGGACGCCTTTTTCCTGATAAGCGCGCGCCATGCGCCGCAGGTATTCCGGCGTGGTGACGTAGAGCGCTTCGCCGAAGTTCAGCGAACCGCAATCGAGGCTGCCGATCTCGGGCTCGAGCTCCAGGATGTGCGCCATACGCTCCTGAGGGCCGACGCAATCAGTCCCTGCCAGGAAATCGAGAGGCGCCTGCTCCGGGCCGAGCAGCAGATCGCCACCCATGCCTCCGGTCAGGTTGAGGATGACCTCGGTGCTGCGGCTACGGATGCGATCGACGACCTCGCGGAACAGTGCGGGGTCGCGGCTTGCGGCACCCGATGCAGGATTGCGCACGTGCAGGTGAACGATGGCGGCGCCGGCGGCATGTGCCTCGAGGGCTGCGGTCGCAATCTGCTGCGGTGTGACGGGCACGTGCGGATTCTTGCCGACCGAATCGCCCGATCCCGTGACCGCGCAGGTAATGAAGACCTCGTTCGCCATCATCGCGGCACCTCATTTCATGTGCTTCCAGTCCTTGAGAATCTCACGCGCGGCATTGTGACCGGGAATGCCGGAGACGCCCCCGCCGGGATGACTGGACGAGGCGCACTGATAGAGACCCCTGACCGGCGTGCGATAGTCCGCCCAGTGGGGCACGGGACGCTGCCAGAAAAGCTGATCCGCGCTCAGCTCGCCGTGAAAGATATGCCCCTGCGGCAGACCCACGATGGCCTCGAGGTCCGGCGGCACCAGGGTCTCGACATCGATGATCTGCGTGGAAAAGCCCGGCGCCATCTCATCGAGCACCTCGAGCGCCGTCCTGGTGAGGTTCGGCTTCTCGCTCGCCCACGAGGCGCCCCCCTTGAGCTCGTAGGGCGCGTGCCCGCCGAAGATGTTGATGACGTGCTTGCCGGCGGGAGCCAGAGAGTCGTCGACGATGGTCGGGACGACGGGCGTGAGAAACGGCCGGCGTGAGTACCAGCCGTACTTCGCATCGTCGTACGCGCGCTCGAGGTAATCGATTCCGGGTCCGATGTGGACGTACGTCGGATAGGGAAAGCCGCTCACGACGGGATCGAAGGCGCGATAGCGCGGTGGCGCATGCGCGGCGATGTTCATCTTGAAGGCCGTCGAGAAGGTGCGAAACGCATCGATCTCGCGCAGCAGCTCGGGTGGCAGATGCTCGGGGGCGATGAGCCGCCTGAAGAGGGTCTTCGCCGTGGCGTTGGAAGCCACCAGCCGCGCCTGCCATTCACGACCATCCGTGGTGCGCACGCCCGTGGCGCGTCCATTGCGCACCTGCACCTCGGCGACCGGAGCGTCGGTCACGATCTGCATGCCGAAGCGCTCGCCCGAGCGCGCAATCGCGGCCGTGATCGCACCCATACCGCCCCGCACGAAGCCCCAGCCGCCCGCCCCCTGATGCTCGCCGAGCAGGTGATGCATGATCACGTACGCGGTACCCGGAGAGCGTGGCCCGGCAAAGGTGCCGATCGAGGCATAGTAGGCGAGCACCGACTTGATGACGTCGTGCTCGAACCACACCGAGAGATAGTCATAAGCGCTCTGCGCCAGGAGGTCGATGAGCCGGTAGGCACGCTCGCCGACCTTGCGGTGCCGCCACAGAAGCGCTGCGCTCTGTTTGAAACTCTTCCAGCTGCGCTTGACGGGATCGACCGGTGTCTCGAACAGCAGGCGCCGCACGAGCGCCGCGGACTCTTCGAGCTCGCGCGCGAACTGCGGATAGATTTCCGCATCGTGGCGCGAGAAGCGCGCGAACTCCGCCTGCGTCTTCCGTAAGTCGTCGCTGAAGATGATGTAGTCATCCCCGCCCAGGGGACAGAACAGATCATTCGCCGGCAATACTTCCAGACCGTACGCGGCGAGCTCGAGATCGCGAATGATCCGCGGATGCAGCAGGCTCATCACGTACGAGAAGCGCGAGCCGCGAAATCCGGGGCTGAATTCCTCCGTCACGGCCGCACCGCCGATGAGGGGACGACGCTCGAGGATCAGCGTCTTCAAGCCCGCCTTGGCGAGGTAGGCACCGCACACGAGCCCGTTGTGACCGGACCCGATGACGATGACATCGTATTGGCTGCTCAAGCGCGGACCGCGATCCGGCCCGCATCGCGGTACCGGATCAGCGGGCCTTTCTGGTGGCTTAGAACTTCTGTGAGAACTCCAGCGTGATCGTGCGCGGCTGCGTCGGCACGATGTAGGGCTGCGGATCGACCACGGGGTTGGTCTGCGTGAAACGCGAGAGCTGCGCCCGCTTATCCGCCACGTTCGTCACCTGCAGCTGCAGCATGAAATCCTTGTACGTCACCCCGCCCACCATGTCGATCAGGGCGTATGAGGGCATTACACCGACGATCGCCACCTCGTCCTGGCGCAACAGAGGCGACGTCTGCGTTTGATAAACTCCCGTCACCTGCGCGTAGGGCGAGAAGTCACCGATTGGATTGAAGGTGTAGCGGGCAATGAGATTGCCCTTGAACTTCGGCGTGATCGGAAGGTTGGTTCCCGCCGGGGCCTGCGGACCGATCCACGCGCCGCCGGGCAAGTATGGAGCGTCGGTCGACTGAGTCGGACAGGACGTGACGCCCTGCGTGCCGCAGTAGTCCTGCGTGAGCACCGGATCCAGCCACGTGAATGCCGTGCTGAGCATGAGATTGTTGGTCGCAGCCCATTGCAGCTCGGTCTCGAAGCCTTTGATACGAGCGTTACCGCCGTTCGCCACGATGTTGACGCTGTTCGGCCCGAGGAACGAGAACTGGAAGTTCTTCCAGTCCTCCCAGAAGAGCGCGCCGTTGAAACGCAGTCGGTGATTGAACCATTGTGTCTTCCAGCCGATCTCGTAGTTCGTCAGGAAGTCCGCCTTGTAGGGGCCGATGCCCTTCACCGCCGTGCGGTTGACGCCGCCGGGACGGAAACCCTTCGAGTACGTGGCGTACATCAAGGCATCCGGTGTGAACTTGTAGGTCAGATTGACGCGCGGCACGTTGCCGGTGTCGCTCGTCTCATTGTTGAGATTCGTGCAGGGTGCGTACGGCGTGATCGGATACGGCAGGAAGCAGCCGGCCATGCCCGACGAGTAGCCGCTCAAGGCGTTGTAATTGAGCGAGTAGCCGTAGAAACCATCGAGCGTGTTGTCGTACTTGTAGAAGCGAATGCCGCCCGTGAGCTCGAGCTGCTGGGTGATATCCCACGTCACCTGCGCGAATACCGCCTTGTCGCGATCCACGCGCTGCTCGTCGGTGAGCCAGATGGTGTTGTGCAGCGTCGGGATGGAGAGCGAGTCAGCGAAGCCAGCCGGGTTTTCCGGTCCGCCATACGGATTTATGAAGCCATAACCCGGCATGACGTACTGCTCGAAGATGTTGTGCAGCTGGCGCTGGATGAACAGTCCGAGCGTGCCCCTGACGGGCAGATCCGCCGGAGTGCTCACGCGGAGCTCGTGGCTCCACTTCTGGAAGTAGCCCTTGGTGTTCACCAGTTCCTGCGCCATGATCGGCGTGCCGGCGTTGCCGACCCAGAGCGCGCCTGAGCCGTAGGCCCGATCATAGAATTCCGTATAGTCGCTGTAGTCGGCGAGCGAGTGCACGTCGCGCTTCATGAAGGCGCCGGCGTAGACGATGTCGAAATTGCTGACGTGGCCTTCGATGGTCAATGCGCCCTGCCACCAGGTATCATCGGAGTTCTCGGGGCCGAAGTGCGCCACTTTCAGGTCACCGACCGCGGGATCGTAGGCGAAGAAACCCTCGGTGGTGAGGCTCTGCCCCATGAAGGTGGGCGTCACCGTCCAGTTGTCACCGAGGTTGAAGAGCAGCGACATGCGACCGCCGCGGGTCTCCGCGGTGTTGTAGTCGTTCTTCACCCAGGCGGCATTGCTGATCGCACCCGCGCCGACCGTCCCGACCGTCGGGCACGCCGCGGTCGAGGGCGTCTGGCCCGCCCACGTGGGAAAGGTGCGGATACCGTTCTCGATACACGCCGTCGTGTTCGTGCCGGCCACGTTGCTGATATAGCCCGCATCGTGCACGTCCCAGGCGACGAGGCGCACGGCCGCCGACGGGGTGATCGGGATGTTGACGTAGCCCTGTGCCTCGTAGCCGGTGCCGCCGTGGTCGACCTGGTTCACCTGCAGGTCGTAGCTCGCAGAGAACTTGGTCGGGTCGGCCTTGTTGCTGATGATGCGCACCGTGCCCGATTCTGAGCTCGCACCGTAGAGCGTGCCCTGCGGCCCCTCCAGCACCTCGATGCGCGCCATGTCGTAGATATGCACATCGACCGTGCCGTCGATGGTTGTGACCGGCTGCTCATCGAGATAGGTGCCCACGCTCGGCTGCGGGCCCGAGTGGTTACCTTCACCGCCGCTGACGACGCCGCGGATGTAGACGTGCGAGAGGCCCGGCTGAGCATTACCGCCCTGCCCGATGCCGCGCAGATAGGAGACGCTCGGCGAGTACTTCACGTAGTCGTCGAGGCCGCTGATGCTCAGCTCGCTGAGCTTCTGATTGTCGAGCACCTCGATGCTGATCGGAACGTTCTGCACGTTCTCGCTGCGCTTCTGCGCCGTGACGATCACCTCCTGGAGACCACCCGCCTCGGCGGCGGCCGGCGCCGCTGGCGGCGGCGCGTTCTGTGCATGCGCGAGCGGCATGCCTACGAGTAGCGCCGACGCAACAGGTAGGCCCCTCTTCACGATGAAAGCGCGCTTGCCCGCTTGGGTGCGCGCGAGTTTTCGCCGTCGACTGCGTGTCATCGGCCGACCCCTTGTGTTGTTTCTGCACCCCCCAAGATGTCGAGTATGCAAATCGCCCGAATTAATTGTCAAAAGGAATCTGGTACGCGCGGATACGCTGGTAGGACCGCTCCAAGGGCTGCCTTGAGTGGCTCGAGCCAGGGCTCGTAGTTACGCCAGTGCTCCATTCCTTCACGAAAGAGGGGCTGGCGCACCTGCTCGGAGCTTGCGGTACGCACCGCGCGCTCGTTCTCATGAAATCTGAGACACGCCACCTCGAACGGCAGTCGACAGTACGCAAGCAGCCGGCGCAGCTCGGTCTCGGGATCCTCGATCAGATTCTCATAGAAGACGCGGTGTACGCGGCCCGGCAGCACCGCATCGAAGTGCGCCATCAGCTCGACGTAGTTGCGGTAGGAGTGGCCGATGTCCGCGAGATCGTATGCAAAGCTCTGACCACGCGCGAAGTGCTGTTTGAAGCAGGAGAAACCGCAGCCAAGCGGGTGGCGCCGCGCATCGATGATCTTGGCGTTCGGCAGCATGAGCTGGATGAGCCCGACATACATCCAGTTGTTGGGCATCTTGTCGATGAAGAACGGCGCCTCGCTCTTGCGTAGCGGACGCGTGCTCGATAGATAGCGCTCGCCAAGCTCAGTGAGCTCCGCGTGCGTCAGCGACGCCACCGCCTGCAGAAACGGCGCCCCCGCCTCTTGCGCCTTGCGCCCGGCGAGCTCGCGAGCGATCTGCGGCACGTCGGGCAGCTCGATCGTACCCTCGACCTGCGAGTGGCTCGCGAGCATCTGCTCGAGCAGCGTCGAGCCGGCGCGCGGCAGGCCGAGGATGAAGATGGGATCGGCAGCCGGCGCACCCGCGCCGGCGCGCTGCGCGAAGAACTCGCGAGTGAAGAGCTCCTTGCAGCGACGTACATAGGCCGCATCTTCCTGCGCACTGTAAGCGTGCGAGCTGCGGTGCAGCGCGTTGCCCTGCGCGTAGTGTCCAAAGGACTCCTGATAAGAGCCCGCATCCTCGAGCGCTTTGCCGAGCGCAAACTCGAAGTGCACACGATCCTCGGCGCTGAGATCGGTACGCTCAAGCGCTGCGCGCAGCGCGCCGAGCTCGGCCTCCGAGAAACGAACCGTCTTGAGGTTCGCAAGACTCCAGTACGCCTCGCCGAGCGTGGGCTCCATGGTAATCGCGCGGCGGTAGGCCGCAATGCTGTCGCCCTGGCGGCCGGCGGTCTTCAACGCATGACCGTAGCTCATCCAGATCTTCGGCTGCTGCGGAAAGTCCTCGAGCACCGCCTCGTAGACCTGCATGGACTGTGCGTACTCGCCCAGATGCGCCAGGGTTGCGGCCTTGAGATTTCGATATCCCGGGTCGCGCGGATTGCGTGCGAGGAGCCGCTCGACCTGCACGAGTGCAGCGGCGGCTTTTCCCTGACGATTGAGCACCGTCGCATAGTTGTGGCGCGCGGCATCGAAGCTCGGGGCGAGCTCGAGACATTTCTCGAGCAGCGCTTGTGCATCGGGGTAGCGACGCAGGCGCCCCGCGACTTCGGCCAGCATGCGCAGGGCCGCCACGTCGGTTGGGTTCGCCGCAAGGTGCGCCCGCAGTCGGTTATCGGCGAGCGGCAGCTGGTTCGCGACCAGCGCCGCCGCGGCCTCCATGAGTCGCGGATCCTTGTTGGCGGCTTTCAGGTATTGCGCACGAGCCTCGTCGGCGGCCGCGGCATCGCCCTGTGCGTCGAGCTGATCCGCGAGCAGCCGCCAGGCATCCGGCCAGTCGGACTTCAATTGTAGTGCGCGGCGCAGCGCTTGCACCGCCTCGCGTGTGCGCCCCGTCGCAGCGAGCGCGATGCCCAGCTCGAGGTGCACGGGCGCAGCCTGCGGCTGCTCGCGAGCGAGCGGCTCGAGCGTCTCGAGCGCCGCGTGCGTCTGACCGGCGATGCGCTGCGCGGCGCCGAGGATCAGCCGTGCATGGGGGTGCGCAGGTACGACTTTGAGGATTTCGCGCGCCTGCTCGGCGGCCAATTGGGGATCCTTCGCGAGCAAGCGCCCAGCGTGTGCGAGCGCAACCTCGAGTGTTCCCACGGGCTCGGAGGTATCGCTCATCGCATGTTCTGATACACGGCGCGGGCCGCCGACAGTTGTTCCATCACGTGCGTCTTCTCGGCCGCATTATTCCAGTCGGGATAGGCCGCCGTAGCCTCGCTCACCCGCTCGATCCAGGCGCTGAAGAAGGCGGCGTCCTGCGGTGAGCGCGGCCGCGCGCCGGCGATCGTGACGTAGATCGGGCTCGTGGTCGCATACACATACTCATCCAGCACCGGATAGCGCGCACCATCGGTTGAAGCCGCGAGCACGCACCATCCGGACTGGCCGAGATCCACGGTGCCGGTGAAATCGCCGCTCGCGATCGCCTGCTTGCGCACGAAGGAGCGCATCACACGGCCATTGCAGATGAGATCGAGATGCTCGACCGGCACGATTGACCGCAGACGCGCCTTGAAGGGTACGCGCTTCGCGGCCTGGTCATAACGCAGCTCGTCGCCGATCTCAGCATTCCCCAACGTGAGCCCGAGCAGCGGCCCGTTGGTTGCAAAGGTACGCCCCTGTTTGATGGCGGCGGCGAACTCGGCAGGGGTGAGACCTGAAGCGGGCAGGCGCGCATAGACGCGGTTCATGCCCACGGGACCGCGCAGGGAGGCGAAGTTGGCCATGGCGTCCGTGCCCCCCGCCGCGGGAAGGTGAAAGCCGAGATTCAGCAGGCGATACCAGACCGCCGCGGTGAAGCGATGATCGCTGAAGCCGAGGATCTCCATGTAGTCGACCTTGCCCAGGGCCGCATCGACCGGCAGCTCCATGGTGAGCGTCTCCTGGGTTGCATAGGGATGCGGCTCCGTGTCGAAGGGGTGCACGTAGCCGACGAGTCCTCCCTTCGCGTGCGCGAGATCCGCCACATCGGCGTTCGTCGGATAGAGGCTCGAGGCGGCCGTGTGCGGATAACCCGAATAGCCCGGGAGAATTACACCGCCCTCGAGGTCCAGCAGCCCGAGATGACCCCAGTAGCTCGTGTGAAACTCTTGACCGTGCACTATGAGCGTATCGGGCAGGGAGGCCGGGTCGAGCAGGAGTCCGTTGTAGGCGATGTCCGGGAAGCGTTGCTCCTTGTTGACGATCAGCGACTCGACGACATTCAGATCCTCGGCGCGTGCCTGGACGACGAGGTGCGCCGGTGTGTTGCGATAGGCTCCACCGTAGTTCATATGGACATGCACATCGCCGCTCACCCAGCGCCCCGCGGCGGGAACGGTAAGGACACCCTGGTCCATCGACACGGTGAGCTCGCTCGCTCGACCGCTCGCGACTTGCAGCTCGCGCTGCTCGAGTCGCCGCCCGAAGCCGTGCATGATCTCGATACGTATCGCGCCCACGGGAGCATCGAGCGTCACATCGCCCAGCGCGGCGAAATAGTGAGCCTCGAACTTGCGCTCCCGCCGGTCGAAGCCGTCATCGGCCTGGATCCACGCATCGGCCGGCGCGTGGAACATCCCGGCCGCATCGGTGATGCTGATGCGTGCGGCGGCTGGCTGCCCGCTGCCATCGAGCAACGTGACATGCAGTCGTCCGTGGGGGGCGCGATAGCGCCGCTCGCCAATGTGCAGCGGCTGAGGCTCACCGCCGGGAATCGGCACGATCTCGATACCGGTATTGCCGCCGCGATTCGCGATGAAGGCGATCCGCGTGCCATCCGGGGACCAGCGCGGATTGATCTGGTCCCAATCGCCGTAGGTGAGCGCGATCGCATCGCCGCCGCCGCCCGGGATGAGCCACAGATTGTGCCACGAGCGGCCGGCGTAGGAGGCGTACACCACGCGACTGCCATCGGGCGCGAAGTCCGGGCGCGCGCGCCAGTTAGTCTCCTCGTAGTGAATCTCGTGCGCCGCCGCACCGGGCTGCGCTGCCATGCGCCACAAGCCGCCCGTGCCGTAGATGTGATTGCGATTGGAGATGTACAGCACCTCCTTGCCATCGCGCGACCACACCGGGCTGATCTCATGGTCGAAGGGACTGTAGTAGTAGCGCGGCAGAGGGCTGCGGCTCTCGCCCGTCAGCCGCTCGACGTGCGTGAGGCGGCCGGCGGAGAAGTCGCCCACGAACACGTGGAAGTGCCGGTTGAAGGCCGTCGAGACGAAAAGCAGACGCTTGCCGTCGGGCGAGAAGCGCGGCTCGACGTTGACCGCTGCATTCTGCAGCAACGGTTGGGTGCTGCCGCTCGCCGTGTCCAGCACCCACAGCTCGATCGCATCGTTGCGATACGAGCTGTAGACGATCCAGCGGCCGTCGGCCGACCAGTCGGGCTGGTAGTCATATGCAGTATCTGCCGTCAGCTGCTGCGCGACGCTCGAGCCGATGGCCTGGCGCCACAGGGACCCTGCCATCGAGTAGACGAGCTCGCGCGAGTCGGGCGACCAAGTGAGGCTGCTCGGCCCGCTCGTGAGCTGCGGCAGATACATTTCGCGATAGTAGTAAGGGTGCGGCAGATCGATCTGCTGCAGCACCGGCTGGCGCTGCGCGAGGCTTGCCGGACTCGCGGCGCCGAGAGCCATTGCGCTCAGCACACACACCAACGGCTTGCTCATGAGATCTCCGAGAGCGGCCGGCGGCGACGCCGCACCCAGAACGCACCGCCGTAAACGAGGACGCCCGAAGCGCCGAGTCCCACCGCCCAGCGCAGCGATGCGGTATCCGTGCCGATCACGACCCAGAGGCAATAGAGCGTGGCGAGGGCCGCGCCGCCCAGCCATACGAGCTCGCGGGCGCCGGGACGTGCGCGCTCGCCGCGCTTCCACAGCACGAGCACGGCAAGCGAGCAGGCAACGTAGAGCGGCAGGTTCGCGGCCGTCACCATTTGACTGAAGAAGGTGTAGATCCCGGCGGTCGACTGAGTGTAATTCGCGAGCAGCATGACGCTTGCGAGCACGCCGGTGAGCAGAAACGCGTAGGTCGGGGCGGCGTGTGAGTTCTCTGCACCGAGCAGAGCAGGCAGCGTGCCATGCCTAGAAAACGTCTGGGTGAGCTCACCTGTGAGCAGCGTCCAGCCATTCAGGGCACCCAGCGCACTGATCACGACGCAGACTGCCAGTAAGCGCCCGTACTGCGGGCCGACGTAGTGCGCGATCAGGTCCGCGAACGGCGCGCTCGATGTGGCCAGCTCCGCCTGCGGAACGAGCAGGATGGGGATGGCCGAGATACATAGGTAGATGAATGCGGTGATGAGCGTCCCGGCGAGAGTGGAGCGTGGAATGGTGCGCCCGGGATCGCGGACTCGCGCCGCCGGGATCGTCGCGCATTCGATACCGAGCATCGCGTAGAGCGCCGTGGTGGAGGCGAGCAGCAGGTCGTGCACCGAGAACGGATTCGGCGGCACGTGGGCCACGTACGCCGCGGGGCGCTTGTAAAGAAGCCACACACCGAACCAGATGACGGCGGCTTGCGGCACGAGCTTGAGCGCGGTCATCACCAGCTGGATTCCTCCCGCCGCGCGGACGCCGAACAGATTGATGAGCACGAAGAACCATACGAGCGAGAGCGCCGTGACCGAGGGCAGCCACGGCACCGTCGCGAGCGCGGGAACGAGTGGCATCAGGTAGCCGACGGCCCCGATCGCGAGAAACGCATTTGTCAGCCAGCACGAGATCCAGTAGCACCACAGGACGGCGAACGCCGCCGCCGGTCCGAAAGCCCGGTGGGTATAGGCATATGGCCCATCGTCCTGCGGGAAGCTGCGCGCCAGCCCCGAGAACACCACCGCCAGAAAGCAGCAGCCCACGGTCGTAACCAGCCAGGCCCAGAGCGCGTTCAGGCCCTGCGGCGCAAGCGAGGCCGGCAGCACGAAGATGCCTATGCCGATCGTGTTGCCGATCACCAGCGCGGTGCAGGTCCAGAAGCCGAGTTCCCTGGGCTCTTGGGTGGCGCTGTGCATGGGCAAGTCGCTCAGCCGGGAGCGAGCGCTTCTTGCAGCGCGACTTCGATCAGCGTCATGGCCTCATCGACGTGTGCGCGGGAGATCATGAGCGGCGGGATGAACCGCACGGTGCTCAGGCCGCAGGAGAGCAGCAGCAACCCCTGGTGGAATGCGCGCGTCAGCAACCGCTCGGCGAGCCACCCGGCGGGCTTGCGGCTCGCTCGATCCTCGACCAGCTCCATGGCGAGCATGAGACCCTTGCCGCGCACTTCACCGATGCAATCGAAACGGCTCTGGAGCTCGTGCAGACGTCCTTTGAAATACTCCCCGACGCTTGCGGCGTTGGCGGCGTACTCGCGCTCGACGAGATCGAGCGTAGCCAGTGCGGCCGCACAACAGAGCGGATTGCCTCCGAAGGTGTTGCCGTGTGCGCCGCGCGGCCACTTCTGCATGTGCCGCCGGCACGCCACGACGAGCCCGATCGGCAGGCCGGAACCGAGACCCTTCGCCAGGGTCATGATGTCTGCGGATACTCCGGAGTGCTGCGCGGCGAACATGCGGCCCGTGCGCCCGATGCCCGACTGCACCTCATCGAGCACCAGCAGCATGCCGTGGCGGTCGCACAGGCTGCGCAGCCCGGCAAGAAAACCATCGGGAGGCACGATGTAGCCGCCTTCACCCTGAATGGGCTCGACCACGATGGCGGCCACTTCGCTCGGCGGCACGTTGCTGACGAACAGGACGTTCTCGATGTACTCGAGCACCGCCCTGCCCTGATCCGCTCCGGAGAAGAGGGGCCGGTACGGGTTGGGATAGGGCACGTGCGTCACGCCCGGCATGGGGGGAAAGAAGCCCTTCTGCTGGGTGTACTTGCTGGCCGTGAAGGCGAGCGAGCCCATGGTGCGGCCGTGAAAGCCGCCCAGGAAGCCGATGAATCGCGGGCGACCGGTCACGTAGCGCGCGAGCTTCACCGCGCCCTCGACCGCCTCGGTGCCGCTCTGACAGACGAGAACCTGCACCGGCTCGCTCATGGGGGCGAGCGCGTTGATCTTCTCTCCGAGACGTGTCATCCGCTCGTGCCAGAAATCGCTCGAGATGTGCAGGAAGTCATCGGCGGCGGCCTTGATCGCCTGCACGACAGCGGGGTGCGCATGTCCGGTGCTGCACACGGCGATCCCCGCGGCGAAATCCAGAAACCGATTGCCGTCGACGTCCCACACTTCGGCGCCGCGGCCGCGCGCCATGACGAACGGATAGTCCCGCGGATACGAGGGAGTCGTCACTAAACGATCGCGCTCGATGAGTGCCTGCGCTTTGGGGCCGGGGAGCGGCGTACGAATATGGGGCGAAGACATGTGTGTCCCTCGGCGCCGCGTGCTCACTCGACCACGGTCTGAGACTGCTCGCGCAAGTATTGCGGCAGATAGTAGAAGGAGGCGATGGCCTTGCCGGTGCTGCCCGAACCCTTCCAGCCGCCGAATGGCTGATAGCCGGGCCATGCGCCTGTCGTGGCGCCCTGCGGGCGGTTCGCGTACGTCACACCCGCCTCGATGTGCTCCTGGAACCAGGCCACCTCGGCAGGCGCACCGTAGAAGCCGGCGGTGAGGCCGAGGCGCGACTCGTTGGCGAGTTGCATCGCCACGTCGCGCGATGCGACCCGATGCACCATCAGGATCGGCAGGAACATCTCCTTCTGCCACAGTGAATGCTCGAGGGGCGCCTCTGCAACGATGGGGCGCACGAAGAAGCCGCGCGCGAGATTGCCGCCGCGCAGCTGCTCCCCACGATTCAAGGTCCGCGCCCCCTGAGTCTTCAGCAGGTCAGCATAGCGCGCGTAGCTGTCGTAAGCAGAGCGGGTGGTCACCGGTCCCAGCCAATTCTCGCGACGTGCCGGATCGCCGATGCTGAGCGCGGCCGTCTGGCTCAGAATGCGCTCCAGGAGCGGATCGGCCACGTCGCGTTGCACGTACAGGCGCGAGAGCGCCGAGCATTTCTGACCGCCCATGCCGAACGCGGAGCGCACGATGCCCGTGGCCGCGCGCTCCAAGTCTGCAGCAGCGGTGACGATGCAAGCATTCTTGCCGCCCATCTCCGCAATGTACGGTCGCGGCGGAGTCCCCGACTGCAAAGTGCGTCCAATGTGGGTCCCCGCCTCGTAAGAGCCCGTAAAAGTCACACCTGCCGTGAGCGGATGCTCGATCAGCGCCGGACCAATCACATCGGCCGGACCGTTGAGATAGTTGAACACACCCGGCGGCAGCTCGGCATCGCGCAAACAGTCCGCGAGCAGGCGACCCGCCCAGGGTGTCGCACTCGCGCACTTCAGCACCGCGGTGTTTCCCGTCACCAGCGCGGCCGCCACCGGTCCGCCGGCGAGCGCGAAGGGGAAGTTGAACGGGTTGATCACGACCCACGGACCGTAGGGCTTCATCACGCTGCGATTGCGCGAGACGTAGCCGCTGACTGGGTCCTCGGGAAGCGGCCGGTCGAACCCGCCGCTCTTCTCGAAATCATCGCAGTACAGTTGAAAGAAGTCCGCGGTCTCCTGCGCCTCACCGAGCGCCTCCATGCGGTTCTTTCCCACTTCGAGCGTCAGCGCGGCCGCGATGTCGAACACCCGCTCGGCGATGATCTCCCCCGCACGCCGCAGCATCCGCATGCGTGTGGCGGGCGCGGTCTGCTTCCATCTCTGCCAGGCGCGCTGGGCAGCCTGCAGCGCCTCCTCCGCATCGCGCGCGCTCGCCGTGGCGAACTCACCCAGCAGCTGCTCCTGATCGGCCGGATTGCGTCCCGGCACGGTCTGCCCGGTGAGCCGGTCCTCACCCGCGATATGCAGTGCGTGTGTGGCACCGAGCCTTGTACCCAGGCGACTCATCGCCGCATCAAAGCGCGCATGCAGCTCAGGCGGAGGATCGAACATCGTCGAGTAGGTGAGCTTGAATGTCATGGGTATCCCCTCATGGAGCCGCGTGATGCCCTCATGGGGCCGCGAGCGGCAGCTCGCGCGGCACGACCTCGACCGAGGGCGCCTCGAGCTCGCGCGCGAACTTGTGTCCCGAGTAGACGGCTGCCTGGATCGTGCCGGGTGCGTAGCAATCGCCGATGCGCGTTACGCTCGCGACGCCCGCTGCGCTCAGCCGCTCGGGTGCCGCGGTGAGCGAGTCGTAGAGCGAGTCGATCGGCAAGCGGGCGGTGACGCTGATGAGGGAACGCGCCTCGCGCTCGGTGCGCACACCGGTCAGCTCGTTCACCAGCGTGAGCCGCGACTCGCTGAAGCCATTGATATTGGTGTGCGGGACCACCTCGACACCGAGGCGCGCCAGGCGCTGCGCAATGGGGAGTGCCTCCAGGGTGTTGGCCGTCCATGCTGAGGGAATGGGCGCAGGCGTGACCAGCGTCACGGCCAGGCCGATACCCACGCACCACTCCGCCAGCACGCCGCCCATGTAGTAGTGGTCGTCATCGAAGATGACGACCGGCCCCTCCGGGCGGCGACCCTCCATGATGTCATCGGGTGTGAAGACAGGCGCATTCGCAAAACCCGCGATCGGCTCACCGTTCGCTCTGCCGACGCCGTCGCGGCGCCACAGCGCGCCCGTAGCGAGCGCGACGTAGCGTGCTCCGAACTCAAGAATGGTCGCCGCGTCCACCGCGCTGTCGCGATAGATGTGAACGTTCGAGCGCTTCTCGAGCTGTCCGACACGCCAGTCGCGCACCCGTATCCATTCGCGCAGGCCGGGTAGCGCGGCCTCATGGCGCACGCGTCCTCCGAGCTCCGTCGAGGCCTCGGCAAGGTGGACTTCATAGCCGCGCTGCGCGGCGGCGAGGGCCGCCTCCAGTCCCGCGGGACCCGCGCCCACGACCAGGATGGTGCTGGTGGAGGCGCGCGGTGCGATGCGCTCGGGGTGCCAGCCACGGCGCCATTCCTCGCCGACCGTGGGGTTCTGCGTACAGCGCAGGTTCGAGCTCGTGTAATCGCTCGTCACGCAGATGTTGCAGCCGATGCACTCGCGGATGTCCTCGGGCCGGCCCTCCAGCAGCTTGCGCGGCAGAAAGGGATCCGCGATCGAGGGCCGCGCGGCACCGATGAAATCGAGCACCCCGCGGCGCACTTGACTCACCATCGTATCCGGCGAAGTGAAGCGGCCGACGCCTACCACGGGCTTGCTGGTGAGCGATTTGACGCAGCGGACGTATTCCTCCTGGTAGCCCTCCTTGGCGAAGCGCGATGTCTGGCTGTCGTTGACCCAGTCAGCGACGTTGATGTCCCAAAGATCGGGCAACTCCGCGAGCATCGCGATGATCTCGCGCCCCTCGCCTGCGCTCGTGATGCCGTCCGGGCCGAGCAGCTCATCGACGGCGAGCCGCACCGCCACCGCACAGCGATCGCCCACCGCCTCCTTCGTGTCCTCGATCAACTCGCGCAGCAGGCGCACGCGGTTCACGAGGCTACCGCCGTACTCGTCGCGACGCGCGTTCCTGCGGCGCTCCAGAAAGTGCATCGCGAGACTCAGATCGTGGCTGGCGTAGACGTAGACGATGTCGAAGCCCGCGCGGCGCGAGCGCAGCGCGGCCTCGCGATGCCAGCGCCGATAGGCGCGAATGTCCTGCTTGTCCATCGCGCGCGCCTGCACGGGCGCGAAGGTCGTCACCGGGCGGTGTGAAGGTGCGAGCGGGATCTCGCGCGTGGCGTGATTGGCGCTCGCGGGCCCGTGGTGCATGATCTCGATCGCAGCCAGCGCGCCGTGCTCGTGCACCTTGTCCGCCATGAGGGCGAGCGCCGGCAGATCCTCCTCCGACCACAGTCGACCCTCGTGGAACGGCTCACAGTCGCTCGTCGGGTGGATCTCCACTTCCTCGGTGCTCACCACGGCCCAGCCGCCTTCGGCCTTCACGCCGCGCAGCGCGGCGAGCGCGCGCGGCTGCGTCCAGCCCATGCCATTGCAATGCGGCACCTGATAGAAGCGATTCTTCGCCACGAGCGGTCCGATGCGCACCGGCTCGAACAGCACGTCGTAGCGCGGATCCCGGGCGAGATTGCGACCCTCGGTCATCGGACGTGCTCGCTATGGGCTGGCAAGGCTCTGCGCGACGGCGAGCTCGAGCCTCGTCACCAGCTCCGCCAGTTCCGCATCGGTCGCATTGTAGGGAGGCGCGACGATGATCGTGTCGCCCATGACCCCGCCGACATGGCCGGCGCATGGATAGACGATGAGCCCGTTGTGAAACGCGCGCCGTGCAATCGTGTGGCTCACGGCGCGCTCTCTCGGGAACGGCGCCTTCGAGACGCGATCGCGGACGAACTCGATGCCGATCAGAAAGCCGCGGCCGCGCACGTCGCCGACCTCCTCGAAGCGCTCCAGCGATTCTCGGAGCGCGCTCCTGAGCGCCTCACCGGCTGCCCGGACGCGCGGCAGCAGCCCCTCCCGCTCGATGATGCGCTGCACGGCGAGGCCCGCGGCACACGCGGCGGTGTGACCCGAATAGGTAAAGCCGGTGAGAATGGAGCTGTGCGCGGCGATTATCGTGTCACCGATTTCCTTGCGCAAAATGGTGGCGCCGAGCGGAATGTATCCGCCAGCCAAGCCCTTGGCGACAGCCATGATGTCGGGTCGTATCGCGTCGTGCTCGAGCGCCCGCCACGTGCCGCAGCGTCCCGAGCCGCACATCACCTCGTCGGCGATCAAGAGCACATCGTGTCGCTCACACACCTCGCGCACCGCGGCCGCGTATCCCGGCGGCGCGGGCACCACACCGGCCGCGGCGCCCACCACGGGCTCGAAGATGAAGGCCGCCACCTGTTCCGGGCCGAGTCTTTGAATGCATTCCTCGAGCTCGCGCGCGAGGTAGGAAACGAGCTCGGCGGCGGCGACGCCAGCTGCCGGGCGGTAGGCATTGGCCGCCGATACGAACGCGACATCGAGCAGACTGCGCTCGAAGGGACGGCGCCGCTCCGCGAATCCCGACACTGACAGCGCGCCGAGCGTGTTGCCATGATAGGAGCGCTCACGCGCTATGAAGCGCTGCTTGCTGCCCATGCCGCGCGCATTCCAGTATTGCAGCGCGACCTTCAGAGCCGACTCGACCGCCTCCGAGCCGCTGCAGCAGTACACGATGTGAGCGAAATCGTCGCGGCCGCAGTTGCGCAGGATCAGCTCGGTCAGCCCCTCGAGAGCATCGCTCGTGAAGAGGTAGCGGTAGGCGCATGCAACCTGCGCGAGCTGTGCGACGATCGCCGCATTCACCTCGGAGTTGCCGTGGCCGATGCTGAAGGCCGCGGGACCTCCGGAGCCGTCGAGGTAGCGCCGGCCTTCCGTATCGAACAGGTAGCTGCCCATGCCCCGCGCGATCCGCGGTAAATTGTCGAGGCCGAAGCCGATGGCCCTGGTGGCAGCATTCGAGGTTCTGTTCACGGCTGGCTCTCGATCCCAAGCAATGGCGGCAGACTACTCCACGACCGCCGCCGCACGGCTCACACTCTCATGTCGGGCCGATTGCAACATCGCGAGCGCCGCATACGCCACCACGCCGGCCACCAGCCAGCGCAGCGCCGTCAGGGGTAACTGTTTGACGATGAAGATGGCGACCAGCACGCCGATGATGCCACCCAGCGTGAGACCCACGGAAGCGCCGAAGGCGAAGCGGCCGGACTTGAAGAACTGCAGGCTGGCAACCGGCTGCAGCATGCCGCAAGCACCCATCATGATCGGAAACGCGCCGAGCGGATGCAGACCGAGCAGCGCGAGCATCACCATCATCGGCGCATAGGCACCGATGCCCACGGTCATGAGTGCCCCGAGCACGAGACTCACGCTCACGGCGAACACGAATTTCCAGCCCGACAGTCCCATGGCGGTACCGCCTGCGGGAAACGCGCCGAGATTCGCCATGATGAAGAAGCACGACGCGATGAGCAGCGCCACTCCCATGAAGAGCTGAATACGCCGCCGCGACATGCCGCTCACCACGCCCGCGCCGAGCCACGCGCCGAGCGTTGCGCTTGCGATCATGCCCACGAGCAGCAGCGGCTCCACTGCGACCACGGTGACGAACACGACGGTCTCGACGAACGCGGCCGCGTTGTGCCCCACGTTCAGGGTGCCCGGAATGAGCTCATCGCGCGGCCGGCCACGGAACTTGAACAGTGCCGTCGTCGGCGCGAAGGAGCCGATCCCGAGGCCATCGAGAAAAGCCGTGACGAAACCGATGAGCGCATCGCCGATGGTCGGGCGCTCGGGCACGGCAGTGCCCCGCCTGGCGGCGCGCAGCCACGCGAGCGCGAACACGATGTCGACCACGACCAGTGCCGCGATCAGCCCGATCTTTGCGCCGCTCATGTCGACCACAGTCTGTGCGGAGGCCGCGCGCGGACGCGTGTCAGTGCATCGAGCGCGCGCAGCAGCTGCACCCCCGCGCGCGCACCGACACGCGCACAGCGATGCAGTGCAATCGGTCGCAGCGGCGTCACCGGAAAGCCGAGCTCCTCGACAGTCGCGCCAAGCGCGCGCCGCGCGAGCAGCCTACCCATCACGGTTGCGAGCGCCACGCCGCGTCCGTTGTATCCGAGCCCCGCCAGCACACCGGATGCGAGCTCGTGCAGGTGTGGCAGATGATCGCGCGTCAGAGCCACCAGCCCTCCCCAGCGATATTCGAACGGCAGTCCCGCGAGCTGCGGGAAGATCTCGCGCACGGCGTGCTCATGATGGCGAGTATCGCGCGCGCGCGCCGTGCCGGCCAATGTGCCGCGCGCGCCCATGACGAGCCGGCCGCTCGCATCGAGGCGAAAGTAGCGCAGCAGTCGGCAGGTGTCGGAGGCGGCCTGCCCCTGTGGCAGAACCGTGCGCCGCAGCGGCTCGGGCAGCGGTGCCGTCGCCACTTGCAGCGACGGCACGGTGATCAGGCTGCGGCGCACGCCATCGACCAGGCCACCGCTGTAGGCGTTCGTCGCGAGAATCACGACCGGGCTCGTCACGGTGCCGCGCGGCGCCTCGATGCGCCACTCGCGCGCGGCATGCGTGAGCGAGATCGCCGGACTGCCACAGTAGATGCGCGCGCCGGCACGCAGCGCCGCGCGCGCCAGACCGCGCACGTAAGAGAGCGGCTGCACGGTGCCCCCGCGCCGATCGAGCCAGCCGCCATGGTAGCGCTCCGATCCCAGAAGAGCCGCCGCGTGGGCGCGCGTCAGCAGCTCCACCGGCGCTCCGCGCCCGCGCCACTGTGCGACGCGCGCGGCCAGCACCTCGAGCGCTTGCGCCGTCGCCGCCGGCTGAATCCAGCCTGCACGGACCGCATCGCACTCGATCGCGTGGGCGCGGATGAGATCGAACACCAGATCGGGGCCGGTGGCGACCGTTGCGATCAATCGCGCACCGAGCTCCGGGCCGAACATCCCCTCGAGCACGTCGGGATCGTGTTTGACGCCTGCGATCACCTGCCCGCCATTCACGCCCGAGGCGCATGTGCCGATAGCGGCAGCCTCCAGCACGATCACGTCCTTGCCGCATTCGGCCAAGTGCAGCGCCGCGGACAGACCGGTATAGCCGGCACCGACGATGGCCACCTCCGTGTGCGCCGCACCGCTAAGCTCCACGGGCGCCGGACCGGCCGCCGCAGTCGCAGACCACAGAGATCTGCCGTCGGACCCTCTCATGGCCTCACTGCCTACCTCGCGGCCGCTTGCGATCGCTTGGGGCGCTGCGGACTGCGGCTCGACCCTGTGAGGGAAACGGGGAGGATACCGAACGCCGCGAGCAGATGGCTCGCGATGGCCGTGAAACGTCCCGGCTCTTCGTAGGAACGCGCCAACAGCATCGCTCCCTCGAGCCCGGCGGTGAGCGTGCGCGCCGCCTCGAGCGCCGAGCCGTTGAAGGGCAGATGCCCGTGCGCCCGGCCCCGCTCGAGAGTCGCGGCGAGCCACGTCTCATTCATGTCGAAGAACTGGCGCAACGCGCTCTGCATGCTCGACGGCAAAGTGGAGTATTCGGCGGCGAGCATTCCGCACAGACACATGCGGTCCCGGACCAGCACGCTCTCATACAGGCGCACGTACTTGCGCAGAACCTGTTGCGCATCGGGGGACTCGATCTGCGCCAGCGCCTCGTCAAAGCGCTTCGCGTAGCGCACGATGAGCGCGGCGCCGAGATCTGCCTTGGTGGCGAAGTGATAGTGCAGACTCGCCTTGGTGAGGCGCATCTCGGCAGCGATATCGGCGTAGCTGAAGCCGTTGAAGCCGCGCGTCTGAGCGAGCCGCTCGGCCACATCGAGCATCCGCGGCGCGGTTTCGGACGGCGCCGGCCTTTCACTGCGCTTACTCATGCGCTCAAGTCTAGCAGCAGCTTGTCTATCTACCTACTAGTTGGTAGAATCCGACGCGCTAACTCACTGGGAGAGTGTCATGCACAGACACGAGACAGAGCACAAGACGTTTACCAAGCCCGACGAGACGCGGGAATTTTCGCGTGGCCGAGCCGAGCTACTGAAGATCGCAGGCGGTGAGGTCGGACGACTCGTGTTCCAGCCGGGCTGGCGCTGGTCGAACGATGTGAAGCCCATCGCGCGGACCGCAAGCTGCGAGGCGCCCCATTTCCAGTATCACGTGAGCGGACGGCTCGCGATCCGCATGGACGATGGCACCGAATTCATCGCCGGTCCTGGCGACATCACTTCGCTACCGAGCGGCCACGATGCCTGGGTCGTCGGCGACGAGCCGGCCGTCGTGATCGATTGGTTCGGCGCCAGCAGCTACGCGAAGAGCGGAGCGTCCTAAGCCTGCGAGGGCGCGTCGAGGAAGCGCATGGCGCATACCTGCGCCACGACGACGAGCACGAGCGGTACGACGACCGGCATCAGCTTCGGGCACTGCAGGTAGACGACGGCACCGATCGGCAGCGCGAGGCTGATCGCGATACCGCGCGCGAGCAGTCGCTCGAGCTCGGTGCGGCGCTGATGGCCGAAAATGATGAGCATCGCGGGCAATCCGTACAGCGCCGCGAGCATTGCCATCTGAGCGAAGCGTAGATCGCGCGGCACACCGGGCATTTCGAGCGCGAATGCGACCAGCAGCGAGAGTGCTCCGCCGAGCACGGTCGCCTGCAGATTGCGGTTCACGATGCGCGCGATGGTCCGCTTCATCCGCCGGATCGTAGCAGCTCGGGTGCGATGCAACCGTGTTCCGGTCCCGGGCCCCATGCGAGTCGCCGATTCTGCGACGCGCATCAACTTTGTGGGCTAGCCGCTTTGCGGGCTAGGCGCGCGCGGGTCGCCGCTGCTCCTTCATGCCGCGAAACTCGACGAACTCGATGATGCGCGCCCACAGATAGTCCCCGTACAGGAACGGCGCGAAGCTCGCCGGATCATCTCCGGGAAGCGGTCGGATCTCAGCATCCGCGCGCGCCTCATAAAAGAACGGGATGGAGAAGCGCTCGTGTGCGGCGCCGATCACACGGTGCTCAGTGGCGCGAATGCGCCCGGCGCTCCAGCGCTCGAGTACCTGGCCGAAATTCACGACCAGCGCGCCTTCCTGTGGAGGTACGTCGATCCACTGACCATTGCGCGCCCGCGCCTGCAAGCCCGGCGCGTCGTCCTGCGCGAGTAGCGTGACGAATCCCGAATCGGTGTGCTCGGCGCCCGTAAGGTAACGCCGCTCGCCCTGGTGCACGACCCAAACGTCGGGCGCGCAGCCCGCCAGCTCCTCTGCCGAGCGCGTGGGATAGTGCAACAACCGCAGCGTCGATAAGCCCTGGTGAAAGGAGGCGTCGAAGAAGTCCTGGGGCAGCTGCAGGCTGCGTGCGATGGACTGCATGAGGGCTCTGCAGATCTTCTCCATGGCGAGGTAGTAGGCAGCGGCGGCCGCACACCACCCAGGAAGCTGAGATTCAGGCGGCCGCGGCGTGCGCTCCCGCAACGGGTCGCGCTCATCCGTCACGGCTGCTCCATGGGCGATGTCGCCCCCGAGGTCCATGCCTTGCTTGGAGGTCACGTTGCCCGGCTGCAGCGGGAACCAACCGCGGTATACGTTCTGATTGCGCGGCTCGAACTTCGCGCGCCACAGCGTGCGCAGGACGGCGGGCGGGAGCGCAAAGATCCGCAGCAGCTGCGCCCGCGCCGCGCGGCCGACGGGCGCATCCGCGGGCAGTCCCTTGATGGTCATGAATCCCACGTCGGCCGCGGCCGCCACCACCGCGGCATCGACGCGATCGCGTGCGCTCCCCGCCGCGCCGAACAGCGCGCCGATATCGATCGTCGGAGCGACGGGCTCGGCTGCAGCGCTCAATGCGGCGCCGGAAACTCGCGCGCGGCATGCATCAGCCACTCACGAAACTGCGCGACCTTGGGCAAGGACAGATACGGTACCGGGCACACGAAATAATATGCGGAGCCGTAGGGCAGCACCTCCCGGCCCGCGATCTTCAACGTGCCCTTCTGCAGCGAGCGCGCCACCAGCGTCCAGCGCATCAGAGCAAAGCCGAGCCCCTCCTCGGCCGCGGTGAGCAGGCCTGCCGAGTCGTCGATCGACGGCGAGCGCGAGGTCCACTCCCGTTGCGCGTCGGCCTGCTGCCATACGCGCCACGGCTCATCGTCGCTATCGAGCAGCGGTACCTCCTCGAGGTCGGAGCTGCGCTCGAGCAACCCGTAGCGTTTGATGAGCTCGGGATGCGCGACCGGCACCATCCATTCGTCGAGAAACTTCTCCACGTGCAGGTTGGGGTACTCGCCGCGTCCGAAGCGCAGCGCGACGTGCACGGGCGCGCGCGAGAAATCCACGAGCTCGCGCGAGGTATGAAAGCGCAGCGTCACCTCGGGCCACTTGCGCCGGAACGCACGAATGCGCGGCAGTAGCCAGATCTGCAGGAACGAGGCGAGCAGCGTGATCTGCAGCGGGCCGCCGCGCCGGTGCTGCTTAATGTGCTGCAGCGCCGCCTCGAGCTCGCGCAGGCCGGCGCGCACGCCTGGCAGGAGCTCCAGTCCCTCGTCGCTGACCGCGACGCGGCGCCCGTTGCGACGAAACAGCGGCACCTGCAGGTAGTCCTCGAGCGATTTGATCTGTTGACTCACGGCCGCCGGCGTGACGTTGAGCGCCTCGGCGGCGGCACTGAAGCTCAGGTGCGAGGCGACCGCCTCGAACACGCGCAGGGCGCCCAGCGGCAGTCGGTCATAGGCCGTCGGCACGTTAAGAAGACCTTACAAGATGCTCAAGATTTGCGTTTGTTGCGCGTCGCGCGGGCGCGCATCGTGTGCGCATCGAAACCCAATACAGGAGTCCACACATGAACAGCCGCACCAACATTGCCCGCCTTGCGCAGACGACCGCGGCCGCCATCATCGCCATCGCAGAGTTCGCAGCCGCCGAGCTGCTGCTGCTCCAGCTGACTCATCTCACGCTCGGCTGATGGCACCGCTCAGTGAGGGCGCCCGCCCACCGCAGAGTATACCGTGGCAGGTCGCGCCACGATTGTGGTGGGCGGGACGTCGGCTTAGGATCGAATGCCATGCATCAGCCGACCCGCAAAGACCTGTCCGATCCGGTGACCGCCACGGATCACGTCCGCGGCGCCCCGCACGCACGCGTCACGGTGGTGGAATATGGCGACTTCGAGTGTCCCACGTGCAAGCAGGCGGTGACTGCCGTGAAGCTGCTCCTGGAGCGTTTTCCGGAGCAGGTCCGCTTTGCGTTTCGGCATTTCCCGCAGGAGTCCCTGCACCCGCATGCGCTGCAGGCGGCCGAGGCCGCCGAGTGCGCCGCAGGTCAGGGTAAGTTCTGGCTCATGCACGACCTGCTGTTCGAGAACCAGACTCATCTCGCGCCCAAGCATCTGCACGCGTACGCAGAGCGCCTCGAGCTCGACATGCCGCGCTTCACGGCGGAGATGGATGACGAGGTCTACCGCCAGCGCATACGCGAGCAGATCGCAGGCGGCCGTGCGAGCCGCGTGCGTGCAACGCCCGGCTTCTTCGTGGATGGCCGCATCATCGATGTCTCATTCGATCTGCACGCGCTGCTCGATGCAACTGCGGCAGCCTTGCAGCAGTCAAATCCGAGCGCTCGCGGGATCTAAGTCAGCCCGAGCGCGGTCTCGCTCGGGCTGCACAGCTTTACTTTCACCTGCCGCGGGTCAGCTGGATGCGCAGGATGGTGCACGCGTAGCTGACCAATCCGACCAGGATGCCGGTGATCTGAACGCCGAACAGGAAGTTCATATGGATGCTCCTCGAAGGTCTGAGCGCGAATCCTCCGCATCGCGCCACTGCACGGCCTAGATGGGGTTTATTGCTCCGTTTACAAGAGCTGGACAGCGCCGTGGGGCAGTTCCACGTAACTGCAAGTTAGCGCTGTAACTTATTGTTTTTCAGGTCTTATCGTGATCAGCGCGCCGGCGCCATGAGATGCTCGTACGGCGTCCCCGCCCACATCACATAGGGCGCCGATGTGTCCGGGTCCGCAGTCTTTGGATACTGATCGTAAAAGCGGGCGTCGGCGCCGACGATCATCACGTGGGGCCCGGTCTTGATCCAATGATGATTCGCTGCCGGCCTGCGGGCGTAGGGATCGGTGTTGCTCGCATCGCTGCCGCCGGCGAGCATGTAGATGAAGCCGATCTTTCCTGCTGGTGGCGCGGTATGCGTCAGATACGCTTGCAGCCATTCCATGGCATTTGCATCCGCGCACATCGGATCGGGCCCCGGCGTGCTTGGATCATCCGGCATGCACGTGAAGCCATTGGTGCCGGCGCGCAGCGTGCGCATCTCGCCCGTGTCAGACATCGCGACGATCGTCGCGGCCTGCGCCAGCTGCCGAGGCGCAGCCGCCATGGCGCTTGCGATCAGCTGCGCATCGCTCGGTGCGGCCTGCTGCGCGGCTGCAGCCGGTGCGGCCTGCTGCGCGGCTACAGTCGGTGCGGGCGGTGGCGCCGGCGAAGGATGCTGCGCGATGGTGGCGGCTGCCAGAGGCGCTGCCGCGAGCGCGTGATAGGCGAGTGTCTCTCCCGCGCCTTGCGGCGCGGGTAACGGTTGCTGCGTCAGCAGTGTTTGCATGCTGAAGCTGCGTGGCTCCGAGTCTGACCAGTTGCTGCCGATCGCGCATGCTGCGAAGCGCGTGCCATCCTCGGACAGCTTCGTCCTGAACTGACTCACCGAGGCGTAGGGCACCGCCGAGGAGGTCTTGGCATCCCACATACACCAGTTCTGCAATGGCCCCGGCGAGAGCTTGGGGACCAGACCTTTCATGGTGACGCTCTGCAGGAGATGCCCCTGCATGCAGACGCGCACGTAGGCGTAGTCAAAGTCCGGCGGGCGAGCGGCAATCACACACACGCTGGCGCAGGAGCTGCGCTTCGGCGCGCCGGCGCATGTCACGCCCGCGACCTTGCCGCCCGAGCCTTCGTCCGTCACCGCCTGGCAGCCCTTGGGCAGATCCGTCGCGATGCGCGCGGCGGCGGCATTTGCGCTTCGCGCCAGTAGCTCATCCAACAGCCTGCTCGTCGAGGGCGTACCTTCGCTGCAGGTGGGCGCGCTGGTGAGCTCGGGTTTTTCCCGAACCTGCGGCAGGACGATCGCCTTGCTTGCCGTGCAATGCGGATCCGCCTCGGGCCGGCACGCCAGCCATCCCGCAGGTCCGTTCTCCTGCGCGAGCACCGAGGACGTGCCGAGCGCTATGAGCGCAATAAACGGCCATGCATTCGCGATTTGCACGCTGATCCTCCCGCACCGACGGCCTGCCACGCGCTGCAGATCTCCTCCGGATTATAGGAGCAACGGTCCGTGACGGCGGACCCTGATGCCTTGGCGCGCGACGCAGCAGATTCGCCAGCCACGACGGTGCGTCTTGGTGCTATCTTCGCAGCGGCGTCCCTGAGCGTGTCGATCATTCGCGAGCGAGGAGGTAGGAAGAGCCCGATGGCCGAGGTCTGGAGTACATGGGAAGGCCGGGTCATCAATGGCCTCTTCCCGCTGCGTCGGCTGCTGGGCTCCTCGGACCACAGCGGCGTATTCCTGACCGAGTACAAGACCCGCGGCTCCGAGGATGTTGCCATCAAGCTGGTCCAGGTCGATGCCGCGGGGACGAAGACTCAGCTCTCCCACTGGCAGTCGGCGACCGCACTCGCGCATCCGCACCTGATTCAACTCTATGAGACCGGACGCTGCCAGGTCGATGATCGTTCGTTCCTCTTCGTCCTGATGGAGTACGCGGATCAGACCCTCGCGCAGCTCCTGCCGCAACGAGCGCTGACGGCGCAGGAGGTCCGGGAGCTGCTGCCGCCGACGCTCGATGCCCTGTCCTTCCTGCACCACCGGGATCTGGTGCATTGCCGGCTGAAGCCCACGAATTTGCTCGTGGTCCATGATCGAGTGAAGCTCGCAAGCGATACCATTCGCCCCGCGGGACAGTCCACCGCCATCATCGATCGATCCTCCGCCTACGACTCTCCGGAAGCCAAGCGAGGCCGCATCTCGCCCGCGGGCGACCTGTGGAGTCTCGGCATGACACTGACCGAGGCGCTCACACAAGCTCTACCCTCCTGGCCCGATGAGGCATCGGACGCGGTGTCCCTGCCACAGACGACTCCTGCGGACTTCATCGATCCCATTCGTCACTGTTTGAATCGCAACCCCGCCAAGCGCCCGACCTTGGCCGAGCTGGAAACCGAGCTGAAGTTGCCGCCTCGAGTCAGCGGCCCGACCCCAGCGATCGCGGCAGCGGAGCCGGCTTCCTCACCCGCGGGCTTGCCGCTCCAGCGTCTGCTCGTGCCTGGCGCAGCGGCGCTAATCGCTTTGTTGTTAGTCGCGTGGGCGGGCCTACATTTCTTTCAAAGCCATCACGAGCGGCCCGCAGCTGTCACGGCCCTGCCCGCAAGTCCATCGCCACAAGCATCGTCCGCAACCGTACCCGAGCCGACCCCGCCCCCAGCACCTGCATCTGCACCCGCTCCGCGCGCAGCCGATTCCGCTCCGCGCGCATCCGACTCCCCGAGTCCGCCGCTGCCGGGCGAAGCTGCGGACGTGGTGCACGAGGAGATTCCGGACGTACCGCGCAGTGCGCGTGACACGATTCACGGCCGCATCAAGGTTCTCGTTCACGTGACCGTCGACAGCGGGGGCAACGTGGTCGACCAAACGCTGACGTTCGCCGGTCCCAGCAAGTACTTCGCACGGCTGTCCACCGAGGCCGCGAGTAAATGGAAGTTCGCTCCCACCGACAGCCAGGACTTGCGGCCGCGGCTACTGCACTTCGAGTTCAGCCGCGGCGGCACGACCGGACACGCGACTGTTCCACGCTCGTAGCCGAGCGCACGGGGGGACTGATGTATGGACTGATGCAGGATCACGAGTTGCTCATCTCCTCGCTGATCCGCCACGCGGCCACGTATCACGCTCGCCGCGAGATCGCTTCACGGGAGGCAAGCGGAGCGCTGCATCGCACGAGCTACGGCGAGGTCGAGCGTCGAGCGCGCCGCCTCGCGGTGGCTCTGGCGAAGCTCGGCCTAGAAAGGGGCGATCGGGTGGCCACCCTCGCCTGCAGTCACCATCGGCACCTGGAATGTTTCTACGGGGTGTCCGGCATGGGGGCCGTACTCCACACCGTCAATCCGCGGCTCTTCAAAGAGCAGCTCATCTATATCATGAACCACGCGGAGGACCGGGTGCTGCTCTTCGACGCGGACCTCCTGCCGCTCGTCGAAGCACTTGCTCCCCAGCTCGAGAGCATTCAAAGCTACGTGGTGCTCGATGACCGAGAGGCGATGCCCGCGAGCGACACGCTGCCGCTTGCGTGCTACGAGGAGCTGCTCGCCGATGCGCACGACGATTATTCATGGCCCGTATTCGATGAGCGCAGCGCCTCTTCGCTTTGCTACACATCGGGCACGACCGGTAATGCCAAGGGCGTGCTCTACAGTCACCGTTCGACGGTAATTCACGCGTTGGCAGCGCTGCAGAGCGATGCGTTAGCCGTGCGCGCTACCGACGTGGTCATGCCGATTGCACCGATGTTCCACGCCAATGCCTGGTCGCTGCCCTACGGCTGTGCCATGACCGGTGCAAAGCTGGTGCTTCCCGGACGTCATCTCGATGCGCGCAGGCTTCACGAGCTTATCCAAAGTGAAGGAGTCACATTTGCAGTCGGAGTACCCACGATCTGGACGCAGCTGCTCGCCTACCTGCGCGAGACCGGCGCGCAGGTGCCGACGCTGGAACGCGTGCTCGTCGGGGGGACGGCGATGCCGCCTGCTGTCCACGCGGCGCTGGCGGCGCACGGAGTGCGTGCGCAGCATGCCTGGGGTATGACGGAGACCAGCCCCATCGGCACATTGGCCGCACCGACCGTCGAGATCGATGCACTGCCGGCCGAGGCGCGCGCGGCTCAACTTCTCAAACAGGGCCGGGTGCCGTGGGGCATCGAGATCAGAATCACCGACGGCAGCGGTCAAGCGATCCCGAAGGACGGCACGACCTTCGGACCCCTGTGGGTACGGGGCCCCTGGGTTGCGAGCGGCTATTTCAAAGGCGAGGGCGGACAGGTGCTCGATCCGGAGGGTTGGTTTCCTACCGGCGACGTCGCCACCTGGGACGCCTACGGATTCCTGAAGATCACCGACCGCACCAAGGATGTGATCAAGTCGGGCGGCGAGTGGATCAGCTCGATCGATATCGAGAACGTGGCGATGTCGCATCCCAAGGTGCGGCTCGCTGCGGCGGTCGCGGCGTTTCACCCCAAATGGGACGAGCGGCCGGTGCTGATCGTCGTGGCTGAGGGCGAGCCTCCAACGCGCGAGGAGCTCATCGAATTTCTGCGGCCCCGGATGGCCAAATGGTGGCTACCGGATGATGTGGTGTTCATCGAGCAGATACCGCTCACGGCCACCGGCAAGATACTCAAGGCCAGACTGCGCGAGGAGTATTGGAATCACCTCGTCGGCCGCCGCCCTTAACCGGTGCCCTGGATCACCGTGCCATCCGGCGCGCGCATCTCGTTCGGGTGTTCGTCGCCGATCGGGTGCTTTGCCGCGAGCGCCTCATCGACTTCGATCCCCCAGCCGGGCCGCTCGTTGATCCAGGCGTAGCCGTTTCTGATCTCGACGCAGCCGTGGAAGATGTCCTGCACGATGGGCGGGTAGTCGAAATGCTCGTGGATGCCGAAGTTGCTGTTGGTGAGATCGAGCGTCAGATTCGTCATGTGCCCGACGGGGGAATTCGGTGCCCCGTGCCAGGCGAATTTCACCTCGTAGTTCTCGACGAACGCCGCTACGCGCCGCGCGGCGGTGAAGCCGCCGATGTGCGATACGTGATGGCGGATGTAGTCGATCTGCCGTTCCTCGACCAGTGGCCGCCATTCGTGGGGATTGTTCCAGAGCTCCCCGATCGCCAGCGGCGTCGAGCATTGCTCGCGCACGATGCGATAATGACCGGCCTCCTCCGGCGCCAGCAGATCCTCACAGTAGAACAGTCGGAAGGCCTCCATGTCCTTGGCGAAGGGCACGGCTCGGATGCTGTCGAGCAGTGAGTGCACATCGACGCCGAGGCCGATCTCTGCAGGCATCTCCTTTCTGAAGGTCTCGAACGCTGCGCGGATCTTGCGGGTCTCCTTGTCCCGATCGAAGGCGATCGAGCCGTCATCGAACTTCGGCTGTCCGTAGAGGTTGCTGACGGCGCCGTCGCGCACGAACATCGCGACGAGGAGATTGCGGCACCCTTTATCGACGAGCTTGGTCGCGTTCTCCACCAGCTGCCGGCCGGGGTCGCGCTCTCCCAGGGACACGTGTAGATAGATGTCGGCGGCGTCGCGGCACTTTCCTCCGACCAGCTGATACACCGGCATGTCGGCGAGCCGCCCCTTGATGTCCCAGAGCGCATCGCAGAGCCCGCCGATCGCGCAGTTCAACACCGTGTCATTCTTGTAGTAGGAGCTCATGTAGCAGAGCTGCCAGATCTGCTCGATGCGGTCGGTCGTCCTGCCCGTCACGAGCGGCTTCAAATACTGCTCCACGGCCGCCGCGACGAGCTTGGCGCGGCCACCGGGAAAAGTCGCCGTGGCGCATCCGTAGCCGTACAGCCCGGCCTGATCCGTCGTGACTTTGACGATGGTGGAGTCATTGACTCCTCCGCCACCGACCTGGATCACGGCAATGTCGTGGATGCGCGGAATCGGCATCCCGCGCATGGACGCTTCGACCTTGCGCTCGGCCGCCTGCTCCTTGGCGGAGTCGGCCCCCTCGGCAGCGCTGCGGAATAACTCGGCGAGCACCGCACCGCCACCGAGCAGCGCACAGCGGAGCAGCGCTCGTCGGTCTTGCGTCATCGAAGGCGAAGTCGCTGCCGGTCGCGCCCCTCCGCCCGGCGTCTCATGAGCAGCTCTTGCCGTGATCGGGCCGATTGCCTTGTGCCTTGGCGGCCGCTTCGGACATGTAGTGGCCGCTCTTGGTCGTGCCGTACCAGCGATCGCCCGGACAGTGATACACCTTGCTGCTGGTGTTGACCCAGACCTGTCCCGGGCCACCGCCGGGCGCGGGCGCCGAGCTCGTGTGAGGCGCACTGCCAGCCGCAGTTCCAGCCGCAGCCGTTGCAGCGGCCGCACCGCTTGGACGCGCGGGCGTAGTGGGCTCCGCCGGAGCCACGGCCGCTGGAGTGCTCTCGGCGCTGCCCGTCTGCGGGTGACTCGTGCTCGTGCCACTCTTCGCCTTGCCGCCGTGGCCGGAGCAGACCCCACGACCGGACTTCGCCGAGGTCGTCCCGTCCGCGCAGAGCGTGCCGCCGCTCGCCCCGGCGCCGCTGGCACTGCTACGGGTGCTCGTGCTGCCCGCACTGCTGCCCGCGGTGCTTGTGGTGCCCGAGGCGGCTGCGGTGCCGGCACTGCCGTTCGGTGCCGCGGTGGAACCGCCGGCGGCTGCCTTCGTCGCTGTCTTATCGACACCGCCGTGCCCACTGCAGGCCCCGCGGCCGCCCTTCGAGCTCGTGCCGTCCTTGCAGATGACACCGCTTCCGGTTCCAGAGGCGGTGTCGGTGCTCGTTTGAGCCAAGCCCACCGAGCACGCAAGGCTTAGCAGCATCGCGACAGCGAGCGTCGCGCAAGAGGCATGAATCGACTGTCTCACGGCGCCTCCTCAGGATCCCTTGAGGCAGGTGCTCATGAACTGCTTGCGGCTGTCGCCGCTCAGTTTCTGGGCACTCGCCTGGGCATTGCAGGTCTTCATCTTCTCCTGCTGGCTGTTGTGCGCCGAGCTGGACGCGCCGCTCGCGCTCAAGCAGGTGCTCATGAAGTGCTTGCGAGCATCGCCGGTCAGATTCTTCGTCTTGGCCTCGGCATTACAGCTCGTCATCTTTTCCTGTTGTGAGTTCTCGGCCATGGCCGACGCGAACGCACCGGAGGCCATGAGTGCAACCGCAAGTAGGATAGTTTTTCTTGGACCGATCATCGTGAGTACTCCTCGCCAGTGGAATCAAGCATTCGGTACCTTGCCGGCCGGTGTGAGCTTGTCGATCGCCTGCGGCAGCAGCGCCGAGAGCTTCTGTGCGAGATCTTGCGGGTTCAGACCGAACTTTGCCGCCAGCTGGTTGATCGTGTCCGAGCCGAAGGCCTCATGCACCTGATTGGGTGAGATCGGCTGATTCGGGCCAGTTCCGACCCATGACTTGACCGTCTCGCCGAGCCCTTGCTGCTGCAGCTGGGCGACGATGCCCTGCACTCCCCCGTGCCTCTCGATCAGGCCGTTGATGACCGTGGCCATCTCACCGCCGACCAGACCACCTAACACTCCATCGAAGAGTCCCATGGCAACCTCCCTTGACCTTGTAGATCTGATTGAGTCAGGGCGTATTGGTCTTCGCCGTATCCGACGGCGTTCCGCCCTCGACTTGCTTGGTGATTCCTGATTTGACTGACTCGCCGCCGTGTTTGACGGCGGCAGCGCCGCTCTTCGTTCCTTCCTTGACATCGTTGCCGGTCGCCTTCGCGGCAGCGCCAATGCTCGTCCCGGTCCGTTTGGCGGAGTCGGCCACTTCGGTGCTGGCCTTCTTGGCGGCATCGGCAGTATCGCTGCTCGTCGATTTGACGGCGTCCGTTACGTTCTTGCTCGCCTTCTTGGCGGCGTCGGAGACGTCTTTGGCCATCTTCTTGGCGCCATCTGCCACGTCCTTGCCTGCCTGAGTGGCACTGTCGGCCACTTCCCTGCCAGCCTCTGTAGCGCTGTCGGCGATATCCTTGCCTGCCTGCTTGGCTCCCTCGCCCGCCTCGCGGGCAGCGTTGTCGACCGAGTGGGCGGCCTGCTGAGCCTGCCCCGCTACGCCCGTATCCTCGGCCCGCAGGCCGCAGACAGGCGACAGCAGCACGAGCGCGAGCCAGTACGCGCCGGGACTGTGTCGGAGGGGGTGCATAGCGATCATGTCGATACGCTCCGCGGCATGATAGCCCAACGCCCCGGCCGCGGGAAACGCGCAAGGTACTGCCCTGCGCCGCGCGATCTCTCAAAGCCAGTGGTGCTTGCGCAGCCACCAGAGCGAGATAGAGACGATCAACCACAGAAGTGCGGCGCCGCACAGCACCATGACGGCACTGACGCGGGGCAGTGCTTTCCAGACGAATCCTGCAAAGCACATGAGGCCGATGGCCCCGAGCACCGCGCCGGCAGCATCCAGCGCCGCAGCCTGCAGGCCGCGCGCATCGCCCTTGAGACCCTGCTTCTCCTTTTTCCTCCTCTCGCGCGCGTCGATCAACGTCGCGGTCGCGGGGAAGATGGCCGGAAAGGCCAGGAACAGCCCGCCGACCACCGGCCCGAAATGTTCGGCTACCAGGCCCGTGCCCACTGTGACGAGGCCGCCGAGCACGAAGCGTAAAGCGTACTGATACCAGCTGGTGTCCGCGAGCGCCGACCACGACATCGAGGGGATCACGCAGGCAATCTCAGCGCAGCACCAAGAACCAGCCGAGAAGCGCAAGAGCGAGCCATGGCAGGAGTCCCACGAGGCTCACCATCGTGACCGAGGCGCGCTGCTGCCACATCGCGCGGCTCGACATCCACGCATAGCCGAGCATGGCTACGGCGCCGACGATCATCGAGCGCGCCTCGATCGCGGCGTAGGAGGCGCCGTCCGTGTGGATGGTCAGCGCCAGCGTGGCGAGCGCCACCGAAGGCGCAGCGCCGAAAATGCCGGCGAAGCTCTTGGGACGCACCGCATCGCCCACGATGGCGAAGAGCGACACGACCGTGCCGCCGATCACGAAGCGCAGCAGCAGATCGAGCGGCATGGCGATCTCCTCAGGCCGCAACCAACGGACCCCGCTGGGCAAGGCCGCCAAATCACGAGCAGCTTACAGCGCACGCACGGGGCGCTGTATGAGGGTGCGGCCTGCGTCGGCAGGCTCAGTGAGAGCGTCGCAGGCTGGGTGGCCGCGCGAGCGGCAGCACCTGCAGAATAGCGTCGCGGTAGGTCGCGCTCGAGCGGATGCAAGAGCCCGAGGAAAGTGTGAAGGCAAACGCCCCGCGTCCCAGCGGCTCCGCGTACGCAACCGCGCGGACGTTCAGCAGCAACGAGCGCTCGATGCGGATGAAGCCGCAGGCGGCCAGCGAGGTCGCAAGTCGCTTGATGGAATCTCTGCTGATGTAGGCGGCACCGGAGGTGCGAATCGTTACGTAGTTGCCGTCGGACTCGATGTACTCGACTTTTTCGGGATCGAGCGGATAGAGCCGACGCTCGCGCTCGCCGATCAGCACTCGAGCCGAGGCCACGGGTACCACCGGACGGGCGTGGGGCAATGCCTCGGACGCGAGCGCCGGTGCTTGCTCGCTCCACTGACCCGACGAGCCCCTGCGCTCGCGCACACGCTCCAGCGCTGCCGTGAAACGGGGCGCGCTGACGGGCTTCAGCAAATAGTCGAGCGCACCGGCCGCGAACGCCCTGACCGCGTGCTTGGCATCCGCCGTGACCATGATCGTGAGTGGATCGCGGCTCCTGCGGGCGGCACGCAATACGTCGAAGCCCGTCATGTCGGGCAGCTCCACGTCGAGCAGCAGCACATCGGGCTGGAACCTCTCGATGGCATCGATCGCCTGCGCGCCGGTATCGGCCTCCCCGACGATCTGCACGTCGGAATTGCGTTCGCACAGATGCACGAGCGCCGCGCGGGCGGTCGGCTCTTCGTCCACGATCACCAGTCTCATCGAGGAACTCTCCGTGACCTGACCCCGCAGGGGCTATTCCACTCATCTCCATCAGACGGCAACGCTGCAGCTGCGATCAATACCCGGGCGCCGCGCCTGTCCCGGGAAACGACGGGAACGTCCCGCTGATGGCTGACCACGTCACTTCTGGCGGGGCTCCTTCAAACGCTCGGAGGGGTTGATCCGCCGGCCCGAGCGGCGTGCAACCACCGCCTTGAGCAGCACTCGGGCGGCGTTGCGCACTTCGTCCTGCATGGCTGCATCCCGGTCGAGCGCCGCGTGGCTGGTGGCGTACGGCTCCCAGTAGCCGATGTAGCGGTCCACCTCGGACAGCGGCCCCGCAGGCTCCAGCTGCATGGCCCGGAGCCAATCAGCAAGGCTGCGGCGGACGTCCGCGGCACCCTCCGCATCCCCGTGCACGATGACCGCGAACAGCCGCCCTGCCAGGTGGCGCGGATAGTTCCAGCCCGAGAGCTCGATTTCCTTCGCACGCCGCGCATCCTTGCCATGTGTTTGCGAGGGATCCGGGTTGCCGCCGTCGGCACACACGAGTCGATCCATCATCAACTTGACAGGCGAGGCGACCTGATACCAGTTGACCGGTGTCACGATCATGACGCCGTGCGCCGCGACCCACAGAGGATAGATCTCGTTCATCCAGTCCTGCGTCTGGCCGAGTGAGTAGTTCGGATAGCAGGAGCACGGCCAGTGACACAGGGCTGGCGACGTGGAGAAGCAGGCCTTGCACGGATGGATGTGCCGCCCGTACTCGGACGCCAGCCGGTGCAGCTCGAGGACTTCGATCTCGACGTGCTTCGCCTGCGTAAGCACAGCGCGCGCCGTTTGTATCAATCGATAGGATTTGGCCATCTCGCCGGGACAGGTGTGCTCGCTGCGGGCCGAGCCGCTGATCAGCAGCAGGCGCGCTGGTCCGTGCGGGTCGTCGTGCCTGGCCTGCGCGGCGCGGATCGCCTCACGCGCCGCGAGCCAGTCGACGCTGAGCTCGTACTCCGGATCGGCGAACTCAGGACCCGCCTTGCGGGTGCGCGGACTCTTGCGATGGTGGCAGTACGCATCCCAGGCCGCCGTGGCTACCCGCTCGAGCTCGGCTGCGATGGCGTCGAACGCGGCATCCTGAAACTGACTCTTGAAGCGCCGGCGAAAAGCCGCCTCGTCCAAGTGCGGATCCGGCGTGCCCTTGCGAGGTTCGACGGCTGATGGTTCCACGAATTTGCTCAGCGTTGCAGGCGGCCGCCGAGGTGTAACTCGCAATGCCGCTCCGGGGTTCCGACCAGGCCCGTGGACGCGGTGTCGTGGCGCGCTGCGGGGTACATGGCAGAATTGCGCCTGGGCCAGGGGTGGTGACGGACTTGCCTGTCAGCAGCGAAAGCTACCAGTGCTTTGCGGAGCTCACGCAGCACGAGACCGAAGGCACCGACTATGCGGTGCGCGTGAGCGCGCGCCCAACTTCACCGGTACTGGTCGTTGCGCCGCATGGCGGTGGTATCGAAGCGGGCACCTCGGAGCTCGCTGCAAGCATCGCCTGCGATGAGCATAACCTCTTCACCTTCGACGGCCTGAAGCCCTCCGGCAACAGACGGCTGCACATCGGCAGCAAGCGCTTCGACCATCCCGAGTGCGTGGCGCTGCTATCCCGCTGCGCGGTGGTGCTCGGCATCCACGGCTGCCGGGGTGAGGGGCAGATCTATGTCGGCGGGCTCGAGTCGCGGCTCATGTCGCGACTCGTCGAGGCCCTGATCTCGGCGGGGCTGCCGGCCACCACCTGCGTGCCGACGCATCTTGCCGGCCGCGATCCGCTGAATATCTGTAACCGCGGCATACGCAGGCAGGGAGCGCAACTCGAGATCACGATGGACTTGCGATTGCGGCACGCACGCGCGCCGCTCGCCGACGCGGTGCGCCGCGCGCTCAGCGCTTATCTGTGCGAGTAGTTGCTGCTGAGATAACCAAGCACCGCGCTGGCCTCATCGTCCGTCAGCGGCGCACCGAAGCGTTCGCGCATCTTCTGGATGGTTTTCTTCCAGGAGCCCGCATCCATCACCGGCGCGTTCATGGGGATGTAATCGAGACTGTGGCAGATGACACAGTGCGCCGCGGTGAGCTCCCGCCCCGGCGCCTCCCGCAGTTGAATGCTGCTCTCGTCGCGCGGCGTCTCGTCGGCCAGGACCGCTGCGGTGCCGAGTGCGACAGCGGCCAGCGCCAGAGCCGCGCTGTGCCGGCGCATCATGCGACCTCCAGCATCAGCTCTTGCATCAAATTGTGGTGATAGCCCGACGGATTCGGAGTCAGCTTGGCCGGCTGACTCGTGCCATTGCGACTGTGAGCGCGCGTCGTGATGTGGATCATGCCCGCGCTCGACGTGTCAATACGCCAGCGAAACTCGCGCCACGCGAACCGCCCCAGGTCGCGCCCGAGCGTGGCTTCGCGCCAGGTGCGCTGACCGTCCGTGGAGATCGCGACGCTGTCGATGCCGGCGCCGTTGTCCCACGCCTTGCCCGCGAGCTCCGCGTGCGCGCCGCGGCGCAGCCGCTCTCCCGAGACGGGACTCGTGATGAGTGAGTTCACCATGATCTCGGTGATGGGCGTCGTCTCGGGGTTTTCCTGGCTCGCAAAGCGGCGCCCGGGAAATGCGCCGGTCGGAATGCGGTAGGCGCCCTTCATCCAGAATCCATCGTAGGGTGTGGGCTCGATGCGGATCTCCGTGAGGTGCTTCATCCAATAGGTCGCGGTCCAGCCCGGCACCACGAGGCGCGCCGGCGCGCCATTCCAATGGGGCAGCGGCCGGTCGTTCATTTCAAAGGCCACCAGCGTGTTCTCATCGAGCGCCCGGTCGATCGGCAGGCTCTTGAGGTAATCCGGAGTTGCGCCGAGCACCGGCGCGTCGGCGCCGTTGAAGACGACCTCGAGAGCATCCGCGCCGACGCCGGCCCTCTGCAGGATGTCCCGGAGGCGCACGCCGCTCCAGAGTGCGTTGCCTGTGGCACCGCTGCCCCACTGCACGCCGGGAACTCGCGGCATGAAGAGACCACGCCGATTCCCGGAGCATTGAGCCACAGCCGCGATACTCACCCGTTTGAATTCGCGCCGCAGGTTCTCGAGAGATAGCACCAGCGGACGTTGCGTGCTCTTGCCGCCGATGCGCAGCCGCCAGGAAGCCACATCGACTTCCGGGATCACCGCCAGGTGATAGCGCACGAAGAACGCCTCGTTCCGAGTGAACGGCTGTGCGAGATCCGCGAGCGGTGTCTCGTAGTTGGGCGGCCGGAATGCCCGCTTGATGAGCGGCTTCTTGCCCGGAAGTGCGATCAGCGCTTCCGTGCCGCCACCCGCGGTCGCGGCGCCGCCGAGCTCGTCTGCCCGTGCAACTCGCGGCACTCCAGCGGACAGCCAGTAGCCCGTGAGCCCCAGTGTCATCCCCCGTCGCGTGATCATGCGCTTCTCCGCTCAGCTCGCACCGGGCATGCGGCGGCCGAGCTGCTTGCGCCGCACATAGTCCGGATCGTTCTCGTACTTGCGCAATGCCCCGATGACATTCTCGTTGTACTTCTCGAGCGTGGGAATGAACTCGGGATAAGGCAGGATCCAGAAATCGTTGTGTATCACCGCCTGCAGCACGATGCGGCCCAGCTCGACGGGATCGAAGCCGCTCTCGATCACGGCCTTCAGGCGCTTGAAGGTCTCCGGATCAGCGCCGTAGTAGCCGGTCTTGGCATAGCGCTCGGGCCGTGCAAGCACCGATTCGTGGATGTTGGTGTTCACCGCCCCCGGACACAGCACGGAGACGCCGATGTCGTACTTCTCGAGCTCGAGTCGCAGCGACTCCGAAAGTCCGCGCACCGCGTACTTGGTCGTGCAGTAGATGGCCGTGTTCGGCAGGGCGACGAAGGCCGACATGGAGGCCGTGTTGACGATGTGACCGCCCGAACGCCGCTCGATCATCCGCGGCATGAAGGTCTGCACGCCGTTGATCATGCCCTTGAGATTCACGTCGATCTGCCAGTCCCAGTCGTCGTAGCTCGCCTTTTCCACGGGGCCGAACTGGCTCACGCCGGCCGTGTTACAGAGCAGCTGCACCGGTCCCAGCACGCGCTCGGCCTCATCCGCGGCGCGCGCGAAAGCGTTGCGGTCGGTGATATCGAGCTGGATCGCGTGCACCGATAGCTTGCGGCTTGCGAAGTACGCCCGCGCCTCATCGAGGTGATCGCGACGTATGTCCGCGATCACCACCTGCATGCGCGCCTCCTCGGCGAACACTTTGGCCTGACCGAGCGCAACGCCCGAGCCACCGCCCGTGATGAACGCGACCTTGCCTTCCAGCTGCTGCATCGTTGTCTGCCACGGCGACCGCGAGCGCACGCATCGCTCGCGGCATTATCCGCGCCCCTCAGCCGTTGTCACGCGCCTGCGCGCGCGCCCAGGCCGGGCGTGCGACGATTCGCTGCACATACTCCTCGATGACGGCCGACTTCGGCATCATGGGACTCTGACCGAACATCGCAAACGTCGTCCCGTAGAGAACGTCCGCCGCGCTGAAGCGCTCGCCCAGAATATAGGGACCCGGGGAGAGCGCCTTGATGATCGTGGCCATGGCCTCCTCGACCGCGACCCACCCCGCTGTCCCGCGGGGCACCTCGACATTCATGAACTTGGACATGAAGGCCGGCTCGAGCACGCCGGTGTAATAGGCGAGCCAGGATAGATAGGGGCCGCGTGCGGCCTCGCCGGGCAGCGGCCCCAGACGATTCTTCGGAAACCTGTCCGTCAGGTAGAGCGCGATGGCCGGCGATTCGAAGACGATCACCCCGTCATCGGAGATCGCCGGCACCTTGCCGTGCGGATGCGGATTCGCCGGATCCACATGGCCGCTGCCATCGCGTAAGCGCGTGGTGACGAGCTTGATCTGGTACGGAGCCTCGAGTTCCTCGAGCAGGAAAATGAAGCGTGAGGATCGGGTTTTCGGCCGGTGAAACAGCGTGATCATGGCGGGCAGCTCCCTGATTCATGTGCCCCCTTGCAGTATGGCCGAAATCGGTCTTGCGTTCCGGGGCTCCTGCAGCGCCCAGGTGCACAGCACGGACACCGCGCAGGCAGCGACGATGTAGATCGAGAGCGGCAGGTTGTGGTGATACCTGGCATACAGCGCCGTCGCAATGAGCGGCGCCAGTCCGCCGCCGACGATCGAGGAGAGCTGATAGGCGAGCGAGACGGCGGAGTAGCGCACGCGGGTATCGAACAACTCCGCGAACAGTGCCGCCAGCGGACCGTATGTCACCGAGTTGCACACCTGACCGACGCAGATTGCCAGCGTGATCGCGACGAAGGAGCGCGTGTCGATCAAGGGGAAGAGTGCGAACGCCCACACGCCCTCCATGCACAGCCCGAGCATGAAGATGCGGCGCCGTCCGACACGGTCGGACAAGGCGCCACCGATGAAGAGCGCCGGCGTCGCAAGTAGCGTCGCGATGAGCACCGCAGCCAGCAGCGTGGCGCGCGACAGATGCAGCCCTGCCGGGCTGGTGCCGTAAGCCACGCTGTACGTGATGAGAATGTAGAACGTGAGATTGGTCGAGATGTAAGCGCCGGCGGCAAGCAGGATCGAGCGTGGATGCCGCCGCAACGACTGGAGCAGCGGCGAGCGCTCGCGCGGTGCGAGCGCGCCCGCCGGTTGCGCCTGCTTCAATTCGCGAAACGCTGCGGTATCCTCGATCCGGAAATGAATAAAGGCTGCGAGGGCGACGAGCGCGATGCTGCACAGAAATAGAATGCGCCAACCGTAGGCCATGAAGGCCGCCGGAGAGGTCAGCGCGTTGGTCACGAAGAACGCAAGGTTCGTGAGCACGACACCCACGGCCACGCCCGCCTGCGGGATGCTGCCGTAGAGACCGCGGCGCGCTTCGGGCGCATTCTCGGTTGCCAGCAGGATCGCCCCGCCCCATTGGCCTCCCACGGCCAGGCCCTGCGCGAATCGCAGCAGCACCAGCGCGAGCGGCGCGAGCACTCCTGCAGTGGCGTACGACGGCAGACAGCCGATGAGCATCGTCGCAACGCCCATCGTCAACAGCGCGCTGCCGAGCGCCACCTTGCGCCCTTTGCGGTCACCGATGTGGCCAAACAGCGCGCCACCGATCGGACGCGCCAGGAAGCCCACTGCGAAGCTGCTGAACGAGGCGATCAGGGCGACGTACGGCGGCAGCGAGGCCGGAAAGAACACGGTCGGAAACACCAGGGCCGCGGCCGTGGCGTACAGAAAGAAGTCGAACCATTCGATGCTCGCGGCGGCCAGGCCGGTCAGCGCGAGACGCAGGGCCGCGCGCCTCTGCTCGGGCGTGTAAAGGCTCGCCGCGGCGCGCATGGACTCATCGCTCGGCATCGCGCATCCCCTTGTTGTTCTTCGCGGCACGCCCGCTCGGGTTCGGTTGCGCGCTGGCTGAGCTATCTTAGTCATTGCCCCCGCTTGAGCAAAGTGATTCCTGCGCTACCATTGGCGGTCGTCGTGATCATTCATCTCATCGACGGCACCTACGAGCTGTTTCGACACTTCTTCGGTCTGCGGCGCTTCCGCAAGGGGCCCGACCGACCGCTGGGGGCTGTCGCCGGCGTGCTGCATACGATCCTGCAGATGATCGAGGAGGGCGCAACGCATGTTGCGGTCGCGACCGATCATGTCATCGAGTCCTTCCGCAACACGCTGTGGGCCGATTACAAGACCGGAGCTGGAGTCGAGCCCGCGCTGCTCGCGCAGTTTCAACCACTCGAGGATGCACTCGGCGCCATGGGCGTCGCCGTCTGGCCGATGGTCGAGCTGGAGGCCGACGATGCGCTCGCTTCCGCGGCCCGCCGCGCGAGCGAGGATGCGCGCGTGCAGAAGGTATGCATCTGGACACCGGACAAGGATCTCGCCCAGTGCGTTCGCGGCGAGCGCATCGTGCAGGTGGATCGCCGCTCGAAGAAGATCCGCGATGCCGCCGGGGTGCGCGAGAAGTTCGGCGTCGATCCGCCCTTGATCCCGGATTTGCTGGCGCTCGTCGGCGACAGCGCCGACGGCTATCCGGGTCTTGCGGGCATCGGGTTGTCGACCGCGGCGCGCCTTCTCAATCGCTACGGCACCATCGAGGAGTTCCCCGCGGAAGTGCTCGGTGAGCGCCGCGCGCTGGCACTGCTGTTCAAGCAACTGGCCACCCTCAGGACCGACGCGCAGCTGTTTGAGAGCGTCGACGAGCTGCGCTGGCGCGGGCCGACGGAGAGATTCGCGGCCTTCGCGGCACAGCTCGATGATTCCCGAGTGCTCGCCCGCAGCCTCAAGGCGCGCCCCTCATGATGCGCGCCAGGCCGCGCATCATCGTGATCGGTGGAGGCTTTGCCGGGCTCTGGGCGGTGCGCGGACTGCGCGCCGCGGAGGCCGACGTGCTGCTCATCGACCGCTGCAACCACCACACCTTCCAGCCGCTGCTCTATCAGGTTGCCACCGCCGGTCTCGCGGCCCCTTCCATTGCGGCGCCCCTGCGTCACATCCTGCGCAAGCAGCGCAACGTCACGGTGCTGCTCGGTGACGTACGCTCCATCGATGTGAGCGCGCACCACGTCATGATCGATGACCGCTCCTATGCCTACGACTATCTGGTGATCGCCACCGGCAGCACGCATGCCTATTTCGGTCATGATGAATGGGAGGTGCATGCGCCGGGCCTGAAGACTCTGGAGGACGCGCTCCAAATCCGGGCGCGCATTCTCACTGCGTTCGAACGCGCGGAATCGACGCCCGACGCGCAGCAGCGTGCAGCCTGGCTCACGTTCGTCATCGTGGGTGGCGGACCAACCGGCGTGGAGCTGGCCGGTACCCTGGCAGAAATCGCGCGCCACACGCTCAAGCGAGAGTTTCGCCATATCGATCCTGCCTCTGCGGCCGTATTACTCATCGAGGCGGGACCGCGCGTGCTGCCGGCTTTTCCTGCATCGCTCTCCGCGAGCGCACAACGCCAGCTCGAGCGGCTCGGTGTCGTCGTACGCACGGGACATGCCGTCACGCACGTGGACGAGCACGGAGCCCGCGTCGGCGCAGAGCACGTCGCGGCGCGCACCGTATTGTGGGCCGCTGGTGTCGCCTCATCGCCGCTTGCTCGCTCGTTGGGAACCGCCCTCGATCGCGCAGGTCGGGTGCCCGTAGCTGCGGACCTGAGCGTCGTCGGTCATCCGGAGGTGTTCGTGGCCGGCGACCTCGCGAGCGTTCCGTACGGCTCGGGCACGGTGCCCGGCCTCGCGCCGGCCGCAAAGCAGATGGGACGTTACGTGTCGCAAGCATTGCGCGCGCGACTCTCGGGCCGGCGCGCGGCGCCCTTTCGCTACCATCACTACGGCTCGCTCGCCACGATCGGGCGCATGGCCGCCGTGGTGGACTTCGGCCGCGTGCGTCTCTCGGGAGTCCTCGCCTGGTGGTTGTGGCTAGTCGCGCACATCTTCTTTCTGATCGGATTCCGCAATCGCCTGGTGGTGCTCATCGACTGGGCGAGCGCCTACTGGACCTATCAGCGCGGCGCACGCATCATCGTTGCGCCTGCGCCGCAGGATGACCCGACTTGGCGATCCTGAGCGATATGCCGCTGCGCAGTCGCGCGGACCTGAGAAGGTTCGAGGCCGCTCTGACGCTCGAGGAGCGTCTGCCGGAGCGCAGCGTCTACGATGTCTTCGCCGCAAGCGCCGCGCGGCATCCTGACCGTACAGCGCTCACGATGCTGATGAGCGGCACGGCCGACGAGCGCCCGCGATGCGTCAGCTACCGCGAGCTACTGGAACTGGTGCGGCGCGCGGCCAATCTTTTCTTCCGTCTCGGCGGCGTGCGCCCCGGCGTGGCGTATCTGCTGCCGAATTTCATCGAGACGCACGCGGTGCTCTGGGGCGCGGAGACGGCCGGCTATGCGGTGCCCGTCAATTACATGCTGCAGCCCGCGAGCATCGTCGAGCTCATTCGGGCTTCGCGTGCATCGCTGCTCGTTGCCCTCGGCGCGGAGCGCGGCTCGGGGTCGGACCTGTGGCAGAAGGCGCTCGCGGTGCGCGCGCAACTGCCGGCGCTCAAGCTGCTGCGCCTCGCGCCGCCCGATTCGTCATCGGAAGGCCAGGTCGATGCCGATGAGCTCGACTTTCATGCGGAGCTGATGGCGCAACCCGAGGATCACCTCGTCTTCGGTGGCGCGGGCGCGGGCGATGAGACCGCCGCATTCTTCCATACGGGAGGCACCACCGGCGCACCCAAGCTCGTGCCTCACACGCATCGCGGGCAGCTCGTCGCTGCGCTCGGCGGTGTCGTGCTGCGTGATCTGCGAGCAAGTGACGTGGTCAACGGGAGTCTGCCGCTATTTCACTCCGGCGGCACGATCATGGGCAGCCTGTGCCCCTTCATGGCGGGCGCGCACGTGCTGCTGATGTCCCCGGCCGGTTTGCGTAACCCCGCGATGGTCGCCGCCTTCTGGCGCATCGCGGCTCACTACCGCCTGTCGTGGGCCTGCGGCGTGCCGACTTCGTTCGCCGCCGTGCTCGAGGTGCCCATCGAGGATGCTGATCTCAGTGCGCTGCGCGGCGGCTCGACCGGCGCCGCCACACTGCCGTCCGCGGTCGGAGAGCGCTTCCGCGAGCTCACGGGTCGTACGCTCTATCAGGGCTACGGCATGACCGAAGCTGCGGGTCTGATCGCCGTCGAATCCTCGAGTGCGGAGGGCGGCGGCGCCTCCGTCGGCTGGCCCCTGCCCTACACCGACGTGCGCGTGCGCAGGCTCGAGCCCGACGGCCGGCTCGGCCCGGTGTGCGCAGCGCGCGAGATCGGGGCGGTCACGGTGCGCGGACCTACGGTGTCGCGCGGTTATCTCAATCCTGCGCAGGATGCGGGCACATTCGAGGGAGGCATGCTCAATACGGGCGATCTCGGCTACACCGACGAGCAGGGCCGGCTCTATATCACGGGACGCTCGAAGGATCTGATCATTCGCGCCGGTCACAACATCGATCCAGCGATGATCGAGAATGCATTGAGCATGCATCCGGCCGTCGCGCTGGCGGCCGCCGTTGGAATGCCCGATGCGCATGCGGGCGAGGTGCCGGTATGCTACGTGTCGCTGCGGCCCGGCGCGCAGACAAGCGACAGCGAGCTGCATGAGCACGCGCGCCGCACCGTCGCGGAGCGGCCGGCCTGGCCGCGCCACATCCTCATCGTAGAGGCCATGCCGCTCACCGAGGTGGGCAAGATCTACAAGCCCCGGCTGCGCCTCGACGCGACCGCGCGGCGCGTAACGCAACTCATACAGAGCGAGATGGCGCTTCCCGAGGCGCGGGTGCGCGTGAGCGAAGGCGGCCTGCGTGGCATCCGCGTGAGTGTCACGCTGCCTGCAGTGTACGGTGCGGCAGTCAGTTCAGTAGAGCAGGCGCTCGCCGCCTACCTGTTTGAATCGGATGTCACGGTCGCATGAGGCCGGTATTTCCTGAGCTCGAGCCGCGCCACCGTGCGGTTGTGCACTTCATCCGGACCATCCACGATGCGCATGGTGCGTAGGTGGGCGAACATGCGGGCCAGTCCCGCATCCGCCGTCACCCCTGCCCCGCCGAATGCCTGTATCGCATCGTCCACCACCTGCAGGGCCACCTTGGGACCTGCGACCTTGATCATCGCGATCTCCGCGCGCGCCTCTTTGTTGCCCACCGTGTCCATCATGTAGGCGGCCTTCAGCGTTAGAAGACGCGTCATCTCGATGTTCGTGCGCGCCTCGGCGATCCGGTCCTCCCAGAGCGAGTGCTCCGCGATGGGCTTGCCGAACGCGACTCGCGCCAAGAGCCGCCGGCACATGGCCTCGAGCGCCCGCTCCGCCGCGCCGATGGTGCGCATGCAGTGGTGTATGCGGCCCGGCCCGAGCCGCCCCTGCGCAATCTCGAAACCACGTCCCTCGCCGAGGATCAGATTCTCCTGCGGCACGCGTACGTTCTCGAGCCGCACCTCGCCGTGCCCGTGCGGTGCGTCGTCGAAGCCGAACACGGGCAGCATACGGATCACGTGGACGCCCGGCGTATCGCGCGGCACGAGGATCTGCGACTGCTGCAGATGCTGCGGCGCCCGCGCATCGGTCTTGCCCATCACGATCAGAATCTTGCAATTGGGATCCCCGATGCCCGAAGACCACCACTTGTGGCCGTTGATGAGGTAGTGATCCGCGTCGCGGCGGATCTCCGTTTGGATGTTCGTAGCATCCGAGGATGCCACCGCAGGCTCGGTCATGAGATAGGCGGAGCGGATCTTGCCTGCGAGCAGCGGCTCGAGCCAGCGTTCCTTCTGCTCCGCGGTGCCGTAGCGCTCGAGCAGCTCCATGTTGCCCGTGTCGGGTGCACTGCAGTTGAACACTTCCGCGGCGAAATCCACGCGACCCATGACCTCGCAGAGCGGTGCGTATTCCACGTTCTTGAGCCCGCCGCCATGCGGGCTCTCCGGCAGGAACAGATTCCAAAGCCCCGCAGCCTGCGCCTTGCGCTTCAGCTCCTCCATGAGCGGTGGACGGCGCCAGCGATCAGAAGCGTGCTCGAGCTGCTCGTGATAGAGCGCCTCGGCAGGATAGACGTGAGTGTCCATGAATGCCTGCAGGCGTGCGATCAGATCGCGGGTACGCGCGTTGTGCTCGAAAATCATGGTGGGTGTCCTGTGATGCGCGCGGCGGATGCGCGCTAGCCGAGGGCCTCATCGAGCGCATCGATCAGGGCGGCGACCTCGGCAGCCGATGTGTAGTGTAGAAACGAAGCGCGCACCGCGCCGCGCTCCAGATCGACTCCCATCGCCTCGAGGAGTCGCACGGCGTAGAAATCTCCATTGCCGATCATGAAGCCTCGCTCGGCGAGACGCCGCACCACGGCGCCCGGCTCCGCCGCCTCGGGAACGAAGGCGACCGTTGCGGCGCGCTCGCGCGCCGCGGATGGCCCGAGTAAGCGCACGTGCTTGCGGGTACGCAGATAGGCGAGCAGCGGTTCGAGCAGCGGCAACTCTGCAGAGCGCAGGAGCTCGCGCACGCGCTGTGGACGCGCGTGCACATCGGCCGCGCCGTGATGGTGTGCATCGAGTGCGTCGAAATACTCGGCGATGCCGCGCGCCGCCGCGATTTGCGCATGATCGGGGCCGGCGGGCACGAGGCGCTTGGCGAGGTCATGCGAGTTGAAATAGTGGCCTTCGTTCTCGAGGCGCTCTGCGAGCTCGCGGCGCACGACCATGAGCCCCTGATGGGGGCCATAGGTCTTGTAGAGCGAGAACAAGTAGATGTCGACGTTCAACTGGCGCACGTCTGGCAGTCCGTGCGGTGCCCAGGCCACCCCGTCGACGACCGTCACGATGCCGGCGGCCCGGGCTCGAGAGGCGATCTGCGCCACCGGGTTGATCGCCGCAACAAGGTTCGATGCATGCGGAAAGGCGAGCAGCCGCACGCGCTCGCCCAGCAGCCGGTCGAGCTCGCCGACATCAAGGATGCCGGTGTCGTGGTCGACGCGCCATTCCTTGACGGTGATGCCCGCGGCCGCCAGACGCCGCCAGGAGCCACTGTTGGCCTCGTGATCCTGGTTGGTGACGATGATCTCGTCGCCGGGCTTCAGCAGCGAGCGAAAGGCTCGCGCGAGCACGTAGGTGTTCTGCGAAGTCGAGGGCCCGAAGTGCACCTCCGCCGCCGTCACGCCGAGATACTCCCCAAGGCGTGCGCGCGCAGCGTCCATCCACTCCCCGGCCTCGGTCGAGGCGGGATACGCGAAGTAAGGTTGAACTTTGAGGCGCCGATAGTACTCGGTCAGGCGCCGCACCACCGGCCAGCACGGATAGGATCCGCCGGCATTCTCAAAAAATGCCTGATGCTGCAGTGTCGGCTCGGCGAACGCAGGAAATTGACGGCGAACGAACTCCAGATCCAGCGAGGGCGCGACGCTCATGGAGGCATGATCGCATCGTCCCTCGGGCGCGGCAACGGCACGGCCGACCGGCCGCCGAGAGTGCTAAGCTATCGGGGTCCCCAAGTAGAGCGCGCGAGAACCGCTCGTGAACGATGCACTATCGGACAATGCGCTGAGCGAGCTGCAACGCCTCGCCATCGATGCGGTGCACTCCGTCTCGGAACTGATTCTCTCCGGCTTTCGCAGCCCATCGCTCAAGCGCGAGCGCAAGCCCGATGGATCGGTCGTGACGCCCTTCGATCTCGAAGCCGAGCGCCGCATTCGAGCATTCCTCGGCAAGCATCAGCCGCAACCCTGGCCCGTGTTCGGCGAGGAGTTCGGTGCCGACACTGCCACCGCACGCTACCGCTGGGTGCTCGACCCTATCGATGGCACCTTGCCGTACTCGCGCGGGTTGCCGACCTTCGGCACGCTGCTGGGATTCGAGGACCTCACGACCCAGCGCTCGGTAGTGGGCGTGATTCACTTGCCTGCGATGCACGAGACCTATTCGGCAGTGCGTGGCTGCGGCGCCTGGTGCGGCAAAGAGCGACTGCACGTGACTCCCGAGCGGCCACTGGCCGAATGCCTGGTATCACTGCCCGTCGAGCGCTATCCGACGGTGGTCGCGCGTGCCTCCGGAGCGGTGCCGCAGCTGCGGTGTTTCGCGGACTGCTACGCACACGCCATGGTTGCCCGAGGTTGCCTCGATGCACTCGCAGAGTTTCGCCTGGCACGCTGGGACATCGCCGCCTCGGAAGTGCTGATCGAGGAGGCCGGTGGCAGCGTGCGCATCGCGCCGACGCCAAACGTGAGCGGCAAGTACGATCTGATTCTCGGCAGCCCGCAGGCGGCTGCCGCCCTGTCCGAGCTCGTCGGCTTCTAGCCCGAGGAGATCCGCATGTTCTTCCATCATGGTTATGGCATTTCGTGGCTCATCGTGGCGATCATCGCCGTCGTGCCGTTCTGGCGTCTGAGCGAGCGAGCAGGGTACTCGCCGTGGATCAGCCTGCTGATCCTGATCCCGATCGTGAACATCGTGTTCGTCTACTTTCTGGCATTCTCCGAGTGGCCGGCGCAGAGAAGTGCTGCGCTGCCGGGTGCGAGCCCGACGCCACCGCCACCACACTGACTGCGACCGGATCGCCCTTCTCGCTCGGCTGCTTTCGGGGGACTGATGTCCATCCGCACCACCACCGCCAACGGCGTGCTCACGATCGAGATCGCGCGGCCGGAGAAGAAGAACGCGCTGACGCTTGCCATGTATCAGGCGCTGACGGATGCCGTGCACGCCGCCGTGGCCGATACCGCGGTCCGTGCGCTCTTGATCGTGGGACAGCCCGGTGTGTTCACATCGGGCAACGACCTGGAAGATTTTCTGCAGCGACCGCCGGCCTCGGAGGATTCGCCGGTGTTTCGCTTCATGCAGACGCTCGCCTCATGCGACAAGCCAGTCGTCGCAGCAGTCACCGGCGTTGCCATTGGCATCGGCACGACGCTGCTACTGCATTGCGACCTGGTCTACGTGAGCGAGGAGGCGCGGCTCGCGATGCCGTTCGTGACGCTCGGGCTCGTGCCGGAGTTCGCATCGAGCCTGCTCGTCCCGCAGCTGCTGGGCCGCGTGCAAGCCGCCGAGAAGCTGCTGCTTGGGGAGCCGTTCACAGGCATCGAGGCCGTGCGGCTCGGGCTCGCGAATGCGGCTCTGCCGGCGGGTGAAGTCATCGGCCACGCGCGCCGTAGCGCCGAGCGCTTCAACGCGCTGCCGCGCGAGGCCGTGCGCGAGACCAAGCGACTGCTGCGCGCCGCATCGAGCGAAGCAATCTCCCGGGCGATGCAGGCCGAGGCCGTCGTGTTCGCAAGCCGCCTGCGCAGCGCGGAAGCGCAGGAAGCCTTCCGGGCTTTCTTCGAGAAGCGCAAGCCGGACTTCAGCAAGAGTTGACATCGTGAGTGCCAATCATCGCGACCTGAAGGGAAAGACGCTGTTCGTCAGCGGTGCATCGCGGGGTATCGGGCTTGCCATCGCGACGCGGGCGGCGCGGGATGGGGCCAACATCATCTTGGTCGCGAAGACCGTACAACCTCACCCCAAGCTCCCCGGCACGCTCCACACCGCGGCCGCCGAGATCGAGGCTGCCGGCGGACAGGCGCTCACCGTTCCGACGGACATCCGTCACGAGGCGGCCATCGCCGCGGCGGTGCAAGCCGGCGTCGAGCGCTTCGGTGGCATCGACATCCTCATCAACAATGCGAGCGCGATCAGTCTCACCCCGACGCCCGCGACGCCGTTGTCGCGCTTCGATTTGATGTTCAGCATCAACGTGCGCGGCACCTACGCCTGCACCCAGGCGTGCCTGCCTGAGCTGATCAAGAGCGCGCGCGCCGGCCGCAATCCGCACATACTGACGCTGTCGCCGCCGCTCTCCATGAAGCCACAATGGTTTGCCCCGCACCTGGCGTACACAATGGCCAAGTACGGCATGAGCATGTGCACGCTGGGACATGCCGAGGAGCTCAAGCAGCACGGCATCGGCGTCAACAGTCTCTGGCCGCGCACCGTCATCGCGACCGCGGCGCTGCAGATGATTCCGGGTATCGATGTCCGCAAGGCGCGCAAGCCCGAGATCCTCGCCGATGCGGCGTGGCTGATCCTCACCAGCGATGCGCGCCGCACGACGGGCAACTTCTTCATCGACGACACGCTGCTGGCCGAGCACGGTATAACGGACTTGGACCGCTATGCGGTCGTGCCCGGTACGCACGATCTGATTCCTGACCTATTCATCGGGTGAGCACATGGATATCACGCTGAGACGGGGAGTCCCGGGCGACGCGCAGCGCGGTTGCGCCGAAATCTGCTATCGCGCCTTTCGGACCATCTCTCAGGCGCATAACTTCCCTCCCGACGTTCCGTCCGTAGGTGTGGCGCTGCAGTTCCTGGAAGGCCTGTTCACGCATCCGGGCTTTTACTGCGTGGTGGCCGAGCAGGGCCAGCGCATCGTGGGCAGCAACGTGCTCGATGAGCGCGACACGATCTACGGCATCGGGCCCATCACGGTCGATCCCGAGGTACAGAACCGCTCGGTCGGTCGGCGCCTGATGGAGGACGTGCTGGCGCGCGCCACGGCCCGGGGCGCATCCGGTGTTCGCCTGGTGCAAGCTGCCTTCCACAATCGCTCGCTGTCGCTCTACACGAGTCTGGGATTCGAGGTGCGCGAGCCGCTTGCCTGTGTGCAGGGCGCCGCGTTAGGTCTGTCGCTGCCGGGGCGCCGCACCCGTGCGGCGGTCGAGTCCGACGTCGAGGCGTGCAATCAGGTGTGCCGGCAAGTGCACGGTCACGACCGTGGCGGCGAGCTGCGCGATGCGATCAGTCGCGGCCTAGCCACGGTTGTCGAGTATGGCGAGCGCATCACGGGCTACGCGACGCCCGTCGGCTTCTCTGGCCACGCGGTGGGCGAGTGCAACGCCGACCTCCAGGCTCTGATAGGCGCTGCGAAGGAGTTCGCAGGCCCCGGCTTCCTGCTGCCGACACGCAATGGTGAGTTGTTCCGCTGGTGCCTTGCCCATCAACTGCGAGTGGTGCAGCCCATGACGCTCATGAGCATCGGCCTGTATAACGAACCGGCAGGCGCGTTTCTGCCCTCGATCCTTTACTGACGGCACACGGCTTGCTCACGGAAGCTGCGATCGCGCCCGCGCGCGGGGTCGCAACACCGATCAATGGAGGATCCGATGAGCAGCACCGAGAGCAAGTCCAAGGTTCAGGGCGAAGGCGACTACGAGGCAGCCCGTCGTTATCGCAAGGACGTCGAGGAATTCGTCTCGAAGGCCGACGTCGACAAGGCCGCGCACGAAGCTGCGCCGAAATCTCCCGCCGAGAAAAAGGAGCTCGACGACGCCGAGCGTGCCGGCCTCTCACGGGCCAAATCCGACGATCGTGAGGACCACGGCATGGACGACGACCGTAGCAAGGCCAATCGTCCGGGCAATCCTCAAAGAACCTCCTGAACGATCTGAGGGACTCAGATATCGTGAGTCCCCCGAGCGGGCGGCGCCGGCACAGCAGCTTGCCGACCGGTGCCGTCTGCAAGGACCGACGGTCTTCGAAACAGTCAAATTTATTACCGTCGCGGCAAAATTCCCCTGTCAAGCCGGATGCGCTAACATACCGCCATGGTTACGAAGCTCGAAAAACCGCTGAAGCGCGAGATCGCCCTGGATGGCAAGGCCTACGTGGTGACGATTGCGCCCGACGGCCTGAAGATCACCCTGAAAGGCCACCGGAAAGGTCAGGAGCTGCGTTGGCAGGACCTCCTCAGCGGAGATACAGCCCTGGCCACTGCGCTCAACGCATCGTTGAGCGAACCCACCTAGCGGACCCACCTAGAGCGAGCGCGGCTCCTCGATTGAATGCAGCCATCCGCGGCTGCGCAATTTCGTATGCGAAGGTCAGGCACAAGGTGAGCCTTGGCCTGCGGCGTGTGCACTCTCGCTGCGTGGCACGGAGCGTGCTTCGCAGATTGGTGCTTTGCACAGGAGAAACACATGACCTTCACGTTGCCACCCCTGCCCTTTGCTCCGGGCTCGCTCGCGAGTCGCGGCATGTCGCAGGAGACACTCGAGCTGCACCATGGCAAGCATCATCAGGCGTATGTCACCGAGCTCAACAAGTTGCTGGAGACGCACGAGGAACTCCGCGACAAGTCTCTGGAAGAGATCATCAAGCGCGCGCACGCGGACGAGCAGCTCACGCCCGTCTTCAACAACGCCGGACAGCACTGGAATCACTGCTTCTTCTGGCGCTCGCTCGCCGCCACCGGCGGCGGTATCCCGGGCGATCTCGCCAAGAGATTGAGCAGCGACTTCGGCAGCGTCGACAAGTTCAAAGAGACGTTCAAGAAGGCCGCCGTCGGACAGTTCGGCTCGGGCTGGGCGTGGCTCGTGGCCGCACCGGATGGCCGCTTGAAAGTGACCAAGACGGCCGATGCCTCCTCGCCGCTCGCAACGGGTGAAGGCCGCGCCCTCCTGACACTCGATGTGTGGGAGCACGCCTACTACGTCGACTTCCGCAATCGCAGACCGGACTTCGTCGATAACTTTCTGAGCCGGCTGGCGAACTTCGAGTACGCCGCCGATCAGCTGCACGGCGCATAAACGGCTCGCGCGCCTAGCGGTAGTGCCATTCGAGGTCGGCGGGCAGCTCCGGAGGCGCGAAGACGAAATGCAGCACGCGCCGGTGCGCGGCCGCGATTGCTTTGGCGGAAGCATGCAGTAGCAGCGGACGCATCAACAGCACGCCTCCGTTGGGCACCGGACACAGCACCTCGCCGTTTGCGAGGCGCAGCGCCTCGATGCGCCTCGCATTCAGACGACCATGTCGATGCGATCCGGGTACCACGCGTAAGGCACCCGCGTCCGGCCCGCAGTCATCCAGGTGCACGCGCACGACGAGCAGGCATTCCAGCACCGCAACGGGCGGTTGCACGAAAATCACTCCCGCCTTTTCCGACCAGCCGGTGAAGCCCGGCACGTCACTGCGCCTGCACACCGGCACACTGAGATCTTGGTGCATCGCAACCGACCAGTTGCGCGCGCAGGATTTGTCGAACAACGTGCACTGCACGGCCAGCGCCTGTGGATGCAGGCGACGGGCGATGCCGAAGTGCCTCTTCAAGCGCAGTGCGAGCTCGCGGCACCAGGCGTGCGCGAGCATGTCACGCGCCCCGGCTCTCGGATCACCGCACGCGTCCACGCGAGCATCCAGCATGCGCCGCTCGGCGGCATCGAGGACGCTCGAGACCGTCTCGAATCCTGCCACGCTCAGCGATGGGTGGATTGCTTCGTATTGCATGCGCTGACGCTCGACACCAGGCGGGGCGTACACCGTCAGACTCTGAGCCCGATCGAACGCATGAGTGCAAGTCCGTTACTCTGCGTGACGACACCATCACGCAGCCGGAAATCGAAGTGTATGGCGCCGTCCCGCAGCTCGTCCTGAAAGTGCATATTACGGATGGCGTCAGCGTCGACGCCACGAATCTCGGTCAGTGCCAGGTCGTGCGTGCTGATCAGGCCGATCGCCTGCCGTTCCATGAACGCGCGCAACACTCCTTCGGCTCCGATGCGCCGATCCATCGAGTTGGTTCCCTGCAGCAGCTCATCGAGCAGGAACAGCAGCGCGAGCGCGCCTTCCGCCAGGTCGAAGAGCTGCCTCAGGCGGGTGATCTCGGCGTAGAAGCGCGAGCTCCCTTCCTGCAATGAATCGTTGATACGGATGCTTGCGCCCACCTGCAGCAGCGTGAGGCGCAGCTTGGCGGCACGCACCGGCGCGCCCGCCATCGCGAGCACGGCATTGATCCCGACGGTGCGCAGCAGTGTGCTCTTGCCGGACATGTTCGAGCCGCTCACGAGCAGCGCGCGCGCCGTGCCGCCGAGCTGCACGTCGTTGCGCACGCAGGCCGCCTGCGCCATCAACGGATGGCCGAGCGCCGTGGCCGCAAAGCACGCCTTCCCGGACACGAATTCGGGAAACGGATCCTCGGGATGCTCGTGGCTATAGGTGGCGAAGCAGGACAGCGCCTCGAGCTCACCGGCGATCGCCACCCAAGCGCGCGCAACCTCACCGTGGCGGCGGCGCCAGCGCTCGGCCAGCAGCGCCACCTGTACCGAGTACATGAAGGGCACGGCGAGAAACAATCGCACCGCGAGGTTGTGCCGCGACCCGGCGAGCTCGGCGATGCTGCTCAGCTGCTCGATGCTGCGCGAGGCTGGGAGTCGATGCGATGCCAGCTTGCCGATGAGCTGGCGCAGCTCCGCCGATGCGAATGGCTCGCGCTCCATGCGCGCCAGGAGGCCGGCGAAGTGCTGCAGGTCTTCGAATGCTCGCTCGCTGCCATCGAGCACCTTGCCCAGGCGCCGCGTGAGCAGCGACAGCACGATGATCTCGAGAATCACAGTCACGAGCAGCGGCGCGCGCACTGCGCTCACGCCCCACACGATGGCAGAGCTGATCAGCGCACCCGGCAACAGCCAGGAGCTCCAGGCGATCCAGCGCGCCTGCAGCTCGCTGGGGGCCTCGGCCCATTCGATGAGCGCGTGGGGACGTACCCCAGCTGCGATCTCCTCGCCGAGCACCGCCACGTCCTCTCTGAGCTGTGCGCGCTCTCTAAGATCACGGATGCACTCGTGACGCTCGCGAATCTGCTCGAGCGGCGCCGGGTTGAGCAGCCAGCTCGCCAGCGTCTCCTCGCCCATGCGCGTGCGCGCGGTGCACAGCAGTTCGAACAGGCTGCCGCTGCCGAACAGATCGAGATCGGCGGCGTACACGTGATGCGGATCTTGAAAGCGCTCACCGGATGAGCCGCCACCGCTCCAGCGATCCTCGATCCGCGCCAGTCCCCGGCGATAGAACGCGCCTGCGCGCTCGGCTCGCGCTCTGCGTGTACGCAAGCGCGCGTGGTAGATCACGAGGTATGCGAACAGCCCGATCGGCCCCGCGAGCCACAGCGGCGAGAACGCATGCCGGTGCAAGCCCCAGGCCGCGATGATCACCGTGAGCGCGGCGAGCAGCAGCCGCAGGCTCCCGATCCGCTCGTCGATCCTTCCCAGACGGCTGGCCAGGGCGTCCTGGACACTCAGACGCTGTGAATACTCATCGCGGGGAGACACCCGCGGATTGTACTGGTGAGCGGCGGGTCGATTCGCTAGGAATGATGCAGTGCCGGCGCCGGCGCCCCGAACATCGTGCCCGACTCCGCCACGCCCTCGAGCCGTGCGCTAGACTGCGGCGCCATCGCCGCACGGCAACACTTCGGTTGGGTGCTTCACATGGCTGCATTGCCTCGATGCGTCACCTACTCTCTGACGCTTACCGCCACCTGTCTTGCCGCCCTTCTCGGCGGGCTCGCATCGTCATGGGCGGCCGAATTCACGATGGCGCAGGTCACTGGCTATCCCTTCGCGAGCGAGCTCGCGGCCGCCGAGCACGCGGATGTGATCGCCTGGGTGCGTACCGTGCGTGGCGTGCGCAACATCTGGATCGCCCAAGGCCCGAGCTTCGCTCCGCGAGTGCTCACGTCCTATTCCGCGGACGATGGCCAGGAGATCACGCAACTGACCTTCACCCCGGACGGCAACCATCTGGTGTACGTGCTGGGTGGAGACCATGGCGCCAACGGGCCCGCCGAAGGTAATCTCGCCCCCGACCCGACCTCCTCGCCCGCACAGCCCATCGTGGCGATCTGGACGGTGCCCATCATGGGCGGTGCGCCGCGCAAAATCGCTGACGGCGATGCTCCCGCGCTTTCGGCGCGCGGGCAGCTGGCCTTCATCCGCGACGATCACGTCTGGACCGCGGTCCTCGAAGGTGATCCCAAGGCGGAGCGTCTGTTCTTCGATCGCGGCAAAGATGGGGACTTGCAGTGGTCACCGGACGGGACGCGCCTGGCCTTCGTCTCCCGGCGGGGTGATCACGCGTTCATCGGCATCTTCACGTCGAAGGACCGGCCGCTCATGTACCTGGCCCCCTCCACGGCACAGGACCTTGCGCCGCATTGGTCGCCCGACGGCACACGGATAGCCTTCGTGAGGCGACCCGGCGAGGGCGGACCGCCTGAGCCGCTCCTCAAGCGCACTCCCGAGCCCTGGTCGATCTGGGCGGCGAGTGCGGCCGATGGCTCGGCACACCGCGTGTGGCAGAGTCCGGACACTCTCGCCGGCTCGTATCCCGAGGTCGAGGGTGAGGCCAACCTGCATTGGGCGGCAGGCGGGCGACTGGTGTTCCTCGCCTATCTGGACAATTGGCCACATCTGTACTCTGTGCCGGCTGCCGGAGGCGAGCCGCTGCTGCTCACGCCGGGTCCCTACATGGTCGAGCACGTGACGCAGAGCCGTGACCTGCGCACGATGATCTTCGATGCCAACAGCGGCAGCACACCGGGCGATGGAGACCGGCGCCATCTGTTTCGCGTGGGGGTAGACCGCGCCGAACCGGTCTCACTCACGACCGGCGAGGCGCTCGAGTGGACGCCCGTCGCCGCGGCCGCCGATCGGGTGGCTTTCATCACCGCGGGCGCGCAGCAGCCGCCTCAGGTCGCCATCGCCGGACTGGACGGCAGCGGGCAGAAGCGGCTCTCCACCGGGGCGCTACCTGCCGATTTCCCGCTCAAAGAGCTGATCACGCCGCGGCCGGTCACCTTCCAGGCCGCGGATGGCACGACCGTGCACGGCCAGCTCTTTCAGAGCGCCGCGGGTCGCGAGACGCGTGCCGGGAGCCCCGGGATCATCTTCGTGCACGGCGGGCCGCCGCGGCAGATGCTGCTCGGATGGCACTACATGTTCTACTACAGCAACGCGTATGCCGTGAACCAGTATCTGGCGGCTCACGGGTACGTCGTGCTCTCAGTGAACTACCGGCTGGGGATCGGTTACGGACGAGAGTTTCATCAGCCGGAGCACTGGGGACCCTGGGGCGCCGCGGAATACCAGGACGTGGTCGCGGGAGGGCATTTCCTGCAGCAGGTGCACGGCGTCGATGGCGCACGCATCGGCATCTGGGGCGGCTCCTACGGCGGCTTTCTCACCGGGCTCGCCCTCGCGCGCAATTCCGACCTCTTCAAGCTCGGGGTCGACATCCACGGCGTGCACGACTGGTCGCGACTGATGGACGAGCGCATGGGCAGACAGCCAGGTCGCTACGAGAAAGGCGATCGCGAAGAGGCGGTGAAGGTCGCCTGGAGCTCCTCGCCGGATGCCGACGTCCAGAGCTGGCGCTCGCCGGTGTTGCTCATCCAGGGCGATGATGACCGCAACGTTCCCTTTCACCAGACGGTCGACCTGGCCCGACGTCTCGAGGCACGCCACGTACCGTACGAGGAGCTCGTGATTCCGAACGAGATCCACGACTTTCTGCGTCACGCAAGCTGGCTGCGGGTCGACGAGGCGACCGCAGACTTCTGCGCGCGGCATTTCAATGCGCCCCGCTGACGCGGCTTACAGCCAGCCTTTCTGGCGTGCGAGACGATAGGCCTCGATGCGATTTCCCGCGTGCAGCTTACCGATCGCATCCGATAGATAGTTGCGCACCGTGCCATGGGAAAGATGCAGACGCGCTGCGATGTCGCTGGCCGACAGACCCTCGCCGGCAAGGCGCAGAACCTGCCGCTCACGCTCGTTGAGCGGATCGGCCTCGCTCCACGCTTCGAGCGCGAGCTGCGGATCGATCACGCGCGCTCCGCGGTGAACCTTACGAACCGCTGCGGCGAGCTGCTCCGCCGGTGCATCTTTGAGCAGATATCCCATGACTCCGGCATCGAGCGCACGGCGCAGATAACCGGCGCGCGCGAAGGTCGTGACGATCACGACCTTGCTCTTCAGAGCCGCATCGCGTACACGCACCGCAAGCTCCAGGCCACTCATTCCGGGCATCTCCACGTCCGCCACGAGCACGTCCGGCTGCAGTCGCTGTGCCTCCGTCCAGGCGCTCGCGCCGTCCGCGCAGCTGCACAGCACTTCGATATCCACTTCCAAGCGTAAGAGCGCGGACAGCGCACCGCGCACCATGGCCTGATCCTCCGCGAGCACCACGCGGATCATGCGTGCGAGGCTGACCCGATCGGCGCGCTCGGCTCGAGCGCTACGTCCACCGCCGCCGATGCCGGCGTCGCTACGCGCGTCTCGGCGCTCACCTCCGCAGCGCTCACGACGAGCGGCACACGGGCCCTCAATACCGTGCCGCGCCCGCGCGGTGATTCGATCTGCAGCGTTCCGCCGAGCAGGCGCGCGCGGTCGCTGATGCCCGACAGTCCGTGTCCGGGGGCACTGACACCGCCTCGTCCGTCGTCGCTGACGGTCAGGGTCGCAAATTCACGTCCGGTGCCGACCTCGAGCTCTCTGCCGAGCTCGATGCTGACATGAGCCGCGCAGGCGTGTCGCTGCACGTTCGTGATCGCCTCGCGCACGATCATGGCGAGGGCCGTCTCGGTCGCATCGTTCAGGATCAGGTCGTCGCGCTTGCTGATGAACGAGATACCCGATGAGTCGAGCAGCGCACGTGCCGAGGTCAGTTCCGCATCGAGCGCCGCGAAGCGCATGCCGGTCACCGCGGAGCGCACCTGCTTCAGCGCTTCGCGAGCGATATGCGATACCTCGTCGACCTCGCGCGCCGCGGCTTCCCGGTCGCGCTCGATGAGCTTGCCTGCAAGCTCGCTCTTGATCGCAATCAGTGACAGCGTGTGTCCGAGCAGATCGTGCAGATCGCGTCCGATGCGCTCGCGCTCCGCCACCGCCGCCAGGCGGCGCACCTCCTCGTGAGAGAGCTTCAAGGCCGCGCTCTTGCGGCCGCTTTCGGCCGCGAAGAAACTGGCGAGACAGCACACAATGCAGATCAGGGCCGAGAGGGCCGCATTGAGCGGCGCCTGATGCAGGATGAAGACCTCGACGGCGAACACTCCGACGAGCGTCGCGGTCAACGCGAGCGGCCGCAGCAGTCCCGGCAGCGCAAACGGTGCCATCGCCGCGGCATAGGTGAGATAAGTGAACGCGGCAGGATTGAAGGGCGTGAGCCCGAAGCCGAGCGCGGCGATGCCCAGCAGACAGGCGAGCTTCGCCCTGCCGCGCACGAAATGGAAGCCGAAGTACACCAGCAGAAACACGGGGATCGTGAGCAGCGTCGGCGCGATCCAGCGGTGCTCGCCGCGCGGCAGGATGATGACCGGCAGGAAGAGGTAAATGAGATACACCAGCCACAGCCGATGCGGCCAGCCCAGCGTGTAGGGCAGCCTCCAGCGCGTGCCGCGCGCTTCAGCGCGCGCTTCATTGAGCCATCTCATGGGTGATTTCACGATTCGTCCTCCGCAAGGGTAACCGAAGCCGCGCGGCCTGCAAGCAGACCCGCGCCTCAGCCCTTGCGCTGCAGGCGCCTGCGCGCGACAGCGAAGAACACCGTCGTCATTGCCGTGAGTGACAGCACGTGACTGCCGAGATGCGCGCCCGCGTCGGCGCCCACGATGCCCATCGCGAGCTCTCTGAGATGATAGGCGGGCCAGAGCGGCGCCAGCTGTGCCACGAGGTGGGGCAGCACGCTCAGCGGCATGAACACGCCGGATAGAAACGACATTGGCAGGTAGATGAGATTGATGACTGCGGCAGCTGCCTGGCCCTTGGTGAGCGTGCCGACGAGCAGGCCGAGTGCGCAGAATGGCACTACACCCAACAGCGCCAGCAGCAGCAGCAGACTGCACTGCACGAGCTCGAGCGCCACGCGGCCCAGGGTCAACGCGGTGACCAGCAACAGCGTGGAGACGATCGTGGAGAAGATCATGGCGGTGGCCACCTTCGCGGCCAAGTAGATACCCGCGGGCATCGGCAGGGCGCGCTTGAGCTCGAGCAGCCCGCGCTCGCGATCCAAGGCAAGCGTCACGCCGAGCCCGAAGAGCCCGGGTGCCATCACACCGAACACCACGAATGTCGCAACCAGGCCCCGCATGGTCGCGGGATCGGCATGGCGCGGCCCGAGCATAATGCCGAACAGCACATAGAACATGAACGGAAAGCCGATCACGGGAACCGAGAAGGCCGGTGCGCGCAGCAAGCGCAGGCATTCCGCGTGAGCTTCGAGTGCCAGTATGCGCAAGCTGGAGACGCGCGCAGAGTTTGCGGTTCGGGAAGTTACGACCTGAGGCACAGATGAGATCTCGCTGTACATCACGCTGCCTCCCGTGTGATCTGCACGAACGCCTCCGCAAGGCCCGCTGCGCTTACTTCCAGGTCGCTGAGCGCAGCGTCTTCGGCGAGCAGACGGCGCACGACCGGCTCGGCCACGTCGACTACCAGCTGCAACCGGCCATCGCGGCGGGTCGCCTCGCTCACGTGCGGCCAGCGGCCGATCTGCTCGGCAGACAGCACGCTCACGCAGCGAATACGCCGTCGCATGCATTGTGAGCGAATCGCATCGAGCGTTCCCGCGGTTGCGATCCGCCCGCGGATCAGCACGGCAACACGATCGGCGAGTGCTTCGGCTTCCTCCAGATAGTGTGTCGTGAGCAATACCGCACAACCGTCGCGCACCAGGCTGCGCACGACGCTCCACAATGACTGCCGAGCTTCCACGTCGAGGCCCGTGGTCGGCTCATCGAGAAAGAGCAGCTCGGGATTGCCGCAGATCGCGAGCGCAAACTGCACGCGCCGCTGCTGTCCCGCGGAGAGCTTGCCGTAGAGTCGCGGCAGCAGCGCACCGATTCCTGTCAGTGTCGCAAGCTCCTCGAGCGGGCGCGGCTGCGGGTAGTAGCTCGCTGTGAGGCGCAGCAGCTCGCGCACTCGCAAGGTGTCCGGCAGTGTCGCTCCCTGCATCATGACGCCTACGCGGCGGCGCGTGGCGAGCCGGCGCGGCACATCGCCGAGCAGCTCCACACGGCCGGCGTCCGGCTGTGCAAGACCGAGCCAGAGTGAGATCGCGGTAGTCTTGCCAGCTCCGTTGGGACCGAGAAGGGCAGTCACCTTGGCCGGCTCGATGGCAAGACCCACCCGGTCGAGCGCAATGGTGGCGCCGAAGCGCTTGACCACTCCGTCAAGGACCGCAGCATGAGCGATCGCATTCATGAATGACTCCTCCAGGCCGTCGTTCGCAGCCTAGGGAGAGATCGGCGCGCCGTGCAGTAGCGCCCGTCAGGACTCGCGGATGACAAGCGTCATGCGACCTGCGGCTTGGCGAGGGGCAAGCTAAGAGTGAACACCGCGCCGCCGCCGGGGCGGTTGTCGGCCCGTATCTGCCCGCCGTGGCTTTCGACGATGGTGCGGGCGATGCAAAGACCCATGCCCATGCCGCTCTCTTTGGTCGTGAAGAACGGCTCGAATATCCGATCGATCGTATCCGTCGGGATACCCGGACCTGAATCTTCGATGGAGACCTCCGCGAAGCCGTCGTGCAGCGCTGCAGTATGACCCACGACCGAGCGCGCGCCGCTAGTGGTGCTCGCCGCCGCGTCCAGCGCGTTCATGACCACATTGAGGATGACCTGCTGCAGCTGGATGCGGTCGGCGGCCACGCGCGGGGCTCGCGGCGCGAGCTCCGTGCTCAGTGTCACGCGCTGCGCCGCGGCCTGTGCGCCCAAAAGCTTGAACACCTCACTCACGACCGCGTTGAGATCGAGCTCGCGGGGCTCGAAGGGCGCATTCACCAGCAGGTTGCGCAGGCGCTTGATCACCTCGCTTGCGCGCAGGTCGTCGCGCTTGATATCCCCGAGGATCTCCTTCAGCTCCGTGAACTCCGCAACGGGAGCGAGCAGCGACTCGGCCGCCTCGGTGTTGCTGAGAATCGCGGTGAGCGGCTGGTAGAGCTCGTGGGTGATCGATGCCGACAGTTCTCCGACCGCGGCCCTACGGTTCAGGTAGGCGAGCTCGGACAAACGCTTGTGGGAGTTGATTTCCGCGTGCCTGCGGCGCCGACGCTCATACACGAGACCGACGATCAGTGCGCCCTGCATGAGGATCAGGATGACAACGGACAATATTTGCCAGCGATATTTCTTCCACACCCCCGGCTCGCGAAACTCGATATCGCTGCCCGCCGGCAGAGCCGATTCCTCGATTCCCCAGCGCTTGAGCTCCCGCCAGTCGAACCTGGGAGTCGCCAAATGTACGGGCGACACCTTGATCTCCGCGGCACGTTCGCCGCTCCGCCCAGTAGCCCTCCAGGGGCGAGTTGCCGCTCACCACTGCAAGCGTCGTGGTCTGCGGCATCTCCCGCAGAATGCTCTCCACGATCGCGACCTGATCGATCGTCGATGCCACCACTGTCTCGTTTGCCGCCAGGCTGAAAGTGGTCAACCGGCGCTCTTCCACGTCGGTCAGCAGCACAGGAGTGGAGGCGAACAGGCGCTGTTGATATCGCTGGATGAAATTTGCAGCCGGGCCGCCCAAAGTGATGATCAAATCGAGCGGATGAGTGGCGAAGAGTCCATTGAGATAGTCGGCAAAGGCCGCGTCTTCCCCCTGGCCGCCGAAGCGCGCGGAGACCAGCCAATGCTCATAGAAGTCCACGCGCCCCGGCAATTGCCTGTTCAACTCGGTGCGCAGGCCGTTGACGAAATAACCGGAGGAGAAGGAATGCAAAATGAGTACGCGCTTCGGCTGTGCGGGTGCCGCAAATGCGCCGGCCATGGCGAGTGTCAGCAGAACCCCAGCGAGCCGTTTTGCCCTGAGCAGTGTCATCTCCTATCCCAGAGCAGCCCCCCAGCTCTCCCCGGGGCAGATGCTACGTTACAGTACGCGACCTTGGCGAGGAGTATGCCCGTGCTTCGAACCCAGACTCGCGTGTCGCGCTCGGCCCTGCTTGCGGCACAGACGATGGCTGTGTTGAGCGCGCAAGCGCTCACCGCCGTGGCACTCGCCGCGACGCCGCCCGACATCGGCTGGCCCTCCTACGGAGGTGATCCCGGCGGAACCCGCTACTCGGCTCTTACCCAAATAAACCCTGGCAACGTCTCACAGCTGAACGTCGCCTGGACCTTCCGCACAGGAGAGCTGGGTCGGGGCGTGAAGGATTGGAGCCGCTCGGCATTCGAGGCCACGCCGATTCTCTATGGGAACACGCTCTATTTCACCACCAGCAGCACCGATGTGATCGCCCTTGACGCCGAGACGGGCGCTGTGCGCTGGCGGCACGCAAGCGGCAGCCGCAAAGATCTGCATTATTCGGATGGTGTCTCGCGTGGCGTCTCGCTGTGGGTGGATGTGGTGAGCTCGGCGCGCGCCGCCTGCCATGCACGCATTTATGCAGCGACCTTGGACGGCCGGCTGCTCGCGCTCGATGCGGCGACCGGCAAGCCCTGTGCGGACTTCGCCGAGCACGGCGCAATCGACCTGCTGCAGGACGTACGCTCGCAGTTCAAACAAGGAGATGAATGGCGCAATTACCTCGTCACCTCACCGCCGGCGATCCTGGACGGTAAAGTGATCGTCGGATCCTCGATTGGCGACAACCGGGCGGTGCTCGAGGAGCTGGGCACGGTGCGCGCATTCGACGCACGATCGGGCAGGCTCCTCTGGAGCTGGGATCCGATTCCGCGTGATGCGTCGAATGCGGTCTACAAAGAGTGGAGTCCCGAGAGCCTCAAGTCGGCCAGTGCGGCCAATGCGTGGGCGCCGTTGTCAGTGGATGCGGCTCGCCACTTGGTGTTCGTGCCGACCGGCTCGGCCAGCCCCGATTTCTTCGGCGGCGCGCGACCGGGTGACAATCGCTGGGCCGACTCGGTGGTGGCGCTCGATGGCAACACGGGCGCGCTGCGCTGGGGACAGCAGCTCGTGCACCACGATCTTTGGGATTACGACACCTCCGCCCAACCGACCCTGGCGGACGTGCTGCACGAGGGCAAGCACGTACCCGCCGTCATTCAGGTGAACAAGGCCGGCTTTCTCTACAGCTTCGATCGCAACACCGGTGCGCCGCTCTTCCCGATCGTCGAGAAAGCGGTGCCGCAGGATGCAATGCCAGGCGAGCATCCCTCCCCGACGCAACCCTACCCGGTAGCTCCGCCTGCTCTGGTGCGCCAGACGCCGATTACTCCGGCTGACGCGTGGGGGATTCTATGGTTCGACACACGTTCATGTCGTCAGCGCATCGAGAGCTACCGCTCGCAGGGCATCTTTCAACCGCCGGCCGTCAAGGACTCGCTCATGCAACCCGGAAACGCCGGCGGAGCCAACTGGGGCGGCATCGCCTTCGATGCCAGGCGGCAGCTCGCGGTCGTCAATACGATGAACCTGCCCTTCGTCGTGGCGCTGATTCCGCGCGCCGAGCTGCGCGCTCAGATGGAGTCCGGCAAGTACGAGGGATTCGAGTTCGCTCGTCAGGAGGGTACGCCCTACGGCATGCGCCGCGAGATATTCCAGTCCGGTCTTGGCATTCCCTGTGTCAAACCGCCGTGGGGCGTGCTCACGGCGGTCGACATGCAGCATGGCACTATCAGGTGGCAGGTGCCGCTGGGAGACACACCCTTCATTCACTTCAACCTGGGCATGCCCGGCCTCGGCGGTCCCATCGTCACGGCGAGCGGCCTGGTATTCATCGCCGCGAGCCTCGATGACCGGCTGCGTGCCTTCGCAACCGATAGCGGTAAGTCGTTGTGGGAAGCGAAGCTTCCGGCCGGCGGCCAGGCCACGCCCATGACCTACTCGATTCGCGGTCGGCAGTATCTCGTCATCGCAGCGGGAGGCTACAAAGGTCTCAGCACGCGCGGCGATTACGTGGTCGCGTACGCGTTGCCGCGCTGACTCGACGGCCCCGCTCGATAGAGCACGTGAGCGCGCAGCGGATCGCCCGCGGGCAGTCGCGGATGCTCGAAGTCATCCGCCGCCAATCGCGTCATTCCGAGCCGCTCCATCACGCGTCGCGAGCGCAGGTTCGCAGGCACGGAGAACGCGACGATCTCTGGAAGCTGCAATCTGTCAAAGCCCAAGGCAAGTGCCGCGCGCGCCGCCTCGGTCGCATACCCGTGGCCCCAGTGCTCGTAGCTCAGCCGCCAGCCGATCTCGACGCACGGCGTGAAGTGCGCGGCAAAGCTGACAGCTGAAAGTCCGACGAACCCGGCAAAGCGATGCGTGCGCTTGATCTCGACGGCCCAAAAACTGAAGCCACGAGCGACGAGCTGCTCCTCGAGGCGCGTGGCAAGTTGATCGCTTTCCCGCCTGGTGAGTAGTCTCGGGAGGTACTGCATCACCCGTGCGTCGCCGTTGAGCTCGGCAAAAGGCGCGAGATCTGCCTCTCGCCAGCCACGCAGCAGCAGCCGCTCCGTCTCGAGCATCAGTCGCAGGTCCCGCCGACCATTGCCACCCAGGCGCTGAGCGCCAGCCCGAGCAGCCAAGGCCGCCGCCCCCGAATGAACCTTTTCGCGAGTTGCCGGTTCATACTACAGGCAGGGGTGCATCCCGCCGACTAAACGCGAGCGCAGCGTCAGCAGGAGCATCATGCGCGAGTTCCTGATCATTGCCACCCTCGGAGCGCTCGCAACCACCAACGCAAGTGCCACATCATCCTGGCTCGACAGTCACGATGTCCAGCAACAGCTGGCCGCCGGGCAGGTTGTGGTGCGCGGCGCCATGGATGGACGGGCGATGGCCGCGCGCGTCGATGCAGCCGTCAAGGTGCATGCCGATCGCGACGCGATCTGGGGCGTACTCAAGGACTGCGATCACGCCCCCTCCTTCATTCCGGGATTGAAGCGTTGCCAGCGCGTTGCCTCGGCGCCGGACGGCTCCTGGGAAGTGATCGCCCATGACGTGAAATACTCGTGGTTCATGCCGACCATCCACTCCGTATTTCGCGCCGACTATCAACGACCTTCACGTATCGACTTCCACCGCATCGGTGGAGATCTCAAGGACGAGCAGGGGTCCTGGCTGCTCGAGCCGCTGCCGGACGGCTCGGGTACGATCGTGGAATACCAGATGCAGATCAACCCCGGCTTCTGGATACCGCAAGCCATCGTGCACCGCTCGCTGCGCAAGGAGCTGCCGGAGGCGCTCGCCGCACTGCGCATCCGCGTGGAAAGCCTCCAGGCCGCACGCAGATGATGCGTGCAGCGCGTGGCGTCCTATCCGCGGGACGACTCCCGGCAGTGCGAGTGAGCAAACGCGGGCAATCTCTCCTCCGCTGCGACGGGCAGTCGGCTCTGTAACAGCTCGAACGCCTGCTGCGGAGAGTCAGCGCGGCGGAACAGCTCGAGATCCTCCTGCGCGATCGTCCCGTGGCGCACGAGCGCCGGGAAATTGATGATCTCATCCCAGTACGCTGAGCCGTACAGGATTACCGGGATCTGCCGCGAAAGCTTGCGCGTCTGTGCAAGCGCGAGGATCTCCATGAGCTCATCGAGCGTGCCGAATCCCCCCGGAAAGACCACCAGCGCACGCGCCAGATGCGCGAACCACAGCTTGCGCATGAAGAAGTAGTGAAACTCGAATAACAGCTCGCGCGTGATGTAGGGATTGGGCTGCTGCTCGTGCGGCAGGCTGATGTTGAGCCCGATGGTGCGGCCACCGGCATCGGATGCACCGCGGTTGGCGGCTTCCATGATGCCGCCGCCACCGCCAGAGCAGATCACATAGCGATGCGCATCCGCCGGCAGGCTCTTGGACCAGAGGGTGATGAGCCGCGCGAGCTCGCGCGCCTCGGCGTAGAAGCGCCCGAGCGCTCCGTCGGGCGCGATGCGCGCGGAGCCGAAGAACACGATCGTGTCGCAAATGTCTTCGCTACGGAAGCGCTCCAGGGGCTCGAGGTACTCGGCGAGGATGCGCAGCGGCCGAGCTTCCTCGCTCTGCAGGAACTGCCGATTCTGGTACGCGAGGGAATGACGTGGCGGCTTGGCGGTCATGGTGTCACGCTGAGTGTTGTGAGCGGGCAAAGTCGATGAAGCCGTGCTCGATGTCCGTATGTACGAGCCGCACGAGGAGCCGGTCGCCGACATCGAGTCTCTCGAAGCCGCGCACCAGCTTGCCCTCCACCGCGGGCTGCGCAATGCGCACCCACGTCCCCTGCTCGGTCACGCCGGTCACGAGCGCAGCGAATTCCTGGCCGATGCGCCGCTGCAGCAACAGCGCCGCGGCGGACTTCTGCACCTGGCGCTCGACCCTCGCGGCGCTGTCCTCCTGCTGGGTGCAGTGCGCCGCGAGTGCCGCCAGCTCCTCGGCCGCATACGCAGGCGCGAGCCCCGCGAGTGCGGTCTTGATCAGGCGCTGGGCGATCACATCGGGGAAACGCCGGTTCGGTGCGGTCGAATGCGCATAGTCGCTCACCGCAAGGCCGAAGTGTCCGGGACTGTGATCGCCCGGCAGCTCCGCGACGTACTCGCCGCGACCCAGGAGCTTGATGACGCTCAGCGAGAGATCGGGAAAGCCGGTCGGATCGCGCGCGCGACGCGCGAGCAGAAACTCGTTCAGTGCGGCCGGGCTCGGTGTGGCCGGCAAGTGCTCGCCCAGGCTCTCGGCCAGCGCAACCAGGCGGTCCCAGCGCTGCGGGGTACGCAGCACACGGCGCAGGGACGGGAAGCCCTTCTGCTCGAGAAAGCGCGCAGTGACGCCGTTCGCCGCGATCATGAAGTCCTCGATCAGCTCGTGCGCTCGGTTGGTCTGCTCCGCGCGCAGGTCGGTGAGCGCTCCGGAATCGAACACGGGCCGCGCTTCGATCGTGCACAGAGTGAGCGCCCCGTGCGCCTGACGCACCCGCCGCAGACTCTGCGCCACCCGGTCCTGCAAGCGCAGCTGCGCGTCCATTCCAGGCACGGCGGCGACGCGCTCCGGTGCGGGTCCGCGACCTTCGAGCCAGGCGCCGACGCCGCCGTAGGCGAGCTTGGCGCGGTTGCACACCAGCGCGCGATACACGTCGGAGGCAAGCACCGCGCCCTCGGCAGCGATGCTCATGTCGATGATGACTGCCGGGCGTTCCTGCCCCTCGCGGAGCGAGGTGAGATCGGTCGACAGCCGTTCCGGGAGCATCGGAAAGATCTGCGCGGCCGTATAGACGGAGGTCGTGTTCTGATGCGCGTGCTCGTCGATGGCGCTGCCGCGCGCCACCAGCGCATCCACGTCGGCGATGGCGATCAGGATGCGCGCGGCCCCGCCGGCGAGCTCCTGTGCGACCGAAAGCTGATCGAGATCGAGCGAGTCGTCGTTGTCGATGGAGGCCCACAGGGCGGTGCGCAGGTCGCGCATTGCGGGGCTGGGCCGCATGGCGAGCGGTTGCATGCGGTTGGCCTCCTGGAGCGCTTCGCGGGAGAACTCCGGCAGCAGACCGCGCGCCAGCATCGCGCGTCGCGCGATGGCTCTCAGCTCGATGACGCTCGTCACGTCAGAGCAGCTCCGCGAGCTCCACGATCTCCGCGCTCGGAGCTGCCGCTCACTGCCGGCTCGCCAGCGCGGCGCCCTCGGTGAGCGCAGCGAGCTTTGCCCACGCGACTTGCGGATGGGTGCGGCCGCCGAAGCCGCAGTCGGTGCTCGCGATGACGTTCTCCGCGCCGACGAGCTGCGCGAAGCGGCGAATGCGCTGCGCGACGAGCTCCGGATGCTCGATGAGATCGGTGGAGTGCGTGACGACACCGGGCAGGATGACCTTGCCCTGCGGGAGTCTCACCTCCTGCCAGAGCGTGTACTCGTGTTCGTGGCGGACGTTGGCCGCCTCGAAGGAATAGAAGCGCGCCTTCACGCGCAGCATCACATCGACCATGTCGCGCAGGCCGATGTCGTGCGCGTGCGGTCCGTGCCAGCTGCCCCAGCACAGGTGATAGCGGATCCGCTCTTCCGGAATATTGGCGAGCGCATGGTTCAGTGCCTCCACGCGCAGCAGGCTGCGCCCTTTGAACGCCGCGAGGCCCATGTCGATGCCGATCCGATCCCACAGTGCGACCAGCCACGCGTCATCGACCTGCAGCAGAAATCCCGCTTGCACGATGGCCTCGTACTCGACCCGCAGCGCCTCGGCCAGCGCGAACAGGAACTCCTCCTCGCTGCGATAGTATTCGTTGCCCCGATAGGGCTCGAGGCTGGCGGGCGCGGTGGAAGTGAGGAAGCAGTGCTCGCGGCTCGTGACAGCCGCGCTCAGTAGGGAAATCTCGCGGCGCAGAGCCTCGGTGCCGGCATAGACAATCGGCCCCGTGCAGACCCGGTATTCTCTGGCAGGCGCCATGCGCTTGTCGTCGGTGAAGAAGAGCGTGCGCCGCTCGGCGGCCCAGCGATAGAACTCCGCGAATTGCTCCCGATCACGCCCCGTGGCGAGGAACGAGGGGCGCTGCGTGCTCGGGCGCGTCTCGAAACCTCCGAGGCGCTTGTCCATGAAAGCGAGCCAGTCCCCGCCCTTCGTGAGCTCGCCTTCGTTGATGAGATCGATTCCGAGCGCGCGCTGCCGCTCGATGACCCACGCGACCGCCTCACGCAGCTGATCCTCGGTGAGGGGCGCCGCGGGATCGAAGCCAGGGGGACCAGGCAAGCTGCCGACGTGCGTCGTTTGAATCTTCACGGCTACATTGCGCGCAACGCAGTGGCCACAGGCAGGCGTGCCGCGCGAATGGCGGGTAGCAGGCCGCCGAGCAGGCCTACCGCGCAGGCCCAGATGATTCCCAGCGTGATCAGGGAAAGGCCGATGCGCAAATGGAAGACCACCTGTGCAAGTCCGGTGCCGCCGCCGATCGTGCTCACCGTGTTGCCGTCGAAGAAGAGCCATGCGAGCAGCGCGCCGACAGCCGCGCCGACCAGCGCGAGCAGCAGTGCTTCCACGATCACCGAGACGACGACCGCGGCGGGCCCGAAGCCGATCGCGCGCAGCGTGGCGATCTCCACGGTGCGCGTGCGTACTGCGGAATACATGGTGTTCAACGCGGCAAACACCGCGCCCACGGCCATGATCGCGCCAATGATGCGCGCCACCAGGGTGAGAAAGCTTGCGAAACTCTGGGACTGTGCCTCGTAGTATTCGGTTTCGCGCTGCGGTTTGACCGTCAGGGTGGGATCCTTGGCGAGCGCGGTGCGCAAAGTCTGAAAGCCGTCGGGCTGCTGCAGCCGCACGGTCACGGAGTTGTAAGTCGAACGTTGATAGGCGGACAGCACCGTGTCGGCATCCGCGAGCAGCTCCGAGTCGTGTGCGCCACCGCCGCTGTCGAACACCCCGACGACGACCCAGGCATTGTCGCCGAAGAGCACGCGGTTGCCGAGGTCGAGGCCGCTGAAACGCTCCGTAGCTGCGCGGCCGGCGATGAGCTCACGCAGGCCCGAGCGGAACATGCGCCCCTGCGTCAAATGGATCTCGGGACGCAGCGCCGCGAGCTGCGGCCCGACGCCCCGCAGTGTCAGCGTGCCGAGCTGCCCGTTGTCGCGCCGCGGGATGTTCACGCTCGCGAGCATCTCGGCCGAGGCCACGGCCTTGCCGTCGGCGCCGTGCTCCGTGCCGGGAGCATCAAGAATAGTCACGACCGCATCGCGCGACAGGTTGCTGCCGACCTCGTTGGTCGACTGGTTGTGCAGCACGATCGCGCGGTCGGCTCTGCCGGTCTCGGTCAGGGCATGCGCAAGTCCGGTCGAAAGTGACAGCACCGAGATCAGCACGGCGACGACGCCGGCGATACCGATGACGATCACGAGCGAGGTAGACAGGCGCTGCGGCAGGCTGCGCAGATTCATATCCGTGACGGCGACGATCTGGGTAAGGATGCTCATGCGCGCCGTCCCCTCAGCGTCCCGAGAGCGCCGCGACGATGTTCAGGCGGCGCGCGCGCTGTGCCGGAGGAACGCCGCTCGCCAGTGCCAGCAGCACGGCGACCCCCAGTCCGGCGAAGAATACGATGCGTGGTACGTGCATCGCACCGATGCCGAGCCCGGGGAAGGAGGACACCACCGGGAGAATGGAGGCCGCGAGGGCGAGACCGATCGCCGCGGCGAACACGCACACGATGAGCGCCTCGAGCAGGACCAGAATCTGCACGGTGGTATCGGAGAAGCCGACAGTCTTCAGCACGGCGAGCTCCGCCACGCGCTCGCGCACCGACTGCGCGATGGTATTCGCCGTGAGGAACAGCAGCGTGAAGAGCACGGCACCGACGATCGCGTTCACCAGAAAGCTGATATCGCCGATCTGACGCAGCAGCCCTTGAATGAAGTCCTTCTCGTTCTGTGTCAGCGTCTGATTCGGGGAATTCGCGAACATATCGTCGATCGCCTGGGAGATCTGCGCCGAGCGATGCCCATCGGCGATGCCCACCAGGATCTGGTTGACGGTGTTCTTGCCGCTCGAGCGGCCTTCGTTGATGTAATCGAAGTTTGCGAATACCTGCGACGCCGCGTCCGCCGGATATCGCTCCAGCTCGTAGAAGCCCACCACGTCGAACACCCAGTCCGACGTGCCGTCAGTTTTGGACACGTTGAAGGAATGGATGGGTATGCGATCACCGATCTTCCAGCCCTGCCGGCGCGCGGCGGCCACCCCCACGATCACGCCACTGCGCGTGCGCAGCGCGGCGGCAAGCTGCTCCGGTGGGATCTTCACCTCCGAGTACGCCTTGGATAGGCCCTGGAAGTCCACGCCCAGCACGACCTGCATATTGCTGGGACGTTGATACGATCCAACGATGAACGACAGCCCGGTGACGCCCGTGACACCCGGCACTGCGGCGATGCGCGCGACGTGGGCGAGCGGCATGGGGGAGTTCATGTCGACGCGGCTCATCACGCGCAGATGCGCGGTGTCGAGCATATCCATGATCTTGCTGATGCCGACATTGACTCCCTGCAGCGTCCCGAAGAGGAAGAACGCCGTGATGATGGAGAACAGGGTCAGCAGGGTGCGTGTGGGGCGGCGCCGCAGCGCCCCCCAGACGAGGAAGAAATATCTCACGCGCGACTCCTAGGCGGCGGTGCGCTCTTCCTGCGCAGTGAGTCGGCCCTTGTCGACGTAGAGCTTGCGCGAGGCGTGCGCCGCGGCGCGCGGATCGTGCGTGACCATGATGATGGTCTTGCCCTGCTTGCGATTGAGGATCTGCAGTAGGTTCAAGATGTCCTCGGCACTCTCACGGTCGAGATCTCCCGTCGGCTCGTCGCACACGAGCAGCGTCGGATCGGCGATCAGGGCGCGTGCGATGGCCACGCGCTGCTGCTGTCCGCCGGAGAGCTCCGCGGGCTTGTGCTTGGCGCGGTCGGCGAGCCCGACCAGCTCCAGCGCCGCGCGCACGTTCTGCTTGCGCTGCGCGCGCGATAGCTTCGTGAGCAGCAGCGGCACTTCCACGTTGCGCTCGGCCGTGAGCACGGGCAGCAGGTTGTAGAACTGGAACACGAAACCCACGTGGCGCGCGCGCCATTTCGCGAGCTGGCCGCTCGAGAGCGTGTCGATGCGCTCGCCGGCGACGATCACCTCACCCTCGTCCGGTCGATCGAGTCCACCGATCAGATTGAGCAGCGTGGTCTTTCCCGACCCGGACGGTCCCATCAGCGCGAGGAATTCGCCGGCCTCGACCGTCAGGTCGAGCTTGTGCAGCACTTCGATCTGCTGCTTGCCGCGCGTGTAGCGCTTCACCACGTTGGTCAAAGAGACGACTGCCGCCATGAGCTCACTCCTGATTATTCGTTCGTTTTCTGATCGCTATTCGCTCGATGTCTGACTCTGATCGCTGATGGAAATTCGGGTGTGGTCGGCGAGTCGGCTGAGATCGCCCACCGCAACGCGTGTGCCGGGGCTCAGGCCCGAGAGGACCATCTGGCCCTCGCTGGTGCGGCTGCCGAGCTTGACGCTGCGCCGCTCGACGCGCGTGCCATCGACCACGAACACGGTGCCGGTGTCGCCGTTCGCCTGCACGGCATCGCTCGGAATGAGCGTGGCGCTCGACGCCGTCTCCGATCCCGAGCCCGAGCTCGGCGTGGCGTCGGTCAGAAATGCCACCCGCGCGCCCATCTCCGGCAGGATGCGCGCGTCCTTCTGTTTGAAACCGACGCGCACTTTCACAGTGGCCTTGGAGCGATCCGCCGTCGGAATGATGGCCAGCACCTGCGCGGGGATCTCCCAGTCCGGATAGGCGTTGAGTCTCACGGTCGCGGCCTGTCCGGGGTGTACGCGGTTGATGAAGTTCTCGCTCACGTCCACGTCCGCCTCGAGCGAGTCCATGTCGACGATGGTGCAGATCCCCGTGCGCGTGTAACCGCCGCCGGCGGAGACTGGCGAGACGATCTCACCGGGCTGCGCCGCCTTGTCGGTCACGATGCCCGTGAAGGGCGCGCGCACGATCGTGTCGTCCTGGATGCGCTGCGCGACCATGAGATTGGCGCGCGCTGCCTCGAGCGCGCGCTGCTGGATGAGGTAGTTGGATTCCGCGGCGTTGTAGGTCGCCTTGGCGGTATCGAAGTCCTGGGCGCTGATCACGCTTGCGGCGCGCTGCTGCTCCATGCGCTGGTAGATCGGGCGCGCGTCATCCAGCGCGATCTTCGCCGCTTGCGTGTTCGCGTCGGCCTGTGCGACGGCCGCCTTCGCCTGCTCGAGTGTCGCCCGCGTGTTGGAATCGTCCAGCCGCGCGATGACCTGACCTTCCTCGACTTTCTGACCCTCTTCGATCAGCACCTCGAGCACGCGCAGGGTGGTCTTGGCGGACACCGTGGCTTCGCGGCGCGCAACCACGTAGCCCGAGGCATCCAGCATCGACACGCCCCCGACGGAGCGATTGGACGCGGTTGCCAGCGGCCGTGCCACGGCCACGCGCACCGGAATCGCGGCCGGGCGCAGGAAGTACCAGGCACCCGCGCCCGCGAGCACCAGCAGCAGCAGTCCGGCGCCGAGCCAGACTGTCCAGTTGCGCCTTGCGACAATCGGGGGGCGCGCGACGCGCGCCTCATCGCCCCGATCGATGCGCAGCTGCTCCAGAAGCGAGGTCTTGTCGTCCATCGCCGGCCGTATCCGCCCCCGTTTTGGATCCACAGCCTACCGAGGGAGCATTGAGCTCTGTTGACGGTAGCTCGGCAGGCAGGGATGTGATGGTGTTATATACAACTACATCAGCTATCCCGCGTCAAGCGCGTCAACGCTAAGGCCGCCGTCGACGACCGGTGCGCAAGAAAGCGGTACGCACCGAACCGGCTGGCTACTGGCGCACGCTCTGGCCCGCCGACAGCAGCGCATCGACTTCCTTCTCCGCGGCCAGCCAATCCTCCTCCTCGAAGCCCGGCACGAAGCCGCGCCGCTCCGAGCGCAAATAGGCGGCCTCGGCAATCATGCTGCGACGAACCTCGACCGAGAAGGCGCGCGGCGCCGCGCCCATGCTGCGCTCGGCTGGCACCGCTGGGGTGCGGCTCCGTGAGGGCGCGGCGCTCGCCGGTGTTGGGGCGGTGCCCGCAGGGACAGAACTTCGGGTGGCTGGTGTACCCGGAGCGCTCTCGCGCGCGCGACGCGACGGCGTCGTCTCCGTGTTGCGCCGGGAATCCGGGGTGCGACGAGTTGCCATGCGTATCCTCCTGATGATGTCGCTTTGGCGGCAAGGGTTGCGCTGCGCCTGCAGTTGCAAGCGAGAAGACGTCGCATCAGCGACGCGAGCGCATGACTGGCGAGCGTATCATCCCTTGCAGATACTTGCGAAAGTCGCGCCCGAGCGAAGCGTGACCGAGCGCGTATTCAACGGTGGCCTGCAGGTAGCCGAGCTTGCTGCCGCAATCGTAACGCTTGCCCGTGAAGCGATGTGCGTACACGGCTTCCTCGCGCATCAGCGCGGCGATGCCATCCGTTAGTTGAATCTCGCCACCGCTGCCGCGCCCGATACGCTCCAGGTGCTCGAATATCGAGGGCGTGAGCACGTAGCGGCCAACGACAGCGAGCCTGGACGGCGCGGCCGCGGGCCGCGGCTTCTCGACGATACTGCGTACGCGCCCGGTAGCGGACTTGTCGGTCTCGACTTCCACGATGCCGTACTTGTCTACGTCCTTGCGCGGAATGACTTCGACGCCGAGCACACTGGCTCGCTTTGACTCGTAGACCGCCGCCATCTGCTGCAGGCAACTCACCTCGGCGCGGATCAAATCATCCGCCAGGTGCACGAAGAAAGGCTCGGCGCCTACGGCGGGCTGAGCACAGAGCACCGCATGGCCGAGTCCTAAAGGCTCGGGCTGGCGGATATAGATGCACGCCGCGTACGAGGGCAGCACGCTGCGAATCTGATTCAGCAGATCGCTCTTGCCCTGCGACTCGAGCATCTGCTCGAGCTCGGGATCCGAGTCGAAGTGGTCCTCGATGGCGCGCTTCGAGGCGCCCGTGATGAATACCAGACGACTCACGCCAGCCGCCAACGCTTCCTCCACGGCATACTGGATCAGCGGCTTGTCCACAACCGGGAGCATCTCCTTCGGACTTGCCTTCGTCGCCGGCAGAAAGCGCGTGCCGCGCCCCGCGACCGGGAACACCGCCGTGCGGATGACCGACTGCGACTGCGACCTCATGAAGTGCTCCCGAAGCGAACAGGGGGGACAGGAAGTGTAGCGGATACGCGCCTTGTGCTCGGCACCGGTTGCACGTCGATGCTGCAACACACCCGGGCTCGCATGCAGGGCGCCATCGTGAACTCAGCCGTGCGCGGCCGGCGTCAGGCTCTCATCGGTACGCTCGGCCCATTTGAACACCGCAGGCCGCATGCCGTCCCAGGAGCGGCACTTCGGACAGCGCCAGAACCAGCCGACGCTGAGGAGTCCGCATTCCTCGCATTGATAGCGCCCACCGGCATCACCGATGCGGGTGAGCAGCTGTCCGAGCGAGGGCGCGGCGCCGGCTGTGGTGCCCGCGCCGAGCAAATCCTCGGCCACCTGCTGCAGCGGTCCCTGCTCGGAGATCGGCAACGCGGTGGCGAGCAGCCAGGCGAGCTGGCGCTGAGTCAGCCGGCCGGCACCGCGCAGGCGCGAGCAGACATCGTCGATGACACCGGTCTCCCCGAGTCCCTCGGCAAGCCGCAACAGATGTGGAATGACCTCGAGCGCCATGCCCGGCGCGGAGCCGAGCGCCTCGAGATAGCGGTCGAAGGCGGCGCGCGACTGTCCGGATGACTCCAGCATGCGCGCGCCCAGGATCTGAGCGCGCGGCAGGCCATCGTCATGGCTCCTGGCCTGGCGCAGCAGCGTGAAGGCACGCTCGACGTCACCCTGCACGATCGCCTGCTCGGCGAGCTCGCACAGGTAGTGTGCGGCCACACTGCGGCGCTCGCTCTGCAGCTCTCCCGGCAGATCGTGAAAGATCTTGAGCGCGTTGGCCCAGTCACCCTGCTGCTCGTAGATCCGCAGCAGATGCTCGAGCGCATCGCGGCGGTAATCGCGCGAGGCGGCCAGCTCCTCGAAGAGCCGCTCGGCGCGATCCATCAGTCCCGCGCTCAGATAGTCGAGCGCGAGCGCGAAGGCGGCCTGATCGCGAATGCCGGCTGCGCCGTGCTCGCGCAGCCGCGTGTGCACAGCGATAGCGCGATCCACCTCGCCGCGCTTGCGGAACAGGCTGCCGAGAGCGAACTGGATCTCAGCGGCATCCGCGCCCGATGCGGCGACTCGCGCGAAGACCTCCGCCGCGCGATCGAAGCGATCGTTGATGAGATGATCGAGACCGACGTAATAGTCGCGCGGCAAGCGCACGGTGCGGGCGCGACGATGCCGCCCCAGCAGCCACGCCGCCACGCCCACCGCAATGAATGCGAGCGCAAGCAGCAGCGGCGAAACCTGGTCGCCGATGCTCATGCCATCACCTTCGGGGCCCGTTCCTGCCTCGCATCGACGCTCATGTCCTGCTCGGCGAGGCGCTCATGTCCGGGCGGCTAGTCGCGGATCGGGCGGTCGGCGCCGTCGTTCACGCGCTCGCGCAGGTCCTTCCCCGGCTTGAAATGGGGCACGTACTTTCCCGAGAGCGCGACCGCCTCGCCCGTCTTGGGATTGCGGCCCTGCCGGGGCGGGCGGAAATGCAGCGAGAAGCTGCCGAAGCCACGAATCTCGATGCGCTCGCCCTGCGAGAGCGCATCGCTCATGATCTCGAGAATCTGCTTGAGTGCCAGCTCCACATCCTTCGCCGGAAGGTGTTTCTGCTTGGCCGTGATGATCTCGATGAGCTCCGATTTGGTCATGTTTTGTATGTTTTGTGAGGCGCGGCGGTACACCCCCTTACCGCCGCACGGCTAACGGAATCGCCCCCTCAGCTGCGATCGCCGATGTGCTCCTTCAGCAAATCACCGAGGGTCGTGCCCGAGGGCGCCTGTTCGGAGCGGTAGCTCTGCACCGCCTCGGCCTCCTCGTGAGCCTCTTTCGCCTTGATCGACAAACTGATGGTGCGCGTCTTGCGATCGACGCCCGTGAACTTGGCCTCGACCTCCTCACCGACCTTGAGCATCGTGCGCGCGTCCTCCACCCGATCGCGACCGAGCTCGGAGGCACGCAGCTGTCCCTCGACGCCGTTGCCGAGATCGATCACCGCGCCGCGCGCATCGACGTCCTTGACCGTGCCCCGCACGATGCTGCCCTTCGGATTCTCGGCGATGTAGGCGGAGAAGGGATCCTTCGCGAGCTGCTTGATTCCGAGCGAGATGCGCTCGCGCTCGGGATCGATCGACAGCACCATGGCCTCGACCTGCTGCGCCTTCTGGTAGTTGCGCACCGCTTCCTCTCCGGGTTGATCCCAGGAGATGTCCGACAGGTGCACCAGGCCATCGATATTGCCCGGTAGTCCGATGAAGATCCCGAAGTCGGTGATCGACTTGATCTGGCCAGTGACCCGATCGCCGCGATTGTAGTTCTCGGCGAACTCCTTCCACGGATTCGCCTTGCACTGCTTGAGCCCGAGTGAGATGCGGCGCCGCTCCTCGTCGACGTCGAGCACCATCACCTCGACCTCCTGCCCGGTGTGCACCACTTTCGCGGGATTGACGTTCTTGTTCGTCCAGTCCATCTCCGAGACATGGACCAGACCCTCGACGCCGTCCTCGATCTCGACGAACGCGCCGTAATCCGCGATGTTGGTGACCTTGCCGAACACGCGCGTGTTCGGCGGATAGCGGCGCGCGATGTTCTCCCACGGATCGGGGCCGAGCTGCTTCAGCCCGAGCGACACGCGCGAGCGCTCGCGATCGAATTTGAGGATGCGCACGTCGATCTCGTCGCCGACCTTGACCACCTCCGAGGGGTGCTTGACGCGCTTCCACGCCATGTCGGTGATGTGCAGCAATCCGTCGATGCCGCCCAGATCGACGAAGGCGCCGTAATCGGTGAGATTCTTCACCGCGCCGCGCACGACCGCGCCTTCCTGCAGATTCTCCATGAGCGCGTTGCGCTCGGCGGAGAACTCCTGCTCGACCACCGCACGGCGTGAGACCACGACGTTATTGCGCTTCTGGTCGAGCTTGATGACCTTGAATTCGAGCGGCTTGCCCTCGAGGTACGAGGTATCGCGCACCGGTCGCACGTCGACCAGGGAGCCGGGCAGGAACGCCCGCACGTTGTCGATCTCGACCGTGAAGCCGCCCTTGACGCGACCGGTGATCACCCCGGTCACGATCTCCGAATTGTTGAAGGCCTGTTCCAGGCGTGTCCAGGTCCGCGCACGCTTGGCCTTCTCGCGCGACAGGCGCGTCTCGCCCGTGCCGTCCTCGACCGAATCGAGTGCCACCTCGACTTCATCGCCCGCCTTGACCTCCAGTTCACCGCGCTCGTTCTTGAACTGATCGAGCGGGATGACGGCTTCGGACTTCAAGCCGACATTGACGATGACGGCATCGGGTGTGACATCGACGACCAGCCCCGTGAGGATCATGCCGGGGCGGATGCGCTGATTGGCGAGGCTCTCCTGAAAAAGCTGAGCGAAACTTTCTGTCATACCTTCACTTGCACGGCAAACCTGCGGCTTCGTGCTCGAATGTCCCGAACCGCTTCGTCACGGCAAGGGGGTGATGTTACTGCCACCGCATCCGTGCGGGGCACCCTATGTCTCTCGCGCGCGAGCGGCCGCTCAGGGCCACAAGGAGCGCTCGCGCCCGAGCGCAAGCACGCGCTCGACCACCTCCTCGATACTGAGGCTGGTGGAGTCGATCACGTGGGCGTCGGGCGCGGGCTTCAAAGGGGCGACTGCGCGCGTCGCATCCCTGTGGTCCCGTTCGGCGATCTCGCGCGAAAGGGCGGCAAGGCTAACACCAGACCCCTTGTCTTTCAACTGCTTATAGCGCCGCTCGGCGCGCTCCGCCTGGGTGGCGGTGAGAAAGATCTTGAGCACGGCATCCGGGAAGACCACCGTTCCCATGTCACGTCCGTCGGCGACCAGTCCAGGGGCCGCAGCAAACGCCTTCTGCCGGGCTAGCAGCGCCTGCCGCACCTCCGGCCACGCTGCCACGCGGGAGGCCCCGGCGCCGGCGATCTCGGAGCGCAGCTCCGCGGTTACATCACGGCCGTCGAGCGTGACCCGCTCCGCACCGACCCCGGAGCTGAAGCTAACGTCCATGCGCGCGGCCTCCCGTGCGTGTCCCGCCGTGTCATCGGGCGCGAGTCCACGCTCGAGTCCTACCAGAGCCGTCAGTCGATACAGCGCACCGCTGTCGAGCAGGTGCCACTTGGCGTGCGTCGCCACCGCCCGGCTTACCGTCCCCTTCCCGGACCCGCTGGGGCCATCGATTGTCACGACGGGAGCCGATGAGGGTGAGCGTGACACGGCAGGGGCTCAGGCGCCGTCAGCCAGATTCTGTAATACGGAGGCCCGCGGCGCGCGCCGTCGCCACGAAGCCCGGGAACGAGGTGGCCACGTTGGCGACATCCCGGATCTCAAGCGGCGCGCTCGCACGCAGGCTCGCCACCGCAAAGGCCATGGCGATGCGGTGATCGCCGTGGCTGTCGAGCGTGCCACCGCGAAAACCGTCACCGCCGCGAATCCACAAGCCATCGGGCAGCAGCTCGTGCTCGATGCCAAGCGTCCGCAGCCCTTCCGCCATCACAGCCAAGCGGTCGCTCTCCTTGACGCGCAGCTCGAGTGCGCCACGCACGAGTGTGTCGCCCTGCGCGCAGGCTGCAGCGATGAAGAACACGGGGAACTCGTCGATAGTCAGTGGCACCAGCGCCTCGGGCACCTTGATGCCCTGCAGAGGGCTCGCGCGCACTTCGATATCCGCCACTGGTTCGCCGCCCGCGTTGCCCGTCGCACCCACCTCGTGAGTGCGGATGTCCGCGCCCATCTGGCGCAGCAGCTCGAGTAATCCGGTGCGGGTGGGATTGAGGCCGACGTTCTCGAGCACGAGGCTGCCTCGGGCGGCGAGACAGCCCGCGACCAGGAAAAAGGCCGCCGAAGAAAAATCGCCGGGAACAGCGATGTGAGTGCCCCGCAGCAGCTGACCACCCTCGAGCGCCACGAGCCTGCCGCTGCGCAGGACCTCGGCCCCGAAGCTCGCGAGCATGCGCTCGGTGTGATCGCGCGTGGGCGCGGGCTCGATGATGCGGGTGCGCCCACGCGCAGTGAGCCCGGCGAGCAGGAGCGCCGACTTGACCTGCGCGCTCGCCACGGGCAGCTCGTACTCGATCGCGCGGAGTGCCTCGGCAGAGCCCGCGATGCGCACCGGCGGGCGCCCCTCACGGGTCTCGATCTGCGCTCCCATCAGCCGCAACGGTGCGGCGACGCGCTCCATCGGGCGCCGCATGAGCGATGCGTCGCCGCTGAGCGTCGAATCAAACGATTGCCCGGCGAGCAGCCCCATGAACAGGCGCATGGCGGTGCCCGAGTTGCCCATGTCGAGCGGCCCCGGCGCGCGGCGCAGTGCCGCGGGACCCGCCCCATGCACGACGACCTCTTGTGGCTGCGGCCGCTCGATACGCACACCAAGGGCCTGCAATGCCGCAAGCGTTGCAAGGCAATCCTCGCTGGCAAGGAAACCACCGATGGTGCTTGTGCCCTCCGCAACGGCGCTAAGAAGCAGCGCCCGATGCGAGATCGATTTGTCCCCCGGAATCGCGAGCCTGCCCGCTACCGCACCACCCGCCTGGAGCAGGTAACGATGGTCGCTCACGCCGTCACCGCCCGCGGATACGATCCGAGGACGCGGAACAGCGAGGCGCGCTTCTTCAGCGCGGCGAGCGCCCGCGCCACGCGCGGCTCCTCGGCGTGACCTTCGATGTCGATGAAGAACACGTAGTCCCACTTGCGCCGCTGCGAGGGCCGCGACTCGATGCGCGACATGCTGATGCGGTGGCGCGCGAGCGGTTCGAGCAGGCGAAACAGCGCGCCCGGCGCATCCGTGTGTCCGACCGACACCAGCAGGGTCGTCCGGTCCTTGCCGCTCGCGGCGAGCAGCTTGCGCCCAAGAACGAAGAAGCGCGTGGTGTTGTCCGCCCGATCCTCGATCTCGCCCGCGAGGATGTTGAGTCCGTAGACTTCGGCGGCCGTCTGGCCCGCGAGTGCGGCGCTGCCCTTCTCGTCGCGCGCGCGGCGCGCGCCCTCGGCGTTGCTCGCGACCGGCACGCGCTCGACCTCGGGCAAGTGCTCGTCGAGCCAGGCGCGACACTGCGCGAGCGCCTGCTGGTGCGAGCACACCCGCTCGATCTGCTCGAGCGAGCTCATGCGTCCCATCAGGTACTGATGAATGCGCAGCTCGATCTCGCCGCAGATCTTCAGCGGCGAGGCGAGAAAGCGATCGAGGGTGTTGATCACCATGCCCTCGGTGGAGTTCTCGATGGCGACGACGCCGAAGTCGACGCTGCCGGCCTCCACCTCGTGGAACACCTCATCGACGGAGGGCAGCGGCAGGGCGCGTACCGAATGACCGAAATGCCTAAGGACGGCGGTCTGCGTGAACGTGCCCTCGGGGCCGAGAAATGCAACCTTGAGCGGCTCCTGCTGTGCGAGGCACGCCGACATGATCTCGCGAAACAGACGCAGCACTTCCTCGTCGCGCAGCGGACCGCGGTTGCGCTCCTGTGCGCGGCGCAGCACCTCGGCCTCGCGCTCGGGACGATAGAAGTCGACGGTGTGGCCGTCCGCGTGCTTCGAGATGCCTACCTGCTGCGCGAGCCGCGCGCGCTCGTTGATCAGATCGTGGATCTGCTCATCGACGGCATCGATGCGCGCGCGCATGGAATCGAGGTCCACGGAGACGCGCGCCGTGCTGCGCGCGCGCGGCGCGGATCGCCCGGAAGGCGCGCGTCGAGAACCGCCGGAAGCCATCTGTCACCCCGTCCCGTGTGTTATGCGTCTTGTCTGCGCGTCAGATCACCCTGGTGGACAGCACGCCCTCGATGCGCCGGATGCGCGCTGCGAGATCCTCGCTCACCGTCCCATCGGTGTCGATGAGCGTGTAGGCGTACTCCCCGCGCGATTTGTTGAGCAGATCGGCGATATTGAGGCCTGCCGTGGCGAGGCACGTGGAGATCTGTCCCACCATGTTCGGCACGTTGCTGTTGGCGATGGCGAGGCGCGTGGTATCGGGCACGCGCGGCAGCACCGCCTCGGGATAGTTCACGCTGTGGCGCAGGTTGCCGTTCTCGAGAAAATCGCGCAGCGTATCGACCGCCATGATGGCGCAGTTCTCTTCGGCCTCGCTCGTGGAAGCGCCGAGGTGCGGCAAGGCGACCACGCGCGGATGATTCTTGAGCACGTTGCTCGGAAAATCGCACACGTAGGCTTGCAGCCGCCCTGCATCGAGTGCCGCGATCACCGCGCGCGCATCCACGATCGGCGCGCGCGCGAAGTTCAGGATCACTCCGCCCTTGCGCATCAGCTTGAGGCGCGTGTCGTTCACCAGCTTCTCGGTTTCGGGATTCAATGGCACGTGCACCGTCACTACGTCCGCCCGCGCGAAGAGATCATCGAGCGAGAGCGCCTGCTCGACGCTCGCCGAGAGCTGCCAGGCGCGCTGCACCGTGATCTGCGGGTCGTAGCCGAGGACCTTCATGCCGAGTGCGAGCGCGGAATTGGCGACTTCGACCCCCACGGCGCCGAGGCCCACGACGCCCAGGGTGCGGCCGGGCAGCTCGAAACCGACGAATTTCTTCTTGCCCTGCTCGACCGCCGCATCGAGCGTCGCGTCGTCGCCCTCGAGCCCGCGCGCAAAGGACCAGGCGGGGCAGATGTTGCGCGCGGCGAGCAGCAGGCCGGCGAGCACCAGCTCCTTCACGGCATTGGCATTGGCACCGGGAGAGTTGAACACTGGCACGCCGCGCTTGCTGAGCTCGGAGACCGGTATGTTGTTCACGCCGGCTCCCGCACGCGCGACCGCGAGCAGCGATGCCGGCGCGGTGAAGCCGTGCATGTCGGCGGAGCGCACCAGAATGGCGTTGGGCGCGGACAGCTCGGCGCCCACTTCGTAGCGCTCGCGCGGCAAGCGCTCGAGACCCCGAGAGCTGATGTTGTTGAGCGTCAGGATGCGATAGCGCATGAGGGCGATCAGCCGTTGCGGCGCTCGAAATCCCGCATGAAATCGATGAGCGCCTGCACGCCCGCGCGCGGCATCGCGTTGTAGAGGCTCGCACGCATGCCGCCGAGCGAGCGATGACCCTCGAGGTTCGTGAGTCCGGCAGTGCGCGCCTCAGCGAGAAATCGTTTGTCGAGCTCGGCATCACCGAGCGTGAACACCACGTTCATCCACGAGCGGCAGTTCTTGGCAACCGGGTTGCGATAGAGTCCGGAGGCGTCGATCGTCTGATAGAGCGCCTGCGCTTTGGCGCCGTTGCGCTCGGCCATCGCCGTCAGGCCGCCCTCCCCCTTGAGCCATTTGAGCGTGAGCGACGCGACGTACCAGCTGAAGGTCGGCGGCGTGTTGAGCAGGGAGGTATCGTCGGCCATGCGCTTGTAATCGAATACGCTCGGTGTCGTGGGTCGCGCGCGCCCGAGCAGGTCCTCGCGCACGATGACCACGCACAACCCGGCCGGCCCGATGTTCTTCTGCGCGCCCGCATAGATCAGGCCGAAGCGCCTGACATCCAGCGGCCGCGACAGGATCGTCGAGGACATGTCCGCGACCAGCGGCACGCGCCCCGTATCCGGAATGTAGGGGAACTCGACGCCGCCGATGGTCTCGTTGGGCGTGTAATGAACATACGCAGCGCCGCTGCTCAACTCGAGCTTGCCGGGCTCGGGAACCGTGGTGTAGCTGGAGGCCTCCTCGTCTGCGGCGATATGCACCTTGCAGTAGCGCTGCGCCTCGTTGCTCGCGCGCTTCGACCAGTAGCCCGTGTTGAGGTAATCGACGGTCGCATCCGCGCCCGCCAGATTGAGAGGCACGGCGCTGAACTGGCCGGTCGCCCCGCCTTGCAGGAACAGCACGCGATAGTGGCCGGGGATGCCGAGCAGCTCGCGCAGCCCGCTCTGCAGCTCCTCTGCCACGGCGGCAAAGGCTTTGCTGCGATGACTGAGCTCCATGACTGAAGCGCCGCAGCCGCGCCAGTCGAGCAGCTCATCGCGAGCCTGCTCGAGCACCGGCAGAGGCAGCATCGCCGGACCAGCGGCGAAATTGAATACGCGCACGAGGACCTACTGAGGGAGGTTCCAGGGAACCTCAAAGTTTAGCAACGGATGGCGCCGCCCGTGAGAACTTTTGGGCTGCTGCAACTACTGCGAAGTGCTCGGCGGCTCCGGCGGCGGCAGCACGCTCTCCTCGCTCTCCGCAGCTTCGCCGTTCAGCGACTCGATGCGCTCGACGCCCGTGAGGCGCTCGCTCTCGGCGAGCCGGATGAGGCGCACGCCCTGCGTGTTGCGACCCACCACCGAGATGTCGTCCACGGGCGTGCGCACCAGGGTGCCCGTCGAGCTGATGAGCATGATCTCCTGGCCCGCCGTCACCTGCAGCGCCGCCACGGTCGCGCCATTGCGCTCGGAGATTTGCAGCGCGATGACACCCTGTCCGCCGCGTCCGTGACGCGGGAAATCATCGAGCGGCGTGAGCTTGCCGTAGCCGCTCTCCGATGCGGTCAGAATGAGTCCCGAGCCGATCACGATCAGCGCGATCAGCACCTGGTCCGTGCCGAGCTTCACGCCGCGCACGCCTGCGGCATCGCGGCCCATGGCACGCACTTCGCTCTCGTGGAAGCGAATCGCCTTGCCGCCGCTCGTGCACAGGATAATCTCGCGCTCCCCGTCCGTGAGCGCGACCCCCACCAGACGATCGTTCTCGCGCAGATCGACGGCGATGATGCCACTCGTGCGCGGGCGCGAGAACGCTGCGAGCGGTGTCTTCTTGACGGTCCCCTGGCTGGTCGCCATGAACACGAAGTGCTGCTCATCGAACTGCTTGACGGGTAGCACCGCATTGATCTGCTCGCCCTCGGAGAGCGGCAGCAGATTGACCATCGGCTTGCCGCGCGCATTGCGTCCTGCCTGGGGCAGCTGGTAGACCTTGAGCCAGTAGACCTTGCCGCGGTTGGAGAAGCACAGCACGGTATCGTGCGTGTGGGCGACGAACAACTTCTCGACGAAGTCTTCGTCCTTCACCGTGGTGGCCGCGCGCCCGCGCCCGCCGCGGCGCTGCGTCTGATACTCCGTGAGCGGCTGCGACTTGGCATAGCCCGCGTGTGATAGCGTGACGACCACGTCCTGCGGCTCAATCAGATCCTCGGTCGTGAGATCGAGATGATCGAGATTGATCTCCGTGCGGCGCGCATCGCCGTACGCCTCGCGCACCTCGGCGAGCTCGGTGCGCACGACCTCAGTGAGCCGCTCCGGCCGCGTGAGGATGTCGCCGAGGTTGCGGATGGCCTCGAGCAGCTCCTTGAACTCCGCAATGATCTTCTCCTGCTCGAGTCCCGTCAGACGGTGCAGTCGCATGTCGAGAATCGCTTGCGCCTGGACCTCGGAGAGCCGATAACCGCCGTCGCGCAGCCCGCTATCGGCACCGGCTCCCTGTGGGCGCGTGGAGAGCTCGCCCGCACGCGCCAGCAGCTCCGGCACGATTCCGCCAGGCCAGGTGCGCGAGATGAGCGCGCTCTTCGCATCGGCGGGCGCGGCGGCCGCCTTGATGAGCGCGATGATCGCGTCGATGTTCGCCAGCGCGATCGCGAGACCCTCGAGAATGTGGGCCCGCTCGCGCGCGCGCGCCAGATCGTGGATGGTCCGCCGCGTGACGACCTCGCGCCGGTGGCGGATGAAGGACTCGAGCATCTCCTTCAGCGACAGCAGCTTCGGCTGGCCGTCCTGCAGGGCGACCATGTTGATACCGAAGACCGTCTCCATCGGGGTCTGCGCGTAGAGATTGTTGAGCACGATCTCCGCAACCTCGCCGCGCTTGAGCTCGATGACCACGCGCATGCCGTCCTTGTCCGATTCGTCGCGCAGCTCGGAGATGCCCTCGATCTCCTTGTTGCGCACCAGATCGGCGATGCGCTCGAGCAGGCGCGCCTTGTTCACCTGGTAGGGAAGCTCGGTGATGATGATCGCCTGGCGCGACCTGCTGTCGAGATCCTCCAGGTGCGTGCGCGCGCGCAGCGATAGCCGGCCCCGCCCGGTGCGATAGGCGGTCGCGATCTCCTGGGCGCCGTTGATGATGCCGGCGGTGGGGAAGTCGGGGCCCGGAACGTGCCGCATCAGCTCCACGAGCGGCAGCGAGGGATCATCGAGAAGCGCGATGCAGGCGTTGATCACCTCGCTCAGGTTGTGCGGCGGGATGTTGGTCGCCATGCCGACCGCGATGCCGGCCTGACCGTTGATGAGCAGATTCGGCACGCGCGTGGGCAGCACCGAGGGCTCGCTCTCCGACTCGTCGTAGTTGGGAACGAAGTCGACGGTCTCCTTGTCGATGTCGGCGAGCAGCTCGTGCGCGAGGCGCGACATGCGCACCTCGGTGTAGCGCATGGCCGCGGGCAGATCGCCGTCGATGGAGCCGAAATTGCCTTGGCCGTCGATGAGCACATAGCGCATCGAGAAGGGCTGCGCCATGCGCACGATCGTGTCGTACACGGCGGAATCACCGTGCGGGTGATACTTACCGATGACATCGCCGACCACGCGCGCCGACTTCTTGTACGGCTTGTTGTAATCGTTGCTGAGCTCACGCATCGCGTGGAGCACGCGTCGGTGCACGGGCTTGAGCCCGTCGCGCACATCGGGCAGCGCGCGCCCGACGATGACGCTCATGGCGTAGTCGAGGTACGACTGCCGCATCTCGTCTTCCAGGTTGACCGGCAGTACTTCGCGCGCGATCTCAGTCATGCAAAATCAGGCCCGCACAAAGGGGAAATTCTACCACATGGAGGCGCCGCGACTGAGAGGCCGTATACTCCTGCGGCTCTTGCGGGCCGCTCACTCATCATGCCATCCGAAGCCACGCACCCGGTGCCGCCGGCGCACCTCCGCCAACCCGCCGATCTGCTGATCGAGGCGCGCTGGGTGCTGCCGATCGGGCCGCGCAATGTCGCGCTGCGCGATCATGCCGTCGCGGTGACCGATGGGCACATCAGCGCCGTCGGCCCTATTGCAGAGCTCAACGCGCGCTACGCGCCACGCGAGCGGATCGCGCGGCGCGAGCATGCACTGCTGCCGGGGCTGATCAACGCGCACACGCGTGCCAGCACGTTGCTGCTGCGCGGGCATGCGGCGCACGCACCACTGGCGCTCGGCAGCGACGCAGATAGCGGGCACGGCGCCGTGCGCGATGCCGGGAGCATCGATCCGGAGCATGTGCGCCAGAGCGCGCGCATGGCCATTGCCGAGATGCTGTGCGCGGGCATCACGACCTTCGCCACGCTCGATGCGCACGCCGGGGAGGTCGCGAGCATCGCGGCGCAGGTGCGCGTGCGCGCCGCGATCGGCATGGGCGTCGGCGTCGGGGCAGCCGGAAGCGCCACTCGCGGCGCGAGCGAGCTCGAGCACGCCGAGCGGCTGTGGGATCAGTACAAGTCCAATCCGTGGGTGTGCCTGTATTTTGCCCCTGCGGCGGCGCACATCCTCGAGGATGCGACGCTCGCACACCTGCGCACGATCACCGATGAGCTGGACGCACGCATCGCCATGCCGGTGCACCAGAGCAGCAGCGAGATCGCGCAGAGCCTGGCGCGCTGCGGGCGGCGCCCGCTACAACGCCTGCAGGAGCTGGGGCTGCTGCGACCCGGCTTCGTCGCGCTGCACCTGAACCATGTCGAGCAGAGCGAGCTCGACCTCGTGGCCCGCACCGGCATTTCCGTGGTGGCTTGCCCGCAGTCCGACCTGCGCCTGGGCAACGGCTATTGTCCGGTGAGCCGGCTGCTCGCGCGTGCGGTCACGCCCGGTCTCGGCAGTGGCAGCCCCGAGAGCGTCGGCGCGCTCGACATTCTGGCGGAAGCGCGCACGAGCGCGCTGCTGGCGAGCGGCCTGCAGGGGCAGTCGGAGCGCACGGCGGAGAGCGCGCTCCTCTGTGCAACGCTGGGCGGTGCGGCCGCGCTCGGGCTGAGCTCCGTTATCGGCTCGCTGCAGCCAGGCAAGCTCGCCGACCTGATCGCCATCGATCTGAGCTCGATCAGCTGTCAGCCGGCCGAGCTTGCCGCCGACGCTGTGCTCTTCGCCGCCACCCGCGAGCAGGTGAGCGACGTTTGGATCAGCGGTCGCCCGCAGCTCGCGCAAGGCCGCTTGCTGTGCTTCGATGAGCAGGAGCTGCTCGGCGCGGCGCGCAGCTGGCCCGCGTATGTCCCGCGCCTCGCGGAGCCCCCGCGGTGAGCGGCTCTCCGGGTGCTCATGAGAGAGCCAATGCCGACAGCGCGGAGCTCGGCAAGTTCGAGGCGTTGGCGCATCGCTTCTGGGACGCGCAGGGCGAGTTTCGCCCGCTGCACCTGTTGAACCCGGTGCGCGCCCGCTTCGTGGCGGAGCGCGTTCGGCTCGAGGGCGCCCGGGCGCTCGATGTAGGCTGCGGGGGCGGACTGCTCACCGAGAGCCTCTGCAGCGCCGGAGCCGAGGTGACCGGAATCGATCTCGCGCCGGCGATGATCGAGGTGGCGCGGGCACATGCCGCGGAGCAGGGTCGCGCGGTGAATTATCAGGTCGTGAGCGCGCAGTCGCTGGCCGCGACGCAAGCGCACACGTTTGACGTCGTGACTTGCATGGAGATGCTCGAGCACGTCCCGGATCCCGCGGCGATGCTCGTGAGTCTCGCCGCACTGGTACGACCCGGCGGTGCGCTGTTCGTGTCCACGATCAATCGCAATCTCAGGGCATTCCTCGCGGCGATCCTGGCCGCCGAGTATCTGCTCGGGCTGCTGCCGCGCGGAACGCACGAGTTCGAGCGCCTCATCCGGCCCGCGGAGCTCGCCCGCTGGGGGCGCAGGGCCGGCTTGCAGCTGCGCGAGCTCGCTGGCCTGCGCTTTGATCCGCTCACGGGGCATTGCAGCTTGAGCCGCGAGCCCTCGGTCAACTATCTGGCTCATTTTGCCGCATGAGTGCGCGCGAGCCGGGCGACTGGGCCGTCCTCTTTGATGTCGATGGCACGCTCCTCGACACGGCGCCGGACATCGCCGCAGCCGTGAATGAGTTGCGGCGCGAGCGCGGCCTCGCGCCGCTCGAGCTCGCGCGGGTACGCGCCTTCGTCTCGCACGGCGCCTCGGCGCTCATGCGCGTCGCCTTCCCGCATGCGCCCGAGGCGGAGTTCCTCGCGTTGCGCGCGCGGCTGCTGGTGCTTTATCGCGCCGCGCTCGCGGTGCATACGCGCCCCTTCGCGGGCATCCTCGAGCTGCTCGCGCAGCTCGAGCACAGCGGCACGCGCTGGGGCGTCGTGACCAACAAGCCCGGGTGGCTCACGCACCCGTTGCTCGAGGCACAGCACCTGCGCGAGCGCGCGGCAGTGATCGTCAGCGGCGACACGCTCCCGCAGCGCAAGCCCAACCCGGAGCCGTTGCTCCACGCGGCGCGGCAGCTGGGCGTACCTGTGCAGCGCTGTGTGTACATCGGCGATGCCGAGCGCGACGTGCTCGCCGCGCGGGCTGCCGGGATGCCCGTCCTGGTGGTGCGGTTCGGCTACCTCGCTCCCGGGGAGAACCCGCTGGAGTGGCCCGCGGATGCGTGGGTGGACTCGGCGGGCGAGATCCTGACATGGCTCGAGGCACGCAGGCGCACGAGCGGCGCATCAGCGAGCGACTCGCGCTCGGCCGAGGGGCACCAGGATCGTCTACAGAAGTCGGAGGGCCGGGCGTGAACACTAGCTTCGATCCACGCCGAGTCAGCGCAGCGGCCGACGAGCTCGCCGGACGTGTGATTGCGATCACGGGCGCGAGTGACGGCATCGGACGTGCTGTCGCATTCGAGTGCGCACGGCACGGCGCCGCCGTCATTCTGCTCGGCCGCAATCAGCGCAAGCTCGAGAGCGTACGGGAGCAGATCGAGGCGGCGACGCCCAAGGGTGGCGAGGCCACCGTCGCGGTGCTCGATCTGGAGCATGCGCTGGCAGCGGACTATGACCGGCTCGCCGATGCCGTGCTCGAGCGCTTCGGCAGGCTCGACGGACTGCTCCACAATGCCGGGCTGCTCGGAATCCTCGCGCCGATCGAGCATTACGACGTGCCGACCTGGTGCCGCGTAATGCACGTGAACCTCACCGCCGCCTTTGCGCTCACCCAGGTGCTGCTGCCTGCGCTCAAGCGCTCGCCGGATGCGTCCATCCTCTTCACGTCGAGCGGCGTCGGACGCCGCGCCAAGGCCTACTGGGGGGCCTACGCCGTAACGAAATTCGGCGTCGAGGCGCTCACGCAGCTGCTCGCCGCGGAGCTCGAGGGGATCTCCCCGGTGCGTGTCAACGCGATCAACCCGGGCCCCGTCCGCACGCGCATGCGTCGCCAGGCTTACCCGGCCGAGAATCCGGAGTCGCTGCCGTTGCCCGAGACTCTGACGTCCGTCTATCTCGCGCTGCTCGGACCCGCAAGTCGCGGCGTCACCGGGATGAGCTTCGATGCGCAGCCGCCGCCTGGAACAGCGCCGTGAGCTCAGCATCTGTGAGGCGGCGAAACTGACCGCGGGCGAGCGCACGCTCGAGCCGCACCGGTCCGACTCGGGTGCGTAGTACGCGGCTTACGAGCGCACCCGCGCGCTCGAAGAGGCGGCGCACCTCCTTGCCGCTCGCGCCGCGGCTCGCAAGCACGTACCAGCGATTGCTGCCTTCCCCGGCCTGAGGCTCGCAACTGAGCACCTCGAGCGGCGCACCGCTGTCGAGCTCACCCTGAGCGACCAGGGAGAGCTGCGAGGCGTGCAGCTCGCCCCGCAGGCGCACGCTGAACTCCACCTCCAGCGCGTGAACTGCACGCTGCAGGCGCTCGGCCAGTGCCCCGTCGGAGGTCACGAGCTCGAGGCCGCCGTCGGCGTGCGGCATGGGACTCACGGCGGTGAAGCGCTTGCCGGCACGCTGCGGCAGACGCTCGAGCAGTGCGGGCCGCTCGCCCGCGCGCGAGCGCTGCAGAGCTTCCCCCGGAGAGCGATGACAGAGAAATACCCAACGCTCGGCAGGGGCACGCTGCCGGATCAAGCGTCCGTCGAGGCGCACCTGATCGCCCTCGTGCACGCGCGTGCCAAGCGCGGCCACCCGCCCATTGACGCTCACGCGTCCGGCACGGATCCACTCTTCGGCTTCGCGGCGCGACGCGAGGCCCAGCTGCGCCAGCGTCTTCTGCAGGCGCTGCGCGGAATCGGTCAGCTCTCGAGCTCCCGACCCGCGGCGACCAGATCGGCGGAGCTCTCAGGCTCCGCGTTGCGCTCCTCGTCCTCATCCGATGGATCGTCTTCGCTGCGCACGGTGGCCGGAGCGCGCAGCACTTGCGGGGCTGTCAGCTCCTGCAATATCTCGCTGTCCGTGCGCTCCACGGCGGCCTCGCCGGTCTGCAGCTCGAGCTGCACGTTTGTATCCACCATCGCCTTCAGCTCGGCGAGCGGCGGCAGCTCATCGAGGCTGCGCAGACCGAAGTAGTCGAGAAAATCCTGCGTCGTGCCGAGCAGCTCCGGGCGTCCGGGCACCTCCCGGTGGCCGAGCACCCGCACCCAGTTGCGCTCGAGCAGTGTGCGCACGATGTTGGGATTGACAGCGACGCCACGCACTTCCTCGATCTCCCCGCGCGTGATCGGCTGGCGATAGGCGATGAGCGCCAGCGTCTCGAGCAGCGCGCGCGAGTAGCGCGGCGGCCGCTCGGGCCACAGTCGCGAGATCTCGCCCGCCAGCTCGCGCCGGATCTGGACGCGAAACCCCGCGGCAGTCTGCTTGAGCTCGATGCCGCGGCCGGCATACTCCGCGGCGAGGGCATCTAGCGCGGCGCGTAGCTCCTCGCGGCTCGGCCGCACGGCCTCTTCGAACAGTTCGGCGAGCTCCGTGAGCTGCACCGCACGTCCGGCAGCGAGCAGCGCCGCCTCGATGACATTCTTCAGATGCGACTCGTTCATGCGCATGACTCGCCCATTACTCCTCCCCCTCCTCCCCCTTCATGGCCGCAGCAGCCGCGGCAGTTTCGCTCGCCTCGCTCGTCTCGATCGCCTCGATCGCCTCGTGCGCGGAATCGTCAGCGCCGACCACGCGCAGCCCACGCGCGGTGTCGGCCGCACGCACGTGCAGTGGACCGAAGGGTTCTGCTTGCACGATGTCGATCAAGCCCTCGCGCACCAGCTCCAGCAATGCAACGAACGTGACCGTCAGCCCCATGCGGCCCTCTTGGGGCCTGAACAGCTGCGTGAATTCCACGAAGCTCGCCTGCTCGAGAGCCGCCAGCACATCGCCCATGCGTGCGCGCACCGACAGTCGCTCGCGCTCGATGTGGTGGTGAGCGAACAGCTCCGCACGCACCACCACATCCTTGAACGCCTGCAGCATCTCGCGCAACGTGATCTGCGGCAACAGGCGCACCACCTTGCGCTCCGTCAGCGGCGCATTCGCCCGCCAGACGTCGCGCTCCAGGCGCGGCAGGCTATCGAGATTCTCGGCGGCTTCTTTGAAGCGCTCGTACTCCTGCAGACGCCGCACCAGGTCGGCACGCGGATCGTCCTCGCCCGACTCGGCCCCCGCGTGCGCGCGCGGCAGCAGCATGCGCGATTTGATCTCCGCCAGGGTCGCCGCCATGACGAGATATTCGCCAGCCAGCTCGAACTGCAGGTCCTGCATGAGATCGATGTACTGCATGTACTGACGCGTGATCTCGGCGATCGGGATGTCGAGCACGTCGAGGTTCTGCCGCCGGATGAGATACAGCAGCAGGTCGAGCGGCCCCTCGAATGCTTCGAGGAATACCTCGAGTGCCTGCGGCGGGATGTACAGATCACGTGGCACTTGCACGACGGGCTCGCCGTTCACGACGGCGAAAGGCATCTCCACCTGCTCCGGCGCGGACGGCGCACTCGGTGCGGGCGCAGCTGGGGCGGACGCCCCCTGCGGCTTGTCATTCACGACGACGAGTTTGACCATGGACTAGCGTTCGTACCTCAATCGGGCCGCAGATGCATCACGCGGCGCACGTCATCGAGAGTCTGCCGTGCCGCCTCCCGAGCCTTGTCCGCTCCCTCCGTGACTATACTGCGCACGAGGTCCGCATTGTCTTCGAACTCCTGGGCACGGCGCCGCATCGTGCGCACCTCCTCCACGATCTTGTCGATCACCGGCTTCTTGCAATCGAGGCAGCCGATGCCCGCCGTGCGGCAGCCCGTGTCGACCCAGGCGCGAGTAGCATCGTCCGAGTAGATCTTGTGCAGGTCCCAGACCGGGCATTTGTCCGGATCACCGGGATCGGTGCGCCGCACGCGCGCAGGATCCGTCTGCATCGTGCGCAGCTTCTGAGCGACGACATCGGGATCTTCCCTGAGACCGATGGTATTGCCGTAGGACTTGGACATCTTGCGGCCATCGAGGCCGGGTACGCGCGGGGTCGCCGTGAGCAGCGCCTGGGGTTCGGGCAGGATGCTGACGCTCGAGCCCTCGAGATAGCCCAGCAGCCGCTCGCGATCGGCAACCGTGATGCGGTTATTGGCCTGCACCAGGGCGCGCGCGCGCGCGAGCGCCTCGGCATCGCCGGCCTCCTGAAACTTGCGGCGCAACTGTCGGTACAGCGTGCTGTTGCGGCCCCCGAGGCTCTTGGCTGCTTTTTCCGCCTTCTCCTGGAAATCCGGCTCGCGCCCGTACAGATGGTTGAAGCGGCGCGCGATCTCGCGCGTGGTCTCCACGTGCGCCACCTGATCCTCGCCGACGGGCACGAAGGCCGCCCGGTACAGCAGGATGTCGGCGCCCTGCAGCAGCGGGTAACCCAGAAAGCCGTAGGTGGCGAGATCGAGCTCCTTGAGCTCGCTCTGCTGCTCCTTGTAGGTGGGAATGCGCTCCAGCCAGCCGAGCGGCGTGATCATGGACAGCAGCAGGTGCAGCTCGGCGTGCTCGGGAACGTGCGACTGAATGAACAGTGTGGCCACGCCGGGATTGAGACCCGCGGCGAGCCAGTCGACCAGCACGGCGTGCACGTGCTCCTGCAGTTGACCGGTATCCTCATATCCGGTCGTGAGCGCATGCCAGTCCGCGATAAAGAAGAAGCACTGGTACTGGTACTGCAGCTCGACCCAGTTGCGCAGCGCGCCGTGATAGTTGCCGAGATGCAGCGGCCCGGTCGGACGCATTCCCGAGAGCACGCGCCGCGTTTGTGGATTGGAGCTCATGCAAGCGACGCCGATTATAGGGCACGACGCGAGTCTGACACCTGGCGGCCGCTTTCACAGCCCGAGAACAGCGAGGTCGCCCTTGCCGCGGCGCACGACCTGTGGCGGGGACACGGCGAGATCCACGACCGTGGTCGGCTCGACGCCGCAGTTACCGCCGTCGAGGACGGCATCGATGTCGTGCTCCAGCCGCGCGCGGATCTCGCGTGCGTCGGTGAGCGGCAGCGGATCACCGGGGATGATCAGCGTCGAGCTCATGATCGGCTCGCCGAGCTCGGCGAGCAGCAGCTGCGGCACGGGATGATCCGGCACGCGGATCCCAATGGTGCGCCGGCGCTCGTGCTGCAGTCTGCGGGGCGTCTCGCGCGTGGCCGGCAGAAGAAATGTGTACGGTCCCGGCGTACACGCCTTCAGCAACCGAAACTGCGGCGTGTCGATGCGGGCGAAGCGCGCACTCTCACCGACGTTGCGGCATACCAGCGTGAAATGGTGGTGGCGATCGGCGTGACGAATGCGCCGCAGGCGCTCGAGCGCCGCCTTGTCGCCGATATGGCAACCCAGGGCGTAGCAGGAGTCGGTCGGATAGGCGATGACCCCGCCGTTGCGGATGATCTCGACGGCCCTGCGGATCAGTCTCGGCTGCGGATTCTGCGAATGAAGCTCGAAATATTGGCTCAAGGCGGCGGGCGGCAATTCATTTCGGCTATCATACGCGGCCCTTTTGCCGACCGGCTGCGCGCCGCAACGTTGACATGCAAGCCTTGCTCGAGCTCGCACCGCTCGCCGTCTTCCTGGTCGCCTATTACGTGCGCGGCCTGTACTTCGCTACCGGCGCGCTCATGGTCGCAATGGGCCTGCTGCTGCTCGTCGACCTCGCGCGCGAGCGGCGTATCCCGCCGATGCATGGCCTGAGCGCGGCGCTCGTGTTCGCCTTCGGGGGCGCCACATTGGCGCTGCACGACCAGCGCTACATTCAGTGGAAGCCCACGATCTTCTTCTGGCTCGTGAGCGCCGCATTTCTCTTGAGTCTGTGGATCGGCGAGCGGCCGCTTGTAGAGCGCTTGCTCAGCAAATCGCTGGGATCGACGCTGCAGGTTCCGGGGGCGGTGTGGCGCCGGCTCACCTGGGTCTGGGTAAGCTACTGTGCCGCGCTCGGTGTGCTGAACCTGGTCGTGGCCTTCAATGCGAGCCAGCGCGCGTGGGTCAACTTCAAGGTGTTTGGACTGACGCTCGCGATGTTCCTGTTCATCGCGCTGCAAGTCGCGTGGCTTGCGCGCCGGGCCGCGGCCGTAACCAGCGACTCCTCGGCAGCCACGTGAGCCGCGCTCACGCCTCGGAGGCCGAACAATGATCGCGGATATCCGCCGTGCTCTCGAGCAGCGGCTCTCCCCCGCCGAGGTGCAGGTGGTGGATGAGAGCAGCGCCCACGTAGGTCATGCGGGCGCACGCGAGGGCGGGCACTTTCGTGTGCGCGTTGTGTCCGAACACTTCCGTGGGTGCTCGCAGCTCGCGCGGCACCGTCTGGTGTACGAGGCCGTCGGCGCGCTCATGGGTCGTGGCATTCACGCGCTCGCTATTCATGCGCAGACTCCCGAGGAGGCGGCGCGCAGCGGTGATGCATAAAATACCTCATAAATAGATGGTAACTTACTGAGAATTAAATGAAATATTTAATGACTGCCTTGCTGACTGGAGTCGGGGTCTTGTGCGGATGTCAACAGAAGGGCGCGGGTCCCGCCACGGCCGCGACCGCGGGCGCACCCGTCGCGGTGGTCAACGGCACCCCGATCAGCCGTGACTTCTTCGAGTTCTACGTCATGCGGATCGCCGGCAGGCCCTCCAAAGACCTGCCGCCCGATCAGCGCGAGCGCGCGCTCGACAACCTCATACGCGCCGAGCTCGTCGTGCAGCAGGCGGAGAAGGACGGCATCACGAGGGACCCGCAGACGCAGGATGCCGTGGAGCTGGCACGCCTGAACGTGATCGAGCAGACCGTCTCGGAGAACTATCTCAAGGACAAGAAACCCACCGAGCAGGAGCTGCGTGCCGAGTATGAGACGCAGCTCGGGGCGCTCCCCCGTCAGGAATATCACGCCCGGCACATTCTCGTGGCGACGCAGCCATTCGCGCAGAAACTCATCCAGGAGCTCGACAAGGGAGCCAACTTCGTCGACCTGGCCAAGCGCGAGTCGATGGACAGCTCCAAGGACAACGGCGGGGATCTCGGCTGGTTCACCCCGGATCACATGGTGAAGCCCTTTGCCGAGGCGGTCGTCGCCTTGAAGCCGGGGGAGTACACGCACCAGCCCGTGCAGACCGAGTACGGCTGGCACATCATCCAGCTCGAGGGCACGCGCGATCTGTCACCGCCCTCGTTCGACAGCGTCCGCGACCGCCTGGCGCAGGTGGTGCTGACGAAGAAGTTCAAGGCGTATACGGATCAGTTGATGAAGGCCGCGAAAGTGGAGAAGACGGGGTGAGATTGAAAGTTGTGAGTTGTGAGTTGTGAGTTGTGAGTTGTGAGTCAGAGAAGCGGCGCTCTTACTCATAACTCATAACTCATAACTTCCCGACTAACTCCAAAAACCCCCGCTCGTCGAGGACTCTTACTCCCAGCTCACGAGCCTTGCGCAGCTTCGAGCCGGCCTCCGCGCCCGCCACGACGAGATTCGTGCTCTTGGAGACGCTGCCGGTGACTTTCGCACCCAGGCGCTCGGCGAGCGCCTTGGCTTCCTCGCGGGTCATCTGTTCCAGAGTGCCCGTGAAGACGATCGACTGGCCCGCGATGGGCGAGTCGCGCGCCGGCTGCTGCGCATCGAGAACGCGCACGTGCTCAGCGAGGCGCTCCACAGCGCCGGCGCTGTGCGGGTCGGAAAAGTAAGCGCTCAGGCTCTCGATGACACTTGCGCCGATCTGATCCATCGCATCGAACTCCTGGCGTGCCTCGGCATCCCCCGCCGCGAGGCGCAGGCATGCGTGGTGCAGCGACTTCCAGCTGCCGTAGCCGCGCGCGAGCGCACCCGCCGTCGTCTCTCCGACGTGGCGCACGCCGAGGGCGTAGATGAAGCGCTCGAGGGCGATCTGCCGGCGCGCGCGGATTGCCGCAAAGAGCTTGCGCACCGAGACCTCCCCGAATCCCTCCTCCTCCTCGAGCTTGATGGCGTCGTTACGCGTCTCGAGCGTGAAGATGTCCGCGGGTTCCTTGATCCAGCCACGTTCGTAGAAGAGCGTGATCTGCTTCTCCCCGAGCCCTTCGATATCGAAGGCATGGCGCGAGACGAAATGCCGCAAGTGCTCGATGCGCTGGTACGGACATGCGAGCTCGCCCGAGCAGCGCGCGACGGCGCCCTGCTCCCCACTCGCCGTCTGCTCGCGCACGATCTCCGTCTGCAAAGGACACGGACAACGCTCGGGGAAGCGGTAGGGCTGGGCGTCCGGCGGGCGCTTTTCTTTCACCACCGCCAGCACCTGAGGTATCACGTCCCCGGCGCGCTGAATGGTGACCGTGTCACCCACGCGCACATCGAGCGTGCGGATGTAGTCGGCATTGTGGAGGGTCGCGTTTTGCACGACGACACCCCCGACGTTCACGGGGGCGAGCTTTGCGACCGGGGTCAGCGCTCCGGTACGACCGACCTGGACCTCGATGGACTTGACCTCGGTGGCGACCTTCTCCGCCGTGAACTTGTGGGCGACGGCCCAGCGCGGATCGCGCGAGACGAAGCCGAGGCGCCGTTGCCAATCGAGCCGCTCGACCTTGTAGACGACGCCGTCGATGTCGTAATCCAGGGTGGCGCGATTGAGCTCCATCTGGCGATGGAAGGCGAGCAGCTCCTCCACCGTATGACAGAGCTTGGCGAACGGGTTGGTCTTGAAGCCCTGGGTTGCAAACCAGCGCAGCATCTCCGATTGGGTCTTCTCGGGCAGGGAGGCCATCTCGCCCCATGCATAGGCGAAGAACCCCAACGGCCGGCCCGCGGTGATGGACGCGTCGAGCTGACGCAGCGAGCCGGCGGCGGAGTTGCGCGGGTTGGCGAACGACGGCTTACCCGCTGCGGATTGCTGCTGGTTCAGAACGAGAAATGCCGAACGGGTCATGTAGACCTCACCGCGAATCTCGCAGACCTTGGGCGCCCCGCGCGGCAGATGCTGGGGAATGTCACGCAGCGTGCGCACGTTCGCCGTCACATCCTCGCCTTGGGTGCCATCGCCGCGTGTTGCGCCCATCACGAGCACGCCTTGCTCGTAGCGCAGCGACAGCGACAGGCCGTCGATCTTCGGCTCGGCCATGAAGTCGATCTCCGTCCCGGCATCGAGCTTGAGAAAGCGACGGATGCGGTCGACGAAATCGCGCACGTCCTGCGCGCTCAGCGCGTTGGCGAGCGACAGCATCGGCACGGCGTGGCGCACTTTGGGGAACTTGCCGGCGGGCGCCCCGGCGACGCGCTGGCTGGGAGAGTCGGCGGTCACGAGCTCGGGGTGCTGCTCCTCGAGTGCCCGCAGCTCGCGCATCAGCGCATCGTATGCAGCGTCGGAGATCTCGGGGCTGTCGAGCTGGTAGTAGCGCTGGTCATGGTGCGTGATCTGGCGGCGCAGCTCGGCGATGCGCGCGGCCGCATCGTTCTTCATCGGTCAGGCGCCTCGGGCGTAGCGCCTCATCAGCCGCTGCCGGTGGATGCGGGGCGCGCCTCGGCGGCGAGTGTGTGGCGAATGGTCGCAGCACGGGTCGGGGTGAGCGGCTCGCCGCGCTCGTCCTGCAGGGCCCCGTGCAGGCGGTCATTGAGGTTGCGCGCGGCGGCCATCAGCTCATCGAAGGCGCGCGGCGCAGGCAGGGGTCCGGGCAGCACCGCGAAGAGATTGAGACCGCCGTAGCGCTGCAGGTCGATCGCCTCGCGATCGAAGGTGCCGGGCTTGTTGAGGCTCGCCGCGCTCACGACGGCGCGGCCGTCCGGACCGGAGCGATGAAATATCGAGAACTTGCCGAGCACGAAGCCCTCGGCGGCGAGTGCCTGGCGAATCGCGCGGCCTTGGAAGCGCTCGCCCTGAGCCACGAGCCGCAACGCGACGACGCGCCGCTGTGCCTCGTCCGGCCACTCAACGATGGGATCCGGCAGAGTCTCGGGATTGTTGAGCACCTCCACCACGCCTCGATGCCGAACCGGCTCCTCGGCGGCCGGCACGATGGGCGGCTCGGGCTCCGCGCTGCTCGGTGCGACTTCCTCGGGCTCGCCGTCGATGCGCAGACCGATCATCGAATCGTCGGCCACGTGGAGCACGGGAAGCTCGGCAAGGCTCTCCCCGACATGGATCTCGGGCAGTGCGAACGGCAGCTCGTGCGGCAGCGCGGTCCCGAGCGGCTGCGGCAACTCGGGTGCGGTGCGCGACAGCGGCAGCTCACCGACACGCGCCTGGCGACCGCGGCGCAGCTCCCACCAGGCGAGCCCGGCGACGAAGAGCACGCCCAGAACCAGCAGCGTCCAGCGCAACTCCTGCATGCGCGCTACACCGCGGCGAGCCGCATGGCCTCGTCGACGTCCACGGCCACGAGCCGCGACACGCCGGGCTCGTTCATGGTCACTCCGATGAGCTGCGAGGCGAGCTCCATGGTGGCCTTGTTGTGCGTGATGAAGACGAACTGCACCCGCGCCGACATTTCCCGGACGATGTCGCAGAAGCGGCCGATATTGTACTCATCGAGCGGCGCGTCCACCTCGTCGAGCAGACAGAAGGGCGCCGGATTGAGATCGAAGATCGAGAACACGAGCGCGACGGCGGTGAGCGCCTTCTCGCCGCCCGACAGCAGATGGATGGTGCTGATACGCTTGCCCGGCGGCCTCGCCATCACCGTAACGCCCGCCGCGAGCGCATCATCGCCAACCAGCTCCAGGTAGGCGTGTCCGCCGCCGAAGAGGCGCGGGAACTTCTCTTTGAGTCCTGTATTGATGCGCGCGAAGGTCTCCTCGAAGCGCGTGCGCGTCTCCTTGTCGATGCGCCGCATCGCCTCGTCGAGCGTCGTAAGCGCATCGGTGAGATCGGTGTACTGGCGATCGAGATATTCCTTGCGCTCGGTGTGCTCCTTGAGCTCGTCGATGGCGGCAAGGTTCACCTGGCCGAGCTTGTCGAGATCCGCGGCGAGCTCGGTGAGCCGCAACTCCCACTGCGGCAGCTCCGCATCGGCCGCCAGACTTTGCTGAATCTCCGCCAGATCGAAGTGCGTGGCAGCGAATTGCTCCGCGAGGGCCTCGCTGCGGACACGCGTCTCCTGGGCGGCGAAGCGCGCCTGCTCCATCGCCTCGCGGGTCTCGGCGACGCGCTGCTCAGCGCTCGCGCGCTGCTCATCGAGCGTACGCAGCGCTGCGTCCGCCTCCTCGAGGGCGCGACGCTCGGCGGCGAGCTCGGCCTCCACATCCAGCCGCTTGACCAGCAGCTCATCGAGCCGCGTCTCGAGCTCACGCACCGGCGCATCACCGCCAGCGAGCTCTCCGTCGAGCTCGTCGCAGCGGCGCACGAGCTGCTCGCGCTGCTCGAGCATGCGGGTGAAGTTCTGCGCCATCGAGGTCTCGGTCGAGCGGCGCGATTCCATGCGGATCAGCAGGTCACGCGAGGCGAGCCGAGCCGCATCGACGAGCTCGCGGGCGCGTGCCACGCCATCGCGATGCTCTTCGCGCTCGCCCGCGAGCTCTGGTTGGCGCGAGTCGAGCCTGGCGAGCGCCTCGAGGCCGCGCTCGAACGCGAGGCGCGAGCGGGCGAGCGCCTCCCGCGCACCGCCCACCTCGCGCGCCGTGGCCGCGGACTCCTCATGCAGCCGATTGCGCCGCAAGGTGGACTCGTCGGCCCGCGCGCGCATGGCCTCGAGCTGCGCCAAAAGATCGGCATGCTCGCGATGCGTGCTCTGCATGTGCGCCTGCAGGCGATCGCGCTCGGTCTCGGTAGCGGCCTGTGCCTGGCGCGCGGTGGCCAGCTGCGCCTCGATCTCGCGCACGCGCAGCTCGCTCTCGTGAGACTCGGCGCGCAAGGCCTTCAGGCGCTGCTCGCGCTCGATGATGCCGGCATGCTGGTCGTGGCCGCGGCTGATGCGCAGCCACTCCTTGCCGACCCACTCGCCGCCGCGGGTGACGATCGAGTGTCCGTGAGTGAGCGCCGCGCGTTTCTGCAATGCGAGCGAGAGGGAGTCGGCGGTCAGCACGCGGGCGAGCTGGCGCAGCACGGCCGGGGGCGCACGCAGCACCTTCGCCGCGAGCGTGCCCTCGGGCACGACCGCCGAGTCCGTGTCGGGCGGAACGCGCTCCGGATGCAGCGCCGCGGGCGCCGCGCTCAGACCCTGGACCGGGGCCGTGCGCCGCGCGTCCACACCCTCCAGCAGAGCCAGCCGGCCGCTCGCGAAACCTCCGAGCGCATCCGCAAGGTCATCAAGGCGCTCCACGCAGACCGCCTCGAGGTAGTCGCCGAGCGTCGTCTCGACGGCTCGCTCCCAACCGGGCTCGACCTCGAGCTGCTCGGCGACGCGCGAGCGTCCCGCGAGACCTCGCTCGGCCAGCCACTCCCCGGCGTGGCCGGCATTGTGAGTGAGTGCCGCCTTCTGCAGCGCCTCGAGCGCCAGCAGCTCCCCGCGCGTGCGCTCGCGCGCAGCGCGCGCGGTCTCGACGCGGGTTTCAGCATCGAGCTGCGCCGCGCGCAGCGACTGCACGCTCTCGAGCGCGGCCGTGTGGGCCGCAGCCACCTCCCCGCTGCGCTTGCGGGCGAGCGTCTCGCGCTCGGCGAGCGAGGCGAGCTGAGCGTCCGCCTCCTGCGCGACGAGCGCCTCGCGCTCGACGCTCAGGCGATCGGCCCGCGCGCTCAACCGGTGCAGCTCGCTCTCGAGCTGCTCGATGCGGGCGCGCTCGACCTGGGTGGTCTGACTCGCGGCGCCGAGCTCGCGGTTGAACTCCTCCCAGCGTTGCTGCCAGGCAGCCATGTTCTGCTCGGCAACCGCAAGGGATAGATTGGTTGACTCCTCCGTACGCTGCGCCGCGGCCAGCTCCGGTACGAGCCCCGTGATCTCAGCGCGCAAGCCCGCCAGCTCCTGCTCGTCGCGCTCGATATGCGCCGCGAGCTCCGCGAGCGCTGCCCGGGCCTGTATCAGATCGCTGCGCTGGCGTTCGCGCAGCTCGCGTGTGTGCTGGATCGTCTGCTCGGTGCGGCTGATATCGGCGCCGACCTCATAGTAGCTGCCCTGTGTGCGTGCGACCCGCTCGCTGCGCTCGGTGTGGTAGGCGCGCTGCTTCTCGAGCGCCGCTTCGGCCGCGCGCTGGTCTGCGAGGGCCGCCTGCATCGCGAGGTCGCGCTCGCGCATGGCACTGTCGTGCACGCGAGCGCCGCTCGACAGATCGCGCAGCTTCAGTGCGAGCAGCTCCGCGGCGGTGCGGCGCTCCTCCTCCTTGAGGGTCTGGTAGCGCCGGGCGCCGGCCGCCTGGCGCTGCAGATGGCGGATCTGCTTTTCGACCTCATCGCGCAGGTCCTGCAGCCGCTCGAGGTTCTCGCGCGTCTCCGCCATGCGCGTCTCGGTCTCGCGGCGACGCTCTTTATAGCGCGAGATGCCCGCGGCCTCCTCGAGCAGCGCCCGCATGTCCTCGGGCTTGGCGTCGATCACGCGGGAGATCATCCCCTGCTCGATGATGGCGTAGCTGCGCGAGCCGAGCCCGGTGCCGAGGAACAGGTGGGTGATGTCTTTGCGCCGGCAGCGCGCCCCGTTGATGAAGTAGCTCGAGCTGCCATCACGCGACACCAGGCGCTTGAGCGAGACTTCGTTGTACGCGGCGTAGGGGCCGCTCAGCTTGCCGTCGCTGTTGTCGAAGATCAGCTCCACCGAGGCGGCGCCGACCGGCTTGCGGCCGACCGAGCCGTTGAAGACCACGTCCGCCATGGAGTCCCCGCGCAGGTGACGCGCGGACAGCTCGCCCATGACCCAGCGCACGGCATCGATGACGTTCGATTTACCGCAGCCGTTGGGTCCGACGACGCCGGTGAGATTTCCGGGAAAGTTGATGTTGGTGGGATCGACGAAAGATTTGAAGCCTGCGAGCTTGATTCTGGTGAGCCGCATCGTGAATTCTCGAACTCCCTGACCCCTTTGGCCGCCGCCTGCGCGCATAGTTTAAAGTAATATCTCAAATCATGCCTTCATCCCCGCGTAGTCATCTGGAGACTTTCGCCAATCCAGCGGCCGATCACGACTACACGATCCGCATGCTGCTGCCGGAATTCACCTGCCTGTGCCCGCGTACCGGCCAGCCCGATTTCGCAACGCTCGAACTCGAGTACGTCCCGGAGCGGCTGTGCGTCGAACTCAAGTCGCTGAAGCTGTATCTGTGGTCCTTCCGCGATCGCGGCGCCTTCCATGAAGCGGTGACCAATGAGATCGCCGCACATCTGGTCGCTACCTTGAGTCCGCGCTTCCTGCGGCTCAGCGCGCGCTTCAACGTGCGCGGCGGCATTCACACCAGCGTTGTCGTCGAGCACCGACAGAGCGGCTGGCAGGCACCACCGCCGGTCGTCCTGCCCGAGTAATACCGAGCGCCCGGGGCGGCCCTGTACAGTCACAGGTGCGCCGGTATAATCGCGCGTCCTGCGAAAGCCCCCTTTCTGGAGTGACTGATGCCGGCCAAGAAACCCGCGCCGAAGCCCGGCAGGAGCAAGAAGCCCGCACCCCGGGCCGTGGCCCGCAAGGCGGCACCGCGCAAGCCGGTCGAGCGCGCGAAGATCGTGGCCCACCCGCGCGCCAAGGCGGCCGCGGTACCGGCACGCAAGCCCGCGGCTGCGTCACACCCCTCCGAGAGCACCAGCGCAACATCGAGCCCCGCGCGCAAGACCCCGGACAGTGTCGCCGCACCCGCCTTGCAGCCCCCGCCCCCATCGCCCCCGCCTGCGCCGCAGGCGCCTCATGCAGTAGCCGTACGGCCGAGTCAGGCCGCAGGCGCCATCGACGGTGATGATGCGGACGCCGCCGAGCCGGGCAGCCTTCTCGCAGGCCCGCGCAACGTCAAGCCGTACATCGCCAAGCGCGGCGAGCAGTACATGAGCAAGGAGCAGACGGAGCACTTCCGGCAAATCCTCCACAACTGGAAGCGCGACCTCATGGAAGAGGTGGATCGAACCGTCACGCATATGAAAGATGAGGCCGCCAACTTTCCCGATCCCAATGACCGCGCGACTCAGGAAGAGGAGTTCAGCTTGGAGCTGCGCACGCGCGATCGGGAGCGCAAGCTGATTCGCAAGATCGACGAGGCGCTCAAGCGCATCGAGGACGGCACCTACGGTTACTGTCTCGAGACGGGCGAGGAGATCGGCATCAAGCGCCTCGAGGCTCGTCCGGTGGCCACCTTGAGCATCGAGGCTCAGGAACGCCGCGAGCGCCGCGAGCGTCAATACGGGGATCGCGACGACCGCTACCGCTGAGCCGTATATCGGCCGCTTCGCCCCCTCGCCCACCGGCCCGCTGCACCTGGGCTCGCTCCTCGCCGCGCTCGGCAGCTATCTCGAGGCCCGTCACCACGGTGGCCGCTGGCTGCTGCGCATGGAGGATCTGGATCCCCGGCGCACCATTCCGGGATGCGCGGATGTCATGCTGCGTACCCTCGAGTCGTTTGGTCTCGAATGGGATGGACCGATCGAATATCAGAGCCGCCGCACCGAGCTCTATACGGCCGCCCTATCCCTGCTCTCTGCGCAGGGCCTTACTTTCGAATGCAGCTGCTCCCGACGCGAGCACGCCGGGATGGAAGAGTCTGCTTACCCGGGCACCTGTCGACGCGGCCCCACGCGTGCTGGACCGACAGCGATTCGATTTCGGGTCGCGGACACGCCCAGCATCGAGTTCGAGGATGGCATCCAGGGCCGCTGCAGCTTCTGCCTGGGCCGGCTCGGTGATGTCATCCTGCGCCGTCGCGACGGATTCCACGCCTATCAGCTGGCCGTGGTCGTCGACGATGCCGCCCAGAATGTCACGCACATCGTGCGCGGCGCTGACCTGCTTCCCAGCACGGCGTGGCAGATCGCACTGCGCAGCGCCCTCGGTCTGCCGCAACCCCTGCATGCCCACCTGCCTTTGGTCGTCGAGCCCGACGGAAGCAAGCTGGCAAAGTCCCGGCGCTCGGTACCCCTCGAGCCGGCCCGGGCCCGCGCCTTGATGGAGCAGGCCTTGGACTTACTCCAGCATCGACCGCCCCCGGAGCTGTCGGGCGCCCCCGCCCAGACCCTCCTTGCCTGGGCCGTGGCGCACTGGGACGTATCCAAGCTCCGGGGAATGACGACCCTTCGACCCTGAGCTATGCGGGGCATATGGGACCAAATGCTGATTTGGTCCCACTAGGTGGTTGTACTAAGGTATGCGGCGAGGGACATGAGGCGCCGGCCCGCCGGAGGGTTGGGTTGCTGCACCGCTATATAACGACGGGGGCTTGCAATGAGCGAACCGAGGGTCATCAAGAAATATCCCAACCGACGCCTGTACGATACGGTCGAGAGCCGATACATCACGCTCGCGGATGTACGCAAGCTCGTGTGCGAGCGCATCGACTTCGTCGTGATCGACAAGAAGACGCAAGAGGACATCACCCGCAGCATCCTGCTGCAGGTCATCGCCGAGCAGGAGCACAGTGGCGAGCCCTTGATGAGCCGCGACTTCCTGTCTCAGGTAATCCGCTCCTACGGCGGTGGTGCGATGCAAGGCGTCATCGGCTGCTACCTTGAGCAGAGCCTTAAGCTTTTTGCCACCGAGCAGCGCGACGTGCGCGAGCGCGCCAAGAACATCGTCGGCTCCGATCCGCACGATGCGATCGCCGCGGTCACGCAGAAAAACTATCAGCGCTGGCGCTCTGTGCAGGACGAGATCTTTCGCGCGCTCATGGGCGCGACGGCGCGGGCGCGCGGCGATGACGAGGACAAGAGCCTCAGTCCGCACGCTTGAACGATGGGATCGGCCGCACGCGCGGCCGAGGCATTTCGCCGCCCGCCGGCGGTCGCGTTGCGCCGCGTAGCGGCGCCCCGTCGTGCTGCGTTACGCGGTGTTACGCCGCGTCGACGTTGCGCATGGACAGGCGAATGCGTCCCTGACGGTCGACCTCGAGCACCTTCACGCGAATCACATCGCCCTCCTTGAGCTTGTCGCTGACGCGCTCGACGCGCTCATCGGAGATCTGCGAGATGTGTACGAGCCCATCGCGACCGGGCAGGATCGTGACGAACGCGCCGAAGTCCATCAGCCGTGCGACCCGTCCCTCGTAGATGCGACCCACTTCCACATCAGCGGTGATGAGCTCGATGCGCCGCTGCGCCTCGCGCCCCGCGGTGCCGTTGACCGAAGCGATCTTCACCGTGCCATCGCTCTCGATATCGATCGTGGTGCCCGTCTCCTCGGTGATCTGGCGAATCACCGCGCCGCCCTTGCCGATCACGTCCCGGATCTTCTCCGGATCGATCTTCAAAGTGATGATCGAAGGTGCCCACTCGGACATCTCCGCGCGCGGCGCGCTCAGCACGGCATTCATCTCGCCGAGGATGTGCAGGCGACCCTCACGCGCCTGGTCGAGTGCCACGCGCATGATCTCAGGGGTAACCCCCTCTACCTTGATGTCCATCTGCAGCGCCGTGACGCCGTTTTGCGTGCCGGCGACTTTGAAATCCATGTCGCCGAGGTGATCCTCGTCGCCGAGAATGTCGGTGAGCACCTTAAAGCGGCTGCCCTCGAGCACCAAACCCATGGCGACGCCCGCGACGGGCGCCTTGATGGGCACGCCCGCATCCATGAGCGAGAGGCTCGTCCCACACACGCTCGCCATGGAGCTCGAGCCGTTCGATTCGAGGATCTCGGAGACCACACGAATGACGTAGGGGAACTTGGCCATGTCGGGCATCACGGCGCTCACGCCGCGCCGGGCCAGATTGCCGTGCCCGATCTCGCGTCGCTTGGGTGAGCCCATCATTCCCGTCTCGCCGACGGAGAACGGCGGGAAGTTGTAGTGCAGCATGAAGGGTTCGCGCCGCTCGCCTTCCAGACCGTCGATGATCTGGGCATCGCGCGTGGTGCCGAGCGTGGTGGTGACCAGCGCCTGCGTCTCCCCGCGAGTGAACAGCGCCGAGCCGTGGGTGCGCGGCAGCAGTCCTACCTTGACGCTGATGGGACGCACAGTCTTGGCATCGCGTCCATCGATGCGCGGCTCACCATTCAGAATGCGCTGGCGCACGATGTTGCTCTCGAGCTTGAAGATTTGTGCCTCCACCTGCTCGCCGGTCCACTTCGCGCCCTCAGCGCTCGTGAGCGCCGCAAGCGTCTGTCCTTTGATCTCCTGAATGCGCGTGCGCCGCTGCGGCTTCTCCGTGATGGTGTACGCCTGCGACAGCGCGGCCTGCGCGTGCAGTGCGACTCCGCTCACGAGCTCGGCGTGCTCGGCGGGAGGCTGCCAGTTCCAGCGCGGCTTACCGGTCTCGCTCACCAGTTCGCGGATCGCGCGGATCGCGATTTGCATCTCGCGGTGGCCGAAGACGACTGCCCCGAGCATCACTTCCTCGGACAGGCTCTGCGCCTCGGACTCCACCATCAGCACCGCGTGCTCGGTACCCGCCACCACCAGCTCGAGCTGCGAGTCGGTGAGCTCCGCGGCCGTCGGATTGAGCAGGTACTTGCCACCCTTGTAGCCGACGCGCGTCGCGCCGATCGGTCCGCTGAAGGGCACGCCCGCAAGTGACAGCGCGGCGGAAGCGCCGAGCATGGAGGGGATATCCGGATCGATGTCGGGATCGACCGACAGCACCGTGGCGACTACCTGCACCTCGTTGTAGAAGCCATCGGGGAACAGTGGGCGGATGGGTCGATCAATCAATCGTGAAGTCAGCGTCTCCTTCTCGGTCGGCCGTCCCTCACGCTTGAAGAAGCCGCCGGGGATGCGCCCTGCAGCGTAGGTCTTCTCCACATAGTTGACGGTGAGGGGCAGGAAATCCCGTCCCGCGGCAGCCTGTTGCTGCGCCACTGCCGTCACCAGCACCACGGTATCACCCATCGCCGCTTTGACCGCCGCATCGGCTTGCCGGGCAAGCTCGCCGGTCTCCAGCGTTACGGTATGGGAACCGTAAGCAAAGGATTTGCTGAACGCACTCACGCTTTGATTCCTCGCAAATAAGGCCGTGGAAAGCTCGCAAGGCCGCGCGAGCGGCCTTGCAAAGCGATCAGCGGCGCAGCCCCAGGCGCTCGACGAGCTCCTGGTACTTCTGCGGCTGCGTCGATTTCAGGTAGTCGAGCAGCTTGCGGCGCTGATTGACGAGCTTCACGAGGCCCCGCCGCGACGAGTGGTCGCGCTTGTGGGCGTTGAAATGCTCTCCCAGTCCGTTGATCCGCTCGGAGAGAAGCGCGATCTGCACCTCGGGTGAGCCGGTATCCGTAGGACCGCGACGGAACTGCGCGACGATTCCGTCCTTCTTTTCGCTGCTTAATACCATTGCGCAATAATCCTGCAAGCTTCTGTCTGTACCCTTTAGGAAGCGCGGCATTCTACTCGCTGGTACAGCCCTGTCACAAGGCAAACAAGCGCCGCGGCCGCACCGCTCCCGCTCCGTCCGCATCACCCAGGCCCATGAAGCGCCCACGGTCATCGTAGAGGCGCACGCGCCCCGCCCAGCGGCACTGCGGCTCCGCGACCGTCTGACCGCAACCGAGGCGCGCGGCCGCCGCCTGCGACAGCGTCACGGAGGGCAAGCGGGCGAGTGCTCGATCGGCCGCGATCAGCGCGGCGAGCGGCTCGCCAGCCGTCGCTGCGAGGCTCGCGAGCGCATCGAGCGAGTGCATCGGCTCGTCATCGAAGGGCTCCACATACAGCCGCCGCAAGCGCACGACGTGCCCGCAGGTGCCGAGCGCACGGGCGATATCCTGGGCCAGCGCGCGTACGTAAGTTCCCTTGGAGCACAGGGCCTCGAGGTCGAGCACATCTCCCTCGCAGCCACGCAACGTGAGCTCGCTGATCTCGATCTCGCGCGCGGCGCGCTCGATCTCGATGCCTGCGCGCGCGAGCCGATACAGCGGTCGCCCCTGGTGCTTCAGCGCCGAGTACATCGGCGGAACCTGCTGCTGCCGGCCCGTGAAACGCGCGAGTGTCACCTGCAAGGTCTGCGCATCGCAGGCAGGCACCGGGGCGGTCTCGATCACCGCTCCCTCACGGTCTCCCGTGTCGGTCGCCGCGCCGAGCGCCACCGCGAAGCGATAGCGCTTACGTCCACCCACGAGCTCACCGGCGACCTTCGTCGCCTCTCCCAGGCACACGGGCAGCATGCCGGTTGCGAGCGGATCGAGACTGCCGACGTGTCCCGCCTTGGGCGCGCCGAACAGGCGGCGAACCCGCTGCAAAGCCGCGTTCGAGGAGAGACCCGCCGGCTTGTCGAGCAGCAGGATGCCGCTGGTCATGAGCGCGCGTCAGTGCGTGGAATCATCGGCGTGCCCGGCGCGCTCGCGCGGGGCGGCCTGCTCGATCAGCTCCGAGAGCCGTTGGGCACGATCGAGGCTCTCATCGAAGCGGAACTCGAGCCGCGGGGCGTAGCGCAGGCCGAGCCGCCGCCCGACCTCACCGCGCAGAAAGCCCGCCGCATGCGTCAGGCCCGCGCGCACTTCGGCGGGGGCATGGCTCGCCGCGAACGGCACGAAAAACACGCGCGCCGACTTCAGATCAGGTGCCACGGAGACCTGCGTGATGGTCACGTTGCCGACCCGCGGATCCTTGAGCTCCGAGCGCACGAGCGCGGCGAGCGCGCGCTGTATTTCCACCTCGATCCGCTTGTGTCGGGCTTCCGCCATTACTGCACGGTACGCGCGACCTCGATGCGTGCAAAGCACTCGATCTGATCGCCGACGCGCACATCCTGATAGTTCTTGACACCGATGCCGCACTCGGTGCCGGCACGCACCTCGTTCACATCGTCCTTGAAGCGGCGCAACGACTCGAGCGCACCTTCGAAGATGACGACGTTGTCGCGCAGCACGCGAATCGGATTGTTGCGGCGGACATAGCCCTCCGTCACCAGACAGCCGGCGACCACGCCGAACTTGCTGGAGCGGAACACCTCGCGCACCTGCGCGATGCCGACGATCTGCTCCTTGATCTCCGGCTGCAGCATGCCGCTCATCATCTGCTTCACGTCGTCGATCGCTTCGTAGATGATGCTGTAGTAGCGCACGTCGAGCCCGGTATCCTTCAGCGCATCGCGCGCACCGGCGTCGGCGCGCACGTTGAAGCCAATCATGTGGGCCTTCGAGGCCGCCGCAAGCTGTACGTCAGACACCGTGAGGCCGCCGACACCGCTCGCGATGACCTTCACCTCCACCTCCGAAGTGGAAAGCTTCATGAGCGCATCGCGCAGCGCCTCGACGCTGCCCTGCACGTCCGCCTTGAGCAGGATCGCGATCGTGCCGGCCTTCTCCGACTCGAGCTGCGAGAACACATCCTCGGCGCGCGTCGCCTGACGCGCGAGCTTCACGTCGCGGAACTTGCCCTGGCGGTACAGCGCGACCTCGCGCGCCTTGCGCTCGTTCTCGACCGCGAGCAGCTCATCGCCGGCATTCGGCGCGCCCGAGAGCCCGAGCACGGCCACGGGCATCGAGGGCGGAGCCTCCTGCACGGCGGCACCGCTCTCGTCGAACAGCGCCCGCACACGCCCGTACTCGGTGCCGGCGAGCACCGAGTCGCCCATGCGCAGCGTTCCTTTCTTGACGAGCACGGTAGCCACGGCGCCGCGGCCCTTCTCGATGCTCGACTCGATGACGACACCGCTCGCGAGCCCCGAGCGCGGCGCGCTCAGCTCCAGGACCTCCGCCTGCAGCAGGATCGCCTCGAGCAGTTGATCAACGCCCTGGCCGGTGCGCGCCGAGACGTTCACAAATATGTTCTGCCCACCCCACTCCTCGGCAATGACTTCCTGCTTGGCAAGCTCGGTGCGCACGCGATCCGGGTCCGCGTCGCTCTTGTCGATCTTGTTGACGGCCACCACGATCGGCACGCCCGCCGCGCGCGCGTGCTGCACCGCCTCGCTCGTTTGCGGCATGACGCCATCGTCCGCCGCCACCACCAGCACCACGACGTCGGTCACCTTCGCGCCCCGTGCACGCATGGCGGTGAACGCGGCGTGCCCCGGCGTATCGAGAAAGGTGATCATCCCCTTCGGCGTCTCGACGTGGTAGGCGCCGATGTGCTGCGTGATGCCACCGGCCTCGCCCGCGGCCACTTTGGTGCGGCGAATGTAGTCGAGCAGCGAGGTCTTGCCGTGATCGACGTGACCCATGACGGTGACGACCGGGGGCCGCGGCTCGAGCGCCTCCTCCTCGCTCGCAGCTCCCTGCAGGTCCGCCTCGATCTGGTTCTCCTTCTGGACCTTGGCGGTGTGACCGAGCTCTTCCACGACGAGCACGGCCGTGTCCTGATCGATCGGCTGATTGATGGTGGCCATCATCCCCATGTTCATCAGCACCTTGATCACTTCGGTCGCCTTTATGGCCATCTTCTGCGCGAGCTCGGCGACGGTAATGGTCTCGCCGACCGATACCTCACGCTTGACCGGCATGGTCGGCATCTCGAAGGCGTGGCGCGTATCGCCGCCCACGGCCACCGAGCGGCTCCGCGTCTTTTTCTTCTTCTTGTAGCGCGAGCTGACATCGCCGGTGACGTGCAGCTCTTCGCGGCCGTAGCGCGTCTGCTGCTTGTCCTCGGTCTCCTCTGCGGCCGGCTCCGGCTCCTCTTCCTCAATCGTGTGCACGCGCTCGCGCACCGGCTCGGTGCTCGGCCGGCGCTGCTCGCGCTCGCGCCGCTCCGCCTCCTCGCGCGCCTGCACCTCGGCGACCCTGCGCGCGTCCTCCTGTGCACGCTTGCGCGTCTGCTCTTCCTCGATGCGGCGGCGGTTCTCGGCCTCGATGCGCTCGCGCTCGCGCCGTTCGGCCTCGATGCGCTCATTCTCGCGGCGTGCCGCCTCCTCGGCTTCGCGTCGCTTCTGCTCCAGGTCCTCCTGCTGCAGACGCGCGCGCTCCTCGAGCACATCGCGGTTGATATACGTGCGGCTGCGCCGCACCTCGACATTCACGGTGCGTGCCCGCCCCTGGGCACTGGCCAGCTTCAGCTCGCTGCGGGTCTTGCGCGCAAGGGTGATCTTGCGCGGCGCACCCCCATCCTCCTCACTGCCGTGACTGCGCCGCAGATGCGTCAGCAGCTCGAGCTTCGCTTCGTCGCTGATGCGGTCCTCGGGACCCGCGACCTTGATGCCTGCCTGATCGAGCTGCACCAGCAGCCGATCGACCGGCACCTTGAGGACTTGGGCGAATTGCGAGACTGTTACATCGGCCATGAGCTAGAACCTCGCGGTCACTGCGTCAGTGTCCCGCTTCGAACCAGTGGGCGCGCGCCTTCATGATCAACCGGCCCGCCTCCTCGGCGGCCAGCCCCTCGATGTCGGAGAGGTCATCGACCGACTGCTCGGCCAGATCCTCGCGCGTACGTACGCCGCGGCGTGCCAGCGCCAGTGCGAGATCCGGACTCATGCCCTCGAGCAGCAGCAGATCGTCGGCCGGCATGGACTGATCGAGGCTTTCCTCGCTGGCGATCGCCTGCGTCAGCAGCACATCGCGCGCGCGGTTGCGCAGCTCCTTGACGATCTCCTCATCGAACTCCTCGATCGCTATGAGCTCGGCCTGCGGCACGTAGGCAACCTCTTCGACCGTGGAGAAGCCCTCCTGCACCAGAATCGTCGCCACGTCCTCGTCGACGTCGAGCTGCTTCATGAACGTTTGCACGAGCTCGCGGGCCTCGGTGTCGCTCTTGGCCTCGGCGTCCGACTCGGTCATGACGTTGAGATCCCAGCCCGTGAGCTGACTTGCGAGGCGAATGTTCTGGCCGCCGCGGCCGATCGCCTGGGACAGCTTGTCCTCGGCGACGGCGATGTCGATGCTGTGCGAATCCTCATCGACCACGATCGAGACCACCTCTGCCGGGGACATCGCATTGATCACGAACTGCGCGGGATTGTCGTCATGCGGAATGATGTCCACGCGCTCGCCGGCGATCTCGTTGGAGACCGCCTGGACGCGCGAGCCGCGCATCCCGACGCAGGCGCCGACGGGATCGATGCGCGGGTCATTGCTGCGCACGGCGATCTTGGCACGCACACCCGGATCGCGCGCCGCCCCCAGGATCTGAATGAGACCCTGACCGACCTCCGGGACCTCGAGCTTGAAAAGCTCGATGAGGAACTCCGGCGCCGTACGCGTGAGAAACAGTTGCGGCCCGCGCGGCTCCGAGCGCACTTCCTTGAGGTAGGCCTTGATGCGATCCTGCGGTTTCGCCTGCTCGCGCGGGATCATGTCCGTGCGCGGCACAAAGCCCTCGGCGTTGCCCCCGAGATCGACATAGATGCCGTTGCGGTCGACGCGCTTCACGACGCCACCGACCAGTTGGCCGACGCGATCCTTGTAGGCATCCACCACCTGCGCGCGCTCGGCCTCGCGCACCTTCTGCACGATGACCTGCTTAGCCTGCTGCGCGGCGATGCGACCGAAGGCCACCGACTCGATTGACTGCTCCACGAAGGCGCCGATCGGTGCCTTGGGGTCCAGCTCGTGTGCATCATCGAGGCGCAGCTCGCGCTCCGGCGCCTCGAGCTCGGTGGAATCGTCCGCGAACACCTTCCAACGGCGAAAGGTCTCGTAATCCCCGCTCTTGCGATCGATGGCGACGCGCACGTCCCACTCCTCGCCATGCTTCTTGCGCGTGGCGGACGCGAGAGCGGCTTCGAGCGCCTCGAAGATGACCTCTTTGTCGACGCCCTTCTCGTTCGAGACGGCATCGACGACCATCAGGATTTCCTTGTTCACAGGTACCCCTACCTCACATCGGTGCGAGCCGTGCCTTCCCGATCTCGCGGAACGGCAGATTTACGATTTGCCGATCGACCTCGAGCGCAACACCCTCGTCTGCGACCGATCGCAAGGTGCCCGTGTAGCGTCGCCGCCCGTCCCGGGGCGTGAGCTCGACGAACACTCGCGAACCTACAAACCGATCGAAGTGCGCGCGGGTGCGCAGCACGCGGTCATCGCCCGGCGAGGACACCTCGAGCGCATAGGCGCTCGCAATGGGATCCTCGACATCCAGGAGCGCCGACACCTCATGGCTCGCTCGCTCGCAATCGTCGAGGCCGATGCCCTCGGGCTTGTCGATGAAAATGCGCAACACCCCGCGCCCCCGGGCCGGGGTGTATTCCAGCTCAACCAGCTCGTAGCCCAGCTGAGCCAGCAACGGCTCAATGAGGGCGACGAGCCGCTCACGCAAGGCCCCCGCCATGAGCTTGGGCTCCCGCCAAAAACAAAAAAGGGCCGCAAGGCCCGCAAAAAAGAAAAGCCCCCTCGGGGGGCTTTCCACCATCGTGCACTCGGCGGCTCGCGTGCAACCGCCGACGGGGTCGAGGCGCTACCACCCCACCCACCGAGGGCGCGGATTCTACGGCAGCTCACTCGGGGCGTAAACCTTTACCAATCCCCGGGACGGGTCAACGGCGCTCTGGCAAGGGGTAAGCCCGGCGGGCGCTCCTATCCGCTGAACCGGCTCAGCTCAATGCCGTCCCCGATGGGGATCGTCACCGTCTCGAGCCCCGGCTTGACCTTCACCGCGGCCTGGTATTGCGCGGAATACACGCGATAGAGCTGGGGCAGGAGAATGTTGTCGGCGGCGATCAGAGCCCCGGCGTTCAGGCGGGGGTAGACCGCCTCGAGCGTTGCGACATAAAGGGGTTTCCACAGGTCGATGAGCACGAAATCCATGCCGCCTGGAACGGTGCTGAGGGTGGCGAGGGCATCCCCCACCCGGTGCTCTACCCAGGCCGCAAGGCCCGCTTTGTGCAACATCCGGCGGCCGTATTCGACCTTGGCGGGGTCGATCTCCAGTGAGTACACCCGGCCGCCCGTCGCGCGGGCGGCCTCGGCGAGCCACACGGTCGAGTAGCCG
>DATJVD010000053.1:0-231818 GCA_035501955.1 Steroidobacteraceae bacterium
TCGGTCAAGAACGAGTTCGCGTATGCCGCCAACAACAGTGACAACAACGTTTCGCAGTTCGCCATCGGTGACAACACCGTGCCCGCGAACTTCGGCGCACTGGTCGCAAACGCTACGACTCCCACCGTTGCGACGGGGAAAACTCCCGCAGGGATCGGCATTGACCCGAAGGGCCGGTACGCGTACGTCTCGAATCAGACCGACAATTCCGTGTCCGAGTACGCGATCAATGCGGACGGCACGTGGTCGGCCCTGAGCGCTGCCACCATCGGCACAGACCTCGCGCCGAAAGGCATCACGGTCGACCCGACAGGCAGTTACGTGTATGTCGCGGCAGGCCAGAGTAACAAGCTCCAACTGTTCACCATTGGTGCGGACGGGACGCTGAACGCCCCCGCTCCCCCCAACGATGAGTACGGTATCGCCGGGTGCGGCGACCCTGTTGCCATCGCCATCGATCCGAGCGGCAAGTATCTGTATGTGGCCTGCTTCAAGAGCAGCGCGATCGCCATGTACTCGATCGGCGCAGGCGGTGTGCTGACCTCGCTCGGCGGCGTCCTTCAGGTCAGCGCGAACCCGAACAACCCGGTGGCGATCGCCGTCTCGCCCAACGGCCAGTTCGTATACGTCGTCAACACCTATGACAACACGGTCGCGAGCTTCTCGATCAATCCGGACGGCACGTTGACGGCGACAAAGCAGGGTACGGCGAATACGCTGGACACCCCGGAGTCGATTGCCATCACGCCCAATGGGCAGTATGCCTACGTCGTCAACAACAACTCCAACCCCAACAGCGTCGGGCAGTACTCGATCGGCGCAGACGGCTCTCTTACGCCTCTCACCCCAGCTGTCGTGAAGACGGGTGACGCGCCTTTTGGCATCAGCCTCGATCCGAGCGGCAACTTTGCCTATGTGGTCGATGCCGGCGACGGGGACGTAACGGAATTCCAGATTAACGGCGACGGTACGTTAGCCGTGCTCTCTGCGAGTCCCATTGCCGCAGGAAATTCTCCGCAATCGATTGGGACCGCCGCGCACTGAAGGACGGTGACGATCAGCGTGTGGCAGGCTGTGTGCCTGCCACACGCTCCAGGCCCTACGCTGACCGCGCTCGCAGCAGTTCTTCGTACACGGCGAGATCTGCGCCGGAGAAACAGCAGAAGATGACCTCACGCAGTTGCGGCGCGGCGGCCACGGCATCCTTCACCGTCGTTATGGCGATGGACGCTGCGCCCTCGATAGGAAAGCCGTAGGCACCCGTGCTGATCGAGGGAAAGGCGAGCGAGGCCAGCTTGTGGTCGGCGGCGATCGCGACGCATCTGCGGTAACACGACCCGAGCAGCGCGAGTTCATCTCGCTTCCCACCGTGCCAGACCGGGCCGACGGTATGAATTACGTAGCGCGCGCTCAGCCGATAGCCTGGCGTGATCTTCGCATCCCCCGTGCGACAGCCCCCGAGACCGCGGCACGCCGCGAGCAGTTCCGGTCCCGCGGCCCGATGGATGGCGCCATCCACGCCGCCGCCTCCGAGGAGCGAGGTGTTCGCAGCATTGACGATGGCATCCACGCTCAGTGTCGTGATGTCTGCACGCAGCGCACGCAGCATTGATGCGGGATCCTGCATCGGTCGCAATCTCACCCAGGCGCGGGCTCGAGCTTGGCAAATTCACCGCGTGGAGGAGTCACCCGGCAGTCTCGTATGCGCGGGCAGCGTGGTCAACGCAGCGCTGCGTAGCGTGCGCGAAAGGGTGCCATTGCCGACAGCGCGTACCTATGCGTCGATCCTGGTATCGTCGAGCGATCTCAAGGAATTGAGGCGACGCTCATGCCGGTCAGCGAGTATTTCAGTGCCGATTACGCGGCGGCCCGCGAGCTTTTCCGAGCAGAAGCCACGCGCGCCGGGGCGCACCTCACCGCGCATCAGCTTCCCGGACACCGCGATGCGCGCGGGGAATCGCTGTCGATCGACGTAGCGCGGCTCGGTGCAGCAAACGCCGAGCGCGCGTTGCTCGTCATCTCGGGTACGCACGGCGTCGAGGGCTTCTGTGGCTCAGGCTGCCAGGTTGGCTTTCTGCGTGACCGCCTGCATGAAGCCCTGCCGACCGCGACGTGCGCGGTGCTGGTGCACGCCTTGAATCCCTACGGCTTCGCGCACCTGCGCCGCGTGAACGAGGATGGCATCGATATCAATCGGAACTTCATGGATTTCTCCCAGCCCTTACCCTCGTCGGCGGCCTACGAGGCGTTGCACGACTGGCTCGTGCCGGGCGACTGGCAGGGAGAGGCGCGCCAGAGAGCCGATGCGGCGTTGCAGGGATTCATTCAGCAACATGGGCCCCGTGCGCTGCAAGCCGCGCTGCAGCGCGGGCAGTACACGCGACCGACGGGGCTTTTCTACGGCGGCACGCGTGGCACGTGGTCGGCGTACACGCTCGCCAAGATCGCATCGGAGCAGCTCAAAAGCGTACGCCGCATCGCGGTCCTCGACCTGCACACCGGCCTCGGACCAACCGGCTATGGCGAACCGATACTGGTTGCGCGGAGCCCGGCGGTGCGCGAGCGCGCGCAGCGCTGGTACGGGTGCGAGATTCGCGATGTCTTTGCCGACGAGTCCGTCTCGGCACAGGTCGTGGGCTCGGTCGCCGATGGACTGGCGGCCGCACTACCGGAGAGGGAGCTGACCTACGTGGCGCTCGAGTTCGGCACTCGTCCTCTTTTTGAGGTGCTGGACGCACTGCGAGCCGATCACTGGCGGCACGCCTCGGGCCGCGCCGACGAGTCCGTGCATGAGAGCATTCGCAGACAGATGAAAGCGGCGTTCTATTGTGAGGACTCTGCGTGGCAGACGGCCGTGTACGGTCGGACGGCCGATTTCGTCTATCGTGCGAGCCGCGGACTTGCGGAGAGTTGACGAGATAGCCGCGCCGGAGCGAACTCCGGCGCGGCAGCGTTGCGATCCTTCGCGCTCAGCTAACTGATTTATCTGGCAGCACCCGCTGTGGATGTGATCTTCTCCATGGCGTCGCCGACCGTGAAGCTGGCGGCCTTGGCGCGCGGCGGGAAGTCCTTGAAGGTTTCGAGGTACCTGCCAACGATCGCCTGTGCAGGCACGAACAGGAACATCCGGTGAGCCAGCCATAGCCCATATGCCAAGCTGTCGGGGCCGCGCTCGTAGGGGTCGGCGCGCAGGTTGTATATCTTGGGTGTACGCAATCTTGTGAACTGAGCCGCCCAAGGGCCCGCCGGGTATTCCGGAGAGATGTGCCCGTTCTGCTCCAGGAATGCGGCTTTCCACTGCCGCACGCGCAGCGCCATCAGGTCGCCGTCGTCGCTCCAGTAAAGGAACTCCTCGCGCGGCGACTGTTTCTGCTCGCCCGTGAGGAAAGGCAGCAAGTTATACCCGTCGAGATGAACCTTGAACTTCTTGCCGTTCAGTGTCGAACCGCCCTTCAGCTTCTCGACAAGGGTGGTATCACCGGCTGCGGCTGCGAACGTCGGAATAAAGTCCTCGTGCGCGCAGATCTCGTTGACGATCGTTCCTGCCTTGATAACCCCGGGCCAACGAATCACGCAGGGCACGCGGAAAGCGCCTTCCCAGTTGGTGTCCTTCTCGCCCTTGAACGGAGTCGCGCCACCGTCAGGCCATGTCACACACTCGGCGCCGTTGTCGGTCGTGTAGACCACCACCGTGTTGTCCGCGGCCTTGAGGTCATCGAGAAGCTTCAGCAGCTCGCCCACGTGGCCGTCCGTCTCGACCATGCCGTCGGGATAGACACCGAGGCCCGTCTTCCCCTGCGACTCTTTCTTCAAGTGCGTGAAGACGTGCATGCGGGTCGTGTTGAAATAGCAGAACCACGGCTTGCCCGCCTTCTGTTGACGCTGGATGAAGTCCTTCGCTGCCCCGAGGAACTCCTCGTCAATGGTCTCCATGCGCTTACGATCCAGCGCGCCCGTATTCTCGATCTTCTGCTTACCTACGCGGCCGAACTGCGGGTCGACGGTCGTATCGTCCGTGTCGGTCGCGATGCAGCGGAGCACGCCGCGTGGACCGAATTTCTTGCGGAAGTTCGGATCCTTGGGATAGTCGGGACTTTCCGGCTCTTCCTCCGCGTTCAGGTGATAGAGGTTGCCGAAGAACTCGTCGAAGCCGTGCACGGTCGGTAGATGCTCATTGCGGTCACCCAGGTGGTTCTTGCCGAACTGACCTGTGGCATAGCCGAACGATTTGAGCACGTCGGCGACTGAGGGGTCCTCGGGACCGAGCCCGAGTGTCGCGCCGGGTAAGCCAACTTTGGTCAGCCCGGTGCGGATTGGCGATTGACCCGTAATGAAAGCGGCGCGCCCGGCCGTGCAGCTCTGCTGCCCATACCAATCGGTAAACAGTGCGCCTTCCTTGGCGATCCGGTCTATGTTGGGCGTGCGATAACCCATGAGGCCCAGGTTGTAGGCGCTGATATTCGCCCAACCAATGTCATCACCCATGATGAAGAGGATATTGGGTTTCTTCTCGGGCATGACGGTTCTCCGTGCTCTGGCTGCGGCTTGGGGACCCCCATGCTAGGAAGAGCTCCAGCGAGCTTGCTATAGGACCTAGGTCGGACAGGTAGCGTACAGCTCGAGCTTGGGGCAGCCGCTGTGCGAGGATAGCGCCCAGCTATCGCATATCGCATCGTGGAAGCGATTCCTGGCGCATGTTTACCCGATGGCTCAAACGCAGCGTCAGGCGAGCCGCCGCTAAGGGCGACCGCCAGGAACTCGAGCGCTTCATTGCCTCACTGCGCGCGCGATCGGTCGAGGAGCTGGGGATGCTCGTTGCCACGGCGGCCCTGATCAGGACGCGCATGCGCAGCGATGGACAATTCGCGGATGACATGCTGCGCGTCACGAACGCACCGGAGCAGGCGCTTCTCGAGCAGCGGCTGTCGCGTATGGTGAGCACATATAAGAAGGCGCGGCAGAGCGGCGATGTGGCAGGCACAGCGGTATGGCTGCATACCTTGCGTGCTCTGGCGGCTCCGGAGTTACGGGTCCTGGGTCGTCAGCTGTGGGAGCAGCTCGAGCGTGGTCAACCGTATGCGCAGCGCGCGTTGCGCGGCATCGAGGTCCTGAACGGCACGCCGCTGCCTTTGGGTGCACAAAGCGCCTGCGACTTCATTCCCGATGATCTGGATCCCATCGAGCTCGCCATTCGCCGCACCCCGCAGAACGAAATCACCTGATGACTCGCACCGCCTCCGATCGGGCGGACGTCGTTAAGTTGGCGCCTGGCGACAGCATCAAATCCGGGCATGCACCGACGTGGTAAATCGGCTTTCCCTTAAGGGCTCTAAGGGAACATAGACTTTCCACTTTTCCAAGGGCCGTCCCAAGGTCCTACCACACCCCACCTCGGTGGGGGACGTCGTCGTTGTCCGCGGCCGGTGCTAGGAGCCGCCGGGCCTGAATCCGAAGCCGATGCCGAAGAGAAATGGATCGATCCGCAGGTGAGTCTGAGGTGCCAGCGGGGCGGTGGTTCGCGTTTCGAGATTTCCCAGGTAACGGACGTCGGCGTTGAAGTACCAGCCCGGGATAAGCCGCCACTCCAGCCCTGTCTGCGCGGTCCAGCCGACGCTCGGCGATTGGACACCGAGGGCGGGATTCGGGCTGTCTCTACTGAGTGTTGTGTAGTGCATGCCCGCTCCGAGGTAGGGATACAGACTATCGGTGGATTGCAGGCTGTACTTCACCGTCAAGGTGTTGGGCATCAATTTGATGTCATCGGACAGGGGCGCGCCCATCGGATCGAAGTAGTGATGCGTGAAGTCCGTCGGGAACGCGAGCGCAAGTTCGGCCGACCAACGTGGGGTGAAGAACCATTCCGCGGATAGATCGCCATAGAATCCGCCATCCAGCGATTCATTGAGCGCTGTTGCGCTCTTGGGATACAAATAGATCGCCCTGACACGCACCTCCATTGACCCGTCGGGAGCTGGCCCGTCGCAGCGCGCCTGCGCGGCCAAAAGGGCCGCAACCAGTGCGAGGACCAGCGTTGCCGGGCGCATACCGCGGGTCATTTCTTGGAGCGGCGGATATAAGTGCGGCGCACGTGCGTCATGGGACGTAGCCAGGGCTCGCGGGTCTCCGAAAGCGCTCCGCGCAGAGCGCGGGCGGTCCGTTCCCCGAGACTTGCCACCGCGGCACCCATGGCTGCCGTCAGGAATCCGAGCCACCAGAAGAGGCGCTCTTGGGGCGCCAGCGAGGCGACGAAGTCACGCTGCACGAGCAACGCCGTCATCGCACAGGCGCGGCCCTGGTCAAGCGCGCGATCCTCATCGTTCTGCTCGCTCATGCGCATCTCCAGATTGAGAGCCAACGAGGCGCGGAAAGTTCAGCTCTCGGCGTCCATCTCGCGGTGCGGGGGCTATGGATGAGCTGCCGCGCGCGGGGAGCGAAGCTGCGCGACGACGTTCCATGGTAGCAGTTCCTCTAGCCTGCCAATTGGGTAATCGACGATGCGCTCGATCACAAACCGCAGGTAAGCCTCGGGCTCCAGATCGTTGAGTCTCGCAGAACCGATTAGCGAATAGATTCCTGCTGCGCGCTCGCCGCCCGTGTCGGCGCCTGCGAACAGGTGGCCCCTTGCGCCGAGGCCAATTGCACGCAACGCGCGCTCTGCTGCCACGTTATCAATCTCGGCGCGTCCGTCATCACAGTAGCGGCAGAGTGCTTGCCACCGCGAAAGTGTGTACCGGATCGCAGCATCGAGCTCTGATCTCTTCGGCAGCCGCCCAGAGCAGCCGCTGAGCCAGTCGTGCAAGTCCGCCAATGCGCCTACGGATCGCGCCGCGCGCACCCCACGGCGCTGGTCCGGTGATTGGCCCAGAATCTCATTCTCGATCTCATACAGGACCGCAATCCGCGCGAGTGCTTCTCCGGCGATCGGGGACTCATCCACCGAGTGGATCTCGGCGAACTTCTGTCGCACGTGCGCCCAGGAGGCCGCCTCCTGGATACGGGCGCCCTCGAACAGCCGATCGAACCCCGCGTAGCCGTCGGCGTGTAAGGTGCCGCTGAAGCCTGCCAGATGAATGCGCGGATGTTGTCCTTTGCGGTCTGACGTATAGCGAAAGAGCACGGCGGCCGGCACGGGGCTCGCCCAGGGTCGTTCATCGCGCACATACGTCCAGATCCGAGCGGTCCTGCTCTTGCCGGTCCCCGGTGCAATGACGGGGTAGGGCGCATCATCCGCGTGCAGGTGAGTGCCGCAGAGCACGTGGCGGCCCAGGACCTCGATCAGAGGCTCGAGCAACGCGTGCGTACCGCCGACCCAGTGCGACAGCGTCGAGCGATCGAGCTCCAATCCTGCGCGAGCGTATATCTGACTTTGCCGATATAGCGGCAGATGGTCGGCATACTTTGATACCAGCACGTGCGCCAGCATGCCCGGACCTGCGACACCCCGGGCGATCGGCCGGGACGCTGCCGGCGCCTGCAGGACCAGTTCGCATCGGCCACAGGACAGCTTGGGCCGCACGTGACGCAGGACCTTGAAGCCCTCGCGACCATGCTCGAGCACCTCCGCTACATCCTCGCCGACCACGCTGAGCGAGCAGCCGCAGACGGGGCACGCGGCAGGATCGCTAGAAGGCGCCGGATGAACCACTTCTTCGCGGGGCAGGTGAGTCGGAAGCGCGCGCCGCGCGGATCTCTCACCGACCTTGTCAGCGGTCACGGGAGTCGCAGGCGCAGCCGCCTCGGCTGCCTCCAGCTCCTCCAAAGCAAATTCGAGCTGCTCGATCTTCCCAGTGACGCGTTGCGACGCCCGACCGAAGTGCAGGCGCTTCAACTTCGCGATCTGAAGCTTGAGTCGGTGAACCTCGAGCTGCCGCGACAGGAGCAAGGCCTGGGCGGCTTCGAGGGCGGCCTGTCCTTCGACGACGAGTCGCTTCAGGGTGTCGACATCGTTGGGCAAATCGAGGGCCGCCGGCATGCGCCATTGTACCAAGATGCGCCGCAGCAGGCGAGAAAACTCCTATAAAACAAGCACTTTAGACACTCAAATGTTACCCAAGGTGTCATCGGCGCGCGCGGCTGGCGGCTGCGCACGATCATCCGAGTCCTGCTTCGAAAACTTCATGCAGCGCTCGGCCAAGCGCTCGTAGGTGCGAGCCGAGCGCAGCAGATCCCGAGCATTCTGCCGATGATCAGACGCTGCGGCGGCGCGCTCGCGCTCCTTGACAGCAACCGTCTCGCAGGCTCCCGCGAGCAGTGTCCATTCGAGCGCGGTGAAGTCCGCCAGCCGCATGCGAGCGACTGTAGCGCGTGGACCGGCTCGACCAGCAAGACGAATAGGCAATTACTGGATGGTGACGCCCCGTAGTAGGCTACCGATGCAGCAAAGAGCCGCAATGATGGTCACGATCGCCGCCGCAACTGTTCCACCGTCCAGCATTCACACTTCGCTCGCGGGCGCACCCGCAAGCACGCATTCAAACAGCTGGGTGCGCGGCCCGCTTTGGGACGGGCTATGGATACTCAACGCGCTGTGGCTGCTGCCGCTCGCTCTCTGGCTCGTGCACGGCTACCCCAATGCGGAATCGAGCTCTCTCGACCGCCTCTATTTCGGTTTGACCGCGTTGTTCTGGATCGGTCACCGTTTCAGCAGCGCCTGGCTTGCGTACACCACGGAAGCATACCGGCCACTGCTGCGAAACGCGCCGCTGAGGTTCGTCGTGTTGCCGCTGCTGGTCCTCAGCGCCTGCTTTGTGGTGTTTCTACCGGCGGACGGCGCACTCCCATGGACGCGCGAAGAGCGCCTCGTGGTCATGGCAATACTCGATTACGGGTGGGGGACCTACCACTTTGCCGCACAGCATTTCGGCGCTCTGTCACTCTATCGATTGCGAGCAGGGCGCGGACGCTGCGCGTACACGCGGCGCCTCGATTGGATCTTTGCTCTGGGCGTGGGCGGGGCACTCGTTTTCCTTGCCGACGTCCTGGCCGGATCCGCCGCCTACCAGGATCGATGGATCGGCAGCTGGTCTCTCACGGCTTGGCTGGTAGCGCAGCAAGCAGACATCCGCGCAGCCGCGCTGCTGCTGTTGCTCGCCGCGACGCTCGTCGTGCTGATGTTCGAGTCGCGCGCGCCGCGGCGCTCTCTACCGCGCGTGCTTTACGTCCTGGGACTCGCAGCGATGGTGGCCATTGCGCTGCAGCCTCGTAGCCTATTTCTGTTTCTCGTCGTGTGGACTTCGCAGCACTGGGTGCTTGCGACTGGCCTCGCGTCCCGGGTCCCGAGCGCGGAGTCGACGCCGGGCAAAGGCATCGTCCGCCGCACGTTGCACACTGTAAATGCGAGGCCCTGGGCGATCGTGCTCATCCTGGTCGTGGCGTCAGTTCTGCTGCTGCCTGTCTTTGAGGTGGAAGAGCTCGCCGGCAGGACCGCCGCAGCCTACGCAGACCGGATTTTTGGCGCGCTCTCCGAAGCGTTGCGCACTTCTTCGTGGCTTCCCGCACTGGTCGCCGCCGGCTTTGCTTCGGGGTTCGTGCACTACCTCCTCGACCGCAGCATCTACCGCATGTCAGATCCCGGGGTTCGGGCTGCCGCTCGAGGTCTTCTCGCATCGCCCATGGGGTGAGCGCCGTCGCGAATACCCCGCCTGTGCCCGCTATGACTGAGACTTGCTGACGAATTGGCCGGCGATCACGATGCTACATTGCAAACTCTGATCCTGGACCGCGAACTGAAGCAAGATGTAGAGCACCGCGCCGCCATCCACGTCAACGTCCGAATCCTGATTGCTATAGAAGGTCACGACATACGGCGGGTTATTGAGCGGCGTCGCGGGGGTCGGATTGAGGACACCGACGAGCGCCGAGCCAACAAATATCTGCCCACCGATGGGCCCATTCCCGGCCTGCGTTGACGAGCCCACAAAGCCGACTCTGCTGACGTGCAGCGGGTTGCCTGCGGGTACGGTGTACTTGGCGGTGCACAGATGAAACGGTCCACTGTCGCTCACGCTGCCACTCAGGTTGAGCTGGAATCCACTGCCTGAGCGGTCGGCTGCCTTGTCTTTGCCGGCAGCAGTCGCTGGCTGGATCAGCAGCAGCCCGAGAGCTACCGATAGAAGTGCCGCCAAGCGTTTGCATCGGCCGAGATACTCGTGGCTCATTCCTCTTCTCCTCGACCTTGCCGACAGGTCACTTATAGTCCCGTGCCGGCTGAATTGACAAGAAGCGGAATCAGCTTGCGTCCGCGATCGACTCGAAATGAACCGGGGGCTGCAGCGCGACATCCCGGGAGGCGGCCGCGTGTCAGGCGCGGATGCGCTCGCCTTCGGCGTCCAGGTAATAGGGTGGACCCTTGCTGCGTGGCATTCCGCAGCCGCAGTGCGTGAAATATCTAACGGCCGACGACGGAGCGTCGGGCGGCCGCGGGGCCAAGCGGCGCGTCCCGCAGTCCATGCATACCATGGCTATCTGGCCTTGCCGGCTCTCATCCATGAGCGAGGCACTTCAACCGGACTTGCGGAAGCGCTGCTCCGTCACCAGCTCATCAAGCAGAACTCTCGCCAGGCCTTCGAAGGCACCGACCGACGACGGGACACGAGTTTCCTTGGCGCCGAGCTCCGCGCACGAGACTCGCAGCGTTCCTTTTTCGACCAGCCACTCTCCGTGATAACGCGTACCCGCTCGCTCGACTGTAATGCGTCCGCTCTTGTGCACTGGTGGGCCCTGCGTAGTCTTGTCTGTGCATATGAAACGCCACTGCCGAGCGTGACAGCAATGACCGTTTTCACGCGGACTGCGTTATTGGTGTGACCGGCTACGCGCGGCGCGCGAGTGGTGGGCTGCCGCGAAGCTGAACACACGCCAAAATCGAACGAGGGGGGTCATTCAATCGGTCGGAATCGTTCAGCCGCGCGGCGCCCGATTGGCAATCTATCGCTCGCGGCGCATCTCGCCCAACAATGCTTGGTTCTGGCTGCATTCCAATTCGATCTTGGATATCACCATCATGGCGACCGTCCAGGCGTCGAATTGTTAGCTCCGGGTGCGTAGCGTCTTCTCGAACTCGGACTCCATAGCCACGCCTCTCGGCGTAGCGCGGCTCTCCCGCGAGCCTGATCCCGTACATCGACGGGCGGATGGACTTGTCCACAAATTGCTACTTGGTGCACAGCCGCAGCGTGCGAGTTGGGCAGATACTTATCACACAGTCTATGGGCACCGTTACTGATCGCCTCGCGATCGCCTTCACAGTCGCCGCGCTCGGAGTGGGGATGGCGACCCTCCTATGGCTTGCCGGGCACCTTGCCCTGGGCGTCCTGCGGCGACTTCCTCATCGCTGAGCTCATTGACGCGATAGCTATCGCGTCAGACTAACTTATTGATTTTGTGCGCCGGCTGCTCGGCTCCCTATCGAGCTTGCGCCGCCAGAGAGTCGATACCCCGTTCAGGGACGTTTCTGTCCTCGGTGAAGCCATTCCGCCGCGCTTGGATCGTCAGCCGAAGATTGCGACAGGGCAGCCCACTCCAGCCAGCAGGCAATGTGGCTCGCCACGGTGCGCCCATCAGGCAGTTCAATTTCGTATTCGATCTCTCGCGCGTCGATCACACCGCCGCAGCAGTCACAGGTGTGCCCCGTGCCGCGTCCACTGAAAATTCTAGCCTGCACATAGGTCGGTAGCTCACCGGAGGCGAACCGCTCGCTGATGATCTGTCTGCGTTGGTCGCTGCTCATGCGCCGTCTCACGTTGCTTACCTTCTGCCGCCGCCGAACTGGCCGCGATTTCGGGCTAGCATTATTTCGATTACGCCTTTCAGATCGCTGACATCTCACATCGGCGACAGACGCTAATGCCGCGGACCCGACCGGTTTGGTCACGGCGCAACGATCGGGGATGAGACAACCGCATGGTGGCATCCGCGCGTCCGCCGGATGCCCGTGCACTTTACGATGCAAAGTTTGACTTTGCAATGCAAAGTGAACATGGGAGAGTCCGCCGGCGCCGCTCCACGTCCTCGAAAGGTTTCTGACTTGCGCTGCTCTGAAGGGTGGCCGAGTTCAGCGGGTCACGTTTCTTGCAGCTTGGTGAGCCCGCGAGATCCTGGCTCGGTCTCCCCGCGGTGATTCGCATCGAGCAGTACCTGCTCGAGAACAGCAAGATAGGCCAGGAAGCGTTTGCGCCCAGCCGGGGTAATGCAGCACGAGGTCTGGAGGCGGTTACCTTCGACGGCCTTGGTAATGTGGACCAGCTTGGCTGATTCGAGGACCTCGAGATGTCGACTCAGGTTTCCGTCAGTCAAGCCGCAAAGCGCCTTGATCGCCGGAAAGGAAAGTCCGTCCGGGTGGGCTAGGAGGCAAGTGAGAACGCCCAGCCGCGCTCGCTCGTGAATCGCCCGATCGAGGCCCTCATACGCGAATCGCTTTGTGCGTGCGCCCGCGCGCTTGGATTTAGGCCCAAGCATCCGCATCTCGATAACCGAAGCGCAGCACCGCCGCCACGAGCAACTGGCCGAGGCCGAACGGAATACCCATCTCCCAGGGTGAAAGTGCCCGATCGCCCTGACCGAGAACCAGACAGGCAAGGCCTGTTGCCAGATACCACACCCCCACCCAGAAGATAGGACGGGGCAGGAACCGGCGCGATGCAAACACTCCCTGACTAAACAGCAGCTGCCACAAACCCGGCAGCATCCATAGGGTGAGCGGAGCGCAGGTCACGAGTACGAGCGTCAGCAATGCACCGGCGACGAGCGATGGCAAGAACTGCTCGAGCGCCGAATGAAGCATCGGTACGGCGAGGCCCGAATGAATCCGCCGCGATCGAACGATTGTCTCGATGATGATCAGTGTCAGGGCGACAGCGGCGGTGCCTGTCCAAAGACCAATATATACGGGGATCGCGTGCGCTCGTTCCGTTGGGAACGCGCTTTGTGCGGACGCCACGACAAACGCAAGGATTCCTGTGACCGCGAGTGTGGTCGGGCCGTATCCGCGAAATTCGACGCAGCGTGCGATCTGATCGCGAATGGACGCAACTTCCAAGAGCGCATCACGTACGTCAAGCATGGCGTGTGTCCCCCCGCGCTTTGCGTGGCAAAGTCTAGCGCGGGCGGTCGTTACGATCGAGCGACCGCAAGAGGATCGCCTAGCCTCCTCTGCGGTCGCGCGCCGCCTAGGCGTGCCGGACTGCCACTAAGTCGTTGTTTTTCTTGGTCGGGGTGACAGGATTTGAACCTGCGACTCCTACGTCCCGAACGTAGTGCTCTACCAGGCTGAGCTACACCCCGGATCGAAGTGCGGCCGGCATCTTTGCGGGCCGCGCAGTCTACTTGATGGGCAGCGGCCGTTTCAATCGAGCGGACTGCTGCCTCGCCCGAATAATTCGTGAGGGCTCATGCAGGCGGGCTGTCGCCCGAATAGCGGATCGGCGTAGCTCCGGTCACCGGCCCGATCGTCGCCTTGTCGCTCACGTACAGCTTCACTTCACGCTCGAAGCGCAGATTGCCCTGCACCACCGAGCCGGGGCCGATCACGATGCGTGGTTTGCTGTTGGACCATTGAAACCAGCTCATCGAGGGCCGCTCCACCAGGATGCCGCCCTCCACGTGAGACCCGCCCATCACGTCGATGTCGCCGTCGACCGTGCGAATGCCCCCACCCACGTGAGCTCCGTTGAGCTCGATCTTGCCATTCACGTTCGCAATGGATCCGGTCACCTCGGAACCGCCGTGCAGCGTGAGGTCCCCATTGACGCTCGCGACATCGCGCGAGATGTGCGCGCCCTCATCGAGGCTGATACCGCCATTCACCGTCTGCAGGGTAACGGCCGATGCGTGGGCTCCGACGCCGATGCTGCCATTCACCGTATGGGCTTCGGTGAGCGTGGCACCGCCGGCGATCCGGATCGAGCCATTGACCGTCGTGACTTCTCCGGCCTGCTGGCCCGCAGGTACGCTGATCGAGCCGTTCACGGTGTGAGTGCCGGACGAGTTGGCAGTCAGAGCACTGCTGCTCGAGTTGCTACCGCCGGAGGAGCCGCCACTGCTGCTGTCTCCCTCCGGTGCATTGACGCAACCTGCGACGGTCATGAGTAGCGATGCGAGCGCGATCATCAGGCGAGGCATGGCGTCACTCCTGCCGCCGGGCGTGGTGCGACCCGCAACGGCATTTCGCCGCATTTATACGAAAGATCGATCGGGGATGCCACTTGCACTGGATGCGTTTCAGACGGTGTGATCCACGGCAAAGCGCGCGAGCGCCTGCAGCCCGCGCTTGTACGGACTCTCCGGCAGTATCTCCAGCGCAGCGAGCGCAGCCTCGGACTCGTGGCGCGCAAGCTCCGCGGCGTACTCGAGGCCGCCGCCGGACTCGATCGCGCTGATGATCGGCTCGAGCTGGGCGAGGCCGCCGCTTTCGATCGCCTCGCGCATCAATACCCGCTCGCGCTCGCCGGCACGGCGCAGCGCATGAATCAGGGGCAGCGTGGGCTTGCCCTCGGCGAGGTCATCGCCGAGATTTTTGCCCCGTTCGGCCGGATTCGAGCGGAAGTCGAGCACGTCATCCACCAATTGGTATGCGGTGCCGAGATGGCGGCCGTAGAGCGCCAGCCGGCGTTGCATCTCGGGCGGCCCGTCGGAGAGTACGGCTGCGACTTCCGCACCGGCTTCGAACAAGCGCGCCGTCTTGCGATAGATGACATCGAGGTAGCGCTGCTCAGTCGTCTCGGGATCGTGGGCGTTCATGAGCTGCAGCACTTCGCCCTCGGCGATGACGTTGGTTGCGTCCGCCATGATCTCCATCACCCGCTGGCAATCGAGCGAGGCCATCATCTGGAAGGCACGCGAATACAGGAAATCCCCGACCAGCACGCTCGCCGGATTGCCGTAGACCTCGTTGGCGGTGTCGCGGCCGCGCCGCATCGATGAGCCGTCCACCACATCATCGTGCAGCAGCGTGGCCGTATGAATGAACTCGATAAAGGCCGCCGCCTCGACGTGCGCATGGCCCGCGTTGCCGCAGGCTCGGCCGACGAGCACGACGAGCAGCGGGCGCAAACGCTTGCCACCCCCTGAGATGATGTATTCGGCGACCCTATCGATGAGCCCGACCGAGCTCTTCAGCCGCGAGCGAATGACCTCATCCACCGATGCGAGATCATGTCGGACGAGTGTGCGGATCTCATGTAGTGTCATGGGCTGGGGGTGCCTGGCCGAGCGGTCATCCTAGCCGACCTGGAGGCCGCCGAGAATGCGCAGCGGCCGGCCTCTGCGCCCGTAAGTCCATGAGGAATCATGGGTTTGACCGCTGTGGTGCCGGTCAGTAGAATGCGCCGCCTTTCGCGCGTTGCTCGGCGCGACTCCCCCGCAAGGAATCCCAGCATGTATGCGGTCATCGCCACAGGCGGCAAGCAGTATCGGGTCACGAAAGATGCGGTGCTGCGCGTTGAGCGGCTCGATGCCGAGCCCGGCTCCACCGTCGAGCTCGGCGAGGTGCTCCTGGTGGGCGAGGGCGCCAGCGTCAAGCTCGGAAACCCGCACCTGAAGGGTGGCAAGGTGGTCGCCACCGTCCTGCGGCACCTGAAGGGTGCGAAGGTCTCGATCGTGAAGTTCAGGCGCCGCAAGCACTATCTGCGCCAGAAGGGTCACCGGCAGATGTACACCGAGCTGAAGGTGACCGACATCAGCGCCGGTTGACAGAGGTTTTCTCGACATGGCACACAAGAAGGCAGGCGGCAGCACCAAGAATGGCCGAGATTCGCACTCCAAGCGCCTTGGCGTAAAACGCTTCGGCGGGGAGTACGTACTCGCCGGCAACATTTTGGTTCGCCAGCGGGGTACGCCCATGCGAGCCGGCGAGAATGTGGGTGTCGGCACTGATCATACACTTTACGCAAGAGTGACCGGCCGCGTTCAGTTCAGACGCAAGGGGCCGGAGCAGCGCCTCTTCGTGAGCGTTCTGCCGGATGCGCAGGCAGCGGACGGCGCCGCAGCGGCGGCCATGCGCGCAGCGGATGCCGGAGCCGTCGCGGAAGCCCCGGAAGGGGCGTAGCCGCGCCGGGCGCGCGGGCGCGCCCATGAAGTTCGTCGACGAAGCCCGCATCAAAGTCCAGGCCGGCCATGGCGGGCGCGGCAGCGCCAGCTTCCGACGGGAGAAATTCGTCCCTTATGGTGGCCCCGATGGGGGAGATGGGGGCCACGGCGGCAGCGTCTACCTGCGGGCCGCTCCCGGTATCAACACACTCGCTGACTTTCGTGTGGAGCGAACCTACCGGGCGGAGTCCGGCCAGGCTGGCTCGGGCAAGGGTTGCACGGGTGCGGCTGGTGACGACCTTCATATTCCGGTCCCCGCGGGCACGATCGTTCGCGACACCGACACCGGCGAGCAACTTGGCGATCTGGCGCGCGTGGGCGATGCGCTGCTCGTGGCACGCGGCGGCAAGGGCGGCTGGGGCAATCTGCGCTTCAAGTCGAGCACAAACCGCGCACCGCGGCAGTTCGGACCGGGGCTTCCCGGGGAGAAGCGCGCGCTCGAGCTCGAGCTCAAAGTGATCGCCGACGTGGGGCTGCTAGGCCTGCCCAATGCCGGCAAGTCGACCCTGATTCGCGCCGTCTCGGCGGCGCGACCCAAGGTCGCCGATTATCCCTTCACGACCCTGCACCCCCATCTGGGCGTGGTGCAGGTGGGCCTGCACCGCAGCTTCGTCATGGCGGACATTCCAGGACTCATCGAAGGAGCCGCCGGCGGGGCAGGTCTCGGCATCCGCTTCCTGCGACATCTGCAGCGCACGCGCCTGCTGCTGCATGTACTCGATATCGCGCCTATGGACCCCAATGCCGATCCTGCAAAGGATGCGCGCGCGATCGTCGCCGAGCTGAAGAAGTTCAGCCCGGAGCTGGCCGCGAGGCCGCGTTGGCTCGTGGGGAACAAGCGCGATCTGCTGCCCGGCGAGGAAGCGGAGCAGCTCTTTGGTGCGATCGCGCGCCGGCTACGCTGGCGTGGACCGCGATTTCTGATCTCGGCCGCGACGGGCGAGGGCACGCGCGCGCTGACCGAAGCGGTGATGCGCTTTCTCGAGGAGCGGGAGCGCGCAGAGCGCGAGGCACAGCCGGGGCGCGTGCAGCCGCCCGCCGCCTGAGCTGTGCGGCTACTACAGGGCGCGGATGCGCGCCGCCAGGCGGCTCTTGTGCCTTGCCGCCTTATTGCGATGAATGATCTCTTTGCTCACCAGGCTGTCGATGACCGGCACCGCTTCGCGGTAGCTGGTCTGAGCCGCCTCTTTGTTACCCTGGGCGATCGCGGTGGTCACCTTGCGCACTGCGGTGCGCAGGCGAGTGCGCAGCGCGACGTTACGCGCGCGATGCTTCTCCGCCTGTCGAGCCGCTTTTTCCGCCGATTTTGTATTGGCCACGCAAAGTCTCCGCGAGCGTCCTGGCGCTGCAAGGGCGCGGTAGTTTGCGGATGAGCACCCGGGATGTCAACGCATGCAGTAACGGGGTTGCCCAGACTTCCCTATAATTTAATGTCATCGGCGTCCGTGGCTTAGCGCTCATGAGGCTCATTCGTGGATTTGCCAATTTGCGCGCGGGGCAGCGGGGCTGTGTCGTCACGATCGGTACTTACGACGGCATTCATCTCGGGCATCGGGCGCTGCTCGAGCGGCTCGAGGAGCGTGGTGCGCGGCTCACGCGGCCCTCGATGATCGTGACCTTCGAGCCGATGCCGCGCGAGCATCTGAAACCCGGCGATCCGCCGCCGCGGCTGACCTCGTGGCGGGAGCGCTGGCGGATCCTGAATGCGACGACGCGCCTCGATTACATGTGGCTGCTGCGCTTCGGGGACAGCGTGCGCAATCTGCCGCCGGAGCGCTTCGTTGAGCTGCTCTCGCAGGACCTGTGCGCGGCACTGGTCGTCGTAGGTCACGATTTTCGCTTCGGCCGCAACGGCGAGGCGACGGCACCCATGCTGCAGGAGGCGGGCGCCCGTCTCGGCTTCGGGGTCGAGGTCGTGCCGCCCGTCATGGTCGATGGCGTGCGCGTGAGCAGCAGTCGCATCCGCGAGGCGCTCGCACGCGGGGACCTGCGCCAGGCCGAGCGCTGGCTCGGGCGACCCTACAGCATGCGCGGCCGAGTGGTGCCGGGCCTGCATCTGGGGCGCAAGTTGGGGTTCGCGACCGCGAATTTGCCGCTCGAGCGCCGCCGCCCAGCGCTCGAGGGAATATTTGCCGTGCGCGTGCACGGTGCGTGTGATGGTGCGCGGCCGGGGGTGGCGAGCCTCGGTAGCCGCCCGACGGTAGGTGGCAGCATGCTGCTGCTCGAGGCGCACGTGTTCGATTTCGACGGCGACCTGTATGGTCGTGAGATCGAGGTGGAGTTCGTGGCGAAGCTGCGCGCCGAGGAGCGCTTCGACTCGCTCGATGCGCTCATCGAGCAGATGCACCGCGACGCAGCCGCGGCGCGGCAGATCTTGAGCGCGTGACCGCCGTGGCGGGCATCCGGTTGGGCGCGGCCCATGAATGGTATTCGAGTGGCTGACTACAAGCAGACGATCAAACAGACCATCAATCTTCCCGAGACGCAGTTCCCGATGAAGGCGGATCTTGCCAAGCGCGAGCCCGCCATCCTCGAACAGTGGGAGAGCGGTCGGCTGTACGAGAAGATGCGCGTGGCCGCCCGCGGCCGCCCACGCTTTCTGCTGCACGACGGCCCTCCGTATGCGAACGGCGATATCCACCTCGGCACGGCGACCAACAAGATACTCAAGGACATCATCGTCAAGGCGCGCGCGCTCGATGGCTTCGATGCGCCGTACGTGCCCGGGTGGGATTGCCACGGCCTGCCGATCGAGCAGCAAGTCGAGAAGAAGCACGGCCGCCCCGGCCAGAAGCTCAGCGCGGAAGCCTTCCGCGCCGCCTGCCGCGCCTTCGCCTCCGAGCAGATCGACATCCAGCGCGCGGCTTTCAAACGGCTCGGCGTGCTCGGTGACTGGGATCACCCATACCTGACCATGGATCCGCGCTACGAGGCGCAGCAGATTCGTGCACTCGGCCGGGTCATTGACGCGGGCCACGTATATCAGGGCGTCAAGCCTGTGCACTGGTGCACGGAGTGTCGCTCGGCGCTCGCGGAGGCCGAGGTGGACTACGCAGAGCGCACCTCGCCGGCGGTGGATGTGGCCTTCCGCGTGGTCGATCATGGCGATCTCGAGCGACGCATCGGCGTGCCGGCTGGCACGCTCGGAGCGGCGCCCATCGATGTCGTGATCTGGACCACCACCCCCTGGACGCTGCCCGCCAACCAGGCGGTCGCGCTCCGCGACTCCTACCGTTACGTGCTGGTCGAGGCGCACGGAAGGGACGCGGCGCACCGTCTGATCCTGGCGGCTGACCTCCTGGAGAGCTGCCTGCAGCGTTTTGAGTTGAGCTCGCCGCGTGTGATCGCGGAATTCTCCGGCAAGGCGCTCGAGGGACTCACGCTGCAACATCCCTTCCAGGATCGAACCGTTCCCATCGTGCTTGCGGAGCATGTGACGCTCGATGCCGGCACCGGTGCCGTGCATACCGCCCCCGGTCATGGCCTCGAGGATTTCAGCGTCGGACAACTGTATCGACTGCCGGTCACCAACCCGGTCGGCAACGATGGCCGCTTCTTGCCCGACACACCGCTCGTCGCCGGGCTCAAAGTGGACGATGCCAATCCGGTCATCGTGCGTGCGCTGCAAGAGCGCGGCCGGCTGCTGCATCACGAGTCATTCCGCCACAGCTATCCGCATTGCTGGCGACACAAGACTCCCGTGATCTTTCGCGCCACGCCGCAGTGGTTTATCAGCATGGATCGCGAGAGCCTGCGCGCGCATGCGCTGCGCGACATCAAGACGGTGCAGTGGACACCGGCCTGGGGCGAGCAGCGCATCACCGGCATGATCGAGAACCGTCCCGACTGGTGCATCTCGCGGCAGCGCACCTGGGGCGTGCCGATCGCGCTCTTCCTGAACAATCAAACGGGCGAGCGTCATCCGCGCTCATCGGAGCTCATGGGCGCGGTCGCGGATCGCGTCGAGCGCGAGGGCATCGAGGCCTGGTTCGGGCTCGATGCTGCCGAGCTGCTCGGCCCCGACGCCGCGCATTATCACAAGCTCACCGACGTGATGGATGTGTGGGCAGACTCCGGTCTGTCCTTCGAGTGCGTCGCCACCTTGCGCCCGGAGCTCACGGGTCCGGCGGATCTTTACCTCGAGGGCTCGGATCAGCACCGGGGCTGGTTTCATAGCTCGCTGCTCATGTCCGAAGCCCTCTACGGGCGGGCCCCGTACCGCGGTGTTCTCACCCACGGCTTCATCGTGGATGACAGCGGCCGCAAGATGTCGAAATCGATTGGCAACGTTGTGCTGCCGCAGAAGGTGGCCGACACGCTCGGTGCGGATGTGCTGCGGCTGTGGGTCGCCGCCACCGACTATGCGAACGAGATGAGCGCCTCGGACCAGCTCATGAGACGCATCGCGGAGGCATACCGGAAGCTGCGCAACACGGTGCGCTTCCTGCTGGGTAATCTGCATGGCTTCGATCCGCAGCGTGACGCGGTGCATCCGGCCGAGATGCTGGCGCTCGACCGCTGGGTGCTCGCACGCACACGCGAGCTGCAATTGCAGATCATCGAGGCTTATCGCGAGTACGCCTTCCACATCATCTATCACAAGGTGCACAACTTCTGCATCGTGGATTTGAGCGCCTTTTATTTGGACGTCGTGCGCGATCGGCTCTACACGACGCACAGCGCGAGCCTCGCGCGCCGCTCGGCACAGACCGCGCTCTATCACGTCGCCGAGAGCATGGTGCGCTGGCTTGCGCCCATACTCTCCTTCACCGCCGAGGAGATCTGGCGCTACCTGCCGGGTGAGCGCGCGGAGTCCGTGTTTCTCGCGAGCTGGCACGAGCCACCGGAAGCGGCGGCGGGTGATATCGACTGGGACGCGCTCTTCGCACTACGCCGCGACGTCATGCGCGAGCTGGAGAAGCTGCGCGAGTCGGGCGCCATCGGCGCGCCTCTCGATGCCGAGGTCGATGTCTACTGTGTGCCGGCGGAATTCGCGCGCCGTAACGTCCTCGGGGACGAGCTGCGCTTCCTGTTCATCACCTCGGCGGCGCGGCTGCATCGCGTCTCCGAGCCACCCCCCGGGGCGATCGCCGCGACGGAGGCGGCCCGCGAAGGCATCTGGATTGCAGTCCGGCCAAGCGGCGCTGCCAAGTGCCTGCGCTGCTGGCACCACGTTCCTGATGTGGGGGCGCATCCAGATTATCCCGAGGTGTGCGGCCGCTGCGTGACGAATATCACGGGCGCCGGTGAGCGAAGGAGATTTGCGTGAGCCGGGGCTGGCGATGGTTACCAATCACCGTACTCGTCATCCTGCTCGATCAGCTCACCAAGACCTGGATCGTGCGGCATTTCGTCTATGCGGAGAATCTGCCGCTGCTGCCGGTGCTCAACATCACCCTGCGTTACAACACCGGGGCCGCCTTCAGCATGTTGGCGGACGCCTCCGGCTGGCAGCGCTGGCTGTTCGAGGCCCTGGCGCTCGCCGTCGGCTGCGGCATCGTGTTCTGGATGCACCGTTTGGATGCACGCGCTCAGTGGCTGCTGGCACTGAGCTTGTCCCTGATCCTGGCCGGCGCACTCGGCAATCTGATCGATCGCCTGCGCCTGGGCCACGTCATTGATTTCATCGACGTACACTGGAAGGATGCCTACTTTCCGGCGTTCAATGTCGCCGATTCCGCCATCACCGTCGGGGCCGTGCTCATGTTGATCGATGCATGGATGGAAGGCCGGCGGAGGAGTAGTTGATGCAGGTTTTGCTCGCCAATCCGCGCGGCTTCTGTGCCGGTGTCGACCGTGCCATTGAGATCGTGGAGCGCGCCGTGGAGCTGTTCGGGGCTCCGATCTACGTGCGCCACGAAGTGGTGCACAACCGCTACGTCGTGGACCGCCTGCGTGGGCTGGGCGCTATCTTCGTGGAGGAGCTGTCGGAGGTGCCGGACGGCGCGACCGTCATCTTCTCGGCCCACGGCGTGCCAAGCGCCGTGGAGCGCAAAGCGCGCGAGCGCAAGCTGAACGTCTTCGACGCCACCTGTCCGCTCGTGACGAAGGTGCACATGGAAGTGCAGCGCTATGCGCGTGAGGGTCGGGACGTGATCCTCATCGGACACGCCGGCCATCCGGAGGTAGAAGGTACGCTCGGTCGGTTCGACACCTCGTTCGGCGGCCGCATCAGCCTGGTGCAAAGCGTGCAGGAGGTCGAGCAACTCGAAGTGCGCGACCCCGCGCGTCTCGCGTTCGTTACCCAGACGACGCTCTCGATGGATGACACTGCGGAGATGGTCGGCGTGCTGCTCAAGCGCTTTCCGGGACTTGCCACGCCGCGCAAGGAAGACATCTGCTACGCCACGCAGAACCGCCAGGATGCGGTCAAGAAGCTATTGCAGCGCTGTGATGTACTCATCGTCGTGGGCTCTCGCTCGAGCTCCAACTCCAATCGGCTGCGCGAGCTTGCCGATCGCACCGGCGTGCCCGGCTACCTCGTCGATGGTCCTGAGGAGTTGCACCGTGAGTGGTTTGAGAACAAGCGCGTCGTCGGGCTCACCGCCGGTGCCTCTGCGCCGGAGCTGCTCGTACAGCAGGTGATCGAGCGCTTGCGTTCGTGGGGTGCGGACGAGCCCGAGGAAGTGGTGGGTCGCGAGGAGCGAGTGCTCTTCGCATTGCCCAGGGGCCTGCGGTCGCAGGCCTGACCGCCCGCTCAGCCCCTTTGCGGCGTGCCTGGATGAGTCCGTGCCGCCTCAGCGCCAGCATTGGCTGGTGCGGTCATGTCCGTGGTCGTCCTGTGCGTTACGCAAGCCGTTCTGATCCAGCGAGAAGCTGCGGCAGAGAGGGTCCGCCCCAGCTCCGAGCCGCTGAGCGCGCGCCGCAAAACCGGTAAGCGTACCCCGATCGTGAAGCTCGACGGTCAAGGCGTAGCGCCCGCTCGCTGAGCGCACCGATAGCCCCAGACCATCCGGCACGGGAGCCGTCAGAGCGCTCGTATAGCGATTGTGCTGCAGGAAGAAGCTCTCTTCGGCGGCCTGGATGTGCTGTAAGGCGGCAGTGGCTTCGCGGCGTCCGGAACGCAGCGCATGCATGCGCTCGAGGGGTACGGCGATCGCCACCGCCACGGCGAGCACCACGAGCCCCACTGCCAGCTCGAGCAGAGTCGGGCCGCGCTTCCTGGGCGCTGCAAAGGGTCCGGTCGACGCCTCGGCGGGCGGGCTTTGCTGGTGCATGCGGGGACTATAGGGTAGGCGGCTCTGCTCGGCGCCTTTTCAGCATTTGTTTGGCGCTGACGGGGGCTTGGTTATAATCGTTTGATATGGAAAGCCGCCCCAGCGTCCCCGATGTCCCGGCTGAGTGTGCACGGCGCCTGAGCGAATTCGGCATCCGACCGACAGCGCAGCGCCTGCAGATTGCTGCGCTGCTGCTCGCCGCCCCGCAGCACCTGTCGGCCGAGCAGATTCTGGCAAATCTGCGCAGTGCCGGCGCCCGCGTATCCAAGGCGACGGTGTACAACACGCTCAACCTGTTCGCCGAGCGGGGGCTCATCCGACAGCTGTCCGTGGACGGAGCGCGTGCCTGGTTCGATTCGAACGTGGCCCCGCACTACCATTTCCACGATCTCGACAGCGGCGCACTGATCGACGTGCCCGTGCCCGAGGTCGAGTTCCGGCGCCTGCCAGCGCCGCCCGCGGGTACCGAGCTGGCGGGCATCGATGTCGTGATTCGCCTGCGCAAGAAGCAGCAGGCTTAAGCCTGCTGCCTTTTGCGCTAGAATCCGCACCCTCGCTTTTTGTGCCGGCTTAGCTCAGCTGGTAGAGCACATCATTCGTAATGATGGGGTCGGGGGTTCGATCCCCTCAGCCGGCACGCTCAAGACATGGTCCGTACCGACCACATCGGTAACGAACTATACCGATCGGTAGGTGTCAACATGGTTGTCGCCCAGTCAGGTATTTGCGACTTCGGATACTGCGGTCGGATTGAGCGTCACGTCGCGCACCGGCGACCAATTTCGAGTGGCGCCGGTCCATCGCTCAGGATTGCTCTGTCGGGCCGGTTCATACACGCGGTGGCTCGAGCCAAGATCTCCTTCTCTCGACCGAAGTGACGCTTATCCAGTCACATACCGGATCGCGCTGTGACGATGCTCCGCGTTGTACCAAGCGGCGAAGGCCGTCATCCAACGTCGGACGCACGCAAGACTCTCAAATGCAACCGCGGATAGGCCGGAGAGTGCTTGAGAGTGCGGAACAGCGTCTCGGAGTACGGATTGTCGTCCGAGACATGGGTTCGACTGAAGGACGGTATGACCCCAAGCCATTGCAGTGTGGCAACGAAAGTACTGGCGCGTATAGGTTTGCTGTTGTCGGAGTGCAGCACCAGGCCCTTGGGATTGCAGTTCCCCTCGCGACAGGCATGCGCGATGAGCTCGGCGGCGCGAACCGTGTAGAATTCTTCCCGTTCGACTCGCACTTCGATTGTTGCAAAGAGCGGTCCGACCAGCCACGGTAGCGCCGCACGGGGGGAAGGTGGACTTCAGTTCGAAGCGAGGACCTGCAGTGCTCGCGGCGGCATTGGGGGTTTGGCGCGGGACGCTCTGGTTGCTTGCGTGCACGGCCGCACTGCCCGTTGTTGCCGGACAGATAGGCCTCATTGATTCTCAAGCGCACTATCCAGAGGGCCCGCTTTGGCGCGCTGCCAAGCTTTTTTACGTCGAGTACTCTGCGAGCAACATCAAGACGTGGGACGGGAAACACACCGCCGTCTATTGGCACAAGGACGGCTGTGGAGCGAACAGCCTCATGCCCTTCAAAGGCCATCTGCTCGTGGCCTGTTACGACTCCAACTCGCTCGTAGAGCTCGATGCAAGCGGCAAGGAGACTCGTGCGATCCGTTCGGACAGCAGCGGGAGATCTTTCGTCGGTCCCAATGATTTCGCTGCGGACGGCCACGGCGGGGTGTATTTCTCCGCATCCGGCGTCTACGACATAAAGGCACCGATCAGCGGCGCCGTGCTGCACATGACGGCCGACGGCAAGACCATCACCGAAGTGGCCAACACGATCCACTACTCGAACGGGCTGACGCTTGCAAAGGATGGGCAGCACCTGCTGGTCGCTGAAATGCTCGCAGACCGCATTCTTTCGTTTCCGATCGGAGCGGATGGCGCGCTGGGAGCGCGCACCGTGTGGGCACGGCTCCAGGACCTTGCCCCTCCGACCCCGCACGAGGATGCCTACAACGGCCCCGACGGAGTCAAGCTCGGCCCGGACGGCAACTATTACATCGCGCAAAACGGTTCCGGTCGCGTACTGGTGGTAGATGAGCAAAAGAAGCTCGTGCGGAGCATCGACGTACCGACACCGTTCGTGACCAACATGGCGTTCGGTGCGAGCGCGGACACAGTGTTCATAACGGGTGCCTTCGAACAATGGAAGGCGCCGTTTCCGGGGGCGGTCTATCGTTGGACGCGCTGACGAGCGGCGTTGCAAAAACAGAATCTAGGGGAGCTCATGTCGACCGTGCGTTTGAAGCGCTTGAGCATTCAGAAAGCGGGGCTCGCGTTGCCAGCCACGACGAGCGTCGCAGCCGCCGTGGTCGTTGCGCTCTACGGCGCACCGCGTCCCGGCCTTGCTGACCAAGGCGACCTGAGCTCCGGAACACAACTGCAGGAGGTCACCGTGACCGCTTCGCGGCGCCAGCAGGCGCTCGAGGCCGTGCCCTACAGCATCTCCGTCGTCACTCCGGAGCAAATCACTGCAAGTGGCGCGACGGACATCATGTCGCTCGCAACCCAGGTGCCGGGGTTGGCCATGTACGACTACGGCGCTCGATTTGCCGGTGCCGTCGCACCCATCATCCGCGGCATTAATGCCACTGGCAGTCCGGCGAGGGGCTTTCGCACATTCGAGCAGGATCCAGTCGGCACATACATCGGCAACTCACCGATTCAGGGGTATTTTCAGCTCGATGACCTGAACCGCATCGAGATCTTGCGCGGGCCGCAGGGCACGCTCTACGGCGCCGGCGCACTCGGCGGTGCGCTGCGTTTCATTCCCAACTCGCCCCAGTTGGACAAGTTCACCGGGCTCATCGAGGCGAGCGGCTCGAAGCTTGCTCACTCGGACGGCACCGGCTATTCCGTGAACGGCGTGTTCAACATCCCGTTGGGCGATGCATTCGCGTTTCGCGCGTCGGCCAAGTATGCCTACGAGCCGGGCTGGATCGACGTGTGGGGGCCGCTCGAGCGCACCAACAATACCGTGTACGGCACACCATTGCTCGCGAACCCGAACGATATCGTCAACAGCTCCCCGATCTACACCAGCCGCAGCGACTGGAATTGGCAGCGCACGTTTACCGGGCGTGGGAGCCTGCTGTGGCAGCCGACCGACTCGTTCACCGCGGAGCTCGCATTCCTGCACGCTCAGGTCACCGGTGATGGCGGCCCGCAGGTCAATCCCACGTATGCGGGCGGGGTATCACCCTTCGATCCCGCGACGGTCTACCCAGCAGGTGGTAACTACAAGGAACTGGCGCTCGTCGATGAGCCTTTCGACCGCACGACGAATTTGACGAGCCTCGATCTGAGCTGGGACGCAGGCTTCGCGACCGTCTCGTCCACGACCTCGTATTACACGACTCATGGCTCCCTGATTCAGGATTCGACGTTCGACTACGGCGGATTTGCCGGCGGCTATTTCGTGCCTTACTACGCCGGAGTGCCCACGAATCCACGCTGGATCTACCCGTTCCTGTTCACGGATTCCGCGCATACCTTCACCGAGGAGCTGCGGCTGGTGTCCAAGTCCGATCCCGCACACAAGATCGACTATGTGGTGGGACTCTTCTACATGAACCAGACGCGCCACGGCGATTGGTACGTGACTACGCCGGGTTCGCCGGAGCGCTCGGTGGCGCAAGGCTGTACCGCGCCGGTTTACGCGGGATCGACCTTTCCGAACTGTCTGGTCGTGACCGGTCCGAACGATCTCACCTTCCAGCAGCTCGACACGCAGAAGTTCGAAGACAAGTCCGTGTTCGGCGAGCTCACTTGGCATTTCCTAGCGCACGCTCAGGTCACCTTCGGTGTGCGCCATTTCAATCAGAGCTTCACCGATGAGCAGCTATATCAGGACTTCACGTTCAACACCTTGATTCCACCCACCCCGCGCGAGGCACCGGCGTCCAAGACTGTGGGCAAAGTCGATGTCTCCTATGAGTACGCCAATCACCATTTCGTGTATGCGTTGTGGTCGCAGGGCTTTCGGCGCGGCGGGGCGAACTCGGTGCCCGAAAGCGGCATCTTCCAGGAAAGTCCGCTGCTTCACACTTACCAGCCGGACAGCACGAACAATTACGAGGCGGGAATCAAGGGACGCTTTGCGAACGGCCTCTCCTATACCTTCGCGCTCTTCGACATTCACTGGGACAAGCCGCAGATCTCCTCGAGCCTGCCCTCCGGCAACCTGGCGGTCTACAATGCCAACACCGCCGAGTCGAAGGGCTTCGAACTCGAATCGAGCGGTCCGCTCTTCGTGCCGAACCTGACCTACTCGTTCGGCTATGCGTTTGCCGATGCGAAGCTGACCAGCGATTTTTCGCTGCCTGCGAACGATGGGCTCGGGAACATAGTGCCGGGCCTACTGTCCGGCAAGTCGGGTGAGCAGATGCCCGGAAGTCCCAAGAACAGCGTGAGCGGCGCCCTCATCTACGACATCAATTTGACGCCGAGCTACCTGCTCACGCTGCAGGCGAACGGCGTGTACCGCGATGCCGTCGCACTGCAGGTCGCGCCGAGCGTCGGCACGACCACCATCCAGCACTCGTCGAGCTATGCCGTGATGAATCTCAATATCAGCCTGAGCCACAAGCCCTGGCGCGCGACGCTCTACGTGACGAACGTATTCGACAAGCAGGAGATCCTGGCCCCACCCTCGCAGCCAAACCAGCTCAACAATCTCACCAACGACTTCCTGGTCAATCCGCCACGGGAGATGGGAATCCGCGTCGGCTATACGTTCTGACTGAGGCGCGCGCCGCGCTAGGTGACGCGGGTCTCATGCCGGAAGCGGCACGCCGCGCGCGCGCAGCGTGGCGATCAACACCTCGAGGTGCGCACGGTAGTGGCGCCAACGTCCCGAAGAACTGCCGTAGATCGGCCGGCGGATCTGCGCAGCGCTCGCGGTCAGCGACGCGGCGCGATTCTGCTGGATGTCGATTGCGGCATCATTCCACGTAAGTCGACAAGAGCGGGCAACCGCGGCGCCAATGCGCTGCGGCTCGCGGACCAGGTCCTCGTACACGATCTCGTGCAGGCGGCTGCCGAGGATTGTGCGCCAGTGATCCAGCAGCTGCTCATATGCGGCATAGTAGCGCCCGAGCTCCTCTAGGTCGTAGCTGAAAGGATAGCCCCCGGCGAAGAGCGTGCGGTACATCGCGAAGCAACTGTCGAGCGGTGATCGGCGCACGAGCAGGATCTGCGCCTGCGGCAACGCGTGATGGATGGCGCCCACGTAGAGGTAATTGAGTGGCAGCTTCTCGATGATGCGCGCGGCGGGGACGCCTGAGTCGGCAAGCTCCGTATAGCCGGCCGCGACACGGACCGCATCGGCGGCGGCCGCTTGCGCAAAGACATCGCCGCTACCGCGAGCCGCGGCAAGCAGCGCCCGGGAGAAATTATCGGTCTCGCCGTTCGAGCGGACGCCGGACAAGCCCATCAGAATGCGCTCCACCAGTGTGGTTCCCGAACGCGGCAGACCGACGATGAAGATATGCCGCGCGGAGTCGACGCGACGTTCCGCTCCCGGCTCGGGCGTTGACGGCCGGCACGCCTCGCTCGTGTACACTGCAGCGATGCGCGCGAGCTTACGCTCGTCCGTCGCAACATCGTAGACCAGACGCGCGCGACGCGTTCGCGCAGCGTTCGCGAACCAGCGAAAGGCCTCATCAAAGCGTCCGAGATCATCCAGCTCTTTGGCGAGGGCATAGCCCAGGAACACCTTGGCGCGATAGTCGGTGTCTGCTCGTTCGAGGCGCGCTTCGAGCTCCGCGACATGGTTCGCATCAGGTGCTTGCACGCGAAGCTCCGAGCGAAGCAGGTACGTAGGGTACTGCGTTGCATCCATGGCAATGGCCCGATCACAGGCCGCCTCGGCCTCGATGAGTCTGCCGAGACTGCGCTCGCTACACGCCAAGTTGTACCAGAAGCGCGGCTCCCCGGGGGCCAGCTCGCTCGCGCGCCGGTACAGTGCGTTCGCGCGCGCGTGCTGTCCGAGCGCCATCGAGACGTATGCGAGCCCGTCGTACGCATCGGCCTCCCCACCTGCGAGCTCCAGCGCGTGACCGATCACCTCCTCGGCTTCGACAGAGCGATGTAGTCTCAGCAGTACGGCGGCGAGAAACCCGTGCGCCGGCAGGCAGACCCGCGCGCCTCTGACCGCGCGCTGCGCGAAGGCGAGCGCCTCATCGAGGCGCCCGGCTTGCAGCAACTGCTGCGGGTATGGCGTACGCAACGGGTCAGCGCTCATGTTTCGGGGGCTGCGGCGCTTACAGTACCTGCGGCGGGTGATCGGGCTCGTCCTGCGCGCGGATCATGCGCTCGAGCACGCGGCGCGCAGGCACCCCTCCAGAGTCGATGCTGAAGGCGCGCAGCTTCAGGGGTTGCCTATCGGTCTCGTGGTTCCAGCTCGCGACACACCATTGATTGCGTACAAACATGGATCTGCCCCGCTCAAGCCGCGGACAACGGTAGCACGAAAGATTGCGCTGCAGCGAGCCGGTCGTGGACGCGAGAAGAAAGCCGACGCTTGTTATCCCCATGACCGCAAGTCCGACCTCGTCTTCGCGAATGGAGTGTGCGCATTGACCAGCTTGACGGCCCGGCTATTCCCCTTCGAGTCGCGGAATTTGAAAGACGAGCTGCGCGCGATAACTTTGAGTCCCGAAAATTGCGAGAGCGCGTTGATCAGGTCCTCCGATATTCCATCGGAGAAGTACTGCTGGCTCGGCTCGAAGAAGTAGTCCCGCCGGCGCACTCACGCCGATCATCGGCCGATTGCCGCACGAACTTCCTGAGCCTGTACGACAGCGGCGCCGGTCGCGCCTTGATAGGCCGGTGGCAACCGACCTGACGATTGCGGCTGGTACCCTACGAAGCAGGGGGGTCGGAGTTCGACAAAATGTACGGAACGATTTTGGACAGCGAAGCTGACCCGAAGGGCGCCGAGCTGCGACGCGAGTACACCCGTATCGTGATGGCCAGCAACGGGTACATGCTTCAAAAACGAGGCACTACTGTGCTATGCGCCGATTCCAGGCTACGGCGGCCGCGAGCACTGTCACATCCGTAGGTCCGTCGCAACCGCAGCCCCAGCATGCTACGTGGTATGTCGCATCCGGGTTACCCGCACGTGTAACGCTGAGGCCTACGTTGCCACAGAAGGGGCACGGCTCAGGCGTCGGCATTCCGGGTATGACGTGGCCCTCGAGATCGGTGAATGTGCGGGGTGATGCTGTGCTCGTCATGGCAAGACCCTCCCTGCGACAGGTGATGATCGGTCACGGATAGTCTCACCACATCACGGGCAGTGCGCAACGCCGGATTGGCGGTGCGCTCAGGTCGCCGGACACTCGTCGTTGAATCTACCGGGTTGCTCAGTTGTCGGCGCATCTGGAGGCAGATACGTTTCGCGGAAGGTAAATGCCTCTGGATGCGGCCCGTTGCGGCGGAGCAGCTCGAGCCGCGCGATCGCCTCCTCGACGCTCGGGCGATGGCCGCGCGGGACCCACCACAGCACCAGGATCGCTTCGCCGATCTTTTCGAACCACTCGCGCCGGCGGCGCAGGATGTCGGCATGGGCGCTGCGGTACACAAACTTCCGCAGCGAGTCCGCGTCCTGCCACACCGACATGTTAATGAGCGCGCTCTCGTTCTCGAAGGGCCGGATCGCCGTGGCATTGCCCTCAGGGGTCTGTAGCCGCCAAACGAAACCAGGTGAGCTCTCGGCGAGCGCGTTGATCCGGTCGAGGTTGGCCGCGAACTCCGCCATGATGGGCGAGTCCATCGGACCCTTGATGATGCCGATATTGAGCTGTGCGAGCTGGTAACCAGACATGCCTGCCTCCCAAAGATGCGCGTCGTCGCGGTCTGGGCCAACCGTCGCTTTGCGTGAGATAGAAAGAAGGCCCGTTTGTCTGAGTATAAGAATTTCCCCCTTTCTCATTCCATAAGCGCGCGCTTTGGCGCATAGCTAGGACGAGGCGACGGCGACGGCGACGGCGACGACGGTTTGAACCGCCGTCTGCGGCGGGTGAAAGACGGGCCAGCAGAAGCGCAAACACCCTGCGAAGCGTGTACTCTGTTTGGCTGCGCCAGCGTCAGTGAGCGGACTCCGCATGCGATTGGGCTTCGTGAAGAATCTGTCGACGAGCCTGTGGCGTGCGTTGCTCTGCGTCGTGCTCCCGTTCGCCGTGCTGATCGCATTGCAGGCGTACGACGTGCTCAACCCAGCGCTGCTGCGCAGCCGGCAGATCGTGTCGCACACGTACAACGTCATCGCGACTGCCCAGACCGCGAGCTCGGTGCTTCAAGAGGCACAGCGGCAACAGCGTGGCTATCTGTTGCTCGGAGTATCGACTTACCTCGAGCCTTATCGCGCGCAGTCGCAGAAGGCCCTGGCACTCGTGGTCGAGCTGCAACGGCTCACGGCGGACAATCCGGAACAGCAGGGCCGCATCCTCGATCTGGAGCAGCAGATCGGACTGTTGCTTGGATTGATGGAGAGCGAAGTCGAAGCCTACCGACGGGACGGCATTAGGGCGGCGCAGCAAATCGTACAAGACAACGCCGGCATTGATGCCATGGAGCGCGTCCGTGGCACCATCGATTCGATCGTTGCGGCCGAGAACGGACTGCTGACAAGGCGCCTGGCGCGGGAGGCCGATGAGGAGCAGGCGGCCGATCGGGAAGGAATGGCGGGCGCGGTGCTCGCTTTCATGATGATGATCGTGGGTGTCGCGCTTGCGATGCGGACCTTCCGCAAGGAGCGCGAACTGCAGCTGCAAGTGAATGAGCGTGCGCGGGAGGCCGGCGCCGCCAATCAGCAATTGCGGGAGCGGAACGCCGAATTGATGCGCGCGAACGAGACGGCGGCCCAGGCCTCGCAGGTTGCGAAGCGCGCAAGTCTGGCCAAGGGGCGCTTTCTCGCCATGGCGAGCCATGATCTGCGCCATCCGCTGCAGACCTTGGTGCTGCTTAACTGGTCGCTCCGCCGACAGGCGCGCAGCTCCGAAGTGGTGGAAGCGCTCGGACAGCAGGAACGGGCGATCGGCTCGATGTCGCGCCTGCTCGATACACTGCTTGATATCAGCAAGGCCGAATCGGGAGTGCTCAAGCCGCGAGAAGTCGACTTTGCGGTGTGGCCGGTCCTGGATGCGCTCTTTAGAGAGTTCCGCACTGTCGCCGTGAGCAAGGGTCTGGAGCTGCGCGTCGATCGCTGCAGCGAGAGCGCTCACAGCGACCCGGCGCTGGTCCAACAGATCCTGAGTAATCTGGTCTCTAACGCCATCAAATACACGGCGAGCGGGTTCGTGCACTTGCGCTGCCTGCGCATAGGGTCCTGTGTGCGAATCGAGGTGAGTGATTCCGGGATTGGCATCTCGCCTGATCAGCTTGCCTACATCTGGGACGAGTTCTATCAGGTCGGAGTCTCATCCAGCGGCTCACGTGATGGCTACGGGCTCGGCCTGAGCATCGTTCAGAGGCTGGTGCAAGTCCTCGATGTGAAGCTCGATGTGCATTCCGAGCTCCACAAGGGGAGCGTCTTTGCCTTGACTCTGCGCTGCGCAGAGACACCGCTCGTCGCCGAGGGCCAGCAATTAACGCGTGAGGGTCGACACGCGATTGATCTGCACATCATGCTGGTCGAGGATGACCCGAGTGTCCGCAGTGCCATGTCGCTGGTCCTGCAGAGGGCGGGCATTACGGTCACTGCGGTCGCTTCGGGCGCCGAAGCTCTGGAGAGGGCGCATGAGCTCAAGCGACTCGATGTGCTCGTGACCGATTTTCATCTCCGCAACCGTGAGACGGGCCTGCAAGTGGTGGAATCTGTGCGTGCGCTGCTGGGAGTGCGGCTGAAGGCCATCTTGCTGACCGGCGACACGTCCCCCGATCTCAAGTCTTTGGCGCCGGATCCCGATCTGCGCATCGCGAGCAAGCCCATGCGCCTGGACGAGTTGCTGACTCTGCTGCACAGCTTGCGCGCGGCGCAATAGGCGCCGCTTCGTCTCAAGAAGTCGGCTCTGCGACTGCGCCATCCTCGCAGGCGTGAAGCTCGCCCATCGGGTCGGCGATCTTGGCCGAGATATGCGCGCTGCACTCCATGATGACGTGCACGATGGAGACTCGGTTGAGACGCTGCTCCGGAGAGCCCCCGGGCGCCAGGCAGTCCGGAGGATTCAAGGGTCCCACGTCGAGATGGGCCGACTTTGCGGTCCGGTCCAGCTCGGCGCAGAACTGCGCATCGGAGAGCGTGATAGGTGATTCCGGCGGAGGCGCAGCGCGGATTTGCGCCGCGTGCGCGATGAGCGCGGCATTCGACGATTGCGCGAGCGACCCGCTCGTGACCATTCCCCCGCCGCACGCCAGGACCGAGCAGACGAACAACTGCTTGTTCATGCAACCCTCACAACGCACCGTCGGGCACGGATGCGCTCGTCGACCCGCAAAATGATCGTTGAAGCGCACCCCGACCGCAACAAGCGCCGCTGATCAAGCCGAAACGAAGCGGTTATGACTGAAGCGGTCTGCGGCGCACCGCGAGCGAGGTGTCAGGACGTGAGGCGCTCGATGATTTCCTGCACCCGCGCGCAGACATCAGGGCGAGCGACTCTTTCCCAGGAGTTCTCCACCTGGTCACGGCTGAAAGTGGTGTTCGCGGTCTTGCCCTGTACCCTGATTTGAACCGCGATGGCCGCCGGCGGCGGCATCAGCCCCTGACCGCGCTGCCACTGCAGGTTCTGTGGTCGCAGGTAGATGCCAGCAGCGCGCGTGCGCTCGATGATCTCCCGCTCGATTTTCTGCAATCCCCCAAGAAACTGATGCATGGAGCGGACGATGTTGAGCAATAGGATCCCTCCCCCGGTGTCTTACATATGTCGGACACTCTACAACATCTCGATACTAAAATTCAATGGTATCAACAACCTGTAGTGTATTCCTCAGGTAAAAAGGATAGCGACCGTGTTGCTGGTGTTGTCACGTGGCTGATCACGATGGTCGCAACGGCAGGACGCGCTGGCTCGCCCGGCGCGCCACAAGCAGACGCACTGAGCAGTCCGGCTCGCCAAGTTCACAAGCTTGTTGCTAAGTCAACGAAGCGTCCAGCAGCTAGCGCCTCGAGAACTATCCAGGTCGGTCAGGGGCGCGCCTCGAGGATGATGTTGAACGGCGTCTCGGTTGCGCGCCGCAAGCGTGAGAATCCGCCATCCTCGACGACGACTTTGCGCAAGCGTCGCTCACCTGCCTGTGCCCCGAGCGCAGGGCCGCGCCGCGCGAGCGAAACCGGAACGCAGACCAGCGCCGAGGCTCCGTAGTAGACACGCCCGACGGGATTGAGATTGTCCTCGACGCGGTCGCCTGCGAAGGGCTCGACGATCATGCAGGTGCCATCCGCCTTGAGCGCCTGGCGCGCATGACGTGCGGCGCCGACCGGGTCGGCCATGTCGTGCAGGCAGTCGAAGAAGGCGATGAAATCCAGATCCTTCTCCGCGTATGAGGTCGCATCTCCGGTCTCGAAGCGCACGTTACGCACGCCCGCCTCGGCCGCGCGCCCGCGCGCTGTTTGAATCGACGCATCGTGATAATCAACGCCCACGAATTGCGAGTTCGGGAATGCTTTCGCCATGAGGATCGTGCTCGCTCCGTGCCCGCAGCCGACATCCGCGGCGCGCGCGCCGCGCTCGAGCTTCTGCATGACGCCATCGAGCGCGGGCAGCCACGAGGAGAGCAGGTTGGCGTTGTAGCCGGCGCGGAAGAAACGCTCGCAGCCATGAAAGAGACACGGATGGTGCTCGCCCCACTCCATGCCCTTGCCGCTGCGGAAGTTATCGCGTGCGCGCTCCTTGACGTGAAACATGTCCTCCACGAGAGCGTATGCGCCGGGCAGGTCGACGGGCCCGTTGGGGTTTGCCATGCACAGTGCCTGCTCTTCATTCAGCAGATACTTGCCGCTTGCGCCGTCGTAGTCGACGTAGCCACCCGCGGCCTGATTGGCGAGCCACTCGCGGATGTAGCGCTCGTTGGTCGCGGTGCGGCTCGCGAGCTCTGCGGACGTGAGCGGTCCCTTGGCGAGCTCGCGATACAGTCCGAGCTCGTCGCCGAGAGACACGAGTACAGCGCTCATCGCTGCACCGAGATCGCCAACAGCCTTGCCGAGAAATGCATTCAAGCGCTGCTCATTAATGGCCATGATTGTTCTCCGCGATGGGGTGGGTTCGGAGGATGCCCTTAGTACTGGGAACGGGGCATTTTGGCTCTTTTAACATATCGGAAAGACAGCTGAAAGATCCGACTATCGCAGTGCGCGTTGCAACGCAGCGCGCGCGAGGAGACGCGTGGAGTCGAGCGTCGGCAGCGCGGAATTCGCATCGCTCATGATGAGCGGGATCTCCGTGCAGCCGAGTACCACCGCATCACAACCTTCCTGCTGCAGGTGCCTGATCACGCGCTGGTGATAGGCGACTGACTCCGGCAGGAACACTCCGCACACCAGCTCGGCGAAGATAATGCGATTGATCTCCTCGCGCTCCGGCTGGCTCGGGCGCACGCAGCCCAGGCCCAGCGCCGCGAGCTTGCTCGGGTACACATCGCTCTCGACCAGCCAGCGTGTGCCGAGGAGTCCGAGCCTCCTGAAGCCGCGCTGCACGGCCTCGGCCGCCACGACTTCCGCGATGTGCAGCCACGGCAAGGGCGACTGCGGTGCGACGAGCTCGAGCGCCTGATGGAGCGTGTTGTCAGGACAGATGAGAAAATCGGCACCTATGCGGGCGAGCTTTTCCGCCGAAGCGATCATCAGTTGCGCCACTTGCGCCCAGTCGCCGCGCTCCAGGTGCGTCACATAGGTGGCGAATGAAGGTGTATGCATCGAGACCTCGGGATGGGCGTGCGTTCCCAGTGCTTGGGCACCCTCGATGCAGATCGTACGGTAGCAGAGTGCGGCGCCCTCCGCGGAGCAGGCGACGATACCGATGTGTAGAGGCATGCGGCTCAGCTCCGTCCGGTGAGCGATTTACCAAAATAAGGGCCGATGCATCGTCCGGGGCCTAACGCCGTTGCAGCAATTGGCTGCCGCGTGACGAGGGTCGCGTTCGTTCCGACACAGAGCCGCTACTGTGGTCATCGAGGGACGGACGGGGGATTAAGTCCATGCACCGCAGTGGCCTGCGCGGCAGTGTTCTCGCCTTGATGTGTGCCCTGAGCGGCTGCATCACGGCGCAGGTGGTGCCGACGGCAGACGGCACTTATGCCGTGATGGGTCATGGGAAGAGCGGGTCCGATCCCGCGCAAAACACCAACAAGGCTCTCAAAGAGGCCCTCGAGTTCTGCGCCGCCAAGGGTCTGAAGATGGAGCCGAAGAGCACCGGCGTCAGCGCGGTCGGCGGCGAGTTGACGACGCTCACTTTCTCCTGCGTGAGCGCCTGAAGGCCCGCAGGCACCGCGCGCATCGCTCATCGATCCGAGCTCGTCGCACTGATCGGCGCGCAGTCCGTGCGTCCGGACATCACGCAGTCCTGCAGCTTCGACGCTCGGTCCAGCACGCGCACCAGAAGCAGCCCGCCGATCACGAGCAACAAAGTAACGATCAGCCCGATGAGCGCGGCACGGCGCGGCTCCGGAGCCGGCGGCCGCTCGGGACCGCGGACCGGCAGCAGATACACGCGCCCACGCACGAGCAGCTGAGAATACTTTGCCAGCATCGACATCGCCGGCTCCTCAAGCGAGTTCATCGGCCGCGGCGCCGCGCGCGCTCACTAGAGTCGCGCTGCGTCGTACCCCCGGTGATGTGTCCCATTCGGCCGTGCCGAGGCTCGCGAGGACCGCGGTGAACACGATGCACGTGAGCCATTGCCAGAAGGGAAAACACAGATAGATCGGCACGCCACGCTCGCGCCACGCCGTCCAGGACAGGTGTGGGAAGGCATGTCCCACGTATGCCTGGCTGAGCCCCGTCAGGAGAATGGGCGCCACCGGAAGGCCAGCCACGAGTGCCGCGTAGAGGCGCCGACGGCTCATCACGTTTCGCTCCCTGAGGCTGCGTTCGGCGGCATCAAAGGCAAGCCGCACCATGCCGATGCACAGCGCGAAGAACGCGGCGAGTGCGAGCATCTCGTGGCCCTTGGGCACGTGTAGCAGGCGCTGCGGGAACGCTGCACAGCAGGCCATGCAAATGAATCCCAGCGCGAGTATCCACGCGCCACGCGGGCGACGCCCCGCACCGAGAGAGCGGCGTTGCGCAATCAGCCAGGTCGATACGAGGCCGCAGAGGCCGCACAACGCGATACCGCCACGCGCAAAGAAATAGCCGGCCGGATCACGCCCTGAGTCGAGGAGGCTCGAGACGGTCATGTAGCGCCAGTCGTAGTCCGCCGGGAACTGGCGAACGGCCAGGAACAGGCCGACCCAGAATGCAGCGACTGCCAGCAGCATCGCCGCGGAGCGCCACAGGCGCCCGTGTTGTGAGAGGCGAGCGCCCGGGCTCATTTTGATGGCACGCTAGAATTCAGATCGGGCGGCAAGCGCGCGCGGATACCTAGCGCACGGCGTAGTTGCGCGCTTCCAAGCAGGCCGCCTCGGCGCGCAGATAGGACTCGTGCTGCACGAGCGGCTCACTGGGCGCTGCATTACCGGCGGGTGGACCGCTCGCGCCGGGCGCTGGCGTCGTCGGCGGTGGCGGCGGCGGCAATGCGGTGCTCGGCGGTGCGGCGCTCGGCGGCGTGCCCTCAGGCGCAACTTGCGCGCCCGGCTGACCAGGCGCCGCGCCCGGCGGTGGGGCCGCGGCTGCGGCGCCGGGTCCCGCTTGCGTCAGGACTTGCTGAGCCCAGCGACGGCACTCGTCGCGGTCACGGGTCTGCTGCTCCTCCGACTGCCCGGCCTTCGGATAGGCAAACAGATCGCTGCCCAGGGACGCCTCGACGGGGGCACCGGCGGCACCCGGTTGCGCGCCGTTGGGCGGATTTACCTGCTCGTACTGGCCGGCATCGCCGTTCCAGACGTAATACGAATTGTCGGCGTAGTAGTAGGGATAGCCGTTGTACCAGAAGGACGAGTAGTAATACGGGAGCACCGGCACGTAGACGCCGAGGCCCCACCAGCCAGGTCCCCACCACCACGGACCCCACCAGCCACCGTACGCGCAGCAGTAGTGATAGGGGTACCACGGGTGCCCGGGGTAGCCGGGATAGTAGCCATGGCCGTAATAGCCGTGCCCGTAGTAGCCGTGCCCATAGAAGCCATGGGCGGCGAAGCCGTGAACGGCCCCGCCCTGCGCTCCGGAGTGTCCGCCGCCGCCATGAGCTCCGCCCCCGCCACCGGGCCCGGCTGCGAGCGACACACCGGTGAATGAGAGGGTCGATGCCGCGAGCAGAATCGATACACGCCGCAGCCGAATAGAGCCGGAGGTGAGCATGGGAGGATCCTCCAAGCGAGCAATGTAGCGCGAATGCGCCGCGCGCAACATGCTGGCGAACACATTTGCAATAATGCGGGCCGGATGTCTGAGGTGCCCCCGGGCGTCGCCGCTCCACGCGAGCCTCGCCAACTCGCCGTCCTCGTCACAGTGGTCGCTCTCATCGCGATCGGCCTGCTCGTCTATTCACAAACGCAGGCGTTCGCGTGGGATGAGGGCTACCACCTGCTCGCGGCCCAGCTGATCCTGGCGGGCAAGCGCCCCTATCTGGACTTTCTCTTTGTTCAGACCCCCTTAAATGCCTACTGGAATGCGGGCTGGATGGCGCTTCTCGGGCAGAGCTGGCATCCGGTGCATGCCGTTGCCGCCCTGCTCACGGCAGGTGCCGTGCTGCTGGCCGCGGATTTCGCTCTGGTGCGATTTCCCGTCCCTAGCTGGAGGCTCGCCGCGGCCCTCATCGTGGCGCTCGCCTTCGGCCTCAACGCCGCGGTGTTCGAGTTCGGTACCGTCGGGCAGGCCTACGGACTGTGTCTCTTTCTCAGCATTGCCGCATTTCGCTTGGCGGTGCCTGCGCTCGAGCGCGACGCACCGGTGACGATCTTCCTGGCAGGGCTCTGTGCCGGAGGCACCGCCGCGTCCTCGCTGCTCACCGCCCCGGTCCCGCTGGTGCTTCTCGCGTGGATCATCATCCAGGGACCACCTCAGGCTCGCGTGCAACGGGCCCTGGGCTTCGTCGCGGGCCTGGTGCTGGCCTTCCTGCCGGTACTGATATTGCTTGTGCAGGGACCGCGGCAAGTGCTCTTCGGAACGGTCGGCTTTCATGTGCACTACCGAAACGTCGACTGGGCGACGCATGCCTTCGACCACGATTTCGGGGTGCTGCTCTCGTGGATCGATTCCGGTCAGGCGCTGCTCATGGGCCTGCTGACCCTCGGTGCTCTCGTGCTCGTTACGACGCAGACGGACTGGATGGAATCGCAACGCGCCCCATTCATGCTGTGCGGTTGGCTCGCGCTCGCGCTCGGCGTGCTGATCTCTACGGCGCACCCGACCTTCACCTGGTATTACCTGCTGCTGGTGCCGTTCCTCGCACTGCTCACGCCCGTCGGTCTCTACGGCCTGAGTGTGAAGCTCGGCTACGCTTCGCATCCGCTGCGCTCGGCGCTCGCGCTCATGCTACTCATCGCTGTCGGGCTCACGCGCTCCTTGCATTCTGATGCGGACGATCTTCAATGGCGCGACTATGAGGAGCTGGCGCGCAAGGTCGACGCGGTGACCCCGAGAGATGCGCGCCTGTTCGCCGATGAGCATGTCTATTTCCTCACGCATCGGCCGCCGCCCGAAGGCCAGACGATGCAGGATTCCCACAAGATCGAGGTATCTCCCGCGCTCGCGGCGCTGCTGCATGTGGTGCCCCAGGGGCAAGTCGAGCGGCGCATCCGCGCGGGCTATTACGACACCGTCGTGATGTGTGATGCCGACAGCGTGGCAAGGCTCGGGCTCGCGCAGCTTTATGCCCGGCAACAGGCGTTTCCGACGCTCGACTGCACGGTATTCTGGCAGCGCGCGGGCGTGCAGCAGCGTGACTCACGCGGCCCATGAGGCGGCTCGCGCGCGCCTACTGAGGAGTGTCGATCGCATGAGTCAAAGCGGACGCCTGCTCATCTTGATCGCGGCCTACAACGCCGAGCGCACCATCGAGAGCGTCGTAGCACGCATTCCGCGCCGCTTGGCCGGCCAGCTGGAGCAGGTCGAGATCCTGCTGATCGATGATTGCTCCGCGGACCGCACGCTCGAGCGCTGCCGCGCACTGCGCGGCTCGAAGGTGCCCTTCTGCCATCTCGATGTGATCTCCAACGAGCGCAATCAGGGTTACGGCGGAACGCAGAAGATCGGCTATGAGCACGCGATCCGCGCGGGCTTCGATTACGTCGCGCTGCTGCACGGCGACGGGCAATACGCTCCCGAGTATCTGCCGGTGCTGCTTGCGCCCTTGATCGCCGATCAGGCCGATGCGGTCTTCGGCTCGCGCATGATGGACAAGGGAGGCGCGCTGCAGGGCGGGATGCCGTTTTATAAATTCGTTGGCAACCGCATCCTGACCGCTGCACAGAATTGGCTGTTGGGTTCGCGGCTGAGCGAATTCCACTCAGGCTATCGTGTGTACTCGACCGCGGCGCTGCGAGCGATTCCCTTTCACCTGAACTCGCCGGGCTTTCACTTCGACACCGAGATCATCATTCAGCTGCTGATCGCGGAGAAGCGCATCAAGGAGGTGCCGATTCCCACCTTCTACGGCGATGAGATCTGCTATGTGAACGGTCTCGACTACGCGTGGAATGTGATCAAGCAGACCTGCATCGCGCGCTGCCACGAGCTCAGCCTGTTCTACGAGCGCAAGTACGACTGCGCGGTGCGCGCGAAGGAGCTCGGTCTGAAATCGAGGTGAGCCGGGCCCCTCAGAAGGTTGCCGCGGCGGCCTTCGCCGCCATCTCATCCTGTGCCGGCGCGCCGCCGCTGCAGCCGACCGCGCCGATCACACGTCCCTCGTGGAGGATGGGAACCGCCCCTTGTGCTGGAATCAATCGATTCTGCATCGATGCGTTGAGGCTCGCGAAGAAGGGCGAGGAAGCCATGGCGCCGAACTCACCGCTCGGCCGGCCGAAGAGTGCGGAGGCGAGTGCCTTGCCCTGCGCGATGGAGGCGGTGAGAAAGCCCGCATCGTCCATGCGCGTGAGCGCGACCAGATCCCCGCGCACGTCGACCACCGCGCAACCGAGCGCGACCTTGTTGCTGCTCGCATTCGCGACCGCGGCCTCGAGTGCCTTGAGGCTCTGCGCCAAGGTCGGCCGTGGAATAGGCGCCGGACGCGCGGGCGGGGTGGGCGCCGGAGCAGGCGCCGTCTGCGCAAGCGCCTGGGCAGTTGCGAGCAGCGTCAGAGTGATTGCGGTGAGGGCCCAAGAGATCGTCGTTGGTGTTCTCATGCCGTTCTCCCGTGACTTCACGCAGTGTCCCCGGTTCTCAAACCCCGGGTCAAGTGAGCGCGCCATGCCTCAGCGCCCGCCTTCGCGCTTGCGCGGGCTGTCAGTGGCGATCGGCAGCGATACCCCGACCTTCACCCGATCGAGGACGACGAGCGTCTCGTAGCGCGTCACGTGCTGATTGCTCTCGAACCAGCGCCGCGAGAATGCAGCGTAGGCTTCCATGCTCGCCGCCGTGACGATGAGGACGATGTCGCTCGTGCCGGTGACCTGATAACACTGCTGCACCTCCGGCAGCCGCAGCATGTCGCGCTTGAAGCGCGCCAGATGGGTGACCGGGCCGGGCCTCGAGGCCAGGGTCAAAAGCACGATGCAGGTCATGAAAACGCCCAGGGCTTGCGGATCGAGCAGCGCAATCTCCGCACGGATGACACCGCTTGCGCGTAGCCGTTTGATGCGGCGCTGAACGGCCGCCGCCGAGAGCCCGACTTCTGCCGCCATCGATGCGGCCACCCGCCGTGTGTCACTCTGATAGAGCCCGAGGATCCTGCGATCGGTGCGATCCATGATGTGCACGCCGTTTTCGCCCGCTTTTTGCGGGCAAGCCGCAAACGAGCCCGCATTGTGCGGCAAAACGTTGCGTGCATGACCGTATGCTGACACGGCCGATGGGAGACACCATGCACCACGCACGCTCTTCAATCTGCGCGCTCCTCCTGGCTGTGTTGCCCACCGGCGCACCCGCTCTTGCTGCGCGCGCCGCCGACCTCGCGGCACCCGCGGATCTGCACGATGGACTTGCTGTGGGCTCGCCCGCCGCAGCGGGCCTCGAGGCCGCAGCATTGGCAGGTCTCCCCGCGGCGCTGGCCGGCGCCGCGTATCCACACACGACGAGCGTGCTCGTCGTCCACGATGGCAAGCTGGTCTATGAGGGCTATTTTGGCGCAGGGGGGCGCGATGTCCTGAACGACACGCGCTCGGCGACGAAAGCCATCACCTCACTCGCGGCCGGTGTGGCCATCCACGCAGGATCGATCAGCTCACCGCACGCGCACGCGTTCGCCTATCTCGGCGCTCTCCGCCCATTCCGCAACGACACGCCGGACAAGGAGGCGATCGCCATCGAGGACCTGCTGACGATGTCCTCCGCCCTTGACTGCAACGACGATGTGGACGACAGCCCGGGCAATGAGGACCGGATGCACGAGCAGCAGAACTGGACGCGCTGGGCAGTCGACTTGCCGACCCTGCCGGGATACGCACGCGATGCATCCGGGCTCGGGCCCTGGCGCTACTGCACAGCGAACGCCTTTCTGCTCGGACAGATTCTCCAGCGGGCCACGCGGACCCCGGTCGACCGCTACATCGAGCGGACATTGCTCACCCCCCTCGGCATCTCACGCTGGGAGTGGCCCTATTCGCCCATCCACGAGACGATGACGGGTGGGGGTTTGCGCCTGCGCTCGCGCGATCTGGCGAAGATCGCCTGGATGCTGGTCGATGAGGGCCGCTGGCACGGCCGCACGATCGTCCCTCCGGCTTGGATCGACGCCGCGCTCACCATCCGCCGCAAGGCCTACGCCGATCAGGGCTATGGCTATTTCTTTTGGGAGCGCAGCTATCCGAGCGACTGTGGCGCGCTCACCGCGTGGTACATGGCGGGGAACGGCGGCAACGCGATCCTGCTCCTGCGCGCCCTGCGCACCGCCGTGGTCGTGACGCGCACGGCCTATAACACCCGCGGCATGCATCAGCAGACGGCGGCACTCCTGCAGGAGCACGTGCTGCCGGCGCTGCCATGCACGAGCGCTGCGTCGCGGTTGCGGCCGATCGGAGGGCGGCAGTTCCCACAGCCGTGATCTTGGTCACGGCGGGCAGGCCTGCAGTGGGCGACAAAGTTGCGGCGTCGAGCCGCAACGATAATCCCTCCAGGGGAGCCGGCCCGGCCGCGCGGGCGAGGCAGGCAGAAAATGAGCTTTCGGCGCAATCCATGGCCATACGCGGTGAGCATCGCGTTCGTGACACTTGCGCTCGATACATGCTTCGGCACGCGCACGCTGACCGGCGCCGGCTATCTGCTCGCCCTGGGCCTTGCGCTCGCCTCGCCACGCGCCTGGCATGCACTGGCGCTTGCCGCCTTCAGCGTGCTCTCTCTGCTCGCCGTGCCGCTCGCCATGCGGCTCGCCGGCCATGCGGAGGCGGAATTCACCGACCATGCGCTGCTGATCCCGCTCGTGATCGGGGTATGGGCCATCGGGCGCTCGGTCGCGCAGCAACTGCGGGCGGAGAGCCACGCGGGCGAGGCGCGGACGGCATCCGCGCTCGATGAGCTGCGCGCCGCGCTGGCCCACGCCGCCGAGGCGGAGAATCGCCGCCGTCAGGGACTCGATCAGCTCGCCATCGCGACACAGATGGCCGGGGTGTCGATCTGGGAGTGGGACTTCGGCACCGACATGCTCTCTGCCGCGCAGGGCAGCCCGATGCGCAGGCGTCTCGGCCGTGATTGCATCAATGGACTTACGTTCTTCCATAACAGTGTGCACGCGGACGATCGGGCACGCGTGCAGGCGGCCTTCGATGCGGCATTCAAGCAGGCGCCGGGCAGCGATGATCGGGTCGTGCTGCGCTATCGCTGGGTGCTGCAGGACGGTGGCGTGCGCCACATCGAGCTCTACGCGCGTGCCGTTCGAGATGCGACCGGCCGGGTGATCCGCGCGCTCGGGGCGGACCGCGACGTGACCGAGGAGGTCGAGGCGGCGTTGGAGCTCGAGCGCCACGCAGCCCAGCTGCGCGAGGCGGAAAGCCGTCTCGAGCGCGCCTCGCGCTCGAGTCTCGAGGGCCACTGGGAGCTCGACTATGTGCGCCAGAGCCGCTGGCACTCAGCGAGCTTTCAGGCGCTGCTCGGGCATGAGGCCCAGCCGCTGCACGGAGCGCTGCAAGATGCGCGCGCGCATACTCACCCGGATGACGTAGCGCTTGCGACGGCTGCATACCAGCGGCATCTCGAAAACGGCGCACCCTACGACGTCGTCGTGCGTCTGCAGACGGCGCAAGGCGTCTACCGCTGGTATCGCATGCGCGGCGGCGCGAGCCGCGACGAGCACGGGCGGCCGCTGCGCGTCGCGGGCTCCGCCCAGGACGTGCACCAGCAGAAGCTCGCCGAGGATGCACTGCGCGAGGCACAGGCGCGCTTCGAGCGCGCCGTCCACGGCACGCAGGATGGTCTGTGGGAGCTCGATTGGGCGGGTGCCGAGGAACGCTTGTGGCTGTCGCCGCGCGTATCGGAGCTGCTGGGCTTCGCGGTCGGGGAACTGCCCGATCATCTGCAGGCGCTACGCGAGCGGATCCACGCGGAGGACCTGAGCGCCTTCGATGCAGCCTTGCGCACCCAGGTGCAGCAAGGCCTGCCCATCGATGTGGAAGTGCGCATGCGCACGCGCGCCGAGAGCTACCGCTGGTATCGGCTGCGCGGCAGCGCGGGGCGCGATGCGACCGGACGCGTCATACGCACCTCGGGCTCGATGCAGGACGTGACCGAGGCGCGGGCAGCGCAGGAGGCATTGGTCAGCGCGAAGGAAGCCGCTCAGGCTGCGAGCCGCGCCAAGAGCGCTTTCCTCGCCACCATGAGCCACGAGATCCGCACGCCGATGAACGGGATCATCGGCATGTCTGCGCTGCTGATCGATACGGTGCTTGCCCGGGTGCAGCGCGAGTACGTCGAGGCGATCCGCAGCAGCGCCAACTCACTGCTCGCGATCATCAACGACATCCTGGACTTCTCCAAGATCGAGGCGGGCAAGCTCGAGATCGAATCGGTGGAGATGAATCTGCACGAGTGCATCGAGGAGGTGGGCGCGCTTCTCGGTCTGCAGGCCGGGCTGAAGGATCTGGAGCCGATTGTCGATGTGATGCCCGACGTACCGCAGCTGGTGCTCGGCGATCCGCAGCGTATTCGTCAATGCCTGGTCAATCTCCTGAGCAACGCCATCAAGTTCACGAGCACCGGAGAGGTGCTGCTCGAGGTGAGCGCGAGCGAGCAGACCGAGCGCGATGCGCAGGTGCGCTTCGAGGTGCGCGACACCGGCATCGGCATCGCGCCCGCAGCGCTTCCCGACCTGTTCCAGCCTTTCACCCAGGCGGACTCTTCGACGACGCGCAAGTTCGGTGGCACGGGACTCGGGCTATCGATCGTGAAGCGCCTGGTCGAGCTCATGCACGGGCAGCTCGGTGTGGTGAGCGAGCCGGCTAAGGGCTCGAACTTCTGGTTCACGTTGCCTCTTGCACGTTGCGCAGGCGCGCCGCGCAGCGAGCCTGCGGGCAGCGAGCGCGGCCGTCGAGTGCTGCTCGTGGATGACAATGACACGAGCCGGCGCGTGCTGCGGGCCCGGCTCGTGGGGCACCAGCTCGAAGTCGAGGCCGTCGCGAGCGGCGCGACAGCCCTCGAGAGCCTGCGCCAGGCGGCGCGCGAGCGCCGGCCGTTCGAGATCGCATTGATCGATGCCCAGATGCCGCACGTGGACGGCGCGCGCCTCGCTGAGCAGATCGGTGCGGACGCGCAACTGGTGCACACACGACGCGTGTTGCTCGGTACGCCGAATCGCCGGCTCGATGGAGTGCAGCTCGTCGCGGCCGGCTTTGCGGGATTCCTCGCGAAGCCCGTGCGCGAGCGCGAGCTGCGAGAGTGCCTGCGGCACGTCCTCGCGCACGAGGCGAGCGAGTGGAGTACCGGAACCCTGCCACCCATCGCGGGCATCGGGATCGATCCGGGCGCCGCGCTGAGCGCTTATGGCGTGCGCGTGCTGGTCGTCGAGGACAATGCCGTCAATCAGAAAGTGGCGCAGAAGTTCCTGGAGCGGCTCGGCTGCAGCGTGGTGCTTGCGGCTGACGGCGCGGAAGCCGTGCAGCTGAGTGCAGCCGAGCACTTCGGGCTCATTCTGATGGACATGCAGATGCCGGTAATGGACGGCACCACCGCGACGCGCGCGATACGCGCACGCGAGAGCGCGAGCGGCGCCAGCCGCACGCCGATCGTGGCCCTGACCGCCAACGTGCTCGCCGTGCAGTTTCAGAGCTGCCTCGATGCCGGCATGGATGACGTCCTGCCCAAGCCGCTCGAGGCGGCGCGGTTGCAGGAAGTGCTCGAGCGACTCGTGAAGGCCCCGAGCGCGGCGGGCGCGCCTGCCCTCGCTCGTGGACCGAACCTCGCCTCGGGTCCGCTGGATCTGGCGCGGCTCGCGAGCATCGCAGGCGAAGACACCGCCTTCATGCGTGAGCTCGTCGCGGCCTTTCGCGCCAGCGCGGCCAGCGTGCTCGCCGCGATGCGCGCAGAGCTCGCGGCACCCACGAACGTCACGGCCGAGCGCTTGCAAAGTGCGGCCCACAAGCTCAAAGGCGCCAGCGACAATGTGGGCGCGCAGCGCCTGCGCGAGCTGGCGCAGCGAGTGGAATCGAAGGCTCAGGAGGCGGCGCCTCACGAGCTCGTCGGGTGGGTCGAGGCGATCGCTACGGAGCTCGCCGAGCTCGACGAGTTCTTTTCATCCGCTGAGCTTGCAACCTTCGCGAGGCGGCAGGCATCTTAGGATCAGTGCTCCGGAAGCGGAGGCTGCGGTGCGCCTGGACGGCAGCCGCTAGGGACTTGACGTGGAACACTGATCTAGTTATATATAACACCATGTGACCCTTGGCTGAGCGAGCCCAGCCACTTCGCGAAATCAAGCCCGATCGAACCCGCCAGCAACAGGGGTGCCACAGCCCCGTACGGAAAGGCAATCGTGGGTGCCCAAGCAGAACAGAAGACCGAGCAAGTACCGCGAGACGACCAAGTGAGCTGGATCGTCCGCGAACGTGCGCCGATCACGCCGACAACGGAGGCGTTCGAACCGCCCGAGACTGCAGAGCCAGTCACTTTGCCGGTGAGTCCTGGGGCTTCCGACACCCCTGGGCCCTGGACTGCGGCCCAGCGCGCCTGGACCTCGCATCCGCGCCTGATCGCGGTCGCGGCGGGCGGCCTTCTGGCGGTGCTCGCCATCCTCGCGGCCGTGTATTACGGCAATCGCCCCGCTGTCCCCACCGCGGCAGTCGGCTCCATCGCGCTGGTGAGTGCCAGGGCGCCTGGTCTCACGGCCGTGACCTCCAGTGTGGAGTTCTCCGGTGCGATCTACGCGCGCTACGACATGGCCATCGGCACGGAGGGAGAGACCGGACGCATCGCGGCGGTATATGTCGAGGCGGGCGATCACGTGCGCAAGGGCCAGCTGCTCGCGCGGCTGGACGGCTCGGTGCTGAGGCCGCAGGTAGATCGCCTCGCGGCGACTTTGGAGGAGGCGCGCGCCAATGCGGCGCTCGCCGATGCGGAGTACACGCGCGCGCACGCGGTCGAGTCGGCCGGTGCGCTCTCGGCGGAGGAGATCGAGAAGCGGCGCGCTGCCGCGGCGACGGCCAACGCGCAAGTGAAAGTGGCTGCTGCGCAACTCGCCGAGTACCAGGCGCGATTGGATCACACCGATATTCGCGCGCCCGAGGACGGCACCGTCCTGACGCGCTCGGCGGAGGTGGGACAGATCGCAACCCCGGGCGGCACCGCGCTGTTCCGCCTCGCACGCGGCGGTGAGATGGAAATGCGCGGCCAGGTCGCCGAGCAGGATCTGCCGGCCGTCAAAGTCGGACAGCCCGCGCTCGTTCACCTGACGGGCATCGAGCGGCCGTTCTCCGGCAAGGTGCGGCTGCTCGGCGCCGTGATCGATACCCAGACGCGCCTCGGGGAGATTCGCGTCGCGTTAAATCCGGATCCCGATCTGCGTCCGGGCGCGTTCGCGCGGGGTGAGGTCATCGTCGGACGGGGTGCGCGTCCGGTGCTGCCGCAGACCGCGGTGCTCTCCGACGAGCACGGCACCTACGTCTATGTCGTCAACGACTCGAGCCAGGTCGAGCGGCGGCGCGTGCGCGTGAGCGACACCACGGCCGATGGCATCGTGATTGGCTCGGGACTCACCGGCAAGGAGCGCGTGGTCACCACTGCCGCCGCATTCCTGCGCGAGGGCGAGCGCGTCAACGTCGCAGCGCCCATCTCTTCACCGTGAGGAACATCTCCGCCTGGGCGATCCGCCACCCGGTGACACCGGTGGTGCTGTTCTGCGTGCTGTTCTTCGTCGGCATCGTCGCCTTCATTCGCTTGCCGATCAATCTCGACCCGGATATCGATTATCCGCTGGTGACCGTCACGATCTCGCAGCCCGGAGCCGCACCGAGCGAGATCGAGACGCAGATCATCCAGAAGGTCGAAGGCTCGGTTGCGAGCATCGGCAACGTGCACACCATCTCCTCGATCGCCGAGGAGGGTCAGGCGACCACCAATATCGAGTTTCAGATCGGCACGCCGATCGATCGCGCGGTCACGGACGTGCGCGATGCGGTGGCGAAGATCCGCAGCAATCTGCCCGAGGGCATCGACGAGCCCCTCGTGCGGCGTGTGGATGTCGTCGGCGGTGCGATCGTCTGGTACGCGGTCAGTACCACGCGCATGAGCGAGCAGGAGCTGTCCTGGTTCATCGACAACGCGCTCACCAAGCGGCTGCTCACCGTCCCCGGCGTCGCGCAGGTGATGCGCGAGGGAGGCGTCGATCGCGAGATCCGCGTCGAGCTCGATCCGTCGCGCATGCAGGCACTCGGGATCACCGCGGTCGAAGTGAACACGCAGCTGCGTCAGCTCAACATCGATGCACCCGGCGGGCGCGTGCAGGTGGGCGGCGGCGAGCAATCGATCCGCGTGCTCGGCGGCGCCGCGAGCGCGGCCGAGCTCGGCGATACGCAGATCGCGCTGCCCTCGGGCGGCACGGCGCGGTTGCGCGACATCGCGGACGTACACGACGGCTTTGCAGAGATCCGCAACATCTCGCGCCTGAACGGCCGGCCCTCGACCACGTTCGCGGTGTTCAAGAGCACCGGCTCCTCCGATGTCACCGTACTGAAGCTCGTCGAGGAGGAGCTGCGCAAGGTCTCCAAGGACTACCCGCAAGTATCGATCGTGCAGGTGTTCACGACGGTGGACATCACGAAGGATATGTACGTCTCGGCACTCGAGTCGCTGGTCGAGGGCGCGCTGCTCGCCGTTGCGGTGGTGTGGCTGTTCCTGCGCGATATGCGCGCCACCGCGATCTCCGCGCTCGCCATCCCGCTCGCGGCGATACCCACCTTCGCATTCATGCAGTGGATGGGGTTCACGCTCAACCAGATCAGCATGCTGGCGCTGTCGCTGGTGGCGGGCGTGCTCGTCGACGACGCCATCGTCGAGATCGAGAACATCGTGCGGCACATGCGCATGGGCAAGGGCGGCTACCAGGCGGCACTCGATGCGGCCGACCAGATCGGGCTCGCCGTGGTGGCCACCTCGGCGGCCATCATCGCCGTGTTTCTGCCGGTGAGCTTCATGGGCGGAGTCATCGGGCAGTTCTTCAAGCAGTTCGGCCTCACCGTCGCCGCGGCCGTCTTCTTCTCACTGCTCGTGGCGCGTCTGGTCACGCCGGTGGTGGCGGCCTACACCCTCAAGGGCGAAAGTGTGCCGACGCATCACGACGGTCCGCTCATGACCAGGTACCTGCAGCTGCTGCGCTGGTGCGTGACGCATCGCTGGCGCACGCTCGCGGCGGGCACGGCCTTCTTCGCCTTGTCACTGGTTGCGCTCGCTTTCGTTCCCTCGTCGTTCAGCACCGAGGATGACTACGGCAGCTCGCAGCTCAATATCGAGATGCCCCCGGGCGTGCGCCTGGAGGACACGGCGGCCGTGTCCGCCACGGCCTATCAGGTGCTGCGCAAGCGGCCGGAAGTGCAGAGCGTGGTGGAGGACATCGGCACCAACGGCGAGCCGCGTCTCGCCGAGCTGTACATTCAGCTCGTGCCACACGGCCAGCGCAAGCTGCTCGCGCCGCAGTTCGAGCGCGACGTGATCAAGTCCCTGCACAAGATCCCCGATGCGATCATGTCCTTCCAGAAGAATGGCGGCTCCGGGAGTGCCCGCGACCTCACCGTATTCCTGACCGGCGATGATCCGGCGCTGGTCGAGAGCTCGGCGCAGCAGGTGCTCACAGAGATGCGCGCCCTGCCCGAGCTGCGTGACCCGCGCATCAACGGCGATCTGCAGCGCCCCGAGATCATCATCCGACCGCGTCTGGATCTCGCCGCCACCCTGGGCGTCACGGTGCAGAGCATCAGCCAGACGATCCGCATCGCCACCATCGGCGACCTGCCGCAGAACGGCGCGAAGTTCTCGCTGACCGACCGGCAAATTCCGATCCGCGTGAGCCTGCTCGAGCGCTCGCGGCGCGATCTGGGAACCCTGGAGAACCTGCCGGTGCCGGCGGCCGGGGGCCGTGTCGTGCCGCTCAAGTCTGTCGCCGACATAAGCTTCGGGCAGGGTCCCAATCGCATCCGCCGCTACAACCAGAGTCGCCGCATCGCGCTCGAGTCGGATCTGAACGGAGTCGCGCTCGGGCCGGCGATGAAGAAGATCTACGCGCTGCCCTCGGTGAAGAACCTGCCGCCGGGGGTGAGGCTCGTGGAGACCGGCGATGCGCGATTGCTGAACGAGCTCTACACGAGCTTCGGTATCGCCATGGCCACCGGCATTCTCATGGTGTTCGCCGTGCTGGTGCTGCTATTTGCGCGCGTTTTTCAGCCGCTCACGATACTCTCGGCGCTGCCGCTGTCGATCGGTGGCGCGGCGGTCCTGCTGCTGCTGTTCAGACTGCCCCTGTCGCTCTCGGTCGTCATCGGCTTCCTCATGCTCATGGGCATCGTCGCCAAGAACTCGATTCTGCTCGTCGACTTCGCCATCGAGGAGATGCGCGCGGGCAAGGATCGCGTCACCGCGCTCATGGAAGCCGGCCATAAGCGCGCGCGTCCGATCGTCATGACCACGGTCGCCATGGTCGCAGGCATGGCGCCGGTCGCCGTGCAGCTCTACAGCGGCAATCAGTTTCGCGCGTCGATGGCCATCGCGGTGACGGGAGGGCTGCTCACATCGACCGCGCTCACTCTCGTCGTCGTGCCCGCGGTCTTCACGCTGGTGGATGACGTGGAGCGCTGGCTGGGGCCGCGCGTAGCGCGCCTGGTAATGCCCGGGCCTGCCGAGCCAATGCCGCGTCCCAAGCCCAAAGCGCATCCAGTGAGCTGAGGGCGCGACGGCGCCTTGGTCACGGGAGTCCCAGCGAGCCAGACTGCAGGCGAACGACCGGCCTGGTGGGTGCGGCTCGTCTCGCGCGTGCCGTGGGCACTGCTCTACCCCTTGGGCCACGCTCTCGCGTGGCTGGCCTGGCGCGTGATTCCCTATCAACGGCACGTCGTGCACGAGAACCTCGCGATCGCCTTTCCGGAGCTCAACGAGGCCGAGCTCGACTCCCTCATGGGCCGCTATTACCGCGGCTTCTCGGAGGTGCTGGTGGAGGTGCTCAAGGCCTCGAGCCTCAAGCCCGCGGAGCTGCGCGCACGTGTGCGGCTGTCGGGTCTGGAGAGCGCGCGTGAGCTCATGGCAGGCGGTACGCCCGTGCTTCTCGTCGCCGCGCACCAGTGCAACTGGGAGTGGATGCTGCTCGCGCTGTCACTCGAGCTCGGCTTCCCTGTGGATGCGGCCTACAAGCCCCTGGTGGATGCCTGGGCGGAGCGTGAAATGCTGAAGCTGCGCACGCGCTTCGGCAGCCGCCTGGTGCCGGCTCAGGAGCTGCTCGGCGACATCATCAAGCGTGGGCGCACACCGCGCGCCATCGCAATGGTCGCCGACCAGGAGCCGCGCACGAGCGAGCACAAGCACTGGACGCGCTTCCTCAATCGCGACACGGCCTTCTACGTCGGAGCCGAGGAGATCGCGCGCGTCACGCGCTTTCCGGTGTTCTTCGTGGCGATGCGCCGCACGGCACGCGGCCACTATGAGATCGAGCTGCAAGCTCTCGGCGGCCGCGGGGAGAGCCTGCCGCCCGGGGAGCTCACCGAGCGCTATGCGCAGCGGGTGGAAGCGCAGATTCGAGCGGCACCGGCCGACTGGCCCTGGTCGCACAAGCGCTGGAAGCTGAAGAAATCGCTCTACGGGCGGGCGTGAGGTGCGAGCGCTGCAACCCGCCGCTCACGCGGGGGCGGCGGAGCCCAACTTGCCCTCGAGATGACTTGCGAGCTCGGCGATCGTCGGAAACTCGAACAGCTCGGTGAGATCGATCGCCCCGGGATACTCGCGATCGATCTGCTCGTGGATCTCGATCAGCTTGAGCGAGCTTGCGCCGATCTCGAACAGATTGTCCTGCAGATCGATCTTCTTGCCCTCGAGCGCGGCATCACAGATGCCCCGCAGCTTCTCCTCGATCTGCGTGCGCGAGGCCGTGAGAGGTCCGCGCTGCGCCGCGCGCAACGCGGCGAGCTCGGCGCTATCGGCAGCGAACTCGCCGTCCTCGTAGGCGCTCTCGAGCAGATGACGCTGGATCTTGCCGCTGGTGGTCTTCGGAATACGTCTTACCGGTACCACCTCGGTCACCTCGAGACCGGTGTGCTCGTTGACGAGGCGCGTCACCTCCGCTGCGAGCGGCACGAAGTCCTGGAGCTCCCCGCGATGCAGGACAAAGACGATCAGCTGGTCGGCCTGTGCGCCGGGCGGGCGCACCCCGGCGACCACGACCTTGCCGAGCTCGAGCCCGGAGGCACGCTGGGCGATGCTCTCGAGATCGTGCGGATAGTAGTTCTGCCCGTTCACGAACAGGATCTCTTTCGCGCGACCCGTGATGAAGAGCTCACCCTGCTCGATGACCCCGAGATCGCCGGTGCGCAGCCAGCCGTCGGCGCTGAAGCTTGCCGCATTCGCCTCCCGGTCCTCGTAGTAGCCCTGTGTGACGCTGTCCCCGCTGATCTGGATGTTTCCCACGATACGCTCGGGCAGCTCCCGATCGTCATCGCCCGTGACGCGCAGGCGCACGTTGGGAATCGCTCGTCCGACCGAGACGAGCTGCAGTGCATCGCGAGTGTTCGCGCTCACCGCTTGCGCCTGTTCGCCAACGCTCAGGTGATGACGATCGAAGCTGACCGTGCGCGCGGGCTCACCGATCGGAGGGAAGGTCGCGGCGAGCGAGGCCTCGGCGAGACCGTAGACCGGGAACATGGCCGTGCGCGCGAGTCCTGCCGGCGACAGGCGCTGCAGGAACTCCTCGCATAGGCTGACCGAGATCGGCTCGGCACCGTTGAACAGCAGACGCACCGGCGAGAGATCGAGGTCCTCGATGCTGCGTTCGCCGAGGACCTTGAGGTAGTGGCGATAGCCGAAATTCGGCGAGCACAGGATCGTCGCGCGGATGCGCGTCGCGTGCGTGAGCCAGAGCAGCGGCCGGCGCACGAAGAGCTCCGTCGGCATCAGGTGTACGTGCACGCGGTTGGCGAACATGTAGATGTGAAAGCCGATGAGACCCATATCGTGCGTGAGCGGCATCCACGATAGGCTGACATCGTCCTCGCTGAAGCGCGCGAGCTCATTCGAGCCGCGCCCGTTCGCGATGATGTTCCGATGCGTGAGCACGACACCCTTGGGCTCGCTCGTCGAGCCCGAGGAGAACTGGATGAACGCCACGTCCTGCGGCTGCGCGCGGTGGACTTTCCCGGCGCGCGAGATGTCATCGAGCTGATCGACCAGGAACACGCGCGTGCGCAGATTCTCGAAAGTCTGCTGCTCTCCGGCCTGCGCCGCGAATGCGCCGATGCGCTCGAGCACACGCCGTTCGGTATACAGGAAGGGCGTGCCGAGCTTGCGGGCAATGCGCAGCAGCTTGTGACGGTGCTCATCGCTGATCCCCAGCGCGACCGGCACGGGCACGATGCCGCCCAGCACGGCGGCCCAGAAGGCATCGATGAATTGCTCGTTGTCGTTCAGGAACAGAATCAGCTTGTCGCCGCGCTGCGCGCCCAGACGCTGCAGGTGATGCAGGATGCCGAGCGCGCGCTCGTACAGCTCGCCGAAGCTCACGCTGCGTCCGCCCGGCTCCGCACCCAGATAGGTGATGCTGCGCGGGAACTTGCGATTGCCTTCGATGAGCTCGGTCAGGGTCGTGGCGGTGAACATCAGTGGCGGCGTTCCAGCCTCATGTAGAGCGGTCTGCGGGTGCGCAGGTTGATCTGCGCCTCGAGCGCGATCGGCTCATCCGAGGCGCGCGCAAGCCTGTAGCGGCGGGCGACCTTGTACAGGTGCACGAGCATTTCGTAAAGAGCGAAGGTTTCCCCGATGCAATGGCGCGGCCCGGCCGCGAACGGCATATAGGCGAAGCGGGGCCGCTCGGCCTCGTGCTCCCCCGCGAAGCGTTCGGGTCGAAAGGCATCGGGTTCGTGCCAGTAGCGCGGGTGGCGGTGCAGCAGGTAGGGGCTCAGGAGCACGTCGGTGCCGGCGGGAAGCGCGTAGCCGGACAGTGTGTCCGGGCCGATCGTGCGCCGCGACAGCAGCCATCCGGGAGGGTAGAGCCGTAAGGCCTCGTTGACCACCTGTTGCGTGTAGGCGAGCTGCTCCACCTGCGCAAGGCTCGGTGCCTCGAGCGGCTCCGCCGCGCTCACCTCGGCGTACAGCCGTGCGTCCGCCTCGGGATGCTGTGAGAGCAGATACCAGGTCCAGTTGAGGCCGCTCGCGGTCGTCTCATGACCCGCCACGACGAGGGTCAGCACCTCATCGATGAGCTGCCGCTCACTCATCGGCTCGTCGGTCTCCTTGTCCCGCGCACTCATCAGCATCGCGACGTAATCGAAGTGCTCCTCGGGCTCGCTGCGGCGGCGGCGCACGAGTTCGGCGACCAGCTTCGTGAGCGAGCGGAACTTGTAGGCGAACTGCAGGTTGCGCGCCTGCTCCCGGGTGACGACCTCGAAAGGGTTGCCGCCGAGCTGCTGCGTGAGGCGCTCCAGATCGCGGCCGAAGATCGAGCGCAGCACGATGTCGAGCGTGAGCTCGCTCATCTCGTCCGTGATGTTGACGGGCTCGCCGCGGCGGTGCAGCTCGTCCCAGCGCTCAAGGAAGCGCTCGTTCGCTGCGGCGATGAGCGCGGCGAACTGGGTGATGATGCGGCGGTGAAACATCGGCTGCATCATGTAGCGCTGGCGCCTCCAGAGCTCACCCTCGCTGGTCATGATGCCGTTGCCGAGCAGGATCTTGACCCGATCGAGTCCCACGCCCTTGGTGTAGTTGCGATGGTTGGTGACGAGCACCCGCTTCACGTCATCCGGGTGGTTGATGACGTACGTGTATGACTTGCGCCCGGGGGCGTAGACCCGGTAGATGTCGCCGAGCTGCGCTGCGAGCTCGATCATGCGCTCGAGGCTGTCGTCTGTGGAGCCGATGTCGAACTGGATCTCAGCCTCGGGCGGCTGGCGCACTGCCGGGTCGGTCGCGGTCATGCAAGCAATGGATAATGGCGGGAATGGGCCCATGTTACCGGAAGCGACCCGCGCTCGTGACGCGGGGCGCGCTCGCGCGATGCCGTGCATGAGCATGAGCGATCTGGCACGCAGCGCATGAGCGACTCCGCTGACGACGACGGCGCGCTGCGCAACACGCTCTATCGCACTACCACGCGCTCCGGGCGGCGCATGACGAGCGCGCGCCGCGCGCTCTATCGCGTGGCCGTGCCGCTCGCAATTCTGATCGTCAGGCTCTGGTGGCGGCTCTGCCGCATAGTGCGCGTCGAGGGCGCCGAGCACGTGGGCACGGCGCTCGCCAAGGCGCCGTCGCTCGTGCCCTGCTACTGGCATCAGCATCAGCTTTTCTGCGGGAAATTCCTGCTCGATCAGCGGGCACGCGGACTCACGGTCGGCTGGCTCATCAGCCCCTCCGTGGACGGGGAGCTCGGAGCGATGATCGTGCGCAGGCTCGGTGGACGCGTGATTCGGGGCTCATCGACTCACACCGGCGCGCGCGCGCTGCGCGACTACTATCAGGCGCTCGTGCACGAGGACGTCTCGCCGATCATCACTCCTGACGGTCCCCGGGGCCCGCGCTTCGAGTTCAAGCCAGGCGCCATCCTGCTCGCACAGCTCTCGGGACGCCCGATCCTGCCAATGGCCTATGCCGCCTCGCATGCGTGGCTCATCAAATGGGACAAGTTCGTGGTCCCGGCGCCTTTCGCCCGCATCGCGATAGCGGTCGGACCACCTCGCTATGTCGCACGCAACACTGCTCCCGCAGCCATCGACGGGCTGCGGCAGGAGCTAGGCAGTGAGCTCAAGCGCCTCTACGCCGTGGCCAAGTCGTCGCTCGAGCGTCGCTGAAGTCAAGCTTACGTCGCCAAAGCCAAGCTCGCCTCAGATACTGTAAAACGGCAAACGCGAAGCTGTACAGGGCCTTACCTTGTTTTCCTTAACTGGTGTGCGAGAATCTTGAGACAAGCTTGTGCGTGCGCTGCGCATTACGTAGCGAGGTCTGCATGGATGCAGGGCACGATCCGGAAGTTCTTGTTGCGGCTCATGACGTAAGTCGCCGCAGGCGCGACCCGGCTCTGCCAAGCTTCTTTGGGGGTCATGAGCACTGGAGGAGGGACAGGCCTCGATGTCGAGCCTGCCGCCGGAAAAGACTGCCGATCCTTCGGCGTCTGACGTACTACCGAGCGACGTGTGGACCAGTCGCGCGGCCCAGCCCATGCTGGGCATCGATGTGGCGTGCACGAAAATCGCGGTCGATTTTCAGCATCTGCGCCGTGACACGGCCGATCAGTGCATCCGCTCGGGACTCGAGACGCTCGCTGAGCTGACCGGCAGTGACTGCGCATTCGTGGCCCTGATCGGCGCCGACGGACACTTCGGCGACGTGCAGGCTGCGCGCCGCGGCTTCGCGCCCTGCCGCCCGGAGAGCCTGAAGGGCGAGCCCGTCGCAAATTATGCGTGGCTCGAGTCGCGCCTCGAGCATCTGCGACTGTCCGAGCTGCGCGATACCGCTGCACCGCGCAAGGATCAGTTGGCCGAAGCGCGGCGGCTCGCCGAGCTCTCGATCGGTTCCATCTTGCTGGTCGCGTTCCGCATCCACAACGAGCCCGGCGGCATACTCGCACTCGTGCGCTCGCTGCCGCGGGGCGCTTGGGACGTGAACCTGCAGCTGCTACTGAAGCTACTCGGCTCGAGCCTCGCGACGAGCCTCGACCGGCTGCGCACCGAGCACCGCCTGACGAAGCTCGAGGAGCGCGTGAATCTTTCCCAAGCGGCAGCCAACGACGGCCTCTGGGACTTCGATGTCGAGAGCAACGAGGTGTACTTCTCGCCGCGCTGGAAAGCGATGCTCGGCTATGCGAACGAGGAGATCCGCGACTCCCCCGACTGGCGCAATCTCGTGCACCCCGATGACATGTCGCGCGTGCAGGCCGCCATTCGCGACCACGTCGCGGGCAAGACGCCGATCTTCGAGAGCGTGCACCGCATGCGTCACCGCAACGGCGAGTGGCGCTGGGTGATGAGTCGCGCGCAGGCGCGCGTGGACCCCCACGGCAGGCTGCTGCGCCTGGTCGGCGTCGAGCTCGATATCACCGAGCGCAAGATCTACGAGGAGGCGCTGTTCCGCGAGAAGGAAAGCGCGCAGATCACGCTGCAATCGATCGGCGACGGGGTCATCACGACCAACGCCGGTTCGGTCATCGACTACATCAATCCGGTCGCGGAGGAGCTCACCGGCTGGCGGCTCGAGGACGCGATGGGGCGGCCGGTCGAGGAGATCTTCCGCGCCTTCCACGAGGAGACCTGCGAGCCGCTCGAGAATCCGCTCACCGTGTCCATCCGGCGGGTGCGCCCCATCAAGTCCGTGCGCCCCATGCTACTCATCCGGCGCGATGGCAACGAGCTCTACGTCGAGAGCACCGCGGCGCCCATTCGCGACGGGCAGGGCCACGTCGCAGGCGGCGTGCTCGTGTTCCACGACGTGAGCGAGTCGCGCGAGCTCAACCGCCGGCTCTCGTATCACGCGAGTCATGACCTGCTCACCGGGCTCGTCAACCGGCGCGAGTTCGAGAGCCGCCTGGAGCGCGCGCTGAAGAGCGCCAAGGCACGCGAGGCTTCCTACGCTCTCTGCTATCTCGACATCGATCAGTTCAAGATCATCAACGACACCTGCGGCCACAGCGCCGGAGATGCGCTGCTCGGTCAGGTCGGCGCGCTCCTGAAGAGCAAGGTGCGCTGGCGCGACACCCTGTCGCGGCTCGGTGGCGATGAGTTCGGCATTCTCCTCGAGAGCTGCTCGCTCGACGAGGCGATGCGCACGGCCGAGGCGCTGCGCGAGGCGGTGCGCAATTTCCGCTTCACGTGGGAGGATCGCGTGTTTCGCCTGGGCGCGAGCATCGGCGTTGTACCCATCTCGGCCGACAACGAGGACGTCGCCTCCATCCTGTCGGCGGCGGACAGCGCGTGCGCCGCGGCGAAGGAGGGCGGTCGCAACCGTGTGCATAGCTTCGCGGAGAACGACATCGAGCTCATGCGCCGGCGGCGCGAGATGCAGTGGGCGGCACGCATCAACGCGGCGCTCGAGGAAGGTCGCTTCGAGCTGTTCCGCATGCAGATCCAGCCGCTGCAGCGCATCGAGCCCGGCGCACACTACGAGCTGCTGCTGCGCCTGCGCGACGAGAACGGCCGCATCGTCTCGCCGGACAACTTCATCGCGGCGGCCGAGCGCTACGGCATCACGCCGGCGATCGATCGCTGGGTGATCGAGAACGCATTCCGCTGGCTGGTCTCGGAGGCCGACGAGCGTGAGAAGCTGATGCTGTGCTCGATCAATCTGTCGGGCCAGAGCCTCGGCGATGACAAGTTCCTGCCGTTCGTCATCGATCAGTTCCATCGCAGCGGGCTCGATGCGGGGAAGATCTGCTTCGAGATCACGGAGACCGCGGCCGTCGCGAGCTTCTCGCAGGCCAACCGCTTCATCCAGGCGCTGAAGGAGCTCGGCTGCAAGTTCGCGCTCGATGACTTCGGCACCGGGCTGTCCTCGTTCGGCTACCTCAAGCACTTCCCGGTGGATTTCCTCAAGATCGACGGCAGCTTCGTGCGCGAGATCCTGCGCGACCCGATCGATCGCGAGATGGTGCGCTCCATCAACGAGATCGGGCATCTCACCGGCAAGCAGACCATCGCCGAGTTTGCCGAGAACGCCGAGATCATCCAGATGCTCACGAGCCTGGGTATCGATTACGCGCAGGGCTACGGTATCGCGCAGCCCCAGCGCGTTCTCAAGTCCGCCGTCGCCTAGCCCCACCTGCGCATCCGCAAATCCAGAAACCCCTGGCATGTGAAGCTACCTTGTGATAAAAAGGTAGCAGTCAGTACAAAGGTGATGGGTTGGTAGGAGCGACCAGCAGTTTGCAGCGACCATGAGTGCGAATGAGAAGTTCGGCCCGATCCGCAAGGGACTGCTCGAGTTCCTCATTCTGCGCATCATCGCTGCCGACAAGGTGTACGTGGCCGACATGCTCAAGAGGCTCGCGGGGACGGAATTCGCGACCCAGGAGGGCACGTTGTATCCGCTCCTGAGCCGCATGCGGCGCGAGGGCCTGGTCGACTACGAGTGGAAGGAATCCGAGGCCGGGCCGCCGCGCAAGTACTACCAGCTCACGGGCAAGGGGCGCCTGCAGCTCGCCGAGCTCACCGATTACTGGCACAGCATCAACAGGACGATAGCAAGCCTGGGCGTGCAGATGTAGTTGGAGAGATCTATGAATCGCGTTACCACCATCAGTCTCAACGGCAACTCCTATCAGCTCGAGGAGCAGGGTTACGAGGCGCTGCGCGCCTATCTCGAGGGCGCGGCGCAGCGCCTTGCGGACAACCCCGACAAGGCCGAGATCCTCGCGGATCTCGAGCAGGCGATCGCCGACAAATGCAACCGCTTTCTGACGCCGCACAAGAACGTCGTGGGCGCGAGCGAGATCGAGCAGGTCTTACGCGAGATGGGTCCGGTCGACGGCAGCGTCGACGCCGAGGCGCCCCAGGCCGGGGCAAGCGCTGCCGGCGGCACCTCCGACAGCAGTACGCATGCGGGTGCGAGCGCGGACAAGGCTTCGGCTGCGGCTCCGAAGCGGCTCTATCAAATTCGCGAAGGGGCGATGATCAGCGGCGTCTGCAACGGCATCGCCGCCTATCTCGGCATCGACGTGACGCTCGTGCGCGTGATCTTCGTCGCGCTGGCGATCCTCACCTGGGGCGGGTGGATCCTCGCCTACATCGTGATGATGTTCGTGATTCCCTACGCGCAGACATCGGAGCAGCACGCGGCCGCGCACGGCTGGGCGTTCAATGCGCAGGAGCTCATCGATCGCGCCAAGCAGCACTACGCGCAGTTCAAGGACGGCCAGTTCTGGCGCCACCAGCGGCGCGAGCAGCGCCGCGCCTTTCGCTCGCAGCGTCGCCAGTGGCGCGCGCAGCGCTGGGGGGCCAGGCACTGTTTGCACGAGCCCCCGCACTGGGGCGGGCGCGCGGAGGACGTGAGCTACGCGGCGCATGTCCTCGGGGGCGTTCTCATTCCCATCGCTGGGGTCATCAGGGCGCTCTTGTTCGTCGCACTGCTGCTCGCGATTGGCTCGCTGCTCACGAAGCATGCGATTCTCGGCTGGATGCCGCCCGCGGGTATTCCGCTCTGGGTTGCGATCGTGATTCTCTTCGTGCTCTACCACGTCGTGACGGGGCCGCTGCGCTTTGTGGATCATTTCGGCCACTACCACGGCTACCCGGGCACCGTGTGGCTGGCGATGTGGAGCGCGGTGTTCTGGCTGGCTTGCGTCGTCGTGCTCAGCTGGCTTGCGTTCCGGCACTGGCCGGAGCTGCAGCAGTTCCTGCAACAGATTCCGGGATCGCTGCATACCCTCGGCGCGCAGGTGCGCGGGCTCACGTCGGGTTTGTAGAGAACTCGAGCCGCATCGACAAGTCCACGGCGCGCACGTGCTTGGTGAGCGCGCCGACGGACACGTAGTCGACGCCGGTTGCGGCGATGGCACGCACGCTCTCGAGGCTCACGCTGCCGGAGGCCTCGAGCTTTACCGGGGAGCCGCCCGCGCGGTTACGCGCCACGGCGGTGCGCATGTCATCGAGCGAGAAGTCATCGAGCAGGATGATGTCCGCACGGGCCGCGAGCGCTTCCTCGAGCTCCCGCAGATTCTCCACCTCGGTCTCGACGGTGAGCTGCGCGGCGCCGCGCCTCGCGGCGGCTATGGCCGCAGCGAGTGAGCCGGCCGCTGCGATGTGGTTCTCTTTGATGAGCACCATGTCGTAGAGCCCGGTGCGATGATTCTGGCCGCCGCCGCAGCGCACGGCGTACTTCTGCGCGGTGCGCAGTCCCGGCAGTGTCTTGCGCGTATCGAGTATGGTGCAGCCGGTGCCGGCGATCGCGGTGACGAAACGCCGCGTGATCGTCGCGGTTGCCGAGAGGAGCTGCAGAAAGTTGAGTGCCGTGCGCTCCCCCGTCAGCACCGGTCGCGCCGTGCCGCGCACCCGCACGACACATTGTCCGGGCCGCACCGTGGCGCCCTCGCTCACCAACCACTCGAGCGTGATCGTCGGATCGAGCTGCCGAAAGGTTTCCGCGACCCACGGCGCACCACAGATCACGGCCTCCTCGCGCGAGACGATCTCGCCGCGCACGCTCTGCGCCGCGGGCACGAGCGCGGCCGTCACATCACCGCTGCCGACGTCCTCGCGCAGCGCCGCGGAGACTTGCGCCGCGAGGTCCGCGGGTACGCTGACGGCGGCGCTTCTTGCGGTGCTTCCTTCCATGGGTGCCCGAGGACCGGCGGCCCCGCGACCCGGCGAGCGCGCGGCGCCGTCGCGCTAGAAGATCATGCCGTGCGTGGCGGACGCCATGCACAGGAGCATCGGGATCGAGAGCACGAAGTTGACGCGCGAGGCGAGCCCCGCGGTCTTGCGCGCCTTCGCCTTCTCCTCGTCAGTGGCGGATACGATGCCGAGAATCTTCTTCTGATTCGGCCAGATGAGCACCCACACGTTGAAGAGCATGATCGTGCCGAGCCAAGCGCCGAGGCCGATCAGGAAGCCGTAGCGATCCTGAGCGCCGTGGCCGAGAGTCACCGCGTTCCAGAAGCTGTGATAGCTGCCGAGATACCATGCGCCCATCACCCACGTCGCGAGCGCGCTCCAGCGGAACCACCACAAGGCGCGTGGCGCGATGTACTTCGTGACGCCGGCGCCGCCGGGTCCGCCCTTATCCGCCGCGGCGACCGCCAGCCCCGGTGTTTGCACGAGATTGAAGTAATAGAGCAGACCGATCCAGGTGATGCCGGCGACGATGTGCAGCCAGCGCGCCAGCGTCAGGACGTTGAACGCGCCGCTGTTGGCATGCACGCCAATAGCGATGAGAATTACGATCACCGCAAGGATGAAGCCCGTGATGATCGCGCCGGAGACGGAATTGAGCGGGTTCATGATTCCTAGCCCTCTCTTTGAACGGCCGGTTATATAGGCCCAGGTTCTTGTTCTGGCACGCTGGGAAGGCAGCCCAGCCGAGGTTTGAAGAATAGGCGAGGACCCCCCATAATTCAACGGCAGTGCCGCGCTGGCGTCGGATGACGGACGGAGCCGGGAGCCTGCCCAGGACAGCCCTTGCGAAGGCCCGACGCTCCAGAGTCCCCATGCGTGAATGTCTGCGTGCTCGGTGCCGACGGCTTCTGCCAAGGCTGCCTGCGCACGGGTGAGGAGATCGCACGCTGGGGCTCCATGAGCGGCGCCGAGCAGTGGGCGCTGATCGCAAGACTGGAAGAGCGCTGGAAGGAGCGGAAGATGGACGTGGCGGAAAGAATCAAGTCGGAGTTGTCATCGGGACCGGTGGTGCTGTTCATGAAGGGTACGCCGGACTTTCCGCAGTGCGGGTTTTCGGCACAGGCCGTCGCCGCGTTGCGCGCCTGCGGCGCACAGTTCAGAACCGTGAACATCTTCGATGATCCTGAGCTGCGCGAGGCGCTCAAGCATCATTCGAACTGGCCCACCTATCCGCAGCTCTACGTGAACGGCGAGCTCATCGGCGGCTGTGACATCGCGCTGCAAATGTACCGCAGCGGCGAGCTCAAGAGGCTGCTCGCAGAAGCCGGCGCAGTCACCGCCTAGCGCAATCCCTCAGGATTTCGGTTGCGGCCGCTCGTCGAGCGGCTCGCTCGGCGCCGCATCGAGCCAGCCGAGCTCACGTGCACGGTCGTGGGCGCGCAGATAGCTGCCGCGCAGTCCGTTGCACACGTGACAGAAGAGCTCGGCGGTGCGCTCGGCATCGTACACCGCCGAGTGCGCGGAACCCGCATCCCAGTCCATGCCGGCGACGGTCACCGCCTTGGCGAGCACCGTCTGGCCCAGGGCGGCGCCGGCCAGCGCCACCGTGTCGAAGGTGGAGAAAGGATGGAAGGGATTGCGCTTCACATCCGCACGCACGACGGCCGCATTGAGAAACGTCAGATCGAACGCCGAGTTGTGACCGACGAGTACCGCGCGCCGGCAACTGTAGGCCCGCACCGCGTGGCGCACCTGACGGAACAGGCGCTGCAAGGCATCGCGCTCGGGCAGCGCCGGCCGCAACGGATGATGCGGATCGATGCCGGTCAGGCTGAGCGCGGCCGGATCGAGCCGCGCGCCTGCAAAGGGCTGTACGTGATAGCCATGGGTCGGCCCCCGGTGCAGCGTGCCGCCCGCATCCATGTCGATGAACACGGCCGCGATCTCGAGCAACGCGTCGGTTGCCGCATTGAAGCCGCCCGCCTCGATGTCAACGACCACCGGCAGAAAGCCGCGGAAGCGGCGCGCCATGAGGGCGGCGCCGGGCGCCAGTGACACGGGGGGGTCGTTGTGGGCTTCAGCGCTCATGTGAGCAATCGCCAGGCGAGTGACTCGCCGGCGCGCAGCGGGACCAGCTCCTCGCCGGCGAAGGAATAGCTCTCGGGCACCGTCCACGGCTGCTTAACGAGCGTGACCTGCGCGCTGTTGCGCTCGAGGCCGTAGAAATCTGCGCCGAATTCCGCCGCGAAGCTCTCGAGCTCGTGCAGCTTGCCCGCGGCCTCGAAGCTCTCGGCATAGAGCTCGAGCGCAGCATGCGCGGAGAAGATGCCGGCGCAGCCCGCCGCGGCCTCCTTGGCGTGGCGTGCATGCGGGGCGCTGTCGGTGCCGAGAAAGAAGCGCGCATCGTGGCTCGTCGCCGCCGCTACGAGCGCCTCGCGATCCGCCTCGCTCTTCAAGACCGGCAGGCAGTAGTGATGCGGCCTCAAGCCGCCGGCGAACAGCGCGTTGCGATTGAGCAGCAGGTGATGCGCGGTGATCGTCGCCGCGACTCCCGTGCGGCAGCTGCGCACGAACTCGACCGCCTGCCGCGTGGTGATGTGCTCGAACACAATGCGCAGCTTGCCGTGCCGCTGCACGATCGGCGCGAGCACCCGATCGATGAAACGCGCCTCACGATCGAAGACGTCGATTGCAGGGTCGGTCACCTCGCCGTGGACCTGTAGCACCATGCCGGTCTCACTCATGCGCGCGAGCACCGCATCGATGTGCCGCACGTCCGTGACGCCGGCTTCTGCATGAGTGGTGGCGCCGGCCGGATAGAGCTTGCAGCCCACGACGAGCCCGCTCGCCCGCGCTGTTTCGATCTCCTGCGGCGAGGTCGTGTCGGTGAGGTAGAGCGTCATCAGCGGCTGGAAGCTCGCGCCCTGCGGCAAGAGCGCGCGAATGCGCTCCCGGTAGGCGAGTGCGCGCTCGGTCGTCGTCACGGGTGGGTTGAGATTGGGCATCACGACGGCGCGTGCGAACTGCGCCGCACTGAACGCCAGCACGGCGCGCAGCTGCTCACCGTCCCGCAGGTGCAGATGCCAGTCATCAGGTTGCCGCAGTCGCAGCATCGCGCTCATGCGCGCTCCGCAAGGGTTTCGAGCACGCGGCCCTTGACGAGCAGCTCGAGCGCGAAGCGCACGCCGAAGCCCGTGATGTCGGTGTTGATCTGCGCCAGCCCGCCCGAGCGTAGGGCGGAGGACAGATCGACATGCACCCACGGGGTCGTCTCGGGCACGAAGCGACCGAGAAAGCGTGCGGCGAGAATGTGATCGCCCTTGCCCTCGACCGCGCACTGCATGACATCCGCGACTTTGCTCGCGATGTCCGTGTCGTAATCGGCATCCAGGGGAAAGCTCCACACGCGCTCGCCGCTGTTACGCCCGGCGGCGAGCAGCTGCTCCGCGAGGCGCGGGCGGTTGGTGAAGACGCCGCTCATGCGCTCGGTGAGCGCGTGTACGCAGGTGCCGGTGAGGGTCGCGAAGTCCATGATGAGGCGCGGCGCGCGCCGCGCCGCGAGCGCGAGCGTGTCGGCGAGCACCATGCGGCCCTCGGCGTCGGTGTGGATCACCTGAATGGTGACGCCGTTCGCGGCCCGCACGATGTCCTGCGGCACGTAGGAGCTCGCGCCAATGCGATTCTGAGTGATCGCGAGCCAGGCGTCCGCAGCGATCGGCGCCCGCAGGCTCGCGAGTGCTGCGAGGGTTGCGAGCGCAACGGCGCTGCCCGACATGTCGATGTGCATGTCCAGCATGGCCCGGTGCGGCTTGAGATTCGTGCCGCCGGTATCGAACAAGATGCCCTTGCCGACGAGCGCCACATCCGGCGCGCGCCCGCGACGCCGCGCCGGACGATACGTGAGGTGTGCAATGCCGGCCGAGCGCTCGGGATTGCCCGCGGCGACTGCCAGAAAGGCACCGGCGCCGAGGCGGCGCAGCGCGGTCTCATCGAGCCAGCGCACGCCGAGACCGTGCTCGCGCGCGAGCGCGACGATGAAGCGGCGATAGGCGCGCGCATCGAGTACGTTCGGTGGCAAAGCGGTGAGATAGCGGGCGAGATTGTTGCCGCGCGCCGCCGTGCGTACGTACTCGAGATCGAGCGATGCGTCAGCGGCGAGCTCGATGAGGCGTAGGCGCCGCGCGCGCGCCGCGACCTTGCGCCACGTGGGCAGCGCGCAGGCTTCCGCGAGCGCGGCGTACAGCAGCGCCTCGAGGGCGTCGGTGTGCGCGTTGCCGGCAGCCGGTGCTGTAAGACCCACGCTCTCGATCTGCGAGGAGGGGAGCTCTTTGAACATGCGGCCCGCGAGCGCGAGCGTCTCGAAAGCGCTGGCGCGCGGAGGCAGATAGCCGAGCACCGCGCGTGTCTGGCGGGCATTGCCGAGCGTCGTGCTGCGCACGGTCCCGGCGCTCGGTTTATCGCGCGCGTGCAGTCCGCGCCAACGCTCGGGCTCGGGCAATTGCGCGAAGAGCGCGGCCGCTGCGTCCTGCGGCACGATCGCGAGCAGCGCATCGAGGCGCGCGGCGGCGCGCTCGCTCCAGCGTCCGCGGCGCGTGAGGCGCGGAGCCTGCGACAGCGGTGGCAGCGGCACTTGCGGCGGCATCAACGTCGTTGCGCGGTGCACGTGCCGTGAGGACATTTATGCCCGCACGCTTGCTTGACCGTCGCCAGTGAAAACCGGATCATTGGTGGGCTTGTTCCGATGCGAATTCACGCGCATTGGGCGTTCGCATCGTAGCACAGCGGCCGCAGGTGTCCGCCGTGCTCTATGAGCGGTCGCGCCGCATGTGATGGCTCTCCAATGACCGAACTTCCGAAGCTGCAAGATCTCGATCCGGTTGAGACGCAGGAGTGGCTCGAGTCCATCGACTCCGTGCTCAAAATGCATGGGCCGGAGCGCGCTCACTTTCTGCTCGAGCGGCTCATCGATTACACGCGCCGCTCGGGCGCCTACTTGCCTTTCAAGCCGAACACCGCCTACGTCAACACCATTCCGACGTCGCAGGAGCGCGAGTACCCGGGCAACCGCGCGCTCGAGCGCCGCATCGAGGCATACATCCGCTGGAATGCGCTCGCCATGGTCGTGCAGGCCAATCGCATCTCATCGGAGTACGGCGGGCATCTGTCGAGCTACGCCTCCTCCGCGACCCTGTACGAGGTGGGATTCAATCATCTGTGGCGCGCGCCCTCTGAGAGTCACCCGGGCGATCTCGTCTTCATTCAGGGCCACTCCTCGCCAGGCATCTACGCGCGTGCGTACCTGGAAGATCGGCTCTCGGCCGAGCAGCTGCATTTCTTCCGTCAGGAAGTCAGCGGCAAGGGACTCGGTCTGTCCTCCTATCCGCATCCCTGGCTCATGCCGCAGTTCTGGCAGTTCCCCACGGTCTCCATGGGACTCGGCGCGATGATGGCGATCTTCCAGGCGCGCTTCATCCGCTATCTGGAGCACCGTGGGCTCACCAAGCCCTCGGACCGCAAGGTGTGGTGCATTCTCGGCGACGGCGAGATGGACGAGCCCGAGTCGATGGGCGCGCTCACCATGCCGGTGCGCGAGAAACTCGACAATCTGATCTTCGTGATCAACTGCAATCTGCAGCGCCTCGATGGACCGGTGCGCGGTAACGGCAAGATCATCCAGGAGCTCGAGGCCGCTTTTCTCGGCGCCGGCTGGAACGTCCTCAAGGTGCTGTGGGGCTCGCGCTGGGATCCGCTGCTCGCCCGCGACCAGAGCGGCCTGCTGCGCAAGGTGATGGAAGAGTGCGTCGACGGCGAATATCAGAACTTCAAGGCGAAGGGCGGCGCGTATACGCGCGAGCACTTCTTCGGCAAGTACGCCGAGCTCAAGGCGATGGTCGCCAACATGTCCGACGAGGAGATCTGGAGTCTCAATCGCGGCGGACACGATGCACGCAAGGTGTATGCAGCCTACTGGGCGGCGGCCAATCACAAGGGACAGCCCACCGTCATTCTCGCGAAAACCGTCAAGGGCTTCGGGCTCGGCAAGGGCGGCGAGGGCCAGATGGTCGCGCATCAGCAGAAGAAGCTCGACGTCGATGCGCTGCGCGCGTTTCGCGATCGCTTCCACATTCCCGTCTCGGATGACGAGATCACGAGCCTGCCGTTTCGCAAGCCCGCCGAGGGCTCCGAGGAGATCCGCTATCTGCACGAGCGCCGCGCCGCGCTCGGTGGCTATCTACCGGTGCGCGTGACGAGCGCGCCGCCGCTCACGATCCCGCCGCTCTCCGCCTTCGAGCCGGTGCTCGAGGGCACGGCCGAGCGCGAGATCTCCACGACCATGGCCTTCGTGCGCATTCTCACGATCCTTCTCAAGGACAAGAGCATCGGCAAGTACGTGGTGCCGATCGTTCCCGACGAGGCGCGTACCTTCGGGATGGAGGGGCTGTTTCGGCAGATCGGCATCTATTCCTCCGTCGGCCAGCTCTATACGCCGCAGGACGCTGAGACGCTCATGTCCTACCGCGAGGACAAGAAGGGGCAGATGCTCGAGGAGGGCATCAACGAGGCCGGCTCGCTGTGCTCGTGGATCGCCGCGGGAACCGCCTACTCGAACCACGGCATTAACATGGTGCCGTTCTACGTCTTCTATTCCATGTTCGGCTTTCAGCGCGTCGGGGATTTCATCTGGGCGGCCGGAGACATCCAAGCGCGCGGCTTTCTCATCGGCGCCACGGCCGGACGCACCACGCTCGCGGGCGAGGGTCTGCAGCATCAGGATGGCCACAGTCAACTGGTCGCCACCACCGTGCCGAACTGCATCGCATACGATCCGGCCTTCGCCTACGAGCTCGCCGTCATCATCCACGATGGCCTGCGGCGCATGTACGTCGAGCAGGAGAAGGTCTTCTACTACATCACCTGCATGAACGAGAACTACCCGCAACCGGCCATTCCCAAGGACGTGCAGGAGGGAATTCTCAAAGGGATGTATCTGCTGCAGGCGACCGACGCGGGCGGCAAGCGCGCGACGCTACTCGGCTCGGGAACGATCCTGCGCGAGTGCATCGCCGCGGCGCAGCTGCTGCAGAAGGACTACGGCGTGGCCACCGACATCTTTTCCGTGACGAGCTTCAGTCAGCTGCGCCGCGAGGCGGTCGAATGCGAGCGCTGGAACATGCTGCACCCGCAGTCCGCCGCGCGCGTGCCGTACGTGCAGCAATGCCTGCAGGATCCACGCGGTCCGGTCATCGCCGCCACCGATTACGTGCGCGACGTGCCGGATCAGATCCGCGAATGGGTCGGCGCGCGCTATATCACGCTCGGCACTGACGGCTACGGCCGCTCGGACGGGCGCGCCGCGCTGCGCAAGCACTTCGAGGTCGACCGCGGCTACATCGCGCTTGCCGTGCTCAAAGGTCTTGCCGAGGAGGGCCAGATCGATCGTGCCATCCTTGCGAAGGCGATCGTCGCGCTCGGCATCGACCCGGACAAACCCAATCCGCGCATGTCCTGACCCTGGCAGCGCGTCAGCTGAGCATCCGAGACCCGCCGTGACTCGCCTAATCGACGTGCGAGTGCCCGACATGGGCAGCTTCAAGGACGTGTCCGTCATCGACGTGCTCGTCAAACCCGGTGATGCCATCGAGCTGGAGACACCGCTCGTCACGCTCGAGACCGAGAAGGCGACCATGGATGTGCCTTCGACGGCGTCCGGCATCGTCGAGCGCGTCGTCGTTTCCAAAGGTGGCCGTGTCAATGCAGGAGACGTCGTGGTGGCGGTGCGCGCGGAGGAGGCCGCCGAGCAACCGGGATCCAGCGCGCCGGCGCCTCAAACGGGTGCGGCTGCCACGGAGAAAGCCGCAGCGGCTGCGCCGCCGACATCGGGCGCTCCGCCGGCTGCAACGACCGCGGCGCCACCAACGGGCGGCGCCCCGCGCGCTGCGACCGCGGAACGTCCGCGAGGCGACGCGCCATCGCCCGCGGCGATGTGGTCGCGTGGAACGTCTGCGGCGTCCGCGAAGGTCGCGGCTCCATCCATGCCGGCAGGCCTCGATGCGATCGATGAACGGGGCTTCGCACACGCGCACGCGAGTCCCGCAGTGCGTAAGTTCGCGCGTGAGCTTGGCGTCGATCTCGGGGCCGTGGAAGGCACAGGCTTCAAGGGCCGCATCACACAGGATGACGTCAAGGCCTTCGTCAAGAGAACGTTGGCTGAGGGCGCCCGCGGCGCCGGTGCACCGGCCGCGCGCGCACCCGCGCTGCCGCAGGTGCCGGCCGTCGACTTCTCACAGTTCGGGCCCACGGAGGTCAAGCCGCTCTCGCGCATCCAGCGCATCTCGGGCACGCGCCTGCATGCGAGCTGGATCAACATCCCGCACGTCACCCAGTTCGACGAGGCCGACATCACCGAGCTCGAGAACGTGCGTGCGGGCCACAAGCAGCAGGCATCCGAGCGCGGCATTCGCCTCACGCCGCTCGCGTTCATCATGCGCGCCTGCGTCAGGGCATTGCAGCAGTTCCCGCAGTTCAACGCCTCGCTGGATGCCGGCGGTGAGAACTTGGTGCTGAAGAAGTATCTGAACGTGGGTTTCGCGGTCGACACGCCGAACGGACTCTTGGTTCCGGTGGTGCGCGACGCCGATCGCAAGGACGTCTACGAGCTCGCGCGCTCGATCGGCGAGCTGTCGGAGAAGGCGCGCGGTGGCGGTTTGAGCCTCGCACAGATGCAGGGGGGCTGCTTCACCATCTCCAGCCTCGGAAGCATCGGCGGGACGGCCTTCACGCCCATCATCAACGCACCGGAAGTCGCGATCCTGGGCGTGTCGCGCGCATCGACGAAGCCGGTGTTTCTCGAGGGCGCATTCGTGCCGCGCCTGCTCCTGCCGCTGTCGCTCTCTTATGACCACCGAGTGATCGACGGTGCGCTCGCCGTGCGCTTCACCACCTACCTGGTGCAGGTGCTCGCCGATGCGCACGCGCTCGTGGAAGCGGTGCCTTGATTGCCCACGCTGCGTCTGCGGGTGAGCCGCGATGAGCTCGATCGATCTCGTCGTTCCGGATCTCGGCAACTTCGCCGACGTTCCCGTCGTCGACGTGCTGGTGCGAGCGGGAGAATCGATAGAGACCGACACGCCGCTCATCACGCTCGAGACCGACAAGGCCTCCATGGATGTGCCCGCCACCGCCGCCGGCACCGTGATCGAGGTGCTGGTCAAGAAGGGCGACAAGGTCTCGAAGGGCTCCGTCATCGCGCGTGTCGAGGCGAGCGCCGCCGGCGCCACAGAGAGCGCGGGGCCCGGCGCTTCCACCGCGGTTGCGAGCCCGGCACCCACCCCCGCGCCGGCGGCGTCCGCGACATCCTCACCCGCAACGGGGGCACCTGCAGAGACCGAGGGCGACACGGTCCGCATGCGCATGCCGGACGTGTCGGCTCGCATGCGCATCGAGGCTCAGTTCGATCGCACCACGCAACTGCTCGTCCTCGGCTCCGGGCCGGGCGGCTACACCGCGGCCTTTCGCGCCGCCGATCTCGGTCTGAAGGTCACGCTCGTAGAGCGCTGGGCTGAGCTTGGTGGTGTCTGCCTGAATGTCGGCTGCATTCCCTCGAAGTCACTGCTGCATGCCGCCAAGGTGATCGAGGATGCCGAGGCCATGGGCGCCAACGGTCTCGTCTTCGGCAAGCCGACGATCGATCTGCCCAAGCTGCGGGCCTGGAAATGGGCCGTGGTTAGAAAGCTCACCGGCGGCCTCTCGCTGCTTGCGAAGCAGCGCAAGGTGGACGTGGTGCGCGGCAGCGGACGCTTCGCGAGCCCGCACGTGCTCGAGGTGAGCGGCGAGTCGGGAACGCAGCGCATCCGCTTCGAGCAATGCATCATCGCCGCGGGCTCTGAGGCTGTGCGCTTGCCCGGTCTGCCCGATGATCCACGGATCATCGACTCGACGGGGGCGCTCGAGCTGCCCGGCATCGACGGCCGGCTGCTCGTGATCGGCGGCGGCATCATCGGCCTCGAGATGGCGTGCGTATACGACGCGCTCGGCACGCGGGTGAGCGTCGTCGAGCTCACCCCGCAACTCATGCCGGGCTGCGATCCCGATCTCGTCAGGCCGCTCGAGCGGCGGATTCGCCCGCGCTACGAGCAGATCCTGCTTGCGACCAAGGTGAGCGGCGTCGAAGCCACCACCGAAGGTCTGCGCGTGACCTTCAGCGGCGACAAGGCACCGCAGCCGCAAACCTTCGCGCGCATTCTGGTGGCCGTCGGCCGCGTACCCAACGGCAAGCTCATCGATGCCGAAGCGGCCGGTGTCAGTGTCACCGACCGCGGCTTCATCCCCGTGGACAAGCAGCAGCACACCAACGTGCCGCATATTTTCGCGATCGGCGACATCGCGGGGCCGCCGTTGCTGGCGCACAAGGCTTCCCACGAGGCGAAGGTCGCAGCCGAAGTCGCCGCCGGACACAAGAGCGCCTTCGATGCGCGTGCCATACCTTCGGTTGCCTACACGGACCCGGAGGTCGCGTGGGCCGGGCTCACCGAGCTCGAGGCGCGCGCCAAGGGAATCGAGTACAAGAAGGGCATGTTCCCCTGGGCGGCGAGCGGTCGCTCGCTCTCACTCGGTCGCGACGATGGTTTCACCAAGCTGTTGTTCGATCCCAAGACGCATCGCCTGCTCGGCGCGGGCATCGTCGGAACCAATGCCGGAGATCTGATCAGCGAGGCGGCGCTCGCCATCGAGATGGGCTCCGATGCCGCGGACATTGGCCTCACGGTGCATCCGCATCCGACGCTTTCCGAGACCGTCGCTTTCGCCGCGGATGCCTTCGAGGGCACGCTGACGGATCTCTACATTCCCAAGCGCTGAGCCTCGCGCAGCGCGCGCGCTCTCAGTCGGGACGCACGGCACCGCCGGCGAGCTCTTGCAGCCGCTGCAGATAGAGCTGCTCATCGGGTGCGGCATCGCTGCGCTGCGCTTCCCACAGCGTTGCCGCGAGCCGCTCGAGCATCGCGTGCTCTGCCGCATGCACGTCACCGAGACGCGCCGTGAGCTCGCGGTGCACGCGCGCAATGCCGTGCGGGCGATCGGTGGCCACCTGCTCGCGGATGGCGAGGTGCAATCCCATGTGCAGAAACGGATTCTGGCGACCGCCCTCGGGCGGAAACTCCGCGGTGATCGCGGCGTCGCCCGACTCGAGCCATGGCACGTACTCGGGGTGCTCGGCGATGACCGCGGCGAGCTGCGCCTCGAGGGGTTCGAGCGGTTGCCGTGCCGTGAACTTGCGCCAGGCCTCGAGATACATGCGACGCAGCTCGATGCGGCCCTGGCCTGCGAAGAGCGGCATGTGCCTACGTGAGCGACAGCGGACGCCGGCGCCGTGCCGCGGGCGTTGCGGCGCGTGCCACACGCTCGCGCGGCGGCGTCTTGTGTGGATACTCGCACAGATCCCTGATGATGCACTTGGGGCAGGCGGGAGTGCGCGCCATGCACACGTAACGCCCGTGCAGCAGCAGCCAGTGGTGCGCGTTGTGGCGATAGGCGACGGGCGTGGTTCTTACCAGCTCCTGCTCCACCTCCCACGGCGTCTTGCCCGGCGCAAGACCGGTGCGATTGGCCACGCGGAAGATGTGCGTGTCCACGGCGATCTCGTCCTGCCCGAATACCATGTTGAGGATGATGCTCGCCGTCTTGCGCCCCACGCCCGGAAGGGACTCGAGGGATGCGCGATCGGAGGGCACGGCGCCACCGTGGTGCTCGATGAGCGCCTGACAGAGCCCGATGAGGTTCTTGGCCTTCGTGTTGTAGAGACCGACGCTCTTCAAGTAGGGCTTGACGCCCGCCACGCCGAGCTCGTGGATCGCCTGCGGTGTGTTCGCCACGGGAAACAGCTTGCGCGTGGCCGCATTCACGCTGCGATCGGTCGTATGAGCCGAGAGCACGACCGCGACCAGCAGTTCAAACGGGGAGCTGTGCTCGAGCTCCGTGGTGGGCTGCGGATTTGCGGCCTGCAGGCGCCGGAAGATCGCTCTGCGGCGTGCTGGACTCATGCAACGGTCTCACTGCTCGGGCGCGCGCGTTGCTTGCGCTCTTCGAGCAGGCAGGCCCGCTCGCGCTCGCGGCGCGCGATGCGCTCCTCATGCGCACGAAAGCGCTCGCGGTTGAGCTGCGCTGCAGGGGCGACGGGCGGCGTCCCGGTGAGGGTACTCGCCGGCACCATGCGGATGCAGTCCACGGGACAGGGCGCGATGCACAGCTCACAGCCGGTGCAGACCTCGGCCAGCACCGTGTGCATGTGACGCGGGGCGCCGAGGATGGCATCGACGGGGCACGGGGGCAGGCACTTGGCGCAGCCGATGCAGCGGCTCTCGTCGATCTGCGCCACGGCGTGCTCGCTCTCCACGCCGTTGGCGGGATTCAGCGGCAGCGGCTCGCGCCCGAGCAGCCGGGCGAGCGCGCCGATGGTCGCAGCACCGCCCGGCGGGCACTGATTGATTTGCGCGCCACCGTGTGCGATCGCTTGCGCGTAGGGCTTGCAGCCCGGATAGCCACAGCGCGTGCACTGAGTCTGTGGCAGCAGTGCGTCGATTGCGTCGGCGAGGAGCATGGCGCTTCGGGCTCAGCTCACTCTCATGCCCGGCTCGGCACCGGAATCCGGTGACAGCAGATAGATCCCGGGACCGGCGCCGCTTGCCGCGAGCACCATGCCCTGCGAGATACCGAACTTCATCTTGCGCGGCGCGAGATTGGCCACCATCACCGTGAGCCGTCCCTTGAGTTGCTCGGGGTCGTATGCGGACTTGATACCCGCGAATACCGTGCGTGTCTCGCCTCCCAGGTCGAGAGTGAGTCTCAAGAGCTTGTCTGCCCCATCGACGCGCTCGGCGTTGGCGATGCGTGCCACGCGCAACTCGATTCTCTTGAATTCATCGATCGACACCGTCGGTGGCGGGGTATCCGCGCTGGCAGCGGGCGCGGCGGGCGTTGCCTTGTCTGGCGCAGCAACCACGACTTTGCCGGGCCCGGCGGGCGACGACTTGGCCGGCGCGGTCGCCGACGCCAGCGCCGGGCCAGCCGGGGCGGCGGCATCGATATCGAAGAGCGCATCGAGCTGCCTCGGCTCGGCGCGCGTCATCAGGTGGCTGTAAGGATTGATGCGCTCCGGCAGAGTCATCGCATCGCTCCAGTCAAACGATCGCGCGAGGCCGAACAGCTCCCGGGCAACTCGCTCGGCCAGCTGCGGCAGCACGGGCGCGAGCAGCACGCTCAGCAATTTGAATCCGTAGAGTGCCTGCGAGCACACGTCCTGTAGCTCGGGACGCCGCGCGGCGTCCTTGGCGAGCAGCCACGGCTGGCGCGCATCGTAGTTCTGATTGATGCGATCCGCGGCGGCCATGATCTCGCGCATGGCCCTGCCGAACTCGCGCGACTCATAGCTCTCGCGCACGAGCGCTGCCAGTGCCTGCGCTTCGCGCACCAACGGGGCGCTGTCCGCGCAACGCAGCTCGCCGCCGAAATGCCGCGTGATGAAGTTGGCAGCGCGACTTGCGATGTTCACGTACTTGCCCACGAGATCGCTGTTGATGCGCGCGACGAAGTCGTCGGAGTTGAAGTCCAGGTCCTCGACGTTCGCATTGAGCTTGGCGGCGATGTAATAGCGCAGCCACTCCGGATTCATGCCGATCTCGAGATAGCGCAGCGGGCTCAGGCCCGTGCCGCGCGACTTCGACATCTTCTCGCCGGCGACGGTGATGAAGCCGTGAACGTACACGTAGTCGGGCACCTTGTAGGGAGCGCCCGCGAACTTCAGCATCGACGGCCAGAAGAGCGTATGGAAATAGATGATGTCCTTGCCGATGAAATGAATCTGCTCGGTATCGGGCGCGGTGATGAATTCCTGGTAGCTGCGCGGCTCGCCATTCGCTCGAGCGGCGCCGGTGGCGAAATAGTGCTGCAAGGCGGCCAGGTAGCCGAGCGGCGCATCCAGCCACACGTAGAAGTACTTGCCGGGCAGGTCGGGGATCGGAATGCCGAAGTAGGGCGCATCGCGCGAGATGTCCCAGTCGTCGAGCTGCTCGCCGCCACGCCCCTCGAGCCATTCGCGGGCCTTGTTTCTGACCTGCGGCTGCAGCCGCCCCGGCGCTCCGATCCATTGCTCGAGGAACGCCACGCAACGAGGATCTGAGAGCCGGAAGAACAGGTGATCGGAGGTCCTGAGGACGGGCACCGCTCCGGTGAGCGTCGAATAGGGATTGATGAGCGCCGTGGGCGGATTCACGATGCTGCACACTTCGCATGCGTCGGCGTACTGATCCTTCGCGCGGCAGTTCGGGCATTCGCCCTTGACGTAGCGGTCCGCGAGGAACATGCCCTTCACCGGATCGAAGAACTGCTCGACAGGCTTCGAGTAGATGAGTCCCGCGCCCTTGAGACGCCGATACACATCCTGTGAGAGCGCGACGTTCTCCGGAGAGTCGGTCGTATACCAATGATCGAAGCTCAGATGAAAGCCATCGAGGTATCTCGTGCGATCGGAGGTGACACGCGCAACCAGCTGCTGCGGGGTGATTCCCTCGGCCTGCGCCTTGAGCATGATCGGCGCGCCGTGCGCGTCATCGGCGCCCACGAAGTGGACGCGATTACCCAGCATGCGCTGGAAGCGCACCCAGATGTCGGCCTGGATGTACTCCATGACGTGGCCGATGTGGAACGGCCCGTTCGCGTAGGGCAGCGCCGTGGTGATGAACAGGGTGCGCGGCATCGCAAGAGTCTACCGTGAGGCTGCCGCGCGAGACAGCCCTCGCGGCGCGTGCCGCGACCTGGCGTGCTTTGCTCAGCCCTGATCCTTCACCGACTCGAAGCGCGCCTTGTTGATGGCCTTCTTGTAGGCCTCTTTGCCGGTGATGATCCTCTGATCGAGGAGCTGCTGGATCGCCGTATCCATCGTGCGCATGCCGAATTGCGCACCCGACTGCATGGTGTTCTCGAGCTGATCGAGCTTGCCCTGACGGATCAGATTGGAGGCCGCAGATGTGTTCACCAGGATCTCGAGCGCAGCCACCCGGCCCTGCTTGTCGGCTCTCTGCAGCAGCTGCTGCGACACGACGCCGCGCAGCGAGGTCGACAGCATCGTGCGCACGTGCGGCTGCTTGTCGGCGGGGAACACGTTCACCATGCGATCGACAGTCTGCGCCGCGCCATTCGTATGCAGCGTGCCCATCACCAGAATGCCCATCTCGGCGGCGGTGACCGCGATGCTCATGGTCTCGAGGTCGCGCAACTCACCGACCAGGATGACATCGGGATCCTCGCGCAAGGCCGAGACCAGTGCGGCGGCAAAGCTCTGCGAGTGCACGCCGATCTCGCGCTGACTGATGAGACAGCTCTTGCGCTGATGCACGAACTCGATCGGATCCTCGACGGTGAGGATGTGCCCCTGCACGCGCGAGTTGATGTCATCGACCATCGCCGCAAGCGTGGTCGACTTGCCCGAGCCTGTCTTGCCGGTGACCAGGATCAGCCCATTGCTGGCGCGCGACATCTGCCGTACGGCTTCGGGCAGCTTCAGCTCGTCGAGGGTCATGGCCTTCGAGGGAATGGCGCGGAACACGGCCCCCATGCCCGACAGATGCCGCATCACGTTCACGCGGAAGCGGCCGCGGTCGGCGAGCGAGTAGGCGAAGTCGGCGCCGTCCTTGGACTCGAAACGATCCGAGGCGACCTTCGGCATGATCTCGTAGAGCGCGTCGCGGACCATGTTCGGATCGAGTCGCTCCGGGCGCAGCGGCATCAGATCGCCGTACTGACGGATGCGTGGCGGCTCGCCTGCGATGAAGTGCAGGTCCGATCCGCGGCGCTCGAGAATGTCTGTTAGGAATGCGTCGATGGCGGCCATCTGACAGGCTCGTCAGGCGGAGGCCGCCGGCGCGGGCGCCACCGGCTCCATCTTCGGCAGTACGCTCGTATCGGTCACGAATTTCTGGAACAGCCGCTTGTCGGTGGCATATGCATACGCGTCGTCCGGATCGATCTCACGCGCATTGATCGCCGCGAGCAGTGCCTGATCGAGAATCTGCATGCCCACGTCGCGGCCGGTTTGCAGCTGATTGGGAATCTGATGGGTCTGATCGCTCTGGATGAGCTTGGCGATCGCCTTGGTCATGACCATGATCTCGCAGATCGCTTTGCGTCCGTGCGCATCGGCATTCTTCACCAGCACCTGCGTGACGACGGCGAGCAGGCTCTGCGCGAGGAAGCTCTTGGTCTGCTCGCGTTCCTCGACCGGCAGCGCATCGATGATGCGATCGATGGTCTTGACGGCGCCGGTCGTGTGCAGCGTGCCGAGCACCAGATGGCCAGTCTCCGCGGCCGTCATGGCCATCGAGATGGTCTCGGCATCACGCAGCTCGCCGACCAGAATCACATCCGGGTCCTCGCGCATCGCGGCGCGCACCCCTTCGGCGAAGCTCGGGATGTGCGTGTGCAGCTCGCGCTGGATGACCTGGCTGTTCTTGCTGCGGTGGACGAACTCGATCGGATCCTCGAGGCTGACGATGTTGAGCTTACGCGTGTGATTGAGATGATCGATCATCGCCGCGAGCGTCGTTGACTTGCCCGTCCCGGTCGATCCGGTCACGAGAATCATTCCCTGGTGAAAGTCGCACAGCTTGGTGACGATCGGCGGCAACGCGAGCTTCTCGAGGTTGGGGACATCCGAGGGAATCGAGCGGAAGGTTGCCCCCACGCCGGTGTCCTTGCGGTAGACGTTCACGCGAAAGCGCCCGCCCTCCGCCGATACGTACGAGAAGTCCAGGTCCTGGCCGCTGTTGAAGTGCTCTGCCTGGTTGCGTGTCAGAATCTCGCCGATGTAACCCTCGAGCTCCGCGGCGCGCAGGTCGCGGAACTTGATCGGCAAGAGGTCCCCGTGCATGCGCAACATGGGCGGCACGCCGACCGCGAGATGCACGTCGGAGCACCCCTGCTGCGTGCCGAGCTTGAGGAACGCGTCGATGCGCGCCAAGTTGCGACCCCCGCCTTATCGAGCGAGCCTGGAATCCAGGCCCGTTTTGCCCGGTCCGGGCTGGCGAATCAATGGCTTGTGTGCAGAAATTTGACGTAACGCACGAAAGAGATCGCACCCGTCGCGGGGCGGCTACGCCACCGGCCGGGGCTGCCTGACTACAGGAACGCCTCGAGCGCCGCGCGCAGCTCGTCCATCGTCTGGAAGCGCTTGGCCTTGTCCACGGCCATGGCTTTCACGACGAGCTCGCTCAGCACCGGAGGCAAGTTGGCGTTGATCTGTTGCGGCGGGCGCGCCTTGCCCTGCACATGCTGATACATCACCGACATGTGATCGCCGCGCGAGTAGGGGGGTACGCCGGTGACCATCTCGTAGAGCATAACGCCGACGGCGTAGATATCGGCCCGCTCGTCGACTTTCTTGCCAAGGATCTGCTCGGGAGCCATGTACTTCGGCGAGCCGATGACGTAGCCGGTCTTGGTGAGCTGGGTGTCGCCCTCACGCTGTGCCGCCGCGACGCCGAAATCCACGATCTTCAGCAGCCCCTCCTGATTGATGAGCACGTTGGCTGGCTTGAGATCGCGATGCACGATGCCCACCTGGTGAGCCACCGCCATGCCGGTGGCGATGTCACAGCCGAAGCGCATGGCGCGCTTCAGATCCATGGGCTTCTCGTTCACGATCTCGCCGGCGAGGGTGTGCGAGGGGAAATACTCCATGGAGATCGCGTAATTGCCCTGGATGAAGAGGAAGTCGTAGATGCGGATGACATTCTTGTGCGTGATCTTGCGCGAGTAGCGCAGCTCGTGCACGAAGCGCTTCATCACCTCTTCGTCCTGCGCGACATTCGGATTGAGGAACTTGAGAATCAGGCGCTCGTCGACGACCGTGTCCTCCATGAGGAGCACCGTGCCGAAGGCGCCGCGTCCGATCTTGTCGATGAACTTGTAGCGCCCCTCGATGATGTCGCCCGCCTTGAGCGTGGAGATGTCGAGCTTGGTGGCGCCGTTCGATGCGCGTGTGGCCTGTGTCAGAGCGGCATCGGATACCAATAGCGTGCGGGTGTGGGTGGACGGCGCACTGGATGGCGGGCGCAGCGCCGATCCGGCGGTGGGCATCGGCATGGGTGTCGGTGTGAGGCCGCCGACGGTGCGGTTGTCGAGCTCGGAAAGGGCGGAGGCGGCAAGCCGTGCCACCGTCTGGTCCGGCGAGCTGATCTGCGACTGCAACTCGGTGCGTACGCGCTCGGCGTGCCTATCGTCCGTGAGCTTCGCCAGCGCCTGAATCGCCTCGATGCGAATTTCGCGCTCGGGGCGGGTGAGGAGCGGCAGCATCGAGTCCACGAGCTTCGCATCGCCCACCTTGCCGAGCGCGCGTAGCACGATCGGCAGCGACTGCGTCTGGCCGGCGCGCAGCATTTCCGTGAGCCGCGGCAGTGCCCGCTTGCTGCCGATCTCCGCGAGGGCATCGATCGCGCGCTCGCTCACCCACCAGTCGGCATCGCGAGTCGCCTGGATGAGATGATCGACGGCGCGCTCGTCCTTCGTCTGGTTCAGGATCTCGATCGCCGCGCGGCGAATATCCTCGTCCTGGTCGCGCACCAGTGCGAGCACCGCGTCGATCACCTTGGGGCCGCCGATCTTGCCGAGCGCGTCCGCGGCGCGACTGCGCACCCACCAGTCGCTGTCCTTGAGGGCCTCGAGCAGATACTTGACGGACTTGGCGTCGCCCACCTCGTTCAGCACTTCGACGGCCGCGCGCCGTGCGTACTCATTCTCGTCCTTGAGCACGTCGATCAGATACCGCACGGTGTCCGGGTGGTTCGCCTTGATGACGACATCGACCGCCTTGTTCTGCACGTCGAGCTCCGGATCGCGCAGCAGCGCGCAGACCCGCTCGACGTCGATGGGACCGTCCATGCGCTGCAGCGCTCCGAGCGCGGCGCCCCGGATCAGCTTGTTGGGATCCTTGAGCTGCGCCTGCAGAGCGGTCTGCACCTCGGGCGTGTTGAATCGCCCCAGGATGTTGATGATATGGACCCGGGCGATCGGATCCTTGCCCTGCAGCCGCCCCAGGAGCTCCGGCGTTGCCTGCGCATCGGCGATCTCGCCGATGACCCGAAAGAGCGCCGCCTTCTCGTTCGGCTCCTGGGCGTACGCGGCCTGCAGCAGCTCGCGCACGCCGAAGCGCTGCTTATGCGCCGCAATGACCTCGAGAATCGCGGACTTGGAGATGCCCGGGATGGCGAGGGCCTCGAGCAGCATATGCGGCGGAAAGCCGCGGCTGTTGGTCAACGCCCAGACGATGCCGGCGATCACGCGCGGGCTGCCCTCGATCAGTCCCTGCATGAATTGCGGCAGCGTCTTGAGGTTGACGAGCGAGGTGAGCACGTCGACGAGCATCGCCGTGGCGTTCTTGTCCGCCTCGGGCAGCGCCGCGAACACCGGCTCGATCGCGCCGGCGCCGAGTTCCTTCAGCTTTGCAGCGGACTTCTGTGCTGTACCGTCGGCCGAACCGGAACTCGACCTGATCTCGGTGATCAGCCGTTCGGCGCGCAGGTTAGTAAAAAAGCTCATTCAGCCTTGCCGTCGGCAATTCGTGCGCGAGCATCCGTTGCTGTGCCCTCGGAAGGCAGAACTCCGTGCTTTGCCCGAAGAAATAGATCAAAGAGTTCTCACGGCCCGGCTCCCTCAAGATCGGACGGGCCAGGCACGAATTATGCCATACGTGGGCCAGCCACTGTTCCGCGGGGCAATGCGTGTGCGGAGGCTTTCCCGAAGCACTACAATTTCTGGATGACCCAGCCGTCAGCGGCCGCCGTCCAGGCCGCCATCGCAAGCTACACCGACCCGTATCTGGCCGAGACGCTCGGCGAGGCGCAAGCCGTGCTCGGCGTGAGCGAGGAGAACGCGCGCTTCGTCGTCCGATTGCGCTTCGGATTCCCTGTCGGTGGCTACGAGGGTGAGCTTGCCGCCGCCTTACGCGAGCACGTGCGCGTGGCGGGCCTGAGCGTCGCGCTCGAGGTGCGGCTCGAGGGGCAAATTCACGCGCACGCAGTGCAGCGACCGCTCAAGCCGCTGCCGGGTGTCAAGAATGTCGTGGCCGTCGCATCTGGCAAGGGAGGCGTCGGCAAGTCGACCGTCGCGGCGAATCTGGCGCTCGCGTGGGCCGCCCAGGGGGCCCGGGTCGGCGTGCTCGATGCCGATATCTACGGTCCCAGCCAGCCGCTCATGCTGGGACTCGCCGGACAGCGTCCCACCGCACCCGATGGCAAGCACATCGAGCCTCTGACCAGCCATGGCATCGTCGCCATGTCGATCGGATTTCTGGTCGATGCAGAGCAACCCATGGTATGGCGCGGGCCGATGGTCACGCAGGCGCTCACGCAGCTGCTCGCCGACACCCGCTGGGGCGATCTCGACTATCTCGTCGTCGACATGCCGCCCGGGACGGGTGATATCCAGCTCACGCTCGCGCAGCGCGTACCGGTCGCCGGCGCCGTCATCGTGACCACGCCGCAGGACATCTCGCTCGCAGATGCGCGCAAGGGTCTCAAGATGTTCGAGAAGGTCTCCGTTCCGGTGCTCGGGATCGTGGAGAACATGAGCCTGCACGTGTGCTCCAGCTGCGGACACGTCGAGCACATCTTCGGCGCGGGAGGCGGTGCGCGCATGGCAGCGCAGTACGAGGTGCGCCTGCTTGGCGAGCTGCCGCTCGATGCGCACATCCGCGAGGAGGCCGATGGCGGACGTCCCACCGTGGTTGCAGCGCCCGATACGCCGCGTGCCAAGGCATACTTCGACATGGCGCGGCGCACTGCGGCGGCGCTCGCACGGCGCGCCAGGGATCGCAGCAGTCTGTTTCCGCAGATCGTGGTGGAAGAGACCTGACTCGTCCGCAGGCAGCGGGCGCTCCTAACGCACTGTAAAATTGCAGCGTCGCACGCGCGCGTCTGCAGGGGGATCGCATGAGCATCAAATCCGACAACTGGATCCGTCGCATGGCGCGCGATCACGGGATGATCGAGCCCTTCGCGGCGGAACAGGTACGGACGGTGGACGGCAAGAAGATCGTCTCGTACGGCACCTCGAGCTACGGCTACGACGTGCGCTGCGCCGGCGAGTTCAAGATCTTCACCAATATCAACTCCACCATCGTCGATCCCAAGCAATTCGACGAGAAGAGCTTCGTCGACTTACGAAGTGAGGTCTGCATCATTCCGCCGAACTCCTTCGCGCTGGCGCGCACCATCGAGTACTTCCGCATCCCGCGCAACGTGCTGGTCGCGACAGTGGGAAAGTCGACCTACGCGCGCTGCTTCAGCGGCGATACGCGTGTCGCCCTGGTGGACAACTCGGCGCCGACACTCGAAGAGATGGCGCGCCGCCATGAGTCGGGCGAGCTTTTTTGGGGCTACAGCATCGGACCGCATGGTCAGCTCTTCGTGACGCTTCTGGATGCCCCGCGGCTGATCGGCCGCGATGCACTCATGGAGGTGGAGTTGGACAATGGCGAGGATATTCGCTGCACCCCCGATCACCTTTTCATGCGGCGCGACGGCCGGATGACCGCGGCGCATGAGCTGCGGCCGGGAGACTCACTCATGCCGCTGTATCGGGATACGGCGCGCGGCTACGAGGTCGTCTATCAGCCGATCGATGGGCATCTGTACGCTACGCATCGCCTCGCGGACGAGTGGAACCTGCGCCACGCGATCTACACTGACCTTCACAATACCCACCGACACCATATCGATTTCGATCGCCGCAACGATCGCCCAACGTGGGCGCACGACGGCTCGCGCCGCCGCATGCAAGCCGAGATAGCGCGGAAGATCCGGATCCGTGGCGAGATCGACGCGGAGCGGGCCCGTCAGGCACTGGATCAGACGGGATCTATTCGAGGAGCAGCGGGCCTGCTTGGGTGCGATCGCTCGGTGTTCCGGCGCTTTCCGGAGGTGATCAGAGCGTTCGCCTGGCGCCGCGCGCAACGCAATCACAAAGTCAGCGCGGTTCGCGGGCTCCCCGGCGATCACGACGTGTATTGCCTCACCGTGCCGGAGGCCGGCAACTTCGCCCTAGAAGCCGGCGTCTTCGTCCACAATTGCGGCATCATCGTCAACGTAACGCCTCTCGAGCCCGAGTGGGAAGGTCATGTCACGCTCGAGTTCTCAAACACAACGCCGCTGCCTGCGAAGATCTACGCCAATGAAGGCGTCGCGCAGATGCTCTTCTTTGAATCAGACGAGGTCTGCTCCACGTCCTATCGTGATCGCGGCGGCAAGTACCAAGGACAGCGCGGCGTGACACTCCCGAAGACCTGAGGCGGGTGCCTGCGGCGCCTGAGGGCGCAATAGCCGAGGGTCAGGAAGACTGTTTGAGCTGGCGGATGTGCAGTGACAGATCCACCTTGCCGTGGCGGCGGCGCTCGGCCTGCAAGGGCACATAGCCCAGAGTCGGCGCCAGCCACAGGCGCGTCACCACGCTCGAATCCGAACGACCGCTGCGATAGATGACCGTATCGAGTCGACCGAGCGGGGTGTCGAGCGTCTCGTTGCCATCGCGGGTGTAGTCGTACTGCTTCGCTTCGTGCTTGTCGAAGAGCAGGAACTGGGTGGGAGCCTCGCCCGCACGCAGATCGCGCATCAACTCGATCTGCACGGACAGCGGATCCTGTGTTCCAGGTGCGAGCGGCTGGTCGACGGGCTTCTCCTCGGCGGTGCCGCGCACGCGCTTGGCGCTCCAGTCAAACTCCAGCATCACGTTCTGCTTGGCCCTGTCGGCGCCATTGTCCTCGCGATAGCTGAGCGGCATCACGTGACCGCCCTCGACCTTGAAGGTGCTCTCCTCGTTGATCGGATCGGGGAACACCACGCGAAACAGCCCGTGCGCACGGTTCGTCGAGCTGTAGTCGTACGTCGTCGGCGAGGTCTGCTTCAGCGCCAGAGTCGACTCACCGGCCGTGATGCCGTGCCACTCGAGCGCGTAGGTCGCCGTGAACGGCTGCACGGTGGGTCCTTCGGCCCGGACCCCGAGGGCGGCGAGCGCGAGCGGTAGAACGGTCAGGCCAGGCAGGCCGCGGCGGGACGCGAGTAGCATGCGCGAAATTGTACCTGTCGGCGCTGCGCGCAGCCTGCGCCGCATGCGTCCCCCGGCAACGCACCAGGCACCGTACAATACGGGCATGCACCGCGATCGCATGCACCCCGGCTCCGTCCGCGGATCCGTCGCTCGCTCACGACTCGGGCGGTTGCTCTGCGTCTGCTGCGGGCTCCTCGCGCTGGCGCTCACGGCCGAGCCCGTGTGGGCTACGCGGCCTGTGCGGGTCTACGAAGTCGTGGTGCGTGGCACCGACCCCAGCGCTAGCATCGTGGAGGCCATGCGCGAGGCCCTGGTGCGTGCCACCGGCCAGCGCCAGGCTGGGAGTGATCCCGCGCTTCAGAGCCTGGTGATGAACGCGAGCCGCTATGTGACCTCCTCGCGTCCGTCGCCCGATGGGTCGACACAAGTGGTGTTCGACGGCGCTGCGATCGAGAAGGAGATCATGGCCGCGGGGCGCAGCGTCTGGGGCGCGGAGCGCCCGTTCGTCGTCGTCGTTTTGAACCCAACTCTCTCTGGGCCCGAAGGCGATGGGGCGCGGCGCATGCTCGAAGGCCTCGGTGAGGTGCGAGGCTTGCCGATCACTCTGGTGCCGATGGCCACGGTGGATCCGGCCGGCAACGCGCTCACCGGTGATGCCCTCCTGCAGAGCGCGCAGCGACTCGGTGCGGACGCCGTGTTGCTCGGCCGCTCGGACCTTGCCGCGCCCAACGCAGCCGGAAACGGTGCGGCTCCGGGCGGGCAGCCGAGCAATGGTCAGCCGCCTGCCGCAGGCGCCGCCGCGAGTGCCGCGCCTGCCACCACGCAACTGACGGCAAATGTTGCGGCCAGCAGCGACTGGCAATGGAGCCTCATCACCGGGTTCTCCTCGCAGAGCTGGAGCGGTACCTTCGAGGCAGGCGTGAATGGCGCCGCGGACGCGTTCGCGCGCGTCGAGGACAGCGCAGTGCCTCAGACCGAATCGGACGCTCTGGTCGAGGTGAGTGGTATCGGCTCGCTCGGCGATTATGCGTTGGTCGAGCGGATGCTGAGCGGGATCCCCGGAGTGCGCCGTTCGGGGCTCGAAGAGGCGCAGGGCACGACCGCGACGTTCCGTGTGCTGATCCGCGGTGGCTCTGAGGCGATCGAGCGCGCGCTCGCCAACTCGGCGCGCCTGGCGCACACCGGTGCCGCCAACGCGCGGCTGCAGTACCAGCTGCATCCGTGAGGGGGCGCGGCGCGACGCATGCGGCACCTGCCGAATCTCATCTGCATCGCCCGCGTTGTTCTCGTGTGGCCCATCGTGGTCGCCCTGTACGCGGGCAATTATCAGGCGGCGCTGCTGCTGTTCACGCTGGCGGCACTGTCCGACGGGCTCGACGGCTATCTTGCGAAGCGCTTCGACTGGACCTCGGAGCTCGGTAAATTCCTCGACCCGGCGGCCGATAAGCTCCTGCTCGTCAGTATTTTCGTCTGTGCGACGTGGCTCGGTCTGGTGCCGCGCTGGTTGACCGCCGCGGCGGTGGCGCGCGATGCGCTGATTGCACTCGGCGCGCTCGTCTATCGCTTGTGGTTCGGCCCGTTGTACGGTCGGCCCATGTTCTCGAGCAAGCTCAACACCGGTCTGCAGCTCGCCTATCTACTCTCCGTCATGGCAGCCGCGGCATTCCGCGTTCCCGGCCAGGGCTGGCTCGCGACCCTCGCGGTGCTGACCCTGCTGACGACGGTGGTGTCGGGCGCCGGCTACGTCATCGTCTTCACGCGCCGCGCCCTGGCGCTGCCCGCGCGGCCTTCCTGAGGCGGCGAGCGCGACGCCCTAGCTATGCAGCAGCTGCCCCTCGGAGTGCGAATCGCCGATCGCGCGCTGTTCGCGAGTTTTCTACCCGCGCATAACAGCGAGGCCGCCGCGCATCTCGAGTCCCTGGCACGCGGCGCGGTTGGCAACGCCTGGCTCTGCGGGCCGGGTGGCGCGGGCAAGACGCACTTGTTGCAGGCGACCTGCGTGCTCGCGAGCGAGAGCATGCGCGCGGGCTATTTTCCGCTCGCGGAGCTGCGCGGCATGGGCAGCGCGGCGCTCGAGGGACTCACGCAGCTCGCGTGCCTGTGCCTGGATGACATCGACCGCGTGGCCGGGGATCCCGATTGGGAACGCGCGCTCTTCGGAATGTACCGCGAGATCGAGGAGCGCGGTGGGCGGCTGGTCGCGGCGGCACAAGCGCCTCCGGCGCTCATCGAGTGGTCTCTCAAAGATCTCGGCTCGCGCTTCGCGGGCGGACCGGTGTTTCAGTTGCGCGCGCTCACGGAAGCGCAGCAGCTGCAGGCGCTGCAGCTGCGTGCGCGCGTGCGCGGATTCGAGCTGCCCGAGGAGACTGCGCGCTGGCTGCAGCGCCGCTTCCCGCGCGACATGCGCTCGTTGTATGGGCTGCTCGACACTCTCGATGAGGCGGCGCTCGCGGCGCAGCGGCGCCTCACAGTGCCGTTCATTCGCTCCGTCTTACTGCGACGCCCGCAACCGTAGCGCCAAGAGCGCCACGCGCCGCCCGAGCGTTCGCGCCAGGCTTTGCTCGTGCTCTGTCAGCAGCCCGGCGCGCTCGCCACCCGCGACGTGCGAGGCGCCGTAGGGACTGCCACCGCCGCGCGTCTCGCTGAGCGCCTGCTCCGTGTACGGGATGCCGACGAGGTACATGCCGTGATGCAAGAGCGGCAGCATCATCGAGATCAGGGTCGTCTCCTGGCCGCCATGCAGAGTCTGAGTGGACGTGAACACGGCGGCAGGCTTGCCGACCAGGGCGCCGGAAACCCACAGCGCGGCGGTCCCATCGATGAAGTGCTTGAGCGGGGCCGCCATGTTTCCGAAGCGCGTGGGACTGCCCATGACGAGGCCATCGGCGGCCCGCAGATCCTCGTGCGTCGCGTACGGAGGCCCACTCACCGGCACCGGCTTGCCGGAGCTCTCGCTCTCGGCGGTGACGGGTGGCACGGTGCGCAGCTTCGCGGCGACACCCGCGACGCTCTCGACGCCGCGACACACGTGACGCGCGAGCTCCGCGGTTGACCCGGACCGCGAGTAGTACACCACCAGGATTTCCGCCATCGACCGCTCCGCGGTTGCCCTGTCCGGCGCGCTTCAGGCACCCTGTAATCGCAAGAGATGCCGCGCTAGCGAACCATCGCATCTCGAGTATGCAGCATGGCCACGAAGATCTGTTGGGTGAGCGGGCGCGTGCAGGGCGTCTACTACCGGGGCACCGCGGCCGCGCGCGCGCGCGAGCTCGGAATTTCCGGCTACGCCCGCAATCTGCCGGACGGCCGCGTCGAAGTGCTGGCGCACGGCGAGGAGCGGGCGGTGCAGAGCTTCGTCGATTGGCTGTGGATCGGCTCGACCGCGAGCCGCGTGACAGGGGTGCAGTGTGCCGATGCGGGGCCCGAGCTTCACGGCCCGCCGGCGGGATTTCGCACCGACTGACTGACTTGCGCAGAGCCCGGCAGGTCGTCCGCGCCGGTCCAGCGCGCCCAGCGCGCGAGCACCGCGTCGGAGTAGCTGCGCCGTCCGACGCTGCCGTTGTAGCGCGCCAGCGCCTTGGCGTAGTTACGGCGCTCCTGCACGAGGTAGTAGCGCAGGATGGCGCAGCCCATCTGCACATTGGATCCGATGCGCGTGAGCTCGTAGCGGCGCATGCCGAGCCGCTCCGGCCAGAAGGGCATGACCTGCATGAGCCCCACCGCGCCGGCGGAGGAGACGGCCCAGCGGTTGAAGCGGCTCTCCACGTCGATCATCGCCATGACGAGCCCTGGGGGCAGGCGCACCTCACCCGCCCGGTGCGTCTCGCAGTACACGAACTTCAGCACATCGAGCCGCTCGGCGGAATCGGGCATCGCGCGCCGCAGCTTCGGCTCCATCAGCTTGTACCAGACCGCCGAGTCGTAGCGGTCCGCGAAGCATTCGGCCTGGACGATGGCTCGCGCCACCACGTCCTTCAGCTCCGGATCGCGCTGTGCATCCGCCCAGGCGCGCTGCCATGGCAGCAGCGCCGCGGCGAGGCTCAACAGCCACACCGCCGTGCGCGTGCACGGCGCAATGCCAATGCTAATGCTGGTCGCCGATCGCAACATGCAGCGGGTTTAAGTCGTATTGCCTCGCTGGGACGATCGTCGTGCAGTTGGCGAGCGGCTGCCGTGACGTGTCGCACACCTCCCCGCGCTGGCAGACCCCCGAATGCTCGGCGCCGTGCGCTACGTCGTTCTTGGCCGATATTACAGTATCATCAGTCCGGCAATCCGCTGCGCTCCCAGATGCGACCAATGGATACGGACCAAGAGGCGCCGAGGCCCCGGCGCAAGGGCATCTACCTGCTGCCCAACCTGCTCACGACCGGGTGCCTCTTCTCCGGGTTCTATGCCATCGTCGCCGCGATCGACAAGCATTTCGCACCGGCCGGCATGGCCGTGTTCGTCGCCATGGTCTTCGATACGCTCGACGGCCGCATCGCACGCCTGACGCACACCGAGAGCGCCTTCGGCAAGGAGTACGACAGCCTCGCCGACATGGTGGCGTTCGGACTCGCTCCCGCGATCGTGTCGTATCAGTGGGGCGTGGTGCGCATCGCCGAGTACGGTCGCGCCTGGGGCCGCTTCGGCTGGCTTGCGGCGTTCTTCTACGCGGTCGCCGGCGCCCTGCGGCTCGCGCGCTTCAATGCACGCTCCGCCGGTGCCGACAAGCGTTACTTCGAGGGTCTGCCGAGTCCCTCGGCGGCCGCCATCGTCGCAGCGTTCATCTGGTTCTCGAGCGAGTGGCGCGAGCCGGGACTGGCCGGGCTCATCGCAGCGTTCTGCATCACCGCGGCGGCGGGTGCTCTGATGGTGAGCCGTTTCAGCTACCCGAGCTTCAAGCAGTTCGATCTGGATCGGCGCATCAAGTTCGCCTACATGCTGATCGTGCCGCTGTTCTTCGTCCTCATCGCGATCGACCCGCCGACGATGCTGCTATCCATATTCGCAACGTACGCAGTGTCGGCGCCGCTGCTGTGGATCGGGCGGCGCCTGCGCCGCGCATTTCGCGGCGCCACTCCCGTGGGCTGAGCCATGAACGCCGCGCGACGAGCTGAATATCTCAAGCTCCTCGGCATCGACGTGTGGCTGCCGCGTGCCAGCGCGCAGCCGGCGCTCGCAATGGGGCAGCCCGCGGCTGGGCAGCCCGCGATGCTGCAGCCCGCGATCGGGCGGGCCCCGCTGGCGGCCCGCGCCGACAGAGGGGCGGCCTGGCAAGCGCTGCAGCGCGAGGTTGCTCAATGCACCAAATGTGCCTTGCACGCCACCCGCACCCAGGCAGTCTTCGGCGTCGGTGATCCGCAGGCGCAGTGGCTCGTGGTGGGCGAGGCGCCGGGCGCCGAGGAGGACCGGCAGGGTGAGCCCTTCGTCGGACGCGGGGGTCAGCTCCTGAACGCCATGCTGCGGGCGATCGGGCTCGCGCGTGGCGCCAACGTCTACATCGCGAACATCCTGAAATCACGCCCCCCGGGCAATCGCGATCCGAAGCCCGAGGAGGTGGCCTGCTGCCTGCCGTACCTCATGCGGCAGATCGCGCTGCTCGAGCCCGTGTTGATTCTGTGCGTCGGGCGCATCGCGGCGCAGACGCTGCTCGGCACGGACGCACCCCTCGGGCGGCTGCGCGGCCGCATGCATCGCTTCGGCGAGCTGAATACACCGCTCATCGTGACGTATCATCCCGCTTATCTCCTGCGTACCCCGGCGGACAAGCGCAAGGCGTGGCAGGATCTGAAATTCGCCCGCAGCGTGTTTCGTGAGCTCACGGCGAATCCGGAAAGGCACTGATGGCGACCGCACCCGACCAACTGGCTTCCGCACCGCAGGCACACATCCGCGCGATGCTCGACACCGATGTGCCGGCGGTGATTCTCATCGAGCGCGCCTCCTATCAGTTTCCCTGGAGCGAGGGCATCTTCCGCGATTGTCTGCGCGTCGGTTACGTGTGTCGGGCGGTCGCCCTGGAGAGCGAGCTCATCGCCTATGCCGTGATGAGTGTCGGCGCGGGCGAGGCGCACATTCTCAACGTGTGCGTGCGCGAGAGTCATCGCTGCTGCGGGATCGGCAAGAGCCTGCTGGAGCACCTGCTGCGCCGAGCGGCCGCAGCGGGCATGAGCGAGGCGTATCTGGAGGTGCGTCCCTCCAATACCGCCGCCATCCGCCTGTATCAAGCGCTCGGCTTCGAGCAGATCGGCATGCGGCGCGGCTATTACCAGGCGGTCGGCGGCCGCGAGGATGCTGCGGTGCTCAAGCTCTCTCTGCGCGCGCGGTACCTGCGCAACGTCTGACCTTTGTCTTCGCGGGTTCGTCCCCATATCGCAGCACATGACTGATCTCGCTGCCGAAATCGCGCGGCGCCGCACGTTCGCGATCATCTCGCATCCGGACGCGGGCAAGACCTCGCTCACCGAGAAGCTGCTGCTGTTCGGCGGGGCCATCCAGATGGCCGGCACGGTCAAGGGCCGCAAGGCTGCGCGGCACGCCACCTCCGATTGGATGCGCCTGGAGCAGCAGCGCGGCATCTCGGTCACCTCCTCCGTGATGCAGTTTCCCTATCGCAGCTGCATCGTGAATCTGCTCGATACGCCCGGCCATGAGGATTTCTCGGAGGACACCTATCGCACCCTGACCGCGGTCGACTCGGCGCTGATGGTCATCGACTGCGCCAAGGGAGTCGAGGAGCGCACCATCAAGTTGATGGAGGTGTGCCGGCTGCGTGCCACGCCCATCATGACGTTCATCAACAAGCTCGATCGTGACGGTCGGCCACCGATCGAGCTGCTCGATGAGATCGAGAAGGTCCTGGGCATTCATACTGCTCCCGTGACCTGGCCCATCGGCATGGGCCGCGAGCTGCGCGGCATCTACCACCTGCTCGAGGACCGGATCTATGTCTACAGCGCCGGCGCTCGCGGGCGAGTGGGCGAGAACCTCATCATCGAGGGGCTGAAGAGTGCCGCGGCTCGCGAGTTCCTCGGCGAGCACGCCCGGCAGCTTGCGGAGGAGATCGAGCTGGTCAAGGGCGCAACCGAGCCCTTCGACGCCGGGCTTTATCGCGCCGCACGGCAGACACCGGTCTTCTTCGGCTCCGCGATCAACAATTTCGGCGTCGAGGAGCTGCTCGCCGCGTTCACCGCACACGCTCCCGGTCCGCTTGCACGTGAGGCACGCGAACGCTCTATCGAGCCGCTCGAGCCGCAGCTGACCGGCTTCGTCTTCAAGATCCAGGCGAACATGGATCCCGGTCATCGGGATCGCATCGCCTTCATGCGCCTCTGCTCGGGCAGGTATTCGCGGGGCATGCGGCTCTATCACGGCAGGCTCGCCAAGGAGGTGCGCGTGGCGGATGCGCTCACGTTCATGGCGGCCGAGCGTGAGCACGCCGAGGAAGCCTATGCCGGCGACATCATCGGTCTGCACAATCACGGCACGATCAACATCGGGGACACATTCACCGAGGGTGAGCGGCTCGCTTTCACCGGGATTCCCAGCTTTGCGCCCGAGATCTTCCGGCGCGCGGTGCTCAAGGATCCGCTGCGCATGAAGGCCCTGCAGAAGGGACTTTCACAGCTGTGCGAGGAGGGCGCAACGCAGCTGTTCCGCCCGTTGCGCAACAACGATCTGGTGCTCGGTGCGGTCGGTCAGCTGCAATTCGAGGTCGTGGCGTTCCGTCTGCAGGACGAGTACGGCGTGCAATGCGTGTTCGAGCCGGTCAACGTCTACACCGCGCGCTGGATCGACGCCGCTGAGCCGCGCAAGCTCGAGGAGTTCCGCAGCCGCGCCTCCGATCATCTCGCGCTCGATCACAGCGGCGCGCTCGTCTACCTCGCACCCTCGCGCGTGAATCTCGAGCTGACCCTCGAGCGCTGGCCCGACATCAGATTCTCGAGGACGCGCGAGCACGCATGAGGGCGGGCGGCGCGCGCGCGGCCCGCGCCCGCGGCGCCAGCCACTAATCGTCTCCGAGCACCTTCAAGGCCGCTTCCACGCGGTCATCCGGCACGAGCAGTTGCACGCCAGCCGCTCCGCCTTCCATGCCCAGGCCAATTCCCACGACGACCGCAGGCACGCCTGCAGCGTCCAACGCGATTCTCGCCAGCTCCGCTTCAACGTTCGTCGGATAGGTCTTGACGGGTTTCATGGCCTGCACATTAGCACTTCGAATGGCGCGAAACTGATTCTAGTAGTCGCATGGAGCGACTACGGTATAACGTTCGAGCTGGGCTATTCATTCGGGCAATAAACCCATGCGAAGCAGGGCGCCGGTCATCGTGATGAGACAGTCGCTGGCAATGGTCGCGGCTGTGCTGCTCACAGCAGGCGGCACGCTGCAGGCCGACCCAATCATGTGGCGCGGCAAGACAGTGGCGGTTGCGGTCTATCCGCCTTCCAGGCTGCAGATAGTCGGAGCGGGAGCCGAGTTCGTCATCGGCGCCACGGGTGGATTGGCGGAACCCGGCAACGCCGCCGGCGCGAAGCTGCAGGGGGACAACGCCATCGACGATCCCGCCTTGCATGTCGCACGGAGCTTGTTCCTCGTAGCGCACCAGCAATACGCCGTGGTGGCAGCGCCCGATGTCGCCGTGCCGCGCTTGGCCAACCCGAAGGAGCTCACGCATGCGGCTCAGGGAGTCGATTTACTGCTTGACGTAAGCGCCACGAGCAGTGTCGTGAAGAAGCCGTTCAGCAGCCGTTATTGGGTCAACACCAATATGTTCGGCCGCGCCATCGACGTGCGCACCGGTAAGGTATTCGCAGACTCGTTCTGCCAGATGGTCCGCGGCGGCGATCCGGACCCCCTCACGTACGAAGAGCTGATTGCAGAGAATGCCGCGCACCTGAAGGCGATCCTGGCCAGAGAAGCGAATGCGTGTCTGGAGAAGTTCAAGGCTGACGTTCTTGGCATCCGCTCCTGATTGCAGGGCGGCCGGCTGGCGACGCACCCGTGAAGTCTCTGGCGGAGATCATCTCCTCCGGCAAGTTTCATCCGGATATCGGCGACAACATCAGGAAGTCCCAAAGCCTCGAATTGGACGCTGGCTATCGCCTGCGTCTGCAACGGCGCGCAGAGTTGCAACAACGCGTGATGACGCTCATGGCGGACCATCGCCTCGATGCGCTCATCTACCCGCACCAGCAGCGACTCGTGGTGCCCATCGGCACGACCCAGGTCGAACGCAATGGTGCTCTCGCCGCGGTGACCGGTTTCCCGGCCATCGTGGTGCCGGCCGGATTCTCCGCGCCAACGCCGACGGCCACGCTCGGCGTTCCGATAGGCATAGAATTCCTCGGCAGGCCGTGGTCCGAGCCGGTGCTGATCGAAGTGGCCTACGGGTACGAACAGGCCACCAGGCACCGCCGGCCCCCGCCAGCCACCCCGCCGCTACGGGAGAACGGACGTGCATCAAACTGACCGGTTCCATGCCCTCGATGCTGTGCGCGCCTATGCGCTGCTACTTGGGGTAGTGCTGCACTCCGCCGCAGCATTTCTCAAGAACTTCCCGATCCCGGCATGGACGGACACACCGAGCACGACAGCAGCCGTCATCTACTACGTCATCCACGTCTTCCGCATGTCGGCATTCTTTCTAATGGCGGGATTCTTCGCGCGCATGGTCCTCGAGCGCCGCGGCGTGCGAGAGTTCGTGAAGGATCGCGGCAAGCGCATCGCGATCCCGCTGTTCCTATTTGGACCGGTCGTCCTGGGAGTGCTGCTGCCGCTCGGGTTCGTGTTGGGCGCGCTGGCGCACGGAGTGGACTACCTGCAGTGGCTCGCGAAGCAGATGCAATCACCGCAAGCAGCCGCGCAAGGCGGCGGTGTTCTCGATAACATCCTCGCGCATCTCTGGTTTCTCTACTACCTGCTGATCTTCTATGCGCTCGCGCTCGGCCTGCGCGCGCTCGTGCGGACGCTCGACCCGCGCGCATCGCTCGCACGCTGCTGCGACCGAATCGTCGCGTTCCTCATGGGCGGTATCTGGGGACCCGTGCTGATCGCATTGCCGATCGCAGCGTATGTCTGGCAGCTGCGCTCCTGGACCGAATGGCTAGGCTTGCCGGCGCCGCAATCACTCATTCCGAATACCGCGGCCATGCTCGGCTACGGTACCGCGTTCGGGCTCGGCTGGCTGCTGCATCGTCAGCCGCAGCGCTTGCTGAATCTGCAGAAGGTTTGGGGGATCTACTTCACTCTTGCCGTCGCACTCACGATCTATTGCCTTTCAGTCATCGGTACGACACCGTTGTGGAAAGGCCCCAATCTCGAGGGCAGCACGCGCGTCATGTACGCGGCCGCATACATGATCGGCATCTGGTGCTGGGTGTTCGCGGCCGTTGGTGCGGCAGTGCGCTTCTTGTCACATGCGAGTTCAGTGACCCGATATTTGGCCGACGCCTCTTATTGGGTGTACATCATGCACATGACGACGATCCTCTTCTTCATCACGCTGCTGCGCCCGTACCACTGGCATTGGGCGCTCAAGTTCCTGATCATCGTCGGCGGTTCGATGCCGATCTTGCTCATCAGCTATCACTATCTGGTACGCTTCACGTGGATCGGAGCGATCCTCAACGGCCGACGGCATCCACGGCCGCAGAAGCCGCCGCGCGTGAGCGCCGCGCCGGCATGAAAGAACATCACCGGGGAGTCTTTTGCGTGAATACGAGAAACCTGGCCTTTGGCTTACTGGGAACGCTGGCCGTCGGCAGTGCCGTTTGGGCGCAGGCAAGCACGGAGGTCGAGCACACGGTGGCTGCCTTGGAGCAGAAATGGCTCGAGTCACAGAAGACCAATAACGCCGACTTGCTCGCACCACTGCTGGCCGAGAACGTGGTGGGAACCTCGGACAGCGGCAAAGTCTATGTGGGGAAGGCGGCGCTGCTCGGAGATGCCAAATCGGACAAATGGACCAGCGCCGAGTACACGGATCTGAAAGTCACCGTATTTGGAAATACAGCCATTGCCACCGGAGGATTCAACGGCAAAGGAGTCGACTCTGCCGGTAAGCCGATCGATGCTCGCATACGCTTCACGGACACCTGGGTGAAAATGCCCAACGGTCACTGGCAGTGCGTGGCGAGCGCTGATTCGGCGGTGAAGTGAAGCACGTTCGCTGGGGTTGGATTCTCCTGGGCGGCGTGCTCGCGGAGCTCGCGATCTTCGGCGTCGTGATACCGCTGGCCCTTCTGGCCGGACAGCAGAGCTTGAATTACTGCGTGCCGCCGGTGTCATTCATCGCGACGTTCGCCTTCGGGCTCTGGGTCGCGAGGAAGGCTCCGCAGCGTCCCCTCTTGCACGGCACGCTCGTTGGCATCGTCGCGATGCTGGTCCTGCTCGCGATGATGATTGGCCGCCCTGAGTCAGCCGCGTATGTCGTTGCGCACGTGTTGAAAGTGCTCGGCGGAGCCGCGGGCGGTCTCGCCTCGATGCGGCATGCGTCCAACGTCGTGTCGGACGCACGCCCGATGCAGTAGCTCGAGCGGCGTCAGCTCATCGGCAGATGAGTTGACGCCGCCGAGATCCCATCAATGCCCGCCGTCGGTGCTGGCCGCAGCAGTCATCCCGGAGCTCCACGACCAGCCTGAGATGCGCCAGCCGGAGTCGCCCTTCGCCAGCGACATGGTCGCGACTGCGCCCGTCTCTTTCATCGCCTTGCCGTGGTCCTTGTAGCTGAAAGTCATCGGTATCACCACGTATGCGTGCTTGCCCTCGACGCTGATATGGCGCGTCTTGCCGGGAGCTACGTTGCCCTCCGTGATGGCATTCTTGGCGCTCCAGTCTTCGAAGGCGCTCACCCACGTTGAGCACGCCCCGGCGCCGTGCCATTCGTTGGGCGGGATGTCGTCGATGATCGCAACCTGATCGGCGCACGTAGCAATCATCGCCTTCGTGTCGGCCTTGTTGAAGCCGTCGACCCACTGATGAATGACCGCCATGACGTCGCTCTTGTCCGATGCCGCGACGGGTCCCGCCGCCACAGCGGCGATGCAAAAGACAATGGCTACCTTGTACATAATTTTTGACTCCCCTCGTTGGGCCGCGAGCATCGAAGATGAACCGGCCGAGTTATTGTGGCGCCGAGATTCTAGGCCACAATTCGCACGCTGTCGCCGAGCGGCCGTCATTGCCGACTGCGGGTCTCCGTGACGCGCAGTCGCAGCACGGCCTGCTCGAAGGCGGCGATGGCGCGGCCATCGCCGGGAGCGTTGGGCCCGAAGCGCAGCTCGGCGTAGCGCTCGAGCAGCGCGCGCAGCTCGCGCGCCAGATCGGGTCTGCGCGCTGCGAGCGTCGCCGCGTAGCTGAGCGGTCCTTCGTGCGGTGCACGTTCGATGCCCGCCGCGGCGAGCTTGCCGCACAGGCGCTGATAGGCTCGCGCCAGACGATCCGGCTGGTGCGCGCGCGGCACACCGCCGAACTGCCACGCGAGCAGCAGCAGCCACGCAGATAGCGCCAGAGTCAAGAGCCATGCGAGCGGCCGCCAGTCAGCGGTCGCAAAGCCGAGGCGCTCGAGCATCGTGAACTGCGATCGCAGATTGAAGCCGATGAACTCGCTGCTCCACCAGGCGTTCACGGCGTCCCATGCCTGCTGCGCATCGTTGAGCCAGGCGAAGCGGCGCAGCAGCTGCTGAGGAGCCCAGTCGCTCGGCAGCAGATCGAGAACGCTGTGCCGCAGACGCTCCGGAGCCACGACCGCCGTGGGATCGACTCGCACCCAGCCGCGGCCTTCCAGCCAGATCTCGGCCCACGCGTGCGCATCGGAGGCGCGGATGAGGAAGTAGCCGCCGATCGGATTCCACTCGCCGCCGAGATAGCCCGTCACGATGTGTGCCGGCACATGGCCGCTGCGCATGAGTGTCACGAACGCCGAGGCGAAGTGGCCGCAGAAGCCGCTGCGTGTGCGAAACAGAAAGTCATCGACCGAGTCGCTGCCTAGAGGTGGCGGGGTGAGCGTGTAAGCGAAGCCGCCAGTACGGAGGAGCTCGAGCACGCTGCGCACGAACTCGGCGTCCGAGGCTGCGCGGCGCCGCAGGTCCGCAGCGAGCTGCTGGGTGCGCGGGTTGCGCAGCGGCGGAAGCCTCAGATCGCGCTCGCGCACCTGGCCCTGTAGGGGATCGAGCGCGCGCGCCATCGTGTGCGAGACCGCCGTGTAGCTGGTGCGACGGCTCACCGGCTCGGCACCTTCGAGCATGTGATCGAAGTTGAGATGAGCACCCTCGGGAGCCGCATCCACCGTGTCGAGCGTGAACCACCAGGTCCGCTGACTCGGCTCGAGCGTGATGCGATAGCGGTACGCGGGACCGACGGCCGCAAGGTGAGGGGGCGGGCGCAGCCGCGAGGGCATGCCGCTCCAAGTGGTGCCGTCGAAATCGTGCAGCCCCGGGCCGCGCCAGTAGCGCTGCTCGGGCGGCGGCGGCGCACTCTCGAACCAGACCCTGAAAGCGGACTCGCCGGATGCGATCAGCTCGGTGATGCTGCCCGGACTCAGGGTGTCGGCAAGTCCCGTGGCCGCGACATCGGTGCGCGGCAGCGCCCACAGCGAGGAGGATAGCCGCGGGAACAGCAGGAACAGCAGCGCTGCCAGCGGCAGTGCCGTGCCCAGGGCACGTGCGGCAATCCCTGCCGCCGCTCGATCGGATAGCGCGCTGCGCGGGTGCGCGCTGATGGCCAGTGCCGTGCAGCACAGCCAGCCATGCGCCGCATACAGTGGCACGTACGGCAGCGCCTGCTGCTGCAGGCACGCGGCGAGGAGCAGAAAGAGCGCCGCGCCGATCACGATGTAGCGATCGCGGCGCCGCGTGGTCTCGAGAAGCTTCACCGCTCCGACGACGATCAGCAGCGCCGTACCGGCCGCAAGCCCGTTCAAGGTGCGAAACATGAGGAGCACGACACCCGTGACCACGATCGCCATGGCCGCGCGCACATAGCGCCCCGGCAGGGGGATGCCGCGCACACGAGCCGCGATCGCCCAGGCTGCGCAGAGAATCGCAATGAGCGTGGTCCAAAGCGGCACGCGGTGCGCGTGCAGGAGCACGCCGGCGAGGAATGCCCCGGTGCTCCACACGAGGGCGCGGCAATGGCGCCACTTCGCGAGCGGCTCAACCATGCTCGCCCTCGGTCGTCCCGCTGCCGTAGAGCGCGAGCGCCATGAGTGTCCGATGCCGGTGCTGCGGTCCCTGATCGGCTTCGATGCGCTCGTCAGGCAGCTGCAAGCCATAGCGCTCCCCGTGCGCCTCGGCGTCCACGATCCAGCGCGCGAGCTGCTCGAGGCGCGCTTCGACCGCAAGCTCGTGCAGCTGGGCAAAATCAAACAGCCGCAGGCGCGAGCCCGAAGCCGCGTACTCCTTGACGAGCAGCGGCGCGCCGCGTGCATAGGCCTTCCAGGCCACCTGCCGCGGCGAGTCCCCGGCGCGAAAGGCGCGCAGCCCGAGCCATTCGTCGCCGTCGCCGGCTCCGCGGTGCGCCTCGCCGAATTGTACGGCGGGATGCGCGGGCATCGGCCGCGCACCGCGCGGCGCTGGATAGACGACGAGTGCCAACGGTGCGTGCACCCACGTCCAGGCGCGAAACAGACCGAAGGGGTGCGTGGTCTCGATACGCAGCCGCTCGATGTGCACCACTCCGCGACGCTGCGCGGGTACAGAGAGCTCGAGTCGCCGCGTGGCGCGTGCCGGCAAGTCACTCGTCGCCGCGCCCCGCGCACCGGGCGACGCCGGCACACCGGGCAGCTGCGCCTCGGCTAGTGTCACGCGGTAGCGCGCGACGCGTGAGTCGTTCGCGAGCATCAGCTGCACTGCGCCGCGCTCACCGGCGAACGCCGGTAATGTCAGCGCATCCGTCAAATTGAGCTCGAGCAGATTGCGATGGCACTGATACATCGCAACGAGCCCGAATCCCGCGAGCGAGAAAGCCAGGAACAGTGCGAGACTGTTCGCGTAGTTGAGGCCCGCGATGAGCATCAAGAACACGATGATGCCGAAGCACAGGCCCGCGCGCGTCGGCACAATGTACAGCCGTCGCCGGCCGAGGCGTAGCGGGAAGCGATCGGCTCCCTGGCGGCGCCTGATCCAGGCCGCCATTCGCTGTTGCAGGAGCCTGCTCTTCACGAGTGCCGCTCAGGGTGGAACGGGCACAGCCTTCACGATGTCCGCCGCGATCGCGGCGCCGTCCTTCGCGAGCGCCGCCTCGCGCGGCTCCAGCCGGTGAGCCGCAACCGCCGCGAATACCGCCTGCACGTCCTCGGGCAGTACCGCCGAACGCGCATCGAGGAAGGACCAGGCACGCGCCGCGCGGATCAACCCCTGGGCAGCGCGCGGCGATAAGCCCAGCTTCAGGTTCGCACGCTCACGCGTGTGCGCGACGAGCGATTGCACGTAGTCGAGCAGCGCCTCGGAGATGTGCACCTCGCGCACCGCGTGCTGCAGGGCCACGATGCGCTTCGCATCGAGCACGCGCTCGATCTGCGCGAGCATCTCGCGCCGCTCACCGCTCGAGAGCAGCTCACGCTCGTGCTGCGCGTCCGGATAGCCGAGCGCCACGCGCATGAGAAAGCGATCGAGCTGCGATTCGGGCAGCGGGAAGGTGCCGAGCGGCTCGTGCGGGTTCTGCGTGGCGACGACGAAGAAGGGCTCCGGCAGGCGGTACGTGGTGAGATCGACGCTCACCTGTCGCTCCTCCATCGCCTCGAGCAGCGCGCTCTGCGTGCGTGGGCTCGCACGGTTGACCTCGTCGGCGAGCAGCAGCTGCGTGAAGATCGGACCATTGCGGAAGTGAAACTGCTGCGCGGTGCGGTCGAACACCGACACCCCGATGATGTCGGCCGGCAACAGATCGCTCGTGAACTGCACGCGCTGCCAGGCAAGCCCGAGAATATGCGCGAGCGCATGCGCGAGCGTCGTCTTGCCGACTCCGGGCACGTCCTCGATCAAGAGATGACCGCGAGCCAGCAGACACGCGAGGCACAGGCGCACCTGGGTCGGCTTGCCGAGAATGATGCCCTCGAGCGCGTCGAGTGCGCGCTGTAGAACGGCTGGGCCGGCCGCGGCGCTGACAGGGTGGGCTTCGTTCACGATGCGAGCAGGGCGCGCACCTTCGAGAGCTGCGCTTCGAGGCCGCTCACGGTGCGTTCGAGCTCGCTGGCGCGCGCGCGCTCGCTCGTCACGATGGCGGCGGGCGCATTGTGCACGAACTCCTCGTTGCCCAGCCGCGTGCGCGCCTTGCCCAGATCCTGTTGCGCCTTGATGAGCAGCTTGTTGAGCCGCTCCGCCTCCGCGGCGGCATCGATCAGCCCGGCCATCGGCACGAGCAGGGTCATCTCCCCGACGAGCGCCGTTGCTGCCTGCGGCGCTGCCGAGCCGGGCGCGAGCACACGCACGTCCTCGAGCTCGGCGAGGTGCTCGAGCGAGAGCCGATTGCGCTGCAGGTATTCAGCGTCCTGGCTCGAGGGATCTTTGAGCACCAAGGGAATGGGCCTCGTGGGACTGATGCCCATCTCGCTGCGAATCTGACGCACCGCGAGCACCACGGCTTGCAGCCAGGCGATCTCCTGCTCGGCCTGCGCATCGAGCGCGAAATCACTCGCGGCGGGATAGGGCTCGAGCATGATGGTGGGCCCGGTGCGCCCGGCGAGCGGGGCAAGGCGTTGCCAGATCTCCTCGGTGACGAACGGCATGAGCGGATGCAGCGCGCGCTGCAGCGCCTCGAGCACCCCGAGCAGCGTGCCACAGGCGGCGCGCCGCGCCTCGGGATTCGCCTGCGCGGAATTCAGCACCGGCTTGGTGAGCTCGATGTACCAGTCACAGAACTCGTACCAGGTGAACTGATAGAGCGCGGTCGCGGCGAAGTCGAAGCGATAGCTGGCGAAAGCGGCGTCGAGCTCGGCGAGCATGCGGCCGAAGCGCGAGCGGATCCAGCGGTCGGCAATCGAGTGCGTGCCGTCGGCGCCCGGCGCCTGCGCACCCTGTGCTTCGAGCGCGCGCAGCACGAAGCGCGCTGCCTGCCACAGCTTGTTGCAAAACTTGCGATTGCCATCCACCCGCGCCAGATCGAAGCGTAGCTCCCGCGTCGGGGTGGCGAGCGAGGCGAATGTGAAGCGCAGCGCATCGGTGCCATAGGCGCTGATTCCCTGCGGGAACTGCTTGCGCGTGCTGCGCTCGATCGCCGGTGCCAGCTGTGGTCTCATGAGACCGCCGGTGCGCTTGGCGACCAGCGCATCGAGACTGATGCCGTCGACGATGTCGAGCGGATCGATGACGTTGCCCTTGCTCTTCGACATCTTCTCGCCGTGCTCATCGAGGATGAGTCCGGTGATGTACACATCGCGAAACGGCACGTCACCCATGAACTTGAGGCCGAGCATCATCATGCGCGCGACCCAGAAGAAGATGATGTCGAAGCCCGTGACCAGCGTCGCCGTCGGATAGAAGCGCGCGAGCTCGCGGGTGCGCGTGGGCCAGCCGAGCGTCGAGAACGGCCACAGGCCCGAGGAGAACCACGTGTCGAGCACGTCGCTGTCCTGGCGCAGTGGCAGGGTGGCGGCCAGCGCGTGCCGGGTGCGCACCTCCGCCTCGCTGCGGCCCACGAATACCTGGCCCTGCGGGTCGTACCAGGCGGGGATGCGATGGCCCCACCACAGCTGTCGACTGATGCACCAGTCGCGGATGTTGCGCATCCACTCGAAATAGGTCTTGGCCCAGTTCTCCGGCACGAAGCGCGTGCGCCCGCTCTCCACCGCCGCCAGCGCGGGACCCGCGAGCGGCTCGATGCGCACGTACCACTGATCGGTGAGATAGGGCTCGAGGATTGCACCGCTGCGATCACCGCGTGGCACGGAGTAGCGGTGTGCCTCGGTGCGCTCGAGCTGACCGGCGGCGTCGAGCTCCGCGAGCACGCGCTCGCGCGCCGCGAAGCGGTCGAGTCCGCGGAAGCGCTCGGGAACCTGCTCGTTGAGCGCTGCGCAGGGCGTGAAGATGTTGAGTGGCTGCAGCGCGTGGCGCAGCGCGACCTCGTAATCGTTGAAATCGTGCGCCGGCGTGATCTTCACGCACCCCGACCCGAAGCTCGGATCGACGTAGGCATCGCCGATGACCGGTATGGACCGCTGCGCGAGCGGCAGCAACACACGCGCTCCGATCAGATGTCGATAGCGCTCGTCCTCGGGATGCACGGCGACCGCGGCATCGCCGAAGAGAGTCTCGGGACGCGTGGTGGCGACGTGCAGGTGCGCATCGCGGCCCTCCAGAGCGTAGCGCAGATGCCAGAGATGACCGTCCTCCTCGCTCGAGCGGACCTCGAGATCCGAGAGCGCCGTGAGCAAGGTCGGATCCCAGTTGACGAGACGCTTGCCGCGATAGATGAGTCCCTCATCGTAGAGGCGCACGAACGCCTCCGTAACGGCGAGCGACAGCTCCGGGTCCATCGTGAAGCGCTCGCGGGACCAATCGACCGAGTCGCCCAGGCGGCGCATCTGGGCGGCGATCGTGCCACCTGACTGCGCCTTCCAGCTCCACACGCGTGCGATGAACTCCTCGCGCGACAGATCGGCGCGTGCAACGCCCCCGGCGTTCAGCTGGCGCTCGACCACCAGCTGGGTCGCGATGCCGGCGTGATCCGTTCCTGGCTGCCAGAGCGCCGCTGCCCCGAGCATGCGCTCGCGGCGCGTGAGCGCGTCCATGAGCGTGTGCTGGAAGGCATGCCCCATGTGCAGCGTGCCGGTGACGTTGGGCGGCGGCAGGACGATGCAATACGCCGCACCGGTTCCGGACGGAGCGAACCAGCCGTTAGACTCCCACCGCTCGTAGATGCGCCGCTCGATTTCCTGCGGCGTATAGACTTTGTCCATCAACTCGGGCAACCGTGACGACCGCGTCCGATTATAGCCGGCGCCCGCCGTGGGACCGCGCGCGCAGCTTTACGAGCGTGCCTCGCCGCCACCCAGGTTATGGGACTGTGGCTTGAGACCGAGCTCGCGGTAGGCCTTGAAACGCGCGCGTGCGGCCTCGCGCCGCCGCTCCTCGCCGTCCACGACTTCCACCACACGCAGCGCGCGCCCCACGCACGGCGGCAGCGCTTGGGACAGGTTCACGAGCACCTCGATAGGACCGTCGGGCAAGGGGCCCGCGCTCAGGAGCACCGGCGCCTCGGGCGCCGCACCGGACGCGAACAGCTCGTGAGGAACGAAGCTACGGTCATCGCCAAAGGTCCACAGCAGCTCATCGAGACTCGCGAGCTCGGCCGCGTCGGGGTTCCAGATGAGCACCTGCTGGCCTGCTCGATAGGCCTTGTCCGCGATGCGGCATACGAGCTTCAGGCGCGCCGTCGTGGAGGCCTCCTCGAGCACGTAGAAGGCAACGCTCGGTGCGCCTGGCAGCTCCTGTGGAGACATCGCTCGCTACGCGGCACGCGCGGGGCGTGCCGTGGCCCGATGGACCAGGAAATCCGTGAGCAGCGGCGTCGGACGCCCCGTGCTGCCCTTGTGCGCCCCGCCCTGGTAGGCGGTGCCCGCGATGTCGAGATGCGCCCACTTGAGGCCATGAGTGAACTTGCCGAGGAATGCGGCTGCGGTGATCGCGCCGCCTTCGCGCCCGCCAACGTTGGCGAAATCGGCGAAGTTGCTCTTCAGCTGCTCGCCATACTCCTCGGTGAGTGGCAGCTGCCAGGCGCGATCGTCCGCACGGGCGCCGGCGGCCACCAGCTCGCGGGCGAGCGCATCGTCGTTCGTCATGACGCCGCTGTGATGCGAGCCCAGGGCAATGACACAGGCACCGGTGAGCGTGGCGATGTCGACCACCGCGGCGGGCTCGAAGCGGCGCGCGTAGTGAAGAGCATCGCAGAGGATCAAGCGGCCCTCCGCATCGGTGTTGAGGATCTCTACGGTCTGTCCCGAGGCGCTCGTCACGATGTCACCGGGCTTCACTGCCCGACCGTCGGGCAGGTTCTCGCAGGTGGCGATCAAGCCGACCACGCGCAGCCGCAAGCGCACCTCGGCGGCGAAGGTCACCGCGGCGAGCACGGCGGCCGCGCCGCTCATGTCGAATTTCATCTCGTCCATTCCCGGAGGATCCTTGAGCGAGATGCCGCCGCTATCGAAAGTGATGCCCTTGCCGACGAGGGCCACCGGAGCTCCCGCGGCCTTCGGTCCCCGATAATCCAGGACGATGAAGCGGGGCGGTTGAGCGCTGCCCTGGGTCACGGCGAGGAAACAGCCCATTTTCAGGCGCCGGATCGCCGGCTCGTCGAAGACCTGTACGCGCACCGAGCGGTACTTGGCGCCGAGCTCGCGCGCGCGCCCGGCGAGATAGCTCGGCGTGCACACGTTCGGCGGCAGGTTGGCGAGGTCGCGCTGCACTCCCATCGAGAGGGCGAGGCCCTGACCGTGCTCGAGGCCGCGCCGTGCGGCGGCCGTGCCGGCCGGGCGCACGGGACCCGCGACGAGGCGCTCGAGTGCGGGCGCGGGCGGCTTCTTGCCGGTCTTCAAGTCGTTGATACGGTACAGCACGCTGCCCACGATCTCGGCCACGCAGCGCCCGAAATAATAGTCATCGAGATCGCGCGGCGCGGGGCGCTCGATGGCAAGCGCAGCCGAGCGAATGCGGGTGCGCGTGAGCGCGCCGATGGCCGTCGCGCACGCGCGCCGCCAGGCTTTGCGATTGAAGTTCTTTGCCGCACCGAGGCCGATGAGCAGCACGCGCGTGGCGGCAAGGCCCGAGATCTCGGTGATCAGCAGCGACTCGCCGCTGCGGCCGCTGAAATCGCCACGCCCCACGGCCGCCTTCAGCCGCCCGCCCGTTGCCGCATCGAGGCGGCGTGTCTCGGGTGCCAGCTCCGGCTCCTCGTAGACTCCCGCAACGATACAGTCCACGGCGAGCTGCGTCAGTCCCTTCGACCAGACCTCAAAGTGCATGATCAAACTCCTTGCAAGCCGTGCGCGGCCGCGCGGCGCCGTACCCGGCGCAGCTTCGGGCCGTTGTGGCGCAGAACGGTCTGATTTACCTTACCCGCCGCGCGTCGTTCCGCTGCAAATAGGTTGTCATTCGTGCGGTATCGCAACTCGTCAGGCGGCCTTGGGCGCGGAAGTCTAACCGAATTTGGCCGGGTAGGGCTTTGCGTCGGATCCTAGATCGGTATGTGCTCAGGGAAGTGATCGCGACCTGGCTCGGCGTGACCGCCGTGCTGCTCGTCATCCTGCTCACGAACGAGGTGGCGCGGGTGCTCACCCGGGCCGCGGAAAACCAGTACCCGCGCGGCATGGTGCTCGAGCTGATCGGGCTCGGTGCCGTGCAGAACCTGAACGTCCTGGTGCCGATCGGGCTGCTGCTCGGGCTCGTGCTCGCCTTTGGCCGCTTGTACCACGACAGCGAGATGACCGCGGCGCTCGCCTGCGGGGTGGGTCCGGCGCGAGTCTACGTACCGGTGATATCGCTCGCCGTGCTCGTGACGGTGCTGCTCGCCTGGCTGTCGCTTTCCGTCGCGCCGCAGGCCATGGCCGGTGTTCTCAGCCTGCGCACCGTCGCACTGCGGGCCGGCCAGTTCGCGCCGGTCGCCGCCGGCAAGTTCCACATGTTCGCCTCCGGTAGTGCGGTCGTGTACGCCGAAGGCGCCAATGCCGATGGCACCTTGTCCAACGTGTTCGTCGAGCGCAACCATCAGGGGCGGGTCGAGGTCGCGCTGGCCGAGCGTGCTCGCCACAGCGTCACCGCGGACGGGCGCTCGCTCACGATCACGCTCTACGATGGCGAGCGCTTCGAGGGCGAGCCCGGGAGTGCACAGTTCCGCATCATGCGCTTCGCGCAGCACACCATACCGGTGGAAATGACACTCCCGGTCGAGACGGTCTCCGATCTCGATGCGGCGCCGACGGCCTCGCTGCTGAATTCGCAGGACCGGAACAAGCAGGCCGAGCTCGATTGGCGCATCGCGCTTCCCGTGATGTGTCTGGTGCTCGCGGTCATCGCCATACCGCTGAGCCGGCTCAACCCGCGCCAGGGCCGCTACGCGCGCGTATGGCTGGCCGTGTTGCTGTACATCGTCTACTCGGCCCTCATCTCGCTCGGTCGCAGCTGGATCGAGCGCGGCACGCTGCCGCACTATCTCGGCCTGTGGTGGACCCACGCCGTGATCATTCTGCTTGCAGCCGCCGTGATCCTCGGACCGGGCTGGATCAGGCGCCTGCGACATCGCGATCCACCGCCGCATGAAGCCGGGGCGCTCGGGAGCGTCGCATGACCATCATCGATCGCTACATCGTGCGTGCCGTGCTCTCCGCCACGGGCCTCGTGATGGCCGTGCTGCTCGTGCTCGCCGTGCTCATCATCTTCATCGGCGAGCAGGGCGATGTGGGACAAGGCCACTACACTGCGTTGAGCGCGCTTTGGTACTCGCTGCTCAGCATGCCGCAGGCGGCCTGGGAGCTGCTCCCGATCGGCGCGCTGCTCGGCTCGCTGCTCGGGCTCGGCCAGCTCGCCCGCAACAGCGAGCTCATCGTGCTGCGTGCCTCCGGCGTCTCCGTCGCGCGCATCGCCGGCTCGGCATTGATCGCCGGACTCATCCTGCTTGCCGTGGAGACGGTGCTCGGCGAGTTGCTCGCCTCGCAGCTCGAGCAGACGGCGAACGCCCAGAAAGCCCTCGATCGCTTCTCCAACCTGAGCTTCGGCAGCAGCGGCGCCTGGGTGCGCGATGGCAATACGATCCTCAATGTCGAGCGGTTGAGCGGCGGCGGCCGCTTCGGCGGAATGCTGCTCTTTCAGCTGTCGCCCGATCACCGGCTGGTCGCGATCGGCCATGCCGAGCACGCGAGCCCGGTCGCCAAAGGCCGCTGGACGCTGGACGGCTATAGCGAGTCCCGCTTCACCAAGGATCAGGTTAAGGCCGGCTCCGCTGGAGAGCGCACGCTCGTCTCGCACCTCACGGCCTCGTTTCTCGCCTTTGCCACCGCCCCGCTGCGCAATCTCACGGCGCGCGCATTGTGGACGCTCATCCAGTACGACCGCGCGAACGCGCTCGATCCGGGCGCCTACCTGTTCGCCTTCTGGTCACGCATCGCGCGCACCTTAGCGATCGCCTTTGCGGTGTTGCTCGGCGTCCCCTTCGTGCTCGGGGCGCTGCGCACGGCCGCCGCCGGCTCGCGGATGATGGTGGGGCTGGTGCTCGGCATCGTGCTCTTCCTGCTGCAGCGTCTCATCGAGAGCGGCACGGTGGTGTTCAATCTCAATCCCATCGTGCTCGCATGGATTCCGACGGCACTGCTCGCTGTAGTGAGTCTCGTGCTGCTCGCACGGGCGCGCTAGGTGTGGGGCGCCGCCGAGCGCGGCGCGCGCGGGTGCCTCATGCGGGCTGCTTCAGCACACTGATGACGCGCGGCTCCATGTAGGACTTCAAGCCGAGGACCGAATACTGGCGCCCGACGCCCGATTCCTTGGCGCCGCCGAAGGGTACGGTGGCGGAGGTGGTGCGATGCTGGTTGACCCAGGCGGTACCCACCTCAAGGCGCGCAGCAATGGCAGCCGCGCGCTCGGTATCACCGCTCCACACCGAGCCTGAGAGCCCGTAGCGAGTGTCGTTGGCGCGCCGCAGGGCATCGTCCACGTCGCTGAACCTGAGCACCGGCACGATGGGACCGAACTGCTCCTCCTGCACCAGTCGGGAGTGCTCGTCGACATCGGCGACGATCGTGGGCGGCATGAAATACCCCGGGCCATCCGGGAGCTTGCCGCCGGCGAGGATGCGTGCGCCGCTGCGCCGCGTCTCCTCCAGGATGCCGACCACGCGCTCGTATTGTTCCTTGTTCTGAATCGGTCCCAGCTGCGTCTGCGGATCGAGTCCACTGCCGATACGCGCCTTGCGCGCCTCCTCGGCGAGCGCGCTGCACAGCGCCGCGTAGATGCGCTCGTGAGCGTAGATGCGCTTGATGGCCATGCACACCTGACCGCTGTTCACGAATGCAGCGAAGAAGAGCTTGGGCGCGATGGTCTTGGGATCGACGTCATCGAGCACGATGGCCGCATCGTTGCCACCCAGTTCGAGCGTCAGGCGCTTCAGTGTTCCGGCAGCGCTCGCCATGACCTTCTTGCCAGTGGCGACCGACCCAGTGAACGAGATCTTGTCGATGCCGGGGTGCTCGGTCATCCACTGGCCGAGTTCGTCGCCGCCGGCGAGCACGTTGAGCACGCCAGCCGGAAAGACCGCTGTGAGCAACTCTGCCAGCTTCAAGGTGGTGAGCGGCGTGTACGGGGAGGGCTTCAGCACGGTGGTATTGCCCGTGTACAGCGCCGAAGTGAGGGGACCCGCCGCAAGATTGATGGGCGCATTCCACGGCGTGATGATGCCGACGACGCCGAGCGGGTAGTAGCGCAGCTCGATGCTGCGCTGCTCGTCCTGCGTCAGGGTCTCGGGGGCGATCGCGATCTGCGCCATGCCCTCGGACTGAGTCGCGGCACGCCCGATCTCATCGCGTGCCTGGCCGAGCGGCTTGCCCTGCTCGAGCGTGAGCAGCTCTGCGAGCGCCGCCTGATGATCCCGCAGCACCTGCGCCATGCGCTTGATGCGCTCGCGGCGTTCTTCGAAGGACATGTCCCGCCAGGCGGGGAAGGCGCGGCGTGCGGCGGTCACGGCGCGGTCGAGCTCCGCGCGTCCCGCGGCAGGGCAGCGCGCGAACACTCGGCCCGTCGCCGGATTGATTACGTCAAGTGCCTGGTCGGCTCCGACGCTCGCGCCATCGATCAGCAGTTTGAAGTCTTCGCGCAGCGCTGCAGTCGCCGCTGCGAGGTCGTGGGAGACGGATGCAGTCATGGGCAAGCCTTTGCGAGGGCGTTGGGGAATTGCCTCTGCTACGATAAAAAGCAGCTCGCCCGCCGGGGCCTCAGCTGCGACGGCTCACACCGCCAACACGATGATACCGACTTGCAAGGCGCCCGACCCTCACACGCGCCGCCCGAACTACCGCCCGCCGCCCGGCGCCTGCGATGCGCATTGCCACATCTTCGGGCCGGGGGACCGCTACCCCTATGCACCGGAGCGCAGCTACACGCCGCCGGATGCTCCGCTCGAGGCCTTTCGCACCCTGCACGAGACTCTCGGCCTGGAGCGCGCGGTGCTGGTCAACGCCAGCTGCCACGGCCGCGATAATCGCGTCATTCTCGATGCCATTGCGCAGAGCGGCGGCCGCTACCGCGGCGTCGCGAACGCGGACGACAGCTTCACGGAAAGCGACTTCCAGGGGCTGCACGCAGGCGGGTGCCGTGGCGTGCGCTTCAATTTCGTCAAGCACCTGGGCGGCATGCCCGACATGGACGAGTTTCATCGCGTGGTGGAGCGCATCAGGCCGCTCGGCTGGCACGTCGACCTGCACTTCGATGCCTCCGATCTGGTCGAGCACGCCGCGCTGCTGCGGCAGCTGCCGGTGCCGTTTCTGATCGACCACATGGGACGCGTGCCCACGCGCGATGGGCTCGAGCAGGAGCCGTTTCGGCGCTTGCTGCAGCTCGCCGGCTCCAACGAGCGCTGCTGGGTGAAGGTGAGCGGCGCCGAGCGCATCTCGAGCGCGGGCCCGCCGTTCACGGATGCGGTACCCTTCGCGCAGGCGCTGATCGCCGCTGCCCCCGATCGCATCCTCTGGGGCACCGATTGGCCCCATCCAAACATCTCCAGGCACATGCCGAACGACGGCGACCTGGTCGATCTGATTCCACTCTTCATGCCCGGCGCGGCGCTGCAGCGCAAGGTTCTCGTCGATAATCCACACAGACTGTACGGTTTCACCGCCTGAAGGCACGGCAGATGGCACGACACAAGCAAGAGTCCTACGAGGACATTCCGGGCACCTGGGTATTCGATGCCCAGCGGGCTCGTCAGGGCTATCACCTGAACGAGTTTCTCTACTCGCTCATGAAGGACGCGAATCGCAAGGAGTTCCTCGCGGACGAGCGCAAGTACACGCTGAAGTTCAAGATGACCGAGGAACAGCGCACCGCGGTGCTCGAGCGGGCTTGGAACAGGATGCTCGAGCTCGGAGCAGTCTCCTACGCATTGGCGAAGCTCGCGTTCACTGACGGCAAGTCCTATCAGTTCATGGCTTCGCGCATGACCGGCATGAGCGAGTCCGAGTATGTCGAGATGATGCTCAAGGGCGGACGCTCCCCCGAGGGCTGGCGCTCCAAGTCCGAACGGGGGGGAAAGGACTGATGGCGCGGATCATCGCAGGAGTCGGCACCTCGCACACGCCGGCAATCGGTGCGGCCGTTGACCTCGGCAAGACGCAGGAGCCGTACTGGGCGCCGCTCTTCAAAGGCTACGAGCCCTCCAAGCGCTGGATGGCCGAGACGCGGCCCGACGTGGTGATCATGGTGTACAACGACCACGTCAACGCCTTCGACTTCAAGATGATTCCGACCTTCGGGCTCGGCTGCGCGGAGGAGTTTCCGATCGCGGACGAGGGCTGGGGCCCGCGCCCCGTGCCTGCCGTCAAGGGTCATCCGGAGCTGGCCGCGCATCTCGTCCAGTCGCTCGTGCTCGATGAGTTCGACATGACGATCGTCAACGAGATGCCCGTCGATCACGGGTTGACCGTGCCGCTCACACTGATGTGCGGGTCGCCACCCGCGTGGCCCTGTCCGGTCATTCCGCTCGCGGTCAACGTCATTCAGTATCCGGCGCCCACGGGGCATCGCTGCTACCGGCTCGGCCAGGCGATTCGCCGGGCCGTGGCGAGCTGGGACGAGGATCTGAAGGTCGTCATCTTCGGTACCGGCGGTATGTCGCACCAGATCCAGGGACCGCGCGCGGGTCTCGTCAATCCGCAGTTCGACAAGGCCTTCCTTGATGGGCTCGCGCACGATCCGGAGCGGCTCGCAAGGATCCAGCCGCTCGAATACCTGCGGGATGCCGGCGCCGAGGCGATCGAGCTCGTGATGTGGCTCATCATGCGTGGCGCGCTCGGTGAGAAGGTGCACGAGGTGTATCGTTTCTATCACGTGCCGGCGTCCTCGACGGCCGTCGGCCACATCATCCTCGAGGCGCGCTGAGTGCCGCGGCAAAGGAGCGCAACATGAAGATCGTCATCGCAGGACAGGGCGCGTTCGGGGTCAGGCACATCGAGGCGGTACGCAAGATCGCGGGTATCGAGATCGTCTCGCTCGCCGGCGGCAGCCCGGATTCCACCGCGGAGGTGGCCCGCAAGTTCGAGATCCCGCACTGGTCGACGGACCTCGCCGAGTGTCTGGCACGGCCGGGAGTCACGGCTGCAATCCTCGCCACGCCGACGCAGATGCATGCGCGGCAGGCCGAGCAGTGCATGCGTGCCGGCAAGCATGTGCAGATCGAGATTCCCATGGCGGACAACCTTGCCGATGCCGAGCGCGTCGTGCGCGCGCAGCAGGAGACCGGCGTCATCGCCATGGTAGGTCATACGCGGCGCTTCAACCCGAGTCATCAGTGGCTGCACAAGCGCATCACAGCGGGGGAGCTCAAGGTTCAACAGATGGACGTGCAGACCTACTTCTTCCGCCGCAGCAACATGAACGCGCTCGGCAAGCCGCGCAGCTGGACCGATCACCTGCTCTGGCATCACGCCTGCCACACGGTAGATCTGTTTCAGTACCAAACGGGCGAAGTCGTCTCGCAGTGCTGCGCGCTGCAAGGACCCAAGCATCCGCAGCTCGGCATCGCGATGGACATGAGCATCGGCATGCAGGTACCGAACGGGGCGCTCTGCACGCTGTCGCTGTCCTTCAACAACGACGGACCACTCGGCACCTTCTTCCGCTACATCTGCGACAACGGCACCTACATCGCGCGCTACGACGAGCTGGTGGACGGCAATCAGAAGCCGATCGATGTCTCGAAGGTCGATGTGTCGATGAACGGCGTCGAGCTGCAGGATCGGGAGTTCTTCAAGGCGATCGCCGAGCGGCGCGAGCCCAACGCGAGCGTGGCGCAGGTGCTGCCCGCCATGCGCACGCTGGACCGACTGGAGCGCATCCTCGAGCGACGCTGACAGCGCGCCGCGCGCAAAGCACGCGCCGGCGGCGCGCCGGGGCCCCTCAGCCGCCGAGCTCGCGCAACATGGCGGGCGGATAGCGCTCGCCGCGCACGCCGATCTCCTCGACCAGCGCGCGCAGCTGCGCGCGCTCGTCCGCGGAGACAGTGATCTCGAGAGCACCCAGATTGTCGCTGAGATGCGCGCGGGTCTTCATACCCGCGAGGGGCACGATGTGCTCGCCCTGCGCCAACACCCACGCGAGCGCGAGCTGCGGCGCGGTGCAACCTTTGCGTCGTGCGAGCTCGTGCACATGCGCGGCGATGCGCGCGTTGTGCGGAGTCGTGTCGGCCTGGAACCGCGGTTGAGCGCGCCGGATATCCTGCGCTGGGAGCTCGTCCAGCGTGCGGAAATTGCCGGCGAGGAAACCACGCCCGAGCGCCGCATAGGCTACGAAGGTCACGCCGAGCTCACGACACGCCTCGAGCATGCCCGCCTCCGGCTCGTGAGACCACAACGAGTACTCGGCCTGCACGGCGGCGATCGGATGCACGGCACAGGCCCGGCGCAGCGTCGGCACGCTGCATTCGGACAAGCCGACGTAGCGGATCTTGCCCTGCGCTACGAGCTCGGCGAGCGCACCCACGGACTCCTCGATCGGCACCGTACGATCGATGCGGTGCAGATAGTACAGATCGATGTACTCGGTCCCGAGCCGCTCCAAGCTCGCCGCGACCGCGCTGCGCAGCGCTGCGGGACGGTTGTCGATGATGATGGTACCGTCCGCCGTGCGGGTGATGCCGTATTTGGAGGCCAGAAACACGCCCTTGCGGCGCGCGCGAATCGCGCTTCCGACGAAGCGCTCGTTCGCGCCGAGCTGATAGCTCGAAGCGGTGTCGAGATGGTTGACGCCGCGATCGATGGCTTCCTGCAAGGTGGCGCGCGCCTCGGCATCGTCGCGCGCACCGTACCAGCCCACCAGGCCCATGCAACCAAAGCCCAGTGCGCCGAGCCGCTCACCCGTTCTACCCAACTCCCGTGTCTGCATCGCTTGCCCCGTCGTCAACGCCCACTCACCGGCGAGCCATGCCGATCCGATCCGCTTGTCAGGATGCAGCGGCGGCCGATAGCATCGAGGCCTTCCAGCCATTCGCAGGGTAGTCGCAATGATCATCGATTGCCACGGGCACTACACGACCGCGCCGCAGGCATTGCAGGCGTATCGGGATACCCAGCTCGCCGCTCTCAAGACGGGTACGCGCGTGCCGGCGCCCGCCCGGCTCGACATGAGTGACGAGCAGATCCGCGACAGCCTCGAGAATGCGCAGCTGAAGCTGCAACGCGCGCGCGGCACCGACGTCACGATCTTCTCGCCGCGCGCCTCCGCGATGGCGCATCACATCGGCGATGCCGTCACCAGCGCCGACTGGGCACGCGTCTGCAATGATCTGATCCACCGGGTCTGCACGCTCTATCCGCGCAACTTCGTCGGCGTGTGCCAGCTGCCGCAGTCCCCCGGGGTCGCCCCCGGCGGCTCCATCGCGGAGCTCGAGCGTTGCGTGAACGAGCTCGGATTCGTCGGCTGCAATCTGAATCCCGACCCTTCGGGCGGTCACTGGAACTCCCCGCCGCTCACCGACCGTCACTGGTATCCGCTCTATGAGAAGATGGTCGAGCTCGAGGTGCCCGCCATGGTGCACGTGAGCTCCTCCTGCAACCCCAATTTCCATGCGACGGGCGCGCACTACATCAACGCGGACACGACCGCCTTCATGCAGTTCCTGACGAGCGATCTGTTCAAGGATTTCCCGACGCTCAAGTTCGTTATCCCCCACGGGGGCGGCGCGGTGCCGTACCACTGGGGCCGTTACCGCGGGCTTGCGCAGGACATGAAGCGTCCGCCTCTCGAGGAGCTGCTGCTCGGCAACGTGTTCTTCGATACCTGCGTCTATCATCAACCGGGCATCGAGTTGCTGACGCGGGTGATCCCCATCGACAACGTCATCTTCGGCTCGGAGATGGTGGGCGCCGTGCGCGGCGTCGATCCGCGCACGGGCCACTACTACGACGACACCAAGCGCTACATCGACGCGCTGCCGCTCAACGAGGCGGATCGCCGCAAGGTCTTCGAGCTCAATGCCTATCGCGTCTATCCGCGCCTCAAGGCGCGACTTGCCGCCTGAGGCAGCGGCCCGTGCCGTACCAGCAATCGGCGGTGATGGCGCAGCAGGCGGAGCTGCCGCTGCCCGAGCCCGGGCTGGTGCCCGAGCAGCTGCTTGCGCGCGCGGCGGCGCTGCGGCCGCGGCTGTACGCCGAGCAGGAGGAGAACGATCGCCGCGGCTTCTACTCCGATGCCGTCAACCAGGAGCTATTGCAGGGCGGCTTCTACCGCATCCTGCAGCCGCGGCGCTTCGGCGGCTATGAATTCGGCCTGCAGACCTTCCTGCGCGTCATCATGGAGCTGTCGCGCGGTCATCCGGCGTCCGGCTGGTGCTACACGCTCGCCGCATCTCACGGCTACGTGCTCGCCTCGCACTGGCCCGAGCAGGCACAGCGCGAGCTCTTCGGGCCGCAGGGAGATTTCCGTGCAGCGATGACGGCGGGCGCGGCGGGAACCTACCGGCGCACCGAGGGCGGCTACATCGTCGAGGGCGTATTCCCGTTCGCCTCGGGCATTCCGGTGTGCACGCATTTCATGGGCGCGGGGCTGATTCACGAGGGGGTAGCAGCGCCGCGCGGCGTCTACTTCGTCGTGCCCCGAGAGCATTTCACCATCCTGTCGGACTGGGGTGGCGAGGAGAGCATGGGAATGCAGGGCAGTGGCTCGAACAGCGTCAAGGTCTCCAAGGCGTTCGTGCCCGATCACCACTTCGTCGCCTCGAACGTCATGCTCTCCTCGGAGCACTCGCCCCAGGGTACGCCCGGCACGCGCCTGCACGGCAACCCGATCTACCTGGGCATTCTCGCTGGCTGGTTCAGCTGCGAGTTCGGCGCCATCCTCACCGGTACCGCGCGGGCGGCCCTCGACGAGTTCGAGCACCTGCTGCGCACCAAGAAGATGACCTTCAATCCGCAGCTCGCGCGCATGCATGACCCCAACAATCACATCACGCTCGGCGAGGCGCTGAGCCGCACCGATGCCGCGGAAGCGCTCACTTTCGCGGCGACCGAGATCTACGAGCAGCAGTGCGAGCGCTGGGCGCGCACGGGCCGCCCGATCAGCGCTGCCGACACGCTGCGCGTCTGGAGCGTCTCGCGCGAGGCCTGCCGCGCCGCGTGCGAGGCGGTCGAGATGCTGTTTCGTGCGGCCGGTGCCACCGTGAGCAAGCGCGGCCAGCGTCTGCAGCGCTACTTCCGCGACGTGCAGATGTATCGCGTGCACATTCAATCCCAGCCGCTCTTTCCCTCGATGCGCGGTCAGGTGCAGCTCGGCTTGCCGCTGCCGCCGCCTTTCGGCTGAAGCGTTTGGAGCGCGCGCAACACCCGGCGGGCAGTGCCGGGCGCGGACAGCGCCTGATCACCCAGCTGTGGTTTCAGGTGCTGGTCGCGACCGCGATCGGGATCGCGCTCGGCTACTTCTGGCCGCGGCTCGGCGAGCGGCTGAAGCCGCTCGGGGATGCGTTCATCGCGCTCGTGCGCATGATCGTCGCGCCGGTCATTTTCTGCACCGTGGTGCATGGCATCGCGAGCATGCACGACATGAAGCGCGTGGGTCGCGTCGCGGTGAAGGCGCTCGTCTACTTCGAGGTGGTGACGACACTTGCGCTGGTGATCGCGCTGCTCGCGGTCAACCTGACGCAGCCGGGCGCGGGCATGAACATCGACGCCCGCTCGATCGATACGCGCGCGGTCGCCGAGTACACGGGTCGCGCGCACGCGCAAGGCGTGGCCGATTTCCTGCTCGACATCATTCCCACCACATTCGTCGGCGCGTTCGCGCACCCGGACGTGCTGCCGGTGCTATTCGTCTCGATCCTGTTCGCGGCAGCGCTGAGCTTCGCGGGTACGCGCGGGCATGCGCTGCTCGAGCTCACCGCGAGCCTCTCGCAGGTGTTCTTCCGCATCGTCGGCTTCATCATGTGGGTCGCGCCGCTCGGGGCACTCGGCTCGATCGCCTTCACGGTCGGGCGCTTCGGCGCAGGCTCGCTCGTATCGCTCGGCAAGCTGCTGCTCGAGTTCTATGGTGTCGCGCTGCTCTTCGTGTTCGTGGTGCTGGGAGCGGTGGCCTACGCGGTGGGGGTCAGCCTGTGGCGTCTGCTCGGCTACATTCGCGATGAGATCGTGATCGTCGCCGCCACCACCTCCACCGAGACGGTCCTGCCGCGGCTCATGCAGAAACTGCGCGCGCTGGGCTGCGAGGAGTCAGTCGTCGGGCTCGTGGTGCCGACCGGCTACTCGTTCAACCTCGATGGCACGTGCCTGTATCTGGCGACCGCCGTGGTGTTTCTGGCACAGGCGACGAACACGCACCTCGGCGTCGCGCAGCAGCTCGGGCTGCTCGCCGTGCTGTTGCTCACCTCCAAGGGGGCCGCCGGGGTGGCGGGCGCGGCCTTCGTCGTGCTCGCTGCGACGCTCGGCTCCTCGGGCGCCGTGCCCGTCGCGAGCATCGCGCTCATCCTGGGCATTCACCGCCTGATGGCCGAGGCGCTCACGTTCGTCAATCTGGTCGGCAACAGCATCGCAACGATCGTCGTGTCGCGCTGGGAGAACGCGCTCGATGCCGCGAAGCTTTATGCGCAGGTCGGCCGGCGTGGCGTGGTCCGGCTCGGCACGACCAGCTGAGTGCCTGCGAAGCTCGTCGAGCCCGGCTAGAGGTATTCGAGTCCGAGCGCTTTGAGCTTATCGCGCATCTCGTAGAGATCGAGGCCAAGCTCTCCGGCCGCGAGCCGTTTGCGCTTCACCTCTTCAGCGTCGATGCGTTTCTTGGCGGCCTGGGCGACTGCGGCAGCGCTGGCACGGCCGACCGCGACCACGCCGTCGTCATCGGCGACGATGACATCGCCAGGCTCGACGCGCTGCCCGGCACAGATCACCGGCACGTTCACGGAGCCGAGGCTCGCCTTGACCGTGCCTTGTGCCCAGACGGCCTTGCTCCACACAGGAAAGCGCATCTCGGTGAGCGTCGCCACGTCGCGCACTCCGGCATCGATAATCAAGCCGCGTACACCGCGCGCCTGGAGCGAAGTGGCCAGGAGATCGCCGAAATACCCGTCACTGCACGGCGAGCTGGGTGCGACGACGAGCACGTCGCCGGGGCGGCACATCTCGACGGCCACATGAATCATCCAGTTGTCCCCGGGAGGCACGAGCACGGTCACCGCGGAGCCGCTGAGCGCGGCACCGGCGTAGATCGGTCGCAGATGGGACCCGAGCAGTCCCGTGCGCCCCTGTGCCTCGTGCACGGTGGCAACGCCGGCGCTACCCAGCGCGCTGATGACTGCGGTCTCCGCGCGTGCGATCTCGCGCACCACGACGTGTTTGCTGATGGGATTGCTCCCGCGGGCTGCGATGCGAGCCGCTGCTGCGGGCTAATATAGCTACTCGCGCCGCGTGCAGCCAGATGCGCTACTTGGAGCCCTGCGTCGCGGTCTTGGCGGCCGTGCTCTTGCCGGACTTCTTGGCCGTTGCGGCGTGCGCAGGCGGCTCGGGCTTCTTCAGCAGCTCATCGAGCGGACGGAACATGGAATCGTACTTGTAGCTCGGGATCTCGAGCTCCCAGCCGGCGAACCGCGTGTTGAGCTGCTGCGCCTCGCTCTGCATATCTTTCGCGGTCGCGCTGGCGCTCACTGCGATGAAGCGCCGGTCGCCGTCCTTGTGACCGGTCAGATCCACTTCGAGCCCGTTGAAGGTGCGGAACGTGACGTGCGCCGGGTCCGTTCCGGCGCCCGGCTTGCGCACGTCATCGAGCGTCAGCGAGGCGAGGGCGCTCGCGACGGGATCCGCCGCACCCGGGGCGGTGAGCTCACGCCCCTTGGGCAGATTCGGCACCGTGAAATCGGGTTGCTGTGCAGAGGCGCGCGTGACGGTGTACTTGGGACCGGTCGCGGGCTGCACGGCGACCTCCTGCACGCGCTGCTCCTGAATATCCATCACGCTCTTGTCGAGCCACTGCCGTGGATCGGCATCGGGCGTCACTTGCGGTGCTGCGAGCACGCTCTGTGCGGCACCGGCCGCCCGCACGAAGCTCGATTGCGAGCCCGAAGGCTTGCCCACGATGAGGGTGTAGGTCTTGGCCGGAGCCACGATCTCCAGACGCGTGCCGCCGGCCTTGGGCGAGCTCACATCCTCGACGCCGAGCTGCCCATAGCTCGCTGGATCGCTCGTCTTCGACTCCACCACCTTCAGATCGGAGGCATCGAGCAGGAGCTTGCGCACGCGGCCCGAATCAGCCAGATAGTTTCGCTCGCCGACGATCCAATCCGTGGTGCCTTTCTTGAGCGTCGTGCGCGTGCCGTCGCCCTTGATCACGCGCACCTCGCTCACATCGTTGATGACGCTGCGCAAGCCCGGAAGCACCAGCGCGCCGCCTTCCTCTGACTGCTCGGCGCGATGTTGCGAGGTGACTGCCCAGAATGCCGCGCCGGCGATGATCAATGCGACGGCGAAGAGCACGGTGAGACGGCGCGGCGTGATCATACGCCCGCCTGCTCCTCGTCACGGACCGTGCTTGCTTTGCTGGATGAGGCTGTGCGCGCGTCGGGCTCGCGTTCCGTGCCGCCGGGACCGCCGGCCGTGCCGACATAGTCGGCGGAGCTCGCCGCGACACGGCGCCTGCGCCGCAGCGCGATGAGCAGCGCGATCACGGCGAACAGCACGGGCACGATCACGATGTTGATGACCTTGAGCGTGGTGCCCAGCCGATCGATGTCCTGATCGAGCCCGAGTCGCACCTGCCGCAGCTCCTTGCGGATGCGCAGCTTGTCCGCCTGAAAGTGCTGCAGTTCGCGTTCCTGGTCGGGACTCAGGATCAGAGCCGACTTGTCGTTGCGCTGCGCCTGCAGCGCGGTCAGCTTGTCCTCGGTCTGTCGCAGCTCAGCCTCGAGCTCCTGCTCCTTGGCGCGGAAGCGCTCGTCCGCGCGCGCGCGCAAGGCCTCGACGCGCGTGAACGGCCGCGAGAACGTCGCGCGGCCGCGCACGCTGATGAGGTCATCGCTGCCGGCGAGGTTGTCGAGCGCATTGAACACGAAGTCGCCGTTGCTGGCCCAGGGCTGAGCGATGCGCTGGCCAAAGACACTCTGCTCGCGCACCCAAAGAAAGTCGGATAGCAGGTCGGTGTCGGCCACGACGATCAGATCGAGCGGCTTGATCGAGGCTTTGAGCGGCGCGCTGCCGGCGGGCGGCTGAACGCCGCTCGGCGGACCGGAGGGAAACGCGCTCTTCACCTTGCCGATGACCCGCGCCGCGAGGGTGTAGTGCTGGCCGGTGGGTTTGAAGCCATCGAGCAGCGAGGCGGGATCGAACAGCATCGCAAAGCGCTCGACCGGCATGGGCTCGGCCTGATCGCTGCTTTCCACGAGCGGCTCGAAGCTCACGCCGGATCCCTTCTTCGGCTGCAGGTAGCCGGCAGTGGCGACGTTGATGTTGGAGAGCCCGCTCGTGATCACGTCCTTGTGATTGAAGCTCGATTCGTCGAGACCGAGGATTCCCAGGTGGCGCGCCGGAGCCTGGCCCTCACGCATCGTGACCGAGAGCGCACGGTCCGCATCCCCGATTACCTGACGCGGGTTGAAAGCGACGCCCCAGGCCGAGAGCAGCGGCTCCAGGTGCGAGGAGCGATCGGCACCCATCGCAGCGATCGGATTCTGGGGGTTCGCGCCCGAGGTATCCTGCTCCGCGAGCGGATCGACGAACGCGAGAATGTGGCCGCCGCGCAGCGCATATTGATCGATCGCGTATTGGGCCGCGGGCGTCAGCTGCTTCGGATGCACGAGCACCAGCACGTCCACATCGGGATCGATGCGCGTGATATTGGCATCGAGCGGACGCACGTCGAAGAGCTGCTGCGCCTGCTCGTACACCACCCACGGCTCGCGCGGCTGGCCGGAGGAGGGATCGAAGCCGCCGCTCATCGGCAGGTTCGACAGCCAGGCGACTACCGGCTTCTTGGTGTTCGCGAGCTGGTAGACGACCTTCATCACGTCGTACTCGAGAAATTCCTCTTTCGATGGATCGAAGAACTGAATGGCGGCGTGGCCATCGGTCGAGTTCGTGCCCGCGAGGCCGAAATACAGCGACGTGCCGGCAGCACCGACCGGCACTGCGCGCACGCCGAGCTCGGATGCCCGATCCTCATCCTCGGAGAACGGCTGCGGATCGATGACGTGCAGGCGCAGCTTGCCGCTCGAGCGCGCCGCGAGCTCCTCGAGCAGCTCGCGCACGTGACCCGCATAGGCCTTGATCTGCGGGAACTGGTCAGCCGCGCCCGGGCTGTAGAAGAAGTACAGGTTGATGGGCTCCTTGAGCCCCTTGAGGATGTGATTGGTACCGGGCGCCGTGGTGTAGATGTGGTTCTGCGTGAGGTCGATGCGCCAGCCCCGCAGCACGTGCCCAAAGAGAATCGTGAGTCCGACGGCGAGCAGCGCGAGCGCGACCAGCGCTCCGCCTCCCAATGTCAAGCGCTTGTTCATGAGGGTCCCGGTGCTACTCGGCCTTGCGTACGTCGAGCACGACGGCCGTGGCAATGAGGAAATACCCGATCAGCATCGCGAAATACAACAGATCGCGCACATCGAGGACGCCCTTGGCGATCGATTCGTAGTGCGTGAGGAAGGAGAGCGAGGCGATCGCATCCACGATCACCTGAGGCAGCCAGGCGCGGAAGGCATCCAGCACCATGGGAAAGCCCGCCAGCAGCACCACGAAGCAGGCGACCACGCCGAGGATGAAGGCCACCACCTGATTGCGGGTAAGCGCCGACATGCACGAGCCGATCGCGAGAAAGCCCGCCGCGAGCAGCAGGCTGCCGACGTAGCCGGCGAGAATCGCGCCGTTGTCGGGACTGCCGAGATAGTTGACGGTGATCCAGAGCGGAAAGGTCAGCGCGAGCGCCAGACCGGCGAACAGCCAGGCGGCGAGGAACTTCCCGAGCACGGCCTGCCACAGCGTGATCGGCTGCGTCATCAGCAGCTCGATGCTGCCGCTCTTGCGCTCCTCCGCCCACAGCCGCATCGAGATCGCCGGAATCAGGAACAGGTACAGCCAGGGATGAAAGTTGAAGAACGGATTGAGATCGGCCTGGCCGCGCTCGTAGAGACCGCCGAGGTAGAACGCGAACCAGCTCGCGAGCACCAGGAAGATGACGATGAAGATGTAGGCGAGGGGAGTTGCGAAGTAGCTCCCGAGCTCGCGGCGCATGATGATGCCCACGTTGCGCATGGTGTCGCGTCTCTTTAGACCGTGATGGTGCGGAAGACCTCATCGAGCCGCCCCGACTCGAGGTGCAGCTCCTTGAGGGACAGACCTTGGCGGGCGGCGAGCTCGCTCACCGCGGGCAGGATGGTGGCCCCGGCGCGTGGCAGTGCGGTGAGGCGCGATTCGCGCTCGCTCACCTCCACTTCGGCCACGGCGGGCAGCGCGGCCACGGCGCTGCGCATCTGCGCGAGCTGCTCGGGCCGCTCCAGCCGCATCGAGACCGCGTTGTGATAGCGCGACTTGGCGGCGAGGCCCTGCGGCGAGGCATCGGCGACGATGCGGCCGCGCGCGATGATGATCGCTCGCGTGCACACCGCATCGACCTCCTCGAGAATGTGCGTCGAGATGACGATGATCTTGTCGCGCGACATTTCGTTGATGAGCGTGCGCACCTCGTGCTTCTGATTCGGATCGAGACCGTCCGTGGGCTCATCGAGGATCAGGACCGGTGGGTCGTGCACGATCGCCTGCGCAAGTCCGACGCGGCGTCGAAAGCCCTTCGAGAGCGTCTCGATGCTCTGCTCGAGCACGCTCTGCAGCTGCAGCCGGCCGATCACATAGTCGAGCCGCGCGCGGGCCGCGGCGCCGAGGTGGCGCAGCTGCACGATGAACTCGAGGAAGCTGCGTACCGTCATCTCGCCGTAGCCGGGCGCGCCCTCGGGCAGATAGCCGAGGCATCCCTTGGCGGCGAGCGTGTCCTGCTCCACGTCGTGACCGCAGATGCTCGCCCGGCCGGAGCTCGGAGTCACGAACCCGGCGAGCATGCGCATGGTGGTCGTCTTGCCCGCACCGTTCGGTCCGAGAAATCCCAGCACCTCGCCCGGACGCACCTCGAAGCTCACGTCATCCACGGCGACCAGAGTGTCGTAGCGCTTGCCCAGATGTTCGGTCTTGATCATGTGGCTTCTGAGAGAAGCAAGTTTGTAAGAAAGTTCCCCGCCCCGCCGGGCGCGCGATTGTGCAGAGGTGGCCGCGCGGAATTCAAGTGCCGGCGCGGCGCGCTCAGTAGCTGCGCCCGCGCCAGTGCCGCTGCGCACGCCAGTAGAGGATCACCAGCGCACCGCCGAGCATGCCGCCGAGATGCGCGAAGTGCGCAACGCCAGCCTGCGAGCCGGTGACACCGAGCAGCAGCTCGAGCAGGGCGTAACCCGTCACGACCAGCCAAGCCGGCAGCGGAATCGGCAGAAACAGCAGGATCAGGCGCTGGCGCGGAAAGTACAGGGCGAAGGCGAGCAGCAATCCGAAGACACCGCCCGAGGCGCCGATCGTGGATTCCTCGATCCCCGCGAGCGAGGTCGTGACGAGCTGCACCAGCCCGGCGGCGAGCACGCTCGCGAAATAGAACACGAGGAAGCGCCGGCTTCCCCAGAACTGCTCGAGCGCGCCACCGAACATGAAGAGCGCGAACATGTTGAAGAAGATGTGCCCCAGGTTCGCGTGCAGGAATGCATAGGTGACGAGCTGCCAGACATGGAAGTAGGGTCCGGGAGGCTGCAGCGCGAACAGCCCATCAAAGGCACCGTGCGTAGCGGACTGCAGCAGGAATACGACGACATTGGCGATGAGGATGCCGCGCGTCGCCGGCGGGAGATTGGGCAGCATTGGGCTCCATCTTACCGTGTGTGCACGGCTCGCCGCGCCGTGAAGCTCGGGCGCTGCTGCGTGCCATCCAACGGAGGGGAGTGCAGCGCCGTGCCGAGCGGCTGTCGCATAGCTTTCGTGCAATAATTTCCCTTACCGGGCGGGCCGTTGCAGACCGGGTGCTCGGTGAGCAAGCGCCGTGACCCGGCTCGTTGCGTCGGCAGAGGGGCGGCATGGGTCGAGGCGATTTCTACGGTTGGCGGCTGGTGAGCGCGTTCTGGGTGATCGTGTTCATCAATCTTGCCTTTGCCGCCTACGGTTCCCCCGTCATGAACCGCCACATGGCCATCGATCTGCATCTGAGCCGCTCGCTGGCGGGCTTGCCCTACAACCTCTACACGGTGATGTCGGCCGTCCCGAGCATTCTGGTCGCCCTGCTGGTGCGCTCGATCGGCGTGCGGCGCACAGTGACCCTGGGGAGCGTGCTGATCGCCTGCGGGGCGCTCGCCATGGCCACCGTGGTGCACAGTGCGCTCGGTGCGGCGCTGGCCTTCGGTGTGGTGGTCGGCTTCGGTGTCGCTGCCGGAGGGCCTCTGGGCGTGCAGCCGGGCGTCGTCCACTGGTTCGTGCGGCGGCGCGCACTTGCGCTGTCGATCGTCTATTCGGCCGGCGGAGTCGGCGGCTTCGTGGCCGGCCGGTTGCTCGAGCGGCTGATCAGCTCCCTCGGCGGCAACTGGCGCGTGGGCTGGTGGCTGTTCGCCGCACTCGCGTTGGTCGCCGCGCTCATCGCCGCGGTGTTCATTCGCGACCGGCCCGAGGATCTGGGTCAGGTGCCCGATGGCATCCGTGCGGCCGGGAACGCGGGCGCCAGCGTGGCAGGCGCGCTGCCCGCCTTCATCACCCGCGAGCTCTGGAGCCTTCCCGAGGTGCTCCGCTCGTTCAAGTTCTGGGTGATGGTGCTCGCCCTGTGCGGCGGCAGCGCCGGCTATACGTTGTTCCTGTCACAGGGCTTGCTGCACCTTGCGGATCTCGGGCACAGCGCTGCGGCCGCGGCGGCGGCTCTTGGTGTGGCCACCGGCTCGACTCTGCTCGGCAAGGTCGCGCTCGGGACGCTCGGCGATCGCGTCGATCCGCGCTACATCTGGGCGTTCACCATGGTTGTCTTCGGCATCGGGCTGCTGGTGCTCATCGATGCCCGCAGCCGCACGAGTCTCTACGCGTTCGCGATCTGCATCGGCTTCGGCTTCGGCGGCGGCCTCGTGTGCCTGATGGCGGTGCTCAGCAACTATTACGGGGCACAGGTGTTCGCCGCCGCGGCAGGCGTGGCGGCCGCCATGAACACGATCGTGAGCTTCATCGCCTCACAGCTCGGGGGCATGGTCTACGACCGGCTCGGTAGCTACGCGCCGACCTTCTATTCACTGGCCGCGTGGTGCTTTCTAGCCGCCGTGGCGTTGCTGCTCGTGCGGCCGCCGCTGCGCGCTGTGCGCGCGAACGCTCCACCCATGTCAGCCGCGCTCGAGCCGCACGGTCACCCCGCAGTGGCCGATCTCACGGGCACCTCAACCAACAAAGGTCGTCAATGATCCAAGACGGTGATCTGCTGTGGACGCCGAGCTCGCAATGGGTGGAGCGCACGAACCTCGTGGCGTACGTGCGCTGGCTCGAGCGCACGCGCAATCTGAAGTTCACGAGCTACGAGCAGCTGTGGCGCTGGTCGATCGATGACCTCGATGGCTTCTGGGCTTCCATCTGGGAGTTCTGCGGTGTGCGTGCATCTGCGCCGTACGAGCGCGTCCTCGGCCGGCGCACGATGCCCGGCGCGGAGTGGTTCCCGGGTGCCCGGCTCAACTATGCCGAGCACGCGCTGCGCCATGAGCGTCCCGGTGCGGATGCGGTCTATTTTCTTTCCGAGCGCAAGCCCCTCACGCGGCTGTCCTGGCAGGAGCTCGGCGCCGCCGTGCGCGTGCTCGCGACGCAGTTGCGCAAGCTCGGAATCCGGCCGGGCGATCGCATCGCCGCGTACATGCCGAACATCCCCGAGACACTCATCGCCATGTACGCGACCACCAGCATCGGGGCCATCTGGACCAGCTGTGGACCGGAGTTCGGCACGCGCGGAGTCCTGGATCGTTTCTCACAGCTCGCACCGCGCATGCTGTTCTGCGTCGATGGTTATCAGTATGCGGGCAAGCCCTTCGATCGCCGGCAGGAGCTGGCGCGGATCATCGGTGAGCTCGACTCGCTCGAGCATGTCGTCTGCCTGCCCTATCTGCATCCCGGGGAGCGTGAGCCGCTCTCGAAGCACACGTTGTTCTGGCACGATCTGCTCAATCAACCCCCGGTTGCGGCGCGCGACTTTCGCTTCGAGCAACTGCCGTTCGAGCATCCGCTGTGGATCCTGTTCTCGTCGGGAACCACCGGACTGCCGAAAGCGATCGTGCACAGTCACGGCGGCATCCTCATCGAGCAGCTCAAGGCGCTCGCGTTCCAGATGGACATGCATCCGGGCGAGCGATTGTTCTTCTATACGACCACCGGTTGGATGATGTGGAACTTCCTGGTGAGCTGCCTGGTGGCGGATGTCTGTCCGGTGCTCTACGACGGCAGCCTGATGCACCCTGAGCCGGACTCGCTCTGGCGCATGTACGACGAGTCGGGCGCGGCGCTCATCGGCGCCAATCCAGGCTACGTCTCGCTGCTCGAGAAGGCGAATGTCGTGCCGCGTAGGAAATTCAAGCTCGACAAGCTCCGCGGTGTGATGCTCGCGGGCTCGCCGGTGACGCCCGAGGTGATGGCCTGGTTCTACGAGAATGTGAAGACCGATCTGTGGGTGCAGAACGGCAGCGGCGGCACGGACATCTGCTCGGCTTTCGTCGGCGGTGTGCCGATCCTGCCGGTGCACGCCGGGGAGATGCAGGCGCGCATGCTCGGCGCGGCCGTCTACGCCTTCAACGAGCGCGGCGAAAGCGTCATCGATGAGGTGGGCGAGATGGTCATCACCGAGCCGATGCCCTCGATGCCTGTGTTCCTGTGGAATGACAGCAACTACGAGCGCTACCGTGACTCGTATCTTGCGGACTTTCCGGGGCTGTGGCGGCAGGGTGATTTCTTCCGCATCAACCAGCGCGGTGGCTGCTTCGTGCTCGGCCGCTCGGATGCGACTCTCAATCGCCACGGCGTGCGCATCGGAACCGCGGAGATCTATCGCTCGCTGGCTTTGCTCGGGGAGGTGGACGACTCCCTGATCGTCAATCTCGATCTGCCGGGCGGTAAGTTCTTCATGCCACTGTTCGTGAAGCTCAAGGATGGCGTCAAGCTCGATGCCGCGCTCATGGACAGGGTGCGCAGCAAGCTGCGCCAGGAATACTCACCGCGCCACGTCCCAGACAAGATCTACCAGGTGCCCGACATCCCGTACACGCTCACGGGGAAGAAGATGGAAGTGCCCGTGCGGCGCATCCTGGCCGGCATGCCGCCGGCGAAGGCGGCCAATCGCGACGCCGTCGTCAACCCGCACGCGCTCGATTTCTTCATCGACTATGCCCGGACACAGCAGGACTACTCGATGTCCTGAGGCGTAGCGCGGACCGCGCGGATGCTCGGCATGCGGCTTGACGCCGAGGAAGCGGGCTCCATAAGCTTTCCGGCCCGAGCCGTCCGAGACCCTCATTTAACACATCTGTCAGCTTCAGGCTGCGCTCGCCGACCGGCCTCGCCGCCTCGAAGTCCCGGAGACCGCAATGGAAGAAGTGCAACTGCTGATCGGCGACCGCGACGTGTCGGCCAAGAATTCAGCCACCTTCAACCGCCAGAATCCCATCTCCGGCGAGGTCGCGACGCGCGCGGCAGCTGCGACGCCCGAGGATGCCAAGGCGGCCGCGGATGCCGCGGCCCGCGCCTTTCCCAAGTGGTCGGCCACGGGTCCCGGCGAGCGGCGGGCAAAGCTCAACAAGGCCGCCGACCTGCTCGAGGCGCACTCGCAGCAGTTCGCAACGCTGATGCTGGCGGAAACCGGCTGCACCATGGGCTGGGGACATTTCAACGTGCACTTCGGCGCGATTCTGCTGCGCGAGGCGGCGGCAATGACCACCCAGGTCACCGGAGAGGTCGTGCCTTCGGATGTGAGCGGCGTGCTTGCAATGGCCTTCCGGCAGCCGGTCGGCGTGGTGCTCGGCATTGCCCCGTGGAATGCGCCCGTCATTCTCGGCGTGCGCTCGGTCGCGATGCCGCTTGCTTGTGGCAACACGGTCGTGCTCAAGGCGTCCGAGGTCTGTCCCGCCACGCATCGCCTGATCGGCACGGTACTCAAGGAGGCGGGCCTCGGCGATGGCATCGTGAACGTGATCACCCATGATGCCAAGGATGCCGGCGCGGTCTCCGAGGCGCTCATTGCGCATCCGGCGGTGCGTCGCGTGAACTTCACCGGCTCGAGCCGCGTAGGCAAGATCGTCGCGCAGACGGCGGCGAAGTATCTCAAGCCGGTGCTGCTCGAGCTCGGCGGCAAGGCTCCCTTGGTCGTGCTCGACGATGCTGACCTCGATGCCGCCGTCAGCGCCACGGTGTTCGGTGCCTATGCCAATGCTGGCCAGATCTGCATGTCGACCGAGCGCGTGATCGTCGATGAGAAGGTCGCCGATGCATTCGCCGCGAAGCTCGCCAAGCGCGTGGCGGCGCTGCCCGTGGGTGATCCGCGCGAGGGCGAGTTCGTGATCGGCTCGGTCGTGGCACGTGCCACGGTGGATCGCGTGGAGAAGCTCGTGGCTGATGCGGTCGCGCAGGGGGCGAAGGTGCTGACGGGCGGCGAGAAGGCAAGCGGTACGATCATGAAGGGCATCGTCGTGGACAAAGTCACGCCGCAGATGACCCTGTTCCGCGAGGAGTCGTTCGGCCCGCAGGTGTCCATCACGCGGGTGAAGTCCGCGGACGAGGCGGTCGCGCTCGCCAACGACACCGAGTACGGTCTGTCAGCCGCCATCTTCACGCGGGACATCGCGCGCGGCATCGAGCTCGCGAAGCGCATCGACACCGGCATCTGCCACATCAACTCGCCGACCGTGCAGGATGAGGCGCAGATGCCTTTCGGCGGCGTGAAGGCTTCGGGCTACGGTCGCTTCGGCGGCAAGGCCGGCATCGATCAGTTCACCGAGCTGCGCTGGATCACGGTGCAGATCGCCCCGCGGCACTATCCGTTCTGAAGGGGAGGGATGCACCATGGATCTCGAGCTCAAGGGCCGCAAGGCAATCGTCACCGGAGCCACGCACGGCATCGGGCTCGCGATCGCGCGTCAGCTCGCGGGCGAAGGAGTGAGCGTCGCCATCTGCGCGCGCACCGCCGCGAATGTCGAGCGCACCGTGCGTGAGCTCGCGAGTCAGGGAGTCAAGGCGATCGGCGATGCGATCGATGTGACACAGCGCGATGCATACGTCGGCTGGATCAAGAGCGCCGCCGAGCGGCTCGGCGGCCTCGACATCTTCGTTTCCAACACCACCGGCACGCCCACGCACCCCGGCGAGACCGGCTGGGAGCTCGGCTTTCAAACCGACATCATGGCGGCGGTGCGCGGCTGCGAGGCTGCACTGCCGTACCTCAAGCGCTCGAGCTCGGGGGCGATCGTGCTGATCGCGAGCATCTCGGGCGTCATGTCGAAGGCGCTGCGCGCACCGGGCATCCTCGCCTATGGCTCCTGCAAGGCCGCACTCATCGCCTACGGGGCGCAGCTCAGCAAGGAGGTCGCCAAGGAGGGCATCCGAGTGAACATGGTTTCGCCAGGTCCGATCTACTTCGAGAACGGCGCCTGGGATCACATCAAGCAGCGTGCGCCGGCCGCGTATGAGGATGCGCTCAATCATTGCGTGATCGGCCGCCTGGGCAAGCCCGAGGATATCGCGACTGCCGTCGCATTCCTCGCCAGCCCGAAGTCGGGCTTCACCGTGGGGCAGAATCTGCACGTCGACGGCGGCTACATGGAGCACATCGCATTTTGAGTGCTGGGCAACCGCCGAGCGCGAGCGCGGCCAGCAAACACCAATACGCGGGCAACGACAGCAGGGGAGATCGAGCACAGTGCGCGAGCAGAGTCATCACTTCATTCGGGCCGCGGCCGCGGCGTGCGCGCTTGCCGTGCTCGCCGGTGTGCCGCGTGCCGACGAGGGCCACGCCGTGAACAGCGCAACTCGCAGCCTACCTTTCGTGCATCTCTACACCGATGCGCAAGGCGTCACGCACTTTCGCGACGAGCAGCTCACCTTCAAGGCGACGATGTCGGGCGGGGTCGAGCAGGCGCTCGCCTCGTACGAGCTGGCGCACGCGCAGGGCGCGACCTTCCTGTCTCTGAAGCGCGGCGCGACCGAGGATTGGCATCGTGCACCGCGCCGCATGTACCTGATCCCGGTGCAGGGCACCGCCGAGGTTACGGTGGGCGACGGCGAGGTGCGCCGCTTCGGTCCGGGCACGATACTGCTGATGGATGACACGACGGGCAAAGGCCACATCACCAAAGTCGTGGGCAACACGGATCATGTGGCGCTCACGATTCCGGTCACGAACTGAAAGACCGTACGGGCATTGACGCGCCCGAGGAAGCAAGCATGAACGCTGAAGTCGATCTTCTCGCCTCCTACTGGACCCTGGCGGTCGGCGCCGAGCCACACACCGATCATGAGTACAGCGCCGTGAGCTTTCGCGAGCGGGTGCAGAGCGCGGCGCGCGCGGGCTTCAAAGGCATGGGCATCTGGCATGCAGATCTCGATCACACGCTCGAGAAGCACAGCCTGAAGGAGATGCGCCAGATCCTGGACGACAACGGCATCCGGCACGTGGAGCTCGAGTTCCTCACCGACTGGTTTCTCGATGGTGAGGCGAAGAAGCAGTCCGACGTGCGCAAGCGCAAGCTGTTCGAGGCCGCCGCAACGCTGCGCGCCCGCTCGGTGAAGGTCGGCGATTTCATCCGCCAGCCCTGTCCCATGCCGCGCCTCATCGACTGTTTCGCAACGCTGTGCGTCGAGGCGGCCCAGCACGGCACCAAGGTCGGCTTCGAGCTGATGCCCTTCTGCGTGATCGACTCGCTGGAATCGGCGCGCGCCCTAGTCGAGGGCGCCGGCCAGGCAAACGGCGGCATCTTCTTCGATCTCTGGCACATCGTGAAGATCGGCATCCCGTATCAGGACATCGCGCGCTTTCCGCTGCGCTACGTGGTGGGCGTCGAGCTCAACGACGGCTTGTCGAAGCAGAACTCGATGCCCGACCTGCATGTCGAGACCACACAGCATCGCCAGCTTTGCGGCGAGGGCGAGTTCGATGTCAAGGGCTTCGTTGCGCAACTGCGCACGGCCGGTTGGGCCGGACCCTGGGGCATCGAAGTGCTGAATGGCGCGCTCCGGCGCCGGCCGATCGAGGAAGTCACCCGCCGCGCATTCGACACGACGAGCGCGCAGTTCCGCCGCTAGCGAAGGCTCGAGGAGATATCATGGCAACGGCTGTCGACACCCCCACTTCCAGTCCCACCACGCAGCAGCTGCTCGCACTGTATGAGCGCATGCTGCTCATCCGGCGCATGGAGGAGCGGCTGCGCGCGGATGCCGCCGCAGGCAATCTGCCCGGCGCGGTGCACCTGTACATCGGGCAAGAAGCGATCGCGACCGGCGTCTGCGCGCGCCTCAAGGACAGCGACTGGATCACCAGCACGCATCGCGGCCATGGGCACTTTCTCGCCAAGGGCGGCGATCCGAAGGCGATGATGGCGGAGATCTGGGGTAAGCGCACCGGCATCTGCAAAGGCATGGGCGGCTCGATGCACGTGGCGGATTTCTCCAAGGGAATCCTCGGCGCGAACGGGATCGTCGGCGGCGGCTTCGCGATTGCGACCGGCGCGGCATTCGCCTCGAAGCTCAGCCGCGAAGGGCGGATCGCGGTCGCCTTCTTCGGTGATGGGGCCGCGAATCAGGGCGTCTTCATGGAATGTTTGAACGTGAGCAGCCTGTGGAAGCTGCCGCTGGTACTGGTGTGCGAGCACAATCAGTTCTGCGAGTTCACACCTTCCGCGACCGTCACCTCGGGCGAGATCGCCGATCGGGCGCGCGCCTTCAAGATTCCGGCAAGCGTGGTCGATGGCAACGACGTGGCGGCGGTGTGGCAAGCCGCTGGGGAGGCGGTCGAGCGCGCGCGCCGTGGCGAGGGTCCCTCGTTCATCGAGGCGAAGACCTATCGCATTCAAGGACACCTGGAAGCCGAGGATCTGTTCCTCGCCGGCGGCAAGTACCGCGAGAAGCAGGAGATCGAGGAGTGGCGCACGCGCGACCCGATCGATCGCCTGCAGCAGCGGCTGCTCGAGAGCAAAGTGCGCGCGGAGGATCTGCAGGGCATCGGCACGCGCATCGCACGCACCGTGGAGGATGCCGTGAAATTCGCACAGGAGAGCGAGGCCGCCGATGCGGAGCTCGCCTTCGATCTCATGTTCGTCGGTCAGAAGCCCTGACTCGTAGCTCGAAAACGCTGTCGCTCGTAAACACTTAAGCGGAAGGCACATCCATGGCGCGCAAGAGAGTCATTCACGCGATCAACGAGGCCCTCGTCGAGGAGATGAGCCGCGACCCCAAGGTGATCGTGTACGGCGAGGACGTGGAGCTCGCCATCATGGGCGACACGAGGGGATTGCTCGATAGCTTTGGTCGCGATCGCATCCGCAACACACCGATCTGCGAGGCGACCTTGACCGGCATGGCGGTGGGTGCAGCCGCGGCGGGCTACCGCCCAGTGCTGCATATGATGTTCTCGAACTTCATCTACACCGGCTTCGATGCCATCGCGAATCAGATGGCGAAGCTGCGACTCATGACGGGGGGCCAGGCGACGATGCCGATCACCATCATCGCGGCCTACGGCGGCGGCGGATCCAACGCCGCGCAGCACTCTGACAGCGGCTACCCCGTTCTCATGAATCTCGGCGGCGTCAACGTCGTGCTGCCCGCGACACCGGCCGATGCCAAGGGGCTGCTGAAGACTGCGATACGCGGCAGCAATCCGACGTTCTTCATGGAGGCCATCGGCCGCGGTGGCGAGATGGGCGAGGTGCCCGAGGGCGACTACACGGTGCCATTTGGCAAGGCCGCCACGGTGCGCGAGGGCAAGGACGTGACCGTGATCGCCATCGGCTCGATGCTCAAGCCGGCACTGGAAGCGGCCGGCAAGCTCGAGAAGGCGGGCATCGAAGCGCACGTCGTCGACCCGCGCACGCTCGTGCCGCTCGATGAGGAGGCTCTCATCGCCGCGGCGCAGAGGACCGGTCGCGTGATCCTGGTCGATGAGGCCCGCGACCGCTGCAGCGCCGCGGCACACATCGCGGCGCTGCTCGCCGATCGTGCGTTCGGTCATCTCAAGGCGCCGATCAAGCGCGTGACCGTGCCGAACGTGTGCATGCCGTACGCCCCGAATGCCGAGAAGCGCATGATTCCGGACGCCGAGCGCATCGTGCGCGTCGCGACCGAGCTTGCGCGGGCCTGATGCCGCGGAACATCCAGCGTGCGCATCAATCTGAAGCTCGCCCGCGTGGGCATGAACATGCAGGAAGCCACGATCGCCAAATGGCACAAGAGCCCGGGCGAGTCGTTCAAGGCCGGCGAGGCGCTCTATGAGATCGAGACCGAGAAGGTTACGCAGGAAGTGACCGCGACGAGTGACGGCAAGCTCATAGAGATCTTCGTGCCCGCAGGGGCGAATGCCGCCGTCGGCGCAGCGGTCTGCGCGGTGGACGTGACGCTGTAGAGGCGCGCTCCCGCTGCGCGCTATTTCCCGCGATACAGCTCGAGCAGCTCCGCGGCGCCATGCACCGTCAAATGCGGCCGTTGGTCGGGCGGCAGATGGGCAAAGGCATCCGCGCCGCCGAGCCCCGTGTTCACCGCGACCGCCAGGGCACCTCCGCGATGCGCCATGGGAACTTCCAATCCCGGATCGTCGCCGACGACCGCCAGCTGCTGCGTGCTCACGCCAAGGTGCCGCGCGGCATTGCGTAAAGCCTCGAGCGAGGGCTTGCCGAGTGCAGTGGCGCGCGCGCCGGTGATGCTGGTGATTGCGGCGGAGATGGCACGGGAGGTGCCCAGCGCCTTACCGTCGGCGGTCGCGAAGAACGGTGACAGCGAGGCTGCGAACAGCTTGGCGCCGTGCCATACGGCATTGCAGGCGGCATCGAGGTCGTCCATGTTGAAGCCGCGATGCCAGCCGACGTAGACCGCATCCGCCTGCGCTTGCGGAGAGGGTGTCACGAGCGTGATGCCCGCATCGGCAAGTGGCTGTGAGACGCCACGCGTGCCGAGCACCAGGACCCTCTGCAGCTTGCGCCGCAGAAAGTAGTCGGCCGCGACGCTGCTGGGCGTGAGCACCGAGTCCTCTGCCAGCGGGAAGCCCAGCTCACGCAGCGTGCTTACGTATTCCTGCGGGGTGTGCGCCGTGCCGTTGGTGAGCAACCGGAAGGGCACCCCACGCTGGCCGAGATGCTCGAGCAGCTCAACCGCGCCCGGCAACGCGGTGAGCCCCTTGTTGCGCCGATCGCCGAGCACGAGCGTGCCGTCCATGTCGAACACGAAGGCGCGCGCCTCGCGGAGTCGTGTCAGCACTGCTGCTGCCAATCAATACCTCCTGTCTGGTGCACGCTGTTTCATCTGAGCGGCAGCTGCCGTGTGAGATACGACGTATCGACGCCACCCTGCACGAACTGCGGCTCTTGCAGCAGCGCGCGGTGCAAGGCGAGGTTGCTCTCCACCCCTTCGATCCGGCAGCTCGCGAGCGCCGCACGCATGCGTGCCAGCGCACTCGCCCGGTCCGGGCCATGCACGATGACCTTGGCGAGCAGCGAGTCGTAGAAGGGCGGCACGGTCGTGCCGGCTTCGATGTGCGTGTCGACGCGTACGTCCCTGCCTGCCGGAAATACCGCGGCGCGCACCGTCCCGGGTGAGGGGCGAAAATCCCGCGAGACATCCTCGGCGTTGACGCGGCACTCGAGCGCGTGACCCGACATGACTACGGCGGACTGCGCAACGCGCAGTGGCCGGCCCTCTGCAATAGCGATCTGCTCCGCAACCATATCCAGTCCAGTCAACGCCTCGGTGACGGGATGCTCGACCTGAATGCGGGCGTTCATCTCGAGAAAGTAGAACTCGCGGCGCACCGTATCCACCAGGAACTCCACAGTGCCTGCGCCGCGATAGCGCAGATGTGTTCCAAAGGCCACCGCGGCCGCGTACATCGCCCGGCGCAACTCGTCGGGCAGGGCGGGCGCGGGCGCCTCCTCTATCAGCTTTTGATAGCGGCGTTGCACCGAGCAGTCGCGCTCACCGAGATGCACCACATGCGCGCCGTCGCCCAGCAGCTGTACCTCGACATGGCGGCCCGCCGCAACGAAGCGCTCCAAATAGATGCGCGGGTCGCCGAAGGCGCCGGCCGCCTCGGCCATCGCGAGCTCCGCTGCGTGCGCCATTTGCGCCGGCTCGTGCACCGGCTTCATGCCCCGTCCGCCGCCGCCGCCCACCGCCTTGATGAGCACCGGCCAGCCGATTCGCTCGGCGAGTGCAAGCGCATCGGCGGCCGAGCTCACGGCGCCACCGGGAACGACCGGCAAGCCGGCCGCGAGCGCGTGCGCCCGTGCCTTCAGCTTGTCGCCGACCGCTCCGAGTTGCTCCTCCGTCGGTCCGATGAACGTAAGTCCGGCCTCGCGGCATTGGCGTGCAAACGAGGCGTTCTCGGACAGAAAGCCGTAGCCGGGATGTACCGCCTGCACGTGATTGGCGAGCGCCGCGGCGATGAGCGCCGCGCCGTTCAGATAGCTGGCGTGGGAAGGCCCCGGACCGATGCACACCGTGCGATCGGCAAGCCGCGCCGGCACGGAGGCCAGGTCGGCCTCCGAGGCGGCGAGCACGCACTCGATGCCCAGGCTCTGCGCCGTGCGCAGAATGCGCACCGCGATCTCGCCGCGGTTCGCGATCAGCAGGCGGCGCAGGATCATCCGGGCTTGAGCCGCATCAGCACATCGTGCTGCTCGACCAGCTGGCCGTTGGCGGCGCAGATCTCGATGACCTCGCCACGCGTGCCCGCGTAGACGGAATTCATGAGCTTCATCGTCTCGACGATGCCGATGACCGTGTCCTCATTCACCTGCGCTCCGACCTCGACGAAGGGCGGGGCGCCCGGCTGAGGGGCGCGGTAGAAGGTGCCCATGAGCGGCGGGTGGATCTCTATCGGCACGCCCCATTGGGCCCGTGAGGCCCGGGCGTGATCGAGCTCGAGTGGCGCCGCCTCGCCGAGGGGGTCCTGAATGGCCGCAGCCCGAGGGGCGGCGGGCGCGGGTGCGGCGGAGGCCGCTCCACGCGTAGCCGGCGCCACGCGCGGTGTCGAGAGTGTCTGCCGGTCCTGTGTCCATTCTCCGGCCCCGCTGCGTCGCAACGTGAGCTTGAAGCGGTCCGTCGTGAGCTTGAGCTCGTTGAAGGACGATGCCTCGAGCAGCTCGAGGATCTGTTGCACGTCTTCGTTGGTGAGGTTCACGGAGATCGGTCGGGAACTGCGACCGCTCAGTCCTTGCGTCCGCCCAAAGCCGCGATCACGTGATCGAAGGCGTTGGTGCTCGGGGCGGCCGCAGGCTTGCGCTCACGACGCGCCCAGATGGTCTCTGGACGACTTTGCAGGAGGTAGATGGCTCCCGCCGCCGCCTCGTCCGCCACGGCCCACTCGATGTCCTGGGCACTGCCGTAGTGGTGCTCGAGCTGCTTGGCGATGCGCACGAGCTCACGCAGTTCCCCATCACTCAAGCAGGCGATGCGCTGTGCCTCCTCGGGCACGGGCTCGCTGCGCACGCCGCTGCGATCCGGGTCGGGCACGTGACGCACGTTCTTGCACGACACGGTACGGTGCAGGATCTCGCCCGTCACCTTGCTTACGACGAACTTGTCCGGCGTCACCTCGCCACTGACGATGCACGAGCCGAGCCCCCAGCTGCCCTCGATGGCGATCACGGAACGGTCGCCGCTCGTGGGGCTGCGTGTGAACATCACGCCGGCGGCGCGTGCGCTCACCATGCGCTGGATCACCACACCCATCGCCATGTGCTCTTCGGGCAGCAGCCGATGGCGGCGGTAGCTCACGGCCTCGACGCTGTAGAGACTTGCCCAGCAGGCACGCAGCGCCCGCTCGACCGCGGGCCAGCCCTGGACCCACAGATGGGTTTCCTGCAGCCCGGCGAAGCTGGCGTCGGCACTGTCCTCACCGGTGGCGCTTGAACGCACTGCGACGGGAAGCGCGCTGTCACCGCTGCAGAGCTGTTCCCAGGCAACGCGCACCTCGGCGACCAACGCCGCCGGCAGCGCAGCCTGCTCGATGCCTCGCCGGATATCCTGGCTCAGCCGACCCAGGGCCTGAAGATCATCGGCACTCGCCAACGCGATGCGCGCGCGAATCGTCCCGGTCGCAGAGCTCGCCGCCAGAAAATCCTCGAAGGCCCGCGTGGTGACGACGAAGCCGGGCGGTGTGCTGAAGCCCGCGCGCGTGAGCTCTCCCAGACTCGCTCCCTTGCCGCCCACGAGCGCGCGATGCGCGAGCTCGATGTCGCTGAACCAGCTGACGAGCGGGGGCTGCGGACGGGTCATCGACTCGCGATCACTCGAGAATGGTCACGATGCCGCGATCACCGTCGACGCGCACGCGCTGACCGGTGCGGATGCGCTTCGTGGCCTGGCCGGTGCCGACCACCGCCGGCATGCCGTACTCGCGTGCGACGATCGCAGCGTGCGACATCGTCCCGCCGATGTCCGATACCGCCGCTTTGATCTTGTTGAAGACCGGCGCCCAGCTGGGCGCGGTGACGGGGCACACCAGGATCTCGCCCTCACGCATCTGCCCGATCTCATTCACGGTCTTCAGCACGCGCGCGACACCCTCGACCACTCCCGGAGAGGCTGCGAAGCCGCGGAGCTGCCGCTCCTCACCGGCCGCCGGGGCGCGCGACCAGGATTGCAGGGTCTCCGAGGTAATCCCCCAGAGCATCTGCACCGCAGGGTCCTCGATGCTCTCAGGCATGGGTCCGAGCGCCGGCGGCGCCTGCCAATCCTTCAGTTTCTCGAGGATCGTCTTGCGCCGCTCGATGAGCGGTCGCCAGTGCGAGGCACCGACGGGAGCCGAGCCCGCCGCCCACGCGAGCATGACATCGACGAGCGCGAGATCGACCTCCGTGTGATGCAGGTGAAACACATCATCCGGCTGCTGCAGCACTCCTTGCTGGGTCAGCAGCGCGCCGAACTCACGGATCTTGTTGAAGAAGCGCGTGGTGAACCAGTGCTCGCAGTAGAACTTGTGATTCTCCACGTAGGGAAATACCAGGTGGCACAGACCCAGCATCTGGTCGAACGCGCCACGCTCGGACTCGCTCGGCAAGAGCGCGCGATACTCGGCAATGATGCGGGTGCGCTCGGCCTTGAGCTGCTCGGTGGGCCGCTCCAGCTTCTGGCCTTGCTTGAGCAGCGTGATGTAACGCGGCAGCGCCGAGAACGGCACGGAGAGATCGTCGTTCCAGCTGCGGTGGTGGTGATAGAAGCCATCACCCGTCGAGGTGTTGAACCAGGGATCACGGGACTTCTCGAGCTCCGCGAGCCAGCGCTTGCCCGCGTCGCCGCGCAAGGCGACGGCGGAGAGCATGGCGCCCGGGTCGCCCTGCTCGACGAAGGCGTCATCGACGCCGAGCTCGACGGCGAGCCGCGCCAGGCGGCGCACCTCGTCGTCGGGGCGAAACATGAGGACCTCGATGCCCGCGACCATGCGCGCCACGGTCTGGTCCGTGATCTCCGGGAACACCTTCTTGCAGAACTGGAAGAAGACGAGATACGCGCCATAGCCGAGCATCAGGAACTCGAAATGGTGGTGCCACATCTTGGAGTAGCACTCCACCGCGCGGTGGAAGGCCGCGCGTACGTAGTGGTTCTGGGCGATGCCGCGCGCCTCGCGCACCACTTCCTCGCGCTCGAAGGGCTCGAGCTGCGGCACCTCGATGCCGTCGATCTCGGCGATCAGGCCCTGCAGGCGCTTCTCCCATTGCGCATACAGGGTGTTCCAGTTCCCGTAGTAGTAGCCGGCCCGTTCCTGGAACAGCTTCAGCCGCCGCTCGATCTCCTTCGGGTCCGTGACTGTGTTAGCGGTGATATAGATGCGGCCGTTGACGATGCGATGATCGATGCCGAGCGCAGTGGGGAAGGCGAACACGCGCGTCGTGAAGGCACCCATGCCCGAGTAGGGCACCTCCGCCGTGATCACGTCGAACGCCGGCATCGGCTCGGGGAAATGCATCGAGTTGTAGAACCAAAAGCGCGCGTCGTCCTCGGGGCGGAAGCGGGTGTAGTACGGGTACATCTCCTGCCAGCCCTCGGCGCCGGCGAAGGACTGGACCTGCGAGGGCAACGGGAATGCCGTCTTGGTGGAGCTCGAGCTCATGAATTATGTCTCCGCGGCGCGTCAATGCGGGGCCGCGCGCCAGACCTGCGCATCAGGCTGAAGTGTATCAGCCGTCCGGACAATGCACCGCAACCTCCTCCTGCCGAGAGCGGTTGCGGGAGCGCGGCTCGCCACGCGGCGCCGCGCCGGAGTGCCCTGCCGCCTCACTCGCGGTAGACTTGGCGCCAGCCACTCGAATCGTCAAACGCTCCGCGGCCGGGCCATGATGCCGCGCGGGGCCGCATTCTCTCTCCCGGAGGTCATACCGTGAACGCGTCTCCCGCCCTCATCGCACAACAGCCCGAGCCTTCCGCAGCGGTCACTCGCTTTCTGAAGCGTACGCACCGAGTACTGATTGGCGGCGAATGGGTTGAGTCGAAGTCGCAGAAGCGCGTCCCGGTGTGGGATCCGGCCACCGGGCGTGAGATCAGCTCTGTTCCCGATTGCAATGCGGCCGATGTCGAGCGCGCCGTGGCCGCTGCGCGCCAGGCTTTCGAGAAGGGCCCGTGGGCCGAGATGCTGCCCGCGCAGCGCGAGGCGCTGCTGTGGAAGCTCTCCGATCTCATCGAGAAGCATGCCGATGAGCTCGCCGAGCTCGAGAGCGTCAACAACGGCAAGACGAAGTTCATGGCGAGCATCGTCGATGTGCCCGGCACGCGGGACTACTTCCGCTACATGGCCGGTTGGGCGACCAAGATCGAGGGCTCGACCTTCAATACCTCCATCCATGGACCGCCGGGGGTCAAGTTCCACACCTACACCGCGCGCGAGCCCGTGGGCGTGGTGGCGCAGATCGTGCCGTGGAATTTCCCGCTCGCCATGTGCTCCTGGAAGCTGGCGCCGGCGCTCGCCGCCGGCTGCACCTGCATCCTGAAGCCGGCGGAGCAGACACCGCTCACCGCGCTGCGGCTCGGCGAGCTCATCATGGAGGCGGGCTTCCCGCCCGGAGTGGTCAACATCCTGACAGGCTACGGTGAGTCGACGGGGGCGGCGCTGGTGGCTCATCCGGGCGTCGACAAGGTGGCCTTCACCGGCTCGACGGAAGTCGGCAAGATCATCAACAAGGTTGCAACGGACACCCTCAAGCGTGTCTCCCTCGAGCTCGGCGGCAAGTCGCCCGTGATCGTGCTGCCCGATGCCGATGTCAACATGGTGGTGGGCGGTGCTGCCAACGCGATCTTCTTCAACTCGGGGCAGGTGTGCACGGCCGGCTCGCGCCTGTTCGCGCATCGCAAGGTGTTCGATCAGGTCGTCGAAGGTGTCAGCAAAGCGGCGCAGTCGATCCGCCTGGGGCCGGGTCTGGATCCCAAGACCGAGATGGGTCCGCTCGTCTCCAAGGAGCAGCAGGATCGGGTCCTCGGCTACATCGAGTCGGGCCGCAAGGACGGGGCGCAGGTCGTGAGCGGCGGTGAGGCGCCGACGAGCTCCGGCTACTTCGTCAAGCCCACGGTGCTCGCGAACGTGCGCCCGGACATGAAGATCGTGCGTGAGGAGATTTTCGGTCCCGTGCTGGTCGCGCAGCGCTTCGACGATCTCGATGAGATGGCAGCGCTCGCCAATGACACTCCCTATGGTCTGGCGGCGAGCGTCTGGTCGAAGGACGTGAGCGCCGTGCATCGGCTCGTGCCCAAGATCCGTGCCGGCACGGTGTGGGTCAACTGCCACAATTTCGTCGATCCGGCGATGCCCTTCGGCGGCTTCAAACAATCAGGCTTCGGGCGGGAGGCAGGTCGCGCCGTGTTCGAGCTGTACACGGAGCTCAAGTCCGTGTGCATCGCGATCTAGGCTTCACCAGCCCGCGCCGTCGCGCCACGTGGACGGGACTCGAGCGCGCGCAGCGTTTGCAGTCCTCGTGCTTGCAAGTGCTGCCCGCATCGCGGCCGCTGCTGCGTCCCCGGCGCTGAGCACCTCCGGAGGTTCGCTGCAGGGTATCGAGCGCGACGGCGTCGTCGCCTACCTGGGCATACCGTACGCCGTGCCGCCGGTCGGCGCGTTGCGGTGGCGGCCCCCACAGGGCCTGCCGCATTGGAGCGGCATCCGAGTTGCAGATCACTACGGCAACGATTGCCTGCAGGTGCGCCGCGCGCCGAGCCCGGAGCAGCGCCCGGCGAGCGAGGACTGCCTGTACCTGAACGTGTGGGCGCCGGCACGCACGGGCACGGCACTGCTGCCCGTCATAGTCTGGGTGCACGGGGGCGGCTTCTTCGCCGGCTCGGGCAGTCAGCCGCTCTATGACGGCGCAGACCTGGCACGGCGTGGCGTGGTGGTCGTCAACCTCAACTATCGTCTCGGGCGGTTCGGCTTCTTTGCGCATCCGGCGCTCGCGCGCGAGAGCCCCGAGGGTCCGATCGGCAACTACGGACTGCTCGATCAGATCGCAGCGCTCAAGTGGATGGTGGAGAACATCGCCGCGTTTGGCGGCGATTCGCGCAACGTGACGCTCTGCGGGCAATCGGCAGGCGGTGCATCGGTCAGCTATCTGATGGCATCGCCGTACGCGCGCGGATTGTTTCAGAAGGCGGTGATCGAGTCGGGCATCTTTCGCGGCGCGCCCGAGACGCTCGAGCAGGCGGAGGCCGCGGCACAGGAGGCGGCCCGGGCGTGGGGCGCTGCGGATGCCAATATCACCGCGCTGCGCAACCTATCGTCTTTGCAGGTCCTGAGCGTTGGCGCGGCGGGGCGCGTCGGCCCGATGATCGACGGTCACGTGGTTCCCGAGGACGTGATGGCGGCGTTCGCGGCCGGGCGCGTGGCGCACGTGCCGCTTCTCATCGGCTCGAACAGCTACGAGTCAGGTTTCTTTCCGGCGCGGGCGCAGGGCATGGCGCAGCGCTATGCCGCGCGCTGGCCCGAGGTGACGGCCGTGTTCGATGGCTACGGCACGCATGAGACCGCGGCGATCGAAGGCCAGCTGGCGACCGATCAGCTCATCACGGCACCGACCTGGAGTGTGGCGCGGGCAGCGGCCGCTCACGGCCTGCCCACGTATCTGTACTACTTCTCGTATGTCAGGCCCTCCCAGCGCGGCCACGTTCCGGGTGCTTCGCACATTGACGAGGTGTATGCGCTGTTCGACAAGATGAGTCTCGTCGAGAAAGAGACCGGCGCCGATACACTGCGCATCGTCGACGAGGTTCAATCCCGCTGGGTGCAATTTGCGCGCACCGGGCAGCCGGGCGCAAAGCCGGCCGACTGGCCCGCGCTCAGCTCCAGGGCGTTTCGGGTGCTCGAGTTCACCAATACCGGGCCACGAGTGCGCAACGACTTCGCGAGCGCCCGGCTACAGCTGGCCGATTCGCTGGCCGCACCCCCTGCCGCGAAGTAGTAACCATCGGTGCGCCGCGCGGTGCTGATTCGCAGAGCGCTCTTCAGCTCACCATTGTCAGCCGGTCGCTGGAGATGCGTTGCAGCATCCAGCCGGGATACTCGGGCGGTAGCGCCGATACCGAGTTGAGGATCGACCTCTCGTCCGCCGTCAGCTTCAGATCGGCTGCGCTCAGGTTGTCGGCGAGCTGCTCGCCGGTCTTCGCGCCGATGATGACGGAGGTGACTGCAGGTTGCTGCAGGAGCCATGCGAGCGCCACGCGCGCGACGCTCGCCTCGTGCGCCTGTGCGATCGGACGCATGGCGTCGATGATGCGGAAGGTGCGCTCGCGATCGACCGGGGGAAAATCGAAGGTCGTGCGCCGCGCGCCTTCCGGGCCCTTGCCCTCGCGCGAGAACTTGCCGCTCAAAAGCCCTCCGGCGAGCGGGCTCCACGGCAGGATGGCCAGGTGCTCGGCGGTCGCGAGCGGCACGATCTCGCGTTCCAGATCGCGCCCCGCGAGCGAGTAGAAAGCCTGCACGCTCGCGAAGCGCGCAAGTCCGCGACGCTCCGAGACACCGAGCGCCTTGGCGATCTGCCAGGCCGCGAGATTGCTGACGCCGATGTAGCGCACCTTGCCTGCGCGCACGCAATCGTTGAGCGTCTCGAGCGTCTCCTCGAGCGGTGTGAGCGGATCCTGTCCGTGGATCTGATAGAGATCGACGTGATCGAGCTGCAGCCGCTCGAGGCTCGCATCCAGCGCCTGCATGATGTGATAGCGCGAGAGTCCGAGCTGATTGACGCCCGGTCCGGTGCGCCCGAGCACCTTGGTTGCGAGCACGAACTGATCGCGTGCCAGCCCCAGGTTGCGGAACGCCTGACCCAGCATCACCTCCGAGCGTCCAGCGGAGTAGACGTTCGCGGTATCGAAGAAATTGACGCCGCGCTCGAGGGCTCCCTTGACGAGGGCATCCGCCTGCGACTGATCCATCTTGGCGATGGCGCTCCACATGCCCTCGCCGCTGCCGAAAGTCATGGCGCCGAGGCAGATCTCCGAGACGACGAGGCCGGTGTTACCGAGTTTTCTCATGCGCATGTGCGGTCTCCGGGACGAGCGTGACGACCTGCTCGCGGCGTTAGCTGGCGCGCGCCTTGGCGCGCGGCCACCACGGCAGCGCCTCTTCAATCACGAGCAGCGCGCCGGCCGCTGGCGGCGGCCGATAGCCGGGCAGGTTGCCCAGGATCTGCCGCCAGCGCTCGCCGGCGAGGGCGGCGCGCAGCCGCTGCACAGCGGGATGATCGATGCTCGGATTCAGGCAGGCCAGAAAATAGTTCTCCTCGACGAGCGGGACGAAGTGCAAGCCGAATTCGAGCGCCGCGGCCTCTACGCCGATGCCCGCGTCCGCGACCCCACTCGCCACACACAGGGCAACCGCCACGTGCGTCTGCTCGATGTGATCGAGCGCGCCCGCGAGACTCGCCGGCGGGATCGAGTGCTCCTGCAGCAGATGGTCCACGAGCATGCGCGTGCCCGAGCCTGGTTGCCGGTTGGCAAAACGCAGCCGTTGGCGCAGCACGTCGGGAAAGGTACGCACCCGAGTTGCGTGTTCCTTGCGGACCATGAGCCCTTGCATGCGCCGCGAGCATGCGATCAGCTTGTGTTGACTCGGCGTCAGCAGGGGCTTGATGGCGCGCGAGAATACCGGCGCGGCTCCCCGCAGCGCCGGCACATGAAAGCCCGCGATCAGGCATTGGCGATCGTTCAATGCACGCAGCGCCTCGACACTGCCGCGAAAGCCGATCTCCAGATGCAGGTTGACTGTCTCCGCCAGGTGCCGCTGCAGCACCGGCAACGCAAGGTCGTGGCTGGCGCGCACGCTGAGCAGCTGGCAGCGCTCATCACGGGCGTCGGCGAGGACGCGCGCCAGGCTCGAGCGCAGAGCCTCTATGTGCGGTTGCATGCGCGTGCGCGCCCGGCGCTCCGCCCACAGCAGCCGCTCGGCAAACTCCGTCGGGCGCGCCTTGCGGCCTTGTGACCAGCTGATCAGCGGCTCGCCAAGCGACTTCTCCCACTTCCTGAGAGATCCCCACACATAGCGATAGGAGCACCCGAGCGTCTGCGCGGCGTGGCGGATCGAGCCGCACTCGACGACCGCAGCCAGCAGTTCAAAGAGCGGGTTGCGCAGCTCCGCGCCGCGCTGCTCCCCGGGCTCCAGCGCATAGTGCAGATGCAACGAGCTGGGATTCGCATGCAGCAGAGCGGGCGCTTTGTCCGCGGTCTCGAGCTGCGCGCTCTCGCATGCCTTGGCGGTCTTGTCGGGCTGCACCCGAATAATGTATCACCGGCTACAGATAGACGCTCACCGAGCCCAGCAGCATGCGGGGCGATCCAAAGTGCGCAATCAGGCTGCCGGTGTTCGCGCCGGTGAGATTGCTCGGCGCGACGGTAGACCAGTAATTCCGATCGGTCACATTGTCCACGGCCACGCGCCAGGTCACGGTCTTCCTGGCGATGCTCGAGGTATAGCGCGCACCGATGTCAAAAAGGTTATAGCCCGCCGCGAAAAACGTGTTCGTGTCATTGGCGGGCCGCGTGCCGGAGAACTGGTAGTCGAAGGTTGCGACCAGCCCCTCAATGCCCGGCACGTGATATTCGAACAGCATATTGCCCTTCACCTTGGGGGCGCCCACGTACAGCTTGTCATCGGTGGAGGGCAGAGGGGTGTTCTGCAGACGGGCATCGAGAAAGGTGACCCCGGCGAACACTGTCAGACCACTGACGAGCTCGCCGACCGCGGACAGCTCCAGCCCCCTGTTCACCTGCTCGCCACTGATCTCGAATACCTTGGTGGTCGGGTCGATGTTGGCAAAGGGGCGCTCAATGCGGAACAGCGCCGCGGCCAGATCGATCTTCGCCAGGCTCACCTTGTAGCCGAGTTCGTACTCGGTGCTGCGATACGGGGGCAGGCTTTGGCCGGCATTGGCCGCGGTGCCAGGCGCCAGGTCCCCGGCCTGCAGGCTGCTCGCGTAGGTGAAGTACGTCGACATGTTCTGGACTGGCTTGAAGATGATGCTGCCCGTCGGGCTCGCACCCTGGTTCGAATACTCCGACAGCTGCGCTCCCATCGCCTTGAAGTTGTCCGTATGGAACCAGTCCTGGCTGATACCGGCGCGCAGCAGCCAGCGCTCGGTGAGGCGCAGGGTGTCGTTGATATTCACGCCCTGCTGGTAGCTGTTGGAAGAGTTGTAGTTGACGAGTACGTCGGGAGGACCCTGGGGCGGCTCCGCAAAGAACATCGGCGTTGCGATGTTGGCCTTGCCGAGGAGCACGCTCGCCGGAGTGGCCGGGGTGGTGACCGAGTAGGAGCGGGCTTCGTAGCCCGCCGTACCGAAGGTGAGATCGTGCCCGATGCCGAAGGTCTGGAAGCTGCCGTTCAGGTATGCCACATCGCTCGTCATGACGAAGCGCGGCGCGAAGCCGTTGGCGAACGAGGAGGTGTAGTTGCCGGTGTTGCTGGTGAGATTGTTGACCGGAGTATTGATGTCGCGCGAGGCGTCCTGGTGCAGGACCCCACCGACGAGATGCCAGTTGGGCGAGAAATCCTGCTTCAGGCGCGCGCTCATGATGCGCGTGCGCATGGCTACCCCGGCGTAGGGCTGTCCGTAGCCGGGGCGCTGCGGATCGGGCGCGGGCGGCAGGTTGATCTTCTGTCCATAGGTGAACCAGCCCGGAAAGCCCGTGTCGGTGAGCGAATAGTCGCTGTAGTTCAACTCGAGGACACCGTGACTCCACGGATGCACGTCGATGCCGAGGTCGCCCAATACGCGCCGCTGGTGACTTTGATCGACGAAGCCGTCGCCGCTGCCGTACAAGGCGTTCAAGCGGTAGCCGAAGATGCCGTTCGGGTCGATCGGACCGCCGAAATCGATCTTCGCGGTGCCGATGCTGTCGCTCGTATAGGTTGCGCTGAGCTCGTACAGGGCGTGGTCGGTCGGCCGCTTGGATACGAAGTTGAACATGCCGGAAGGATTGGCCGGACCATAGAGTGAGGCAGACAGTCCATTGACGACCTCGATCTGCTGGAACTGCTCCAGGGCATTCGCCACGGTGACGAACATCTGCATGCCGTCGAGCCTGGAATTTTGAAAGTTGCCGCCCTGCATGCCGCGCGTCTGCGGCCGCAGGATGTCCGGGCCCTGCTGCTCCTGATAAGCAACCAGCGGCAGATACTTCGATGCGTCCTTGAAGTTGACCGCCTGGGAGTTCTCGATCAGATCCTGCGGCAGAATGCCGATCATGTAGGGCGTATCAAGAATGGGGGTGATGCCGAGCGGTCCAACGGAGTCGAGCGCCGGCACGCGATAGTTATCTTCGTTGCTGCGCGTGCCCGTGATGACGACGGGCGGGGAAGCACCCGTCGGCGCCGGAGATGCCGCCTGCAACGCTTCCTCCGCGTAGGCGCTCGCCGAGAGGGTGGCCGCGAGCAACAAACAGATCACTCGGTTCATGGTCTTCTTAGCGGGCGGCACCCAGAGTTGCGTGCCCTTGCACGAGCGCAGCAAGCTACCACGGAGAAATCGTCGCAACGATATGAACGCGCGGGCATAAGTCGCGCGGCATCGGCCAAGACCACGGATCAGTCGTGATCAGGAATTCGGGTCGAAACGCTCGCCGCCGGCATAGCAGAGGTAGCGGCCCTGTGCAGCGTGCCCGAACAGGGTGATACCGAGCTGCTCCGCGAGCTCACAGCACATGGCCGTCACGCCCTTGCGCGATACGACGCAGGGGACACCGCTGAGCGCGGCTTTGATGACGATCTCGCTCGTCAGGCGGCCGGTAGTGAAGAGCACCTTGTCGCCGCCCGGAACCCCATGCAGCGCCATCCAGCCGCTGACGATGTCGATGGCGTTGCGGCGACTGACATCCTCCACGCCGATCCAGAGCGTTCCGCCGCTGAGAAGAGCACAGCCGTGCACCGAGCCCGCTGCGCGATAGATGGCATTCTCGCGCGGCAGATTCGCGAGGATCCTCAGTAACGCCGAGCGGGAAATGCGCGGCGCATGGAGCCGGCCGATCCGCCCGAGGCCTGTCAATATTGCCGCGCCCTGCGGTGCCGCCGTGCTTGCGTGCCGCTCAGCGTCGTTGCGCGTCTTGACGAGTGCGGTGCCGGTATCCCAGTCGACCGTGATTGATGCGAGCTGCGTCACCTCGCTCAGCAGCTGCTGATTGTGCAGATAGCCGAGCACCAGCCACTCGGCGCTCGCGCCGAGCGTCCAGAGTGTTGCGACGGGCTGCTGATCGAGAAGCACCGCGAGCGGTCGCTCGACCGGCGCGAGCACGCGGCGGTGATCACCATATTCATCGCTGATCTCGATTTCGCGCAGGATCTCGCCCGATGCGTGACTGAGCTGCGGGGCGCCGGCGATTGGTGTGCGCGCGCGGGCCTCGGGCGCGAGCACGAGTGCGACGATGCCGTCGCAGTGAGGCTCCGCGGATCGCTTCGAGCCTTGCATTGGCTATAATATAGCAGCCCGCAACAGCACTGCCGCGTACGCGGCCGTATCGCTCACAGAGCGAGGAGTCCATACGCCCATCACGCCGCACATGGCGCAGGAAGCAATCGCAGCGCGCGTGATGCCGTTGCCGAGCGAGCCGCGACCGCTCACCCAATGCATCGGCCGCACGCTACGCCAGGATGTCTATGCGGAGCGCGACAACCCGCCGTTCGATCGCGTGTGCATGGATGGCATCGCGATCAGCAGCGCCGCATTCGGCCAGGGCGTGCGTCGCTTCAAGATCGAGGCATTGCAGGCAGCGGGAGCGCCTCCGCTCACGCTCTCGCGCAGCGACAACGCCGTGGAAGTCATGACGGGAGCGATGCTGCCCTGGGGCACCGACTGCGTCATTCCTCTGGAGGAATACGATGTCGCGGACGAGATCGTCTCACTAAGAGAGCGAACGCTCGGCGAGGCCTATCGCAACGTACAGCGTCGAGGCTCGGACAGCGAGCCTGGCATTGCGATGCTCAAAACGGGCGCGCTGCTCGGCGCGGCCGAGATCGCGGTGGTGGCATCGGCCGGGCTTGCGAGCGTGCTCGTCAGCCGGCAACCGAATTTCATGGTCGTCTCGACCGGCGATGAGCTCATCGAGCCGGGCGCGCCGATCGCCGCGCATCAGGTGCGTCGCTCGAATGCGTACGCGGTGCTCGCTGCGCTCGCCGCACACGGCTTCGACAGCGTCGCGAACGATCACCTGCTCGACGACGAGACGATGTTGCGCGAGCGTCTGACGCGGCACCTTGCAGAGCATGACGTGCTCGTACTGAGCGGCGGAGTGTCGAAGGGGAAATTCGATCTGGTCCCAAAGACCCTGAAGAGCCTGGGTGTGCAGGAGGTGTTCTACCAGGTCGCGCAGCGCCCCGGCATGCCGATGTGGTTCGGTGTCGGCACGCGAGGTCAGCTGGTATTTGGTTTGCCCGGCAATCCGGTGTCGACGCTCGTCTGCCTCATCCGCTACGTGCTGCCAGCGGTGCAGCTGGCCATGGGCACTGCGGCCGCGCCCGCGGAACCCATAGCGTTGGCATCGCCCTTCAAGCTCAGTCGGGCTTCCATGGCTTATTTCCTGCCAGTCACCGTACGTCACGACCAGCATGCTCAGCTCATCGCCGAGCCGCGACAGCCGAATGGCTCGGGGGATTTCCTGGCTCTGACCGGCACGGTCGGCTTCGTAGAGCTGCCGCCACGGACGGAGGAATTTCCTGCGGGATACATTGCCGGTCTCTATCGCTGGTAGGCCGGCGCACGCAGCGCCCAGGATCGAGATGAGTAAAGTGCCGATGACGGGCCACAGAGGGGATAGCCGCCGCCGGGCGGCATACAACAGCAATCCCAGCGCGCAGAGTACGGGTACGGCTCGCAGAGCAAGCCAGCACACTGCGGCCGATGATGCAAGCGAGCGGGCATGCACGCGGCTTGACAAAGTGCGCGGCCGCGCGGATAAGCCTCGGCCCAGAGGCGCTTCAACAAGAACTGCGCCCCGTAAAACTCAGCAAAACGCCCGCCCGGGCATCAAGGGGAGACGATTCATGAAAGCCAAGACCATCCTCGCAGCGTCGGTCATGATCGCAGCCGCCACGGCCATCTCGGCTGCCGATCAGGCACCGGCCGCTCCGCACGTGACCGAAGTCATCACGGTGGACGTCGGCGCCAACATGCAAAAGTTCAGGGACATGTCGAGGCGTATCGACGGCATCCTGAAAGGGCTTCAATTCGCAGGCAAGGTGCGTTACTACGAGACGACATGGGCTGGCACCAGCGCCGGCCACGTCATCGTTACCGTCGAATACCCGAGCCTGGTCATCCTCGCGCAGTCGGTTGCGAAGCTGAACGCATCTCCCGACTTCCAGAAGTGGGAAGGTGACATGCAGGCCTCCGGCATCAAGGTGTTGTCTGAATCGCTCATCACGGAGCTGCGCATGTAGTCGGTGGCGGAGTGGGGGGCGGCGACCTATCGCGCGCGCGACAAGCGTGCGGCCAGCGCCGCCAGATCTTCGCGAGTGTTGATGTTCGCGAACGCCTCGCTAGATGCGAAGCGCACGCGTACGGCGCCGATGCTCTCAAGTACCGACCATGTCGGCGGATGCCCACCGCCCACGAGAGCTTCCGTGACTCTCGGCAGGGCGCTCACCGGCCATAGGGCGCACAGCGGCTGGCGGCCATCGGCGGTCTCTGCCATTGCTGCGCCGCTGCCAGCGGCCGCGATCAGTCGCGTATAGAGATCATCGGGCAACAACGGCGCATCGCAGGGACTGACCGCGAGGGCACGTGCGCCGCGCTCGCGTGACCAGGTGAGTCCGGCCTTCACTCCGGCGAGTGGGCCGGCCGCATCGCCCGGTGCATCGTGAAGCACTGACAGACCCTCGGTCCGGGCCAGACTCTCGGCCTCGGTGCCTGGGCGGGCATTCACGGCCACGGCTGCGCAGCTGCCCTGCAGGCGACGCACGGCCCACATCAGCAGCGGCCTGCCTGCGAGCTCCGCGACGGCCTTCTCGCCACCGAAGCGCACGGAGCGCCCACCAGCAATGACCACGCCGACCACCGGGCCTGTGACATCACCGCGCTCAGCTGCAACGCTCATGGCGATTCGTTACGCACTGCAAGACCATTGTGCGGCACTATATACCCCGAAAAGCGGCATTCCTTCGCTTCGCGGGAGAGGTTGCACCATGGCCCGAATGCGCACGGCAACGCAGCAGCTCTCGGCTACGGTGCTAGCTGGGATCATCAGCATGAGCGCCGCACACGCCGCGCGCGCCGACAGCGTCGAGATCTTCGCGGCCGGCAGCCTGCGCGCCACCGTGGGCGAGCTGGCGCAGGAGGCGCACTCCACTTTCAACATCGACGTGCAGGCGAGCTTCGGTGGCTCTGGGCTGATGCGCGAGCGGATCGAGAAGGGTGCGAAGCCTGATCTATTCCTCTCCGCCGATCTCGGTTCGCCACGCAAGCTCGAAGCCGCAGGCCGCACCGTCGTCCCCGTCATCGCTTTCGCGCGCAACAGAATGTGCATCGTCTCGCGCCCGGAGGCCAAGGTGACGGCGGCGAATTTGATCGATCGTCTGCTCGCTCCGGAGATCCGGGTGAAGACTTCCACTCCGATTGTGGATCCGGCGGGAGATTATGCCTGGGCCATCTTCGATCGCATCGAGGCCATGCGTCCGGGCGCCGGCGCAACGCTCAAAGCCAAGGCGCAGGCTCTCATGAAAGTGAGCGCTACGCCTGCCACACCCAATCAAAGCGCCATGGCTGCGCTCTTTGCCGCCCACCAGATCGACCTGGCCATCACCTACTGCAGCGGCGTTCCGGCTCTGTCGAAGGAGGTACCGAGGCTTGCCAATCTCGTGATCCCTCCGGCGCTCGACCCGCACCCCGTCGATGGTGTCGCCGTGCTCTCAGCCAGGCCGGAGGTCATGCGCCTCGTGCTCCTGCTGCTTTCGGAGAAAGGCCAGGCGATCATCGAGCGAGCAGGGCTCGTGCCGATCGCGAGTGTCCCTCGGATGCAGCCGTGAGCGGCACGCGTGTTCTCGGCATCGCGGGCTGGAGTGGGTCGGGCAAGACACTGCTGATCACCCGCTTGATCCCGCTGCTCGCCAAGCGAGGACTGCGTGTCGCCACTCTCAAACACGCCCATCACGCGTTCGATGTGGATGTGCCTGGGAAAGATTCGTACGAGCATCGCAAGGCGGGCGCGTGCGAGGTCATCGTGTCGTCCGCGCGGCGCTGGGCGCAGATGCACGAGCTCGGCGAGGCTGCCGAGGCGACGCTGCCCGAGCTCCTCAGGCGACTCTCCCCGTGCGACCTCGTGCTGGTGGAGGGTTACAAGAGCGAGCCTCATCCGAAGCTGGAGGTCTTTCGGAGAGCCCTTGGCAAGAGCCCGCTGTATGCAGCCGACCCGCGCATCATCGCGATTGCGAGCGATCAGGATCTACCCGACGCCTCGGTACCGGTCGTGGATCTGAATGACGTGCCGGCCGTCGCGCAGCTCGTGATCGAGCGCGCCGAGCCGCTCGCCGACGTGCTTGCGCTTTTGGAGCGAGCGCCTAGTCGACCGCCGCGGTCTCCGCGAGCGGCGTGACCCGCGCCGCGCAGAACTTGAACTCGGGAATTTTCCCCGAGGGATCCAGCGCCGGATTGGTCAGCAGGTTCGCGGCTGCCTCGGCATAGCAGAACGGCATGAACACCATGCCGACGGGCACGTCGCTATCCGCGCGAACCTTGACCTCGATGGCCCCGCGGCGTGTCTCCAGCCGCAGCTTCTCGCCCGGCTCGAGATCCAAGCGACGCAGCTCCCGGGGCGACATGAATACGACCGCCTCCGGCTCGATCGCATCGAGCACGCTCGCACGGCGGGTCATGGCACCCGTATGCCAGTGCTCGAGTACTCTGCCCGTGGACAGCACCATCGGATATTCCATATCGGGCAGCTCATCCGGCGGGCGGATGTGGGCCGGGACGATCTTGCCGCGACCGCTCGCGGTGGGGAATCCCTTGTCGAAGATGATGTCGTTGCCGGGCACATCGGGCGCATCCACTGGATACGTGACCGCGCCTTCGCGCTCGAGACGCTCCCAGGTGATGTTCTTCATCGAGGGCATGGTCATCGCCATCTCGGCGAACACCTGCGCCGGTCCGGCGTAGTTCCAGGCAAGCCCCAGGCGCCGTGCCATCTCCTGGATGATCCACAGGTCCTGACGCGCATCGCCCGGAGGCGCAAGCACGGGTCTGGCGAGCTGCACGCGCCGGTCGGTGTTGGTGAATGTGCCGGACTTCTCGGCGAACGCCGATGCCGGCAGAACCACATCGGCGTGAAATGCGGTCTCGGTGAGGAACAGGTCCTGGACCACCAGGTGCTCGAGCATGGCGAGCGCCTGGCGGGCATGGTTGAGATCCGGATCCGACATGGCCGGATTCTCGCCTTCGATATACATGCCGCGGATCTCACCGGCGTGCACCGCATTCATGATCTCGACGACGGTCAGGCCCTTGCGCGGATCGAGCTTCTGGCCCCAGAAGGTCTCGAACAGCTTGCGCACATCGGCGGACTCAACCGATTGGTAGTCGGGATAGACCATCGGGATGAGACCGGCATCGGAGGCGCCCTGCACGTTGTTCTGCCCGCGCAAGGGGTGCAGCCCGGTGCCCTTGCGTCCGATCTGGCCCGTGACAAGAGCGAGCGCGATCAGGCAGCGGGCGTTGTCGGTGCCATGCACGTGCTGACTGATGCCCATGCCCCAGAAGATGATGGACGCGCGCGCGCGGGCATAGAGCCGGGCGACCTCGCGCAGCACCTCCGCGTCGACGTCGCATACAGGTGCCATCCGCTCCGGAGTGAACTCGACGATGCCCGCCTTGAGAGCCTCGAAGTTGTCGGTGTACGCGCGGATGTACTGCTCGTTGTAGAGCTTCTCCGTGATGATGACATTGAGCATCGCATTGAGCATCGCCACATCCGAGCCAGGCTTGAACGCGATGTGCCGGTAGGCGTGCCGGGACAGGTCCTGGACGCGCGGATCGATGACGATGAGCTTCGCGCCTTGCTGCTTGACGGCATTCTTTATGAAGGTCGCCGCCACCGGATGATTCACCGTCGGGTTGGCGCCGATGACGATGATCACCTCGGCATCCAGAGCGGCGGCGAACGGTGCGGACACGGCTCCGGAGTTGATACCCTCCATGAGCGCCGCGACCGAGGATGCGTGGCAAAGTCGCGTGCAGTGATCGACGTTGTTGGAGCCGAAGCCGGTGCGCACCAGCTTCTGAAAGAGATAAGCCTCTTCGTTGGATCCTTTCGCTGAGCCGAAGCCGGCAAGCGCCTTGGCGCCCCGCGTGTCACGCAGCGCCTTGAGTCCTCCGGCAGCGCGCTCCAAGGCTTCCTCCCAGCTCGCTTCGCGGAAGTGAGTCCAGGGATTGGCCGGATCCACCTGATCGTGGGCGTCTTTGCGGACATGATCCAGGCGGATCAGCGGTTTGGTGAGCCGATGCGGATGATGGACATAGTCGAAGCCGAACCGACCCTTCACGCAGAGACGATTGCGGTTGGCCGGACCATCGCGTCCTTCGGCGTAGATGATTCTGTCGTCCTTGACCTGGTAGGTGACCTGACAGCCGACGCCGCAGTAGGGGCACAGCGAATGCACTTCGCGATCGGGATAGACCGAACGTCTCTGTTGCTCGTCGAGGTAGGCCGCCGGCATCAGCGCGCCCGTCGGGCAGGCCTGCACGCACTCGCCGCAGGCCACGCACGTCGACTGTCCCATCGGGTCGTCGAAATCGAAGATCACCTTCGAGCCGTGCGAGCGGTAGGCCATGCCGATCACGTCGTTGACCTGCACCTCGCGGCAGGCACGCACGCACAGATTGCATTGAATGCAGGCGTCGAGATTGACGCGCATGGCCGGATGAGTCGCATCCGCCACCCAGCGCTCGGCAGCGGGGAAGCGACTGGCGCTGATACCGAGGAAATCCGCCTGAGACCAGAAGTGTGAGGTCGGATCGTGCGACGTGGCGCGCGCGGGTTGGTCGGCGACGAGCAACTCCATCACCATGGCGCGTGCTTTGCGTGCCCGCTCGGTCGCCGTCTTTACCTTCATGCCGACGCCCGGGGTGCGCTTGCACGAGGCGGCAAGCACGCGCTCGCCCTCGATCTCCACCATGCACGCGCGGCAATTGCCATCCGGACGATAGCCCGGCGCAGGCTTGTGACACAGGTGCGGGATGTGCGACCCGAGGCGTTTCGCGGCCTCCCAGATGGTCTCGCCCGGTCGGGCCCGTACCGCCACGCCATCGAGCTCGAAATCGATGCCGGGCGTCGTCAGGTTCTTCGGGTTGATTGGACCGCTCGGTACGGTGCCGGCCTCGCCACCGCTCTTGGCGCCTTGAGAATAGGTACCCCCGGCAGCCGGCTGCGGCGCAGTCGTCGGACCGCCGGCATCCTGGGGTCCGGGCGCGCGGACCGGCTTGGGCTCCGCGTGGGAACTGCGATCTCGATCATTCATCTGGTCTTACGGCTCCAACGCCCGGTGCGGTACAAGGGTCCAATGTACGCCCCAAATACCCTTCGGACTACTTCGCGGCGCTCTGCCGCACAGCGGGAAACAGCTCGGGAAAATAGCGGATCACGCTCGTGAGCGGATTCGATGCAGCCTGGCCCAGGCCACAGATGGAGGCGTCCCGCATGCACTGCGACAGCTCGCCCAGCAGCTCGGTATCCCACACGCCGCGCTCCATGAGCACGCGCGCCTTCTGAGTGCCGGAGCGGCAGGGCGTGCACTGACCGCACGACTCGTCCTCGAAGAAGCGCATTAGGTTAAGTGCCGCACCGCGTACATCGTCCTTGTCGGACAGCACGATCACCGCGGCAGAGCCGATGAAACAGCCGTACTTCTCGAGCGTGCCGAAATCCAGCGGGATGTCGTTCATCGACGCGGGCAGGATTCCGCCCGAGGCGCCTCCCGGCAGGTACGCGGCAAAGGTGTGACCCTCGATCATTCCCCCGCAGAACTCATCGATCAGCTCCTGGACCGTCAGGCCCGCGGGCGCGATCTTCACCCCGGGTTGCCGCACGCGTCCGGACACCGAATACGATCGCAGACCGAAGCGACCGTTGCGCCCGTGGCTTTTCCACCAGGATGCGCCGCGTTCGATCAGATCGCGCACCCAGAAGAGCGTCTCGACGTTATTGATCAGAGTCGGCCTGCCGAACAGTCCGACCTGAAACGGGTACGGCGGCTTGTGACGCGGCAGGCCACGCTTTCCTTCGATCGACTCCATCAGCGAGGATTCCTCCCCGCAGATGTAGGCACCCGCGCCGCGCCGCAGATGAATCCGCGGGCCACCGGGCGGCAGCTTGGCGATCTCATGCGCCAGGATCTCGCGGGAGATCGGATACTCATCACGGATGTAGAGATAGATGTCCGGCGCTTCCACGACATGGGCCCCGATCAGCATGCCCTCGAGGAATCGATGCGGATCGGTGTTGAGGAAGTACTGATCCTTGAAAGTTCCCGGCTCACCCTCATCGCCGTTCACCGCCATGAGTCGCGGCCCCGGCTCACCCCGCACGGAGCGCCATTTGCGCGCTGCCGGGAATCCCGCACCGCCCAGGCCTTTGAGCGCCGAGTCGTCCAGTATCTTCAGCACTTCCTCCACCGCGAGCTCACCTGAGCGCACGCGCTCGAGAGTTCGATAGCCGCCCGAGCCCCGGTAAGCCTCGTAATCGATGTAGTCTGGAATGTGCGGATGCTTGTCCTCGTGCGCGACCGCGGACTTGACGCTCGCAACGCTCGCTCGCTTGAGGAAGTTGTGTCCGACCTCTGCGGCCGGCGCGTGATCACAGAGTCCCACGCACGGCGCGCGCACGATGCGGACGCCCTTGCCGAGCTCCGTCCCGAGTTCCTGGAGCAGCCGCTCGCCGCCAAACATCGCGCAAGTGAGACTGTCGCAGACACGCACGGTGAGGGGCGCGATCTCAGGCGCGCCTTCCTTCACCACGTCGAAGTGTGCGTAGAACGTCGCCGTCTCGAACACTTCCGCAAAGGCGAGGTTCATCTCCTGTGCCAGAGCGGCCAGGTGTGCGGCCGAGAGTTGCCCATGAGCGTCCTGGATGCGATGCAGATATTCGATCAGAAGACTGCGCTCGCGCGGCTCCTCCCCCAGCAGCGCCGCGACCTCGGCTTTGGCATGAGGATCGACCTGCCGCCCCTTCGGGATCGCTCGTGCTCGGTTGCGTCCGCGGCCGGGGTGCTCGAATTTCCGGACTTTTCCAGGCTCGCCGGCGCCTTCGTGCTTGCCCATACGCTGCAATCGTAACGGAACGGCCCGCCATTCGGGAGGCATTGGACGCCGGGTGTGGCTTGAGCTTTCTCAGCGCCGTCAGTTATGTAGCGCTGTACGTATTCACCGGCTTGCGGGGTGGGCGCCCACATTGGCGCGCCTAAGTCACGGCGTAGTACCGAAAGACCGAGTGATCCGGGTTGGTGCGCCGCTCACCGCCGCCGACGATCACGGTGCGATTCAGCCAGTCGTGCGGGCCCTGCGGCGCGCGAAAGTAAGGCGTGCAGCGGAAATAAGCGCTGCGCGGTTGAGCGGCACCGGTCGCGCCTTGGGCGGCGGCGCCGGGCGCGCAGGCGGGCGAGGCTCCATAGACGTAACCGAGATTGCGAATGTAGATGAGTGCGCCATCGCTGGCCTCGAGCAGGTAGTGGGCATTGAGCTCGACGACTCCGTCGGTACGTACCGTGGCCCAGTCAGCGCCGCTGTAATCCACCACTCGGCCGTTGAGGCGCGGACCCTCCACCAGGCCGCTCTTCACGGACGTGTACCCCTGGCTTGCACCGCCAGAGACGGGCCCGAACACGCGGCGCTCGTGAAAGTCGATACGCACGTCGAATACATGCTCGAGTTTGAGAGAGACGGAGGTTTCCATGGCGGCGCTCCTGCGGGTTAAGCGCGCCGGACCATAGCCGCCGCGAAGCGTGATCGCAAGGCAACCCACAAAGCACGCTCACAGGGCGTCTCACAAGGTGCCTCGCGAGCGTGAAAGGTGCATCATCGCAAGGACATGAACTCATGTGATTTCATCATCGTGGGCGCGGGATCGGCCGGCTGCGTGCTCGCGAACCGCCTGTCTGAGGATCCGGGCAACTCGGTGCTGCTGCTGGAGGCGGGCGGACACGAGCACCGACACTGGCGCATGAAGATGCCGCTCGCCTGGCGCGACACGTTCATGGATCCGCGCTTGAGCTGGGGCTACATGAGCGAGCCGGAGCCCCATGCGGACAACCGGCGTATTCCGGCACCGCGTGGCCGCGTGGTCGGCGGCTCATCGTCGGTCAACGGCATGATGTACTCACGCGGCCACCCGAGTGACTACGATCATTGGCGTGATCTCGGATTGCCGGGCTGGAGCTATGCCGAGGTGCTGCCGTATTTCCGCCGCGCCGAGGCGAACTGGCGCGGCGAATCGATCTATCACGGTACTCACGGACCGCTCACGGTCGCGCGGCATGTGCCTGATCCAAGACTGTATCCGCGGCTCATTGCCACGGCGCAGCGGCTCGGCTATCGACATCTCGAGGATTTTCACGGGGACGAGGTCGAGGGCTTCAGCACGCCGGATTTCAACGTTCACCGCGGACGGCGCGCGAGCACGGCGGCACGCTATCTGCGCCCCGTCATGGGGCGGCAGAATCTCACCGTCGTGGCGAGCGCACTCGCGCGGCGCCTGCTCTTCGAGCAGCACCGCGCGATCGGGGTGGAATACGAGCAGCACGGGCAGCTGCGCCAGGTGTACGCCGAGCGCGAGGTGATTATCGCTGCCGGCACATTCAACTCACCGCAACTGTTGCTGCTGTCGGGCATCGGTCCGGCACGCGAGCTCGAGGCCGCGCAGGTGACGCCGCTGCACGATCTGCCTGGCGTCGGCAAGAATCTGCAGGATCATCAGTCCGTGGGAGCGGTGTATCTGGCGCGCGGTCCGATCACCTTCGAGTCGCAATTGAGACTGGACCGCCTGATGCTCTCCGTGCTGCGCTGGCAGTTGCTCGGGACGGGTCCGGTGGCGGGGCTGCCCGTGGCGGCGCAGGGTTTCCTCAAACTCCGCCCCGAGAGCCCGGGTGTGGATGTGCAGTTCCTGATCAGTCCGGTGTCGATGGCGGCGCGCGCCTGGTTTCCCGGGGTGCGCAAAGGCGCGGGGCATGTCTTCTCGATGGCCAACGTCGTGCTGCATCCGGAGAGCCGCGGCGAGGTGACGCTGCGCTCGAAGGACCCACGCGATCCGCCGCGCATCCAGTTCAATCTGCTGCAGGCACCCGCCGACCGTGCGACCCTGCGCGCTGGGCTGCGCTTCGTCCGCAAGTTCTTTGCCACGGCGCCGGCTGCGGATCTGGTGCAGCAGGAGCTGATGCCGGGAGCCGCCATCGAAAGTGATGCCGATCTCGATGCCCACATTAGACGCTCCGCCGGAACCGCGATGCATCCGACCAGCACTTGTGCCATGGGTGCAGACGCAATGGCCGTGGTCGATGCGCAGCTGCGAGTGCGCGGCATTGCGGCCTTGCGCGTCGTTGATGCCTCGGTCATGCCGCTGATCGTCGGCGGTAACACGAATGCGCCGGTGATCATGATCGCGGAGAAAGCCGCCGACATGATCCTAAGACGAGCAGCGCTGCCGCCGGCCCGGCTGGGCACCGCGGCAATTCGCACGAGCCACGTCGCGGCCGCGCTCTCGGCGGGTCGCTGAGACTCGTCCGCAGGCGCCGCTGCGGGCCGAGCTCGCGCAACCCAGCCCGCAGCGCGACCGAGCGCCTAGTCAGAGTATTCCTGCACGCTCTTCTCCCATCCTCCGATGGGCTTGTCTGCGGTCTTCGGGCACCCTGCATTCATGTGCAGCTGCACGTGACACCTAGTAAAGGGAGTGCGCATGGACCGATTGAAGCTGCTTCCGATCCTCATTTGCCTGGCGACCGTAAGCCTCGCCGCGTGCGAGAAGAAGGGTCCCGCTGAGCGGGTCGGAGAGAAGGTCGATCACGCCGCCGACACCATCAAGAATGGCGGTGAGGAGCCGACCGGCGACAAGTTGCAGGACGAGGCGGAAAAGGCGCGCGACAAGGCGAACGCGGCCGCTGACAAGGCCACGGGCGATCACTGATCGCGTGTTGAACACCGCGGTTATTAAATCAACGGACGAGGAGACTTGCTCATGACGACTGCTTCAGGCCACACGGCTGCTATTCGTGCCAAGAAAGTCATCGGCACCAAGGTGGAGGATCCCTCCGGCCGCAACATCGGCGAGGTCGAGGATGTGATCCTCGACAAACAATCCAACAGCATCATGTTTGCCGTGATTGGTTTCGGCGGCTTCCTTGGCGTGGCGGAGAAATACCATCCGCTGCCGTGGTCCGCGCTGAACTACGATGAGGGACGCGGTTCGTACATCGTGAACTACACCAAGGAGCAGCTGCAGGCAGCGCCTGCCGGCTCAATCGATGAGCTCACGCGCAACGATGGCATGACCTTCCGCGAACGTACCTACGACTACTACAAGGCCCCGCGGTATTGGGAGCATTGAGACGCGAACGGTCACGGCCGCGGCTCGGGCAGAGCCGCGGCCCCGGCCCGCGCTTGCGGGCCTGCCCAGCCGCTGCTGTAGGAGAGCACTTACCTCAACACGGGTGTTCGGTTGATGGTAGCGGCGTGCGTCGCGGGCTAGCTTGCCTGTACGCCATCGCCCCTCTGAACGATGGCGGGGCGCTGATGCGTCGAACGCTCAGAGATTCATTGCAACTAGGGGATTTCAATGGGAACACAGTCACAGGACCCTGGCTCTCAAGGTCAAGGTCGGCAGAATCCAACCGAGAAGCCGGGCGGCCAGGATCCGCAGCGCGCCGGTGGTCAGCATCAGTCAGGCGGGCAGCACCAACCAGGCGGTGGCCAGGGCGGCCAGCAGCAGCCGGGCGGCGGCTCATCGCAGTCTGCGCCGGGCAAGCAGGATCAGCCGCGCACGGGCGGCCAGCCGCAAACTGCGCCAGGACGCCAGGACCCACAGCGGCCCGGTGGCGGCCAGCACTCACCCGGTCGTGACGATCCGTCGCGCACGGGCGCGGGCGGTGGTCAATCGCAGCCCCCTCGTCCGGGTACTCCGACTCCCGGCTCGCGCTAGACCCACGTCTGCGTAGCTTCGTTTGGACCGTGACAGCGGCAAGGGAATCTCCTTGCCGCACACGGTCGCTTTAGCGCGCGGCCATTTCTGCTGCCACGGTCACGGTCTTGCCGGTGACCGGATGAGGATAGTGGAAGGGCATGACGAAGGTTTCCGGCCAGACCGGCGGTGCGGCGCGCAACTCGTCGGGTCCGCGCGGGTCCTGCGGGTAGGTGGCGCGGTAGTCGCTGACCATGAGTGGCTCGCGTCCGGCATGCGCCCAGCCGTCCTCGTATCTGGCCTGATAGACGATGCGATAGTTGAATAGCTGGATCTTCCAGACACCGTTCTCGCGCACGTACTCGTTCTCGTATATGCCGGCCTCGAGGAACTGAGCCGGAATGCGCGCGGGCGCATCCTGCTTGCTCTCGTGCACGCCGCCTTGCAGGAAGCAGCGGAAGCGGCCGCGAGCGCTCGTGCGGTCCGGTGCGACATCGACGATATCCTGCGCGATGATGTGCTCGAAGAGCATGCCGTAGGCCGGTCCGTTGAGTCCCGAGGCGCCCCCGTACAGGCGCCTGGCTCCCTGTTTGCCACGGAAGATGCCGTTCATGAAATACAGCACGGCATCGTCCGCGAAGAGATCGACGATCTCCGCAAACAGGCATTTGTCCATGTAGTACCCGTATTTGAATTGCAGCGTGCGGACGGCGTTGATGTCCGCGTGCACGCCGACCTCGTGGCTGAGCGCATCGATCTGACGTTGCAGCGCCTGCAGTCGCTCTTCGGTGCTCATTTGAGGCTCCCCTTGCTCTCGTCTGACTTGAGCGCTTCGCCGCGCATGGCCTCGATGTCGTCGTCGAGCTCCATGTAGCGGCCGGAGAGCGCATCGTAGCGGCCCGAGGCCAGATCCAGACAGCGCCGCGCGCAGCGTGCGAGATCCGCATCGCGCTGCGGGGAATCGCGGCGCTCACGCAAGCGGGCGACCATGCCGGGCAGCCAGCGCTGTGCATCGGCAGAGTTCATCGTCTCGGCCGCGATCCCGGTGAACACGAATCCGGGGTCGATCGCGAACACGCTCACGCCAAGCTCGCGCGCTTCGATGGCTGCTTCAGCCGTGATGCGCGTCTGCGCGATCTTGCCCACGCAGTACGCCGAGAGATAGGGCGCGACGACGCGGCTCGCCAGCGCGGAGACGATGATGATGCGGCCCATGCGGCGCTCCGTCATGCCGGGTAATACGCGCCGCAGATAGAGGAACGGCGCCCGAATGTGCACCTCCTGCGCCTTCCACCAGGCCTCGGGGTCCACCGTCCACAGCGGTCCGAAGGGTCCGGGCACGCCCGCATTACTCACCAGCAGCGTGAGCGCGCCGAGCTGCCGCTCGGTCTGTGACACGACTCGCTCCACGTCCTCGGGCCGCGTGACATCGCCTGCAACGGCGAGCGCTCGACCGCCTGCGGCGCGGATTGCGGCGACCGCATCCTCGAGCTGCTCGAGGCTGCGTGCGGTGAGCGTGACGGCCGCACCCGCCGCCGCGAAGGCCTGCGCAATCGCTCTGCCGAAGCCCCGGCCGGCGCCGGTCACCAGCGCCACCTGTCCTGCGAGCTCGCTCATGGGCGCATCTCCGGGAAGTGTTGAAAGTCGCCGCAGTCTATGTCAGCGGGCCATACGAGGCGATCTGGTAGAGTAAAAGACTGATGTTGCGCAGCCCGCGCAGCACGCGGGCCCACATCTTCGGAGAGCGCGATGAGTGAACCCAACGAGCTCGACACGCTGCGGCGGCAGGTGGCGGAACTGTCAGATGAGGTTGCAAGGCTCAAGGATGCACAAGCCATCCGTCGCGTGCAGTTTTCCTATGGCTATTACATGGACAAGGGGTGCTACCAGGAAATCGTCGACCTGTTCGCCGACGACGGTGAGGTACGCTTCATGGGAGGCGTCTTCCGCGGCAAGGATCGTGGCGTGAAGCGGCTCTATATCGATCGCTTCCGCGCGACCTTCACGCGCGGCAAGAACGGCCCGGTGTACGGATTCCTGCTGGACCATATGCAGCTGCAGGATATCGTCGACGTGGCGGCGGATCGCCGCACGGCGTACGGACGCTTTCGTTGCTTCCTGCAGGGCGGCAGCCATGTGAGCAAGACCGATCCGGTCGCGGCGCTGCCCCAGCAGTGGTGGGAAGCGGGCGTCTACGAGAACACTTACGTGCGCACGGGCGATGTCTGGAAGATCAAGGTCCTCAACTACTGTCTGTCCTGGCAAGCCGATTACGAGCGCGGCTGGGCGCACAGCGAGCCCTACGAGGGGCCGTTCTTCACCAAGGCCTATCCGCAAGATCCGGGCGGTCCGGACGAGATCACGGCGGAGCGGCCCGCGTTCTGGCCGGACACCGCGCTCATTCCCTTTCATTTCCCGCACCCGGTGACCGGGAAGCGCAGTACCTGATCCCTAGCGCGCCACGCCGGGCGCGCGAGGAGTCGTTTCATGTCCGAGCATGCGATTGCATCGACACGCACCGCTGCCGTGGAAAGCAGCGCCCCGCCTGCGGCCGATGCACCCTGGCCACGTCCCGCGCACGCGTGGTACGCGGTGGCCATCTTCGCGGTCGCCCTGATGTTCAATTTCCTCGATCGCGGAGTGATCGCGCTGCTCGTGCAGCCCATCAAGCATGACCTGCATTTGAGTGACACGCAGGTCGGATTGTTGATGGGGCCGGCGTTCGTCATCTTCTACGTGTTTCTCGGGCTGCCGATCGCACGCCTCGTCGACAGCCGCAGCCGCCGCGTGATCATCGGGGTGGGCATTGTGCTGTGGAGTCTTGCGACGGCGGCGTGCGGGCTCGCGCGCACCTTCGGCCTGTTCTTTCTCTGCCGCATCGGCGTGGGTGTCGGTGAAGCCTGCAACGGCCCGGCGACCTACTCGATGATGGCGGACCTGTTTCCGCGCGAGCGCCTCGCGCGCGCCATCTCGGTAATGCAGTTCGGCTTCGTCGCGGGTAACGGCATCTCGACGATTCTCGCCGGCGCCATCATCGGCTTCGTCTCCACCGTCGATTTCGTGCACCTCCCGATCGTCGGCGCGCTGCGGCCCTGGCAGGTCACGTTTCTTGCCGTCGGCTTGCCGGGTTTGCTGGTGGCTGCGCTGTTCTCCACGGTGATCGAGCCGGCGCGCCGCGGACGCATCGCAGCGGCGGCGGGCAGCGAGCTTCCGCCGCGCCGCGCAATTCCGCTGCGCGAGGTGGTGCACTTCATCCGCCAGAACCTCACGACCTATGCGCCCATGTTCGTGTCGCTTGCGCTGCAGTCCATCGTGACCTTCGGCGCGCTCAACTGGGCGGCTACCTTCTTCGTGCGCACCTACGGCTGGACCATCCCGCAGTTTGCGTACACCAACGGCTTGCTGCTCCTGGCGCTGATGCCGATCGGCCTGATTCCCGGCAGCTTGCTCGCGGAGCACTGGGCCCGGCAGGGACGCGATGATGCGAACATGCGCGTCACGCTGCTCGCCTCCACGCTCTTTGCTCCGACCGCCATCGCCTTCGCCGCCATGCCGACCGCCGGTCTTGCGATGCTGTGTCTCGGACTGGGCTATCTCGTGTCGTCGCTGCAATTCGGACCGATCAATGCCGCCATGCAGATCGTGACGCCCAATGAGATGCGCGGCCAGGTGACGGCACTGTACCTGTTCATCTTCAACACCTTCGGTACCGGGCTCGCGCCCGTCGTGATCGGCTTCGTGACCGATCACATCATCGGCAACGAGGCGAAGGTGGGCGAATCGATCGTGCTCACGGCTGCCGTGCTCGAGCCGCTCGTGCTGCTCATCATGTGGTCGGGACTCAAGCCCTACGCGCGCAGCGTCGCTCGCGCGCGTGCCTGGGCGTAAAGGAGCTGCCGTGTCGTACACGACGAGCGCCGCGATCCTCGAAGCGCTGCGCGCTTCCGGGGTGGACTACGTCTTCGCCAATCTCGGCAGCGATCACAGCGCGTTTCTCGAAGCCTGGGCGCAGGCGCGGGCCGCCGGGCGCGAAGCCGAGTTCCCCACGCTCGTCACTTGTCCCCACGAGATGGTCGCGCTCAGCGCGGCGCACGGCTTTGCGCAACTGAGCGGCCGGGCACAGGCGGTGCTCGTGCACGTCGAGTGCGGCACGCAACAGCTCGGTGGCGCCATTCACAACGCGGCCAAAGGCCGCGTACCGGTGCTGATACTGGCCGGCGCTTCCCCTGCTACCCAGGAGGGCGAGGCGCGCGGCAGCCGTAACGAGTTCATCCACTGGATCCAGGACGTCTTCGACCAGCGCGGCATCCTGCGCGGTTACATGCGCTATGACAATCAGATCCAGCACGGCGCGAACGCAAAGCAGATCGTGAGCCGGGCGCTGCAGTTCGCTTACAGCGAGCCGCAAGGCCCTGTCTATCTAATGGCGACGCGCGAAGTTCTGGAAGCAGAGATCGGGCGCGTCAGCATCGATCCGGCACAGTGGCCGCGCATCTCCGCAGGAGCGCTTACCGAGGCGGATGCGGCAGCCGTCGCGCGTGCGCTCGCTAAGGCGCGCCGGCCACTCATCGTGACCTCATACGTGGGGCGCAACGTGGCGGCGGTCGCCGAGCTCGTGAGGCTGTGCACGCGTGTAGGCGCGGGCGTGCTCGAGTCCGTTCCGAGCCGCGTCAATTTCCCCGCCGCTCACGAGCTCTATCAGGGCAGCCAGTGGAACGAGAAGCGCCAGAATCCAGCGCTCGCCGAGGCCGACACCATCCTCGTCATCGACAGCGACGTGCCGTGGATCGCGCAGATCAATCGGCCCAGCGCGCAGGCCGACATCCTGCACATCGACACCGATCCGCTCAAGGCACAAATGCCCCTGTGGTACATCCATGCGCGCTGCGCCTTGCGCGCCGACGCCGCCACCGCGCTGCGTCAGATCAATGAGCAGCTCGAGCGGCTGCCGCTCGACGCGGCGGCAGTGCGCGAGCGCACGGCCCACTATGCGCGGCGCCATGCGGCGCGCAGCGCAGAGCTCGAGCACCTGGAGCGGCCGTCCGCAGACGGCCTCACCGCGGAGTACCTCACGGCGTGCGTGCGCGCGGCGATCGGAGAGGACGCCATCGTGCTCAGCGAGGGGGTGACCAACTTTCACGTGATCGCCAATCACGCCGGCCGCGTGCGACCCGGAACGCTTTTCACCAGCGGCGGCGGCTCACTCGGATGGAGCGGCGGTGCCGCCGTGGGGACGAAGCTCGCATCAGCGGCGAGCCTCGTCGTCGCGCTCACCGGCGATGGCTCTTACATGTTCTCGATCCCATCCAGCGTGCACTGGATGGCCAAGCGCTACGACACGCCTTTCCTGCAGGTGGTCTACAACAACCGCGGTTGGCGCGCGCCGCGCTTCTCTGCACTGGGCGTGCACCCCGATGGCTTCGCGAGCCGCACGGCCGATCTGGGAACGAGCTTCGACCCGCCACCTGACTACGCGGGTATCGCCGCGGCTGCAGGCGGAGCGCTGCCGCAGACGGTGCGACGTGCGGATGAGGTCGAGCCGGCGCTGCAGCGCGCGCTGCAAGCCGTGCGTGAGCAGCGTCGCTCGGCCGTCATCGACGCCTGGCTCGCCCCGGCCTAGGAGCCTCGCGCGCCCGGCGACAACGAGAACACCTGCTCGGCGTTCGTCTGGAAGAGCTTCTTCTTGTCGGCGGCGCTGATCGGCAGGCTGTCCGTCAGGGTGACTTCTGCCGCTTCGAACTGGTACGGATAGTCCATGGCATAGAGCACGCGCTCGATGCCCAGCACCTGCTGCCCGAACAGAATCGCCGGGCCCCACGGCATGCCGCTCGTCGTGACGTAGATATTGGAGCGCAGGTACTCGCTCGGTAGTCTGCGATTGGGCTTCCACTGCGAATAGCGCTTCGAGTTGAGCGTGGCCTTATACATGTAGTCGAGCCGGTACAACCAGAAGGGCAACGCCTCGCCCATGTGCCCGATGACGATCTTCAGATTGGGGAAGCGATCGAACGCGCCGCTCACGATGATGCGCAGGATGTGCAGTGCGGTCTCGACGCCGAAGCCGAAGATCGCGCCATCGAGGCCGCTCTCCAGGAACGGGCGAATCATCGCGGGCGGCGCGGTGCAGGGGTGGATGTAGACCGGTGCGTTGCAGGCCTCGGCCGCGGCGAAGATGTCCCAGAACTTCTGCGCATCGAGGTACTCCCCGTGCGTATGGGAGTTGATGATCACGCCTTTCAATCCCAGCTGCTTGATGCCGCGCTCGACCTCCTTGGCGGCATTCTGCGGATCCTGCGGTGCCACCGCCGCAAGCCCGGCGAAGCGCAGCGGGTGCGCGCGAACCGCTGCGGCAAGCTGATCGTTGCACGAGCGCGCGAGCGCAGTGCCCGTGGCTGCATCGAAGATCTGCACCCCCGGAGCGGTGAGCGAGAGAATCTGCATATCGATGCCGGTCGCATCCATGTCGCGCACACGGCGCTCGTCGAGCCACTGCAAGCGCTCGATGATGTGCGTGGCGCGCTCGCTCGGGCTGCCCAGATAGAATCCCCACATCGTGTTGAAGCCGATATCGTCGCTGCGCTTGGCGGCGAGCAGCTCGCGGTACAGCTTGAACATCTCGGGCGTAGCGAACGCCTCCTCGGTGGCGATGCGCCGGTAACCCGGGTCGCGCTGCACCGCAGCCGCTGCGACGCCGCTCTGCGGAGCCGTGCCGTCCGTGCCTGCCATCTGTTGGTCCCTGATTGTATCGGTCATGGGGTTCGCCTTTCGCGCAAGCGGGTGGCCGGTACGCCGTCCCGCAGGGCCTGCGCCCGGACGACGCTCATTTCATTATAATCGAGCCGTCCAGCCGGACTATCGCGCCCTCTGATCGGATCGCACCATGGCGAAGTACCAAGCCCGTTTGAATCTCGAGCAGCTGGTTGCGATCGACGTGCACACGCACGCCAACATCTCCGGCCGCGCGCCGCGCGACCCCTGTGCGCACGCCTTCGACGAGGCGATGGCGAAGTACTTCCGCTCCGGCCGGCCACCGACGATCGCCGAGGTCGCACAGTACTACCGTGAGCGGCGCATGGCCGCGGTGATCTTCACCGTCGACGCCGAATCCGAGGCCGGCCACTGGCGCATCGCCAATGAGGAGGTCGCCGAGGTTGCGGCCGAGAACAGCGACGTGCTGATTCCCTTCGCGAGCATCGATCCGGCGCGTGGCAAGATGGGAGTGCGCGAGGCGCGCCGCCTCATCGAGGAATACGGGGTGCGCGGATTCAAATTCCATCCGTCGATGCAGGGCTTCTATCCGAACGAGCGCCGCGTCTATCCGCTCTACGAGGTGATCGCGGAGGCCGGGCTTCCGGCCCTGTTCCACACGGGCCAGACCGGGGTGGGCGCAGGCCTCCCCGGGGGCATGGGGGTCAAGCTCAAATACTCCCAGCCCATCTATCTGGATGACGTTGCCGCGGACTTTCCCGAGCTCGCCATCGTGATGGCGCATCCGTCCTTCCCGTGGCAGGACGAGGCACTTGCAATCGCAACACACAAGCCGAACACCTACATCGACCTCTCGGGTTGGTCGCCGAAGTACTTCTCCGCGAACCTCGTCCAGTACGCCAACACTCTCTTGAAGGATCGCGTGCTATTCGGCACCGACTATCCGGCGCTCACCCCGGATCGCTGGCTCGGCGACTTCGAGAAGCTGCCGATGAAGCCCGAGGTGCGGCCGCTCATATTGAAAGAGAACGCGATCAAACTGCTGAAGCTGCGCGGTGCAACGGCGCAGTAAGGACGGCGGCGCGCACGCGCGACGGCGCACAACCTGTTGAAAAGTGCACCGCGACGCAAGCACAATGTCGGGTTGACTCCTGACGCAATCGAGATTTTCTCCCGCCAGCGGCCGACCGGGCGCGAGAAGGGCTTGTTACACCTTACAGAGGATCCCCCATGAGCACGCAGAGCCTGGAGAACTTGTTAAAGACCGCGGGTAATCCGGTCAAGATGCTGCGCAATTCGCAGCTCGGAGCATATGTATACCCGGTCGTTCCCAGCGAGTTCAGCAACTGGCGCGATGAGCAGCGTGCCTGGCGCGAAAGTGCGGTGCTCTTTGACCAGTCGCACCACATGGCCGAGATCACCATCAAGGGACCCGACGCTCTGAAGCTGATGTCGTATCTCACGATCAACAGCTTCGCGAACTTCACTCCCAACAAAGCCAAGCAGATGGTGCCCTGCAGTTACGACGGCTACGTGATCGGGGACGGCATTCTCTTCTACCTCGCCGAGAACGAGCTGCTGTTCGTCGGCCGCGCGCCGACGGTGAACTGGATCGAGTTCCACGCCGAGACCGGCGGCTTCAAAGTCGAGTACACCCGCGACGACCGCTCGCCCTCGCATCCGCGCGGCAAGGCCGTCAATCGTCGCCACTACCGCTTTCAGATCCAGGGTCCGAAGGCGGCGCAGGTGCTGGAGAAGCTCAACGGCGGCCCGCTTCCGGATGTGAAGTTCTTCAACATGGATGCGATCAACATTAAAGGGCGCAAGGTGCGCGCCCTGCGGCACGGCATGGCCGGCGCGCCCGGCCTGGAGATCTGGGGTCCCTACGCGGAATACGACTCCATACGCGATGCCATCGTCGAGGCGGGCAAGGACTTCGGCCTGGTGCAGGTCGGCTCCCGTGCGTACGCGAGCAACACGCTCGAATCCGGCTGGATTCCCTCACCGCTGCCCGCTGTCTATACCGGCGAGAAGATGAAGAAGTATCGCGAGTGGCTGCCGGCGAACGGCTACGAGGGCACCGGCTCGATCGGCGGCAGCTTCGTCTCCGACAACATCGAGGACTACTACGTTACCCCGTATGCGCTCGGCTACGGCCCGTTCGTGAAATTCGATCACGACTTCGTCGGGCGCGAGGCGCTCGAGAAGAAGGCCAAGGACGCCCATCGCAAGAAGGTGACCTTCGCGTGGAACGGTGAGGACATGGCACGGATCTACGCCTCACTCTTCATGCCGGACACCGAGAACTACAAGTTCTTCGATCTGCCGATCGCGAACTACGCCTCCGCCTCGTACGACAAGGTCACGAAGGGCGGCAAGGGAGTCGGCTTCTCGATGTTCGGCGGCTACAGCTACAACGAGCGCACGGCGCTGTCGCTGGGTGTCGTCGATCCCGACATCAACGTGGGTGATGTGCTCACGCTCGTGTGGGGCGAGGAGGGTGGCGGCACGAAGAAGACCACCGTCGAGCGCCACAAGCAGACCGACGTGCGTGTGAAGGTGTCACCGGTTCCCTATGCGCGCGATGCCCGTGAGGGCTACCACGAGGGCTGGCGCACGAAGCAGAAGTGAGGGTGCGCGCCGGGCACCGCGTATAGCGTGCGGCCTCCGCGTATAGCGCGCGGTGGCTGCGCGCCGCCTCAAAGCTCGCCGAGCCGTGGCGCGAGCACTGGGTCCGCGCCGTTGGCAACGATGCGCGCAAACGCACGGGCGCGGGGCAGCAGCTGCTGAGCATAGAATCTGGCGCAGTCGAGGAGCGCTCGCGCCGCGGGGTCGCTTGCCGTGGCGGCGGCCTCGCGCGCCGTCAACGCCCACTGCCAGGCACCGGCAACCACGCCGAGCCACTGCAAGAAAGGGTAGGCCACGCAGCGCGCGAGCTGCGCCTCGGTGCCACTTGTGCGGATGAGCTCGCGGGTGCTGCCGCGGAGCTCTGCACATTCCGCGCGCAGTCCCTCACTGAGCGACGCGAGCCCCGCCACCGTGTCAAGCGCGCGCGCGTCCTGCTCCATCTGAACCAGCAGCTCTTCGAAGGCGGTGCCGTCCTCGCGAATGATCTTGCGCACGAGCAGGTCCTGCGCCTGGATGTAATTGGTGCCCTCGAAGATCGGCCCGATACGTGCATCGCGATAGATCTGCGAGGCCTCGCACTCGTCGATGTAGCCCAGGCCGCCGTGGATCTGCACGCCGAGGGAGGCCACTTCCACGGCGCAGTCGGAGCACCAGGCTTTCACCAATGGCGTTAGCAGGCCGAGCCGCGCCTGCGCCCGCGCGCGCAACGCGGTGTCCGTGGCGATGCTTGCCACATCGAGCAGCGCTGCCGCGGTATACGCGAGGCAACGGCACGCATGGGTGAGCGCCTTCATGCCGAGGAGCATGCGGCGCACATCCTCGTGCTCGATGATCGGGCGCTGCGCGCCGGCGGCATCTCTGCCCTGCAGACGCTCCTGCGCGTACTCGCGGGCGAGCTGCCATGCGCGCTGCGCCAGGCCGGTCGAGTGCAGCCCCACGCCGAGGCGCATGTGGTTCATCATGGTGAACATGCAGCGCAGCCCCTCGTTGAGAGGACCGATCAGCCAGCCGCGTGCACCCTCGCGCTCACCGAATGACATCACGCATGTCGGGCTCGCACGAATGCCCATCTTGTGCTCGAGCGATACCGCTCGCACATCGTTGGCGCTCAGCGAGCCGTCCCCGTTCCGTTGCAGCTTTGGCACCAGGAAGAGCGAGATGCCCTTCGAGCCCGCGGGCGCGCCGGCCGCGCGCGCGAGCACCAGGTGCACGATGTTCGCAGACAGATCGTGATCGCCCCAGGAGATGAAGATCTTGCGGCCCCGCAGCCGCCAGTGCTCGCCCTCGGGCGTGGCGCTGGTGCGCAGGGTCGACAGGTCGGATCCCGCCTGTGGCTCCGTGAGACACATCGAGGCTGTCCACTCGCCGCTCACCAGCTGCGGCAGATAGCTCGCGCGCAGCCCATCGGGTGCGTGATGACGCAGCGTCTCGACGGCACCCACTGCGCTCTCGATGCACATCGCGAAGGACAGATTGGCACCGGCCCACATCTCCGTGGCCGCGGCGCCGAACAAGGTCGGCAGGCCTTGCCCACCGAATTCCGCGGGGGCGGCAAGCGCGGGCCAGCCACCCTCGCAGAAGAGCCCATAGGCATCGCGAAACCCAGCCGGCGTCAGAACACCATCGGGAGTCAGGCGCGAGCCGGTGGCATCGCCCACGCCATTGAGCGGTGACAGGACATCGCGCGCCACGCGCGCCGCGCCCTCGAGTGCGGTTCCCGAGAGCTCGGCCAGGAGCTCATTGAAATCGGGAAGCGCGCTCAAGCCGCTCACCCGGGCAGCTTGTGCGAGTGCCACGCGCATCAGGGCCAGCGGTGCGTCGTAGCGGGTCGGCATGGGTCACGGGCCTCCACAGCGGGCTTGTTGGGTGCAAAATACTACGGGTAGCGCTCGAGGACCTCTCACATGACAACTGCCAACTGCGAGACCGTGAGCGAGCACCGCTGCTGCGGCGGGATGGTCGGCTTCTATCGCCACGCGGCACAGAGCACGGCGTGCACGATGCGCTTCGCCGTGTTCGTGCCACCGCAGGCGCGCGGACGCCGCGTGCCGGTGCTGTATTACCTCGCCGGTCTCACCTGTACCGAAGAGACCTTCATGATCAAGGCCGGTGCGCAGCGCATCGCGGCCGAGCTCGGCTTGATACTCGTCGCCCCCGACACGAGTCCCCGCGGCGTGCCCCTGCCTGGTGACAGCGAATCGTGGGACTTTGGCGTCGGGGCGGGGTTCTACCTGGATGCGACGGAGGAGCCGTGGGCGCGCCATTACCGCATGTACTCCTACGTCACCCAGGAGCTGCCGCCGCTCATCGAGTCGCAGTTTCCGGCGGATGCAGCGCGTTGTGGGATCTTCGGCCATTCCATGGGGGGCCACGGCGCTTTGACCATCGCGCTCAAGAACAGCGAGCGCTATCGCTCGGTCTCGGCTTTCGCACCGATTGCCGCGCCGAAGAAGGCGCCATGGGGACAGAAAGCCTTCACACGCTACCTGGGTGCGGACCACGGACAATGGGCGCGGTACGATGCCAGCGAGCTCGTGCTGCGTGCGCCTGCTGCCGCGCGCAGGCTCTCGATTCTCGTCGATCAGGGACTCGCAGATCAGTTTCTGGAGGCCCAGCTGTATCCGCAGCTCTTCGAAGAAGCCTGCGCCCACGTCGACCAGCCACTCACCTTGCGCCGACACGCCGGATACGATCACGGCTATTACTTCATCTCGAGCTTCATCGAAGAGCATCTGCGCCACCACGCGCGAGCCCTCGGCTGAAGCGCAGCCCCCGCTGCTGTTCCGTTGTATGGCGGCTCAGGACTCGCGCGCGACTTCAATCAGCAGCGTACGCAGCCAGGCATGCCCCGGGTCTGGCTCGTTACGCTTGTGCCACAGCAGCACTTCATGACCGTCGAGCACGTCAAACGGCAGTGCGAGGGTCTTCAGCGGCAGCAACGGGGCGACGAGCGTCGCGATGCGTTCGGGCAGCGTGGCCGCGAGCGGCGTCCCCGGCAGCATGAACGGCAGCTCGAGCAGGCTTTGCGCCGTCGCACGCACGTCGATGTCCATGTTGAGCAGGCGTCGCACGAGCTCCTCGACTGGCGCGGTGTGCCCGTTCGGCCGGGCGAACACATGCGCTAGCGCCTGGTACTGAGGCAGAGTGAGCTCGTCGGTAACGGTCGGGTGATCACGGCACACGGCGCACACCCAACGCACCGGCCGCAGCTCCACCACGCGCAGTGAGTCCGGGTAGCTCCTGAGTCCAAACAGACGCAGAATGTCGAGGCACAGACACAGGTCGGCGTCGCCATATTCCAGGCGCGTGAGACTGGTCTGTGAGACCTGCTCGATGTGGCATTGGATGCCCGGAGCCTCGCGCGCCAGCCGTCGCAGCAGCGCCGCCACCGTCCGCGGTGCCGCCTCATCGGTCACGATCACGGTGAAGGTGCGCTTGACAGTCGCGGGGTCGAAGCTGGGCTGCGTGCCGAGAGTCGCCTGAATGCTGAGGAGCGCCTCGCGGACCGGCTCGACGAGCGACAGGCCTCGCGGGGTCAGCTCCATGTCGCGCCCGACCCGCACCAGCAGCGGATCGCTGAAGTAGTCGCGCAGCTTTTGCAGCGCGGCACTCATGGCCGGCTGGGACACGAAGACCCGTTCGGCGGCACGCGTGACGTTCTTCTCGTGCAGCAGCGCGTCGAGTGCGATGAGCAGGTTCAGATCGAAGCGATTGAGCTGCATGTTATTGGTAAGTGCACGAGGCCCCCGGCAGCCCTATTGGACGCGAATCAGACCAAATTCGCCAAGCTAGCGGCCCCTGCGCTTTTCGGGCTCGATAGGGGAAAATACACGCCAGAGGTGCAGATGACCGCAGACAGCCGAATTATGTACTCAGGCGAGGGCCGCGATACGGCTGCCCCGGACCCCGCATGCCCTGTGCCGAAGGCCCAGCCGGATGCCGTCGGCGCCCAGGAGGCTGCGGCGGAAGTCCGCGTGGAGCGCTGGGTCGATGGGAAAATCACCCAGACCACCGACCGAGTCGCCGAGGAAATGCCCGTGGCGCTCATCTATCACGATGTGCCGCACGTGGTCATGCTCGCAACGCCTGCGGACCTGACGGATTTCGCGTACGGGTTCAGTCTGAGCGAGGAGCTGGTCGCCGCGCCTGACGAGATCCGCTCGGTGGAGGTCGCCTCCACGCCCGAGGCCGTGGAGGTACGCCTTTCCATCGCCTGGGAACGATTCCCGGAGCTGCTGCGCCGCAGGCGCAATCTCGCCGGGCGCACCGGCTGCGGGCTGTGCGGTGCCGAGACGCTGGAGCAGGCAATCCGCGGCCGCGGCACGGTCGGATCAGGACCGCAGGTCACGGTGGCGGATCTGCATGCGGCGATCGCCCAGCTGTCATCGGTGCAGCTGTTGAATGCGCGCACCGGAAGCGTGCACGCCGCGGCCTGGGTCATCCCCGGGCAGGGGATCTTCTGCGCGCGCGAGGATGTGGGCCGTCACAATGCCCTCGACAAGACCATCGGTGCCTTGGTGCGCGCCGGCATGGATCTCGGCGCGGGGTACATGCTGGTGACAAGCCGTGCGAGCTACGAGATGGTGCAGAAGGCGGCCACCGTCGGCATCGCCTTCATGGCTGCGCTGTCGGCCCCGACGGCCTTTGCCATCCGTCATGCCGAGCGCAGCGGCCTGACCTTGGTGGCGTTTGCCCGCCAGAACCGCCACGTGGTCTACGCGAACCCCCAGCGGCTCATCAGCTGACCATCCGACCGGCGTATATCTCCTATTGCCACAAACTATTTGCCGCAGATACGGGGCACCGCTACCGTGCGGCCAACCCGAACGCCCCGGCATCAACACCCATGAATGTCGCCACTCCCCAGGCGGCCGCCGCCCCCCTCGGCCAGCCGGGATCGAAGCCTGCAGGCCAGGCGCGGCCGTTTCGCTTCTACGACAACCGGCAGAAATACCTCGCCTTCGTCAACACCTGCAATGAGAAGTCCGCGGTCGCGCGCCGCGCCATCCAGGAGCTCGCCCACGTGCGCCCGACGCCGCCGGCGATCCGGGTGTTCGATGCCGGTATGGGCGATGCGACGGTGCTCTCGCGGCTGATGCGCGGCATGCACCATACCTTCCCCACGGTGCCGATGTCCGTGGTGGCGAAGGAGATCAGTCTCGAGGACGTGCGCCTCGGTCTCGAGAAGATGCCCGATCGCTTCCAGGAGCACCCGGCAACGGTGCTCGTGATCACCAATCTCAACTATGCCGAGGCCCCGCGGCTCATGCCGCGCGATACACACCTCGCCGCGGCGCTCAACTGGCAGGAAGTACGGCTCGCCGGGAACTCCGCCTTCGAGTACGCCGAGCAGATCGAAGAGCTTGGCGCGACACTCGCCTACGGCTGGCAGACCAAGCCCAGTGCCAAGTCCGGCAATCCCGTCTTCCTGCGGCCCTCGGTCCTGGTGGTGTACCGCGAGGATCACAAGTTTCTGCTCGACAGCGTGATCCCCAAGCCGGGCCGCATCTTCGAGAGCTACGACCTGATCGTCGCCTCGCAGCCGTGGCGCGCGCGCATGTCGGCAGAGTTCAAGGCACAGAAAGTCCTCGCGCCCCTTGCGCGCAGCCTCGCTCCGGGCGGGCGGCTGCTCGCGATTCAGTCCTTCGGCAAGGATCCAGCGCTCGAGATCGTCCAGAGGCTATGGCCGGGTGAGAATCCCTTCCAGGTCGACCGTCATCACATCCTGGCGGCGCTCAAGACGGAGTTGGGCCGCGATGCGCGCGATTTCAATCTCACGGCGCTGCCCGATGACAAAGCCGTCTTCCGCTATGAGATGCATACCCTGCCGTCCGAGATCGCCGACCGCATCGGCACCTCGACCTTGTTCGCGGCCTGGAACGCCGCCATCTACGTCAATCAGATCGAGGACGAGCGACTCGATTCAGTGGTGCAGACCGGCGCGTACCTCGAGGCGACGCAGCAGGTGCTGCAGAAACACGGCGGCCTGTGGTTCAACGACGAGACCTTCGTGGTGACGCGTCGCCGCGGCATGTGACACACACTCAAAAGGCATCCAACAAACAAAGCCTATGAATGCAATGATCGCACCGCTTTCGGGCCCGGACCTCAAGCGCCGCATCGTGGAGTTTGCCCGCGGCACCTCCACCGAGATCTCACCACACGATGAGGCGCTGCTGCCTGAGCTCGTGAACACGCTGCCTGCGGGCACGACCGTTTACGTCGCGCACACGCCCAAGGCAGTCGTGCAGGACGTCGTGCGCATCGCGCGCCGCGCGGCCGAGCTGGGGTTTCGGCCCTCGCCGCACATCGTGGCGCGACGCATCGAGAGCGAGCGCGTGCTGCGCGATGCGCTCAAGGACCTGCGCGCGGGCGGTGTGGAGCAGGTGCTGCTGGTCGCCGGCGATCGCACTCCGCCGGCCGGTGTGTTCTCCAGCACGCTGGAGATTCTTGACAGCGGCGCGCTCACTGATGCCGGCATTCGCACGATCGGCGTTGCGGGTCATCCCGAAGGGCATCCGGTGGTCGAGCCCGACGTGCTCTGGAGCGCGCTTCGCCAGAAGCAAGCCTTCGCCGAGCGCAGCGGCACGCGCGTGCACATCGTGACGCAATTCAGCTTCAAGCCCGATGCGCTCTGCGCGTGGGACCGCAAGCTCGCCGAGCACGGCATCTCCCTGCCCGTGCACGTCGGCATCGCGGGTCCCACGCCGTTGCCGAAGCTGATCAAGTTCGCCGTGCAGTGCGGGATCGGCGCCTCGCTCGGCGCTCTCAGCAAGGGCATGGGCCTCATGGGGAGAATGGCCGGTCTTGCGACCTCACCCGACGAGATGCTGATCGGATTGGTGCGGGCCTGTGCCGCAGAGCCCGGCACGCGACTGGCGCATCCGCATTTCTATGCCTTCGGCGGTGTCATGGCCACCTCGCGCTGGCTGCGCGCCGTCGTCGACGGCGCGTTCGAGCTGCACGATGAGGGCGACAAATTCACGGTGAACGCTTGAAAGCCTCGGCCACGGCCGTGCGCACGCACGCTGCCCGCCGCGCGCTCGTCTGCGGCTCGCTCGCCTTCGACAACATCATGGTGTTTGACGGGCGCTTCAAGGAGCACATCCTTCCCGACCAAATTCATATTCTGAACGTCGCGTTTCTGGTGCCGCAGCTGCGGCGCGAGTTCGGCGGCACGGCAGGCAACATCGCCTATAACCTGCGGCTGCTCGGGGATGCGGGTTATCCCATGGCAACCGCCGGCCGGGACTTTGGCCCCTATGCGGACTGGATGAAACAAACCGGCGTGCCGCAGGACTATGTCAAGATCATCGACAGCGAGCACACGGCGCAGGCCTTCATCACGACCGATTTGGATGACAACCAGATCACGGCCTTTCACCCGGGCGCGATGCAGCACGCGCATGTGAACAAAATCTCCCACGCCTCCGGCGTCGCGCTCGGCATCGTCGCGCCCGATGGGCGCGAGGGCATGCTGCAGCACGCGCGTCAGTTCGGCGAACAGGCAATTCCCTTCATCTTCGATCCCGGCCAGGGCCTGCCGATGTTCACTGGCGAGGAATTGCGCGCGTTCATTCAGCAGGCGACCTGGGTGGCGGTGAACGACTACGAGTGGCAGCTCATGCAGCAGCGGACCGGTTGGTCCGCTGCCGACATCACGCGCCACGTAGAGGCACTGATCGTCACGCGCGGCGCGGAGGGCTCGGTGATCTATGCCGAGGGCCGCGAGCATCACATCCCCTGCGCACCGCCGCGTGTGGTCGTGGATCCCACCGGTTGCGGGGATGCCTACCGCGCGGGCGTCATTCACGGTCTGTTGCGCGGCCTCGACTGGGAGCTCACCGGCCGCATCGCCTCGCTCATGGGGGCGATCAAGATCGAGTCCCGCGGCACGCAGAACCACCGTTTTACATTTGACGAGTTCGACCGGCGCCTGCACAGCAGCTTCGGGGTGCGGGCGGGCGCCGCCGAGCACGCGGAACGCGGGCGCGACACGTTACAATTGCGGTGAGCGCCGGCACGAGCGCGAGCACGACATAGCAGAGCACGACAGCGCGCACGGCATTTGAATTCAACAGTAGGACTTTTTCATGGCCAACAACTTTGTGTTCACGTCCGAGTCGGTATCGGAAGGCCACCCGGACAAGGTGGCGGACCAGATCTCAGATGCGATGCTCGATGCGATCATCACGCAGGACAAGCGCGGCCGCGTCGCCTGCGAGACGCTCATCAAGACGGGCGTCGTGGTGGTCGCAGGTGAAGTGACCACGAGCGCCTGGGTCGACGTCGAGGCGCTGGTGCGCAAGACGGTGCTCGAGATCGGCTACGACACCTCGGAGATGGGCTTCGACGGCGCCACCTGCGGTGTGGTGAACATCATCGGCAAGCAGTCACCGGACATCGCGCAGGGCGTGGACAAGAAGGACGAGCGCAAGCAGGGCGCGGGCGATCAGGGCCTGATGTTCGGCTATGCCACCAATGAGACCGACGTGCTCATGCCGGCACCGATCACGCTCGCGCATCGCCTGGTGAAGCGTCAGGCTCAGGTGCGCAAGTCGGGCAAGCTGCCGTGGCTGCGCCCGGATGCAAAGAGCCAGGTCACACTGCGCTACGAGGATGATCAGCCCGTGGGCCTCGAGGCCGTGGTGCTCTCCACGCAGCACAGCCCGGATGTCTCGACCAAGGTGCTGCGCGAGGCCGTGATGGAGGAGATCCTGAAGCCCGTGCTACCGGGCAAGTGGATCGACAAGCGCACCAAGTATCACATCAACCCGACGGGGCGCTTCGTCATCGGCGGTCCGGTGGGCGACTGCGGTCTCACGGGGCGCAAGATCATCGTCGATACCTACGGCGGCTATGCGCGCCACGGTGGCGGCGCATTCTCCGGGAAGGACCCTTCCAAGGTCGATCGCTCCGCGGCCTACGCTGCACGCTACGTGGCGAAGAACATCGTCGCGGCGGGCCTTGCCGAGCGCTGCGAGGTGCAGGTCTCCTATGCCATCGGCGTCGCGGAGCCGACCTCGATCATGCTCGAGACCTTCGGCACCAGCCGCCTGTCGCGCGAGCGGCTCACGCAGATCGTGCGCAAGCATTTCGATCTAACCCCGTACGGATTGCGCGAGATGCTCGATCTGGTGCGTCCCATCTATCAGAAGACGGCGGCGTACGGTCACTTCGGGCGCACGGAGCCGGAGTTCACCTGGGAGCGGACGGACAAGGCCCAGGAGCTCGCGGCGGAGCTCAAGGGGCAGGTGCGCGCGGCCTGAGCCTGGCGTGCCGCACGGAGCTTCGAGGGAGCCTATGGTTTGAAAAGCACCGCGCAGCTCGCGCGGTGGATCGCTCGGCGCCAAGGGGCGCTGCAACAGCTGTACGGAGCCGCAAGCGCTACACATCGCAGCGGGAGCGGCGCCGGATAGGTTGTGAGGCTTGGCCGCATCCGGGCGATGGTCAGTGAACGGCGCTCGCTGAGTACTACGGGTTCTTCCGCGACCGAAACGTCGCGCGTCCCGCGGTGCTCAGCGCACAACTTATGGAGTGTGAATGATGAACGCCAATCTCAAGCCCAGCGCGGGCTTCAAAGACTACAAAGTGGCCGATCTGGCGCTCGCCGATTGGGGGCGCAAGGAGATCGCGATCGCCGAATCGGAGATGCCCGCCCTGATGGCGATCCGCGAGGAATTCGCAGCGCTGCAACCGCTGCGCGGCGCGCGCATCAGCGGCTCGCTGCACATGACGATCCAGACGGCCGTGCTCATCGAGACCTTACAGGCACTCGGCGCGGATGTGCGCTGGGCCTCCTGCAACATCTTCTCGACGCAGGATCACGCCGCTGCGGCCATTGCCGCCAGCGGCACTCCCGTGTTCGCCTACAAGGGCGAATCGCTCGAGGAATACTGGGAATTCACCCATCGCATCTTTGATTTCGCGGACGACAAGGGCCCGAACATGATCCTGGACGATGGCGGGGACGCGACCCTCCTCATCCACCTCGGCAGCAAGGCGGAGAAGGATGCCTCCTGCATCGCGCATCCGGCGGGCGAAGAGGAGCGCTTCCTGTTCGCGGCGATCAAGAAGCGCCTGGCCTCGAGCTCGGGTTGGTACTCGAAGAAGGCCCAGGAGATCCGCGGCGTCACCGAGGAGACCACGACGGGCGTGCACCGGCTGTATCAGATGGCCAAGGAGAAGCGGTTGCTGTTCCCCGGGATCAACGTCAACGATTCGGTGACCAAGAGCAAGTTCGACAATCTCTACGGCTGTCGCGAATCGCTCGTCGATGGCATCAAGCGCGCCACCGACGTGATGGTCGCCGGCAAAGTGGCGGTGGTGGCCGGCTATGGCGATGTGGGCAAGGGCTCGGCGCAGGCGCTGCGCTCGCTCTCGGCGCAGGTGTGGATCACGGAGATCGACCCGATCTGCGCGCTGCAGGCGGCGATGGAGGGCTACCGCGTGGTCACGATGGACTACGCCGCCGATAAGGCCGACATCTTCGTGAGTGCCACGGGCAATCTGCACGTGATCACCCACGATCACATGGCGCGCATGAAGAACAACGCCATCGTGTGCAACATCGGACACTTCGACAACGAGATCGACGTGGCCTCGCTCGAGAAGTACCAGTGGGAGGAGATCAAGCCGCAGGTCGATCACATCATCTTCCCCGGCGGCAAGCGCATTATCCTGCTCGCGAAGGGTCGGCTGGTGAATCTGGGCTGCGCGATGGGTCATCCGAGCTACGTGATGAGCTCTTCCTTCGCGAACCAGACGCTCGCGCAGATCGAGTTGTACACCAACACGGCGCAATACCCGCTCGGGGTGTACACGCTGCCCAAGCATCTGGATGAGAAAGTGGCGCGGCTGCAGCTGAAGAATCTCAACGCGCAGCTCACCGAGCTCACGGACGTGCAGGCGCGCTACATCGGCGTGGCGAAGGCCGGGCCGTTCAAATCCGACCACTATCGCTACTGAGATCCCATGAGCGCCATCGTGATCGACGGCAAGGCCGTCGCGGCCAAGGAGCGCGCGCAGACCGCCGTCCGCGCTCGGGCCTTCGCGGAGCGCTGCGGTCGACCGCCGGGTCTCGCCGTCGTACAGGTCGGCGATGATCCGGCGTCCACCGTGTACGTGCGTAACAAGCGCCGCTCGTGCGTGGAAGCCGGGATCGAGTCCTTTGCACACGATCTGCCCGGGACCACGACTCAGGCTCAGCTGCTCGAGCTGCTGCACACCCTCAACCGCGATCCGCGCGTTGATGGGATCCTGGTGCAGATGCCGCTGCCCAAGAGCATCGACTCCAATCACATCATCGATGCCATCGATCCCGCGAAGGACGTCGACGGCCTGCATCCGATCAACGAGGGCTTGCTCGCTGTCGGCCGGCCGGGCCTGCGGGCGTGCACGCCGAGCGGTTGCATGCGTCTGCTTGCCGAGGTGGGCTGTGATCCCAGCGGCAAGCGCGCGATCGTGGTCGGCCGCAGCATCCTCGTCGGCAAGCCGATGGCCTTCCTGCTGCTCGAGGCGAACGCCACGGTGACGATCGCGCACTCGCGCACCCGCGATCTGGCTGCAGCGGTGCGCGAGGCCGATATCGTGGTCGCCGCCGTTGGGCGTGAAGCCATGATCAAAGGGGAGTGGATCAAGCCGGGTGCCGTCGTCATCGATGTGGGCACGAACAAGGGTGCCGACGGCAAGCTCAAAGGCGACGTCGAGTTCGAGTCCGCAAGCCGCGTGGCGGCCGCCATCACCCCCGTTCCCGGCGGGGTGGGCCCGATGACCATCGCAATGCTGCTCGCGAATACTGTCGAGGCCGCGTATCGGCGGGCGGGCCTGCCCCTTCTCTAGCCGGGACGATCCCGGCATCATGGGCGGCGGCATTCGAGTCGAGCGGCTCGACCGGGAGCACTCATGCTGAAACGCCTCGTTGGTGTTGCGCTCGCAGTGGTCGGCGCGTTTGCGATCGGCGGCATTGCCCTGCACAGGCACGAGCCGATCAACGCGCTGTGGCTCATAACGGCCGGCATCTGTGTGTACGCGCTCGGCTATCGCTTCTATGCGGCCTGGATCACGGCGCGCGTCTTCGCCGTGGATGCGAGCCGCGCGACACCCGCAGAGCGTCTCAACAATGGCCGTGACTTCGTCCCGACGCATCGCTGGATCGTGTTCGGCCATCATTTCGCCGCGATCGCGGGCCCCGGCCCGCTGGTTGGGCCGACACTCGCGGCGCAGTTTGGCTACCTGCCGGGCACGCTCTGGATTCTGATCGGCTCGGTGCTCGGCGGGTGCGTGCAGGACATGACCATCCTGTTTCTTTCCACGCGCCGCGACGGGCGCAGCCTGGGACAGATGGCACGCGATGAGCTCGGTCCCTTCGGCGGCTTCGCCGCCCTGATCGGCACGCTCATGATAATGGTCATCCTGATCGCGGTGCTCGGCCTCGTGGTCGTCAATGCCATGAAGCACAGTCCGTGGGCGACCTTCTCGGTGTTCGCCACGATTCCGATCGCGCTGCTGGTGGGAGTGTACGTGCGCAACGTCAGGCCCGGACGTGTGCTCGAGGCCTCGCTGATCGGCGTGATTCTCTTGCTTCTCGGGGTGCTCGGCGGCGGCTGGGTGGATCAGAGCGCGAGCCTGCGCAGCCTGTTCGACTCATCGGGCCCGTCGCTTGCCGGCTTCGTCATCGCGTACGGCTGGATCGCGGCCATTCTGCCCGTGTGGCTGCTGCTCGCGCCGCGCGGTTATCTGTCGACGTTCCTCAAGCTCGGTGTGATCGTGCTGCTCGCCTTCGCGATCGTCGTCATCCGACCGGAGCTGAAGATGCCGGCGCTCACACAGTTCATCGACGGCACGGGTCCGATCTTTGGCGGCAAGATCTTTCCGTTCGTATTCATAACGATCGCCTGCGGAGCCGTCTCGGGCTTTCACGCCCTCATCTCGAGTGGCACGACGCCCAAGCTCATTGCCAACGAGGCCGACGTGCGCCTGGTTGGTTATGGCAGCATGGCCCTGGAGTCGTTCGTCGCGATCATGGCGATGATCGCCGCCACCCTGCTCGATCCGGGCGTGTACTTCGCCATCAATACCGGAGCGGGTGTAGTGGGCAGCACACCCGCGGCCGCGGTAGCCACCATTTCCGGCTGGGGTTTCCCGGTGAGCGTGGATCAAATGGCGAACCTCGCTCACGAGATGGGCGAGCACACGCTCTTCGCACGCACGGGCGGTGCTCCATCGCTCGCCGTCGGCATGGCCAGCATCTTCGGCTCCACGTTCGGCCGCGGCCTGCTGGGTGCCTGGTACCACTTCGCGCTCATGTTCGAGGCCGTCTTCATCCTCACGACGATCGATGCGGGAACCCGCGTCGGCCGCTTCATGCTGCAAGACCTGCTGGGTCAGTTCTGGCAGCCGCTCGGCCGCACGTCGTGGTATCCCTCGGTGCTGCTGACGAGCGCCCTCATCGTCGCGGGCTGGGGGTACTTTCTCTATATCGGGGTGATCGATCCCAACGGCGGGGTGAACATTCTCTGGCCGCTGTTCGGGATTGCCAACCAGATGCTGGCTGCCATTGCGCTCTCGGTCGCTACCGGCATCCTCATCAAGTCGGGCAAGCTGCGCTATGCCTGGGTTACGGGCGGACCTCTCGCGTGGCTCGCGATCATCACCACCACAGCGGCGTGGCAGAAGGTCGTGAGCAGCGACCCGCATCTCGGCTTCTTCGCGGGAGCCGCGGACCTTGCGCGCAAGCTCGCAAGCGGCGCGCTGCCGCCTGCAAGCGCGGCTGTGGCTCCAAAGCTCATCTTCAACCAGCAGCTCGATGCCTGGCTCACCGTGATCTTCACGCTGATCGTCTGGTTCGTGATCGCGGATATGCTGCGGGTTACCTGGCGGAGCGTGCGCGGACTGCCGACTCAGATGAGCTCCGAGGCACCGCGAGAGATCACACGCCTGCAGATAGCGGGCGGGGGCGGCACGTGAGCGCGCGCGAGCTGGCACGCTGCTTGCGCGTGCTTCGGAACGGCGCCTGCACGGGGTGGCGATGGTTGCGCAGGATCTCGGGCGACGACGCCTTCGAGCAATATCTGCGTCATCACGCGCGCACCCATCCGTACGCGCCGGCGCTCTCGCGCCGCGCATTCTACGAGGCGGAGCTGGCGCGCAAATGGAGCGGCATCAACCGCTGCTGCTGATACGGCACTGAGGCAATCTTAGGAGAGTGGATGAATATGGCGGGCCCGGCTCACATGACGATGGATGCGACCGATGCGGGCGTCGACGACAGTCGGCGCAAGCTCCTGTTGACGGCAACGACGCTCGCGGGAGCCATCGGCGCGGCGTTTGCTGCTGTGCCCTTCGTCGCCTCCTGGCTGCCCTCCGAGAGGGCGCGCGCCCTAGGAGCGCCGACCGAGGTCGATCTATCGAAGATCGAGCCCGGGCAGATGATCACGACCGTCTGGCGGCGCAATCCGATCTTCGTCGTTCATCGCACGCCCGAGATGGCCGCCACCCTCGGCAAGCACGACAACCTACTGAAGGATGCGAGCTCGGCAGATTCGAACCAGCCGGATTACTGCAAGAATGCCACGCGCTCGCGCACCGAGAACTACTTCATCTGCATCGGCACCTGCACTCACTTAGGTTGTCTGCCGAAGCCGCACTTCGGCGCCGGCGACCCGCTCATCGGTGCCTACTGGCCAGGCGGCTGGTTATGCCCGTGTCACGGGTCGCGCTTCGACCTGGCGGGGCGGGTGTTCGACGGCTCGCCGGCCTCGATCAATCTCAATATCCCGTCCTATGCGTTCGCGAGCAGCACCCGCGCCGTCATCGGCGTGGACACGGCGGCAGAGGCGGCCAAGGCCGCAGCGACCTAGGCGGACTCAAGGGACTGGATCGAGCCGAGAATCAGGCCGTGGAACGGGCCGGAGTCGTATGCGGAGGCGGCTCACGCCCGGGGAGCCGATGGGCGCGGCTGCGGCGCGAATGTTTGCTCTTGGTAATGGCGGCGACGGACGGAGCGGGCGGAACGATCACGATCCGGTGAACGAGCCCCAAGCTGCCGCAAACCGGGCAACGGGTGGCCCAACCGGGGCACTCATGCTCGCAAGCTCCACAAATCCGTGCGTGCTCAATTGCCATGACCTACGCCCTCCTGGTGTACCGCTCCCCGAGCCCTCCCGAGACGCGGGCCGCAGAGTTTAGCCCATCGCAGGGGCGACTAGCGAGGGGTGTGACCGGGAGCTCACATTCGGACCATTCTGCGGTGCTCTTACTGCGCCGCGGCAAAGCCGTAATGACGCAATATGTCCTGTGCCGAAGGGCTCGATAGATAAGTTAGAAAGCGCCGTGCGCCCGCGCCGGCGCCTGAGGTTGCCGCTGCCGGATAGACGATAGGGGCGTGCGAGCTCGGTGGGAATACTCCCACGGTGCGTACCCGCGGCTCCACGAGGGCGTCCGTCCGATACACGATCCCGAGCGGCGCCTCGCCACGCGCGACGAGCTCGAGCGCCGCCCGCACGTTCTCCGCGCGAGCGACGCGGCCGGAGACACTGGACCACGCCTGCAGCGAGGTTAGCGCCGCCTGACCGTAGCGGCCCGCCGGCACCGAGTCCGGGTCTCCCATGGCAAGTCGCCCGGTACCCAGTGCCGAGGCGAGGTCGAAACCTGGTGCGATGCGGAGTTGGACCTTTGACGCTGCCGGCGCGATGAGCACCAGCTCACCCGCGGCGATATCGCGGCGCGTCGAGCTGTCGATGAGATTGCGCTTTTGCAGATAGTCCATCCAGTCGGTGTCCGCGGAGATGAATACGTCGGCATGAGCTCCCGCCTCGATCTGCCGTGCCAGCGCGGAGCTCGCAGCGAAGGAGAACTTGACCGGCTGGCCGCTGGTGCGCGCATAGGCGCCGCCCACATCATTCAGCGCATTTGTGAGCGAGGCGGCGGCGAGCACCAGCAATTTGTCTTCGGGCGGGGGGGCAGCAGCCACCGGCAACACGATCAGCGCCAGCAGGATCAGTCGCCATAAACGCATGAATCGCACCATTCTATTCACCTCGGTCGGTGGGTGTTCCCTCGGTTAAGATTGAGGCTGTGAGCAAGCGCTCCGCTTCACTCTGCGTCCGGTTGCGGATCGACGTGTGTCCGGCGAGCTCCATCGGCCCCGGAAAGATCGGGCTGCTCGAGCACATCGAGGCGTGCGGCTCGCTCTCCGAGGCGGCGCGTGAGCTCGGCATGAGCTACCGCCGCGCATGGTTGCTGCTCGATGATCTGAATCATGCGTTCGCGCACCCCGTAACCACGGCGAGCATCGGTGGGGCAGGCGGCGGAGGCGCACGGTTGACAGAGTTTGGCCGCAAACTGATCGCCGCGTATCGCGACATCGAGCGCTCCGCCCAGGCCGAGGCCAGTACACGGCTGGCGTGGCTGCTCGCTGGCGGGGTCCAGGAACCTGTCAGGGGTTCCACGCGCCGACCTCTCGCGCGACCCGTCTCGAAGCGCTAGCGACCTCCGGCCCGGCCGTGGCATGTCGCATCGCCGTGGCCGGATACACATGGCCGCGAAGTGCGACCGACTTGACCAGCACCCAGACGTGGCGGCCGACCGCCAGAGCGAGCTCAGTACTCGCATTTGCCGTCACCTTCGCCATCACCGTCGCGCCACCCACGTCGATCTCGACGAGCTCGGCTCCCGCTTCCTCCGGGGTCATCCGCAGGATCTTGCCTTCCAGGCAATTGCGTACGCTCAAGCCGCGCGGTGGCTGCACGGCAAGGATCAGATCGCGGGCGAGCAATTGCACGCGCAGGCGCCGGCCCACGGCGAGCCCGTCGGCCTGCACGTTCAAGGTCCCACGGCCGACGCGCAGGCGCGCAAGCCCGGAGGTCGCGTCCACGGCTTCGATGTCCCCTTCGAGCACGGCACCGAGGGCCTCCGAGCCGACAATTGCCCGCAACTCGGGCGTGAGGCTCACGCTGACCACATCCCCTTGCGCCACGACCGCTCCCCCTTGCAGCAGTACCACGTGCGTCGCCAGGCGCAGCACCTCCTCGAACTGATGGCTGACGTAGACGATCGGGATGGAGAGCCGATCGCGCAGCCGCTCTAGATAAGGCAGCAGCTCCTCTCGCCGGGCAAGATCGAGCGAGGCAAGCGGCTCATCGAGCAGCAGTAAACGCGGATGACTGAGCAGCGCGCGCCCCAGTGCGACGCGCTGACGCTCGCCGCCGGAGAGTTCATGAGGACGCCGCCGCAGCAGATGCGTCAGCCCCAGCAGGGCGATGACCTCATCGAAGCCCACGTGCTGCTCGCCGGGAGTTCGTTCCTCGCCATAGCGCAGGTTGCGGAGCACGTTCATGTGCGGAAACAGGCGTGAATCCTGGAACACGTAGCCGATGCGGCGGCGCTCCGCCGCCACGTTAATAGCGCGGCGCGCGTCGTAGAGTACGGCCTCGTCCAGATGTACCGACCCGTCATCGGGCGCGAGCAGCCCGGCGATGAGATCGATGATGGTGGTCTTGCCGCAGCCGGAGCGGCCGAAGAGCGCGACGACTCCCGGACCGGCCAGGTGAAACGCGACATCGAGCGCGAACTCGCCGCGGCGCTTCCTGAGACGAATGTCGATCATCTCAGGGTCCGAGGCGCCGTCGCAGGCGCCGCGCGAGCAGCTCGGAGAGCAGCAGTCCCACGAGCCCCAGGGAGAAGGATATGAGCGCCAGGCGCGCCGCCTCCGACTCACCGTTCGGAGTCTGCAACGCGGTGTACAGGGCGAGGGGCAGGGTGCGGGTCTCTCCCGGGATGTTCGATGCGAAGGTGATGACCGCGCCGAACTCACCCAGGCCCGCCGCGAACGCCGTAACCAGGCCCGCGAGCACGCCGGGCATCATCAGCGGCAGGGTAATACTCCAGAACCGATCGAGCGGTCCGGCACCCAGGGTGCGTGCCGCATCCTCCAGGCCACGATCCACGCCCTCGAGGGAGACTCGCATCGCGCGCACCATGATGGGGAAGGACATAACCGCAGTCGCGAGCGCGGCGCCGTTGGCGGTGAACACGAGCTGCAGTCCAAAGGTGCGCTCGAGCAATGCTCCGAGCGGGCCGCGGCTGCCGAAGAGCACCAGCAGCAGGTAGCCCACGACCACGGGCGGCAGCACCAGGGGCAGGTGCACGAACGCATCGAACAGGGTGCGTCCGGGAAAGCGTCGGCGCGCGAGTACCCAGGCGATCGCGACGGCGAAGGGAAGGCTGAGGACGACGCTGCGCAGCACGACCGACAGGCTCAGGCGCAGCGCATCCCATTCCGCGAAGGTAAGCATCGAGCATGGGACCCGCTATATGCGCCCAAGTATAACGGGTGGGCATGTCTGGAGGCAGCGTAGCGTGAGGGAACGCACAGTAGCCGCGTCCTGGGATAAGATAAGTTAACGCAGGGTCGCATCGGGTCTTCGGGACCGCACATAAGCCAGACGGGGGCGAGCCAGGCAAGTCTGCCCAAAGAAAGACTGCCGCGGCGGCACGCCAAACGGGGGGTGGTTCCCGCATCGCCGTGATGCTGGAACCCCGCCTCCTAGGCCTCCAGGATCCACCCGCGCCTCAGCGCGGCATCGAGAAATTCCCCGACATCGCTTGCCAGGCTGTCGCTGTGCAGCGCGAGGATGCGCGCCACGATCTCCTCGCGCGTGCGCGTGCTATCGCACAGAGCAAGAATCCGCGCGGCCGTCTCGTTGAGCTGCACGGGGCCATTCGGAGAGCTGAGCACGTGCGCGCTGCGCGCCGCACTCTTGCGCAGTCGACGGCCGGGTGCGAGCCGAATGGTGCGGCGGCGCGAGCTGCTCTTGTCCTTCATGGCTGGCTCCGGCACGTGCGTGATGCCGTGCGCGGGTGTCAGCCACCCGCACCGGCGCACGCGCGTGCCGCCAACCGCTCTGCAAGCGCTGGGCCAGAGCTTGGCGCGCGCCGCGCTCTGATTGCGGCGCGCGACCGCGCCGCCTCTTGGCTACGCGCGGGGCTGCTCGCTGCTCGCACGCCAGCGCAGATGGCACGCATGCGCGAGCGGAATGCCGTGGCGTTTGATTCTGCGATAGAGCGTATTGCGGCTCATGCCGAGCTGCGCGGCCACCTGCGTCATGTTGCCCCGATAGTCCTCGATGATACGCAGCAGTGCCGCGCGCTCGGCCATGTGCAGCGGATTGGGCGGCGCCATCCCGCCGCTCATAGCTCCCGCGGCTCCGGGCTGCGAGCCGGCTACCCACTCGAGCGCCTCATCGCGGATCTCGCGTGGCAGATCGATGTGGCGCACCACGCCTCCTTCGCAGATGGCAAGTGCGGTACGGATGACGTTGCGCAGCTCGCGGATGTTGCCGGGCCAGGGATAGCTCAGCAGCCGCTGCAGCGCGTCGCGCTCGATCGCTGCGGGCCTGCCGTTGCAAGTCTCGGCGGCGAGCGCATGACGGATGAGACGCTCCTTGTCGGCGCGCGAGCGCAGCGGGGGCAGCTCGAGCGTAATGCCGTTCAATCGGTAGTAGAGATCCTCGCGAAACGTGCCCCGCGCGATCATCTCGCGCAGATTGCGGTGCGAGGCTGCGATCACGTGCAGCTGCACCTTGATGGTGGTCTCGCTGCCGAGCGGTGAGATCTCCTGCGCCTCCAACACGCGCAGCAGCCGTGACTGCAGCGCGAGCGGCATATCGCCGATCTCATCGAGAAACAGCGTGCCGCCGGAGGCTTGCAGTATGCGGCCCCGCATGCCTTCGCGGCGCGCCCCGGTGAACGCCCCGCTCTTGTATCCAAACAGCTCGCTCTCGATCAGCGTCTCCGGAATCGCCGCGCAGTTGACCGCGACGAAGGCGCGGTCCGCGCGCCGGCTGACCACGTGCATGGCGTGTGCGAAAGCCTCCTTGCCCGAGCCGGTGGGTCCCTGGATGAGCACCGAGACGTTGGAATCGGTGATGCGATGGGCGCAACGCACGTTGCGCAGCATCTGCGGATCCTCGCCCGCGAGCTCCTCGAGACTCAATGTGTGGCACGTGGCGTCCGTGCGTGCGGCGGCTGGCAGCGTGGCAACGCCTTGCGCGGCAGGCCGCGCGCACTCGAGGATCTGCGGCGGCTCCCGCAGGTGGCGCGTGGATTTTTCGTAGAGCACGGTGCCGTGCGCATCGGTGAGCAGAAATCCAAATCCCGAGCCGCGCAGCCGCTCATACAAGCGATCCAATTCGGCCGCCGCCAGCATCATCCAGGTGTGCTCTTCACGCTGCCTGATCCACGTTGCGTTCGTCATACGACCGCCTCCCCGGTGGCTGTGCTTTGCGCCGCAGACGCCACGACGATGCATGACACTGTCACGCGCCGGTGACACCCGGGGCAAGATGCAGCAAGCACCCCGATCATCACACCGCGCGGCGCGCCCGCGCCCACAACCTGCGCGCCCGATGCCGATAGCGGAGCACGCGTTCCATCCGCGTGACAACTCTGTATCAAACACTGATGCAAACGGAACAGCTTTCCGGACACTTCCGCGCAGGTGTCGCGTGCAGGCCACGGTCGTGCTGGGTGCAGGGCTGCTGGCATAGGCGTTGCAGCCGGGGTGCACGTGTCATCACGTTTGGCAGCGCGTGACACAACGCGCAGTCGCGTTGCGCGCGTGCGGCGAACAAATCCAAGGAAGCTCCCATGAAAAATCGACCTATCGGACTTGCTGTCCTGATGGTGGTTGCAGCGACCCTCGCACCCAGAGCGCGCGCGATCGATTTCACGGCAGGTGACTGGAAGCTCTCCATCGCAGGCAACGTCAACGCGCACTACGTGTTCTCGGACTGCGAGAAGAATCCGGTCGTCGTGGACGGCGGGCTCGCCTGCATATCGACCGACAACTCCTCGGCGGTGGCCAACGGACTGCTGCCCGCGGCGCTGACCTTCAACGGGTCGACGACGCAGGACGGCTACGACATCGGCTTCACCTTCGGTCTGTACCCCGGCATCGACACCAATGACGGCGGCAGCCCGAATCTGCAGCAGACCGGGGCAGCCACCAACACCGCGCTCGGCACCGCAGGCCTGGACGTGCGCCAGGTGTTCCTGACTTTCGGCAACAGCAGCATGGGCACGGTGATGGCGGGCCGTAATATCGGCCTGTTCGGCGCCGATGCCATTCTCAACGACATGACGCTGATCGGCGTGGGTGCGGGCAACGGCAACTACGCGGCGCCGGCCAACACCTCGCTCGGCTCCATCGGCCTCGGCTATATCTATACGGACTGGCTCGCGCAGATCAACTACACAACCCCCGACCTCGCCGGCGCCAAGATCACCGTCGGCGTCTTTGATCCGCTCAATACACTGCTCGACGGACAGACGGTGCCCACCAGCAAGGACACGCCGGGCTTTCACGGCAAGGTGGCCTGGACGGGCGGACCGCTGTATCTGTCTGCCAGCTTCCTGTATCAGAAGCAGAAGGGCACCGCCGTGAGCACCACGAACCCGACCGGTGTCGGCTATGACAGCTGGGCATTCGATGCGGGTGGCAAGTGGGACATCGGCAACCTCGAGGTGCTCGGCTGGTACTACTACGGCAGCGGCGTCGGCACGACGGGTCTGTTCCTGCTCTCCAACGATGCGGCGGGGAATGCGCGCAAGTCCGAGGGCTTTCTCGCGCAGGCGACCTACAAGATCGGCAGCACCAAGCTCGGCGTGAACTACGGTGAGAGCCGCCTGAGCCGCACGAGCGAGGAGGCAACACCGCTACCGCCCTCGATCGTGATCAGCAGCGACTTTCTGGTCGAGAAGAACGACAAGTGGACGGTAGGGGTCTATCACGACCTCACGAAGAACCTCACGTTGCTCGCGGAGTTCAGCTATCTGGAGTCCGAGAACCAGGGAGGCGACAAGAACAAGAGCGACAACTTCAACGTGGGCGCGTTCCTCAAGTTCTGAGGCCCGCGATCAGGCCTAGGCCTTGACCAGGCCTAGGCTTCGATCAGCCCGTGGCGGATCGCAACCAGCGTGAGCTCCGATTGATTTGATACGGCGAGCTTCTGTTTGATGTTGTAGAGGTGCGTGCCGACGGTGGATGCGGAGAGCCGCAGGTCCTCGGCAATGCGCTGCACCGTCTCACCGCGCGCGAGCCGGATGAAGATCTCGAACTCGCGCTCCGACAGCCGCTCGATGGGAGATTTGGTCGCGCCCTCGATCTCGGCGAGCGCCAGCTTCTGCGCGAGGCCTGTGTCGAGATAGCGGCGGCCGGCGGCGACCGCGGTCACGGCCTGAATGAGCGCCTCGGGAGCGCTGCGCTTGGAGAGGAATCCGAGCGCGCCCTCGCGCAGCGCGCGCCGGGCGTGCATCGGATCATCGTGCGCGGAAAGCGCGAGCACCCGCGCCTCAGGATAATGGGCGCGAATGCGCCGCAGTGCCTCGAGCCCGCCCATGCCCGGCATCGCGACATCCATCACGATCACATCCGGGGTCAGCTCGAGGTAACGCTGGTAGGCTGTCTCGCCGGAATCCGCCTCACCGATCACCGACACGTCGGCGTACGACTGCAGCAGCAGCCGAAAGCCGGTGCGCACCACGGCATGATCATCGACCAGCAGCACGCGGATCATGCGGCAACCGCCAGCGGGATCTCGGCGATGAGGCGCACGCCATGCGGCTCGTGAGCGGCGATGCGGAACGTGCCGCCGAGGTTCTCGACCCGCGCCGCAAGGCCACGCAGCCCAAAATGCCCAGGCCGTGACCAGTCCGCAGTGAGACCCACGCCGTCGTCAGCTACCGTGATGATCATGCGCTGCGCGGCGCATTTGAGCTCGATCTGTACGTGCGCCGCGTGCGCATGGCGTAACGCATTGATCAGGCCTTCCTGCACGACGCGATAGGCGGCGAGCGTTACGCTCGAGCCGAGATCCGCGAGCAGGTCATGCTGCAAGGACAGCTCCACGCTTGGATAGCGGCGCTGCCAGTCACGCACCAGGCTCTCGAGCGTCTCGGCAAGTCCGAGGGTATCGAGCGACAGCGGCATCAGCCGCGGAATCAGCTTGTGCATGGCGTCGTAGAGACGCGCCGCCTCATCGGATATCAGCCGCGCCGCATCGCGCATGGCAGACTCGGTGGATTGGGCCGCGATCGCCAGCGCGAGACTGCGGATCGCGGTCACCGACTGGCCGAATTCATCGTGCAGCTCATGCGCGATCAAACGCCGCTCCTCCTCGACGCGCTGCTCGACCACGCGCGCGAGCTCCTGGCGCTCCTCCAGGCGATGCTCGGCGTCGCGCGCCTTGCGCTCGGCCTGCACGTTGTCCTGCACCGCCTGTGCCATGCGGTTGAATGCGGCGCCTATGGAATGCGCCTCTGCTCCAGGCAGCGGCGGCAGACGATAGGCGAGCTCGCCGCGTTGAATGCGCTCCAGGCCGTGCGCGATGACCGGAAAGGGCGCGAGCGTACGATCGACCAGCCAGAAGGCAAGGACGTTCACGAGGATGAGCATCGCGAGCGCGAGGGCAAGCAGCTTCCTGATGTCGTCCCACGCATCCAGTATGGCGCGCGAGGGCTGGGCCTGGATCACCAGCTGCACGCCGCCCGGTAGCGGAAAGATGTGTCGCGCAGGCTGCGGGGTCAGCAGGTGCGCGAACCAGGCCGGCGGCTCGCGGCCGGCCTTGTAGGTGGGCGGCGGCGAGCGATACAGCACCTCGCCTGCGGCGTTGCGCAGGGTGATGTCGTTGGCGCGCACGTGGCCGAGCTGCTGCAGGAATTCACGTACGACCTCGGTGCCGCCGATGTGGGAGTAGATGACCGCCAGGCGGCCAAGCAGCTGCGAGGCGACCCCGTTCGCGGCCTCGATCTCTTCCCGCACGGAGGAGCGGGTGTCCTGGATCTCCTCGGTGATGAGCACGGCGACGAAGATCGCGGTGAGGCCGGCGACGACGAAATTCAGGCGGGTCCGCAGCTTCATCGACGATGTCGGGTGGCGGCTGTCAAAGGGCCTGCGGGGATGGTAGCAGCGCCGGTCACGCTTGCGGGCGGCCCGGGATCATGAAAATCACTAGGCTATTTTCATGATGTTCCCAGTTTGCGGGGCCCGGGACGCTGCGGGAGGATGCTGTGGTGCTGCCGCCGGCAGCTCCCATTCCGTGGTGCCCCCCCGGGTGGCACGGACAGGAGACCTCGAGGAGCATTGTCATGAAATGGGAAACCCCGCTAGCGATTGATTTCCGGTTCGGCATGGAAATCACGATGTACATCGCGAGGCGTTGACGAAGCGCGGCGTGGATTCTGGTCGTGTGGTGGGCGCGTGGCGAGCACGCGCGCTGCGCGCACGCGACGCGGCCAGGCTTCACGCCCGCATCTCGGAAGGCGCTGCGTCGCAGGAGCCTCAGGACGTGAGCGCCATTTCTCTCTCCGCAAAACCCGCCCTCGGGCGGGGCTTTCGTTTGCAGTGGGAAGCGGCGCAGGAAGCGCACGTGCTCCTCTACCCCGAGGGCATGGTCAAGCTCAACGGCAGTGCGGGCGCCATCATGAGCCGCTGTGACGGAGTGCGCACGGTCTCCGAGATCGTCGCCGACCTGGAACAGACCTACGGCGCCACGGGCTTGAGCGATGACGTGACCGCGTTCGTGGCACTGGCAATGGCAAGGAAGTGGCTGGAAATCCAGGAATGACGCTGGGCGGGGGAGGCGGCGTCGGACCGCCGCTCTGGCTGTTGCTCGAGCTCACCTACCGCTGCCCCCTGCACTGCGTCTTCTGTTACAACCCCACCGATTTCGCCCGCACCGGTTCGGAGCTCGACACGGAGAGCTGGATCCGCGTGCTGCGCGAGGCGCGCGCGCTCGGGGCCGTTCAGCTGGGCCTCTCGGGAGGCGAGCCGCTCGTGCGCGATGACGTCGAGCCGCTCGTCGCCGAGGCGCACTCGCTCGGCTACTACGTGAATCTCATCACCTCTGGGGTCGGGCTGAGCGAGCCGCGCATCGCCGCTCTCAAAGCGGCGGGTCTGGATCACATCCAACTGTCGTTTCAGGACAGCACGCGCGAGCTGAACGATTTTCTGAGCAGTACCCGAACCTTCGAGCTCAAGGCGAAAGTCGCCGCGCTGATCAAGAAGTTCGCCTATCCGATGGTGCTCAACGTGGTGCTGCATCGGCTCAACATCGATCATGTCGGCGAGATACTCGAGATGGCCGAGCGCATGGGCGCCGATTATGTGGAGCTCGCCAACACGCAGTACTACGGCTGGGCCTGGCTCAATCGCGCGCGGCTGCTACCAAGCCGCGAGCAGCTGCAGCGGGCCGAAGAGATCACGCAGCGCTTTCGCGAGAGGGTCGGCCGCAAGATGCAGATCTTCTTCGTGGTGCCGGATTACTACGAGAAGCGACCCAAAGCGTGCATGAACGGCCTCGGATCGGTGTTCCTGACCATCGCACCCGATGGCACTGCGTTGCCGTGCCATGCGGCGCGCATGCTGCCCGGCCTGGCCTTTCCCAATGTCCGCGAGGCGAGCGTGCGCTCGATCTGGCAGGAGTCGGCGGCCTTCAATCACTTCCGTGGCGAGGCGTGGATGAAGGAGCCGTGTCGCAGCTGCCCGGAGCGCAGCAAGGACTTCGGTGGCTGCCGCTGCCAGGCTTACCTGCTGACGGGCGATGCGGCCAATGCGGATCCGGTCTGCGATCTCTCACCGCACCATCACCTGGTGACGCAGGCCATCGAACGCGCCTCGCGCGCGGACGCACGGGGTGAGCTTGCCGCCAATGAGGCGCCGCTGGTGTTTCGCGACCACCGGGCATCGGTGGCACTTGCCGGCCGCGAGCCGGCCTGATCAAGTCGGCGCGTGCGTCTCGTACCCTGCAACGCCGCTATCGTTGCAGGACACCTCGACACGCTCGCTGCGCGTCGCGGTGTAGGCCATCGCGAGCAGCTGATCTGCACTGACGGCTGCCGTGTGATCAAAGCGCAGCAGCTGGCCGTCGGACATCGTCATGTAGACGGCGACGATCAGGTTGCATTGGGTGACGACCACCGAGGTGAGGGGGTGGCCCGACACGGCGGGTGCGTTCTTCTCGATCGGGACCTCGGTGCTGTGAGCCACGCGCATGATCTCCGGTGCGCACGTGGGATCCGCACACGGATGCGCGGCGCTCAGCTCGGCGCCGCTCGCGACCTGCCGCACAGCCGGGCGGGTGCTCGCGCATCCCTGTAACGCCGCGACCGCGGCAATCATCGCGACAGCCAGCCTGAGCCGATGCATCTTGAAGTCCTCCGTGGCGTCGGAGCGGCACTGCTGCGGGTTGGAGCAAGACGGGTGCCTTCGCTTGCTCCCCGTGCCGAGATGCTAACTGCCTGATAATGCGGGACCAGGGACCAAGCTCCGACACGGCCGGGCCAGCATAGGACGGTGACGCGGCCCCGAGCGTCGTGCGAGTCACACTCTGGTGACCCCTGCAAGGCGAAGCCGCCAATCCCTAGACGCCGTTCACGTTTCGGAACGCCTCGTGCTGGAACTGGAACAGAGCCGGAAAGCGCGCCCGCCCACTGGCGCGTAGCCGCTCAGCTCGCTGGCCGCTTGAGTCCGCAGGCGTGGTAGGCGTTGGCTTCCAGCGAGCGGAAGAGCTTGGCACTGTCCTTCGCATGTGCAGTATCGCGAAAGATTCCGCCGCCCTCGCCGGACATCGACGAGTAGTGCGCGAAGGTGGAGGCCTCGACGAATTGATCGTAGGTCAAGTGCTCCGCGAGCCGGTCAATGACGCACGAGCACTTGTAGAGATCCGCAAGTCCGCCGCCGCTGCGCCCCATGCAGTCCTGCACGTAGGTGACGCGCGCGGCGGTTGGATAGTCGTTCGCGGGAGGATTGCTGCGCGCCGGCAACGACCCGATGCATAGCGCGGCGCTCGCAAGCATCACGACACGCAAGCCAGAATGCTCAGATCGCGGCACCATAACGTTCCATCCGTGACACACCATTGCTACACAGAGGAGGATCCTACGCTCGCGCCGCGCGTGTCTTCAATGTTTGCTGTTGCAGTCGCGTTGCAGCAGGTGTATTGATAACCGCCCCAAAATCTGAAGCGTGCCAGAGATGCGTCCGCCATCAATTCCTGCCCGGGAGGCTGCGCTTTCGGCCACACGTCCTCCTTGAGGGTCGCAGGGGGCGACCGTATTTCCGAGAAGCAAGAATCGGAGGAGATATGAGTCACGAGTATCGATCGTTTCCCATGAGGGCCGCGGTGCTGGCCGTTACAGCGGCAGTATCGACCTACGCCCTCGCAGATGCCGACCTCGATCAACGCCTTGCAGATCCCGCGAACTGGGCGGCCCAAGGCGGCGATTATTCACTTCACCGCCACAGTAGTTTGAAGCAGATCAACGAGGAGAACGTAGCCAAGCTCCAGGTCGCGTGGACGATGTCCACCGGCGTGCTGCGTGGCCACGAGGGTTCACCGCTCGTGATCGGCGACACGCTGTACATGCATACGCCGTTTCCGAACAACGTGTATGCCATCAACCTGAGCGATCAGACATTCAAATGGAAGTACGAGCCGCGTCAGGATGCCGACGTGGTGCCCGTCATGTGCTGCGATACCGTCAATCGCGGCCTGGCATACGGCGCCGGCAAGATCATCCTGCAACAGGCCGATACGACACTGGTCGCACTCGATGCGAATACCGGGAAGGTCGTATGGAGCGTGAAGAACGGCAACCCGAAGATCGGCGAGACCAACACCAATGCGCCGCACGTGTTCAAGGACAAGATCCTGACCGGCATTTCGGGTGGCGAGTTCGGCGTACATGGCCGCATGACTGCGTACGATCTCGAGACTGGCCGCAAGGTCTGGATGGCGTACAGCGAGGGACCGGACGACCAGATGCTGATGGATCCCAAGAAGACGATGACGTGGACCAACGGCAAGATGGCATCCGTCGGCAAGGACTCTTCACTGAAGACCTGGAAGGGCGATCAGTGGAAGCTTGGCGGCGGCACCACTTGGGGCTGGTACGGCTACGACCCGAAGCTCAACCTCGTCTACTACGGCAGCGGCAATCCGGGTACGTGGAATCCCGCACAGCGGCCTGGCGACAACAAGTGGTCCATGACGATCTGGGCGCGCGACCTCGACACGGGCGAGGCCAAGTGGGTCTATCAAATGACCCCGCACGACCAGTGGGACTTCGACGGCGTCAACGAGATGATCCTGGCTGACATCAACAAGGACGGGAAGAGTGTCCCGGTAATCGTGCACTTCGACCGCAACGGCTTTGGCTACACGCTGAACCGCAAGACGGGCGAGCTGCTGGTCGCCGAGAAATACGACCCGGCCGTCAACTGGGCGACGAAGGTCGACATGAAGACCGGTCGGCCGCAAGTCGTGAGTGAATACGCACCCGCGACGCCGGACGTGAACTACAAGGGGATCTGCCCCGCCGCGCTCGGCTCCAAGGACGAGCAACCCGCAAGCTACGATCCGAGTAGCGGTCTGTTCCTCGTGCCGACGAACCACGTCTGCATGACCTACGAGCCGTTCCAGGTCGAGTACACCGCGGGTCAGCCGTATGTCGGTGCGACCCTCACGATGTTCCCGGCGCCCAACAGCCACGGCGGCATGGGCAACTTCATCGCCTGGGATGCGGCACAGGGCAAGATCGTGTGGTCCAAGCCCGAGCGCTTCTCGGTGTGGTCCGGCGCACTCACCACGGATGGCGGCGTCGCGTTCTACGGCACGCTGGAGGGCTATCTGAAGGCCGTCAGCATCAAGGACGGACGCGAGCTGTGGAAGTTCAAGATGCCCTCGGGAATCATCGGCAACGTGTTCACGTATCAGCACGCTGGCAAGCAGTACGTGGGCGTGTATTCCGGTATCGGCGGATGGGCAGGCATCGGCATGGCAGCCGGGCTCACCGAGCCCACGGCCGGTCTGGGCGCGGTCGGTGGTTACAAGGATCTGGCGAAGTTCACGACGCTCGGCGGATCGCTGTTCGTATTTACGTTGCCGGAGACCTGACAAAGCGCTGCGCGCCATCGCCGTCGATGCAACGGCGATGGCTGCGCAACTAAACTAAGGGCGCCACGTCGCGCGAGCGGTGGCGCCTTTTTCTACGCCGTGGATTTCTATCCCGTGGATTCGAGTGCGCATGCGGCGCACAATCCGCGTTGCATTCTCGCGTAAGGTGACACCATGGATAGGCAACGACTGACAGCGGCTTTGATAGTGGCAATCTGCGCCGTGCCCTGCGCGAGCGTGGTCATGGCACAGCAGGAAAAGCCGCGCGCGGCGGAGCATCTGCTGCGCGTGTGTGCGGATCCCAATAACCTGCCGCAGTCGAACAGCCACGGCGAAGGTTACGAGAACAAGATCGCCGAGGCCCTGGCCCGCGACCTCGGACGCACCATCGAGTACACCTTCTTTCCGCAGCGAATGGGCTTCGTACGCAATACCCTGCGCGCGCGCGACGAGGCGACCCAGCAGTTCAAGTGCGATCTGATCGTGGGCGTGCCGAAGGGCTACGATCTCACGGCCACGACACAACCCTACATGCGCTCAACTTACGCGCTCGTCTTTGCGCCGCGCGCCGAGTTCTCGGGCATCCACAGCGCCGAGGATCTGCTCAAGCTACCCGATGAGACGCGCCACGCACTGCGCATCGGCCTGTTCGCACGCACGCCCGCTTCCGACTGGGTACTGCAGAACGGCCTCATCGATCATGCGGTCTTCTACCCGCCGCAGAGCGGTGATCCTAACGAGACTGCGGAGATGATCGTCGAGCGCGCCCTCATGGCGCACACCATCGATGCGGCCATTCTGTGGGGTCCGATCGCGGGTTTCCTCGTGAATCGTCATACGGGACAGGACGCTTGGGTCGCCGCGCCCTTCAAGCCCGACCCGAAGATCAAGTTCGACTACGAGATCTCGATGGGAGTGCGCTTCGGCGAGAACGCATGGAAGGACCAGCTCGACTCGTGGATCGGTGCCCACCACGATGAGATCACGCAGATCCTCACGAGCTATCACGTCCCGCTGCTCGCCTTGGGTGAGGGCGCCACGGCGCGCGCGCAGTAGCCGGGCGGCCGCGGCCGCCCGGTGCTAATGACGTGACTGGAAGGCGATGCCCAAGCGCCGCATCTTGCGGTACAAGGTGTTGCGTCCGATGCCGAGCTTGTGGGCGACACGGCTGATGTTGCCGTGGTGCAGCTCGATCTCGCGCAACAGCGCGCCGCGCTCGGCCTTCTCCAGCGGATTCAGCGCCTGCGCCTCGGGCGGCGCCTCGCGCGACTCCGCTTCCGCGGCGAGCGGCTGGCCCATGCCGTAGTCGGCGGGCAGACTGCTCACGTCCAGCCGATCGCCGTTGCGTAGCGCAATCATCCCGCGCAACACGTTGCGCAGCTGGCGGATGTTGCCGGGCCAGGAGTAGGCCGCCAGTGCCACGACCAGATCCTCGCTCATGCTCAGCGTCGGGATGGCCGCGCTCTCTTGCGCAAAGATATGGCGGATCAAGATCTGCTTGTCGGTGCGCTCGCGCAGCGGCGGCAGCGTGAGCACCAGGCTCTGCAGCCGGTAGAAGAGATCCTCGCGGAACTCGCCGCGCCGGATGCGCTCCTGCAGACTGCAGCGCGCTGCGCTCACCAGACGCAGATCGACCTTGACCGGGCTCTCGCCTCCGCGCGGCAGCACTTCGCGCTCCTCGATCACATGCAGCAGCTGTCCCTGCATGTCGAGGGGCAGGTCGCCGACATCGTCGAGGAACAGCGTGCCGCCATTCGCCTGCACGATACGGCCGCGCTCCTCCTCGGCCGATGCGCTGACGGCACTCACGCGCCCGAAGAGCTCGACCTGCAGCAGCGGTTCAGGCAGGGAGCCGCAATTGACGGCGACGAACGGCTTGTCGGCGCGATCGCTCGCCGCATGCAGCGCACGCGCAAAGAACTCCTTGCCGGTGCCGCATTCCCCGAGCAGCAGGATCGGCACGTCGCGCGACTCCACCCGCTTGGCCGCCTTGACGTTGCGCGCCATGGAGGGATCGCCGAGATCCAGCTCGTCGAGCACGCTGCGGCGGCCATCAGAAACGGCGCGGTCCTCCGCGCTCGTGATCCGCTGCTGCTTGTTCGCCTGGTGGCGCCTGGAATGCGGGGCTTGGGCGACGGCAAAGAAGCGGCCGCCGTGACGGGTCTCGTAGATCGGCAGCGGGTGGAAGGACTTCTTCTGGCTGCGGGCTACGAGCACGGACAGGGAGATGTTGAATACGCGCTCGAGGGGTGCGCCGGCGAGCTCGGCCGCACTCTTGAAGCCGAGCTGGAAAAGCGCGTTGCGGTCGAGGGCCGCAATGCTGCCCGAGGGGTCGAGCGCGATGATGCCCTCGCCCCAGGTGCCCACGAGCTCGGGGCGGCTGTGAAAGCGCACCACGAAGGTATCGCGAAACCGATTCAGGAACAGCCGGTTCTCGATCATCTGCGCGGACATGTTCACGAGCACCAGCGTGTGCTGCTGCGCGCGATCCGATTCGCCCGAGGCGTCCAACACCCCGATGAGTTCCCCGCCGTGGTCGAAGATCGGCGCGGCACAGCAGGTGAGCCCGATATTGCGCGAGAAGAAGTGCTGATCGCGATGCACGATGAGCGGTGCGCGCTCGAACAGGCACGTACCCATGCCGTTCGTGCCGCCGTACTGCTCGCTCCACACCGCCCCGAGCACCAGACCCGTGCGGAACGCAGCGTTCCGGAAGCTCAGATCGCCGTGATAATCGAGCAGCACGCCGTCGCGGTCGGTGAGGATGATCGAATAGCCCGAGCCCGCGAGCTGGTGATACAGATGCGCCATCTCGGCGTCTGCGAGCTCGACGAGCTCGAAGTTCTGCTCTTTTCTGTCGAGCCGCTCGTCGCGCGGCAGCACGTGCGGCTCACGCTGCGACTGCGGATCCAGACTGTACTGGGTGAGACAGCGCAGCCAGGAGCGCTTCACGTACTCCGGGGTGGCAATGGCGTCCTCGCGCGCGGTACCGCGCAGGACGGACTGGATGTAGCGCACATGCGTGCCGATCGGTTGGAGCATGGCCTCCCCCTCTATCCTTATCCGGCGAAGCTCCCTGGGAATCCGACGCTATCAGCTCGAAAGAATATTATGCCATGATCGGCGCTACCGACACGGCCGAGCGTCGCTTTCGACACAGACCGCGCCGCGACTGTTCCGTATTGGAACATTGGCCCCGCGGCGTCGACGGCGCAGGCAGCTGCACAAATTTTGCGCAGGAACGCAGGTAAACTGCGACGAGCACATACCGACCACCGGCCATGAGGGTCGCATGAAAAGCAAAGCCGCGATTTCGTATGCCGCAGGCAAGCCGCTCGAGATCGTCACGGTCGATCTCGAGGGCCCGAAGAGCGGCGAAGTCCTGGTGCAGATCAAGGCGAGCGGCATCTGTCATACCGATGAGTTCACGCGTTCCGGCGCCGATCCCGAGGGACTCTTCCCAGTGATCTTCGGTCACGAAGGGGCCGGAATCGTCGTTGATGTGGGGCCCGGCGTGACCTCCGTGAAGAAGGGCGATCACGTGATTCCGCTCTACACGCCCGAATGCCGGCAGTGCAAGTCATGCCTGTCGCGCAAGACCAACTTGTGCACGGCGATCCGTGCGACGCAGGGCAAGGGCGTGATGCCCGACGGCACCAGCCGCTTCTCGCTGGATGGGCGCATGGTGCACCACTACATGGGATGCTCGACATTCTCCAACTACACCGTGCTGCCGGAGATCGCGGTCGCGAAGATCCGCGAGGACGCCCCCTTCGAGAAGGTGTGCTACATCGGCTGCGGCGTCACGACGGGCATCGGTGCGGTGATGAACACCGCCAAGGTCGAGCCCGGGGCGAACGTGGTCGTATTCGGTCTGGGCGGGATCGGCCTGAATGTCATTCAGGGTGCGCGCGTGGTCGGAGCGAACAAGATCATCGGCGTCGACATCAATCCGCGCCGCAAGGCACTCGCCGAGAAGTTCGGCATGACGCACTTCGTGAATCCCAAGGAGGTGCAGGGCGATCTGGTCGCGCACCTCGTCTCGTTGACCGATGGTGGGGCCGACTACAGCTTCGAGTGTGTGGGCAACGTGGATCTGATGCGTCAGGCGCTCGAGTGCTGCCACCGGGGCTGGGGCGTCTCAGTCATCATCGGCGTCGCCGGGGCGGGGCAGGAGATCAAGACGCGTCCGTTCCAGCTCGTCACGGGTCGGGTGTGGAAGGGGACGGCCTTCGGTGGTGCCCGGGGCCGCACGGATGTGCCGAAGATCGTCGACTGGTACATGGACCGTAAGATCAACATCGACGATCTGATCACTCACGTGATGCCGCTCGAGAAGATCAACGATGCCTTCGATCTGATGCACAAGGGGGAATCGATACGCTCGGTCGTCACGTTTTGATTTGCCGTGAGCTCAATGCGTGCTGCAGACATGACCGTATAATCACTCAAGAGGAAATCATCATGGCCATCGCGATTCATCCGGCTGTAGATGCCGGCGTCAAACACGGGAATGCAAATTTCGCTGGCGGAACCCTCACGTGCAAGTGCAGCTCGTCGCCGGTTCAGGTGAGCCTGAAGAGCAACGTCGCCTACGATCACGTCTGCGGCTGCACCAAGTGCTGGAAGCCCCAGGGTGCGCTGTTCTCAATGGTGGCCGTGCTGCCGCGCGACAAGGTGAGCGTCACCGCTAACGAGCACAAACTCAAGATCGTCGACCAGAACGCACCGATTCAGCGCTACGCGTGCACCGGCTGCGGCGTGCATATGTACGGGCGCATCGAGAACAAGAATCACCCGTTCTACGGCTTCGATTTCGTGCATCCGGAGCTGTTCAAGGAGCAAGGCTGGGCCGCTCCCGAGTTTGCGGCATTCGTGTCGTCGATCATCGAGTCGGGCTTTGCGCCGGGACAGATGGGCGAGGTGCGCAGTCGGCTCACGCAGCTCGGGCTGACACCCTACGACTGCCTGTCGCCTGGGCTGATGGACGCTATCGCCACGCATACCGCCAAGCAGAAGGGCGTGCTCAAGAGCTGAGACGCCGCCGCCGTACGCGGGTGCATTGCGCCGCCGAGGGGCGCCATGAGCTCGATCGGATGTGATGAGTTCGAGCGGGCGCGATGAGCGGGCCGAACCGCTCGCCGCGCCCGTCTCAGCGGGCACCCGGGGCGTTGAACCAGCAATCGTGTTTCAACAGATCCGCGATGCGCTCGACGGAGTGATCGGGCGGTGGGAATGAGGCGATCATGGCCGGGTCGTGCGCGTAGTGGCCCTGACGCGGCAGGATCGTCATCACGCGGCTCTGCCAGACCTGCTTGATCGCATGCAGGATGCGTATCTTGTCGTCGATCACCACATAGCGCCGCGCGGGATAGAACCGCTCCACCGCGCTCAGCATCTGCTCCTTGTGAATGTAGATGAGCACGCGCCCGCTGACGGCATGCCATAGCCCGGAGCGCATCACCTTGCGCGGCTGGAACACCACGTCCCCGTCGGACAGGATGACCGTGGTGCCGTGCTTGCCCAGCTGTGCGAGCACGTCGAGAGCGCCCGGATACAGGCGCGTGGCGAAGGGGTAGTCGACCAGAAACGACGACAGGCTCAGCAGATGCATATCGTCGATGTGCTCGTCCCGGTACTGTTGCAAGGCGCCGAGATAATCGACGTAGCCGAGGTGCGAGCGGACCTGCTCGAGAATCTGCTCATAGCGCACGCGGCTCGCAGCGCCGTGCTCGCGCTGAATGTGCATCATCAGATCCTCGATAAGCCGATCGTTGTCGAGCAGCGTGTTGTCGACGTCGACCAGAAATACCAGCGGCACCGTTTCCACACGTTCGGACACGATCAGGCGCCCTTGTCGTAGATCGGATTCGACAGGATCCAGCGAATCGAGTCCGCGCGCGCTTCATTGATGGGCTCATCGGGCAACGCCGAGATGAGCGCTGCATTGCGCGCCAACATCACGTCACGGAACTCGGGGTGACTCAAGATGTAGAGCACGTTGTTCCTGATGCCATCGAGTACGTAGCGCCCGGCCTCCAGCGCATCCATGGCATGTTGCATCATCGCGGGTGGCGGCGCACCGGTAACGTGCTCGGGGCTGGCATAGCCGCTCGGGGCCAGATGCTGCGGACGCCCCAGGTCGCTCTCTGCGATGTTGGACTTCACCGGGCCCGGACAATAGACCGATACGCCGATCTTGCGGCCGATCATGTCGGTGCGCAGCGCCTCCGTAAGACCGACCACCGCGAACTTCGAGGTGGCATACAGGCCGACCGAGCCCAGGGCCGCAAGGCCGCCCATGGAGGATACGTTGACGATGTGGCCTTCCAGATCGGCCGCGATCATGCGCGGTAGGAACGTCACGATTCCGTTGACGACGCCGCCGAGGTTCACGCCCAGAATCCAGTCCCAGTCCTCGTAAGTCGCGTACTCCATCAGCCCGTGGATACCGATGCCGGCATTGTTGACCAGCACCTGTACCGGACCGAGCGCGGCTTCGATCTCGATCGCCGCGGCGGTGAAGGCGCCCCGATCGGTCACATCGAGCTTGACGGGGTGCACGCGCTCGCCGGGCCGTGTGCGAAAGTAGGCCAGGGACTCCTCGAGGTGGTCCGCGCGCCGGTAGCTGAAGGCCACCCGCATGCCCTCCGCCGCCAGCACCTTCACGATGCCCAGGCCGATGCCGCTGCTCCCACCGGTCACGAATGCGACTTTATTCTTCAGATCTTTCATTGCACCGCCCCCGTGTTGCGCCGCGAAGCAATATACCGTTCGGGCGCGGCACGGGACCACTTCCCGCGCGGTACGGCCGCGCTCGCGGCCCGGCTGGGTGGGACGCGTCCTACAGCCAAGACCGGAGCCGGCTGATGACGCACGCGAGGCATTCTCGACGAAGCTTGGCGGAGCTCGGTACGGAGTGTGAACATGCTCTACTACGCACTGGTGTTCTTCATCATAGCGATCATCGCGGCCGTGTTCGGCTTTGGTGGCATCGCGGCGGGTGCCGTCGGCATCGCGAAAGTTCTGTTCTTCATCTTTCTGATTCTGACACTGGTCAGCTTGATCGCCGGGTACTCGCGTCGGGTGTGAGGCAAGCACCCGACCTCTGTATCCTATGCTGATCGCACGTCCCGGCCGGCGCAGTGCGCGCCGGCCGGGATTTTTCCGTCGTCAGGGGGCTCAAGGTGCGTGCTGCGACTCGGGCCGCATCGAGCCCGCGCCTGATTGCTTTGATCGTCGCGTGCGCCATGTTCATGGCGCAGCTCGACAGCTCCGTGGTGGTGGTCGCGCTACCCGACATGGCGCGCGCATTCGCGGTGCGCCCGATCGACCTCAGCATCGGCATTACCATCTACATCCTCGCGCAGGCGGTGCTGCTGCCGAGCAGCGGCTGGATGGCCGATCGCTTTGGCGCCCGCCGCGTCTTTGCATTCGCGCTCGTCGCCTTCACAGCCTCTTCGATCCTGTGCGGTCTCAGCCGCACGCTGCCTGAGTTCATCGCCGCGCGCGTGCTGCAGGGGGCCGCGGCGGCACTCATGACGCCCGTGGCGCGGCTGCTGCTGCTGCAATCGACCGAGAAGGAGGATCTGATCGGGGTCATCACGATCAGCACCGTGCCGATGCTGGTGGCGCCCACGCTCGGCCCGCCGGTCGGCGGCTTCATCACGACCTACCTATCCTGGCCCTGGATCTTTTTTCTCAACGTACCGGTCGGCGTGGCCGGCGTCGCGCTGGTGCTGCGGTTCATACCCCACGCGCACGCCCGCATGCCGCGGCCCTTCGATTGGAGCGGCTTCGTGCTGTTGGGAAGTGCGGCGGCCGCGGCACTCTTTGGTCTCGATCAGCTGAGCTCGAGCGCCGCCTCCTGGCAGCTCGGGGTGCTGCTGCTCGCCGTGGGACTGGCGCTGGGGCTGCTCGCAGTGCGCCATCTGCAGCGCCATCCGCACCCTGTGCTGTCGCTCGGCGCCACGCACATCACGACCTATCACGCCACCACGCTCGGCGCCGGCGGTCTGGTGCGGCTGCCCGTGCGCGCGCTGCCGTTCATTCTGCCGCTGCTGTTTCAGGTGGCCCTGGGATACAACGCCGTGTACACGGGGTTTCTGTTGCTGGCGATGAACGGCGGCGATCTGCTGCTCAAGACGGTGACGACACGCACGCTGCGTCGCTTCGGATTTCGCGCCGTGCTGAGCGGTAGCACCGCGCTCATGATGCTCGCCATCGCCGCCTGTGCGGCGCTCTCCGGCTGGGCCTCTTACTGGAGCGTCTTCGCCGTGCTCGCAGCGAGCGGCATGGCGCGCTCGCTGCTCTTCTCGGGCATGAGCACGCTCGCATTCGCGGACGTGCCGCACGAGGAGCTCGGCAGCGCCTCGGTGCTGTGGAACCTGGTGCTGCAGGTGACGAGCGCGCTCGGCGTGTCGCTCGCCGCGATCCTGCTCAACGTCATCGCGCTCGGGCTCGGGGAGCCGCGCGGTCACGTGAGCCTGCACAGCTGTCAGATCGCGCTGCTCGTGATGGCGCTGATCGGCGCAGCCGCGGTGCCCGCATTCTTGCGGCTGCCGCACGATGCCGGTGCGGCCGTGAGCGGGCATCGCGGCGCGGCAGCGCGCGCCGCCCGCTGAGCCGGCGCGGGCTCGCGCGGCTTGCGTGTCGGATCAGCCGCCGCGCTTGCGGAACACGAGCACGAAGCGGTCGGTCTTGCCGAGAATGGGCGGCTTGTAGGAGATCTGCGTGCGCGGATCACTCGGCTTGCGGAGGAAGTCGCCACTGCGGACGAACTCAAAGCCGTGCGCCTGAAAGTCGCTGCGCGCATAGGCCTCGTCGATGCGATGCAGGCTCGAAGCGACGGACGTGCCCGCATGCGGTTTGGCCGAATGGTCGACTACCAGCAAGATGCCGTGCGGCTTCAGCGCGCCGGCGATCTGGTCGAGCACCACCGGAACGTCGACCTTCGGCCACGTCCCTTCGGGGTCGATCCAGTAGAGATCGTGATAGACCTTGATGAGGATGATGGCGTCGAAGGCGTTAGTGCCCAGGCCCATGTGGGCCAGATCGACCGTGCGCTGCTCGACGTTCGGCAGACGCTGCTTCGCCATGCGTTCGGGCAGTGCAGGTCCGCCCCATTTCTCGAAGGGCGGGTTGTTGAGCAGCAGCACGTGGCCGCTCGGACCAACGATGTAACTCAAGAGCTCGCTGTAATAGCCATCGCCCGCGAGCACGTCGGCCACGCGCATGCCGGGCTTGATACCGGAGATGCGCAGCACCTCGGCGGGTCGGTCCGTGACATCGCGCTGCAGGTCCTGGGAGCTGCGCCCCGGATGCTGAACCGCGGCATCGTAGATGTCCTCCGCGGCGCGCACCGGCAGCGTCGCAGCGCAGCCGCACAGCAGGGCAAAGGCCAGGGCATCACGAGCTTTCATTGGGGCGTCTCCTTCTCGACCAGCCATTTGACGAGGGCGATCGTCTGATCGTAGCCGCCGGCGGACTGTACGGTCAGGCGGTACTTGCCGTTCACGATCATCGTCGGTGTCGCATCGGCGCCATAGGCGACCACCAGCGCGTCCGCGCGCTTCATCTTGACATCGACTGCGAAGGAGTTGGCCGCGGCGAGGAACTGCTGCTTGTTGACGCCGGCGGCGCGGTTGTAGAAGTCAGCGGCATCGTCGATGCTCGGCGGTGGACTCTTCAGACGGTGCGTATCCGGGTCGACCACCGCGAGCTCGCCGCTCTTCCAGACCGCGTTGAACATCGCATCGTGCGTCTTGTCGGCGACGCCGAGCGCCTGGGCCGCATAGAACGCGCGTTGAAACATCGGCCAGTCCTCGGTCGGATTGAACGCGGCAGGCAGGTAGTCGAGCTGCGCGTTCTTCGGCAGGCTGGTGCGGATCTTGTCGACGAACGGATAGAACTGATAGCAGGCGGGACAGGCATAGGAGAACACCTCCGTCACCTCCACCTTGCCCGCCGGCACGTTGGTCGGCTGCGCGGGCTGCACGAGGAAGTAGTTCTGACCTTGCTTCCACTGTGCCGGCTGCTGAGCGCCGGCCGGGACCGCGAAGGCGAGCAGCGCAAGGAGGTACCAACGTTGGGTGTGCATAGATGTCCTGTGACTCGGTGGTGGGCTCGAAGCAGTTGCGCTTCCTAATATAAGTGCGCGACTCAGGTCAAGCAGCCGGGCGCGCGAAACGTCGCAGCGGTCCGAGCAGCAGTGCATAGCTGAGAGCGCCGAGCAAGGCAAGGCCCATGCAGACGGCGGAGATGGCATGGGCGGTGCCTGCGGGTCCGGGGAAGGTGCGCGCGACCAGCACCACGAGCGTGGGACCGAGCGAGAGTCCGAGGATGCCGGTGAACATGAAGTTGACGGCTGCAAGTGCCGCCATCGCGCCCGGAGGTGTCACGATTGAGAGCGCGAGCAGTGCGAACGGAAAGTAGATATGCACCAAGAGGATATACAGTCCCACCATCGTCCATGTGAGGCCGAGATGCGGCAGGCGAAACATGACTGCGGCGATCGCGGCGAGCACGAGGAAGACGCATGTGCCAAGCAGCGCCAATCCGTGCTGGCGGCCCCTGAGGTTGAGCCGGTCGACCAGCCAGCCCGAGCCGTAGATGCCGATGCTCGACAGAACGATGATCATCAGTCCCAGATGCACGCCGATGCTCGGCCTGCTGACGTGCCAGAGCCGCTCCATCGCCGTTGGGACCCAGGGGTAGAACGCATAGGACATGAGCGATGCGAGCACGTTGGAAAGATAGATCAATGCATAGAGGCGCCAGTGCCGCACGACGTGCGCAGCGATCGCTGCCAAGGGCAGGGCGCCTGCGCCCGTGCGTGCGCGGCGCGGTGGCTCGCGCACGCGCGCGAGCGCAACGATGATGGGCAATCCGGCCAGCGCCACGATCACGAGCGTCACCTGCCAGGCTTGCAGTGTGCCGAAGAGGGGCAGCTGCACCTGCGCTTGCACCAGGAGCGCGATGACGCCCGCCCCCAGCAACGAGGCAGTGCCCGCGCCGAAGGTCGTGCCCAGCGAGAACACGCCGAACGCCCGGCCGCGCTGCCATGGCGGAAAGGCATCGGTGATCATCGAAGTGGCCGCCGGAGCGAGCGTCGCCTCCCCGATGCCCACCCCGATCCGGCCTACGAACAGCTGCGCGGCATTGGAGGCCAGCGCGCACACGAGCGTCGCGACCGACCAGAACGCGATCCCGGTGATGATCAGGCGGCGGCGATTGAGGCGGTCGGCCAGCAAGCCGCAGGGAATGCCGAGCAGCGCATACAGCAGCCCGAATGCAAATCCGAGCAGCAGGCCCATCTGCAGATCCGTCAGATGAAGATCGTGCTCGATCGGAATGACGAACAGCGCGAGCGACTGGCGATCGAGAAACGCGAGGAAGTAGCCCGCCGCGAGCACCACGACCATGTAGTTATCGCCGCGCGTCTGCGTGCCACGAGGCTCTTGCACGATTTGGATCCGGGACTGCTGCGGTGCAGGTAGCTTATCGCGAGCGCGACTTCCCGACGTACCTCGCGGCGCGATTTCTGTCCGGCGTCTCGATGCTCATGCAGTCGGTGGCGGTGGGCTGGCATGTATATGACATCGCGCGCCAGCCCCTGGCGCTCGGACTGGTCGGTCTTGCCCAGTTCGTGCCGATGTTCCTGCTCATACTGCCGGGCGGCGAGGCATCGGACCGCTTCGATCAGCGCCGCGTGCTGGCGCTCGCGCTGGTGCTCGAGGCCTGCTGCAGCGGGCTGCTGCTCATCATCACCTTCGCGCACTCTCATGCCGTGTGGCCGTTCTACGCGGTCATGGCGCTCTTCGGGTGCGCCCGCGGCTTCTCCGGGCCCGCCGCACAGTCGCTGCTACCATTCCTGGTACCGCCCGGGCGGCTCTCGAAGTCGATTGCCTGGGGATCCTCAGTAAGCCAGGTCGCCGTGATCGTGGGTCCGGCGATCGGTGGCTTTCTGTACGCGCTCGGACCGGCGCCGGCGTACGGCGTGTGCGGGGCATGCTTTCTGACGGCCGCTGTCAGTTTTACCCTGCTGGGTGGCCGCCGCCGCGCGGCCGATGACGGCCCGCTCGCCAGCCGCATCGAGCGCGTGCGCGAGGGCATCCGCTTCGTGCGCTCGCGGGCCGTGATCCTCGGAGCCATGTCGCTCGATCTGTTCGCAGTGCTGCTGGGCGGTGCCACGGCGCTGTTGCCGGTATACGCCCGGGACATCCTGCGAGTAGGACCCCAAGGGTTGGGTCTGCTGCGTTGCGGCCCCGCGCTGGGCGCGGTGGCCGTGGCGCTGCTGCTCACACGCTGGCCCGTACGGCGGCGCACGGGCGCCAAGATGTTTCTGTGCGTGGCGGTGTTCGGCGTGGCCACGATCGTCTTCGGACTGTCGCGCAACTTCTATCTGTCGCTCGGTGCGCTCGCGCTGCTCGGCGCCTCAGATCAGATCAGCGTCTACATTCGTACGACGCTGGTGCAGCTCGCGACCCCGGACGTGATGCGCGGGAGGGTGAGCGCCGTGAACGTGCTCTTCATCGGCGCCTCGAACGAGCTTGGCGAATTCGAGTCGGGTACCACTGCGGCGCTCTTTGGCACCGTGCCCGCGGTGGTGCTGGGGGGCATCGGGACACTCATCGTCGTCGGGATCTGGATGCGGCTCTTTCCATCCCTGCGGGAGATCGACCGGCTGACCGATGTAACGCCAAGATTAAGTTAAGGCTCGGGGCGGTTTCCGGTGAGCACGCGGGCAAGGTAGGGGCGCTCGTGATCGGAGGCGGCGTGCTCCAGGGTGGTGTCGTCCAGATGCTCCTGGTCAACCTCGACGGGTCGATGGGCCCCGAGGATCTCGAGCGCGCGGGTTACTTCCTGCTCGCCGCGGGGATGCACGGTGATCGCGGCCGCCCCTTTACGCACGCGCTCCGCGAGCGCATTCACCCGGCGCCGCTCGGGCTCCTCGTCGAAAAGCGCTGCGAAATACGCGCGGAACCGCTCGCTGGAGCGACCGGCCGGGATATCGGCCGCACGTCCTTGCTCCTCGGCCGAGGTCAAGGCCACGCGGTCCGTCGGAAACCCATCGTGCACGAGCGCGGTACGCACCTGCACGGCGCTCGCATGACTGTCATATAGAGCAACTAGAACTGCGGCCATTGGCGGTCCATTTGCTGTTGCCGATGGACGAGCAACGGGTCGTGCGTCGGCGGAGTTCCCGTGGTTTGAACGGTTAAATTGCCCGCCGAGCGGGTGCCCCGCGGCTACAATGACTCGACGCGGAGGGAAGGTTACGGGGACCCGAAGAAGAAAGGCAGCGGCGGATCGGGCTGTGCTCGAGCGCCATGAGCCCAACGCGGAACGCCGCCGAGGAGTCGAGCGGCGCAAGCATACGTTGCGCGCGCTCTTCATGAGCAGCTTCAAGACCCGCCGCCGCGGACCACGGCGCGGGCGCGATGTGAGCCTCGTGAGCACGGACTGGCACCACCCTCAGTGGCTCGCCGTGGGAATCCTCATCATCGTTCTATCGGTCAGCGATGCCGTGCTCACCTTGCGTCTGCTCGAGCACGGCGCACGGGAAGCCAACCCCCTCATGGCCGCGCTCATCAGCGGCAGCGATCTCGGCTTCGCGCTGATCAAGATCGGGCTTACGGCCGCGGGCGTCTTCATGCTCACTCTCGCGGTCCGCGTACGTGCCTTCGGGCGGGTGCGGGTCGGCATCCTGATGTACGTGCTGCTCACGGGCTACGCCGTGCTGGTTGCGTACGAGGTCTGGCTGCTCCACAGCACCGGATCGGACATCTAGCCGGACTCCGGGCTCGGCTTTGTTGAAGAACGCGCCGCGCGCCCTTATTCACAGAGGTGCAAGAGTGACGCGTTTCCTGGCATGGGTGCTTCCGTTAAACTGAGATACGCCGCCTGTGCCCTCGCCAGGGCCGCCGGACGCCCGCTGCATGCTTGAGCCCACCCCCCTAATCGGCGGTAACGCCGGCTACCTCGAAGCGCTGTACGAGCAATACCTCGAGCGGCCCGCAAGCGTCCCGGCCGAGTGGCGCGCTTACTTCGAGCAGCTCTCGCGCGGGGCATCCGGGGAGCGCGGTCATCGTGCCATCCGTGAGGCGATCGCAGCGCGGGCAGGGCAGGGACTCACGGCGCGGGTGGGCGCTGCCGAAGCCACCCCTGGCACGGGCGCAAGCGCCAAGCAGGCCGCGGTCTCGCGGCTCATCCAGATCTGGTCCAATCGTGGACATCTGGTCGCGCAGCTGGATCCGCTCGGGCTCATGCAGCGCCCACGACCGCGCGTGCTCGAGCTCGCCTACTTCGGCCTGAGCGAAGCGGATCTCGACAGCGAGTTCTTCACCAACAGCCGCATCGAGGCCGTGCCCAAGCGCATGAAGCTGCGCGACATCCTGGCGCAACTCGAGCGCATCTATGCGGGGCCGATCGGCGCCGAGTTCGCGCACGTGTCGAATTCCGAGGAGCGGCTCTGGCTGCAGGACCAGTTCCAGTCCGGACGCATCCGCCAGCGGCTGAGCCCGGACGAGCGGCGCAACATCCTCTGGCAGCTGACGAGCGCGGAAGGGCTCGAGCGCTATCTGCATACCAAGTACGTGGGGCAGCGACGCTTCTCGCTCGAGGGCGGCGATGCGCTGATCCCCCTGCTCGACGATCTGATTCAGCAGTGCGGGGCCGCGCGCGTCGAGGAGCTCATCATCGGCATGGCGCATCGCGGCCGGCTCAACGTGCTCGTGAACGTGCTCGGCAAGCCGCCGCTTGCGATCTTCTCCGAGTTCGAGGGCAAGTACGATCTCGCCCACGAGCACGGCTCGGGCGATGTGAAGTATCACAAGGGCTTCTCGGCGGATCTGCGCACCGCCGCCGGCAACGTGCACGTGGCGCTCGCGTTCAATCCCTCGCATCTCGAGGTGGTCGATCCCGTCGTCGAGGGCTCCGTGCGTGCGCGCCAGGAGCGCCGCGGCGATACGCGTGGCGAGCGGGTGCTGCCGGTGCTCATCCACGGGGACGCGGCCTTCGCGGGCCAGGGCGTGGTGATGGAGACGCTGCAGCTCTCGCAGGCACGCGGCTTCTACACCGGCGGCACGCTGCATGTGATCGTGAACAATCAGGTGGGATTCACGATGTCGGACCCGCGCGATGCGCGCTCGACCATCTACTGCAGCGACGTCGCGAAGATGCTCGAGGCGCCGATTTTCCATGTCAACGCGGACGATCCCGAGGCGGTGCAGTTCGTGGGCCGCTTGGCGCTCGAGTACCGCATGAAGTTCAACAAGGACGTGGTCATCGATCTGGTCTGCTACCGCCGCCACGGCCACAACGAGGCGGATGAGCCCGCGGCGACGCAGCCCGTCATGTATCGCGTCATTCGCCAGCACCCGACCGCGCGCAAGCTATATGCGGATCGACTGGTGAGCGAGGGCGTCGTGAGCGAGGCCGACATCGCGCAAATGGTCGATCGCTACCGGCAGGGTCTGGATGAGGGCCGGCCGCAGGCACGTGCGGCGCTCGGCATGATCGGCAACAAGTTCACCATCGACTGGAGCCAGTACAAGCAGGTCGACTGGAGCGAGCGGGTGCCGACGGGCGTGGAGCCCGCACGCCTTGCAAAGCTCGGCGAGCGCATCGTGAGCGTCCCGCAGGGTTTTGCGCCGCACCCGCGCGTGGCCCAGGTGCTGCAGAACCGCGCCAAGATGCTGGCTGGCGAGTTGCCCATCGACTGGGGGTGCGCGGAGACGCTCGCCTACGCGGCGCTCCTCGATGAGGGCTTCGCGATACGCATGTCGGGACAGGACAGCGGACGTGGCACCTTCTTTCATCGGCATGCGGTGCTACACGATCAGTCGAGCGACACTACCTACGTTCCGCTACAACACGTGCGCGAGCATCAGCCGCGCTTCGAGGTGATCGACTCGGTGCTCTCCGAGGAGGCGGTGCTGGGATTCGAGTATGGCTACTCGACCACGGAGCCCAACACGCTGACGATCTGGGAGGCGCAGTACGGGGACTTCGCGAACGGCGCGCAGGTCATCATCGATCAGTTCATCAGCTCGGGCGAGGCCAAGTGGGGGCGCATGTGCGGCCTCACGCTGCTGCTGCCCCACGGCTACGAGGGCGCGGGGCCGGAGCACTCCTCGGCGCGTCTGGAGCGCTTCCTGCAACTGTGCGCCGAGCAGAACATGCAGGTGTGCGTGCCCTCGACGCCCGCGCAGATCTTCCACATGCTGCGCCGGCAGATGCTGCGCGGCTTTCGCAAGCCGCTCATCGTCATGATGCCGAAGAGCATGCTGCGCAATGAGCTCTCCGTCTCGGCGCTTGCCGATCTGACCCGCGGCAGCTTCGCCAACGTCATCGACGAGATTGATGATCTGAGCGCGCCGCAAGTGCGGCGCGTCGTCGCCTGCAGCGGCAAGGTGTATTTCGACCTGCTCAAGGCACGCCGCAAAGAAGGTCTGCGCGATGTGGCGCTGCTGCGCATCGAGCAGCTCTATCCGTTTCCGGCCGAGGAGTACGAGGCGGCTCTGCGCCGCTACGCGAGCGTTCGCGACGTGGTCTGGTGTCAGGAGGAGCCGCAGAATCAGGGCGCCTGGTATCAAATTCGGCATCGCCTGGAAGGCCTGAGCCGCCGTCCGGTGCTGTATGCGGGCCGCGCGGCGGCTGCCGCTCCTGCAACCGGCATCATGAAGGTTCACGAGGCCGAGCAGCAGACGCTCATCGAGGCGGCGCTGCGCGCGGTCGCGACCGAAGAGGCCGCACGCGATACTGCGCGACTCACTGTGACGCCGCTGCGCAAGAGCGTGTAAGTTTCCCCGTTCCGCGAGTTGGATTGTTGCAGGCCGGTCGCGCCGGCCCGGAGAGTTCTGATGAGCATCGAGATTCGAGTACCGCAGCTGCCAGAGTCGATCGCCGACGCGACGCTCGTGGCCTGGCACAAGAAGCCGGGCGAGCCCGTCAGCCGCGACGAGAATCTGGCCGATCTCGAGACCGACAAGGTGGTGCTGGAAGTGCCGGCGCCCGCGAATGGCGTGGTGCGCGAGCTGCGCGTGCAAAGTGGTGCGACGGTCACGAGCGGGCAGGTGCTTGCGCTGCTCGAGGAGGGGGCCGCGGCACAATCCGTCGGCACCTCTGCCGCCGCGCTAGCCACCGCTGCCGCCGCACCCGCTGCCGCCGCACCCGCCGCCGCGCCGACCCGTGCGGCGCCGCCGGCGGCATCACGTGCCGAGCCGGCACCGGAGGCGGCCGCGGGCAACGGGGATGCTGCGCGCCAAGCCGGCAAGCTCAGTCCCTCGGTGCGCCGGCTGGTCGAAGAGAACCGTCTGGATCCGACGAGCATTCCCGCGTCCGGACGTGACGGCCGGCTGACCAAGTCGGATGTCATCGGCTACCTCGACAAGGCGGTGGCGCGGGCGCCATCACCCTCTGGCGCGCCGCAGTCTGCGGCCGTTGCGCCGCAGGCGCGGATGCCCGAGCCGCGGGCGCCGGCTGCGAGGCCCGGCCGCGCTGAGCAGCGTGTCGCAATGAGCCGCCTGCGCCAGCGCATCGCGCAGCGCCTGGTCGAGGCTCAATCGACGCAAGCGCTGCTCACGAGCTTCAACGAAGTCGATCTCACGGCAGTCCAGGAGCTGCGCGCGCGCTACAGGGAGCGCTTCGAGAAGCAGCAGGGCGTCAAGCTCGGCTTCATGTCGTTCTTCGTCAAAGCATCGGTGGAAGCGCTGAAGAAACATCCGGTGCTCAATGCATCGGTCGATGGCAGCGACATCATCTATCACGAGTTCTACGACATCGGTGTCGCCGTCTCGACCGAGCGCGGCCTGATGGTGCCGATCGTGCGCGATGCGGATGCGAAGAGCTTTGCCGAGATCGAGCAGGAGATCGCCGCCTACGCGGCGCGGGCCCGCGAGGGCACCATCGCCATCGAGGATCTCACGGGCGGCACCTTCACCATCACGAACGGTGGGGTGTTTGGCTCGCTCATGTCCACGCCGATCGTCAATGCGCCGCAGAGCGCCATTCTGGGCATGCACAAGATCCAGGAGCGCCCGATGGTCGTGAACGGGCAGATCGCGATCCGACCGATGATGTATCTGGCGGTTACCTACGATCACCGCATCATCGATGGGCGCGAGGCGGTGCAGTTCCTCGTCGCCATCAAGGACAACCTCGAGGACCCCGGAAGGATGCTGCTCGGCATCTGACGCCGGCTGCTGGGCATCTGGCGCCGGCGCGGTACACTGCGCCGCTGCACGAGAACCGGGGAGTGCCGATGGCGGAGCAATTCGACGTGGTGGTGATCGGCGGCGGTGTCGCCGGTTACCCGGCGGCCATTCGCGCTGCGCAGAACGGGCTCACTGTCGCCTGCATCGACGAGTGGAAGAACCGCGCAGGCACGCCTGTCTTCGGCGGCACCTGCCTCAACGTGGGCTGCATTCCCTCCAAGGCGCTGCTCGAGTCGACCGAGCTTTACCATCGGCTGCGCGAAGAGTTCCCTGCGCACGGCATTCGCGTATCGGGAGCGCAGTTCGATGTCGCGGCCATGCAGAAGCGCAAGGCCGGCATCGTCAGGAAAAGCACCGACGGCATCAACGCCCTCTTCAAGGCGAGCGGGGTCACGCCGCTGCAGGGACATGCACGCTTGTCGAGCGGTCGCCGCGTGGAGTTCGCCGCGCACGATGGCACGCGCCGCGTGCTGTCCGCGCGGCACGTCGTGCTCGCTTCCGGCTCGGTCCCCATGGAGCTCAAGTCTGCCCCGTTCGATGGCAAATTCATTCTCGATTCCTGCGATACGCTCGATCTCGAGGCGGCTCCGAAGCGTCTCGGCGTGATCGGCGCCGGGGCGATTGGCCTGGAGCTCGGCAGCGTCTGGCGCCGGGTCGGCAGCGAGGTGATCATCCTCGAGGCGCTTGCGGATTTTCTCGCCACTGCCGACCAGCAGCTCGCCCGTGAGGCGTTGCGCCATCTCAAGCGGCAGGGTCTGGATATCCGCCTTGGTGCCAAGGTCACCGGCGCGACCGTCGCCAACGGCGCGGTGAGCGTGGCCTATTCCGACTCGAGCGGCGCGCAGACCGTGACGGTGGACAAGCTCGTGGTGGCCATTGGCCGCCGTCCCTATTCACGCGATCTCTTGGGACCAGACGTCGGCGTGCAGCTCGATGAGCGCGGCTTCATCAAGGTCGACGAGCAATGCCGCACCAACGCCGAGAACATCTGGGCGATCGGAGACTGCGTGCGCGGACCGATGCTCGCCCACAAGGGTAAGGAGGAGGGCATCATGGTGGCCGATTTGATTGCCGGCCATTTCGCGGAGGTCAACTACAAGGCCGTGCCCTCCGTGATCTACACGGCGCCTGAGATCGCGACGGTTGGCGCCACCGAGGAGCAGGTCAAGGCGAGCGGTCGGCGCTACAAAGTGGGCGTGTTCCCGTTTCTGGCCAACGGGCGGGCGCGCGCCATGGAGGCCACGAGCGGCTTCGTGAAGCTGATCGCCGCGCAGGACGACGATGAGATTCTCGGCGTGCACATCGTCGGCCCGCTCGCGGGGGAGCTGATCGCCGAGGCGGTGCTGGCGCTCGAGTACTCGGCAAGCAGCGAGGACCTGCAGCGCACCATGCACGCGCATCCCACGCTCTCCGAGGCGGTTCACGAAGCGGCGCTCGCCGCGGACAAGCGCGCGATCGATTTCATCAACCGCTGAGGCACGCGGGGCATGGTCGAGCCGCCAGCCGCAAGCTTGCTCACGCTCGCCGACATCCGGGCGGCACACGCGCGCATCGCCCCCTTCGTGCATCGCACGCCGATCCTGACGAGCAGCTCGCTCGATGCGCTGCTCGGGGCGCGGCTGTTCTTCAAGTGCGAGAACTTTCAGAAGGTGGGCGCCTTCAAGGCGCGCGGTGCGCACAATGCCGTGATGTCGCTTGATGAGGCGCAAGCGCGCCGCGGGGTCGTGACGCATTCTTCGGGCAATCATGGCGCGGCCGTTGCGCTCGCCGCGCGCAACCGCGGCATTGCCGCCTTTGTCGTGATGCCGGAGACCGCTGCCGCGGTGAAGAAGGCGGCCGTGGCCCGCTACGGCGCGCAGGTGACGCTGTGTGCCGCGACGCTGGCCGCGCGCGAGAGCACCGCGCAACGCATCATGAATGCGACCGGTGCGCACTTCGTGCATCCGTACAACGATGTGCGCGTCATGGCTGGGCAGGGCACCACGGCCCTAGAGCTGCTCGAGGACCAGCCGGATCTCGACGTGATCGTCTGTCCCGTGGGGGGCGGCGGGCACCTGGGCGGTGTGGCGGTCGCAGCCAAGGCGCTCAGCGGGCGCATTCGCGTCGTCGGTGCCGAGCCGGCGCTGGCGGACGATGCGCGGCGCTCGCTGCGCAGCGGGACGATCGTCGCCGCGGGCGATCCGCCCACGATCTGCGATGGCCTGCGCAGCTCACTCGGCGATCGCAGCTTCGCGCTGATCAGAGCTCACGTGGATGACATCGTCACCGCGCGCGAGGAGACGATCATCACTGCCATGAGACTGGTGTGGGAGATCCTGAAGATCCTCATCGAGCCCTCGGCGGCCGTCGCGGTCGCCGTGCTGCTCGAGCGAGCGCTGCCGATCAGCGCTCAACGTGTGGGCGTCATCCTCTCGGGCGGTAACGTCGATCTGGATCGTCTGCCCTGGTAGTCCGACGCCGAGCGGCGTGGCTCAAACATGCACGCCCGCATGGCCCCACAGGCCGAGCACGCCGATGATGATGAGATAGATGGCCACGATGTAATTCAGCAGCCGGGGAACGATGAGAATGAGGATGCCGGCGACCAACGCGATGACGGGACCGACGCTCAGTGTTACGTGCATGGCAATCCTTCCGCAGTGTATGGGGCGGCGCCCCCGATCTATACGAATCACGCCGGTGTGAGTTCCCGGCCGCCGGCGAGCAAGGACCGAGGACCGTACGCGCCGACACCCGAACCGTCAAGCTGAAGGTCAGCGCGTGCGGCGTACGGTGAGCACGTTGGGCACTTGCGTGAAGCGCTTGGTCAACCGCGCGAGCTGTTCCAGGTCATGCACCGCGAGTTTCACGGCGACCTGTGCGGTGCCCTTGTCGCGGTCCGTCGTGGTGCTCATCTGCTCGATGCTCAGGCGCTCCTGCGTGATGAGGTCCGTGAGATCGCGTACGAGACCGCGACGATCATACGCCTCGACCGCCAGTTCGACGGCGAGCGCATCGGCACCGTCGCGCGTCCAGTCCACCTGCAAGATGCGCTCGGGCTTCTCTGCGCGCATGCGCGCAAGTCCCGCGCAATCCTCACGGTGGATGGTCACGCCACGTCCGATGGTCACGTAGCCGACGATCGGTTGCGGGCGAATGGGTACGCAGCAGCGCGCGAGCGTGATCGGCAGGTTGCCTACGCCCTCGATCTCGACGGGGCTGCGCCGCACGCCCGCAATGCGTCGCGGTCTGCGCGTCGCCGCAGGCAGCTGCCGCTGCAGGTGCCGGGCGATGGCATGCGCGAGCTGTGTCGCGGTGATCTCGCCCTCTCCGAGCAGCCGATAGAGATGATCCGAGCTCTGCGCCTTGAGCTCCTCGATGAGCGGCCCGAGCATCTCGACAGGTGCGCCGGCGCGCATCAGCTCGCGCTCGGCGATCGAGCGCCCCGCGGCGCGGTTGTCGCCCGCATCCTGGCGGCGGAACCATGCGCGCACCTTGGCGCGGCTGCGGGGTGCGGCGAGATAACCGAGCTCGGGGGCCAGCCAATCGCGACTCGGCGCGGGATGCTTGCCCGCGATGATCTCCACGACCTCGCCATTGGCAAGCGCATGGGTGAGCGGGGCGATGCGGCCGTTCACCTTGGCGCCGCGACAGCGGTGACCGAGATCGCTGTGGACGTGGTAGGCGAAGTCGAGCGGGGTTGCCCCGCGCGGCAGGTCGATCACCTCGCCCTTGGGCGTGAGTGCGTAGACGCGATCGGCGAACAGCTGCGCGCGCATGCTTTCGAGGAAGTCGCGCTCGGCTTCGGCACCCTCCGCAGGGCGTAGCAGCCGTCGCACGGCCTCGATCTTGCGCTGGTAGGACAGATCGCGCGCGCCGCCCTCCTTGTACTGCCAGTGCGCGGCGACGCCGAGCTCGGCGTGCTCGTGCATCTCACGGGTGCGGATCTGCACCTCGACATTGCGGCCTTCCGGACCCACGACAGCCGTGTGAATCGAGCGGTAGAGATTGTCCTTCGGCGTGGCGATGTAGTCGTCGAACTCTCCGGCAATGTAGTGCCAGCGGCCGTGGACGATACCGAGCGCGGCGTAACAGTCGCCCACCGACTCCGTGATGATGCGCACCGCGCGCACATCGAAGATCTGCTCGAAGGTGAGCTGCTTGCGCTGCATCTTGCGATAGATGCTGTAGATGTGCTTGGGACGGCCGTACACCTCGGCGCCGACGCCGGCGGTGTCGAGCTCGGCGCGCAGCAGCGCGATGAAGCGCTCGATGTAGCGCTCGCGGTCGGTGCGCTTCTCGCTGAGCGCGGCGGCGATGCGGTGATATTCCTGCGGCTCGAGATAGCGGAATGCGAGGTCCTCCAGCTCCCACTTGAGCTGCCAGACTCCGAGACGATTCGCGAGCGGGGCGAAGATCGCACGCGCTTCGGTTGCGAGTCGCTCGCGCTCGGCCGAGGCGAGCTGCCGCGCGTGGCGCAAGTGCACGAGCGCCTCCGCGAGTCGCGCCAGCATCAGGCGCGGGTCGGTGACGACGGCGAGCAGCATCTTGCGCACGGACTCGGCCTGCTGGCCGTTGAGTCCCTGCGAGGGTTGCCAGTTGGTCGGCAAGCCGAGCTCTCCGAGATGCAGCAGGTCGGCGGCGACGCGAGCGGCAGCCTCATCGGTGAGACGTGCGAGACTCTCGGTCGTCAGTCCGGCGCTGCCGAGGGCCGGCTGCATGAGCACTGCCGTTGCGAGCTCACGATCGGCCGTGAGCGCGCCCACCGTCTCGGCCGCCTCGACCGCTTCGGCGAGCGCCGCAGGCGGCAATCCCTCGGCCACCGCGCCGCGCAGGCGCGAGATGGAATCGAGGATTTCCGGCGGACAGAGTTGAGCGGTTTCCACGCTGAGCCGCACCGTGACGTTCAAGGCTTGGAGCTGTCGCAGGCGCGTTTTGCGGCTATGATACGCGCCTGTTGTGCGGCGCGGCGCCGGGCCGGCGGCGTGGTGCGCTGTTTGGCTGCTCGACGAGCCTCGCCGCCGTATCGCTGGAGGTACTCGAGCCTGATGTTCGGAGAGCATGGCCGGTTACAGCAGATGGGCGAACCTCCGCCACCGGTTGGGTGCGCTGGATAAGCGGCCGAGCGGAGAGGCCGCAGGCTTGCGGCCGCAGCCGCGTGCGACGCAGGGTCGCAGTGTGCTCTACGAAGGCTACGGACCCGGTGACGTGGCCGTCCTGGTCGAGTGTGTGACCGCAGATCGCCGGCGGACTGCCGCGGCGTTGCGTCACCTGTTCAGGGCCCATGGCAGCTACCTCGGGGCCGACGGCTCGGTGGCGTACCTCTTCAACCCCGTCGGGCTGCTCACCTTCGCACCAGGCACGGCGCGCGAGCCGCTCGTAGGCCTGGCACTGGAGGCCGGGGCGGAGGATGTCATCGTCAACGAGGACGGCTCCATCGAAGTGCTGACGGACCCCATCGAGCTCGAGTCGGTCCGAGCCGCACTGTCGGGTGCAGGTTTCGCAGCAGCGGACGTGGAGCGCACGCTGCGCGCATGGAGCGCGATCAAGCTCTCGGTTAGTGAGGCGGGGGAGCTGGTGCGCTTGCTGGCCGCTCTCGAGGGGCAGGATGACGTTCAGAGCGTCTACACGAATGCCGAGATACCGGACGAGGTCCTGGCGGGCATTTGAGCCGCCCGCGGCGGCCCGCATGCCAACGGCTGCGCCGGCAGCCCCGGTGCGCATTCTCGGCCTGGATCCAGGATCGCGCCGCACGGGCTTCGGCTTGATCGCATGCCGCGGGCTGCAGTCCGTTCACATCGCGCATGGCTGCATCGTGTCGCGCGGGGAGGGCGCGGCGGAGCGGCTGCGGGTCATCTTCGAGGCCGTGCAGGAGTTGATCGCCGAGCATCGACCGGATGAGGTCGCGGTGGAGCGCGTATTCGTGAATCGCAATGTGGATAGTGCGCTGAAGCTCGGACAGGCACGCGGCGCGGCTCTGTGCGCGGTGCCGCACGGCACGCCTGTCTTTGAATACGCACCGCGCGCCATCAAGATGACCGTCGTCGGCTTCGGCGGCGCGGATAAGCGTCAGGTAGCCCACATGATGAGAACCTTGCTCAGTCTCGCGGGCAGCATCGCCACCGACGCATCCGATGCACTGGCCGTCGCGGTCTGCCATGCCCATTCGCGGCGCAGTCCGTGGCTGGAGCGCGGCGCACAGAATGGCGACGCCGCGGGCGGACGGGATCCATGATCGGCTCGCTGCGCGGCCGCATTGCATCGAAGGCTCCTCCGCAGCTCACCGTCGAAGTGGGCGGAGTGGGATACGAGCTCGAGGTTCCGATGTCGACTTTCTTCCTGCTGCCGCCCGTCGGGCAGGAAACCCGGCTGTTGACGCATCTGGTGGTGCGCGAGGATGCGCACGTCCTGTACGGCTTCGGCACGGAGGAGGAGCGCAGACTGTTTCGTAATCTGCTGCGCGTCTCGGGCGTTGGACCCAAGATCGCTCTGGCACTGCTCTCGGGCATCAGCGTGGAAGGCTTCGCGCGCTGCGTGCAGAACGAGGACGCAGCAGCGCTCACGCGCGTGCCCGGGATCGGACGCAAGACAGCGGAGCGGCTGCTGATCGAGATGCGCGATCGCATCGGCGCGGGCGGCGTGCCGGTGGAGAGCGCGGCGCTCGCCCCCGCCGCAACTCCCGAAGGGGAAGCCTTCGATGCCCTGGTCGCCCTCGGCTATCGCCCCGCAGAGGCCACACGCTTGCTCAAAACGGCCGGGACCGGTACACATTCCACGGAGGAATTGATCCGCCGTGCGCTGCAAGGCGCCGCCCGTGAGTGAGGTCGAGTTGGAATCGGAACGAACCGTAAGTCCCGCACCGCGTCCGGAGGAGGATGCCGCAGAGCGTGCGATCCGGCCGCGCCGGCTGGCCGAGTACGTCGGCCAGACGCAGGTGAAACGACAGCTCGAGATCTTCGTGAGCGCCGCGCGGCAAAGGGGCGAGCCGCTCGATCATGTCCTGATCTTCGGACCTCCCGGGCTCGGTAAGACGACCCTCGCCCACATCATCGCGGCGGAGCTGGGCGTAAGCCTGCGCCACACCTCCGGCCCGGTGCTCGAGCGGCCCGGCGACCTCGCGGCGGAGCTCACCAACCTGCAGCCGCGGGATGTGCTGTTTGTCGATGAGATTCACCGTTTGAGTCCCGTCGTGGAAGAGGTGCTCTATCCGGCGATGGAGGACTGTCAGCTCGACATCATGATCGGCGAGGGGCCGGCCGCCCGCTCGATCAAGCTCAATCTGCCACCCTTCACGCTCGTCGGGGCGACGACCCGGGCGGGACTGCTCACGTCGCCGCTGCGCGACAGGTTCGGCATCGTGCAGCGTCTCGAGTTCTACGACGTAGAGGATCTCGACCGCATCGTGCGCCGCTCGGCCGGTATTCTCGACGTGCCGATCGACGCTGCCGGCGCGCGCGGTATCGCGCAGCGCTCGCGCGGAACACCGCGCATCGCGAACCGGCTGCTGCGGCGTGTGCGCGACTATGCGCAGGTGAAGGCCGACGGACGCATCGACGAGCACGTCGCGCAAGCCGCGCTCGACATGCTCGAGGTGGATCCTCACGGGCTCGACGGCCTCGATCGCAAGCTTCTGTCGACGATCATCGAAAAGTTCGACGGTGGGCCGGTCGGCATCGAGAGCATCTCCGCTGCCATCGGCGAGGAGCGTGGCACGATCGAGGATGTGATCGAGCCCTTTCTCATCCAGCAGGGTTTCCTGATGCGCACCGCGCGCGGGCGCCTGGCGACGCGCAAGGCCTATCTGCACCTCGGGCTTCGGGCTCCCGAGCGCTCGAGCCTGAAGCTGTTCGAGGACGAGCGGTGAGCCCCTTCTGCTGGCCGACGCGCGTCTACTGGGAAGATACGGATGGCGGTGGCGTGGTGTACTACGCGAACTACCTGAAATATCTCGAGCGCGCGCGCACCGAATGGCTGCGCGATCGGGGCTTCTCGCAGCAGCTGCTGGCGCGCGACCCGGGCATCATCTTCACGGTCATGAGCGTGCGGATCGACTATCGCCGTCCGGCGCGGCTCGACGACCAGCTGCTCGTCACCTGCGAGCCGCGGCGCGAGGGGGCCGCATCGCTGTCCTTCATGCAGCGGGTGTACCGGCCCGGTGCCGCCGCATCCGCGAGCCTCGATCCAAGCGCGCTGGCGGGGGAGGATCTGCTGGCCGCCGCCGACGTACGCGTCGCCTGCGTCAACGCGCGCACCTTTCGCCCGCAGCGCATGCCCGAGTCGCTCATGGGTGCCTTGGCGCAGGAGCCCGCCTGAGATGGACGTCTCGATCATTCGCCTGATCGTGCAGGCGAGCATCCCGGTGCAGATGGTGCTGGCGCTGCTGGCCTTCGCCTCCGTCACCTCATGGGCGATCATCTTTCGCAAGCGCATGGTGATCCAGCGCGCGCGCTCCGAAGCCGATCACTTCGAGAGCAACTTCTGGTCGGGCGGAGATCTCGCCCACCTGTATCGCAACATCGAGTCGCGCGGCGGCGCCACCGGCATGGCGAGCATCTTCGAGTTCGGCTTCCGCGAGTTCGCGCGCCTGCGGCAGCAGGGCGCAGTGCCGGCCGATCAGCTGCTCGATGGCTCGCGCCGTGCGATGCGCGTGGCGCAGTTGAAGGAGATCGACCGCCTGGAACACAGCCTCTCGACGCTCGCCACGGTGGGTTCCACCAGTCCCTACGTGGGCCTCTTCGGTACGGTCTGGGGCATCATGAGCGCGTTCACCTCGCTGGGAAACGTCCAGCAGGCGACGCTCGCGATGGTCGCGCCGGGCATCGCCGAGGCGTTGATCGCGACCGCGATCGGGCTGTTCGCCGCCATTCCAGCGGTCGTGGCCTTCAATCGCTACGCCGATCAGGTGGGGCGGCTGGAGGTGCGCTACGACGCTTTCATGGAGGAGTTCTCATCGATTCTGCAGCGCCATGCGGCGCGCAGCCCCGGCGGCGCAGCAACGGTCGTATCGGGGGCAGGAGGAGGCTGAGCCATGGCACAACTGACACGCGGCCGGCGGCTCATGGGCGAGATCAACGTGGTTCCTTACATCGATGTGATGCTGGTACTCCTGATCATCTTCATGATCACGGCGCCCCTGCTCACCCAGGGGGTCAAGGTAGAGCTACCCAAAGCGGGGGCCGAGCCGCTCGATGCGGAGCTGCTCAAGAACTCCAACCCTTTGGTGCTGTCGATTGATCGGGAGGGTCAGTTGTATCTGAATGTTGGCAGCAATCCCCGCCGGCCACTGGATGAGACCACGGTCGAGGTTCGCACGGCCGCGGCGCTGCGTCGTGCCCCGGATTTGCCGGTGCTCCTCAAGGCGGACTATCGCATCCCCTACGGCCGCGTGATGAGTGCGATGGTGATCCTGCAGCACGCTGGGGCGAAGAAGGTCGGCTTCGTCAGCGAGCCGCTGCCCGAGCGCAAGAGGCCCGACTGACTGGACGCGCGCTATCGTCCGCCGGAGCGCCCGAGCGATCGCTGGCTATCGGCGGGGCTGTCGGTGGTTCTGCACGCGACGCTGATCGGCGCGCTCGCTTACGGCTGGTGGCACTTTCATCAGCGACCCAAACCGATTCCGACGCTCGCCATCGATGCCACGGTCGTCGATGGGCGAGCGTTGAATCATAGTGGGCCCGCCGCGCAGACTCCGGCACCGCGTCCACCGCCCGCGCCGCAGCCCGCGCAGCCGCCACCGACGGATAATCAAACCGTGACGCCCGCTCCCAAGCCGCGCCCGGATGTGGAGCAGCAGCGACTCGCCGAGCAGAAGAAGGCCGAGGAGGAACGCAAGGTGCAGGAAGAGGCGGAGCGCAAGGTGCAGCAGGAGGCCGAGCGCAAGGCGCGAGAGGCGGCCGAGGCGAAAGAGCGCGCACGGCAGGCCGAGCAGCAACGCTTGGCTGAAGCCAAGCAGCGGGCCGAGCAGCAGCGCAAGGCGCAGGAGGCGCAAGACAACGCCCAGGTCGAGGAGGACCTGAAGCGCGGCCTCGCCGAGGAGCAGCGCGTGATGGCCGAGCGCAACGGCAGCGTCATGGCGAGCTGGACGCAGCAGATCACGGCGCGTATTCAGCACGCCTGGATACGGCCACCGAGCGCACGCGAGGGGCTCGATTGCACGGTGTATGTGACGCAGGTTCCCGGGGGCCAGATCGTCAATGTGCGGCTGGGTGCCTGCAACGGCGATGAGGCGGTGCGGCAGTCGATCCAGGACGCGGCCTATCGGGCCTCGCCGCTGCCGCCGCCGCCGGATCCGGCGCTCTTCGAGCGCGACCTCGTCGTGGAATTCAAACCGACCGACTGATGCGAAAGGACGGCATGAGAGCGAGAAGATTCCCCGTGCGGGCCGGTGCCCGACTGTTTGCGGCGGCCCTCGCGGCCTGTGCGAGCCTCGCGGCGCGCGCGCAGTTGAGGATCGAGATCACCTCGGGCGTGACCGATCCGATCCCGATCGCCATCGTCCCGTTCGCCGGCTCGGCGCAGGCCCCCGGCGGACCCTACGATCTGGATGTCGCGAACGTGGTGCAGCACGATCTGGAAGGCAGCGGGCGCTTTCGCGCCATGCCGCGTGCGCAGATGACGGAGAAGCCCTCCAGCGCGGCCGATGTGAAGCTTGCGGACTGGCGCGCGAGCGGCAACGACTATGTGGTCGTCGGCCGGCTCAATCCGAGCGGTGACGGCCTCGCGGTCGATTTCGAGCTACTCAACGCGCTCAACGGCACGCAGCTTGCCAGTCAGCGCTTTAGCGCGCCCGCGAGCGCGCTGCGCGATGCGGCGCACCGCATCAGTGATGTGATCTACGAGAAGATCCTGGGCGTGCGCGGTGCCTTCGCCACGCGCATCGCCTATGTCTCCGTCGAGGGACAGTTGCCTCAGCAGCGCTTTCAGCTCATCGTCGCGGATGCGGACGGCGCCAATCCTCGCGTGGTGCTCGAATCGCGCTCGCCGATCATGTCGCCCGCCTGGTCTCCGGACGGGGAATATCTCGCCTACGTGTCCTTCGAGAACCGCAAGTCATCGGTGTACGTGCAGCAGGTGCGCAGCGGCATGCGCCAGCTGGTATCGGCGCGCGCCGGCATCAACGGTGCGCCCGCGTGGTCACCGGATGGGCGCCGGCTCGCCATCACCCTGGGAGGCAGCAACGGCAACGCCGACGTGTACGTGCTCGATCTGGCGACTCAGGGGCTGACGCGCATCACCGATGATCCGTCGATCGACACCGAGCCGGTGTGGTCGGCCGACGGCCGCGCCCTCTTTTTCACCTCCGACCGCGGCGGCAATCCCCAGATCTATCGGGTGGAGCTCACTCCGGGAGACAAGCCGAAGCGCATCACCTTCGGCAGCAGCTACTGCGCGCGCCCGCGCATCTCGCCGGACGGCAAGCAGCTCGCGATGGTCACGCTCGATGAGAGCAACTACCGCATCGCGGTGCAGGACCTTGCCAGCGGCACCGTCCGTGTGCTCTCGCATGGGCGCCTCGATGAGTCGCCGAGCTTTGCGCCCAACGGCGCGATGCTCATCTACGCCGGCACGGAGCACGGCCAGAGCGTGCTGCAACGGGTGTCGGTCGATGGTCTCACCTCGCAGCGGCTGACAGCCGCGCAGGCGGATGTACGCGAGCCGGTATGGGCACCGTTTTCGCATCCGTGAATTGTGATAAAAAGCCTGCCGAACGGAGGGTTACCTGATGCGTAGATCTTTGCTGGTCCTGCTGTGCGCCTTCTCATTCATTGCCGTGGGTTGCCACCACGCGCCGCCCAAGCCCGCGGGCTCGAGCGGCAGCAACGCCGCGGCAGCCGGCGCGGGTGCCGAGACTTCCGGTGCCGAAGGCGCTAACGCCAATGCAAGCGGCGGAGGCGCCGGCGCGGGAAGCGGCGAGGATGCCGCAGGCCCGCAGACCGGGCTGCTGGCGAAACGGCTGATTTACTTCGATTTCGACAGCAGTGAGATCAAGGGTGAGGGCACGGACATCGTCGCCGTTCATGCGCACTATCTGGCCGCAAACCCCAATGTCCACGTGCGCCTGGAAGGCCATACCGATGACCGCGGCTCGCGCGAGTACAACATCGGCCTCGGCGAGCGCCGTGCACAGGCCGTGCGACGGGCGCTGCTGCTGCAAGGAGCCTCCGATGCACAGATCACGACGGTGAGCTATGGGGCCGAGCGGCCGGTCGATGCGGGCCACGACGAGGCAGCTTGGGCCAAGAACCGCCGGGTCGAGATCGTCTACTTGAAGTAACGGCCGTGTCTGCAGCGCCCACCGCATGTCATGCGCTGTCAACCGCACGCCGTGGGAGCCTCTGTACATGTACCGACTGATCACAGCGTCCTGCTTGCTTGGGGCCCTCGGGGTGCTCTCGGGGTGTGCTTCGACTCCCTCGGAGGATGATCCGATCAACCTCAAGCTCAATGATCTCGATGCGCGCACGGCGCGCATCGAGAAGGTGGTCTCCAATCAGAGCCTGCTCGATCTGTCGCAGCACGTTGACTTGATGCAGGCCCAGCTGCGGCTGCTGCGCGGGCGCATCGACGAGCTCGAGAACGAGAACGCGACGCTGCGCAAGCAACAGCGAGACTTGTACAACGATCTGGACAAGCGCATCAGTCAAATCGCCCCGGGAGCTCCGGGTGCAGGAGGCGCCGCAGCCGGCGCCGCTGCAGGGGCGGCCGCAGGGACCGGCGCAGCGGCATCGGGGGAGCAGGCCCTGTACGCGAAGGGGGTCGATGCGCTCAAGGCGGGCAAGTATCCGGATGCGATCGGCAGCTTTCGCCAGTTCGTCACTACTTATCCGAAGAGCGACTTGGCGGATAACGCAGAGTACTGGCTGGGCGAGGCGTACTACGTCACGCGCGACTTTCAAAATGCTGCCGCCGCGTTTCGCACGGTGGGTGATCAGTGGCCTAATTCGCGCAAGGCGCCGGATGCCTTGCTGAAGCTCGGATACTCACAGTACGAGCTCAAGCAGTATGCCGCCGCACGCACCACGCTCACCGAGGTCACGCGGCGCTTCCCGGACACGAGTGCCGCCAAGCTCGCAACCGAGCGCATGCGCCGGATGACTGCCGGGGATGGCGGCGCGGCGGGCTCGGATTCGGACAACGGCCCGGGGGCTGCTCCGAAGTCCGACACTGGTTCGCCTCCGGGCGCCGCGGCGGGAGCTGCGGCCGGCGCCGCGGTGGCCGCGTGTGCATCAGGCTCGGGTTCGGGCGCCGGAGACGCGCCCGCCCTCGCATGCCGCGCCTGAAGATCACGGAGATCTTTCGCTCGTTGCAAGGGGAAGCGGCGACGGTCGGGCTGCCCACCGTATTCGTGCGCTTGACCGGATGCCCTCTGCGTTGCCAGTACTGCGACACCGCCTACGCATTTCACGGCGGAGAATGGTGGGCGCTCGAGGATGTCGTGCGGCGCGTACTCGAGCTGGATGCAGGCTATGTGTGCGTCACGGGCGGTGAACCTCTCGCACAAAAGAGCTGCTTGCCATTGCTCGCGCGGCTGTGCGACGAGCGGCTGCATGTCTCGTTGGAAACGAGCGGTGCGATGTCGCTCGAGGGTGTGGATGCGCGCGTGGCCGTGGTGCTCGATGTGAAGACGCCGGGCTCGAGAGAGGAGCACCGCAACCGCTACGAGGAGCTCGCGCGACTGCAGGCGAAGGACCAGGTGAAATTCGTGATCTGCGATCGCGCGGACTACGAGTGGAGCCGCGCCAAGCTCGCCGAGCTGGGCATCGCAGCGCGCTGCACGGTGCTCTTCTCTCCCAGCCATGAGCAGCTCGGGGCG
>DATJVD010000054.1:0-182375 GCA_035501955.1 Steroidobacteraceae bacterium
ATGCGCTGCTTGTAATCGATATAGAACCCGGCGAGGTTCACTCGCATCTTGTGCTCGAAGAAGTCGCCCTTCTCGCCGAGCTCGTACGAGACCGCCTTCTCACCGGCCACCGGGACGAACTGCGTCGGCTGGAACGGCCGCGGATTGAACGCCGGCGGGCGATAGCCAGTCGACGCGGAGAAATACCCCATGAAGTTCTGCGTGAACTGGTAATCCAAGCCTGCGAGCCAGTCGACGCTGTTCTGATCGCTCTCCACCGGCAGCACCACGATTGAATTGTCGTTGAGGTCGTGCTTCTTGTCCGTCGAGTAGCGCACGCCGCCCGTGAAGTGGAACTTGTCGGTGATGTTGAACACGCCGTGCAAGAACCCCGATTGGTTCTCGAAGTGGCCGGTATCCTTGCCATTGACGAGCAAGGCATTCGGCTTTCCCCCGCAGGAGCCTGTGGGATCGGAGTAGTAGAGAGGACCGCACGGAGGCGCGCCGAATGCCGGCAGCGGCACCTGCTGCGCGCTGCTGCTGTTGGCATCGTAGAAGAATGCACCCGCCGTCCAGTCGAGCCGCTTGTTGAAGAGCGAGCCATTGAAGCGCAGCTCCGCGGTGCGGTAGGTGAAGTGCTGGATGCCATCCGCGCCTGCGAATCCGAGCGGTGAGCCGTCCTGGTCGGTGCCGAAGAGGCTGTTCCAGTTGCGCCAGGCGAGAATGAGCTTCGCGCTCAGATCCTCGGTGAACTTCCAATCCATGGTCCCCGAGACGCCCTTCTGATCCAGGTTCTCCTGCTTCGGCAGCTGCAGACCGGTGTACGGATCTTGGAAGGTCTCGTAGCTGACATAGGGACTGCTCGGGACGAAGCGGCTGTCGTACGGCACGCCGTAGCCGCCGAAATTCGGATTCGGGCGGTTCGCGGGGATGCCGGTGCCGTCCAGCGTCCCGTTCACCATGAAGTTGTTCCACGCTGCGACGGGTGGGATGAACGGGCCGATGCCCGTGATCGAATCGGCACGCGACTCCGAGTCATCGCGCTGATAGTCCACGATCATGCCGAACTCGAGGCTGTCGCTTGCTACGTAGCGCAGCGTGCCGCGCGCACCCGTCATGTCGGTGCCGCCCAACGTGCCGATCTGGCAGTTGGAGTTGCGGTTGTGCGTGATCGCTGGCAGCGTTCCGGATTCCCCCGGAAAGAGACAGACGAAATCCTCGTCCTTCTGGTAGCCGTCATTGCGCTTCGACATGGCCGTGACGCGCATGAAAAGCTTGTCGGGAATGATGGAAAAATCGTAGCCGGCGCGTATATCGACGCGGTGCAGGTCACCCACGGTCACTTGAATGTAGCCCGAGCCGTCGCCTTTTGCCGGCTTGGAGACGTAGCGGATCGCGCCGCCGATGGCGCCGCGCCCGAATAGCGTGCCCTGCGGACCGCGCAGTACTTCCACACGCTCGAGATCCATGAGGTCGAACTGCGATCCCATGGTCGTCGGGAAATAGACATCGTCGACATAGATCGCGACGCCCGGTTCGAACGCGAAGTTGAAATCGTTCTGGCCGATGCCGCGGATGTACGCCGTGACGGTGTTACCGAAGGCTGCCTGTGCCTGGCGGAAGCTCGCGTTCGGAACGGTGTAAGCGATATCCGTCGCGTTGGTGAAGCCGCGTTCCTGGATGTCCTCCGCGGTGATCGCGCTGATCGCGATCGGCGTTTGTTGCAAGTTCTCCTGCCGGTAGCGCGCCGTGACGACGACTTCCTCCAAGCCTCCCTGATTGGTAGCCGTACTCTGAGCGGCAGGATTCTGCGTGGTCTGGTCCGTGGCCTGAGCAAAGGCACTCGATGCACCCAGCATCATCGCCAGGAAGAGCACCGCCGAGCCGGCGGCTGGAAGCTTCTTCATATCCCCCCCATGTGAGACCGAACGAAGTGAGGCTGTTGTAAGAAGGCAACAGTTGCGCTGCCTCCGGTTCCGAATGCTGCCACAAAGTGTTGCGGAATGTAATCCACCGTCTCATTGCGGCTGACCGCGCAGACCTCTCGGACCCGGGGCGGGGGGAACCGCACGCAGACCTCGCGCGGCCTGCCTGCGAGGTTGCGGAGCTCAGTGTCGACGAGCCGGGCGAACCCGCACCTGGAAGGCATCGAGACGCGGCGACGAGCTTTTGAACAGTCGCTGCTCATCGCGAGCCTGAACCACGTCTCGAGTCGCTCAGCTCGATGGTCCGTGCCGCTCAGCGTCACGCGCGCTCAGTGTCATGCGCGCGCTCAGCACAACATTAGAGCGCGCGACTCGCAGGCGGACGTAGCACATGGTGCTCATTGCGAAAACTGCGCGATGACGAGCTCAAGCTCGCCGGTGCTCGACCTGTGGCGCGCTGCCCGTGTTGCCCGGACTGATAGAATGCCGCGCAGTCTGTCGCGAGTTCGACCTCATGGATTCCGAGCGCCCACCGCCGAACTTCTTTTCGGGACCGTACATCGATCGGCGCTCTGAGGAGCGCGAGGCCGCGGAATGGCTGGCCGCCGCGCGCGCGGACGAGCGCACGCGTTATCTGCTGTCGTCCGGCACCGAGCATCTCATGCACGAGGACGTGGAGCCGCGCATCGCTTTTCTGGAAGGACAGCATCCACTGGTGCAGGCTGCGAGCCCGAATGACCTGGTGCTCCTGGGATGGTTTCGCGACGCCCGCTGCGTGCTCGTGGAGCTCGATCGGCGCGCTGGCCCGGAGCTGCCCGAGGGCACTCGCCTAGAGGAGTTGCGACCGCTCTCGAGTCGACTGTCGTCGGATGAGGCCGGACTGCTCGCCTATGCGCGCGCGCTCTCCATCTGGCGCCTGCGGCACCGCTTCTGCGGCGTGTGCGGGTCCCCGACGGCGCCCGAGAAGGCGGGCCACGCCTTGCGTTGCACGAACCCCGAGTGCATGCACGAGCTCTTTCCGCGCATCGATCCTGCCATCATCGTGCTCGTCACCGACGGTGAGCGGGCGCTGCTCGGGCGGCAGGCCTCCTGGCCACCGGGACGCTACTCGACTATCGCGGGCTTCGTTGAGCCGGGCGAAAGTCTCGAGGATGCCGTCGCGCGCGAGGTCTTCGAGGAGACTGGTGTGCGCGTGGAGCAGGTGAGCTATCACTCCTCACAGCCCTGGCCCTTTCCCTCCTCGCTGATGCTTGGCTTTCATGCGCGCGCACCGCGCGGTGCCCGTATTCAGGTAGGCGGTGAGCTCGAGGACGTACGCTGGTTCACGCGCGAGGAGATCGCGGCCGGCATACCGGTTTTGCCGCCTCCGCACGCGATCTCATACCGGCTGATCGCAGCCTGGTACGACCACAGCGCCCCGGTACCACTCGCCGCTCGCGGCGCCTGACACCGTGTGCCTGCTCGTCGTCGGCTGGCAAGCTCATCCGCACTATCGACTGATCATCGCGGCCAACCGTGACGAGTACCACGAGCGACCCGCCGCACCGCTCGCAAAATGGATCGTGCCCTCGCCCGATTCGTCGCGCGAGCCGACCGACATCATCGGAGGCCGGGACTTGCGCGCCGGCGGCACATGGCTCGCGGTCGACCGACTGCGCCGCGTCGGTGTCGTCACGAACTATCGCGATCTGCAGCCGCCCCGGGCGAATGCGCCCTCGCGCGGCCAGCTGATTCTCGACTACCTCACCCACCCGGGCGGTCCGCGCGAGTTTCTCGAGATGCTGCAGGAGCGTGCGCGGCGCTATGCAGGCTTCAACCTGCTGGTGGGCGACGCCCACACGCTATGGTACGCATCGAACCGGGCGCAGCCCTTTGCGCGTGCCTTGCCGCCGGGAATCTACGGTCTCAGCAATCACCTGCTCGATACCGCGTGGCCGAAACTCACACGGGTAAGGGGCAAGTTCGAGGCGTGGCTCGCACGCACGCCGAGTCCACCCGCGGCCGAGCTGCTGGAGATGCTGGCCGATCGCGCGCCCGCCACCGCGCACGAGGAGCTGCCGGCGACTGGACTGACGCCGGAATGGGAGCGAGTGCTCTCCGCACCGTTCGTGCTGCATCCCCGCTACGGCACGCGCAGTTCGACGCTGCTGCTGTTGGAAGCAACGGGTGCACTGTCTGTGCATGAGCGCCGTTTCGACGCGGCTGGGCTACTCACCGGAGAGACGGACATCGCGCTCAACGCAACTCAATGGTGAGTGGTGGCCGCACGGGGGCGTGAAAACAGCCATATGAGGGCCTGGGGTCTGTCACGCGGCCGCGCGTTGCTGACGGTGCTGTGCCTGGCCTTCGCTGCTCTGGCCCATGCCGATATCGACATCGACATCCGCGGTGTCAACGACGAGCTGCGCAACAACGTTCTCGCCTATCTGAGCCTCGTGCGTTACAAGGACCGCGCACTCGATGCCGCAACCATCGAGCGGCTGCAGGGCCGCGTCGAGCTGGAGGTGAAGGATGCGCTGCGGCCCTTCGGGTACTACACACCGGTCGTGAAATCCGAGATCACAGAGCGGCAAAGGGCGAGCTGGCACGCGGTCATCGATATCGACCCCGGACCACCGGTGCTCATGGAAAGCGTCGATGTGCGCGTCACGGGACCTGGCACGGCAGACCCGCGGTTCCGCCGCATCGTGGATCATCCCCTCCTCGCCCCAGGCGAGCGACTGCGACACGCCGCCTACGAGCAGATGAAGACCGATCTGCAGCGCACTGCGGGGACTTACGGTTATCTCGACGCGCGCTTCACCGGCAGCGAGCTGCGGGTCGATCTGGCGCGCTCGCGCGCGAGCGCGATACTGGTGTTGGAGACCGGCGTGCGCTACAGCTTCGGTGCCACCATGGTCGAAGAGAACACCATCGATCAGAAGCTCGTGCGCCGCTACATGCGTTATCGCGACGGCGAGCCTTTTGATGCGACCGAAGTGCTGCGCACACAGTTCGCGCTCGACGACAGCCAGTATTTCTCCACGGTCGAGGTGCTGCCCGGGGAGCCCGACCGCACCCACCACACGGTGCCCATGACCATTCGCGCCCAGCCCAACCGTCACGACCGCTACTCCTTCAGCGGCGGCTACGGCACCGATACTGGGCCGCGGGGCACCGTGCAATGGGACCGCCGCTGGCTCGGGCCGGGCGGCGATCGCATCACGACGCAGTTCGAGGCATCGGAGATCCTGCTCCTGCTGCAGTCGTTCTACACGATCCCCATCGGCGATCCAGCGACGGAGAAGTTCGCGGTGGGCGCCACGGCGGACTACGGCACGCCCGGCGACCTCATCTACAAGGATCTCGCCGCGGGTCCCGCACTCACGCGGGTGATCGGCCGCTTTCAGTACGTGTTCTCGCTGATGCCTACCCACGCTTCCACCTATGACGGCAATACCACCCGCATCCAGAACCTCTTGATCCCGACGGTCACGATGGGCTCGGTGCCGCGCGGCTACCTCGGTGAGCCGCTGTTCCAACAGGGTTTCGTGGCGCAGCTGCGCGCCGGGACGAGCATCACCGGTAGCAGCGACAAGTTCCTGCAACTGCACGTGCAGGCGCAGCGCACGATCCAGATCGCGAGCGGCTGGCATCTGTGGCTGCGCGCCGAAGCCGGCACGACGCTCGTGTCCAATCTCAACGAGCTGCCTGGTGCGCTGCGCTTCTTCGCGGGTGGGGAAGGCAGCGTACGCGGTTTCGCGTTCGACGATCTCTCGCCGGTCATCCCCAAGCTGCAGTGCACCCCGGGGCCGAGTCCGATTTGCACCCCAAATCCAAGCATTCTGTTGAAGGTCGGTGGGCGCAACGTGCTCACCGGGACGACCGAGCTCGAGCGTGATCTGCCGCGCAATTTCGGTATCGCGGTCTTCACCGACGCCGGCAATGCCTTCGATGTCTTTGGCCACTCGCCAAACCCCGCGTATCCTCACTTCCTCGAGTACTCGGCAGGCATCGGTCTGCGCTGGCGGGTGCCGGTCGTGACTGTCGGTATCGACATCGCCAAGCCACTGTCGCGCCCCGGCACCGGCCCCAAATTCGACATCTACTTCGGACCGAAACTCTGATGCGGCGCTGGATCCTGATCGGGGCGGCATGCGGGGCGCTCGCGCTTCTGGCGTTGCCGTGCGTCGCGCTCTACTACGCGCTCTTCACCCCGCCAGGACTGCAGCTGATCGCGCGACTCGTTCCGCGGCACATCGGCAGCGTGCAGATTCAGATCGAGGGCGTGCGCGGGACGGCCGTCAAGGGTGTACACATCGACCTGCTGGAGATCGAGCAGGAGCACGTGCACCTGAGGTTCGAGGGCATCGATGGGCGCGCGCTGCTGCCGCCGCTGCTCCTGCAAACGTTGCGCGTGCCGCATGCGAGCATTCAGCGCGCGCTGATCGAGGTGCGTGCGCGGCAGCACCCCACGCCCCCATCACCCTGGTACTTCGTGCCTCACTGGATGGAGATCCGCGCCGACGATGTGCACATCGAGGTGGGTACGCTCGTCGTGCCGAACGGACAACGATTCGAGGCACACGAGCTCGCCGCCGCCGGCATCGTGCGCTCACGCACCGTGCGCATCTTTCAGTCTGCAATGAGGCTCGGTGCGGTGCGCGTGATCGCGCACGGCACGCTGCGGGCGCGCGATCCGCTGCAGCTCGACGCGGAGGCGCGCATCGGCATTCACGCGGCACATCAGCCCACCTGGATCATCGATACGACGGCCAAGGGTGATCTGGACGAGTTACCCCTCACCGTGCGCTTCTCGCAGCCGCTGCGGGCGGTCGTCGTGGGTCGCGCCGCGAATCTCACTGGCTCGCGCTGGCACTGGCAGGGCGATGCGCAGGTCGAGGATTTCGATCTGCGCGCTTGGGGCATCGACAGCGCTCTTGGTCACGTGAGCGGTCAGCTCGCGGTCGAGGGCGATGCCGCGGGCTTCAGCGCCCACGGTCCGCTTACACCGGCCGGTTTGAAACTTGGTGTGTTCGAGACGCTGTTCGCAGGCGCGTATGCCGGACGGACGTTCACCGCGGATCGCATCGAGATCACCCACCGCGGCTCGGGCGCACAGCTCACCGGGAGCGGCACGATCAGCATCGTGGAGCATGGGCCGCGGCTCGACCTGCATGGCACCTGGAGGCAGTTTCGCTGGCCGCTCTCGGACAGAAACTTCGTGGTACGCAGCGACGCGGGTGAATACCGACTCGAGGGAATCATGCCCTATACGTTGCACGGGAAGGGCATGCTCGAGGTGCGCGAGCTCAGCCCCTTCGCGTTCGACGCCGCGGCCACGCTGTCCTCGCAGCGCCTGACCGTGAGCGAGGGCGCCATCGACGGCTTCGGCGGTCACGTGAATCTCGCTGGCTTCGCTGCCTGGGCACCGCGGCCGTCCTGGTCGGCCTCAGGCATGGCTTTCGATGTGAATCCTGCGAGCGTGCGTCCCAATCTTCCGGGCAGGGTCAGCTTCGGATTCGAGGCCGCGGGTCAGCGTTTCGCGAGCAATGCGGATCTCGACGTGACGATTCACGGCCTGACGGGCCGCGTGCGCAATCTACCAGCGCGTGCGGACGGGCGCTTCGCGCACCGGGCGAGCACATGGGAGCTCGATCACATCACGGCCGACCTAGCGGGCACCTCGCTGTCCGTAGCCGGCACGATCAGCACACGCGCAGACCTGCGCTTCAATCTCGCATCGCAGGATCTGAGCCTCCTCGGTGGCGGCTTCAAGGGACGGCTCGCTGCGAGCGGCACGGTACGCGGCACGCCGGCAGATCCGGTCATTGATGCCACCGCGAACGGTGGTGACATCGAGTACGCCGGTGTGTCGGCGAAGACTTTCGACGCCCGCGTCGATTTCAACCCGCACTCGAGCGGTAATGCACTGATTCATCTCCGGGCTCATGAGCTCGCCTACAGCTCGTACCGGCTCAACGAGCTGAGCTTCGCACTCGACGGACCCGCCGCCTCGCAGACAGCGAAGCTCGTGATGTCCGGAGGTGCGCTCAAGGTCGAGGCGCGGGCGGCGGGCAGACTCGCCGACAGCGACTGGGTTGGAGAGTTGCAGAGTCTGGATCTGAACGGCGCGGAGCCTCTGAGGCTCAAACTCGTGGCGCCTGTCGGCGTGCACGTGTCATCCAAGGCGGCGAGCCTGGAGCGCTTGTGTCTCGCGGGCAGCCCGGCGCGGGTCTGCATGACGGCCGACTGGAGTCCCCGCCAGTGGTCCGCGTCCCTCACCGCGACGGATCTTCCGATCAGGACGCTCACTGCCGGGATGAGCCCGCGAATCGACTATGGCGGGATAATCGCTGTGGATGCGGAAGCAATCGGACGCGTGGACGCTCCGGTGCAAGGCAGCCTGCACGTGAAGCTCACCGACGCGAAGCTCGCGCATCGCACGCCCAGCGGGCGCACCGCTACCACCATCCTGGGCAACGGAAGCCTGACTCTGAACGCAGCTCCCGACGCGCTGCTGGTCGAGCTCGGTTTCAATGCCGGTAGCACGGGCACGATCAAAGGTCATTTCACCGCACAGCGCTCGACCCAGACGTGGCGGGACATGCCGCTCAAGGGTGAGCTGGAGGCCCAAACCGCCGACTTGGATCTGCTGACGTTGTATGTCCCGCAGATCGATCGGGCGGCGGGCAACGTGTCGGCGGATCTCGCGGTCGCCGGCACGCTCGGAACGCCACTCCTGAGCGGTGCGCTCGCCGTGAGCGATGGCGAGCTCGATCTGTATCAGGTCAATCTCGCCATGCGCAGCACGGTGCTGCAGGCAAGACTGCTCGAGAACGGCTTGGACTTCTCGGGAGCCACGCGCATCGGCGCAGGCAGCGCCGCAGCGCGCGGGCACGTCGAGTGGCACGACGGCAAGCCCTTCGGCCGCTTCAAGCTGAGCGGCGATCATCTGCGCATCGTGGACGTACCCGAGGCGATGGTCGAGGCGGCTCCCGACCTCACTTTCGCGCTCGACGGGCAGACGATCACAGTGACGGGCTCGGTGACCGTGCCGCAGGCGCGCATCGCACCCGCGGACCTGAGCAACGCCGTGCGCGCCTCATCCGACGAGGTCATCGTGGGGCAGGAGTCGCCCGCGACCACACAGCGCTTCCGCGTGCTCACGGACATTACGCTGACGCTCGGCGACCGGGTGAGCATCGACACGACCGGGCTGAAGGGAAGATTGGCGGGGAGCGTCGCGGTGCGCAGCGGCGTGGAAGCCATCACGCGCGCCACGGGCGAGCTCAATGTCCACGACGGCCAGTACGCAGCTTTCGGCCGCCGGCTCGACATCGAGCGCGGCCGTCTGATCTTCAATGCGAGTCCGGTGGACAATCCCGGCCTCGATGTGCGCGCCGTGAAGCGCTTCGATGATCCGACGCTCGGTGCCGTCGTCGCCGGGATCAACGTACGCGGCACGCTGCAGCAGCCACAGATCAGCTTCTTCTCCGAGCCGCCGCTTGCGGGCGGTCAGCAGCAGGTCGCCTCGCTATTGCTCGCCGGCGGCTCGCTCGGCGGTGGCCCGCAGCTCGGTACCCCCACCGCCAACGGCACGCGCACCAACGCCGAGCTCATAGGACAAGGCGCGGCCATCCTCGGCCAGCAACTCGGCTCGCGCATCGCGGACGTTGGTGTGGAATCCGATCTCAACAACGACACCTCGCTGGTCCTCGGGCGCTATCTCTCGCCGCGCCTCTACGTGAGCTACGGATTGAACCTCACGCAATCGCTGAACACGGTTAAGCTCCGCTATACACTCGGCGATCATTGGATGTTGCGCACGGAGGTAGGACAAGTCGGAGGCGCCGACCTCGTATATTCCTTCGACAAGTAGGCCTGCAACCGACAGGTGGGCCTGCAGCCGGCGCTCTCACGTCTCGGTACGTCGCAGGGAGGGCTCGATGGCAGGCGCCTGGTAGCGCAGCAGCTGCTCGAGAAGCTCCTCAGGCTCGTGCGCGATGAGCAGGATGGCGCGATGCTGCGGACGCACGAAGCCTTCGAGCGTGGCGTGATCCAGAAAGCTCACGAGGCCGCCGTAATAACCGAGCGCGTCGAGCACTCCGCAGGGCTTGCGATGCAGACCGAGCTGCGCCCAGGTCCAGATCTCGAACAGCTCCTCGAGCGTCCCGATGCCCCCAGGGAGCGCCACGAAGGCGTCGGCGAGGTCAGCCATGAGCGCCTTGCGCTCATGCATGGATTCGGTGATGCGTAGCTCGGTGAGTCCGAAGTGCGCGAGCTCCCGGTCGACGAGCGCGCGCGGGATCACACCGATGACTTCGCCACCGGCATGCAGCGTTGCATCGGCGAGCACACCCATGAGGCCAACGCTACCCCCGCCGTAGACGAGTCCCAGGCCACGGCGCACCAGCGCGGCGGCGAAGCGGCGCGCGACCGCGGCGTATTCGGCCCGCACACCGGAGCTCGAGCCGCAATAAACACAGACATAGCTGCTCACCGGCACCTCGCCGCAAGAATACGGCACGCGCTTGACGTGTGCATTATTATGCATGTAATCTGCGAATTTATGCACGCGCTGCTCGACCATGCTGAATGATCATCGCCAGCTCGAACGCCGCGGGGCGATCGTGCGCCTGCTGCGCAACGGTGTCGTGCGCAAGCAGGCAGACCTCGTGCATCTGCTGCGTCGTGACGGCCACGAGGCAACCCAATCCTCGGTGAGCCGCGACCTGCGCGATCTCGGAGTGCTGAAGGCGAGCGGCCGCTACGTCATGCCCCCCGACGAGATCACCCGCGCGAACGGGGACTTCGGCGCGCTCGCACAGTTCGTGCGTCAGATACGCGCCGCTGGATCCTGCCTGCTCGTCGTGCGCACCATGATCGGCGCGGCACAAAGCGTGGCGGTCGCGATCGACAAGGCAGAATGGTCGGAGGTCGTAGGCACCCTATCGGGCGATGACACGATCTTCATCGCCACCGAAAACCGCAGCGCCCAGTCGCAGCTGATAACCCGTCTGCAGAGACTGTTTCGAGTCTGAAACCATCATGCCCACACCCTCATCCGGCTCTACGCCGATCGTGCTTGCCTATTCCGGCGGCCTCGACACCTCTTTTCTCGTGCCATGGCTCGCAGAGCAGCAGGGCCGTCCTGTGATCACGGTCACCGTGAACACCGGCGGCATCGACGCCGCAGCCGCGCAGAACCTTGCCGAGCGCGCCCGCCGGCTCGGCGCCGTCGAGCATCATCTCGTGGATGCGCGCGCGGACTATTTCGAGCAGGTGCTGCGGTTTCTCATCGTCGGGAACGTGCGCCGCGGTCAGCTCTATCCGCTGTGCGTGGGGGCCGAGCGCGTGATGCAGGCGCAAACGATCGCCCGCATGGCGCGCGAGCTCGGCACGAACACCATCGCACACGGGTGTACGGCCGCCGGCAACGATCAAGTGCGGTTCGAGGTCGCGCTGCGCACGCTCGCGCCCGACCTGAACGTGCTCGCACCGGTGCGCGATCATGCGTTCCAGCGCCAGACCGAGCTCGCCTATCTCGAGGAGCGAGAACTACCGGTGCCGCCCTTCGGCGCTGCGTACTCTATCAATCGCGGACTCTGGGGAGTCACCATCGGCGGCACGGAGACTCTGACATCGCACGGAAGCATTCCCGAGGAGGCCTGGGTGCTCACGCGTGATGCGTACGCGCGTCCGCGCAGTCCCCAACGGCATGTACTCTCATTCATCCAGGGCCGACCCACGGCGCTCGACGGGCGCGCGCTAGCGCCGGTGGCACTCATCGAGGCCCTCGAGGCGCTCGCGGCCCCGTTCGGCATCGGCCGCGGCATCCACCTTGGAGATACGATCATCGGCACCAAGGGCCGCGTGGCCTTCGAGGCGCCGGCCGCCGAGCTCCTGCTCAGCGCGCACCGCGAGCTCGAGAAGCTGGTGCTGACGGGACGGCAGCAGCGCATCAAGGAGCTCGTGTCCCAGCCTTATGGAGATTTGGTGCACGAGGGGCAGCTGCTCGATCCGGTGTGCCGCGACATCGAGGCGCTGCTCGTGAGCTCGCAGCAGCGGGTGAGTGGCGATGTGCACGTGCTGCTGCGCACCGGAAGCGTGTTCGTCGAGGGAGTCGACTCTCCACACTCGCTGCTGGCAGCGTCCAGGGGCGTCTATGGAGAGGCCGCCGGTGAGTGGACCGCGGCCGACGCGCTGGGATTTTCGAAGATCGTCGCCTTGCCCGGAATCTTTCACCGGCGTGCCGCAGGAGCATCCCCGCAATGAGGACCATAGTCGTCGACAAGATCGCCTCAGTCACCCAGGCATGCGGCCTGTCGCACGAGGTGCGCGTCTCCACAGACATTCCCGCTGAGGAAGGGGTGATCCTGGTCGTCGAGGTGCTCACCAACAAGTCGACGTACAACACGCTGGAGCTTGCCAGCGGCCGCATGGCCAAGGTCGGCAAGGGCGATGTCGTCGTCGGCGCTCTGGGTCACCGGCGCGCGCTCTTCGGCTACTCGGGCCACGTCCCCGACGCGTTGCGCGCGGGCGATGTGATTCAAATGCTCAACATCGGCGGCGTTCTCGGGATCTGTGATTCCATGAATCCCGAGAAGGGCCGTCCGTTCGATTGCCGCGTCATCGGCGTTGTGCTGCATTTTCCCTACCTGGGCGAGCGGATCGGCGTGCCGGCGCGCGTCGGCTATCGGACCTTGCGCCTCGACGCGCCGCTCGACACGCGCGGCGTACCGGTGGTGGCGATTGCCGGTACGTGCATGGAGGCCGGCAAGACCGCGGCGGCGTGCGCCATCGTCAGCCGCATGCGCCATCGCGGGCTCACGATCGATGCGTTCAAGGCGACCGGCGTCTCCTTGCGACGCGATATCCTCGCCATGGAAGATGCCGGGGCTCGTCAGTCGATGATCTTCACCGATCTCGGTGTGGTCACGACCACCGGAGCCAACGGGCCGGCGCTGACGCGCACCATGCTCACGGAGCTTGCCGAGCGCAGGCCCGACGTGATCGTGTTCGAGCTCGGCGACGGTATTCTGGGCGCTTACGGCGTCGACGCGATTCTCGCCTCCGATGACATCCGTGCGGTGCTCAGCGGTCTCGTGCTCTCCGCCAACGACCCGGTCGCTGCGTGGGGCGGCGTGCGATTGTTGCGCGAGCGCTTCAACATCGAGCCGTGCGTCGTGACCGGACCCGCGACGGACAATCGGGTAGGCGTGCAGATCGTCGAGGAGCAGCTCGGCGTGCAGGCATTCAATGCCATGAGCGACGGCGCCGCGCTCGGGGATCGCGTGATCGATGCCATCGGGCTCAGTGGACGCTGCAGCTCGACCAACGCCGAGGATGCGCACGCTGAGGCAGCACGACGCGGCGCGACCTTCATCGCCGGCACAGCGAGTGCGACCGCGCCGTCGGCCTCCTTCGGATCCGGCCGGCCGTGAGGACACGCATTCCAGCAATCGTACTCGGCGGCTCGGGTTACGTGGCCGGCGAGCTGCTGCGCCTGATCGCCGCACATCCGAGCTTCGAGCTGGCCGGTATCCTCTCGGAGAGCAAGGCCGGTGAGCCGCTCGCGGCCGCGTTTCCGCATCTGGCGAGCGTCTACGGCGCCGCGCGCTTCAACTCGCAGCCCGAGATCGAATCGATCCTGCGCGAGTCGCCGCGCAGCGCTCTGTTCTCCGCCGCACCGCATGGCATCGCGGCCACGCTCATCGATGCGCTGCTCGCGACAGCCGCGAGCAGCGGCGCTCAGCCGCGGGTCGTCGACATCTCCGCGGACTTTCGCTATCGCTCGGCGCAGGCCTACGAGGCCGTGTACCGACACCCGCACGGCGCACCGCAACGACTCGCAGAATTCACGTGCGCGGTTCCCGAGCACCTGGAGATGCTGCCGACGCCGCACGTCGCCCATCCTGGCTGCTTCGCCACCGCAGCGCTGCTGGCGAGCGTGCCACTGCTCAAGCTCGGATTGACCGCACCTACTCTCTTCGTTTCCGGAATCACGGGCAGCACGGGCTCCGGGCGCAAGCCTGTCGAAGGCACCCATCATCCGCTTCGTCATGGAGATCTCTACAGCTACAGCGCGCTCGCGCATCGCCACGCGCCGGAGATCGTCGCCTGCGCTCGCGCGGCGACCGGCGTCGAGGCTGACTTCGCCTTCGTGCCGCACTCAGGCCCGTTCGCGCGGGGTATCCACGTCACCGTCCAGGGCGCCCTGAAGGCGATGCTCGACACAGGCCGCGTGCTCGAGGCGCTGCGTGAGTTCTACGCTCATTGCCCGTTCGTACGAGTCGCCGCCGGCGCACCGCGCCTGAAAGAGGTCGTCACGAGCAATTACGCGCAGCTATCGGCGGCCGCGAACGGCCGCACCGTCGCCGTCATGTGCGTGCTCGACAATCTCACCAAGGGCGCAGCCGGCGGCGCCGTGCAGTGGATGAACCGGCTCTTCTCACTGCCCGAGACCACCGGCCTCACTGCGCCGGCACCGGGTTGGACGTGAGTGAACCCATGAATCAGACAGCCTCGCAGCAAGGCTCGTCGCTGCAGCAATCGCGGCCGGCCGGCGCGCAAGCGGACTTTCTCGCGCCCGTATTCGCTCAGTACCCGCTCGAAGTAGCGGCTGCGGAGGGCGTGTGGCTGACGAGCGCCACGGGACGGCGTGTGCTCGACCTGTATGGCGGGCACGCCGTGGCTGCGCTCGGCTATGGCCATCGCGGATGGACGCAGGCCCTTACGGAGCAGGCGCGGACGTGTCAGTTTCAGACCAACGCGGTCGCCATGCAGGTGCGCGCGCGAGCGGCTGCGCGGCTCGTGCGCTTTGCCGGCCTCGGGCTTTCGACCGTCTTCCTCGTCTCGAGCGGTGCCGAGGCGAATGAGAATGCCCTGAAACTGGCTTTTCGCGCGAGCGGACGCTCGCACGTCGCGGCGCTCGAGTGGAGTTTCCACGGGCGCACCGCAGCGGCCGGCGCCGTCACGTGGGGCGCCGCGCAGAAATGGTATGGCTTCCCGCGCGCGCCCTTCGATGTGAGCTTCATGCCGCGGGGTGAGCTCGCAGCAATCGCCGAGCACATCACCGAGCGCACCGCCGCGGTGATCGTGGAGCCGGTGCAGGGCCTGGGCGGCGCATTCCCCCTGGGCGCAGCCTATCTCGAGGCGCTACGCCGGCGCTGCGATGCGACCGGTGCGCTGCTCATCTTCGATGAGGTGCAGTGCGGCGTCGGCCGCACGGGCTATCCCTTCGCGGCAAATATGTACGGCGTGACTCCCGACATGATCACCACGGCGAAGGCGCTCGGTAATGGCTTCCCGTGCGCCGCGCTGCTCATGTCGGCGCGCGTCGCCGCGACTCTCAAGCTCGATCTTCTCGGCACGACTTACGGTGGCGGCCCGCTCGCGTGCGCCGCGATCCTTGCAGTGATCGATGCGATCGAGTCGGAAGAGCTGCTCGCGCGCGTGCGACGGGTCTCGGCGTACCTGTGCGAGCGCTGCATCGTGGGACCGATCACCGCCCATCAGGGAGCGGGGCTGCTGCTCGGGCTACGCACCACGCGGCCAGCGAAGCAGATCCAGGCCGAGCTGCTCGCCCGCGGCATCCTCACCGGCACGAGCAGCGATCCGCACGTCGTGCGTATTCTCGCGCCGTATATTCTCGAGGAGCAGCATGTGGATCTGCTGCGCGAAGCGCTCGCGGCGCTGCCCGCGTGACTGTCATGAAGCGCTTTCTCGATCTGGCCCACTTCGAGCGTGACGAGGTCGTCGCGCTCATCGATCTGGCGCGACGGCTCGAGTCGCGGCCGGAGCCGCACGCGCTCGCGGGTAAGATTCTCGGACTGCTGTTCTTCAATCCTTCGCTGCGCACGCTCGCTTCGTTTCAGGCCGGCATGGCGCGGCTCGGAGGAACTTCGTTCGTCGTCACCCCAGGACAGGGCACCTATCAGCTGGAGACGCGGCTCGGCGCCGTCATGGACGGTGCAGCAGCAGAGCACGTGCGTGAGGCGATCCCGGTGCTCGCCGAGTACTGCGACGCGCTCGGCATTCGCGCGTTCGCGGAGGGCAGGAATCTCGAGGATGATCTTGCGGAGAAGCGTTTCAACGCCATGGCGGAGCTCACGCAGAAGCCGCTCGTGAATCTCGAATCCGCGGCCAACCATCCCTGTCAGGCGCTCGCCGACTGGAAGACGATGGACGATCACGGCATTCCGCGCCGCGCTCGCTTCGTGCTGTCATGGGTATACCACCCGCGCGCGCTGCCGCTGGCGGTGCCAGCGGCCGCAGCGCACATGGCGGCGCTGCGTGGCATGGAGGTGATCGTGCTGCGGCCGGAGGGCTTTGGCCTGCCGACAGGTGTGCTCGACAAGGCGCGCTACGCTGCGCGTCTCGGCGGCGGCTCGATCCGTGAAACCGCGGATCGCAGCGAGGCGCTCACGGGCGCGCACGTGCTCTACGCGAAGGAGTGGGGCGCGACGAGCTGCTACGGCGATGCAGCCGCTGACGCGCGCCTGCGGGCAGAGCTCACTGATTGGTGTGTGCGCGAGAGCTGGTTCGCGCGCGCGGCACCGGACTGCCATCTGATGCACTGTCTGCCGGTACGCCGCAACACCGCCGTCGCCGACGAGGTGCTCGATGGACCGCGCAGCATCGTGCAGAGCGAGGCACGCAACCGGCTCAGCGTTCAGATGGCGGTTCTGTATCGAATGCTCAGGAACGCAGGCTGACAGGTTTTTCGGAGGCCCTCACCGATGATGCTCCCCCGAGGTGATCAGACACTTGCGATCCGCGCGCTGCGCAGCGCCGCCCCCTACATCCGCATGTACAAGGGCAAGACGTTCATCGTCAAGGCAGGCGGCGGGGTGTTCGGCGATGCGATCGCGACACGCTCGCTCATCGAGCAGATCGGGATCCTCCACAACTTCGGCGTGCGCGTTGTCCTGGTGCATGGCGGTGGACCTCAGCTCACCGAGCTGTCCGAGGCGCTTGGTGTGCCGACCCGCATGGTGCAGGGGCGGCGCATCACCGACGAGCGCTCCATCGACGTAACGGCGATGGTGCTCAATGGACTCATCAACACACGCATCCTCGCCATCTGCCGCGACCTGAGCATCGAGGCGGTGGGCATCAGCGGCATCGATGCCGGCCTGGTGCGCGCTCACCGACGGCCGCCGGTGCGGCTTGAAGGCAGCGACGAGACCGTAGACTTCGGCTACGTCGGCGATATCGATCGCATCGACACCACTGTGTTGCGCAAGCTGCTCGATGGCGGCCTCATGCCGGTCGTGAGCCCGCTCTCGGCGGATGCCAATGGCGTTCTGCTCAACATCAATGCCGATACGGTGGCGGCGGAGCTCGGCGCGGCGCTCGGCGCCGAGAAGCTGCTGCTGTGCACGGATGCGCCGGGCATTCTCGAGCGCCTCGATGACCCGGGCTCCCTCATCTCCTACACCGACCTTGCGGGATTGCGTCGCATGCGGAATGCGGGGTCATTGAGCGCCGGCATGCTGCCCAAGGCGACCGCGATCGAGACGGCGATCCGCGGCGGCGTGCTCCGCGTGCACGTGGTCTCCTACAAGTCACCGGAGGGCATTCTCGGCGAGGTGTTCACCAATGAGGGAACGGGCACATTGATCGTCGCCGACGTGAACGCCCTCAGTCAGGCGGAGCAGCAAATGGAGTCCGCTGCGCGATGAGCAGACTCTGGGACCAGGGCGACCCGCTCGATGAGCGTGTGCTGCGCTATACGGCTGAGGAGGATCACGCTCTGGATGAGCGCCTGGTCCACTACGACGTGCAAGCCTCGATCGCCCACGCGCAGATGTTGCACGATCGTCAGCTGCTGCCCACGGCCGACTGGCACGCCATCCGCACTGCGCTCACGGCACTCGCTGAAGAGCATGGCCGCGGGCTGTGGCACGTCGAGCTCGCGGACGAGGACGGACAGACCGCGCTCGAGAGGCGTCTGACCGAGCGCATCGGCGCCGCCGGCGCGCGCATTCACCTCGGACGCTCGCGCAACGATCAGCTGCTCACGGCGCTGCGTCTGTATCTGCGCAAGGCGAGCGCAGAGCTCAGTGCTGGCGCCGCGCGACTCGCCGACGCTCTCGATGGACTCGCCCGGCGTGAGGCGCGTACGCCGCTACCGGGGTACACCCACATGCAACAGGCGATGCCGAGCTCAGTGTCCCTCTGGGCCGGGGGTTTCGCGGCCGAGATCCGCGATGACGCCGATGGCCTCAAGGCCCTGCAACGCCGACTCGCCAAGAATCCTCTCGGATCTGCGGCGGGCTACGGCACTCCGGGACTGCCTCTGGACCGCGAGGCCACCACGCGCGCCCTCGGCTTCGCGAGTCCCCACGAGCCCGTCACTGCCGTGCAGCTCTCACGCGGCAAGGCCGAAGCGCAGCTGCTGCTCGAGCTCGCGCTGCTGATGCAGGATCTTGGCCGGCTCGCGACCGATATACTTCTTTTCTACACGCAGGAGTTCGGCTTCGTCGAGCTACCGCCAGCCTTCACGACTGGATCTTCGATCATGCCGCAGAAGCGCAATCCGGATGTGTTCGAGCTGGTGCGCGCCCGCAGTGCCACTGTGCAGGCATGTCTGCAGGAAGTGCTCGGTGTGTGTGCCAAGCTTCCATCCGGCTATCAGCGCGACCTGCAACTCATCAAGGCCCCGCTCTTCCGCGGCATCGACGTCGCAGCGCGCACGCTCGAGGTGCTGACGCCGGCAATCGATGGATTGCGGTTCCGCGCCGAGCGGATCGTGCTCGATCCGAGCATTCACGCAGCTGAGGAAGCGTACCGGCTGGTGGTAGCGGAGGGCATTCCCTTTCGTGAGGCGTATCGGCAGGTCGCCGCGAAGTTGAAACGATGACAGTGCGGTCCCACGTGCGCCGGAGTGCCGTCACGCTGGTCACGTTCGTCGCGACGCTCGCAGCCGCCTGCGGCCAGAAAGGGCCCCTGTATCTGCCCGATCATGGAGCGACCGTGGTGCCGCGCCCCGCCTCGCAGAGCGGCGCACCTCCCGCGTCGACACCTGCGCCCGATTCCGCGGCACCGAGCCCGTCACCGGATACTGACGCGGATCCGACCACGCAGGCCAAGAAGCGCGACAAGGACGGACAGTCGCCCGCGCAAGCACCCTCCAAGCCCTAGATCACGCGCGCATCAGATCAGCGAGCGGGCGCACGCTCGCGCTGTCCGGAAATACAGTCTCCGAAAGGGCACGTGCGCTGATTCCCAGATGATCGGCGAGCAGCCCCTTGAGCACCGCGCGCAAGTCGATCGTTGGCGTGAGATCGCGCTGCTGATAGAGCGCCCGCCGCGAGAGGCCAGGCCAATCGGCAATCACGCGGCCGCCGCGTACGGCGCCGCCCACGAGAAACGCGGCGGTCGCCGTGCCGTGATCGGTACCGCGCGTACCGTTCACCGCCGCGGTGCGGCCGAACTCGGTGACCGCGAGCACCGCCGTGTTGCGCCATGCCTGCCCGAGCCGCTCCTTGAGAGTGCGCAGAGCTTCATCGAGCACGCCGAGACGCGCCCCTAGCTGTCCCTGTGCAGCGCCCTCGTTGGCGTGAGTGTCCCAACCGGTCGTGTCGAACACGGCCACGCGCGGACCCGCATCCTCGCGCAGAAAGCCCGCGGCTGCCGTCACGATCTCATTGAAGCGCGCGGCCGCTCCGGGTGCCGTCGTGGAGGCGCGCATGCCTTCGGTGGCGACCGCATCGGTGGCGACCGCATCGGCGGCGAGCGCATCGGCGAGCCGCCGCGAAAGCAAGGAGTCGCCCGCGTACAGATCGCCGAGCCGTTGCAAGGTATCCTCGCCGAGCGGAGCGAGGTGAGAAGGGGACCAGGAGGCCACGGCCGCAGGTCCGCGCATGACGAGCGGCACGTTCTGGCCCAGTGCGACACCGAGCTCCCCGCGTGACGCGCCTGCCGCTCGCGGTAGCGCATCGAGCGCCCGATTCATCCAGCCGCTGCCGAGCGCGTGCGGCCGGGTAGTGCCATTCTCGAGCACATCCTGACCGTCGAAGTGCGAGCGCTCGCGATAAGGAGTCGCCAGAGCATGCAGCAGCGTCAGCTCGCCAGCGCCGAAAGACTCGTGCAGAAAGCTGAGCCGCGGATGCAGACCGAACATGCCGTCGAGCCGCAGCGCCCCGTCGCTCGTGCCGGGGGACGCGATCGCGAGCTCGCCGCGTTGCGCGACATAGTCCGGGTCTCCGTAGGGGGGAGCCGCCGTCAAACCGTCGAGCGCGCCGCGCAGGATCACGATCACGAGGCGCGCTGCGCCGCCCGTCTCGGCGAATGCGATGCGGGTCGCGAGCGGACTCGCAATCGCGCCGAGCGTCAACAGAAACTCACGCCGCTTGACCATAACTTTGATTCCTTCCGTTGCACAGCCCGCTCATCGGCGCAGAAACTCAGGCGCGGCCAGCAGCAGCGTCAGCGCCTGCGCAGGGCTCGAAGCGTGTGCCAGTGCCGCGCGTGTGGCATCCCCGAGCGTCGCGCCCAGCAATTGCGGCGCGAGTGCCTGCGCATCCTCGCGGGCGCCGAGGCGCTGTCCGAGCTCATCGGCCCATTCAACGCGCCGCAACAGCGCGGACCCTCCGTCCCAATCCGGCGCACGATCCGGCCATCCGGCGGGCGACCCGGGTGAATAGGTGCGCTGACCCAGCGCCTCGAATCCCACCAGCGCCCCACGGCCTTCGATGACCGGCAGCTGCAGGCCGCGGAAAGTCGAGATGACGTAATCGGAGGGCGTCTTGTACTTGCTGAGCGGTCGCGCCCAGGACTCCGGCTCATGTACGAGGGTGCGATACAGCGCCGGCAAATCACCGCCAGTCGCGAGAAATGTGCGGGCCAGCTGCTCGACCGCGCGCGGCGGCGGTTCATCGGCGATGAAGTGCCGCGCCAGCTTCTCCGCGATGTGATGCGCCGTCGCAGGGTGCAGCGCGAAGTCGCGCAGCACGGTCTCGCCCTGCATGAAGCCTTCCTGCGGATAGCGCTTGCCGAGCACGCGCTGCGCCCCCGGCTCATGCAGCTCGGGCCGAAACATGAAGCGGCCGGGCTCGCCATTCGCGAGCCGTCCTGTGGCTCCGCCGATCGACCAGCCCGAGAGCACCTTGGCGAATGTGGTGACATCCGTCTGCGTATAGCCCGAGTTCACACCGAGCGTGTGTAGCTCCATGATCTCGCGCGCGAGATTTTCATTGATGCCGAGCCGGGCCTGCGGCCGGCGGCGCGCCACGCGCGTTCCGAGCGGCGAGTTGGGCCCCACGGAGAGATGGTTGTCGAGATAGAGCAGCATCGCGGGATGCTGCTCAACGGCGAGCAGCAGGTTGGTGAAATTGCCGAGCACGTGCGGGCGGATCGCTTCGCGCTCGAAGCTGCCCGCGAGGCCGAGCACGATCGCCTTGTCGATCGAGACCGCGAAGTGGTTGGTCCAGAAATGCGTGAGGCGCTCGACGAAGGGTCGCTCGCTCATGACGGCGGCTCGCAAGCGCGCGGTAGCCTCGCTGATATAGATCGGTCGATACAGCTGCCCGAGCTTGAGCGCATCGGCGGCCTGCGTGGCGGTATCGGGTTGTCCGGGCTGCCCCACGCGTTGCTGCCGGCGCGCGCGCCGGATGGCGAGTGCCTCGCTCAGGATGTCGGCGGAGCCGCGCAATCCGCGGTCATCGAGTATCGGCGCTGCGCCGGCTAGCTGCGCCGTGAGCCAGCCGCGCGGATCGCGGCCGATGCCACCGAGGTCACCGGGACGAGCGCCGAGCCCGAAGCGATTGGCGGCAATGGCGGAATCGACGCTTTCGCGCATGCGGCACCCGGCGCACGATGGCTATGAGCATACAGCGCGGCAGTGCACTTCGGCGTTGACACTCACACCGCGAGTCGGCGGCGCCCTTCGCTATAATTTCCGATCTGACTTATTCCCAATGAGCACTCCCGCCCCTCTCAGTCTCGCTCCCGCCTCGCTCGTCCTCGTTGACGGCTCGTCGTATCTGTACCGCGCCTTTCATGCGCTGCCGCCGCTCAGCAACTCGCGCGGCGAGCCCACCGGTGCGGTGCTCGGCGTGCTCAACATGCTGCTCAAGTTCATGCGCGAGCAGCAGCCGCAGCGTATCGCGGTGGTGCTCGATGCACCCGGTCGCACCTTCCGCGACGATCTCTTCGCGGAGTACAAGGCGCATCGCGTACCGATGCCCGATGATCTGCGCTCGCAGATCGAGCCACTGCTCGTGATCCTGCGTGCCCTCGGACTGCCCCTGATCCGCATCGAAGGCGTCGAGGCCGACGACGTCATCGGTACGCTCGCCTGTCGCGCCGCTCGCGCGGGCTATCAGGTGCTCATCTCGACTGGCGACAAGGACATGGCGCAGCTGGTCGACGGCTCCATCACGCTCATCAATACCATGAGCAATACGGTGCTCGATCGCGAGGGAGTCAAGACCAAGTTCGACGTCTACCCGGAACAGATTGCCGACTATCTCGCACTGGTCGGCGACAATATCGACAACATTCCCGGCATTCCCAAGGTCGGACCCAAGACGGCCGCCAAATGGCTCGGGCGCTATGGGACGCTCGATCAGCTCGTCGCACATGCTGGTGAGGTCGAGGGCAAGGTGGGCGAGAACTTGCGCGCCGGGCTCACGACGCTGGAGCTGTCCCGCAAGCTCGCCACCTTGCACACTGATCTCGATCTGCCGCTGTCGATCGATGACCTGCGGCCCACACCGCCCGACACGAGCGCGCTCAGGGCTCTCTACACTCGCTACGAGCTGCGCTCATTGCTGCGTCAGCTGGAAGACTCCTCGACGAGCGCTGCGTCTGCATCCGGCACGCTCCCATTGACAGCGGTGGGCTCAGGGACGACGAACGCCCCTGCGCTCGCAGAGGCTGGTTCCGCGGCGCTCGAGGAGTCGACGCCGGCAGCCGGCGCGGTGCCGGCGGAGATGGCGCCGCTGCCGAACGTGCAGGGACGCTACGAGGTCGTGCAGGCCTGGCAAGACCTGGAACGCTGGCTCGATCGGCTGCAAGGCGCCGAGTTGCTGTGCTTCGACCTTGCCTGCACGAGTCTCGACTACATGCACGCGGAGATCGTCGGCGTGTCCTTCTGCATCGAGCCTGAAGTGGCTGCCTACGTTCCGCTCACGCATCGGTATGCGGGCGCGCCCCAGCAGCTCGAGCGCTCGCGCGTGCTCAGCGCGCTACAGCCGCTCCTCGAGGATCCGGCGCGCGCCAAGCTCGGCCACCATCTCAAACATGACGCTCATGTTCTCGCCCGGTACGGCATTGCGCTCGCCGGCATGCGTTACGACACGATGCTGGAGTCCTACGTATTGAACAGCGTCGCCACGCGCCATGATCTGGAATCGACCGTCGCCCGCTATCTGGGCCTGACCATCGCGCGGCTCGAGGATGTGGCCGGACGCGGCGCCCGGCAGTTGTCGTTCGATCAGGTTCCGGTGGAGCGGGCCGCTGAGTTCCTCGCGCAGACGACCGATGCAACGCTGCGGCTGCATCGGCGCTTGTGGACCGAGCTCGAGCACCTGCCGCAGCTGCGGCGCCTGTACGTGGAAGTCGAGGAGCCGCTGCTGCCGGTCCTGCTGCACATGGAGCGCCGCGGCGTGCTCATCGACCGCGAGCGCCTGCATGCACAGGGACGACAGATCACCACCGAGCTCGCCGCCCTGCTTGCACGTGCCTGCGCCGAAGCGGGTTGCGATTTCAATGTCGACTCACCGCGACAGCTGCAGAGCATTCTGTTCGAGAAGCTGCAGCTACCTGTGCTGCGCAAGACGCCGACGGGGCAGCCTTCCACGGCGGAGGACGTGCTTGAAGAGCTCGCCGCGAATTTCGCCTTGCCGCGCATTGTGCTCGAGTACCGCGCGCTCGCGAAGCTCAAATCCACGTATACCGACAAGCTGCCCGAGCAGGTCAATCCGCGTACCGGGCGTGTCCACACCTCCTACCATCAGGCCGTGGCGCAGACGGGCCGCCTTTCCTCCTCGGATCCCAATCTGCAAAACATTCCGATCCGCACGGCCGAGGGCAGGCGCATCCGGCAGGCATTCATCGCCCCGCCGGGATACGTGCTGCTCGCGGCGGATTATTCACAGATCGAGCTGCGTATCATGGCGCACCTCTCGGGCGATGAAGGTCTGCTGCAGGCGTTTGTCGATGATCGGGACGTGCACCAGACGACCGCCGCCGAGATCTTCGGCGTTGAGCTCGGCAACGTGAGCGCCGATCAGCGGCGGCTGGCGAAGATCATCAACTTCGGCCTGATCTACGGCATGTCGGCCTTCGGGCTCGCCCGACAGATCGGCATCGAGCGCGGTGCGGCACAGCAGTACGTCGAGCGCTACTTCGCGCGCTACCCGGGCGTGAAACGCTTCATGGACGCCACCCGCACTCGCGCGCGCGATGAGGGTTTTGTGGAGACCGTTTTCGGGCGGCGGCTGTACCTCCCGGACATACGCTCCCGTAACCGCGCGCTGCAACAGTACGCAGAGCGCAGTGCGATCAACGCACCGATGCAGGGGACCGCAGCCGATATCATCAAACGCGCCATGGTTGCAGTGGATGCCTGGTGCGAGCGCGCGGGAGCGCCTGCGCATCTCATCATGCAGGTGCATGACGAGCTGGTGCTCGAGGTGCGCGAGGACGCCATCGAGGAGGTCACGGGCGTCGTGCGTGAGCGCATGGCCGGAGCGGCACAGCTGCAGGTGCCGCTACGGATCGACATCGGGGTCGGCGCCAATTGGGACGAAGCCCATTGACAGGTGTAGCGGCGAAGCTACAGTTGCCTTGCTAAGTCTCTGAAGTCAAAGTACTTTTTGTTGACCCGCGGTGCGGAACTTCATAGACCCCGACTCGTCTAACTTTTCGAGTGCCTCCAGCACTCCCCGCTTCCCTCCCTGAGCGGGTCAACCCGGTTCAAGAGACCTGTGCCGGGTTAGTCTGCCCCGGTGACCTCTCTAGAGGTCGCCGGGGAATTTTTATGTCCCGTGAGTTCCTTCTCCCTCCTGCTCTCCGGCCTGGGCAAGCCAGTCGAGCAGCTGCCGCTGCGCCTGTGCGCGACCAACGTCGCGCAGCGCGGAGAACAGCTGCACGGAAGCGCGCTCATCGAGCAGGGTACGCGCGAGCTGCAGGGCGCGCGATGCTTCGCTGCGCGTTAGCTTGTCCGCCTTCGAGAGCAACACGTGCACGCCGCGTAGCTCGGGTTGTGCCCACTCGATCAAGGCCGCGTCGAGCTCCGTGAGCCCGCGGCGGGAGTCGACGATCAGGAACAGGCCGCGGAGCGAGTCGCGGGCGCGCAGCTCATCGATGAGCGGCGGCCACGCGATGCGTTCGCGCGCGCTCGCGCGCGCGTATCCGTAGCCGGGCAGATCGACGATGCGCCGCCCGGGTGCGAGCTCGAAGAAGTTGAGCAAGCGTGTCTGCCCGGGCGACTTGCTCGTGCGCGCCAGGCCACGTCGCGCCAGGATCGCGTTGATGGCGCTCGACTTGCCGGCATTCGAGCGGCCCGCGAAAGCGATCTCGACACCACGATCCGGCGGAAACTGTGCGGAACGGGCGGCGCTCACGAGAAACCGAGCCTCGGCAAACCGACTCACCGCTGCAACCCTCGGGGCTCAAGCCCGCTCAGGGCTCTAGTGTACAATTCGCGGCCTTTGTATCTGAGCTGAAGGGTCTTGCATGCCGCACGGGTTGAATGCGGGCTGGTCGCGCACCGCACTGGCCGCAGTCGCGCTGTTGAGCTTGCCGGCAACCGCCTGCTGGACGGCGACGCCCGCCGATGCCCTGCCATACACGGACGGCACATTGCAGGCTGGGGCCACCAAGGTGGCCACCTGCATCGCGTGCCACGGACCCAACGGCAACAGCACCAATCCACAATGGCCGAAGCTTGCCGGCCAGAACGCGGTGTATACCGCCGAGCAGCTGCGGCTCTTCAAGACGGCGGTGCGCAACAATCCCGTCATGATGCCGATGGCAACCAATCTCTCGGCGAAGGACATCGACGATATCGCGGTCTACTTCGAAGGACAGACGCCGAATGGAGGCGAGGCCGATCCTTCCTATTGGAAGGCTGGAGAGGCTCTTTACACGGGCGGTGATGGCACGCGGAGCATTCCGGCTTGCGTGGCCTGTCATGGCCCGGTCGGCGTCGGCAACCTCGCCGCCGGCTATCCGGCACTGCGCGCCCAGTTCGCCGAATACGTCATGAAGCAGCTCAACGATTACGCAAGCGGTGCGCGCTATGCCGGCGCCCACGCCAACGCGCAGCCGAGCCCCAACTCCGTCATGATGATGACCATCGCGAAGCGCCTCACGCCCGAGGACATCCGCAACGTCGCCTCCTACGTCCAGGGAATGCGCTGAAGTTTTGAGTCACCCGTTCACTACACGCGGCATGGCCGCGCGGCGGGTGCGGAGGTGTCAATGAATCGCCCGATCGCGCTCCTCGCTCTGCTCATGTCCGTGTGCGTCGGCGCCTGTGGCCGCGAGGCGCCTCGACCGACTGCCCCCGCCGCGAGCACGCCCGCCGCCGCTAGCGCGGCAGTTCCAGCGCCGACGACAGCGCCGAGCGAAACACCGGCGGACACAGCCACTCACGAGGCCGAGCGGGATCCCGATGAGCCGCCGGGCGCGGCATCGCTCGAGCACCTTGCGGCTCTGCCACCGCAGCAACAATTACCCGATGGCCGCTGGAAGGCAGGCGTCAACTACGATCCCGTCGTGCCTGCGCAGCCGACCGGCGTCGCGCAGGGCAAGGTGGAGGTGATGGAAGTGTTCTGGCTCGGCTGTCCGCATTGCTACGCATTGGAGCCGACGCTCATCGCTTGGCGGCGCAGCAAGCCTGACTACGTGGAGTTCGTACGTGTTCCCGTGATGTGGGGACCCGTGCATCGCGCCCACGCGCACCTCTTCTATACGCTCGAAGCACTCGGTCGTGACGATTTGGTGGAGAGAGCGTTCGATGAGATTCACGCTTACGCCTCTGAGGCGCAACAGGGCACCGGCGCAGCGCCGACACACAGCCCTCTGGTCGGCAACACCGATCAGGAGACGTTCGCGGCGCAGGAAGAATTTGCCAAGGCGCACGGCGTGGATGCGCAGGCCTTCACCACCGCCTACAACTCCTTCGGGGTCGGCTCGAATCTGCAGCGCGCGCAGGAGATTACCGAGCGCTACCACGTCGACGGCGTGCCCTTCATCATCGTCAACGGAAAGTACACCACCGACGTGGGCAAGGCTGGCGGCGAGACAGAGCTTACGAAATTGATCGACGATCTCGCGGCCGTCGAGCATCAGCGCTCGCACGGCAGCTGAAGTCCTGCGTACGGCAGCTGAGGTCCTGGGACTCGCCCGCGGCACCCGGGGGAGGGGGGCTTGGGTTAGAATTCCGGACCTCGCGCCCGTAGCTCAGTTGGATAGAGTGGCAGCCTCCGAAGCTGCAGGTCGCTGGTTCGAATCCAGTCGGGCGCGCAACCTCGCAGGTGCAGTTCCAGCTTCCGCGGGATAGCCGCTATACTGCGCCGCCCATTTTGCGGGATGGTTTCAGCGGACTGGCCGTGAGCAAGCAGGACACGCATTTCGTCAATATCTTCAGTCTCGTGATCGGCCTCCTCGTGGTGGTCGCCATCGCGCTGTTCGCGATCGCGCGGGTCGTGGCCGGCGCAACTCAGGATCGCGAGGTCTATGCGGAGCAGGGTTATTTGAAGAGCGTCGCCGACCGCTTGCAGCCCTTCTCGCGCGAGGCCGTCTCGGGTCAGGACAACGCGGCGCTCGCGATCGTCGCGACCAAGCCGGCCGGCCAGGCCGGCAGTGCCCTGCCGATTCCGAAGGACGGCATGGAAGTCTTCCAGCAGGTGTGCTCAACCTGCCACGGTCAGGGCATCGCCGGCGCACCCAAGGCCGGCGACGCCGCGGCATGGGGACCGCGCATCGCCAAAGGCAAGCCGACGCTGTACGACCACGCGCTGCACGGCTTCCAGAGCAGCGCGGGCGTCATGCCGGCGAAGGGCGGGCGCACCGACATCCCGGACGACCTGATCCGCAAGGCCGTCGATTACATGGTGAGCATGGTGCACCACTGAGGCGCCGACCCGGCGGGACGCGCGCCGCGTCGGTTGACTTTACACTTTGCATTGCAGAGAACTTGACGCTCTGCCGACCCGTACTTAGAGTCGCGCCATGGCGAAAGCGATCTTGCAGCCGAAGCCTGCGGATGCCAACACTGTCGCGCTCGAGCGGCACGCCCTCGGAACGCTGCAATACATTCGCGCCTCGATCGAGGCCGCGGGGATGCTCGCGGTACCCGGCTCGGCAGGCATTGCCCTGGGCACGATCGGCGTCTGCGCCGCCTTGCTCGTCGAGCACCCGGCGCTTCGGTCACACTGGTTTCCTATCTGGATCGCCGCTGGGCTCACCGGTCTCGTAAGCGGCACCGCCATGCTGGTGAATCAAACGCGGCGCACGCGTGCCGCGATCTATCGTGGACCCGCGCGCAAGTTCCTGATGTGCCTGTGTCCTGCGCTCCTCGCTGGCGCCGTGCTGACAGTGACGCTATGGCAGCGGCACGACATGCAGCTGATTCCTGGGGTATGGCTGCTGCTCTACGGTTGTGCCGTGGCGGCCGCGAGCACCATGACGGTACGCGCCGTGAGCGTGATGGGGGCGCTGTTCGTGGCACTCGGCATAGTCGCCCTGCAGCTCCCGCCACACTTCTCCAATATCGTACTGGGCATCGGCTTCGGAGGCTTGCACCTGGCTTTCGGCATCATCATCGGACGGGTCACGCATGACAGGTAGGGTCAGTGCACGCAAGCGTCACGAGCTCGCGGGGCGTCAGGCACCGCGGCCGGATCCGAGCGCCGCTCGCGTGCGCGAGATCGAGAGTGCCGAGATCGACCGACTGATCTACGGTCGGGTGCGCCTCGGCATCATGAGCGCGCTCGCGGTCAACGAGCCGCTCACGTTCAACGATCTGAAGGCGCTCTTCGACGTGACGGACGGCAACCTGAGCGCACACGCGCGCAAGCTCGAGGACGCGGGCTACATCAGCTGCCGCAAGAGCTTCGAGGGTCGCCGTCCCAAATCGGAATATCGCCTCACGAACTCCGGTCGCAAGGCACTCAACCGTTACCTCGAGCACATCGAGGCCGTCATCAAAGCGACACGGCGCGCCTGAGCGCGATCATCGCGTCATCATCATGCACGTCGCAATCATCATGGACGGAAACGGTCGCTGGGCGTCCCTGCGCGGTCTGCCACGCACCGCCGGCCACGTGTGCGGCGCAAAGGCGGTGCGGCGCATCGTGGAAGCCGCTCTGCGCGCAGGGATCGATGCGCTCACGCTGTACGCCTTCTCCGCCGATAACTGGGCGCGTCCGCCGCAGGAGGTGGCCGCGCTGCTGCGTCTGCTCAGGCGCTATCTGCTCACCGAGACGCGCCGCTGCGTCGAGCAACTGGTGCGCGTCAACATCATCGGCCGCCGCGATCGCCTCACGCCTGATCTCGTGCGCGCGATCGAGCGTAGCGAGCGACTCACCGCCGGCTGCTCGAAGCTGCACCTGCGCATCGCGGTGGACTATTCGGCACGACATAGCATCATGGAGGCCGCGCTCCGCGCGCCCGCGAGCAATGGCGCTGCGGGGTCCGGGGCGAAGCCGTGCGGCTTTCTGCATCTTCTCGACGAGGTTAACCATGCCGCGGTGCCGAGCGCGGAGGTCGATCTGCTGATCCGCACCGGCGGCGAGAAGCGCCTCAGCGATTTCCTGCTGTGGGAATGTGCCTACGCGGAGCTGCATTTCACCGATTGTCTGTGGCCGGACTTCGACGAGAGCGGGCTGCTGCAGGCACTCGCGGACTATGCCGGCCGGCAGCGCCGCTTCGGGCGCGTGCTCGACACGACGCCGTTGCGCACCCCGGCGCCCTTCCTCGTAGAAAGCTGAGCTTCCTCGGGCGCGATCACGCATCCAGGCTCCTGCGCAGCTGCACGGCCTCTGCAACGTGCAGCGCCTCTATCGTCTCGCTGCCGGCGAGGTCTGCGATCGTGCGGGCAACTCGCAGCGTGCGATGATACGAGCGGGCCGTGAGTTGCAGGCGCTCGAAGGACTGCTCGAGCAGCTGCCGCGCCGCGGGTGCGAGCCACGCGCACGCGCCGAGCTCGCTCGCGCCCAGATCTCTATTGAGCTTGCCGGCGCGCGTCAGCTGACGCGTGCGCGCCCGTGCGACTGCGGCGGCAGCCGTTGCGCTCGAATCGCCCTCACTCACGCGCGCAGTGATTTCACCCGTCGCGACCCGTCCCACCTCGATGCGCAGGTCGATGCGATCCAATAGCGGCCCGGAGATGCGCGCCCGATATGCGTGTACCTGCGGCGGCGTGCAAGTGCACGTGCCCGTGGGATCGCCGAGCTGGCCGCACGGGCAAGGATTCATCGCCGCGATCAGCTGGAAAGCCGCCGGATAGCGCGCCTGCATTCGCGCGCGCGCCACCGCGACCACTCCCGTCTCGAGCGGCTCGCGCAGCGCCTCGAGGACGCGCCGCTCGAACTCCGGCAGCTCGTCCATGAACAGCACGCCATGGTGGGCGAGACTCGCCTCGCCCGGACGCGCACATGGACCGCCGCCGACGATCGCGCTCGCGGATGCAGTGTGATGTGGTGCGCGAAACGGGCGCTGGCCGAATTCGCGCGCCTCGAAGGGCATCCCTCCAGTCGACGCGATCATCGCAACCTCGAGCGCCTCGGATCGGCTGAGCGGCGGCAGCAGCGCGGGCAAGCGCTGCGCGAGCATGGTCTTGCCGACGCCGGGCGGACCGATCATCAGCAGACTATGCGAGCCCGCGGCCGCAATGAGCAGAGCGCGTTTCGCCCGGTGCTGACCGCGCACGTCGCGCAAGTCGAGATCGTATCCCTCATGTTGCGCAGCGCCGCGCTGCGCGCGAGTCTCGCCATGCCGGCGAAGGTCAGACGGCGCCCGGCCGCGCAGATGCGCGCAGACCTCGAGCAGATGATTCGCCGCGTACACGGCGCCGTGGCCGGCAAGCAGTACCTCATCCGCATTCGCGGCCGGGACGAATATCTCGTGATGCGCCTGCTGCGCGTGCGCCGCGGCGAGCAGCAACCCCTTGACCGGCTTCAGCTCACCGCTCAAGCCGAGCTCGCCATAGAACTCAGGCACCGCCGCGGCGCCCGCGGGCGGCCTCGTGCACGGAAGCAGCTGCGCGGAGGCGAGGAGAATGCCGAGTGCAATGGGCAAGTCGAAGCGGCTGCCCTCCTTGGGCAGGTCAGCGGGCGAGAGATTGACGGTGATGCGTCCGGCGGGAAACTCGAAGCCACAGTTTCCGAGCGCAGCGCGCACGCGCTCCTTGCTTTCCCGGACCGCAGTCTCTGGCAGGCCGACGATCGTGAACTGGGGCAAGCCGCTGCCGAGGTTGACTTCCACTTGCACCAATGGGGCGTGCAGACCCACCTGCCCGCGGCAGTGCGTCGTGGCGATGTGCATCCGCTCCATGGCTGGACCGCGCTGTCGCGGGCACCGCGCGGACGGCAATCTCTGCAGCTCGTGCGCTTGGCGCTACGCGGCGCCCCCGCTTCCTGCCGGGCGGGGCTGGCCTTGCGCACGCTCGAGCTCCGCCAGACGCGCTTCGAGCGCGTCGGCCTTGGCGCGCGTGCGCTCCAGCACCTTACTCTGGGCGTCGAACTCGTCACGCGTAACCAGATCGAGCTTGCCGAGGGCGCCGCGGAGTACCGCGCGGAAGTTGGCTTCGAGATCCTGCTGCATGCCGCGCAGCGCCGGCGGCAGGCTCTCTATGAGACGCCGCGCGAGCTCATCGATACGAAATGAGTCCATGAATGTCCTCGCTGGATGCAGGTACCACGGCGCCTCGCAGGCTGCCGCAGCAAGAATAAGTGCTCAGCCCGGTGGGCGTCTGTACCTCGAGGCCGGCCGAAGCGCTTGATTTGTTTAATTATCGCGAATTTGGACGGTTGCCGGGAGAAACTCCGCCGGCTCCCGCGCGCCCGACTCCGGCGTGCCCCAACTGCGGCCCATGCCGCGTTAAGTGTCGGGCCGCTGTGACGGAGTTCAAAGGTCAAACTTGACCGAGCAGGGATAATTTCCGCGGGCCGAGCCGGCAGAAGGACGTTGTGTCATGCGCCGATCTCCAGCGTTCACCGCGGTTGCCTTGAGCCTCATGGCGATCTCGGCGGGCGTGCGCGCTGATGTCTGGAAATGGGTCGATGCGAGCGGACAGGCGCAGTACAGCGATCGCTGGGTGCCTGGGGCGCAGCTCATCAAGAGCGACCACCCGCATGAAACGGTTCCCGGTGCAGCGGACGGCCAGAAGAATCTTGCCTCGATGAACGAGCGCGCCGCCACACAGCTCAGCGAGCAGAGCGCTGCGGCCGCGGTGCGCCAGGATGTGACGAATGCGCGCACGGAGCAGTGCAAGCAGGCCAAGGAACGCTACGACAAGATGATCGAGGCCCGCCGCCTCTTCCGCCCCGGCAAGGACGGCGAGCGCGAATACCTGAGCGACGAGGAAGCGGATCAGATGCGCGTCCAGGCGCGCATGGACATGCAGCAGGCTTGCGGATCCGCCCCCGCCAAGTAGCGCCTCACCCACCTCCACGCGCTACAGTACGCGGCAAGCGGCGCCATGCCGCGGCTTGCTGACGGATCGACCGATGCGAACGGGCTTTGTCGGCTTGGGAGCCATGGGCACCCACATGGCGCGCAATCTACACCGCGCCGGGCTGCTGCAGGGCGTGTGGAATCGCACCGCGACGAAGGCGCAGGCGCTGGCCGTCGAGCTCGGCTGTGAGGCGCCTGCGACCCCCGAGGCCCTCGCCGCACAATGCGATGCCATCGTGATGTGCGTCTCGGCCGACGCCGACGTACTGCAAGTCGTTGCCGCACTCTGCGGAGCGTTGCGTGCCGATACGCTCGTCATCGATTGCTCGACCGTGAGCGCCACCACCGCCCGCACGGCGAGCGTGCAGCTCGCTGCCCGGCGCGTTGATTTCCTGGACTGTCCCGTCAGCGGCGGAGTGGAGGGCGCGCGTGACGGGACACTGGCCATCATGGTGGGTGGCGAGCCAGAGGCCTTCGAGCGGGCGCGTCCGCTGCTCGCCGCCATGGGCAAGACCGTGACGCACTTCGGCGCGAGCGGCAGCGGCCAAGCCGCGAAGGCCACCAATCAGATCATGTGCGCCGGCATCATCGAGGCGGTCGCCGAAGCGATGGCCTTCGCGCAGGCGCACGCCTTGCCGCTCGAGAAGATCGTCGAGACGCTCGGCAAGGGCGCCGGCTCCAGCTGGTACTTCGTGCACCGGGCTCCCAACATGGTACGCGGTGGTTTCCCGGCCGGATTTCGCGTGCGGCTGCATGCCAAGGATCTCGAGATCTGCCGACAGATGGCCGCGCGCTTTGGCGTCGCACTGCCCGTCGTGGAGCGCATGCTCGGAGAATATGCCGAGCTCATCGCGCGCGGCTACGGCGATGAGGACATCTCGGCCGACTTTCGCCTCAAGGCGGAGCTGTTCGCTCGTGCACGCGGCGTTGCATGACACAGAACACGGTCAAAGCTTCCCAGGACTTCTATCTGCCTGACCTGTGCACGCCGCGCGCCGCACTCGGGGTGGTGTTGATCGTCGAGCTGACCGCCCTCGTGCTGAGCCTGGCGCGGGCAAGCATCACCGCCACGTTCTGGACCGACCTCGCGCGTACCTCGACCTTCCTGCTATGGATCGGGCTGCTGGGCGCGGCGCTGCTGTGCTCGCTGCGTCCGCGGCTCGCCGCCCTGAGCGTCCCCAAGGCTTCGGCGCTCGTGATGCTGCTCGTCTGCGCACTCGTGGCCGTGGTATCGGCGGCCGCACTCATCGCCGGCCGCAGCGCCTTCATCGAGGCGGCGGGCGCGACCGGGCTTTTCCCGCAAGAGGCGCGTGGCTTCGTGGCACGCAACGTCCTCATCTGCGTGATCGTGACTGGACTGGCGCAGCGGTACTTTTACGTGACGCACGAATGGCGGCGCAATCTCGAGATGCAGGCCCGCGCCCGCGTGCATGCACTGCAAGCGCGCATCCGCCCGCATTTTCTCTTCAACAGCATGAACACGATCGCGGCGCTCACGCGCTCGGACCCGGCGTGCGCGGAGCAAGCCGTGCAGGACCTCGCCGACCTGTTCCGCGCCTCCCTCAGCGACAAGCGCAACACCATTACTCTGCAGGAAGAGCTGGAGGTGGCACGGATCTATCAGCGGATCGAGCAGCTGCGCCTAGGTGAGCGGCTGCGCGTGCAGTGGAGCACCGATGAGCTGCCGAGTCAGGCGCTGGTGCCTGGTCTCATGCTGCAGCCGCTGCTCGAGAACGCCATCTACCACGGCATCGAGCCACGCTCCGAGGGTGGCACGGTGACTATCACGGGCGAGCTGTCGGGCGGTCTGATCACGATCGTGGTGCGCAACCCGGTCATCGAGGGGGAGGCGGGACGCTCGGGCAACCGCCTCGCACTGGCGAACATCCGCGAGCGCCTCACCCTCATGTACGGCGACCGCGCGCTGGTGAAGGCGGGACGCTTCGACTCGGAATACATCGTGACGCTGCGCTTCCCGCACGTGGAGTCGCAGGCGCGGCTGACGGCATGAGCGCCCTGCACGTCTTGATCGTCGATGATGAGCTGCCAGCGCGCGAGCGGCTGCGCGCGCTGCTGGCGGAGATAGACAGTGCCGAGGTCGCCGGCGAGGCCGCGACCGGCGAGCAGGCGCTGCAGCTCGCAACGAGTCTCTCCCCGTCGGTGGTGCTGCTCGATGTGCGCATGCCGGGCATGGACGGCATCGAGACCGCGCACCACCTCAGCACGCTCGCGCGCCCGCCGGCGGTCATTTTTACGACTGCCTACGATGAGTACGCGATCGAGGCCTTCGATGCTCAAGCCATCGGCTACCTCCTCAAGCCGGTGCGCAAGGAAAAGCTGGCCGCCGCGCTGGCGCAGGCCGCGCGCCTCACGGGTCGAGAGCTACGCGCCGTCGCGGCGGCGGCTGCCACGCGCCGTACGCACATCGCCGCGCGCAATCGCGACGGAGTGCGCCTCATCCCGATCGAGGAGATCCTGTTCTTCTTCGCCGAGCAGAAATACACCACGGTGCGCCATGCGCAAGGCGAGGATCTCATCGAGGACTCGCTGCGTACGCTCGAGGAGGAGTTCGGCGAGCTGTTCGTGCGCATCCATCGCAACGCGCTCGTGAGCACCCGCCACCTCGATGTCATCGAGCGCAGCGGTGAGGGACAGTACTTCGTGCGCGTGCGCGGCTGCGAGCAGCCGCTGCAGGTCAGCCGGCGCATGGCGGGCGAGCTGCGCGAGCGCTTCCGGATCTGAGGAGTCACCTCGCGTAGTCAAACGAATCGAAGTGTAGCCGCTCGGGATCGAGTCCGCGTGCGGGGAAGCTCGCGCGGATCGCGTCGATCATCGGCGGCGGCCCCGCTGCGTAGAGCTCATACGCATCGAGGCTGGCATGGTCCGCGAGGACTGCTTCGTGAACCCAGCCGAGCCGCTGGTGTGGCTTCGCGACGCTCGCGGCCTCCGACAGGACGGCGCCGAAGTGCAATTGCGGGTAGCGTTGCACCCACTCGAGCAGCAGCTCCTCCTCGTACAGGTCGACCTGGCGGCGCGCACCCCAGTAGCAGTGCAGCTCGCGTGGCGTGCCCTTCTCGAGTGCGTGCCGGAGCATCGACTTGAGCGGCGCGAATCCCGTGCCCCCGGCCACCAGCAGGGCGGGACGCGCGCCGTCGCGGAAGCAGAGCTGCCCCAGCGGACCCTCGATTTTGAGCAGCGCCCCCTGCTCGAGCGTGCCGAACAGCCGATCCGTGAAACGGCCGCCCGGTGCGTGCCGCACGTGCAGCTCGAGCAGCTCACTGTCGTGCGGCGGACTTGCGATCGAGAAGCTGCGCCGGCGTCCGTCCTCGAGCAGCACATCCAGATACTGGCCGGGTTGAAAGGCAAGCGACTCGACGGAGGGCAAGCGCAGCAGCACTTGCATGACATCGGGTGCGAGGCGGCGCATGCGCGCGATCCTGCACGGCAAGGTCTTGATCTCCGCCGTCGCGGCGCTTGCGACGAGTCGCACCTCGAGGGTCAGGTCCGACCGGGGCCGGGCCTGGCACAGCAACACGAAGCCCGCCGCCGCCTCCTGTTCGGTGATGCCCACCGGCAAGCCGTGCGGGTACGCGATCTCCCCTGCGAGCAGGCGCGCACTGCAGGAACTGCAATGCCCGGACTTGCAGCTGTGCGGCAGATTGAGTCCCGAGTCGAGTGCGGCATCCAGCACCGAGCGCTCCGCGCTCGCGCTGATGCGCCGCTCGTGGGGTTTCAACAGCACGGTATGGCGCTGGTCGATCACCGAATTTCCCTGGAAAGCCATGATATGATTTTTCCACGACCTGCATGGCGGGGGATCCAACGGTCCGATGCGCATCGACTTCACGAAGATGCATGGGCTCGGTAACGATTTCATCGTCTTCGATGCACCGCTGGAAACGCCGTTGCCCGATGCGGCACAGTTCCGTTCCCTCGCGGCTCGGCATACCGGAATCGGCTTCGATCAGGCGTTGGTGCTCGAGGAGCCGCGGCGCCCTGGAACCAACCTCTACTACCGGATCTTCAATGCCGACGGCGACGAGGTCGAGCAGTGCGGCAATGGCGCGCGCTGTATCGCAGCGCTCGCACACCGGCGCGGACGCGTGCCACTCAACCAGGTGATTCTGATGGACAGCCTCGGTGGACTGGTACCGGCACAGATCCTGGCGCCCGATGTGGTCGCGGTCGAGATGGGCATCCCGGACTTTGCTCCCGAGTCCCTGCCGTTCGACGCCGAGCAACAGGCGCAGTCCTACACTCTGGAAGTCGCTGGGAACCGGATGGAGATCGGTGCGGTATCGATGGGCAATCCCCACGCCGTGCTCACCGTGGAATCCGTCGATGACGCTGCGGTGGAGCGGCTCGGCTCGGCAATCGGCAACCACAGGCGCTTTCCAGCGCGCGTCAACGTAGGTTTCATGCAGGTCGTCGATCGAGCGAACATCCGCCTACGCGTGTACGAACGTGGCGTCGGGGAGACCCTCGCCTGCGGCACCGGGGCGTGCGCGGCAGTCGCCATCGGACGCTCGCGCGGGCTGCTCGGCTCGGACGTGAGCGTGCAGGTGCGCGGCGGTGAGTTACGCGTAAACTGGGAAGGGCCCGGCACTCCCGTGTGGCTCACGGGTCCGGCGGTGGTTGCATTCGAGGGCCACGTCGAGCTGCCGAGCAGCCCAGGCGCAGGAACGTGACAACGCAATCTCAAGGGGTTCGAAGGACATGACTACACGTGAGGCTCGCGGCGTGACCGCGGCGCAAGCCGAGGAAGATTCGGTGGCGCGCTATCTGCAGCAGAATCCCGAGTTCTTCGAGCGTCACCAGCCGCTGCTCGCGCGGCTGCGCCTGCCGCATGCCCGCGGCGGCTCGACCATCTCGCTGATCGAACGGCAGGTAGAGGTGCTGCGCGATCGCCAGGCGGCGCTCGAGCAAAAGCTCGCCGAGTTCGTCAAGGTCGCACGCGCCAACGATGCGGTGGCGGAGCGGATGCACCGCTTGACTCGGCGCCTGCTGCGCGCCCCCACGCGTGCAGCCGCCATCGAGCAGATTGAAGCGAGCCTGCGCGAGGACTTCGACGCCTTCCATGCCGTGCTGGTCCTGATCACGACCGACGGTGGCACGGTTTCGCAGCGTTTCCTGCGTGTAGTGACGGCGGAGGACGCCAACCTCAAGTCGTTCGAGTCGCTGTTCGCAAACGCCAAGCCGCGCTGCGGCCAGGCTCGCGACTCGCAGCGTGAATTCCTTTTTGGAGCCGATGCCGACGACATCGGCTCAGTCGCCCTGGTGCCGCTCGGGGAGAAAGGCGCGCTCGGGCTGCTCGCGCTCGGCAGCACCGAGCGCGACCGCTTCCACCCCGGTATGAGCACAGAGTTTCTGGCGCGCGTAGGCGACCTGATCAGCGACGCGCTGCTGCGTGCCTAGGCACTCGCCGCCGCGGGCGGCACGCGCTGCTCACGCGATGAGCGCGACGGCCCTCGAATGGCTGGCGCGTTTTCGACGCCATCTATCGACGGAAAGGCGCCTGTCCCCCCACACCGATGCGGGCTACGCCCGCGATCTCTCGGCGTTCGCACGCTTCTGCGGCGCTCACGGTCTCGCCGGCTGGAACGACGTCGACAGCCAGCACGTGAGGGTATTCGCGGCGCATTCGCATGCGGCGGGCCTGGGTGCGCGCAGCATCCAGCGGCGTCTGTCCGCGGTACGCAGCTTCCTGGCTTTTCTGGTGCGTGAGCGGGTGCTGCGCGGCAATGCGGCTCACGACGTGCACGCGCCCAAGGCGCCTCGCAGGCTGCCGCATACGCTCGACGCCGATCAGATGGCGCGCCTGCTCGAGCTCCCTCCCGGGGGCCCGTTTGTGGCTCGAGATCGCGCCATGATGGAGCTCCTGTATTCCTCGGGCTTGCGCCTGGCAGAGCTCGTCGCGCTCGATCTCGGCGATCTCGATCTGAAGGACCATACGGTGCGCGTGCTGGGAAAGGGCAGCAAGACACGCATTGTTCCCGTGGGACGTCTCGCCTGCGTCGCGCTCACGGGCTGGCTGCGCGAGCGCGGGCAGCTCGCGCCGGCGGGCGCCGTGGCCCTATTCATCGGCCGGGGCGGGCGGCGCCTCGGGCGGCGCGCGGTGCAGGCTCGGGTCGCTTACTGGGCACGGCGACAGGGCTTGCCCGTACACGTGCATCCGCATCTCTTCAGGCATTCCTTCGCGTCGCATCTGCTCGAGTCCAGCGGCAACCTGCGGGGCGTACAGGAGCTCCTGGGGCACGCGGATATCTCCACCACGCAAATTTACACGCACCTTGATTTCCAGCATCTGGCCCGCATCTACGACCAGACCCACCCCAGAGCACGCAAGAAAGCATGACATTCGAGGCTCACGGAACCACGATCCTGGCCGTGCGCCGTAACGGCGCCATTGCCATGGGCGGCGACGGTCAGGTCACGCTCGCGAACACGGTCATGAAGGGCAATGCGCGCAAAGTGCGCCGCCTCTTCAACGACAAGGTGCTGGCAGGCTTCGCCGGCGGCACGGCGGATGCCTTCACGTTGTTCGAGCGTTTCGAAGGCAAGCTCGAGAAGTACGGCAATCTCACGCGGGCAGCGATCGAGCTTGCCAAGGACTGGCGTTCCGATCGCTACCTGCGGCGACTCGAGGCGCTGCTCTTGGTCGGCGATCGGGACAAGCTGTTCGTAATATCGGGCAATGGCGATGTCATCGAGCCGGAGCACGACGTCGCGGCGATCGGCTCGGGTGGCTCGTACGCACTCGCGGCCGCACGTGCCCTCGTCGAGGGCTCCGACCTCGATGCACGCAGCATCGTCGAGCGCGCGCTCACGATCGCCGCGGACATCTGCATCTACACCAACCGCAATCTCGTGATCGACGAGATTAAGTAGCTAGTAGCGCGCGCATGGCCCCAGCGCTCACTCCCCGCGAGATCGTCCAGGAGCTGGACAAGCACATCGTCGGCCAGGACGCCGCCAAGCGCGCGGTAGCGATTGCCCTGCGCAACCGCTGGCGGCGCATGCAGGTCGGTGAGCCGCTGCGCCAGGAAATCACGCCGAAGAACATCCTGATGATCGGGCCGACGGGAGTCGGCAAGACGGAAATCGCGCGCCGCCTCGCGAAGCTCGCGAACGCGCCCTTCGTCAAGGTGGAAGCGACCAAGTTCACCGAGGTGGGCTATGTCGGCCGGGACGTGGACTCCATCATCAAGGAGCTCGCCGACGTAGCCGTCAAGATGACGCGCGAGCAGGAGATGGACAAGGTACGGCAGCGGGCGCTCGATGCGGCCGAAGAGCGCGTGCTCGACGCACTGCTGCCGAGGCCGCGCATGATGGGCTTCTCCACGGACGAGCCCGTGCAGCCGCGCGATGCGGAGACGAGGCAGAAGTTCCGGGTGATGCTGCGCCAGGGTGAGCTCGATGAGCGAGAGATCGAGGTCGAGTTGCGCGCAATGCCCATGGGCGTGGAGATCATGGCTCCGCCCGGCATGGAGGAGATGCAGCAGCAGCTGCAGTCGATGTTTCAGAGCCTCGGCGGCAATCGCACGCGCACCCGCAAGGTGAAAGTCACGGAGGCCCTCAAGCTGCTCACCGACGAAGAAGCCTCCAAGCTCATCAATGAGGATGAGCTGAAGGTGCAGGCGCTCGCGAACGCCGAGCAGAACGGTATCGTGTTCATCGATGAGATCGACAAGGTCACGCGCCGGCAGGAGACCCTCGGGGCCGATGTCTCACGCGAGGGCGTGCAGCGCGATCTGCTGCCTCTCGTGGAAGGCTCCACCGTCACCACCAAGTACGGTCCCATCAAGACCGACCACATTCTCTTCATCGCCTCCGGCGCTTTTCACCTGTCGAAGCCATCGGACCTGATCCCGGAGCTGCAGGGACGATTGCCCATCCGCGTCGAGCTCGATTCGCTGAAGGTCGAGGACTTCGTGCGCATCCTGACCGAGCCCGACGCCTCGCTCACCACGCAATACAAGGCGTTGCTCGCTACCGAGCGCATCAATGTCGAGTTCGCGCCCGACGGTGTGCGCCGCATAGCGGAGATCGCTTTCCAAGTGAACGAGCGCACCGAGAACATCGGCGCGCGACGCCTGCATACCGTCATGGAGCGGCTGCTCGAGAGCGTCTCGTACTATACCGCCGAGCAGAGTGGCACGGTGTCGATCGACGCCAGGTACGTCGACGATCATCTCGGCAATCTCGTCAAGGACGAGGATTTGAGCCGCTACATCCTGTAGCGCCGCTACATCTTGTAGCGATACACGCTCGTGTCGCGAATCTGAAAGCCGACTTTCTCATACAGGCGGTGCGCCGCCTGTCGGGACTGCCGGGAAGTGAGATCGATGGTCTTCGCGCCGCGCTCCTGCGCCAGGCGCACCGCCGCCAAGGTCAATGCCTCGCCGATGCCACGTCCGCGCACCTCGGTGTCGACCACGACGTCCTCGATCCACGCCCGCAGCGCCGTCGGAATACGGAACATGACCAGCGTCAGCGTTCCCACGATGCGTCCGCCTGCGTCCCGATCGCGTGCGATGAGCAGTGTGGTGCCGGGAGTGGCGATGATCGACTCGAGCGCCTCCGGCGACACCGACGTCGTCGACGAGGACAGCTGCGGCAGCAAGCGTCCGAACGCGTGGACGAGCTCCGGCGTTGCACACCGCGCAGCCTCGATGTCGATCGATGTCTCCGGAGCCGATGAGTCGGGGCTGCTCACGAGGCCTCACCGCCAAAGACATCGATGCGACGGCGCTGTAACACGCGGTGCACGATGATGAACACATAATAGGTCGCCAGGAACCAGAGTACGCGCAGGATCATGGATCCGGCGCCCGGCCACGCCGAGTGGCCCAGCGCGGGCGCGGCGAACCAGCCCACCGCGAGCAGCAGCACTACAGCGGCGAAATACGTGCGGCCCGCCGCTCTCAGCCTCAAGGTGCCGACCTTGCGACCCGCGTACTGCATCCGCGTGCGCAGCCAGATCATGCCGACGATGAATGCGGCAGTGATGGCAGCCGACAGATCCTGAGCGCTCATTGAGGTCGGCGCTTCAGAGCTTGGGTCGCGATACGACCGGACTATCGGCTTCCGGCCGCCTTTCTGCGCCACCGGCCTGGCGTACGGCTGACAGCCGCTCCTCGAACCAACGCAGCCGGTCGTCGAACTGCACGTCCGTGATGCGCTCGTCGATGCAGCCGGTGATGATCGGCTGCAGCAGCCGATTGAGCCCCCAGAAGAACTCCTCCTCGGCAGGCGCGTGCACCGGCTTGGGTGTCTGCGCAGCGCCCGAGAGGCACAGGACTTGGGTAGTGCGTCCGCAACCGGGGACGTGCTCCGCAGTCCAGTGAACGATATGGGTAACGAGGCGCGCGACCACGCTCACCGTGAGCCCAGGCTCGTAGAGCCAGGAGGTGACACTGCGCGCGAGCTCACTTCCGTGACCGAGTACCTCGAAGCCATCGCTCTTCGCGATGCGGTTGGCATCGCTTCGCAGCAGCAGTCTCGAGCCCTGCTCGCGCATGCGGGCCGCGACGAGCAACTGTAGCTGCGGTCGCTCCGGATCACGCTCCCCGTAACAGAAGATGTACTTCTTGGAGAGCCGATTCACCAGCCGCTCGCACTCCTCCCACAGCTCCGACAGGTCCTCGTCGCCCTCGAGGGAGCGCTCGAGCAGCTGATCGGCCGCCATGCGGATGAGTGCCGCGTTTCCGATGCCGGTCACCGCGATCTCGTAGCCGGAACCGCTGCCGACAAAGATCTCCGTCGGGGTCCACTTCGCGGCGCTACCGGAGCGCTCCGTCGCCCGAGCGACGACGACGCCGTCGGTGCAAAGAAATCCTGCGGCCAGCGTCATGCAGGATCCTCGCCGCCCTCGCCAGTGGCAAGCGCGGCGAGCTCCTCATCCGAGAATTGCGTCCCCCAGAGCACGTAACGGGCGCGCTGGATCAGCTCGCGCGGCACCTGAATGGCACACTGGCGCACGGCTCCCAGCAATGCCGTATCGGTCTGCAGCCGTGCGGTTATCCCCTCCGAGGCCAGCCGACCGAGAAGCGCTTGCGCGGAGAGGGTGTCCGCGACGACAGCGGCAGTTTCCCAGGCTCTCATGGTGTCGCAGTGCTCGCGGCGGATCTACATGCGGATTGCTAGCCTGTCCGATCGGGCGCCGGGAATCAAGAACGGAGCCCTCGCCGCGGACTCATGGCTTGCGGGCAGACGGATCGACACAGGGGCGCGCGCCGCGCAGCGATCCGAAACGGTACGCGTAGACCTTCGTGAACTCGGCGCCGTAGAGAAAGATAAGCGCGGAATAGTAGACCCAGACCAGAACTACGAGGAGCGAGCCCGCAGCCCCGTACATGGAGGTGACCGCGCTGTTCCCCAGATACACGCCGATCAGGTGCTTGCCGATATTGAAGAGCAGCGCGGTGACGATGGCCCCGACGGAAACGTCGCGCCATGCGATCGGCACAGACGGCAGAACTTTGTAGATGGTCGCGAACAGTGCACCGACGAGACCGAAGGAAAGGGCGAAATTCAGTGCCTGGAGCATCACGCTCGTCGCACCCCAGCGATGCGCCAGCGCGGCGAGCACGGCGCTCAGCACCAGCGAGATCAGCAGCAGGAAGCCGAGAGTCAGGATGATGCTGATCGACAGGAGCCGCGTGCGTACGAAATCCCAGAGGTATTGCCAGAACCCCTTGGAGGCAGGCGCTGGCGCGTTCCAGATCTGATCGAGCCCGTCCTTGAGCTCCGCGAGGGCGCTCGTGGCGCCGACGGCGAGCGTGATCACGCCGATGATCGTCGCCACCGTGCCATGGCCGCGCTGACCGGCGCTGGCGATCATCGTCTGCACGACCATCGCGCCCGACGGGCCGAGCAGATCCTTCATCTGCTCGTAGATCTCGCCGCGCGCCGCCTGCTCGCCGAAGATCGTGCCCGCGATCGCGGCCGCGATGATGAGAATCGGCGCGAGCGAGAATGCCGTGTAGTAGGCGAGCGCCGCCCCTTTGCGGGGAGCCCGATCGTCCGCCCAGGCGTAGGCACTATCGCGAATCAGAGCCCAGAGTGCCGCCGCATCGCGCCATGGATGCAAGACACTCACCTGCTCGTCCATGTGGAGCCACCCCGCAGCGAGTGCGGCGGCGCGCTAGCTGCGACGCGGCCGACTGGCCTCGCCGGTCTGCGTCTTGGCATCCGCAACTTCGTCGGGGAAATACAGCGGCCGAGGATGTCCCGCCGTCTGCGGCTCCACCGCGAACAGCAGATCGGTGAGCTCGTCGGCGTGCTCCTCCTCCTTCGCAAGGATCTCCTCCATCAGAATGCGTGATGTCGGATCGCGCTCGCCGAAGAAGCGCACGATCTCCCGGTAGCTCTCCACGGCGATACGCTCGGCGATCAGGTCCTCGCGAATCATATCCGCCAGCGAGGTGCCTTCCTTGTACTCGCTATGGCTCAGGCTGGATAGTACGTCCGGATTCATCTCGGGCTTGCCACCGAGCTGTTTGATGCGCTCGGCGATGCGCTCGGCATGCTCCAGCTCCTCGGCGGCGTGCTCCTTGAATTCCTCCTTGACGGCCTGCGAGTGAATCCCGGTCGCCATGAAATAGTGGAAGCGGTAGCGCAGCGTACACACCAGCTCGGTCGCGAGCGCCTGATTCAGGATGGAGATCACCTGCGTGCGATCGAGGGCATAGTCCTTCGTGATGGCGCCCTTGGTAATCTCCTCACGCGCCCGGGCGCGAAGCGACGCAATGCGTTCTGCATGACTTGGATGTGCCTGTCCCATGTGGCCTCCTCGAAAGCCTTGTAAGTAGATGCGCCGACAGCTCGGGCTGCACCGAGCGTCACTCCCAAGCTGCAGCAAGCGCAGTGCCCACCAAGCGCGCAAGTCCGATCCGTAGGTGAGCTGCGCAGGGCCTTCGGACGGAGCTCCCGCTGACGGCGTACAGCCTCATGCTTGCTCCAGTGCGAGCGACGCCGAGATGTGCGCGAGATGCGTAAGTCCCTGCGGGAAGTTACCGAGCAGCTGCCGTCCATGAGGCGCGTACTCCTCGGCGAACAGGCCCAGATCGTTGGCGCAGGCGCAGGCTCGCGTGAACAGTGCACGCGCCTCGCGCGTGCGTCCCTGATGTGCAAAGCACTCGGCCAGCCAGAACGTGCAGGCGAGGAACACGCCCTCCCCGCGCGGCAGACCATCCCGCGTGCGATAGCGCAGGATGAGACCTCCGACGCTCAGCTCCTGACGGATCTGCTCGGCGGTGCGCCGCATGCGCTCGTCCTCGTAAGTCACGAACTCAACGCTCGGCAACAGCAGCAGGGCGGCGTCGACGGCGGTGGCGCCGAAGCTCTGTACGAAGATCCCTCGACGGTGATCCATGCCGCGCGACTCGATCGCCCTGCGCATCTCCGCACGCGCGCGCCGCCAGCGTTGCAAGGGTGCCGGCAGAGACTGCTTCTCGGCCAGCGCCACACCGCGATTTACGGCGGCCCAGCACATCACTTTAGAGTTCACAAAATGGCGCGGTCGGGAGCGCACCTCCCACATTCCGCGGTCCGGCAGACGCCATCTGGCGATGGCCGCCTCGACGAGGCAGCTGAGAAAGCTCCAGTAGCGCTCGGCTTGCGCGGAGCCCCGCTCGCTCCAGCGCCAGAACAACTCGAGCACCAGCCCGTACATGTCTGCCTGATACTGACACGACGCGTCGTTGCCGATACGCACGGGACGCGAGCCGCGCCAGCCCTCGAGATGCTTCAGCTCCTGTTCGCTCAGGCGGCGCTTGCCGTCGACGCCATACAGAACCTGCAGATCCTCGACGTTTCCCGCGGTGGTTCGCTGGATGAAGCGGCGAAAGCCATCGGCCTCCGCCTCCAGCCCGAGCGCCGAGAGCGCACGCACGGTGAAGACCGAGTCACGCAGCCAACTGAAGCGATAATCCCAATTGCGCGGGCCTCCGACCTGCTCGGGCAGCGAGGTAGTGGGCGCAGCGACGATCGCGCCGGTTGGCGCGTGGGTGAGTGCTTTGAGCACAATGGCCGAGCGTACGAGACCAACCTCAGAGGTCTGGGGATAGACGAGCTTGGCTGCCCAGCTCTGCCACCAAGCGAGCGTTTCCTCGAAGTGATGCGCGAGGGTCGCGCGCGACTCGGTCTGAGTGCTCGCATCATCCAGATCCTCAGGAGCTACGAATTGCACCGCAAGGTAGCGGCGCATGCCTCTTGTGACCGCCACCTGCGCAGACAGAGCGTGTCCGGCCTCATCGTGCAGCAGGCGCACGTCGCCCCCGATCAGAAGCCCCGTATCGCCGCCCGCGGCGACGTACGCCCGCCGTTCGACGCGGTAGATCCACGGCTTCACTGCGCCGAAATCGAAGCGCGGCAAGAGCCGCACGTCGAAGCGCACCGTGCCCCGTACACCTTGAATCACCCGCAGTAGCTCGCGTCGCGGCCGCCGGCGCCCGCCCTTGCGCATCGCGAAGAAGTCGAGCAAGCGCGCCTCGTTGCGACCGGCGGAAAACGTCGTCTCGAGAATCAGGCTGTTCGGCAGGTATCGCCGGCGCACCCTGCAGCGCACTTGCGGCGTGATCTCGAAGTACCCGCCGGCGCGCCAATCGAGCAGCCTGCCGAAACAGCTGTCGGAATCGAAGCGCGGCAGACAGCACCAGTCGATCGAGCCACGGCGCGAGACGAGCGCCGCGGAGTGACAATCACCGATCAGAGCGTAGTCAGCGAGCGGTGGATAGCGGCGCGCGCCTTTCATCGGGTGCGCAGCACAGAGGTCATGAGGCGCTCACAGCAAGAAGCGCACCCACGTACCGTGCGCCGGCGGTGATTACCCTTACAATCGGGGTCCGAGATCAGCAGCTTCGTGAGCATGCGGCAGAAGGACCCACCCACTTCGGCAACGCAGCTGCCGTGGTGGCTCAGAGCGCTGTCGCGGCTGCCTTGGAGCGTTCTATATGCTTGCGCCGCGGGCGTGGCGTGGCTCGCCCACCGGGTGCTGCGCTATCGGCTCGCCGTCGTGCGCGCCAACGTCGCGGGATCCTTTCCCGAGCTGAGCGCGCCCGAGCGGCGCGCGATCGAGCGTGACTACTATGCGCGGCTCGGCGAGCTGCTCGCCGAGATCGTGAAATCCGCGACGCTCACACGGGCCGAGCTCGAGCGCCGCGTGCAGTTGCGCAATTTCAGCGTCGTGCGGGACGAGCTCCATGCAGGCCGCTCCGTGTTGCTGGTCGCGGCTCATCAATGCAACTGGGAATGGATGCTGCTCGCGCTGTCCCTGCAGCTCGGTGCCGCGCTCGAGGCCGCGTACAAACCGCTGCACGCAGCGCGCGCCGAGCGCCTGATGCGTGCGCTGCGAACCCGCTTTGGCGGCTTGCTGGTGCCCGCCAAGGACCTGCTCGCGAGCATCCTGCGCACAGGCAAGGCCGTACGCGCGATCGCAATGGTCGCCGATCAGGAGCCGGTCACCAGCGATTACAAATGGTGGACGCAGTTTCTGCACCGGCCGACGGCGTTCTACATGGGTCCCGAGAAGATTGCCCAGGTCACCCGCTATGCCGTGGTCTTCGTGGCCGCACGACGCCTCGCACGCGGCCACTACGAGATCGCGTTCGAGCCCATCGCCGCAGCACGCGAGACGCTCACGCCCGGAGACGTGACCGAGCGTTACGCGAGGCTAGTGGAGGCTCAGATCTGCGCGAGTCCGGCCGACTGGACCTGGTCACACCGGCGCTGGAAGCTGAGACGGCCCATGTACAGCGGGGCCGCCGATGAGCTCGACGCGGGCCGCGCCCAATGACCACCCTTGGGCAGTCGCGACGACGCCGTCGTTGTTCTGGGGCGCGCGGCTGGGGCCGCGCGCCCATCTTGCCTTCCGATCGGGGCTACTGGTTCGACGTGCCACCTGGCGGCGGGTTCTGCCCATTCGGAGGCGCCGTGCCGCCCGGAGGAGGCGTCGTGTTCGGGTTGGCCGGCGGTGTAGTTCCCTCCGGCGGTGCGCCACCAGGGGTCGTGCTGGGCGCGCCGCCCGGGGTGGTGTTGTCGGGTGCCGCATTGCTCGGCGGCGTGCTGCTCGTATTGTCCGGTGGGCTCGACGCCGGAGCGGACGATTCCTGCTTGGAGCAGCCGGCCGCGAGCATCAAGGCGACGATGGAGATTAACGCCAAGCTACGATTCATAAATACCTCTCTGTGAATCCTGGGTTGCGTCCGTGACAAACAGCCTCGCGGTTGAGCACGGACCGTGCCGTACCGGCGCCACTCGCCGATCGACGCTTGCCGCAATCATCGTGCCCCGTTGAGCCTGCGGCCGCGCTGAGTCCGCCACGGGTCATCTCGGCAGCGTACACTTCGCCGATGCGATGCCCGACAGCCTCCTTGGGCGCGGCCATTGTGCTTGCGCTCCTGCCGCTTGCGTGTCCGGCGCAATCGGCACCGGCCCGCAAGCCACCCACCATGGCGGAGATACTCGCCGCTTCGAAGCCCTCCGAGTGGACCGCCCTCGATCCAGAGAACACGCTTTACCTGGAATTGGCGACGGGCAGGGTGGTGATCGAGCTCGCGCCGAGGTTCGCTCCGCTGCACGTTGCCAACATCAAGACCCTGGTGCGCGAAGGCTTCTTCAACGGGCTGGCGATCGATCGCTTGCAGGACGACTTCGTGGCGCAATGGGGCGATCCCGACAACACGAAGCCGCTCGGAACGGCCGAGCGGACGCTGCCGGCCGAGTTCATCGTCGCGGCCAAGGACATGACTTACGCGCGGCTACCCGATCCTGATACCTACGCTCCCGATACCGGCTTCTCCGGGGGTTTCCCGGCGGCGCGCGATCCGAAGATCGGACGTGGATGGCTCGTGCACTGCTACGGAATGGTCGGTGTCGGCCGCGGCGATGACGTCGAGAGCGGCAACGGCAGCGAGCTCTACGTCGTCATTGGCCAGGCGCCGCGTCAACTCGATCGCAACGCGACGCTCGTGGGACGGGTCGTGCAGGGCATGGAGCTGCTCGCCTCGTTGCCGCGCGGTGGTGGTCCGCTCGGCTTCTACGAGCAGCCGCAGCAGCGCGCGCCGATCAAGTCAATGCGCGTCGCCGCCGACGTCCCCCTCGCTCAGCGCACTCAGCTCGAGGTGATGAACACCGATTCGCATTCATTCGCCGAGCTGGTGGAGTCGCGCCGGAATCGGCGCGAGGCATGGTACAAGGTACCTGCAGATCGGATCGACGTATGCAACGTGCCGATCCCCGTGCGGCAGAGATGAAGAGTGCTCAGTAATGTGCCCGGGTCGGCATGTGGTATGAGTGCCCAGCGGGCCTGAACGTCTGCGGTCTCATGTGTGGATGCGATGGTGGGTGCTGCCGCAACTGCTGCAGCATCTGCTGACGCTGCGCGGGGGTCGCCCGCTGCCACTGCTGACGCAGCTCGCGCCGCCGCTCGGGCGGCAGGCTTCTGAATCTGCGAAAGTTCTCGCGCACCGCCTCTTGCCGCTCCGGCGGCAGCGAGCGGAACTGCTCCCACCGCTGCCGCAGCTCCTGACGCCTACCGGGCGGCAACGCCTGCCAACGCTGGAACCGGTCGCGTGCCGCGCTGCGCTGATCCGGTGTCATGTGCAGCCAGCGCTCGCTACCGCGTGCGAGTGCCTGCTGGCGCTGCGGCGGCAGCGTATTCCACTGTCCCGAAAAGCCGGATAACAGCCTCTGCTGATCGGCAGTAAGGCTCGTCCAGGAGACCGGCGCGGGCGGAGCTGCCGCGGCCGATTGCGCATGGGCATGCGCGGCCACGAACAGCGACAGCAGCAAGGTCAGAACCAGCGGCAGCGAACGCGGATTATTCATTGTCGTTCTTGCCTCCGCTCGGTGGAGGCGGACTCTGCGGCGGTGCAGGGGGCTTCTGCGGAGCGGTCTGCGCCAGATAGTTGAGCCAGTCCTCGTCTTCGGAGCCGATGCTGCCCAGGAACTCGATCAGATCGGCATCGGGCGGTGGTGGCGGCGGCGGGCTCTCCGGCCGCTGCGGCTCGTCGGCACGCAAAGCCGCGGCGGGCAGGACGCCCCAAGCAAGCACCACACCGATGAGAAGGCCGCATGCGGCGTAGGCGCGCTGGCCGCCCGCGAGGGGCATCAGCCGCTGGCCTCCGGGGGTGCCTCAGAAGCGCTGTCGCCCTCCGCCGCGGCCCACTCATAGAACGAGTGGTCATAATCTTCCATCAGGCTCAAGCCATCGTCATCGGCCAGCAGATCGAGCACCTCGAGCGGCTGACCGCTTTCCGTGGGCGCCAGCAACGGTCGCGGCGCGTGATTGAAGAACAGCAGCGCGGCCACCAGTGCGGCGGCGACGGCTCCCGTGATCGGCATGAGCTTCAGCCCGTGCCGTAGTGTCCAGCGCGGCTTCTGTACTTCGGCGAGCGCGCGCTGACGCGCCTGATTCAGGCGCGAGCGAGTGCGCGCATCGATGCGCGTCAGACTATCGTGCAGCACGACGCGTGCATTCAGCTCCAGCTTGCTCGCGATCTCTTCGTTCTGGCTCATGGCTCGATCTCGAATTCACCCAACCGGGCGCGCAACGCCTGCACCGCCCGAAAATAGTGCGTCTTCACGCTGCCCTCGGAGCAACCCATCGCCGCGGCGGTCTGAGCGACGTCCAATCCTTCCAGATTGCGCAGCAGGAACGCCTGACGCTGCCGCTCCGGCAACAGGTGCAGCGCGCTTTCCAGTGCCTGCATGGCCTCATCCATTTCGAGTCGCGCGGACGGAGCCGGATCCGGGCTGGGCGCCTGCGCGATCGGGTCAGGCTCGTCGTCGTCTTCCTCGCGCCTGAAGGGCAGCCATGCCATCACGCGTCCCCGCACCGTGCGCCGCCGCTGCATGTCGCGGATACGGTTCTCGAGGATGCGATAAAACAGCGGCCGCCACTCATCCGGCGAGCGATCGGCGTACGCCCGCGTCAGCTGCAGCATCGCATCCTGCACGGCATCGAGCGCATCGTCCTCGTGGCGCAAGCTCGCTTGCGCGATCCTGAATGCCTTGAGCTCCACGCTCGCCAGGAACTGATTGAGCGCCCGCGAGCGGGACTCGGCTGTCGTGTCGTTCAATCGCGTGTCGCCGTGCGAAAGCGCGGGCGTGCTATAAACGGACGCGAGCGTAGCAAAGGCAGCCATGCGGCGTACAACGCAGCGGGGTGCCGCTCGGTTGACCTGTCTCAAAATTCTTATAAGTCTTTGATATCAAAAGAGCATCTCGCCTTCCATAACACCAGTGCAGCGCCGCACGATGAGGTCCTGAAAGTCGCGCTGGACGTACCGCTGCGGCGCACTTTCGACTACCTGCCACCTCTCGGGCTGGGTGCCGTCGCTGAGGGCCAACGGGTGCGCGTCCCCTTCGGGCGCCATCGCATGATCGGCATCGTCCATAGCCGCGGTCCATCCGAGCTTGCCCACGAGCGTCTCAAGCGAGCGCTCGAGAGGCTCGATGAGTTCCCGGTCATCGACCCCGCAGGACTGCAATTGCTCGCGTGGGCGGCAGAGTACTACCACCATCCAATCGGCGAGGTCATCGCGACGGCATTGCCCAAGGCTCTGCGCCTCGGCGCCTCGGCACAGTCACGCCTCAGGCGCTGGGTGCCGACCGTCGAGGGCATCGATGCCTGGCAGCGCGGCGAGCCGAAGCGCGGCGCCGCCCAGCGCGAGCTGCTGCGTGCGCTGGTCGAACATGAGGGCGCGACCGCCACGGTACTTGCAAGCCTTCTGCCGCGCTGGCGTGAGCCAGCGCGCGCACTGCTGCGGCGAGGATGGATTGCCGTGCTCGAGGAGGAGGAGCAGGCGAGCAGCGTCGCGCTGCATCGCAGTCGCGCCTGCGGTCCGGAGCTCACGGCAGCGCAGCGAGTTGCGGTGGACGCTCTCAGCGCTTCCATCGGTCGCTTCGCCCCCTGGGTGCTGGAGGGGGTGACCGGCAGCGGCAAGACGGAGGTGTACCTGCGGCTCATAGGCCAGGTTCTGGAGCGCGGTCAGCGCGCGCTCGTGCTGGTGCCCGAGATCGGCCTGACGCCGCAGCTGATCACACGCTTCCAGGAGCGCTTCGCTGCGCCGCTCGCCGTTCTGCATTCCGCCCTCACCGATACGGAACGCCTCCAGGCCTGGCGCGCCGCGTTCACCGGACGGGCGCGCATCGTGCTCGGGACGCGCTCGGCGGTATTCGCGCCTGTACCGGAGCTCGGACTGATCGTGATCGATGAAGAGCACGACGCCTCCTTCAAGCAGCACGAGGGAGGCTTCCGCTATTCGGCGCGCGATCTTGCCGTCGTGCGTGCGCAGCGTGCGGGTGTACCGGTCGTACTCGGCTCGGCAACACCCGCCCTCGAGACCCTGCACAACATCCAAACGCATCGCTACGAGCGGCTGTCGTTGCCACAGCGGGCGCTGCAGAGTGAGCCGCTGCGCATCGCACTCGTGGACTTGCGCGCGCATGCGCCAAGCGCGGGGCTATCGCTGCCGGTGCGCGAAGCGATCGCACGCCACCTCACCGAGCAGGGGCAGGTGCTCGTGTTCCTCAATCGACGCGGCTATGCACCTACGCTGTTGTGCACCGGTTGCGGCTGGATCGCGCCCTGCATGGACTGCGATGCCCGCTTGACCGTGCATCGCGCCGCGGCTCGGCTGCGCTGTCATCATTGCGGCGCCGACGCGCCGCTGCCGCAACGCTGCCCGCAGTGCGGCTTCGCCGTGAAGCCGGTCGGCCAGGGGACCGAGCGCATCGAAGAGACGCTCGCGCAAGCGTTTCCGGACACCCCGGTGGTTCGCCTCGACCGAGACGTCGTGCGGCGCCGCGAGCAGATGCAGTCGGCCATGGAGCGGATCGCCTCCGGCGCAGCCCGCATCCTGATCGGCACCCAGATGGTGACGAAGGGTCATGACTTTCCGAACATGACCCTCGTGGTCGTGCTCAACGCCGATCAGGGGCTCTTCAGCACGGATTTCCGCGCCTCTGAGCGCCTGGCGCAGACGATTATCCAGGTCGCTGGCCGCGCAGGCCGCGGTGCAAAGCGCGGCGAGGTTCTGATTCAGACAGAGTTTCCGGAGCATCCGCTTCTGAAGAGTCTGCTCGCCGAAGGCTACGAGGGCTTCGCGCGCGCGGCGCTCGCCGAGCGCGCGCAGGCGGCATGGCCGCCCTTCACACGCCTCGCCGCCGTGCGCGACTCCGCCTCGACACCCGAGGCGGCGCTCAACTTCTTGAGCGAGGCACGTAGCGTGGCGAGCCTCACGCCGCGCGTGCGGCTGCTCGGACCGGTGCCGGCCGCCATGGCCAAGCGCGCGGGCCGCTACCACGCGCAACTGCTCATCGAGAGCACGGAGCGACGCGCTTTGCACGAGTTTCTCGACAGCTGGCTGCCGCAGCTCGAGCAGCTACCCGCTGCACGGCGCGTGCGCTGGGCGCTCGATGTGGACCCGATCGAACTCTTCTGATGCGTGCTGGCTGCGTGCGTGGCGCGCATGCATCCGTCGCCTACAGACATTTTCGGTAGACTTTCGCGCCTTGGATTTGGGACCGTCGACCCTTGAAGCCTGAGCTCGAGCAATTGCTGCTCTCTGCCCTGCGGAGCCTTGCGGGCACTGCGTTGCCGGCTGCACCGGATGCGGCCCTGGTGAGCATAGAGCGCACGCGCGATCCACAGCACGGCGATTTCTCCACGAACGTGGCGCTGCGGCTCGCAAAGCTCGCGCGCCGCAATCCCCGCGAGCTGGCACAGACGATCGTCGCCGCATTGCCGGCGAGCCCTCTGGTTGCGCGCACGGAGGTGGCCGGTGCCGGGTTCATCAATTTCTTCCTGACCGGCGCGGCGTATGCACACGAGCTCGCGCTCATTCACGAGCTCGGCGCTCGCTACGGGCACGGCGTGAGCGGCCGGGGCGAGCGCGTGAACGTGGAATTCGTCTCAGCGAATCCCACCGGACCGTTGCACGTCGGACACGGCCGCCAGGCGGCATTGGGGGATGCGCTCGCCGCCTTGCTGCAGGCGCTGGGCCACGAGGTGACACGCGAGTATTACTACAACGACACGGGTGCTCAGATTCACAATCTCGCCCTCTCGGTGCGCGCTCGCGGCCGCGGCCGCAAGCCCGGTGAGCCCGGGTGGCCAGAGAACGGCTACGCCGGCGATTACGTGCAAGATGTGGCGCGGGATTTCCTCGCCGCCGGGGGCGACCTGGAGGATCTGGAGGCCGTCCGCAAGTTCGCGGTGGCCTATCTGCGCAACGAGCAGGATTGTGACCTCAAGGAATTCGGGCTGCAGTTCGATGTGTACTACCTCGAGTCGAGCCTGTACGCCGACGGCAGCCTCGAGGCCACGGTGAGCGGCCTGCTAGCGAGCGGCAAGACCTACGAGAGCGAGGGCGCACTATGGCTGCGCACCACGGAATACGGCGATGACAAGGATCGTGTGATCCGCAAATCGGATGGCAGCTACACCTATTTCGTGCCCGATGTGGCCTACCACGTCAGCAAATGGCGCCGTGGATTCAAACAGGCGATCAACGTCCAGGGTTCGGACCATCACGGCACCGTCGCCCGCGTACGCGCTGGCTTGCAGGCGCTCAATCTGGGAATTCCGCCCGGCTACCCTGAGTACCTGCTGCACCAGATGGTCAAGGTAATGCGCGGAGGCGAGGAGGTGAAGATCTCCAAGCGCGCCGGATCCTACGTCACGCTGCGCGACCTCATCGACTGGGTCGGCCGCGACGCCGTGCGCTTCTTCCTGGTGTCGCGCAAGGCGGACTCGGAATTCCTGTTCGACGTGGACCTCGCGCGCTCGCGCAGCGAGGAGAATCCAGTGTACTACGTGCAGTATGCTCATGCCCGCTGCTGCAGCGTGATGAAGAAGCTCGTTGCGCGCGGCCTGCACTTCGATCGAGAACTGGGCTTGAACCATGCGAATCTGCTCGCGAGCGCTCACGAGCAGGCGGTGCTCACCGCCCTCGTGCGCTATCCGGAGATCATCGAGCAAGCGGCGGCGAACCGCGCGCCCCACGCGCTCGTGCACTACCTGCGCGAGCTCGCCAACGTGTTCCACACCTACTACAACGCCGAGCAGTTCATCGTCGAGGAGACGCACCTGCGCAATGCGCGCCTTGCGCTCGTAGTGGCCGTGCGACAAGTGATCGAGAACGGTCTGGGACTGCTCGCGGTCACCGCGCCGGAGAGCATGTGAGCGGGGCCACGCGGAGGTTTCCGTGAGCCGGCTCACCGCCCGCGACTACAAGAAGACCGCGCGGCACCCACTCGACTGGCCGCGCTGGCGCGAGTTCCTCGCAGGCTTGCTCGTGGGCGCCGTGCTCGTCACGGTCGTGTTCGGCTTTGCGCGGCGCACGCAGAACGCGTCGGCGGATGCACCGCGTCCCGAACCGCATCGCGCCCTGCCGGCCGAGGCGCCCCCAGCGGATGCGGCCGCCGAGGGGGCGGGTCGCTACGATTTCTATCAAATGCTGCCCCATTTCGAGGTGGTCGTTCCGGAAAAGGAGCGCGACGTCCGCCGCGACGTCCCTACCGCGAAGATCGAGAGACCGGGCGTATACGTTCTACAGGCGGGCTCTTACCGTGACCAGGCCGAAGCCGCACGCATCGCGAAGCAGCTGGCGCTCCAGGGAATCAACGCCAAGGTGCAGCGTGTTGCGGTCGACAACGACGTGTGGCACCGGGTACGCGTGGGGCCCATCAGCGATTTGACCGAGCTCAATCGTGTGCGCCGCAAGCTGCAGGACGCAGACGTCGATGCCATCGTCATTCGCGTGGGCGATTGAGCGGATGACGCATCAGGAGCCTCTCGAGCTCCGCCGCCGGCACCGGGCGGCTGTGTAGATAGCCCTGTGACCGATGGCACCTGAGCGTGCGCAGCACTTCGAGCTGCGCTGCCGATTCCACCCCCTCGGCGACGGCCGTCAGATCGAAGGCCCGCGCGAGCCCGACGATGCTCGAGACCAGTGTCACGCTCGCCGCATCGTCCGGCAGGCCGCTGATGAACGAGCGATCGATCTTGAGCAGGTCGATGGGCAGTTGCGGCAGCAGGGCTAAAGAGGAATAACCGGTGCCGAAATCATCGAGCGCGATGCGCATGCCGGCTTCGCGCAGCTGCTCGAGCTTGCGGCGCGTGGCCTGCAGATCGTGCAGCAGTCCCGTCTCAGTGATCTCCAGATCGACTCCCCAGCCTGCTTCGGGCAGTCCCCCGAGGATCTCGAGCACCTGGGGTACGAAGGAGCGGCGTCGGATCTGCAATGCCGAGACGTTGACGCCGACGCGCAGCGCTGCGATGCCGCTTGCTTGCCAGCACGCCTGATCATGCACGGCCTGGCGTAGCACCCACAGCCCGACCGGCACGATCAATCCGGAGGATTCCAGCACTTGCAGGAATACTGCGGGCGCGACCAGACCCTGCTCCGGATCGCGCCAGCGCAGCAACGCTTCCACCGCCTCGATGCGCCCACTTGCGACATCGAGCTGCGGCTGGTAGTGCAGCACGAACTGCTGCTCGTCGAGCGCCACGCGCAGTCGGTGCTCGAGCGCCAGCCGTTGCGAGATACTGCTTTGCATCTGCAGTCGATACTGCAAAAAGGTCTCGCCCGAGCGACGCGCCTCGGTGAGCGCGGCTTCAGCCCGCTGGACGACCGTCGCCCCATCCTCGCTGTCACTGAAGCGCGCGATACCCGAGCGGAAGGCGACGCGGATGCTGCGCCCCTCGATCGAGAACACCTCGCTGAAGACGGTGCTCTCGAGGAACTGCGCGACATTCTCGTCGGAAGTAGCCAGCTGCGGCACCACCAGCACGAAGGTGCCTCCTCCGAGATAGCCGATACGCTGATCGTCCTCGACCTGAGCCTTGACCCGCTCAGCGACGCGCTGCAACAGCAGATCGCCAGCGCGGCGGCCAACGCTGTCGTTGACGACGCTGAGCTGTCGCACATCGAAGGCCACGACGGCGAAGCTCGACTCGGGTGCGGCCTGCGCATGCAGCCGCTCGTCCAGCCGTTGCGAGAACAGCGCGCGGTTCGCAAGGCCGGTCAACGGATCGAAAGACGCGAGGAATTTGACCGCATTCTCCTGCTGCCGATATTGCAGAGCGAGCGACAGATTGGCGCGCATGTCCTGCAACAGCTGCAGCTCGTCGTCACGCACGATGTTTCGCCGGCGGGACAGGAGTGTGAGTGCGGCAATGCGGGTGCCATCGACACTGAGAGGCATGGCGAGCAGCGAGCGCACGCCGAGCGCCAGCAGGCTGTCACGCCGCTCGACTGGCGTCTGCTCTTGCATAAGGTCGTTGCATACGGCGATCTCCCCGGTGCGCAATGCCCGACCGCTCAGGCTGGAGTCGGGCTCCGACCCGTCGGCGATCGTGCATACGGGGGGAGCTCTGCAACCGCTGACCACTCCGGCGTTGAAGATTGGCCGGGTGCACTTGCCCGCATCGTCCACCACCACGGCGACGGCATGATCATAGCCACCGACCTCGGTGGCGATCCGGCAGGTCTCGCGCAGCAGCTCGTCCCGGTCGCGAATGCGCACCGCCGCGGCACTCACGCCGCTTTGCATCTGCAATAGCCGCGTGAGACTTTCGACCCTGTGTTGCTGCTCGCGCCGCTCGGTGACGTCACGATGCGTACCGCGGAAGCCGGTGATCGACCCGTCGCCGTTGAGGAGCACGATGATGTTGCCTTCGAGCGCACGCCGGCTGCCGTCGCTGTGAGTCCATTCGGCTACGGTACCCGAGACACGCGGTCGCTCCTTGCCGAGGGAAGCGAGCACAGCCGTAAAACTCGCACACTCGCTGGCGCCGAGATGACGGCTGTAGTGCGTATCGACGATGTCCGTGGGCACTAGGCCGAGCAGCTCGCGCACGGATTCGCTGCTGAAGACGTAGCGTCCCTCGGCATCCATTTCCCAGATCCAGTCTGGCGCTGTGTCGACGATCTCCCGCAGGCGCTGCTCGCTCGCGCGAATGCGCTGCTCCGCGAGGCGCCGCCGGCGCCGCTCCGCCGAGGCCTGCAGCGCCCGGACCATGGCCGGTGCCAGACGGGCGACGTTGGACTTGAGGACGCAGTCGGCGGCGCCACCGCGCATGGCTTCGATGGCGCGCTCCGCGCCGATCGCCTCGGAGAAAAAGATGAAGGGCGTGTCGGGGGCCTCGCGGCGCGCGATCGCGAGCGCCGTCATGCCGTCGAGAGCCGCCACGGCGAGCTCGGAGACGATGAGATGAGGGCGGAACGTGCGCAGGGCGGCGCAGAATGCCCTCTCCGTCCGCGCCACTTGGTGGACGCATGGCAGGCGGCTCTGTGCGAGCCGCTCGGCCACGAGCTCGGCTTGCGCCATCACGTCCTCGACGATCAGTAGGCGCACGGCCTGCTGCACGGATACCCCCCTCCGCTCTTCTCCTTACTTCTACCTGCGGCGGGGGGCGCGGCTATCTCAGCCCCGGCTAGCTCAGCTCGCCGCTTGCGGCGCGTCAATCGTCACTGATGTTACGGAAGTCGACCCCGAGCGAGCGCAGCTTGCGGTAGAGGTGCGTCCGTTCCATGCCCACGCGCTTTGCCAGCTGTCCGACCTTGCCGTTGCAAAGCAGCAGTTGCTGCTGCAGATACGCGCGCTCGAATTGCTCACGCGCCTCGCGCAGGGGTAGCGCGAGCAGGTCCTGCTTGACCAGCGGTTCATCGGGAGCCGCCTGCATCGAAAGCTCGCGCTCGACCTCCTCGAGGCGGATCTCCTCCGGCCCCCCCTGGATCAGCAGCCGATGCACGAGGTTCTTCAGCTCCCGCACGTTATCCGGCCAGGGGTAGTTGCGCAGGCGGTTCTGAGCGGCGACGCTGAAGCGGCGGAACGCGAAGCCTTCGGCATCCACCGCCCGATCGACATAGTGCCGCAGCAGCTCCGGCACATCCTCCGCGTACTCGCGCAACGGCGGCACCCGCACGATGAGGGTGTTCAGGTGCGCGAGCAGATCGCGCCGCAAAGCGGCTGCTCCTGTGCCGGCGCGATTCTCCACCCCGGGCTGCGCCGAGGTCAGCACGCGTGCGCTCAGCGAGTGGGCTTCCGCGCGGCCGACTCTAGTGAACGAGCCGGCTTCCATCACACCGAGCAGCAGCCGCTGCGCCGCCGTGGGTAGATCCTCGATCTCGTGGATGAAGAGCGTGCCGCCCGCCGCTTGCTCCAGCACACCGGCGTTGTCGCCGCGGCCGACGAGCTGCTCTTCGGCGTCCGCCTCGCGCAGGCTGCTCGCGACGAGCGTGACGAATGCCGACCCGGCGCGTGGGCTCTGCGCATGCAGGTGACGTGCGAAGGCCTCGCGTCCCGAGCCCGGCTCGCCGATCAGCAGCACAGCGGAAGGGTTCGAGGCGATCTGCTGCAGCTCCGTGCGCAGCTGCTGCAGAAGCTTGCTCTTGCCGGCGGGCACCAGCAGCTGCGGTGGCAGCGGCCTCCCGGGTTGGCGCCGGCGTTTGCCCTCATCGAGCGCCCGCTCCACCGTCCGTAGCAGCTTCGCGAGCGACAGGGGCTTCTCGACAAAATCATAGGCGCCGAGACGCGTCGCCTCGACAGCCGTCTCCACGGTGCCGTGTCCCGACATCATCACTACCGGACAGCCGTTGGCCGACGAAGCCGACCACTCGCGCAGCAGCGTGATGCCGTCGACGTCCGGCATCCAGATGTCGAGCAGCACCAGATCCGGGGACTGACGCGCGCGCGAGGCGCGCGCCTGCCCGGCATCGGCGGCGACTTCGACGTCGTAGCCCTCCTCGGAGAGGATCTCCTTCAGCAGACCGCGGATGTCTGCCTCGTCATCGACGACCAGAATGCGTGCCGAGCTCATGCCAATTTCTCCTTCCGCAACGCAGGCCGCAGCTCACGCACGCTCCCCACCGATCGCGTGCTGTCCTTGACCGGAAAGACTACACGCACTCTCGCGCCGCCCTCGGGGCGGTTGTCCGCCTCGATGCGACCACCGTGCTCCTCGACGATCTTCTTGACGATAGCAAGCCCCAATCCCGTCCCCTTGGGCTTGCTGGTCACGTACGGATCGAAAACCCGCCCCAGGATCTCACGTGGGAAGCCTGGGCCGTTGTCGCACACCGTGATGATGGCGTGCTCGGCATCCGCCGCGCGCTCCCGGCGGGTGGTGATCTCCACGCGCGCAGGATGGCAGGCCTCGAGCGCCTCCAGCGCGTTGACGAGCAGATTGTTGAGAATCTGTCGGATCCGGCCGCGGTCCCCCTCCAGTTCCGCGAGCTCCCGATCCAGATCGAGCCGGATCTCCACGCGCGAGTCCTGGGACCGGTACAGGTCGGCCACCTCGGTGACGAGCTCGTTGAGGCTGAAATGCATGATTTTCATATCGGGAGCGCGCGCGTACTCGCTGAACGCGTTCACCATCTGTTTCATCGTCTCGACCTGCTGCACGATCGTGTCCGTGGAACGCTGCAGCATTTCTGCATCCTCGCGCGTCATGCTTGCGAGGAAGCGCCGCCGCATGCGCTCGGCGGATAGCTGGATGGGAGTCAGCGGATTCTTGATCTCGTGTGCCAAGCGCCGTGCGACCTCGCCCCACGCCGCATCACGCTGCGCGGACAGCAGCGCAGTGATGTCGTCGAAGACGATGACATAGCCGCGCTCACCGGCGTCCCCGGGCAGCGGTGTGCAGGCGCACATGAGGGCGCGATGCCCGGCACTGCCATCCAGATCGATCTGCTCGCGCCACTCCTCGCGCCCTGCGGCAAAGCGGACCACGAGTGCGGCGACAAACTGGCTGAAGCGCTCGTTGCCCGCCGCGAGCTCGAGCAGCGGTCGTCCCGTCGCCTCAGAGAGGTCGACGCCACCGAGGATGAGGCCGGCGGCCTGATTGGCGATACGCACGGTGAGCTCGCGGTCGACCGCCAGCACGCCGGTCGAGAGCCGCGCCAGGATGATCGCCAGACGCTCGCGCTCGTGCTCGACCGTCTGCCGGCTACGTACCGCCTCCTCGCGGGCGCGGCGCAAGCGCTTGGTCATGTCGTTGAAGGAGTGCACCAGAAAGCCCATCTCATCGCGCGATGGCAACGGCAGGCGGGTGCCGAAGTCTCCCTTGCCCACTGCACGCGTGCCCTCGATCAGATCCTGCACCGGGCGCGCCAGCCGTTGCGCCGAGAAGATGGCGCCATAGATCGCCGCGAGCATCGCGACGAGCAGCACCAGGGTCAGCGTGACGCGAAAGCTGGATTTGAGCGGCTCGCGCAGCAGCGCGAGGTTGCCGTACTGCGAGTAGGCGTTCTGCACCGCTTCGGAGAGCGCGGCAAGCTGTGGAGGCACCGCGTACACGGCCAGCACGTAGCGCCTCGCAGAGCTCGTTAATCCCTCGCTGATGGGTACCGCGACGCGGATCTGATACCGCCCGCCGGCCTCGGGTTCGAGGCTGAGATAGGGCCTGCCCTGGCTCACCTGGCGCACCGCATCAGCCGGCGGCGGTGGCGGAATCATGTCGCCCCCGCGGTCACTGTCGCTGCTCACGGCCAGCACCCGCTGATGGCTGTCGAACACCACCATCTCGACCGCATCGGTCTCCCGGCGCTCGTAGTCGAGCCGCGTGAGCAAGTCGCCCGTCGGCGCATCGACCAGGGTGCGCGCGAAGCGCTCGGTGCGCCACGAGTACTCGCGCATGCGCATGTCGAGCGCCGAGCGCGACAGGACCAGCGCATCGTACAGGCCCTGTTTCACCTCGACCCGAAACCAGCTGTCGATGCCGCGGTTGAGGAACACCAGAGCGAACACGAACACGACGATGAGGGGTGCGATCACGAGCACACCGAACATCCCGACTGTGCGTGCCGTGAGACGCGAGCCAGGCACGTGCGCGCGGTAATCGCGCACCAGCTGCCAGAGCTTGCGTGCCAGCAGCACCGTCAGTCCGAGCACGCTCACCAGATTGAGCAGCAGGATGAGCAGATGCAGGCGGGAGAACTCCGAGGAGTTCTGCACGCTCCACGCGAGCATGAGCAGCGCGCCCGCACCGATCGCCGCCCACAGCAGCGCGCCGGCGTAACTGCTCAGCCGTACGCGCGCGGCACTCAGGAGGGGAGCAACCACGTGTACCACCCGCTCTCGCGGTGCCAATCGTCGGTCCAGAAGAGCAGCGCACGCAGCGACGCAGGCAGTCGGCCGCGACGGATGCCCGCGCGTACGCTCATGCGATAGTGCTCCCCGGGCGACAGTTGGCTCTCGATGAGCACCGGCCAGCCGTCGACCTTACCCAGATAGTCAAGTGCATCCTCGAGCGTGGGAAAGTTCTGTTGCTCGTCGCTCCGTATGTCGTGCACCACGTAGCGGTCGCTTACGGTGTGATATGCGAGCTCGCGCCGCAAGGGCAGATCGACCAGCGTGCTATCGAACCAAAAGCGTCGCTCGCGGGACACGCGCGCGTCGAGCTCGAACGTCAGCGTCACTCCGTCGCGCAACGCGTCGCGAATCGCAGGGCTCAGCGGATACACGATGCGCGCGTGCAACTGGTACACCCCGTGCTCGAGGTCCACGTATGCGGAGCGCACCTCGAGCATGCCGTCGAGCGCATCGGCCGGGACACGCTCGTGCAGGAGAAGTCCGCACAAAACGAGGATACACGGGAGTATCAGACGCATACGCGGTGGTGCGCTCCCCGACCGACCAGACATCCTGGCGTATCAGTTTCCTGCCGTTGTCTTTTCGAGACAAGCATAATAGAAGCCGTCGGTGCCTGCCTCCGCTCCGGGCAGCAACTGCATACCTGCCCCCAGCTCGATCGCACCGGGCACCAACCCTGCATGGTCGTGCACGGGCACCACCCCGGCCCGCCTTTCTTCCCCGAGGAAGCGCTGCACCACTGCCTCGTTCTCGAGCGGGAGCACGGAGCAGGTGCAGTACACGAGCCGGCCACCGGGCACCAGCACCTGAAACGCAGCATGCAGGATCTCGAGCGCCATCTGAGATGAGCTCTCGATATCCGTCTCGCGGCGGAGCAGCTTGATGTCCGGGTGGCGGCGGATGACGCCGGTGCCAGAGCACGGCGCATCGACCAGGATGCGATCGAAAGGCTGTCCCCCCGGGAGCAATTCGGAGGGTGGAGGCTGCTGCGCCAGGGTGCGCGCATCCGCACACAGCAGCCGCGCACGGCGTTGGCTGCGCGCCAGGTTCTCCGCCACGCGGCGCAGCCGCTCGGCGTCGACGTCCAGGGCACAGAGATCTCCGAGCTCTGCGTACTCCAGCAGGTGGAGGGTCTTGCCGCCGGGCGCTGCGCAGGCATCGAGTACCCGCATGCCGGGAGCCGGACCGAGCAGCGGCGCGGCGAGCTGCGCGCCGGCGTCCTGGATCGTCACCCGGCCGTCATGAAATCCCGGAATTCCATCGATGGGGACCGCGCGCGCGAGCACCACGGCCGCAGGTGCCCAGCCGAGCGGTTGACCTTCAAGACCTGCCGACCTCAGCTCCTCGAGGTAGTCATTCATGCCGACACGCGTGACATCGACACGCAACGTAAGCGGTGGATGGGCATTGTTGGCGGCGAGGATGCTCGCAGCGTGCTCCGGCCAGGCCCTCTGCAGTGCATTCACGAGCCACCGCGGATGGGCCGTAGCGGTCTCGAGGTCGACATCGAGTCCCGCGAGCAATGACTCATGCTCGCGCGTGAAACGCCTCAGCACGGCGTTCACCAGTCCACTCGCTCGTGGCTGCCCGAGAACGCGCACGGCGTCCACCGCCGCGTGCACGATCGAGTGAGGAGCCGTACGTGAATACTCGATCTGGTGAATGGCGACCACGAGCAAGGCCTCGATCTCGGCCGAGAGGGACCGGGCGTTTGGTTCGAGCAGCCGCGCGGCGGCGGGCAGCAGTCGCAGATACCAGCGCGCACTGCCCAGGGTCACGGCATGGATGGCCGCGCGCTCGGGCGAGCGGGCAAAGGGAGCGAGCGCATCGTGCGTCGACCGACCGTGCGAGGCGACCGCGGCCAGCGCCCGCGCGGCGCTTGCGAGCACGAGCGCATGCGGTCCCGCCTTGGTGGCGCTGCTCGAGCGCCGATCCGCATACATGCTCATATCTCAGTCGAACGATTGGCCGGGCGCCAGGGCAAGCGCCTGCGCGAATTCTCGCGCGGACACGCGCTTGCGGCCCGAGCGCTGTACTTCGCGGATTGCGAGCGCCCCCTCGCCGCAGCGAACGACGATGCCGTCGGGGTGCACGGCAAGGATGGTTCCCGGTGCTCCCCCGTCCGCTACTGCCGCGGCAGGTGTCCTAGGCGCGGATGTCTCGACCTGGGCCGCGAAGATGCGCACCTGCTCTCCCTCGAGGCGCGTCTCGGCCACGGGACGCGGGTTGAATGCCCGCACCTGGCGCTCGATCTGCGTCGCTGCGCGCCGCCAGTCGATGAGCGCCTCCGCCTTCTCGATCTTCGGCGCGTAGGTGATGCCGTCGCGCGATTGAGGCCGAGGCTCTGCCGAGCCGGCCTGCAGCTGCCTGACGACCTCGAGGAGCGCCGTCGCGCCGAGCTCGGCGAGCCGCACGTGCAAACTGCCGCTCGTCGCCAGCGCATCGATGGGAAGGCTCCGCTGCAGCAGAATCGCTCCAGTATCGAGTCCGGCGTCCATGAGCATAATGCTGATCCCCGTCGTGGTGTCGCCCCCGAGAAGCGCGCGCTGAATCGGAGCGGCGCCGCGCCAGCGCGGCAAGAGCGACGCATGCACGTTGATGCAGCCCATCCGGGGCAGTGCGAGCACCTCGGCGGGCAGGATGAGTCCATACGCGACGACGACGAGCAGCTCGGGCTGCCAGGACTCGAGGTCCGCGCGCTCCTCTGCCGTGCGCAGGGCAGAGGGCTGCGAGATCGCGAGGCCATCGGCCTGCGCCGCCTGTTTGATCGGACTTGCGGCGGGATGACGCCCACGGCCGCTCGGGCGGTCGGGCTGCGTCAATACCCCGACGAGCTCATGCCCCGATGAGGCGAGCGCCCGCAGCGCAGGCAGCGCGAACTCGGGAGTACCGGCAAAGGCGATGCGCACGGCGGCGGCTACTCGTGCGCCACTGCAAGCGGCGCGTGGACGAGACCTGGAGCAGAAACCTCAGAATGCGCGTGCGCCGCGGGCCGGGGCGTTGCGCTGGGTGCGTGCCGCGCGGTCCTTGCGCTCCTTCTCCAGCTTCTTGCGAATGCGCTCACGCTTGAGATCCGAAAGGTAATCGACGAACAGCTTGCCCTCGAGGTGATCCATCTCGTGCTGCACGCAAACGGCGAGCACGCCCGTAAGGTCGCGCTCGAAGGTCTGGCCCGAGCGGTCCTGCGCGCGGATGCGCACCTTCGCGGCACGCTCGACCTGCTCGAATACCCCCGGAACGGAAAGACACCCCTCCTCGGTCGTCCCGATGCCATCGCGCTCCAGGATCTCCGGGTTGATGAAGACCTGAGGATCGTTCCGCTCCTCAGAGATGTCGATGACGATGAGCCGCTTGTGCACGTCGACCTGCGTCGCCGCGAGACCGATGCCCGGGGCCGCGTACATGGTCGCAAGCATATCGTCGACGAGCTGGCCCAGAGCAGCGTCGAAATCGACCACCGTCTGCGCTTTGGTGCGCAGCCTGGGATCGGGATATTCGAGGATGGGAAGGAGGGTCATCGCGTGCCTGCCCGTGTGCTCCAAATCAACCTGATATTCGACAGCCTCAAGCGTCTAATGTTCTGATCCCGTTGAAAAACCGCCCCGCCGGGCTTGAGCCCTGCCGCTGCCGTGACCCAGCGCACAAACTTGACATCATGTCGTGTGTCCGGGGGCCGGGCCGATTATAACAGCGCAGTTGCCGCCGCCTCCCCGGATATGTGCGGAGAGCGCGGCGTTTTCAAGCGCTTCCGACGCTTGCGAGGAGGGGAGGATGTTGTCCAGACCAGAGCTTCGTGCAGGCCTGACTGCCGCTCTTGTTGCCGTAACCGTGGCCGCCTCCGGCTGCGCGTTCATGAAGGCCCATTCGCCGTTCCATTCGAGCAGCCAGAGCGCGAACGCGTCGAGCCCCGCCCCCGCAGCACCGCCCGCCGAAGGCGCCGCGAGCGACGCCGCCGTGACACACGGCGACGGGACGGCGGCGACGACCTCGGGCGGACAGTCAGACACAGCCGGCGCGGCACCTGCCGCAGCGGCTGAGCAGCCTGCATCCAATGCGGCGTCCGCGGCGGCCACTACGGCCGCGGCGACGGCGACCGATCAGGCGGCGCGTCCGCTGACCGCCGACGACGTGAATCCCGGTGCGCCCAGGCGCTATACGGTCAAATCCGGCGACACTCTCTGGGGAATCGCCTCGATGTTCCTGCGCGATCCCTGGCTCTGGCCGGAGATCTGGTACGTCAACCCGCAGGTTCAGAACCCACACCTCATCTATCCTGGTGACGTGCTGGCGCTCGCCTACACTGCGGGCGGCCGCCCCGAGGTGCATCTCGAGCAGGCAGGTCCCGTGCGCTTGGAGCACGGCAGTGGCGTACGCCTCGAGCCGAGCCTGAGAAGCTCGCCCCTCGATGGTGCGATCCCGACGATTCCGTACGCGGCGATCTCGGCCTTTCTATCGCGCCCCGCGCTGCTCTCCACGGACCAGGTGTCTGCCGCTCCCCACGTCCTCGCGTTCCGTGAGGAACACCAGGCGGGAGGTGCGGGCTACGAGCTGTATGCCATGGACGTCAAAGCGCCCGCGGGTACGCGCTTCCTCGTCATGCACATCGGCGAGAAGATCAAGGATCCGGACGGCGGCAGGGTGCTCGGCTACGCGGCCGTTTACGCCGGTACCGCCGTCGTCGAGCGGCCCGGTCAGCCCGCGAAGATGCTGCTGATCGATTCGGGACGGGAGACGCTGCGTGGCGATGTCCTCATCCACGACGATGGCAGCAATCCACTCAACTTCATGCCGCGCGCGCCACAGACGAACGTGCACGGACTCATCATCTATGACGTCGATTCGGTGCATCTCATCGGCCAGTACAGCATCGTCGCCATCAATCGTGGCACACGCCATGGCGTAGAGGCCGGCACCGTGTTGGCGGTCGACGAGGCGGGCGACGTCGTCCCCGACTGGGGCACCGTCACGTACGACACGTATGGCAAGAGCGATACCTTCGCAAAGCACGTGAAGCTTCCCGCCGAGCGCGCGGGCACACTGCTCGTGTTCAAGTCCTACGATCGCATGAGCTACGCGCTCGTCGTCGGCGCCTCACAGACCATGCACGTGGCGGACGTCGTTAGAAACCCCTAGCGCGTTCCTCGAAGCGATGAAGAATTGCGCGCTGAGCGCGTGTGCTAGCACGCGCGAAGCGCGTAATTCTTCATCGCTGTCTGAGCTATGCTGCCGACGTGGACGAGTTGAGAGCGTGCGCGCTGCTTGCGCGAGCCCCGGGGCTGACCGCCGAGCGGCTGCGCGCGGCGGTGGCACAGCTCGGGCAGCTTGAGTTCGTCGCCGAGGGCGGGCGCGTATGCGAACGGGCGGGACTCGAGGCGCACACCGCAGCCTTCCTGCGCGCGGCTCCCTCATCCACGATCGACGCCGATTTGCGCTGGCTAGCCAAGAGCGGCGCGCAACTCATTCCTTGCACCTCCCCGCGCTACCCCGAGCTGCTGGCCCGGACAGAGGGAGCGCCCGCCGTGCTCTACGTGCTCGGCGAGCCGTCAGTGCTTGCCAGCCCGCAGCTCTCCATGGTTGGCGCGCGCGCGGCGAGCGCTGCGGGCCGTGCCACAGCGCGCGAGCTTGCGACCGAGCTCGTGCGCGCCGGGCTCACGATCACGAGCGGCCTTGCTCTGGGCATCGATGCGGCCAGTCACGAGGGCGCGCTCGCCGGCGGAGGCATGACCGTCGCCGTGTGCGCGCATGGGCTCGACACGCTCTACCCGCGGCAGCACCGAGCGCTCGCTCAGCGCATTCGCGAGCGCGGTGCCCTGGTCTCGGAGTTCCCACCTGGCACGCCCCCACGCCGCGAGATGTTTCCGCAGCGCAACCGGATCATCAGCGCCCTCTCGCTCGGCACGCTCGTGGTCGAGGCAGCGACGTGGAGCGGCTCGCTCATCACGGCGCGCTGCGCTGGGGAACAGGGCCGGGAGGTGTTCGCCGTTCCGGGCTCGATACGCAATCCGCTCGCACGCGGCTGTCACCAGCTCATTCGCGAGGGCGCCACCCTCGTCGAGAGCGCCGCTGACGTCCTGGCCGAGCTCAAAACTTATAAGCAAAATCAGCAGTTTACGCTCGACGTACTTACGGTTGCCGGCACTGCAGAGCCGCCCCCGTCATTGGACAAGGATTACGAAATGCTGTTAGATGCGCTCGACTTTGAGCCCGTGAGCATCGATACGCTCGTCGAACGCACCGGATTATCGAGCGGATCCATCGCATCGATGCTCTTGATTCTCGAGTTGGGAGGACGCGTTGCGCCGCATCCGGGCGGCCGCTATGGCCGCCTGTCTTGAATTTCGATGACCACCAACGTTCTCGACATCCTGATCTACGTCTTCGACCGTTACATGCTCGACGAGGCGGCCGAGAGCCTGTCGCGCCACGATCTCGCACGTGACCTGGAGCGTGCCGGTTTCGGGCAGGCGCACGTCGAGCGCGCACTCGACTGGCTCGCGGAGCTCGCCGGCGAGCAGGGCCGTCCGGCCGTCAGCACCCCGGGGGCCGCGGTGCGAGTGTTCTCCGACGGAGAGCTCTCACGCCTCTCGACTGAGTGTCGCGGCTTCCTGATGACTCTGGAGCGCCTCGGCATTCTTACGGCGCCGCAACGAGAGATCGTCATCGAGCGCATGCTCGCGCTCGATGCCGACGAGCTCGACACCGAACAGCTCAAATGGGTCGTGCTCATGGTGCTCTCGAGCCAGCCAGGTCAGGAGCAAGCTTTCGCGCTCATGGAGGATCTCGTTCTTGATTCCGCCGCGCATCCGCCCCATTGAGCACGGCGCGCACCCGTCGGACTGCCGTTGCAATCTCTGAACTGCTGAGCGCACGCGCGAGGCACGCATCGCTTCGCGAAGCGCGTGGCGGCAACGGCCCAATCAATCATTCGTGCGCGAGCGACTATCTGCAGTCGCGCGGCTTGAGGCATCCTTTAGCTCATGGCTGACAATCTCGTTGTAGTCGAATCGCCCGCCAAGGCGCGTACCATCAAGAAGTACCTCGGTAGAGACTTCGAGGTCCTCGCCTCTTACGGCCACGTGCGCGACCTCGTGCCGAAGGAGGGCGCGGTCGATCCCGAGCGCGGCTTCGCCATGCGCTACCAGGTGCTCGAGAAGAACGAGCGTCATATCGAGGCGATCGCCCGGGCGCTGCGCAAGGCCAAGGCGCTCTATCTGGCAACCGATCCGGACCGCGAGGGCGAGGCGATCGCGTGGCATCTGCTGGAGATTCTGCAGGCGCGCCGCGAGCTCGCCAGCAAGCAGGTCCACCGGGTCGCCTTCTACGAGATCACTCGCAATGCGATCCGCGCAGCGGTCGCCAATCCGCGCGAGGTGTCGGCGGATCTCGTCAACGCGCAGCAGGCGCGGCGCGCGCTCGACTACCTGGTGGGCTTCAACCTCTCGCCGCTACTATGGAAGAAGGTGCGTCGCGGCCTCTCCGCCGGGCGCGTGCAGAGCCCGGCGCTGCGCATGATCTGCGAGCGCGAGGAGCAGATTTCGGCCTTCATCGCCCAGGAATACTGGACGATCGACGGCGAGGGTGAGCACGAGGCACAACACTTTCCGCTGAAGCTGATCGAGTATCGCGGCCAGAAGGTCGAGCAATTCAGCTTCGTGAATGAGACGACGGCACGCGAGGCGGAGCGCACCATCCGTGCGGCCGCACGCGGCGCAGGTGCTGCGGTCCACGCAAACTCCGATGACGCGCCGGGCGAGCTGCGAGTCATAGCCGTCGATCGCAAACAGCGCCGCCGCAATCCCGCGCCTCCCTTCACTACCTCCACCCTGCAGCAGGAGGCGGCGCGCAAGCTCGGCTACCATGCCCGTCGCACCATGCGGCTCGCGCAGCAGCTGTACGAAGGCGTCGATGTCGGCGAGGGCAGTGTCGGCCTCATCACCTACATGCGCACGGATTCGGTTGCGCTCGCCGCCGAGGCGGTCACCGAGATACGCGCCGTCGCCGCGCGGCTGTACGGGGCCGAGGCTGTCGCCGAAGAGCCGCGGGTGTACCGGACAAAATCGAAGAACGCGCAGGAGGCGCACGAGGCCATCCGCCCCACCTCGGCCGCGATCACGCCGATGGATATCGAAGGCAAGCTCGATGATGACCTCTTCAGGCTGTACGCGCTGATCTGGCGCCGTGCCGTGGCATCGCAGATGAGCCACGCGGTATTCGACACGGTGGCCGTGGACCTGCTCGCGGGCGCCGCTGGGCCGGAGCGGCATCTGCTGCGGGCGAACGGATCGACGCTCGTGAAGCCAGGCTACATCGCCGTCTATCAGGAGGGCGCGGACGATGCCAAGGGGGAGGAGACGGATCACATCCTGCCGCCCATGAGCGAGGGCGATGTCGTAAAGCTGCTCGGGATTCGTGCGGAGCAGCACTTCACCGAACCGCCTCCGCGCTATACCGAGGCATCGCTGGTCAAGGCTCTCGAAGAGTTCGGGATCGGCCGGCCTTCGACCTACGCGACGATCATCTCGACGTTGCAGGATCGCGAATACGTGGAGATGGACAATCGGCGCTTCGTGCCGACCGACGTGGGCAAGATCGTGAACCGCTTCCTCACGCACCACTTTCATCGGTACGTGGAATACGGCTTCACCGCGGCGATGGAAGACGAGCTCGACGCCGTCTCGCGCGGAGAGGAGCCTTGGACCACGCCGCTCGAGAAGTTCTGGAAGCCTTTCATCCGTCAGGTCGAGCGCACCGATAAGAACGTGACGCGCGAGGAAGTGGCGCAGGCGCGCGAGCTCGGCAAGGACCCGGAGACCGGCAAGCCGATGACCGTGCGCATGGGTCGCTATGGCCCATTCGTGCAGATCGGGTCGAAGGACGACGACGAGAAGCCACGCTTCGCAGGCCTGCGTCCGGGCCAGAAGATGGACGCGATCACGCTCGAACAGGCGCTGGAGCTGTTCACGCTGCCACGCACGCTGGGACAGACCACCGCCGGTGAGACTGTCATCGCCAACGTCGGACGCTTCGGTCCGTACGTGAAATACGGCGACAAGTACGTCTCGCTGAAGAGCGATGATCCGTACACGGTCACCCTGGAGCGCGCACTCGAAGTCATCCGTTTAAAGCAGGAGGCCGACGCCAACCGGATCATCGCGGTGTTCAGCGAAGAGGGTATTCAGGTCTTGAACGGCCGCTACGGACCGTACGTCACGGACGGCAAGAAGAACGCAAAGATTCCCAAGGATCGCGACCCGAAGTCGCTGACGCTCGCCGACTGCCGCGAGCTGCTCGAGAAGGCACCCGAGCGCGGCGCGCGCTTTGGCCGCGGTCGCCGCGGTGCCACCACGACTCCGACCGCGGCACCGTCAGGGGCCACACCGCCGGCGAGCGACGGACAGGGCGATCAGTCTTCTTCCCGGAGGCGCAAGCGCAAGGCTGATGGCCACAGCGTCACCGCGGGCGCCTCCGGCGTCTCCGGGCGAACCGAGCGCGGTCGCGCGGCGCCGGCGGGTCCGGCGCGGGCCGCGCGGGCGCGACCGGCGCCCACGGAAGGCGCGGTGCGTCCACGCCCGGCCGCCGCAGCGGCGCGTGCCTCGTCACACGCAGCCAGTGCTGCGCGTGCGGCGCGACCCGTGGGCAGCAAGAAAGGACTCAAGCCATCGCCAAACGCCTCCCGGCACTCTCCCGCGCGCGCTGAATCCAAGACGGCGACCCAATCCGTCGCGCGCAAATCGCTGCGCTCCTCCAAGCACTCGTCCGCGACCCCGCGGCGCACCAAGCCCGGCTAGCCCTACGAAATATCGCCACGGCTTTCATGCCGGCAACTTCGCCGACATCCACAAGCACACGACGCTCGTGGCCTTGCTGCACGCGCTGCAACGCAAGGACAAGGGCTTCCTTTACCTCGAGACGCACGCCGGACGCGGCGCCTACGACCTCGGCAAGTCAACCGAGGCTCGCACGCTCGCGCTCGCTGATGCGCACGCGCCGGAGCTTAACGCCTATGCGGGCGTTGTCGCCTCGTGGCGGGCACGCACCGGCAATCCACGCGCCTATCCGGGCTCGCCGCTGATCGCCGCGAGCCTGCTGCGGCCGCAGGATCGCGCCGTGCTCATCGAGCTGCTCGCCACGGAGGCGCACGCGCTCGAGCGCGCTCTGGGCACGCAGGCGCGCGTGCATGTCGAGTGCGGCGATGGCTTCGAGTTGCTGCGCGCCCATTTGCCGCCGCCGGAGCGGCGTGCGTTGCTGCTCATCGATCCTCCGTACGAGATCCGCGAGGAGTACGCACGGGTCGCCACCGCCATTCAGGAAGCATTGCGCCGCTTTCAGACCGGCCCGATCGCCGCGTGGTATCCGATCAAGGATTCCCGCGATACCGCCCTCTGGCACGCGCAGCTCGTGCGACGGATCGAGCGCGAGGCGCTCGTGAGCGAGATCTGGCTGCACCCATGTGACTCGCGCGTTGCGCTGAACGGCTCCGGCCTTCTCATCGTCAATCCGCCCTACCAGCTCGCCGAGCGTATGCGCGCATGGCTGCCGGAGCTGCATGCGCTGCTCGATGGAGCCCGCTCGGGCGGCGCGAGCGTGCGCCCTCTGACGGCGCCGGCGCCCGCCGCACAGCACGCTCGGTAGGAATCGGTGCGCGCCGCGGTGCATACTGCACCTGCAGTCGCGGCGGTCAGTCGTTCACCGCGGAGCACATCTTGAGCCAGCCTCTCGATCAGTACGGAGTGATCGGGCATCCCGTCACGCACAGTTGGTCTCCGTTCATTCACGCCATGTTCGCGCGTCAGACGGGCCAGGAGCTCGCCTATCGGCTCTACGACGCGGCGCCTGAGCAGTTCGAGCAGCGCGTGCACGATTTCGCGGCGCAGGGGGGCAGAGGTCTCAACGTCACGCTGCCACACAAACCGGCCGCGGCAAGTCTCGCGAGTCAGCTCACGCCGCGCGCTGAGCGCGCCGGTGCCGTCAACACACTCACTTTCAATGAGGGCCGCATCTTCGGCGACAACACCGACGGGGTGGGACTCGTACGCGATCTGTGCACGAACCTCGGCCTGAGGCTCGCGGCGCGCCGGATCCTCATCGTCGGCGCAGGTGGCGCCACCCGCGGCGTGATCGAGCCGTTGCTCATGCTGCGGCCTGCAGAGCTCGCCATCGCCGGACGCAGCGCAGACCGGCCCGTAGCGCTTGCCGCCGCTTTCACCGAGCTGGGCCAGGTGCACGGCTGCGCGCTCGAGGATCTGTCGCCCGACGCCTTCGATCTCGTGATCAACGCGACCTCCGCCAGCCTGCACGGCGAGGTACCCGCGATCCCCGTCGCAGCGATCGGCGCTTCGAGCACGTGCTATGACATGGCGTATGCGAAGACCGATACCCCTTTCGTGCGCTGGGCCCGAGAGCGCGGCTGTGCGCTCGCCGTGCAGGGCTGGGGAATGCTCGTGGAACAGGCCGCCGAGTCCTTCCAGGTGTGGCGCGGGATGCGGCCCAAGACGGCGCCTGTCATCGCGCTGCTCTCGCAAGCGCCGGCAGGCTGACGGCCGCGCCGTTCAGCGCATCGTGACCAGCTCCTCGGCGCTGGTCGGATGGATCGCGACCGTGTCGTCGAAATCGCGTTTCGTCGCTCCCATCTTCACGGCGACCGCGAATCCCTGCAGCAGCTCGTCCGCCCCCTCGCCGACCACGTGCACCCCGACGATGCGCTGCTCGGGCCCGACGGTGATGAGTTTCATATGGACACGCGGCTTGCGCTTGGTCAATGCGTGGTAGAGCGGCACGAACGCTGATTTGAAGATCTTCACATCATCGCCGTACAGATCGCGTGCCGCCGACTCGGGCAGGCCGACCGTGCCGATGGGCGGGTGAGCGAAGATCACCGTCGGGATGTTCTCGTAATCCATGTGACGATCGGGATGGCCGCCGAACAGCCGATCGCTCAAGCGCCGCCCGGCGGCGATGGCGACTGGCGTGAGCTGTCTCTGACCGGTCACGTCGCCGATCGCGTAGATTGCGGGCACGTTCGTGGTTTGATACTTGTCGGTGCGCACGAATCCATAGGCATCGAGCTCGACCCCGGCACTCTCGAGGGCGAGGCCACTCACGAAGGGTGCGCGACCGATAGCCCACAACAGCACATCGACCGGACCGATGCGCCGACCGTCGCGCAGCGCCAGCTCGAGCGCGCCGTCGGGCAGCTTCACGAGCGCCTCCGGCCAGGCATTCGTCGACACCTCGACACCGTCGCCGCGCATGAGCTCGATGCTGTGCTCGCCCAGCATCGCATCGAAGTCCTTGAGCACGCGCGTGCCGCGCACGGCGAGTGCGACCTGCGTGCCGAGGGCGGCGAAAATGCCGGTGAGCTCCACGGCGATGTAGCCGCTGCCGACGACGGCCACGCGCTGCGGCCGCTGCTCGAGCTCGAAAAAGCCGTCCGAGGTGATGCCCAGCTCGGCGCCGGGAATATCGGGGAGCATGGGCCGGCCACCCGTGGCAATGACGATGTGGCTCGCGGTGAGCCGTCGGCCGTTCACCTCGATCGCAAGGGGCGCCGCGAAGCGGGCCGCGCCACGCACGAGCTCAACTTTGCGGTTGGCGAGATTGCGCTCGTAGATCTCGTTGAGCCGCCGCACGTAGGCATCGCGCGCACGCTTGAGCGCCGCCCAATCGGCGGCGGCGGGTCGAGCTTCGAAGCCGTAATCTGGGCCGTCGTGAATGGCGTGAGCAATCTCCGCGGCGTTCCACATGACCTTCTTCGGGACGCAGCCGACGTTCACGCACGTGCCCCCGAGGCGACCCGGCTCGGCGAGCAGCACGCGCGCGCCGTACTCTGCCGCGCGCTGCGCACACGCGAGGCCGCCGCTGCCCCCTCCGATCACGATCAGGTCGTACTTGGTCATCGGCGCCGCCCGGCTCTCGCATCGCTGGTCGCGAGGCTTACATCTAGCACAAATCGGGTCCGCGGCGCGGCGCCCGCCGCGGCTGCACCCCGCCCGAGGTTAGAATGGCGGCCTCACGACCGAGGCGCCAATGGACAATCCACTGCTGCGGCCGGAGCCGCTGCCGCCCTTCGACGCGATCCGCCCGGAGCACATCGAGCCGGCCATTCGCACGCTTCTGACGAGCAACAGGGAGCGAATCGCCGCGCTTGCGGCCCTCGACGAGCCGACCTTCGCAACGCTCGTCGAGCCGCTCGAGGATCTGCAGCATCGCCTGTCACGCGTCTGGTCGCCGATCAGCCATTTGAACGCGGTGATGAATTCTCCGCCGCTGCGGGACGCTTACAACGCGTGCCTGCCGCTGCTCTCGGAGTATCAGACCGATCTCGCCCAGAGCGAGCCCCTCTACCGCGCTTATCAGAGGATCCGCGAGCGCGAGGGGCCGGAGCTTGAGCCCACGCAGCAGCGCGTGCTCGAGCACGCCCTGCGGGACTTCCACCTCGCAGGCGTCGCACTGGACGCCGAGCGCAAGGCGCGCTTCAAATCCGCCATGCTCGAGCTCACTCAGTTGCAGGCGAAGTTCGAGGAGAACGTGCTCGATGCAACGAACGGCTGGACTCATGCCGTCGCCGAGCGCAAGGAGCTCGAGGGACTGAACGAGTCGATCATCGAGCAGGCGCAGCGGCGTGCCGCGGATCAGGGCTGCGCCGGCTTCCTGCTCACGCTCGATCAGCCGACCTATGTCGCGGTGCTGACGGATGCGCAGTCGCCGACGCTGCGGCGCATCTTCTACGAGGCGTGGACCACCCGTGCGTCCGACCAGGGCCCGAATGCCGGGCGCTGGGACAACTCTGCGGTCATGGAGAGCATCCTGCGTCTGCGCTTCGCGATCGCCCGACTGCTCGATTTCAAGAGCTACGCCGAATACGCGCTCGCCACGCGCATGGCACGCAGCGTCGAGGAAGTGCTGCAGTTCCTGGAGCGCCTGGGCGTGGCCGCGCGTCCCGCGGCGTTGCGGGAGCTCGCCGAGCTGCAAGACTTCGCGCAGCGGCAGCTCACCGCGTGGGACATCAGTTACTACTCCGAGCGGCTGCAGCGCACGCGCTTCGCCGTCTCGCAGGAAGATCTGCGTCCCTACTTCCCGCTGCCACGCGTGCTCGGCGGACTGTTCGAGGTTGCCGAACGGCTCTTCGACGTGCGCATCCACGAGCGCAGCGGCGTATCGGTTTGGCATCGCGATGTGCGCTTCTTTCAGATCGAGGACGCCGCGGGGCGAGCGATCGGCAGCTTCTATCTCGATGCCTACGCGCGGCCCAACAAGCGCAGCGGCGCCTGGATGGACGAATGCGTCGGACGCAAGCGCCTCGCGAGCGGCGACGTGCTGCCCGTCGCCTATCTCGTCTGCAATTTCCTGCCACCTACCGACGCGCGTCCGGCCCTGCTCACGCACGACGACGTGCTCACGCTGTTCCACGAATTCGGTCACGGCCTGCACCATCTGCTGACGCGCGTGCCGTATCCGAGCCTCGCCGGCATCAATGGGGTGTCGTGGGACGCCGTGGAGCTGCCGAGTCAGTTCCTGGAGAATTATGCCTGGCATCCGGATGTGCTCCGGCGCATCTCGGGTCACGTCGACACTGGTGCGCCGCTCGCACCGGATAAGCAAGCACAGCTGATAGCCACCCGCAGCTTCCATGCGGGTCTGCACATGATGCGCCAGCTCGAGCTAGCGCTGTTCGACTTCCGCCTGCACGCAGAGTACGACCCGCAACGCGGCGGCCGTGTGGCCGAGACCCTGGCGGAGGTGCGCCGCGAGACCGCGGTCGTTGCCGTGCCCGACTGGAACCGGTTCGCTCACAGCTTCGGACACGTGTTTGCCGGCGGCTACGCGGCAGGCTACTACAGCTACAAGTGGGCGGAAGTGCTGGCCGCGGATGCCTTCGCGGCGTTCGAGGAGAGCGGCGTCTTCGACCGCGGCACGGCGCGGCGCTTCCTGGAGGCTATCCTTTCCCGCGGAGGCAGCCGCGACGCTCTCGATGCCTTCGTGGAGTTCCGAGGCCGCAAGCCCGACATCCGGCCCCTGCTCAAGCAGCACGGTATCGCGGCCTGACGCGCTGCCGCGCAATCACAAAAGTGTGCGCCGCTTCGCTGATCAGCCTGGGCCGCGTTGCCTAGACTCGGTCTTTCCGCGAGGGGAAGGTTCGCGCTGCAGACACACCAATGATCAGTGCCCGGCGCAACGATTTTGACGTAACCAATACCGTGCAGGTGAGCTCCACGGCCGCGGTTAAGGCAGCCGTGCAGGAGCTCTGCATCCAGGCCTGGCCGGATGCCGGTCTCGAGCCCCTGACGCGCTCGTTCGAGCACTTCGAGCGACTGTTCGCGGGAGAGGTTCCAGGCTACTTCGGCGTCGACACCGTCTATCACGATCGCCAGCACACGCTCGACATCACGCTCGCACTCGCGCGACTCATCGTGGGCTACGAGCGCCAGCAGCCCCCGGCGCTGCGCCTGGGCAGCGAGCGTGCCATCGTGGGGCTGATCGTCGGCCTGTTCCACGACATGGGTTATCTGCGCCGCGAGGACGACTCGAGCAAATACCGCCACGGCGCCGAGCTCACGCGCATTCACGTCTCGCGCGGGGCACGCTTCCTGGCCGAGTACCTACCGTCCATCGGCCTCGGCCGGTGGGCTGCCATTGCCGCGGAAATCGTGCACTTCACCGGCTACGAAGTGCCGTTCGCGCAGATCGCGGTCTCCGATCCGCTCGACGTGAAGCTCGGTCACCTGATCGGTACGGCCGATATGATCGGCCAGATGGCCGATCGCTGTTATCTCGAGAAGTGCCGCGACCGGCTCTATCCGGAGTTCGTGCTCGGTGGCATGGCACTGCCCATCGCGGCGAATGGCGGACGCCAGGTGCGCTACGCCTCCGGGCTCGATCTTTTGCGGCAGACTCCCGAGTTCGTCACTGAAACGCGCGTCAGCCGCCTTGACGGCGCCTTCGGGGGCGCCTACCGCTATCTCGAGTCACTCTATGACGGTCGCAATCCCTACATGGAGGCGATCGAGCGCAATCTCGACTATCTGCGCCAGATCCTGCGCAGCGAGAACTGGCGCCTGCTGCGCCGCAATCCACCCGTGTTCTCCGCAGTGGCCGACCCCATGGCGACGGTGCGCGGACTCATGGTCGGCTATCTGCGCAAGGCCTGGGTGGAAGCGCGCTAGGCCCGCAGGCCCCGCCGCGGGCGGATCAACGCTCGGGTGGCCGCACCAGAACGAATCTCTCGTAGAGCTCCGGCAGCCGCGCCAGCACCTGATCGCGCGCATCCATGCTCGTGACGGCAATGGCCTCAGCCAGAATCTCGACGGTCAGGCTCGAAAGCGCCGGCACGGCGACCTCCGCGTAGCTCAAATGCCAGGGCTCGGGCATCACGCCACCTGAATACGTCGCATACGGTCGAAAGAACCCGAAGCGATCCGCATGCCGGGTGAGCCACGCAGACAGCCGCGCGAACACGCCTTCGCTTGCAAACTCCTGCGCGGTGAGCTGCGGCGTCTGGCCCTGAGGCAGTGCGGCGCGGTCGATCACATCGAGATCGCTCCCCCAATGATGACGGCTCGCACCCGGCAATGCCGACCAGAGCAGAAGCGTATCGACCGCGTCGCGCTCGCTGAGCAGGCTGCGCTCGATCCTGCGTCCGTCGCGGTCAAGGAGCGGGCGCTCGCCTCGCAGCTTCGCATTCCAGATCGAAACCTGCCGCTTGAGATCCCGATAACCTGAGACCACCGCGACCTCGATACCGTCGGCGCGCGCGGCCGCGGCGAGGGCGGCGAGCGCGGGCAGCACCTGGGGATGCAGGGCGCAACTGAGCTCCGGATCCTCGCGTACGTGGGTGCGTGCTCTGCCCGTCAGTTCCAGTGGATTCAACATTTTGGGCTCATTCTATTGAATTATCACTGTGAAGCGACTCAATCTGCGGTGGCCTCGCCGCCCCGGGGCGCGTAATATCGAAAAGACAAGCAAAGGGGTATGCCGCTCGGCTCACATGCGGCCGGCGGTCTTGAATGTGAGCGCCGCCAGTTTGAAATTGAAGTACGCAGCCACCGCGTTCCTCGCGGTGCTGCTCCCTGCGCTCGTCATCGTGGGCCTCTACGGCTGGCTGCACAACGAGATCGAGAATTTTCGCACCACGCTCTTGATCGCGGGCGGCATCGCCGCCTGCGGCGGCCTCGTCGGTGCGGCCCTGGCGTGGCGCGCCGGGCGGCGGCTCGAGCAACCCATCGTCGCGCTCATCAAAAGCGCCGAGCGCATCGGCCAGGGCGATTACACGCGCCCGCTCGATGTCGCGCGCCGCGACGAGATCGGCAAGCTGCAGCAGGCGCTGGAGCGGATGCGGCACAAGCTGCGGCAGACGACCATCACCAAGAACTATCTGAACGGCGTGCTGAACGGCATGACGGACGCCGTGTTCGTGACCTCCCCCGACGGCGTCGTCAAAGTCGCCAATCAAGCCGCCTGCAAGCTGCTCGGGCTCGCCGAGGAGGAGATTCTCGGCAAGACCATCCTCGCCTTCCTCGAGGAGCGCGAGCGCGGGAGCTTCGATCTGCAGCAGGCGGCACACGACACGTGCGAGACCGTGGTGCGCACGCGGCAGGGGCAGACCATTCCCGTGTCGCTCACCGGTTCGCACATCCCGAGCGATGATCCGCAATTTCAGGGCACCATCTTCGTCGCGCGCAACATCACCGACCGCAAGCGCGCCGAGCGCCGCATACGCTATCTCGCCCGCTACGATGCCCTGACGCGGGTGCCGAACCGCATGCAGTTTCAGCACCTGCTGCAGCAGGCCATCGCCCGCGGCCTGCGCAGCAGCCACGCGGTGGCGCTGCTGTACCTCGACATGGATCGCTTCAAGGAGGTCAACGACACCTTCGGTCACGGCGCGGGTGATCGCGTGCTGGAGGTGCTCGCCGAGCGGCTCGGCCGTGCGCTGCCGCACGGCACTAGCCTCGGGCGCCTGGCCGGTGATGAATTCGCGCTCTTCATCGAGGGCCTACCGGCGGACGCCGACAATCGTGGCCCGGTCGCGCATCTGGCGCGCTCGATCCTCACCGAGGTGAGCCGCGCGTTCCAGCTGAATCAGCACGAGGTGTTTCTCACCGCGAGCATCGGCATTGCATTCTGTCCGCGCGATGCGGAGAACGTGATCGATCTGATCCGCAACGCGGATGCGGCGATGTACTACTCCAAGCAGAACGGCGGCAACACCTTCGCCTTCTACTCGCCCGAGATGAACGCTGCGGCAGTGGAGCGGCTGATGCTGAGGAGCAAGCTGCGTCGCGCGCTCGAGCGCGACGAGCTCGTGATCCGCTATCAGCCCAAGGTGGACCTGCGCAATGGCCGCGTGATCGGTGCCGAAGCGCTGCTGCGCTGGCGGCTTCCAGGTCACGGCGACATTCCGCCGGGACGCTTCATCCCGCTCGCCGAGGAGACTAGCCTCATCCTGGATATCGGCGAGTGGGTGCTGAACCGCGTCTGCCTCGATTACAGCACGCTGCTCACGCAAGTGGCCGACCCCGGACGCATCTCGCTCAATCTGTCGCTGAAGCAACTGCGCCAGGCGAGCTTCATCCTGCGCTGCCGCTCGGTGTTCCGCCGTCATGGGCTTTCTCCCACGGCGTTCGAGCTCGAGATCACCGAGACGACGCTGATGGCCGACGCGCAGCGCACCGTGCGCCTCCTCGACGAGCTATATGCGATGGGCCTGCACTTGTCGATCGACGACTTCGGCACCGGCTACTCATCGCTCTCGGCGCTGCAGCAGTTCCCCATCGGGACGCTGAAGATCGATCAGTCATTCGTGCGCGACGTGGACGAAGATGCCGGGGATGCGACCATCGTGCGCACGATCATCGACATGGGCCGCAGTCTCGGCATGGAAGTCGTCGCCGAGGGCGTAGAGACGCAGCGACACCTGGAGTTCCTGCGCGGCCATCATTGTCACTTTGCCCAGGGCAAGCTCTTCGGTGAGCCCTGTACGGCCGAGGAGCTGCTCGCCCTGCTCGCGCGTCAGGCCGCAGGCACTCCGCCGTTCGCGCACCTGCTGCCCGCCGAGGCACTCACCAGCAAACGGGCGTGATAACCTCGGAGGTCGAGACGCGGCAGCCGCCGCACGGTCGCTGGCGCGGCCGCATCTTGCTCCTCGTGGCATCCGCCGTGTGGCTCGGCACGGCCTACTGGCAAACGCACAAGCCCCTCGCGCCCGGTACGCGGGTCGCGAGCGCCTCCTACGTCGCAGCGCCGAATGCCGTGAAGATCATGGCGGATGTGACGGCCGCGGATGCCTACGGCCGGCCGATCGTGAACCAGGCGATCTTCGACGAGACGCTGCGGGTCATCGGCGCGGCGCGCGAATTCATCGTAGTCGACTACGTCCTCGTGAGCGCGCGCGAAGCAGCGCAGGCACGACTCGTCGCCGCGCAGGATCGCGGGCCGTATCCCCCCGCGGCGAGCGCGCTGCCGTTGCGCCCGCGGGCGCTGCAGCTGCGCGATGCACTGATCGCACGCAAGAGCGCCGTTCCCGCCTTGCGCGTGCTGCTGATCACGGACCCCGGCAGCGACGCATACGGTCGCAAGCCCTCGCAGAATCTGGCGTTGCTCAGGGCAGCCGGCATCGATGTCGTGGTCACGGACCTCGATGCGCTGCGCGACTCCAACTTCCTGTATTCGAGCCTGTGGCGCATCACCATGCGCTGGTGGAGCGGCAGCGCCGGCGAATCCGGGCGCCTGGCGGCGTGGGCGCGCTTCGCTAACTTCAAGGCCAACCGTCGCAACCTCATCATCGCCGACGACGGTGCAGGCCGCATCACCGGCATGCTCTCCTCGGCCAGTCAAGGTGATGACGGCAGCGTCGATTCGGCGCTCGCGGTGGAGGTCTCGGGGCCCGTGCTCGCGCCGCTCATTGCGAGCGAGCTCGCGATCGCGCGCTTCTCGGGCTGGGAAGGTGCCGATGCGCCGCGCATCGGTGCAGGTGTTGCCGCCGCGACGGAGCGGCAAGACGCTGTGGACGGCGCGGAGCGTGCCCCGGGCACCGCCGCCGTGCGCGTGCAGGTACTCACCGAGGGCGCGATTCGCGATGCACTGCTCGAGCATGTGGATGCTGCCGGAGCAGGCACGACGATCGACATCGCGGTGCTGTATCTATCGGATCGCCCCGTCATCGATGCACTGCTCGCGGCGAGCCGCCGCGGGGCGGCGGTGCGCCTGATTCTCGATCCCAACGCGGCCGCGTTCGGCCGTCCCCTCTCCGGCGTACCCAATCAGCCGGCGGCAAGCGAGCTCGTGGCTGCCAGCGATGGGGGCATTCGCGTGCGCTGGTATCGCACGCATGGCGAGCGCTTTCACACAGCGCTCGCAGTCGTGCACGGCCTGCACGACGTGTGGTTCACCGCAGGGTCGGCGAGCCTCACGCGCCGCAGCCTCGATGACTACGATCTGGTCGCGAACGTCGCCGTGGAAGCCGCACGCGGTGCGCCGCTCGCCGAGCAGGCACTGACGTACTTCGATGCGCTATGGAGCAATCGCGCGCCGCTCGGTACCGAATACACGACCGACGTGGCGGTGTTCGCCGATTCCTCTCAGCTCAGCTACTGGCGCTACCGCATCATGGAGGAGTTGGGCTTTTCGCGCTTCTGACCACCGTAGCGGCGCGCTGTGCCGCGTCGGCGAGCGTCGCATCCAGGGTCTGCTCGAATGCCGCCACGATGTTGCCGACCCGATTCTGCATGACGTCCTGCGTGCTCTCGGCGGGGAAGCTCGCGACCACGGCCCGATCGTCGCGCCGTGCGAGCACGCAATCGAGCGCGACGTGCACCGTCGGTAGCTCAGGATGCTGCGTGTAATCTGCCTCGAAGCGGCGGATGGTGAGCTGCAGGAGATAGTCCTCCGCGAGTGCGCCGCGCGAGTCCTCGACGAGGCCCCAGACGCCGGAGCCGGCGAAGGTCTCGACCGCCAGCGCTTGCACCATGTCCGGCAGCGGCCCCGCCCAGCGGCTGGCGGCAAAGAAATCGAGCCGATTTCCGGACGTCACCAGCGCGATGCGATCGCTGCCGAGCCCCGGAGCGGCGAGTGGCCGCAGCACGCGCAGGCGCAGGTGCGCGCCGCTCGCCGTGCTCTGCTCCGCGGGCGGCGGCGCACGCAGCACGTAGACCTGCTCCGCCGGCGCGCTGCTGTGCAGCCCGCCCGAGCAGGCGGCGAGAGTGCCGGCCAGCACGCCGGCGAGGGCTCTCTTCACGGCGGCACCCGGACACCCTGCGGTGGCGGCTGATAGAGGAGCGCGGAGGGATTCTCGCGCAGGCTGTGGGCGAGATCGCGAATCTCCGCGGTCGCATCCCGGCCATCGTGCAGGAATCGCTCGAGCTCGGGCAGGCTGTCGCGCGTGAAGGAGCGCACATCGGCGCTGTTCTCGGCGATGAGTCGATCGAGTCTCGCGGTCGCATCGGCCAGGTGAGTCGCGACAGCGCTCATGTGGTCGACGGCGCTTGACAGCCGCGGACCTGATTCCTGCGTGATGGCGTGCACGCTCGCCGCGGTCGCGCGCAGCTCGTCGCTCGTCCCGCGCACATCGGCGAGGAGCGCGCGCATCTCGCGCAGCGTGTCCGGCAGTGCGGCGCTCGCGCGATCCAGGTTACCGATCGAGCGCGACAGCGCTGCAAGGTTCGCATCGCTCAGCACACGATCGACCCGTTCCAGGGTGACGCTCGCGACGGCGACGATCTCGGGCAACCCCGAGATCAGCACATCGAAGTCCGAATGCGCCGAGCGGATCACCGGGTACTCCTCGCTCGGCACGTTCGGCAGCAGACGCCCGGCCGGCACGCTCTGCATCAGATCGATGTAGAGCACGCCGGTGACTCCCTGCAGGGCGAGCTCGGCGGCGGTATGCGCCGTGATCGGGGTGGAGGAATCGATATCGACGATGATCTGCACGCGCCCTGCGTTGCGCGGATCGACCCGCATTTGCATCACCCGACCGATATCCACGCCCAGGTAGCGCACCGAGCCGCCGCGCGTGAGGCCGCTGACGCTGCCGTCGAAGTAGATCTCGTAACGCGTGTAGTGGCGGTGCTCGCCGCTGTCCGAGTACCAGTAGATGAACAGCGCCGCCATCGCGACGACCAGCAGCACGAAAGCACCGACCGCCGCGTAGTTGGCCTCACGTTCCATGTTCGGGGTGCGTCTGCGAGCGAGGACTGTCCGAGCTAGCCCGCCGCGGCCTGCGGGCCTCGGCGCGTGCACCGTGAAAATATGCTTGGATCCACGGGTGCGGATTATCGACGATGCGCTCGAGCGTGTCGCTGATCATGTGCTTGTCCACGATCACACCGACACGATTGCAGGTACGGAAGATAGTGTCCAGATCGTGCGTGATCATCACCACCGTCAGGTGCAGGTACTTGTGCAAATAAAGTAGCAGCTCGTCGAATGCTGCGGCGCTCAACGGATCGAGTCCCGAGGTCGGCTCATCGAGCAGCAGCAGTCGCGGATCGAGCGCGAGGGCGCGCGCGAGCGCCGCCCGCTTGACCATGCCGCCCGAGAGCTGCGCCGGGAATTTCGCGGCGGAGTCCTCCGGCAGACCCACCATGCGCACTTTCAGCATGCCGAGCTCCTGGAGTTCCCTCTGCGGCAGGCGCAGATGCTCGATCATCGGCAGCTGCACGTTCTGCAGCACATCGAGTGAGCTCACCAGCGCGCCCTGCTGAAAGGTGACGCCGTAGTCGGCCTTCACGGCGTGCAGCTGGCGCGGCGAGAGCCGCGTGAGATCGCGGCCGTACAGGCGCACGCTACCTGCCTGCGGGCGATTCAGGCCCAGAATCGAGCGCAGCAGCACGGACTTGCCCGCACCCGAGGCGCCGACCACCCCGAAGATCTCGCCGGCCGAAACGTCCATGTCGAGTCCGTCGTGCACGACCTGGCTGCCGTAACGGTTGACGAGCCCGCGCACCTCCACGACGGGATAGATCAAATGTCGAGCTCCAGGAACAGCACGGCGAACAGCGCGTCGGCAAAAATCACCAGGAAGATCGCCTGCACCACGGCCACGGTCGTGAGTCGCCCGAGCTCGCGCGAGGAGCCCTGCACCTGCATGCCGCGATAGGTGCCCGCAAGCCCGATCAGAATGGCGAATACCGGTGCCTTGATGATGCCCACCCAGAACGTCGTGGGGGCGATCGATTCGTTGACGCGGCTCAGATACTGAGGCAGTGGAATTTCGAGGAGGAAGCGGCACAGCAATGCTCCGCCGGTGAGCCCGATCACGTCGGCCACAACGGTGAGCAGCGGTAGCGCGATCGTGAGTCCCGCGAGGCGCGGCAGCACCAACGCCTCGAACGGATCCACGCCCATGGCGGACAAGGCATCGACTTCCTCGTTGAGCTGCATGGCACCGATCTCGGCGGCGAAGGCGCTGCCGGAGCGGCCCGCGAGAATGATGGCAGTCAACAGCACGGCGAGCTCGCGTAACACGCCGATCGTCACCAGATCGACCACGAATATCTCGGCGCCGAACTTCTGCAGCTGCTGGGCGCTCATGTAGGCGATGATGACGCTGATCAGGAAGGCGATCAGGGAGACAATCGGCAAGGCGGTGATGCCGGTGTCATAGACGTGGCGCGCGATGGCGGTCGGCCGCAGGCGGCGCTGCCCGATGAGCACGCCGAGTGCGGTGCTCGCGAGCCGTCCGAGAAATGCGAGTCCACTCATCACGTCGTGCGCGCCGCGCACGACGCGCCGGCCCAGTGCTTCGACCGGCTCCTCGAACAGAGCCAGCTCATCCGGCGGCGGCGGCGGACGCTCTGCCGGAGCCTCGCCGAGCGTCTCGTCGATCAGATGCAGCTGCTCAGGCGGCTGCTCGCGAAAGCGGACCGGCACGCCGCTCCCGCGTGCGCGCTTGAGGAATTCGCGCAGCGCCCAGCTGCCGGAAAGATCGAGCGCCTCGAGATGCTGTGTACCGATGACGATCTCGTGCGCGCCGTCGAGCGGCGTCTGGGCAAGCTCACGCTCCAGTTCGACGAGATTGCGGACGCGCCACTGGCCAATCAGATCGAGCTCGAGACGATCGGCATTCCGCAGCGCGGAAAGATACACGCGGGTTGTCGCTCAACTGTCGTCGCGATACCGACGGATGCGAATCGCACCGTAGACGAAGACCGCGGCCAAAGCGAGCCCGAGCCACAGGTCGATGTTCCCGAAGACCGGCAGCGGATTGACTGCCCCCAGGATGCTCTTCCAGGAAGGCAGTTGGTCGTGGTGAGGCCCGAGGGAGACGTCGCTGAAAAGCCTGCCGACCCTGAAGGTGCGCCACACCCCTCCCAGCCGATACACGATCACGGTCCACACATGGTGCGTGCCGAAGACGAGCCGCTCGAGCAGCACCGCGACCAGCGGTGGCAGCACGACCCACAGAAAGACGTTACGCCGCGCCCAGGACGAGACCAGCAGCAGATAAGCGGTGAGCGGCGCGTACCAAAGCGAGGCAACGACCGTGGTGACGAGCAGCACGCCCTGAACACGCAGCCACGTCGCGGTGTCCCAGAAGAGCCCGGAGATCGAGCCCGTCAGGGCGCGGATCTCCCAGATGCCGGAGATCACGAGCCCGATGACGATATTGAACAGCCACACTCCGAGGGGTACGACCACCATGGCGACGAGCAGCTTCGAGATGACGACCTGCGCATCCGAAACGGGCATCGATTTCCAGAACAGAATGCTGCGGTCGCGGCGCTCGGCGTACAGGCTGTCGCTGGCGTAGAACCACAGCACGATGGACATGGCGAGGTATTCGGGGGCGGAGAACGCCCACACCGCACCGCCGAACAGCGCGCGCTGGGTATCGACGGGCAACGCCTCCAAGGTGTCCGCGCGCAGATGCAGGCCCCGGAAATCGAAGTGGCCGATCGCCGCGCCCACGAACAGCAGCACGGCGATGCACAGCGGCGCGAGCCAGAGCGCGCGGTGCTCCCAGAACTCGCGCCGCACCAAGGTCAACATGGGCCACTGCGCGGAGTGAGCGCTCGAGGTCGTGCCGGGCTCGAGCGCCGGATCGTGCACGCTTGCGTTCATGATTGCCCACCCGCGAGCGGCTGCGCCTCGGGGCCGGCAGCGGCCGCTGCCGCCGCGATCACCTGCGGCTGGCCTTGCATCCTGGCGACGAACAGATCCGCGATGGAGGGCGTGCGTACATCGCCGTACGGGGAAAGCTCACTGCTCGTGCGGCCCTCGAAGAACATCGCCACCCGGCCGAAGACCTCACGCTCGTAGAAAGGCTTGAGCTCGCGTACGCGTGGCGCCTGCTCGGGCGCGACGGTGAGCTGCATGTAGCGCGCCGCGATCGCCTCGACGGGACTCGCGAGCGCAATGCGCCCGTGACTCAGGAAGATCACGTCGGTGAGCAGATTCTCGATCTCCTCGACCTGGTGCGTCGTCAGCAGGATGGTGCGCTCCTTGTCGAAGTAGTCGTTGAGCAGCGTGTCGTAGAACTGACGCCGATAGAGCAGATCGAGTCCGAGCGTCGGCTCGTCGAGCACCAGGAGCCGGGCATCGATGGCGAGGATGAGCGCGAGGTGCAGCTGCGTCACCATGCCTTTCGACAGCTCGCGCACTCGGCTCGACAGGCGGATGTCGGTATGGCTCAAGAAGTCTGCGGCGCGCGCGCGATCGAAGCGCGGATGCACGCCGGCGACGAAGTCCAGAGCTTGGCGCACTCGCAGCCACTTGGGCAGAACGGCTACGTCGGCGATGAAGCACACCTCGCGCATCAAGAGGTCGCGCTCCGTGCGCGGATTGCGTCCGAGCACGCTCAGCTCGCCATCAAAATGCGTGAGCCCGAGCATCGCTTTGAGCGCCGTCGTCTTGCCTGCGCCGTTCGGGCCAATGATCCCAAGGATGCGACCCGATTCGACGCTGAAGCTGACGCCATCGAGTGCGCGCGTGCTGCCGTAAGATTTCGCGAGGCCGCGCGCTTCAATCACTATCGTCATGATCCGGTTCCGCGTTGGTCGGCCACGGCGTTGCCGGCGCCGGGATCGGCGCCTGCAGCAGCTCCGTGGCTGACAGTCCAAGTCTTTGAATGGTCGCGTGCACGCGCGGCCACTCCTCGGTCAGAAAGCGCTGCCGCTCGTCCTTCATCAGCGCAGATCGAGCCCCCGTACTCACGAACATGCCGCGTCCGCGACGCTTTTCCACCAGGCGTTCGTCGACGAGTTGCTGATACCCCTTGAGCACCGTGAGCGGATTCAAGCGAAACTCCGCCGCGACGCTCCTGACGGAGGGCAGCGCGTCGCCCTCCCTCAGGACACCCTCGAGGATCATCGCCACGACTCGGTCCCGCAATTGCCGATAGATCGGCAGGCTGTCATCCCACTGCGGGTCCATCGAGTCTCCGTCGCGCTCCGTTAGGGGCAATTAGCGGACTACTCTACCAGAGCAGCGGTCGTAGACCCGTTAGCATGTGTATACGCGCTCGTGGCCACACGCCCGGTCTGCTCCATGTACTGCGCCATCGTGATCCAGTGGCGGACCGGGGCGACTTCAGCGGTGCTCTTGACCGCACCCCAGGCCAGCACGGCGTTGAGTGCCAGCGCGGCGGCTGCACAGATCACGATCTTCATGGCCTGGTTCTGCACGCTCGTCATGGTCATCATGGTCGTCTCTCCTTCGTTCGGTGGATGATCCCAGTACCATCCAGCTATGGTGTTATATATAACTACACCACTAGTCTTGTGTCAAGCCCCTACAGTAAAAAAGGGCTGCTGGGGTCCGTGGAAGGGGCCCAGGGCTCGAAGCGACTCGAAGCAGCCTCCAGGCGGCCCGGATCTGGGCCCAGTTTCTTGCAGGGGACGAGGCGCGTAGAGTCATCCGCTTCGGGTGCGGAGCTCCTCATGAAGCAAGCTCTCAACGTCGCGATCACGGGCGCCGCCGGGCATATCGGCTATGCGCTCGCCTTTCGCGTGGCATCCGGCGCCATGCTCGGCGCCGATCAGCCGCTCAACCTGCGCCTGTTGGAGATCACGCCGGCACTTCCCGGGCTGCAGGGCATCGTCATGGAGCTCGAGGACTGCGCCTTTCCGCTTCTCAAGCAGATCACGGCCACCGATGATGCGCGCACCGCCTTCAGTGATTGTCATGTTGCATTGCTGGTCGGTGCCCGACCGCGCGGGCCCGGGATGGAGCGCAAGGACCTGCTGCTCGCGAACGCGCAGATCTTTTCGGCTCAGGGCAAGGCACTCGCAGAGCTCGCCGACCGCAACGTGAAGGTGCTCGTGGTCGGCAACCCGGCCAACACCAACGCTCTGATCGCGCGCGCCAACGCGGGGGGGCTCAACGCGCGCAACTTCACCGCGATGACGCGCCTGGATCACAATCGCGCACTGGCACAGCTCTCGCGCAAGACCGGCACGCACGTCTCTGGCATCCGCCGCATGATCATCTGGGGGAACCACTCCGCGACTCAGTATCCCGACGTGAGTCATTGCCTGGTGGAGGGCCGGCCGGCGAGCCAGCTGGTGGGGCGCAAATGGCTCGAGGAGAGCTTCATTCCGACCGTCCAGCAGCGCGGCGCGGCTGTCATCAAGGCCCGCGGCTCCTCGTCAGCTGCGTCAGCCGCCTCGGCCATCATCGACCACGTCCGTGATTGGGTGAGAGGGACGCCCGAGGGAGACTGGGTGAGCATGGCCGTGCCCGCGGATGGCAGCTACGGCATCCCCGAGGGTGTCGTCTATTCCTATCCGGTCGTCTGTCGTGGCGGGGATTACGAGATCGTGCAGGGCCTCGGCATCGACGAATTCAGTTGCACGCGCATGCAGACGACGCTCGCCGAGCTGCGCGAGGAACGCGACGGCATCAAGGAGCTGCTGGGCTGACCCGCCGATGCTGGGCGCGATCCTGACACTGCTTCTGCTCGCCGCGGCGGTCTACGCTGCTACCCAGGCCGGCGGCATCGTTACGCTGCTGCTGATCGCCGCCGTGCTGTTCCTCGCCTACAAGCGCCTGAGCCTGCTCGCATGGTCGACCACGTTCACGGTGCTGCTCGTCACCTACACGTACGTCGGCGCACCCGCGCCGCTCTGGAAGGGCTTTCTCTGGGTCATGCTCGCGCTCATGTGGGCCTGCAACGTGCGTCCGCTGCGCAAGCTGCTCATCACGCGCCCGTTCATGAGGTCGTATCTGCGCCTGCTGCCCTCGATGTCGGCCACCGAAAAGGAGGCGCTCGAGGCCGGCACCGTATGGTGGGACGGGGAGCTCTTCACGGGCGCGCCGCGCTGGGACCGACTGCTCGCCGCGAGGCCGCCGGCGCTCTCGGCAGAGGAGCAGGCCTTTCTGGACGGGCCCTGTGAGCAGCTCTGCCGCATGCTCGATGATTGGGACATCACACACCGCCGCTTAGACATGCCGCCGGAGGTGTGGGATTTCCTGATCACGCGCGGCTTCTTCGCGATGATCATTCCGAAGCACTATGGCGGCCTCGAGTTCTCCGCGTATGCCCACTCGTGTGTGCTCGCGAAGCTCGCGAGCCGCAGCACCACCGCCTCATCGACCGTTGCCGTGCCCAACTCCCTCGGGCCGGCGGAGCTGCTCAACCACTACGGCACCGAAGAGCAGAAGAACTATTACCTGCCGCGGCTCGCGCGCGGAGAGGAGATCCCGTGCTTCGCACTCACGGGTCCGCGCGCAGGCTCCGACGCCGCGTCCATACCCGATACCGGCGTGCTCTGCCTCGGCTCGTGGCAGGGACGCGAGGTGGTCGGCATTCGGCTCAACTTCTCCAAGCGCTATATCACCCTCGCGCCGGTCGCGACCGTCATCGGCCTGGCGTTCCGCCTCTTCGATCCCGACCACCTGCTCGGTGAGCGAGCGGACCTCGGCATCACCTGTGCGCTGATCCCGCGTGCAACTCCTGGGGTCAGCATCGGACGGCGTCATTTTCCGCTCAACATTCCGTTTCAGAACGGGCCCATTGAGGGCAAGGATGTGTTCGTGCCGCTCGATGCGATCATCGGCGGTGCGCGCATGGCGGGCCAGGGCTGGCGAATGCTCGTCGAGCAGCTCTCGGTCGGACGCTGCATCTCGCTGCCTTCCAACGCAACCGGCGGCGCCAAGGCGGCGATCTGGGCAACCGGGGCGTATGCCCGCGTGCGGCGGCAGTTCAATGCTCCGGTCGGGCGCTTCGAGGGGATCCAGGCCGTCATCGCACGCATGGCTGGGCTCACATACATCATGGATGCGGCCCGCTCGGTGACCGCCGGTGCGATCGATGGCGGCGAAAAACCGTCGGTCCCCTCCGCGATGCTCAAGTATCACGTGACGGAGATGGGCCGCCAGATCGCCAACGATGCGATGGATGTGCACGGCGGCAAGGCCATCTGCATGGGCCCGCGCAACTACCTGGCGCGTGGCTACGAGAGCGTGCCTATCGCGATCACGGTCGAGGGCGCGAACATCCTCACGCGCAGCCTCATCATCTTCGGACAGGGTGCCATCCGCTGCCATCCGTACGTGCTGCGGGAGATGAACGCGGCGCGCGATCCTGACCGGCGCAAGGGCGTGGACGATTTCGACGCCGCGCTGTTCGCGCACGTGGGCTTCGCCGTCTCGAACGCGGTGCGCTCGTTCCTGATGGCGCTGACGTTTGCGCGCTTTCAGAGCGTGCCCGACCACGGACCCACGCGGCGCTACTTTCAACACATCGAGCGCTTCAGCGCCTCGTTCGCGTTTGCCGTCGACATCGCCATGCTGACCTTGGGCGGCTACTTGAAGAAGAAGGAGAGCCTGTCCGCGCGACTGGGCGATGTGCTCTCGTGCATGTATCTCGCCTCCATGGTCCTCAAGCACTACAACGACGAGGATCAACCGCAGGAGGACCTGCCGCTCATCGAATGGGCATGCCGCCATCTGCTCTATCACGCACAGGACCAGTTGCACGGTTTTCTGCGCAATTTCCCGAACCGCACGCTCGCCGGTCTGATGCGCTTGCTGATCTTTCCGCGCGGCCTCACCTACTTCGCACCGTCCGATCGGCTGGCGCGCCAGGTAGCCGGGCTCATGACGAGCGCGACCGCCGCCCGCGAGCGCCTCTGCCGTTTTGCCTACACCACACTGGAGCCGAGCAATGCGCTCGGGCTGCTCCAGGAGGCGCTGACGCTCGCAACGGCGGCCGAGCCGATCGAGCAACGCATCCGCGTCGAGGGCGTGCGCACCGGCAAAGTCACCGCACTCGACCTGCCGGGCCGCATCCAGCAGGCGCTCGCCGCGGGAATCGTCGCGGAGAAGGAGGCCGCACTGCTGCGCGAGTACGATCGCAAGGTGATGGACCTCATTCACGTCGACGATTTCGCCTCGCACGAGCTCGCAGCGCGGGATGTAGCGCCCACGGAGCAGGGACCCACTGCCCTTTCGAGCATCCACGCCGCCTGAGCGGGGCGGGCACCGGCGACGCCGTAGGGGACTAGGCCGGGATCGGCCCTGGCACTAAGCTTATGTGTTGCCCTGCACTCGAAGCCTCAAAACTCGAACGCTCAAAAAAAGGAGCTCCCATGCGTGTACTGGCATTCGCCGTGGTTCTCATCGCAGCGTCGCTGGCCTGGGCCGCGGACGCCGCCTACTGGCCGAAGGGCGCCGAGGTGTACATCATCAGCCCGCGCGACGGCGCCACTGTGAAGAATCCCGTCACCGTGCGCTTCGGACTGAAGGGCATGGGTATTGCGCCGGCGGGAGTGAAGTTCGAGAACACCGGACATCACCATCTGCTCATCGACACCGCGGTCCCCGCCGATCTGACGCAACCCCTGCCGGTCACCGACAACGTGCGTCATTTCGGCAAGGGACAGACGGAGGCCACGCTCACCTTGCCTGCCGGCACGCATACGCTGCAGCTCGTGCTCGGTGACGAGAATCACGTGCCCCACAGCCCACCGCTCGTATCGAAGAAGATCACCATCCACGTGACCGAATGAGCGGGCGCGAGCGCGCGATCCTGCACGTCGACATGGATGCGTTCTACGCATCCGTCGAGCAGCATGATGATCCGCGGCTCGCTGGCAAACCGGTCATCGTCGGCAGCACACGCGGCCGGGGCGTGGTCGCGGCGGCGAGCTATGAAGTGCGCAAGTTCGGGGTGCACTCCGCCATGCCCATGGCGAGCGCCCTGCGCTTGTGTCCGCACGCCCTATGCGTGCAGCCGCGCATGCAGCGTTACCAGGAGGTCTCCGGACGGATCTTCGACATCTTCACGGCCTTCACGCCCTTGGTGCAGGGCCTGTCGCTCGATGAGGCGTTTCTGGATGTCACGGCGAGCTCACAGCCCGCCGCAGATATTGCGGCAGCGATCAAGGCACGGATCGCCGCGGCGACAGGTCTCACGGCCTCCGTCGGTGTGGCACCCAACAAGCTGATCGCAAAGATCGCCTCTGATCTGCACAAGCCCGACGGACTGACACTCGTGACGCCGGACACTGTCCGCAAGACCCTCGATCCGTTATCGGTGCGGAGGCTGCCCGGGCTCGGGCGCAAGGCGGGCGCGCGGGTCGAGGCGCTCGGCATCGCGACGCTCGGCGAGCTGCGCAGTGCTCCGGACAGCCTGCTGCGGCCGCTTTTCGGCCGCTACACCGAGCGGCTCAGGGAGCGGGCGAGCGGCATCGACGATCGCCCGGTCGAGCCGGACCGCACCGAGCGCTCGATCAGTGCGGAGGACACTTTCGCGAGCGATATCGCCGATGCCCGGGCGCTGCAGGGCGAGCTCTCCCGACTCGCGGATCTCGCCTGCGAGCGTCTCAGAAGGCGCGGGCTGGCGGCGGGGTGCGTCGGGGTTAAGATTCGCCGTGACGACTTCGCCACGTTCAGCCGCCAGCGTGCCGTGGCGCCCCCTACCCAGGATCGGCGCACGGTCGGCGGGGTCACCGCCAAGCTCCTCGCCGAGTGGCTCGGCACCCACCCGGGGGCGAAACTTCGGCTGCTGGGGGTTGCCTTAAGCGAGTTGGGCCCGGCAACGCAGCTGGGGCTCTTCGAGGCGCACCGGCCCTCCCTGGACCTGGCGGTGGACGCGATTCACGGGCGCTTTGGGATGCATGCACTCCGGCGCGCCACAAGCATTAAGTAACATTGGCGTATGTATCTGTCCTTTTTCGGCCTGAACGAGAAGCCGTTCGCGATCACCCCCGATCCGCGCTACCTGTACTTGAGCGCCCGCCATTCCGAAGCGCTGGCGCATCTGCTGTACGGAATCAACGAGGCGGGCGGTTTCGTGCAGCTCACCGGGGAGGTGGGCACCGGCAAGACGACGGTGATCCGCTCGCTGCTGGCGCAAACGCCGAAGAATGCCGAGATCGCGCTCATTCTCAATCCCCGCATGACCGCACCCGAGTTCCTGCTCACGATCTGTGAGGAGCTCGGCATCGGTGTGCAGGACGCCGCGACGGGCAGTCTCAAGGACCTGGTCGACATCCTCAGTCGCTACCTGCTGCGCGCCCACAGCAGGGGGAATCGCATCGTGCTCGTCGTGGACGAGGCCCAGAATCTCGCCCCGGAGGTGCTCGAGCAGGTGCGCTTGCTCACCAATCTCGAGACGAATACCCAGAAGCTGCTGCAGATCATTCTCATCGGCCAGCCCGAGCTGCGGGAGCTGCTCGGGCGCAACGAGCTACGGCAGCTCGCGCAGCGCATCACCGGCCGCTACCACCTGCGGCCGCTCTCGCACGAGGAGACCGCCGGCTACGTGCGCCACCGGTTGCGCGTCGCGGGGGCCACGACGGACATTTTCACATCGCACGCGCTCACGGAGGTGCACCGGCTATCGGGCGGCGTGCCCCGTATCATCAACGTGGTCTGCGACCGTGCCCTTCTCGGTGCCTATACGCAGGATCGTCACCGGGTGACTACGTCGACCGTGCGACGCAGCGCGGAGGAAGTATTCGGGCGCCGCATCACGCCCTGGTGGGTATCGTGGAGCGCTATCGCAGCTTCTGCGGTCGTGCTGACCCTGGGGGCAATCGCCGCATGGCAGCTCGCGCCTCGGGCTTTCGCCCATCCCAGTGTTGCAACCCCACAGGCAGCGCCGAAAGCCGCAAGCGCGCCCGAGGCGAGCAACACGGGCATCGTGCAACGGGACGGGGTCGCGCCGGGTATGCTCGCCCCACCGGGAGCCGCATCCGAGATCCCGAGCACCTCCGCGGCGTATGCGATCCCGACCTCGGCAGGCGCCGCTTCTCAGGGACCGACGCTCGCACGACTGCTGGCGCAACACGCTGCGGAGACCGATCCGGACAGTGCTTTCGGCCGGCTGTTCACGTTGTGGGGTGCCCGCTATGTCACCGGCAGCGTGGATCCGTGCACACAGGCTCTGCAGCAGGGGCTCGAGTGCTTCGTGCAGCGCGGCTCATTCGCGCAGCTGCGGCTCTACAATCGCCCCGCGATCCTCATGCTCAGCGACGATGCGGGCATGCCGCACCAGGTGGTACTGTCGGCACTGGACGATGAGCGGGCGCAGGTCGATCTGGGCGGTCACCACTCGATCGGCATCCTCGAGCTCTCGCACTACTGGTTCGGCGACTTCGTGCTCCTGTGGCGCCCGGACACGCACACCTCGAAGCCGCTCTCGGTCGGCATGCGGGGCGAGGATGTGCGACGTCTGCGCCGCAGTCTGGAGCAGCTGAATGGAGTCAAGAGTGCACAGCCGGCGAGCGATCTCTTCGACGAGCAGCTCAGCGAGCTGGTCCGTCAGTTTCAACGTAAGCACCGGCTCACAGTGGATGGTGTGGCCGGCGTGCAGACTCTGGTGGTGTTGAATGGCGCGACGGCCGACCCCAACTCACCCCTGCTGCAGGTTCAACCTATCCACGGCGGTTGAGCGATGTCGTTCATACTGGACGCGCTGAAGAAGTCGGAGAGCGAGCGGCAGCGTCAAAGCGGGCCTGCCTTGTTCGAGGTGAAAGTCGCGCCGCCCAAGGGGCGCTCACTGCCCTGGGCCGGCCTGCTCGGTGTGTTGCTCGCGGTCAATCTCGCGGTGGTCGGCTGGCTCCTGCTGCGCAGTGCCAGTCGCTCGGCGGGTGCCGCCGCGAGCCCAGTGACCGCGGCCATGCCCGCTGCACCGAGCACGTCCCCAACCCCTGCGCTGCCGGGTCCACCGCTGACTGGCGCGGCCCCCGGCTCATCTTCGGCCACCGCATCGGCAGCCGTCGCACCACCGACGCCCGCTACCGCGGCTGCAGCTAACGAACCGCAAGCCACCAATACGGCGCCGCGCGGCGATGCCGATGCGAGTGCCGAGGATCTCGCACCGGCAGTCGAGCCCCGCAAGGCCACAGGCACGATTGACTCCGCCGTGGTCCGGGCGACCACGAGCGGGCTACCGAGCTATCAGGACGCGGCCGCCGCGCCGGGCGCGAATCTGCCCGCGTTACGCCTCGACCTGCACGTCTACGCGGCACAGCCCGACCAGCGGTTCGTCTTCTTGAACATGGCCAAGCTGCATGAGGGCGATTCTCTGCCGCAGGGAGTGCGCGTAGAAACGATCACACCAGACGGTGTCATTCTCTCGTACCAGGGTACGCGCTTCGTGCTGCTGCGCGAGTGAGCCTCCGTCCGCGCGGCTCAAGTTTGCGGATCGGTCTGCGCCTCGGGTGACTTGGTGCGGTCGAGTGCCGGCCACTGCTTCTCGAGCGCCGGCAGCGGCGCCTCCTTGCCCGTCATGCGCTCGATCGCGATCGCATAGACGGTGACCTGATCGAGGCGCGGGAACAGGCCCCGCGGCCGCACCCACGCCGGATCGCCGTACTTCGCCATGAACGCCTCGAAGAACGCCTGCTTCTTCGCGCGCTCCTCGACGATGCGAATATGGCCGAAGATCACGGCGCTGCGGTAGGCGATCGACGTGTCGCATTCGAAGCGGCCGTAGGGAAATACTTTCCCCGCCTCATCGAGCTCGAAGCACACCGCGGAAGCTTGCTCGACATTGGCGCGTAGATGACCCGTGGCGCGGGTGTTGTGGACCCAGATCTCCCCGTCGAGAAACACATAGAGCAGCGGCACCACGTAGGGCCACGTGCCCGGTCCGACGGTCGCGAGTCGACCGCAGTAGCCACGCGCGATGAGCTCGCGCAGCTGCGCATCGGACATCTGCTTGTCGGTACGGCGGAGCTGTGGCGTATCACTCGTGGGCCGTGGCGTATCACTCGTGGGCCGTGGCGTGTCACTCATCTCATGCACCCAGCTTCATATACCACGAGCGCGTCACAAGCGACCACGCGTCCCCGGGATCACAAGGTCAGCGAGGATCGGGCGGTGATCGGATCCGACGCTCGGTCCGCGGGCGAATCTCTGCACCTGGATCCCCGGCGAGACGAATACATGGTCGATCTGGATTCCAGCCGGGGGCAGAAACGTCGGCCAGGTAGGTTGCCAGCCAGCGCCCTGCGCGGCCCACACGAGGCCGCTCGCAGCGAGAAAACGCCGAAAGTACGGCGAGAACGGGGTGACATTGAAATCGCCCGCGACAATGCACGGCTCGGTTTCCGAACGGACGCGGGTGGCGAGCGCGACGAGCTCCTCATTGCGCTCGCCGGACACTGATAGGCCCAGCGGCCATGCCGCGTGCACGCCGATGATGCGCACGTCACGGCCCTGCACGGCGAGCACGGCCGTGACTGCCGGATCGGTCGTCGGACCGAGCGCGAGCTGCTCTGCGTGCACGATGGGCCAGCGCGACAGCAGCAGCGCACCCCGCACTTCGCTACTGCCGAACGCGAGCGGCCGCGGCGCGGCCGCATAGTACTGAAACGGATAAGCCGCGCGCAGCCGCTCGAAGGCACTGCGCCACTGCGGCGTGATCTCCACGAGCACGACCACGTCGGGGCGCGCCGCGCGCACGAATGTGAGCGCGCGCTCGTACTGCGAATTGTGGTAGAAGACGTTCAGCGCAACGATGCGGACGTTCGTCGGATGGGGGGCAGCCGCGTGGCCTGCAGCGACGAAATCCGGCATCGGTCCGAGGATCGATGCCGCGGCGGCGAGATTGACGATCAGAGTGAGCAACGAGGCCGCAGCCCAGCTCCAGCTGCGCGCCCAAACGAGAACAACGAGAGCGATGAGCGCAAGAGCCGCGTATTGCAGGCGAAAGTGCACCGCGAGGTCACCCAACCACCAGCGGGAGGCACTCGCGGCGAGCAGCGTGGCGAGCAGCACGCAGACAGTGATCCTCGCGGCCGCAGACCTGAGAAGGCCGCGTATGTCGCGCCTCTGGCCGGAACCTCGCTCCATGCACATCACCTCGCTGCAGCGAAATACCGCGGTGCGGGTGCTGCGCCCGCGGGATCAGGCAATGCGGCCGCAGTCGCCGCAATGACCAACTTCACAGAATGCACAGGATCAAGCCACATGTGCTCCGCGCGCCGCGCGCTCGTCGTAAACTCTCGCCACAGGGGTCTTAGTCGCCGCTGGCCAGAGGGTAGCGGAAGGTCGCAATAGTGTCCGAGAGTGCACAGCATCAGGGACAGTTGAGCCTCTCGGCGCGCAGCGAGCCGCCGCAGCTCGACTTGCGCACGGGCGAATCGCTCATCGCGCTCACCTCCGACGACTCCCTGCGGCAGACCCTCTCCGCAGTGGCCCCCGAGCACGCCATCTCCTTCGTAACGAGCGAGGCCGATCTGTCCGCGCGTCTGCTCGCCGAGCCGGCCGGGGTAGCCATTCTCGACACGGCCGCAATCAAGTCGCATGTCGCGGATCTCGCCTTGCGGCTGCGCGTCCAGTTTCCCGACCTGGTGCTGATCGTGGCCGGCGGACCCGAGGATCAAGCGCTGCTCTCGGCGCACGTCACGCAGGGCACGATCTATCGCTTCTTGCACAAGCCGGTATCCGGGCAGCGTGTGAAGCTGTTCGTGGATGCAGCCTGGCGGCGCCACGACGTGGAGCATGCGGCCACCGGCAACTTCGCGGCCCTGCAGTTGCAATCGGCGTCCGCACGCCGCGCCATGTCGCGCCGGCTGCGTGCGGCCGTCCTCGCGTTGAGCATCGGCGCGCTCGGCGTGCTCATCTGGGCGATGGTGCGAGGTCCGGGCGTGTCGGTGAGTCGGGGCAAGGTCGCGATGACACACCCTGCGAGCACCTCCGCGGCCGGTGCGGGTAAGGCGGTGCTCCTGGGCGAGACCGCGCGTTTGCTCGCGCGCGCCGATCTGGCGCTGACGCACGGCGCCCTCATCGCACCCCCGGCGGAGAATGCCGCCGATCTCTACCGCCTGGCCTTGCAACGCGACCCGGCGAATGCGCGCGCACACGCAGGCCTTGCTCAGGTGCTCGAGCGCCTGCTGACCGCAGCGGAGCAGGCCCTGCTCGCCGAGCGTACGGACGATGCCGAGCGCCTGACGAATGCGGCCCGCGCGATCGACCCCGCCAACGTGCGGGTCGAATTTCTCGTGGCGCAGATCGAGAAGGAGCGCGAGCGTGCTCGGGCCGCGCAGGCACATCCGGCCGCCGCCGCGCGCGCTCCGGATCAGGTTGCCCTCGATGCGCGCGTGAACGGCTTTCTGCGCCAGGCGCAGAGTCGCCAGCGCAGCGATTCCTTGCTCGATCCTCCTGAGAGCAGCGCCAAGTTCTTCATCGACTCGGCGGTCGCTCTCGAGCCCGACAATCCGGCGGTCCGCAAGGCCCAGCACGACCTGACGCGGCGCTTGCTCGAGCTGGCGCGCGCGGCGACGCAGGGCGGGAACATCCCCCAGGCTGAGCGCTGGATCCAGGCTGCAGCCGCGGAGGGTGCCAGCGCGGACGACATAGCTAGTCTGCAGCGCGAGCTCGCCAATACACGCATCGCTTCCAAGGCGATCGCGATGGCAAAGCTGTCGGATCTCTTCAATCAGCGCCTCACGCAGGGCCGCCTTGTCGACCCGCCCAACGACAGCGCCAAGTACTATCTCGGGCAGTTGGAGGCGGCCGATGCGACCCACCCCTCCACGGTGCTCGCCCGCGAGGCGCTGAGCGCGCAGCTGCTGAACGAGGCGCGCAACGCCACGCAGAGGAATGATTTCACGGCGGCTCAGGACTGGGCCAACCAGGCGCGCACTGCTGGTGCGAGCGCCACGGACCTGGCTGCGGTCGAGCGCGGCATCACGACCGCGCGCACGGCACCGCCGGCGCCGCCGGCCATCGTCGCGGAAGGCACTCTGCAACGCGTGCGCTACGTGCCGCCGGAGTACCCGGAGGTCGAGGAAGAGCGCGGGCGCGGAGGCGTCGTGAGCATGGAGTATTCCGTGCGGCCCGACGGGTCGGTGTCCGACGTCATCGTCACGGACGCGCAACCGCCCGGTGTATTCGATGCCGCGGCGCTGCGCGCCGTGCGCCGCTGGCGCTACCGACCGGTCATGCGCGACGGACACGCCGTCGAGCAGCGCGTGCGCTTGCGCCTGGTGTTCGCGCCGCAATAACGCGCGCGCCGCACTCCTCAGCGAATGAAAGCGCGCCTCCTGATCGTCGATGCCGACACCGCGTACGGTGAGTGGCTGCGCCATCAGTTGGGCGTGCTGTTCCCCGACGGCATGATCAATCCCATTGATACGGAGCACTTCGCGCGCACCGGCGCGACGCTCACGCGCGCCGACGCCGACCTGCTGCTGCTTGCCGCGGCCTTCGGCGAGGGCCCCGAGGATCCGGAGGCCACCGGACTCGAATGGCTGCGCCAGCTGCGCGACCGGCCGGCCTATCCCGGCGTGATCGTCATCGCCGAGGGCGGCAACGAGCTCAGCGCGGTGCGCGCTCTGCAGCTTGGCGCCGAGGACTATCTGCCGAAGCGACTCATCACGCCCGAGCGCCTGCGCGCAGCGGTGCTGCTCGCGCTGCGTCGCGTGGAGCTGCGCGGGGCGGAGGCTGCGATCAGCGAGAACACCAGCACGACGACCGGCGAGCGCTCGCTGCGCGATCCGATCCCGGGCTACACGATCCGCAAGTCGATCGGCGAGTCCGAGAAGGCGATGGTCTACCTGGCCACGAGCGCGGCGCTCGGCATCGACGTTGCGCTCAAGGTGAGCAAGAGCGAGCCGGACGAGGCCAACGAGCGGCAGTTCCTGGCGCGCGAGCATGCGGCGATCTCCGCGATCCGCCACTCCTCCATCGTCACGATCTATGACTACGGCTCGCACCAGGGGCGCGAGTATCTCGCGATGGAATACTTTCCACGCGGCGACCTCAAGGCGCGACTGCAGCGTGGCATCATCGAGGCCGATGTGCTGCGCTATCTCGAGCTGATCGCGCGTGCGCTCGACGTAGTGCATCAGGCCGGCGTCTTCCATCGCGATCTGAAGCCGCCGAACGTGATGCTGCGTGAGAATGACGAGGTGGTGCTCATCGATTTCGGCCTCGCACGCAACGTGCACGGCAACGTCCAGAGCACGCGCAAGGGCGTGCTGCGCGGCTCGCCCTACTACATGAGCCCCGAGCAGGCGCTCGCCGAGGAGCTCGACGCGCGCACCGATCTGTACAGTCTCGGCATTATCTTCTACGAGATGCTCACGGGTCGTAAGCCCTACACCGGCACCTCGGCCGTGGAAGTGCTGCAGCAGCACGTGAACGCGCCGTTGCCGCGCCTGCCGCGCCAGTACGAGCATCTGCAGGCGCTGCTCGACGGTCTGCTCGCAAAATCACCGGCCGAGCGCCTCGCAAGCGCCGCACAGGTGGTCGAGGCCGTCTCGGGGTTGCGCGCGCTGCGACCCTACGAGGGAAGCACAGTCGTCGCCTGAGCGACGGGACGTGTCGACCGTCGCAGCCGCGGCGTGTTACGTATGTCCCGCAACCGGCTGCGCTTGGGCTACCGCGCTCCGATCCTTGTTGTACATGCGCCCGAGGTACACGCCGACCAGCGCCCACACGGCCGCCAGCACCGCGCCGAGCGCTGCAATGAACGCCGGAGTCCAGCCTGCATTGCCGAGCGCATCCTGCACCTGACTCGATACGGCATCACCGCCGCGATAGATCGTCACGTCGATCAGGTTCTTGACCTTGTAGCGCGTCTCATTGTCGACGGTGCTGAAGAGCATCTCGCGCCCCGGACGGATGAAGGCGTATTCGCCCACGCGGCGCAAGACCATCACGGTGACCAGCACCGCGAAGGTCCCGGTGAGTGCGAGACCGATGAAGCCCAGCACCATCAGCACCGGCACGAAAGTCACGAGCGCGATAACCCCTACACGCTGTGCGATGCGTCCCGTCAGAAACAGCTGAAACACCACCGTCAGCGTCTGCACCACGGTGTCGATGATGCTGAACACCCGCGTGCGGGTCTCCTTGTCGTGGAAAGTATCCGACACGATGCGCAACTGCTCGAAGTACAGAAACGTCGTGGCCGTAGCGAGCAACACGATGAAGCAGGAGATGCCGAGCAGATAAGGAGACTTCACCAAAGCGGTGAAGCCGGCGAAAGGATTACCGCCAAGGGGACGGTCGTCCCGGCCTGAGCCAGCCGTTCCTGACCCCGAGCCGCGCCAGATGTTGATGAGCGTGCGCTGGCAAAGAATGGTGACGACGAACATGGCGGCGCCCATGAAAAGCACGCCCGGATTGCCGATCTGCTTCACCAGCAGCGTGGTCAATGCGGGCCCTACCAGGGCGCCGGCGGTGCCACCCGCCGCAATGACGCCGAAGAGGCGCTTCGCCTGCTCCTTGTTGAACAGTTCGAGCAGAAAGCTCCAGAACACCGACACCATGAACAGGTTGAGCACGCTGATCATGACGTAGAAGAACTGCATGCTGCGCACGTTCTCCGGATAGGACTTGAGCACCAGACCCACCACGGCCAGGGCGAGCGCGATGAAGCCGTAGATGAACGGCAACAGCACCGAGCGGCGCACGCGTGCGACCAGCCAACCGTAGATCGGCACGATGGCGATCGAGGCCACCCAGGTGACCAGGAACAAGTGCGCCACACGCTCGCGGCCGAGAAGCGTGCCCGCTGTCTCACGCACCGGACGCACGGCAAAGTAACCGGCGAAGATGAAGAAGAACAGGACGAAGGCCGCGATGACCGCGGGCATCTCCTTGGGATCAATGTTCGCGCTACGGCCGAGAAACCGTGCCAGTAATGATTTGCTTTGATCGCTCATGGCAGCGGCATCATAGCCAAGGGTTGCAGAGCTTGTCCCGCGTGTCGGCTCTACGTCAGCGAGGCGAGCGGTTGCCCGCGCGCCGGCATCCGGGCACGCAACACTTCGTAACGCCTGCCCAGCTGCAAAGCAACGGCTGCCCAAAACAGGGAGACACCGAAGCCGACGACCGAGCAGCCCACGATGCGCAGCCCCGCGGCGCGCAGACCCGCCTGGATCCAGGCGGCGCTCAAGTCTCCGAAGCGATATACCGCCGTGTCGATGACGTTCTTGGCCTTGTAACGCCCGCTCTGCTCCAGCACGGTAAAACACATTTCGCGGCTCGGCCGCGCGATGGCGTACTGCGCCACGCTGCGCACCACTTGCAGCGCCTGGATCATGAACAGGGTCGGCGAGAGCGCCACGGCCACGAATGCGACCAGCATGATGAGCGGATTGAGCAGCAGACCGGTGGTCACGCCGAAGCGCTGCACGATGCGGCCGAGACCGAATATCAGGATGAGCGCCGAGCAGATGTTGACCGTCAGCGCGATGTCGGCGATGACGATGGCACGGTCCGTGACCGCGCTGAAGGACTTCGCGATGACATCCGTCTGAAAGAAATACGCCACCGTGTTCACGTACGTCATGAGCAGCATGAACAGCGCTTGGTTGCGCGTGTAGGCTGAGTTGATCAGCTCGCGGAAGCCGTCGAAAGGCTTACCGGCGAGCCCATGATCGAACGTCGAGTGCTGCACCAGCGCACCGCTGGCGCGCAGCCGCTCCTTCTCGCGCATCAAGAGGTGAATCAGCCCGATGACGAGCAGGAAGCCCCCCGCAGCGACCCACAGGAGTCCCTGCAAACCCACGGCCGGCACGGTGAACCGGGTGACGAGCGGCCCGGCGATCGCGCCGACACTGCCGCCGGCCGCTACCAGCGCGAATAGCCGTGTGGCCTGTCCGGGCGTGAACAGATCGACCATCAAACTCCAGAACACCGAGATCATGAACAGATTCACGACACTGAACCACACGTAGTAAGCGCCGGCGACCCAGGGGTTCTGCGGCGCTCTGTGGAACAGCGCTGCGAACAGGAGCACGTTGATCAGCCAGAACCAGAACACGCCGGGGAGCAGGCGCTTGAGCTTCACGCGCGAGGCGAGCGCGCTGTAGATCGGCGAAGCGATCAGGGTGCCGACGAAGGTGCCAGTGAAGAGCAGCTGCAACTCATCGACGCCGAAGACCGTGGCCACGGTATCGCGCACGGGGCGCAAGATGTAGTAGCTGCCCAGCAGCATGAAGTTGCAGAGGAACGCGAGCGCGACGGCCTTGCGCTCGTGCGCTTCGATCCGTGCAAAACGCTGCGCGAGAGGCACAAGCCAGGACGCGAATGGCCTCACCGCACGCATGAGGCCGCGGAAGTCAGGCCAGCAAGCCCGCTGCGGGCGCGGCTCTCCTTAGCGCAGCACCGCAAGACGGGCCAGGTTGGTCTGCACCGTCGGATCGCGAGCGGCGCACTCGCTGTACCAGCGGCGTACGCCCTCGAGCAACGCGATGCAGGCTTCGCGCGCGGGCTCATCGTCCCAGTCGATCACATCGGCGGCGGAGACCTGCCGGCGCATCGGTGCCGCACGCGCCAGACGCCGCAAGCGCAGCTGACGCAGCGGCCGCGTGGGCACGCCGGGCCGGCTTTCGATCTCGTGGGCGACGCCGCGTTCGTTTGCGAGCGCGTAGATCTGCTCCGGCGTGGGTACCGACATCGTCGTATCGGATAGCGGTGGCCGCACCCACGACTCGCACCAGTGCAGAAACTGCTCACGGGAGCTTTGCATCGCAGGATGAGCGAGAGCGGCGCAGATGTGCGGAAGGGCAAGGGCGAGCGGCGCGGCTTCGCCCCACAGCCGTTCACGCACCAAGTACTCGATGTCCCCGAGGTAGCTCTCGAGCATCTTCGAGCTGCCATGGCGCATGCGCAGCGGTGCGCGTGCGCTTTCGGCCACGCTCCGGGTTGCAGGGTCCTGTTGGCTCTCGATCGGCATGAACGCGTCCTCTCGGATCAAGTCGGAGCTCGTATGAGGCCGGTCGCGCGCGGGCTGTACTGATTATTCGCGTGTGCGTCCGCTGCCCCGGACCATATTGGCCCAAGCAGTGGCCCTTTGCCAGCCCAGGGACCTATTGACATCGCGCGCGCGGGTATGGCAGCAACGCCACGCGCGCACGCCCGATCCGCCAGCTTGACAGGACAACTGAGTTACGGGTGCAATGTGGGCTCGATGGTTGCTGAGCGGCCTTCCGGAAGCGAGCGCGCCCGAAACACCGCATGCATCTCGTTGACACCACGCTCTTTTATTCGCCGACCAGCGGCGGCGTCAAACGCTATCTCTCGGCTAAGCACGAATGGCTGCGACGCCATACCGCATGGCAGCATTCGATCCTCGTCCCCGGCGACCGCGAGCATATCGAGCGCGGCTCGATCTGCTTTCTGCGCGGACCGCGTCTGCCGGGTACCTTCAACTACCGCCTGCCGCTCAATCCGCGCCATTGGAGTCGTGTGCTCGATCGGCTCGAGCCTGATCTCATCGAGGTCGGCGATGCCTTTCATCCGGCGTGGTGCTCGTGGCGGGTCGCGGAGCACCGCGGAATTCCGCTGGTCGCGTTCTATCACTCGGATTTGCCGCAGATCGTCGGCGCACGCACCGGGCGCCTGAGCGAGCATGCATTCGAGCGCTACCTGCGGTGGTTGTATTCGCGTTGCGATGCGGTGTTCGCACCGAGCCGCATCATGTGTGCCTTTCTGCGCAGCCTCGGGGTGGTGCAGGCCATCTATCAGCCGCTGGGAGTCGACACCGAGCTGTTCCGTCCGGAGCAGCGCACGCTCGACGTGCGGGCCACACTCGGACTGCCGCCGCAGACGCGCGTGCTGTTGTACGCCGGGCGCTTCGCGGCTGAGAAGAACGTCCCGGTGCTGCTGGCGGCCTTCGCGCTTCTCGGCCGCCCCTATCACCTGGTGCTGATCGGCGGTGAGCGCGAGGCGCGCCCCGCGCCCAACGTCACGATGCTTCCGTATCGGGGCGATGGCCGGGAGCTCGCGCGCTGGATCGCATCGGCGGATGCGCTCGTGCATGCAGGCACGCGCGAAACCTTCGGTCTGGTGATCCTCGAGGCCATGGCCTGCGCGCGCCCCGTCGTCGCGGTGCGTGCCGGCGCCATTCCGGAGCTCGTCGACGAGGGCGTCGGCATGCTCGCCGAGCCGTCGAGCGCCCCGAGCCTGGCGGCGGCGATCGCCGCGCTTTATGAGCGCGATCTCGACGCTATCGGAGCGGCGGCGCGCAGCCGGGTGCTGCGCCAATTCACCTGGTCGCGCGCCTTTCAGATTCAGACCGCCGCGTATGCCAGCCTGATCGCTGCGCGTCGCATCTCGCTGGGCGTGCCGAGCGCTATCGAGCTCAGCTGAACCTCGAGAGCCACCACCGCCCGAGAGGATGGGCGGCCACTCCGAGCACCACTCGCCAGAAGAGCCGTTTCATGAGCGGCGCTTGCCGTTCGGGTACCGCGTGCCGAAACTGAGCGCTCACGTCGCGGTGCAGGTAGCTGCGCGCCGCGCTGATCAGCCAGCTGCGATCTTCAGCGCTGATCCGATACTGCTGCGGGCCCAGACATTCGACAGTCGCCGCCGGCAGCTGCGCCGGCAGCTCCGCGGGCGCTGCGCACAGGAAGGCGAGGTGTGCGATGTCGCCGGCCGCTGTGCGCCCGACGAGCGTCAGCCCGAGCGGGCTCGACTCGTCACGCCGGCACTCGACCTCGGCACTGAAGCGCACGACGGTGGCGGGCGTTGAGCTCACACCGAGGGAGCAGCGCCAGCACGCGCAGGGCTCTGGCCTGCGGCTTCTTTGAGTCCCACGCGCAACGACAGCGGCCAGATGATGCGCCGCTCCTCCATGTCATCGCCCCACAGCGCTTGCAGCTTGCGCGCGAGGTCCACCACAGGATCAGTGCCGTAGTGCGCCATGAAGCGGCGCGTGGCCGACCAGCTGCGCACGTAGCCGAGCAGGCGCGTCAGCGCCCAACGCTGTTGCATGTGAAAGACGGGGGATTCGAGCTCTGCGTAGGGGAACGGCAGCGTGCGGTAGCCCTCGTCGACGAGTCGCCGCTCGGCAGGCCAATGGGGTCCGACCACATCACGATTGAATCGCAGCAGCTCCTCATCGAGCGCCGCATCGGGCATGCGCATGCCGCCATAGGTCCATACCGCGAGGGTGCCGCCGGTCCTCAGCACGCGATCGGCCTCGGCGTAGAAGCGTTCCACCTCGAACCAATGCAACGCCTGCGCCACGGTGATCAGATCGACGCAACCGTTCGCGAGCCCGCACTGTTCCGCCGGCGCGACGCGATATTCCACGCGCGGGTGGGGTGCCGCGGCGGCGATCTGCGCGCCGCTCGCATCCGTGCCGAGCACGCGCCCGAAATGCGTCGCGAGGGGCAGCGTCGCCTGGCCACTGCCGCAGGCGCAGTCCCAGGCCAGATCCCGCGCGACCGCAAGCGACGCGAGATACTCGAACAGCTCACGTGGGTAGAGGGGACGAAATTCAGCGTATTGCGTCGCAATCGTCGAGAAGTGATCTTTGAATGCAGCCACGGAGCGGACCCCTCGTCGAGCTTTGCCGATGCTAGCTCACCCAGACCGAATCGCGACAGCCGGCGCACGCGGCGCCGGTGGTGCGCAGTCGCTCACCCGCGTGTCTCGAGCTCCCAGATCGCAAGCGGTGCGCGGCGCTGCACCCAGAAGCCTGCGCCGATTTCCCGGAAGCTGCGGCGCAGGCGCGCGCGGTACCAGTCTCCCGTGCGCAAGTGCACATTGCGGTCCGTGCGACGCTGATCACAGTTGTGGCGCCAGTCGGCGCGCGTCAGTGCGCTGAAATAGAGAACCCCGCGGCACAGGCGGCTGAGATTGGCGAGCGCCCGCGCCGCTCCGCGTGCATCCAGGTATTGAAGCACGTCGTAGCAGACCACGAGGTCGAAGGGCTGCGCCGCGCGATAGTCTTCGATGCGAGCGCACTGCCATCCGTAGCGCGCGCAGAGATACTCGCTCGTGTCCAGACCTGTGTAGGTCGCGCGCTCGAGATGACGCAGAAGGGTAGCGCGCAGCTGTCCCGTGCCGCAGCCGGCGTCCAGGATGCGGCGCACGGGTAGTCCGACGTGCTCCACGAAGGCGGCGATCAACGTCGCTCGTGCGCGTACCTCGTGGGGCGAGATCACCGCGGTGCGGGGATCGAAATAGTAGCGCTGGAAGTAGCTCTGATCGAAGCTCTGCTGTGCAGGTCGAGCGGCTGGCACGATCACTCACACTTCGCGCAGATAGCCCCAAGTGTGCAGCTTGTCGTGATCCTCGAACCAGCGCTCGCCGATGTCGTCCCGATAGTACATGTCGGGAATCATGATGTTGCGGATGCGTGAGTAGGCTTGCGCCTGAGCCTGGCGCATCGACTGACCCACGCCGCATACGATCAGCACCACACCCGAGGTGCCCGCCACGTACCACTGTCCGTTGACCTGCTTCACGTCCTCGATATGGACTTCTTCCGGGATACCCTTCTTGAAGAGGATGGCCGCATTCTTCGAGACCGAGAGGAACGTGGCGTCGTCATCGAACGGAAAAGGCGACACGACGATACGCACTCCGATCTGAAAGCCGCTTTTCACCTTGAGCTTGGGATTCGCGCCGGCGGCGAGATCGCTCAGGAACTGGCCGATCGGGGTGGTCATGCCCTCCTGCTGGATGCTGATCGTGGGATAGCCGAAGCGCGCCGTGAACTCGAGCGGGTAGATGCCGTTGCCGTTGACGATGCAGTTGAGATCCATGTAGCCGACGTAGCCTTCGTCTGCGAGCCGCGACTCCATCTTCTTCAGCGTCGAGTTGAAGAGGCGGTTCGGCCCGCTCCAGAACATGGCCGTTCCCATCTCGCCGGTCGAGGGTCCAATGTTGCCGGGGAACAGCTTCTTGTGCTCGAAATTCACATTGAGGGGGTAAATGAACTCCTTGCCGCTGAAAAACGCTCCGACCGCGATCTCCACCCCTGTGACGCGGCGCTGCAGCTGAAAGATCTTGATCTCATCCGGAAAGGATTTCTTGTAGGCCTCCAGTACGCGGATCACGTCCTCCCCATCCTCCTCGTCGCCGACGAACAGGCGTCGCTTGACGTTGCCGGCGGCGCCGGAGGGCTTGATGACGTAGCGCTCCGGATTTGCCTTCACGTACGCGATCGCCTCGTCGAAGTTGTCGAACTCCCGGTAAGGCAGGATGTTCACGCCGGACTTCTTGAGCTCCTCCTGCCCGAAGGAGCGGTCGTCCTCGAGCCGATCGGTGTAGGCGCTGCCGCCCACCACGTGCTTGCCCCGGGCGCGCAGGCTCGCCGCGATCGCCCCGAGGCCGAGCGTGTCGTCGAACACGATCACGTCGGCCCAGTCGATCTCGCTTTCCCAGTCCGCGACCTTGGGCACGAATCCATCGGCGATGTCCCGGTCCTTCTCATCGCGGATGGAGTACTTGACTTCGTGGCCTTCCTTGGCGACCTGCCAGGCGATATCGCTTATCAGTCCTGTGAAGGATACGAAAAGGAACTTACGATGCTCGGAATTCACACCTACACCTTGATGCATTGCGCGGACTATGCATGAGAGCGCATGGGTTGGCGAGATGCGTGGAGCGGCTGCACACTTTCAGCGGCCCGCGCGCGCAGTGCGCGCAGTCCAGCGGCGATGCTTCGCATCGGTCTGATCTCCGACACTCACGGGCTGCTGCGGCCGGAGGCCAAGCAGGCACTCGCGGGCGTCAGCCACATCGTGCATGCGGGCGATGTGGGGGCTGCAGCGGTGCTCACCGAGCTCGCGAAGCTCGCTCCGGTGCACGCGGTGCGCGGCAATAACGACCGTGGCGCCTGGGCCCGGCGGCTACCGCTCAGCGCATCCCTCGAGCTCGAGGGCGTCGGCATTCTCGTCTTGCATGATCTCAAGGAGCTCGACATCGACCCGGTAGGTGCCGGACTCTCGGTGGTCGTCGCGGGCCATTCCCATCGGCCGCTCATCGAGCGCCGCGACGCTGTGTTGTACGTCAATCCGGGTAGCGCGGGTCCGCGCCGCTTCAGCCTTCCCGTGACGGTTGGCTTCCTGGAATTGGCCGCTGGTGCGGCTCATGCGCGGATCCAGCCGCTTCTATGAACCACTCGACTGCGCGCCGCGCCACCTCGGCAGGAATGCGGTGACCCCCGTCGAATTCGACGTACTGCAGCTCGAGCCCCATGCGCTCGAGCTGTCCCAGCAAGCGATGGCTGCAGGCCTCGAGCGGCTGGATCTCATCGCGCGTGCCGTGCGAGACGAACACTCGCGGTCGGCCGACCTCCTCGGTGAGCAGCACGAAGCCCGGCGAGAAGGCAATCACGTGCGTGAACAGATCGCCGTTGGCAACCCCGAGCGTCAGCGCGTAGGAGGCGCCGTCCGAGAAGCCGCCGACCGCCACATGCGCAGGATCCACGGCGTAGGTGGAGAACACCTGCGCGAGCGCCTTGTTCACGGTCGTCAGATCCGGAGCTGACCGGCCGAATACCACGTCCCAGGTGTAGTCCGTGGATGCGGGAGCGACGAGGATCAACCCGGTCTCATCGGCCAGATTCTGCAGGATGCCGAGCCCATGGTGAGCATGCCCGCCGGAGCCGTGCAGCACCAGCAGGAGCGGATTCGGCTGCGTATGGCGATAGCTTTGCGGGACGTACAGGTAGCCGTCGTGCATACCACCCGCCTCGAGTGGTTGCAGCCCGAGCGCGGCCGGCTTCTCAACGGCCGAAGGGCGGGCATCCAAGCGGGCGCGACGGGCCATAAAAATTGAGCTCCTCATGGCTGCGCGCCGCAAGATCCAGGCCCGGCACCGCACCCTGCATTGCCCCCGGCGAGCCCCTGAGAGTAGGCTGCGCGCCATGCCGAGGTACTCGCATGCCCCGCGGCCAAGCACGGAGCGCCGCTCGCCGCTTTGGCCGTGGCTGTTGATGCCTGCGGTGGCGCTCGGGATCTTCTGGGCGCTGTACAAAGTGCGGCACGCGACCGAGGTCGGACCCGTGCCCGGTCCTAACGCGGAAGCCTCCACCGACTCAGGTCCCTGACACCGCTGCATGACTGCCCGCCGCACCTCCGCCTCCGCTCGTGTCCCGCGAGTCGGTTTCGTAAGCCTCGGCTGCCCCAAGGCACTGGTCGACTCCGAGCACATCCTGACGGGCTTGCGCGCCGAGGGCTACGCGATAGCTCCGAGCTATCGGGAAGCGGACCTCGTCGTCGTCAACACCTGTGGGTTCATCGAGGCAGCGATCGACGAGTCCCTGCAGGCGATCGGCGAGGCGCTTACGGAGAACGGCCGCGTCATCGTCACCGGATGCCTGGGAGCGAAGCCGGAGCGCATTCTCGAGCGCCATCCACGCGTGCTCGCGATCACCGGTCCGCATGCGCACGAGCAGGTACTCGAGGCGATCCACGAGCATCTGCCGCCCCGGCACGATCCGTTTCTGGATCTCGTGCCGCCGCAGGGCATCCGTCTCACACCGGCGCATTATGCGTATCTGAAGATCTCCGAGGGCTGCAACAACAAGTGCAGCTTCTGTGTCATTCCGCAGCTACGCGGTCGGCTTGCGAGCAGGCCGATCGACGCTGTGCTGCACGAGGCGGAGCGTCTGGTAGCGGCAGGCGTGAAGGAGCTACTGGTCATCTCGCAGGACACCAGTGCCTATGGCGCCGACCTGCGCTATCGCGATGCGCTGTGGCGGGGCGAACGCCACGCCACGCGTTTCATCGACCTGGCGCGCGCGCTCGGCTCGCTCGGGGTATGGGTGCGATTTCACTATGTCTATCCCTATCCGCACGTCGATGAGGTGATTCCGTTGATGGCGGAGCGCCGCGTGTTGCCCTACCTCGACGTGCCGTTTCAGCACGGCAGTCCGAGCGTGCTCAAGCGCATGCGCCGTCCGGCGCACAGCGAGAACACGCTTGCGCGCATCCGCTCCTGGCGTGCCGAGTGTCCCGAGCTCACGCTGCGCAGCACGTTCATCGTGGGGTTCCCGGGCGAGACGGAGGGCGAATTCGCCGAACTGCTCGCCTGGCTCGAGGAGGCTGAGCTCGACCGCGTCGGTTGCTTCAAGTATTCACCGGTGGAGGGCGCGGCTGCCAACGCACTCGCCGACCTCGTGCCCGGCGAGGTGCAAGAGGAGCGCTATGCGCGCTTCATGGAATGCGCGCGCGACATCAGTGCACGCCGGCTCGAGCGGCGCATCGGCAAGCATCTCGAGGTGCTCGTCGATACGGTCGACGCGGCTGAGGGTGTCGCAGTGGCGCGTAGCAGCGCGGATGCGCCGGACATCGACGGTGTCGTGCGCGTGAGCAACGGGGCAAAGCTGCGTCCGGGCGAATTCGCCGAGGTCGAAGTCACCGCAGCAGACGCTTACGACCTTCGGGCCCGGCTCATCGAGCGGACCGCTTCGCGACCGCGCGGAGCGTGCGCGGCGTCACGAGCCAGTTGAGCTGTCCCTGACCCGCTCGCGGTAGAGCGGCGAACGACAGCGAGATGACACCCCCCTTCTTGAGCTCGCAGCCCACGCGTGCGCCGGCACCGGCGATGCACACGGCGAGCAGATCCGTGAGATTGGGCTCGTGGCCGACCAGTGCGAGGCACTCGACGCTTTGATTGCGGATGAGCGCCAGCGCCTGAGCCGGCGTGCGCCCGGGCGCCAGCTCCGCGGCCTCGATCGCCCGCGGCCAGCCGGTGACGCTCGTCAGGATCTCCGCCGTCTGGCTTGCGCGCACGAGCGGGCTCGTCAACACGCACTCGATCGTGCCGACGATGCGCTCCAGACCGGCCGCTGCCTGGCGAAACTTCTTCATGCCCTCCGCTGTGAGCGGCCGCTCGCGATCGTCGGGCCATCGTTTGCGGTCGCGCTCGTACGCGGGTGCATGCCGGATGAGGTAGACGCACAGCACACGCGAATTGTATGGTGCTCGCCCCACTTGCGTGTATTTCCGTGCAGACGCTTCAGCTCGGCAGGTCTGGTCCCACCATCTCGCGCATCGGCCTCGGCTGCATGGGCATGTCGGACTTCTATGGCTCAGCCGACGAGGTCGAGAGCAGCGCCACGATCCATGCGGCGCTCGATGTCGGCATCACGCTGCTCGATACCGGCGACTTCTACGGCATGGGGCACAATGAGATGCTCCTCGGCCGGGCACTGCGACAGCGAGCGCGCGGCAGCTTCCTGCTCAGCGTCAAGTTCGGCGCGCTGCGCACGCCCGAGGGCTCGTTCTCGGGTATTGATTGCCGCCCGCAGGCCGTCAGGAACTTCGCGGCGTACAGTCTCAAGCGTCTCGGCACCGACTACATAGACATCTATCGTCCGGCACGCCTCGATCCCAACGTGCCCATCGAGGAGACCGTCGGTGCAATTGCCGATCTCATCCGCGCCGGCCGGGTACGCTATCTCGGGCTCTCGGAAGCCGGAGCCGAGACGCTGCGGCGCGCGCATGCCGTGCATCCCGTTGTCGATCTGCAGATCGAGTATTCGCTGATGAGCCGCGGCATCGAAGCAGGGCTGTTGCAAAGCGCCCGCGAGCTGGGCGTTGCGATCACGGCTTATGGAGTGCTGTCGCGCGGACTGCTGAGCGGCACGCTCCCCGTCCAGGGACTCACCGGTCTGCGCACTCACATGCCGCGCTTCCAGGGAGAGAACTACCGGCGCAATCTGCAGCTCGTCGACGCCCTGAGTGCCATCGCGCGCCGCAAGGGCGTCACGCCCTCGCAGCTTGCGATCGCCTGGGTGCTCTCGCGCGGCGAGGACATCGTGCCGCTCATCGGCACCAAGAGCCGCGCGCGGCTTGCCGAGGCCGTTGCCGCACTCGGCATGCGCTTGAGCGAGGCGGAGCTCGCCGAGCTCGAGACGGCAGTACCCGCGGCCTCAGTGGCCGGCACGCGTTATGCCGCCGAGCAGATGGCCCACCTGGATAGCGAGCGCTGAGCGAGCCGACGCTCAGTTGACGGGTTCGAGCTCCACATGTGAGCGGCGGCGCACTCGCTCGGGCGGCAGCGCCGGGCGGCCGAGGACCAGATCCGATGCCTTCTCAGCGATCATGACCACGGCGGCATTGGTGTTGGCGCCCGGGACCGTCGGCATGATCGATGCGTCGGCCACGCGCAGACCCTCGACACCGCGCACCCGCAGCTGTGGGTCGACGACTGCCTGCGCGCCCGTCCCCATGCTGCAGGTGCCGACCGGGTGCTGCGTGACCGATGCGCTCTCGCGGATATAGGCGTCGAGCTCGGCGTCCGATTGCAGCGTCACCCCCGGGCGGATCTCCCGGCCGACGATCTCGGATTGCGGCGCGGTCCGATAGATTTTGCGGGCGGTCGCGATCCCGCGCCGTGCGATCTCGAAATCGGAGGGCTCGGCGAACGAGTTCAGCTGGATGCACGGAGCATCCAGCGGGTTCGCCGAGCGCAGCGTGACGTAGCCGCGGCTCTTTTGGTGCAGGACCACGACGTCCGCCGTGATCCGATGCTCCTGTTTGCCCGTGAAGAGCGGAAACCAGAACTTCGCGTCCATGCGCACCGGATTGCACATGAGCTGCACATCGGGCTGCGTGAGACCCGAATGCGTGCGCACCACGACATTGCAGCTGTTGATCTGCGTTGCGAATGCACCCGTGCCGAACAGAGCCCATTGCATGACGGAGAAAGCCGCGCGATCAAAGCGCAGCTCGTTGAGAAAAGTGACGGGCAGGCGTGCCGCGAACTCCACCGGAATGTGCGGATGCTCTGACAGGTTGCGGCCGACACCCGGCAGATCGACGCGCGGCGTGATGTCGTGCTTGCGCAGCTCATCGGCCGGCCCGATTCCCGAGAGCATGAGCAGCTGCGGCGAGTTGTAGGTGCCGCCGGCGAGGATCACCTCGCGCTGCGCGCGCACCTGGTGCAGACGCTTCTCTTGATTGAACTCCACACCGACTGCGCGTCCTCCCTCCAGCAAGACACGCGTCACCTGTGAATCGAGCGTCACCGTGAGATTGCGCCGCCCCATCACCGGATGCAGGTATGCCCAGGAGCTGCTCGAGCGGCGCCCGCGGCGATCGATCGTCACCTCACCGCGCGCGAAACCCTCTTCGATGTCGCCGTGAATGTCGTCGGTCGTATTGAAGCCGGCGGACGCCGCCGTTCGCATCAGCCGGTCGTGCAGCAGGCGCGTCGTGTCGATGGCACACACGTACACCGGGCCACGGTCGCCGTGATATTTCGTGGCCCCCCGCCAGCTGCTCTCGGAGCGCTTGAAGTAAGGGAGCACGTCTTCGTAGCCCCATCCCGTGCATCCGAGCTGCCGCCACGTGTCGAAGTCGAGGGAGTGGCCGCGCATGTAGAAGAGGCCATTGATCGAGCCCGAGCCGCCGAGCACCCGCCCGCGGGGTAGCGGAATGCGCCGGCCGTTCAAATGCGGCTCGGGCTCGCTGAAATAGCCCCACGAGAAGCGCGGCTGCAACATCGCCCGGAGAAAGGCGAGCGGCATGCGCAGCAGATAGTGATGATCGCGGCCGCCGGCCTCGAGCAGCAGCACCGAGCGATTCTTGTCTTCGCTCAGCCGGCTCGCCAGGACGCACCCGGCGGAGCCCCCTCCGACGACAATGTAATCAAAAGATTGCGTGGGCTCGCTCATAACACGGGGTCCCCCGGCGGCGCGGCAGCCGCGTGCCCGCCACGGTCAACGCCGGGCGGCTGCGCCGACGTAGCTTATGTGATTGTGCTGCGGCTCACCGGATTATGCCGTCACGCACGCGCGGGCGTCGACGTCGCTGGCCCAGGGCCGATCATTCCACCGTGACGCTCTTGGCTAGATTGCGCGGCTGATCCACATCGGTGCCCTTCAAGATCGCAACGTGATAGGCGAGCAGCTGCAGCGGAACCGTGTACACCGCGGGCGCCTGAAAATACGACACATGCTGGGGCATGTTGATGACGGTCACTCCGTCTCCCTCGGTGAGCCCGGCCTTGGGATCGGCGAACACGATGAGCTCACCGCCGCGCGCACGCACCTCCATGAGGTTGGATTTGAGCTTCTCGAGCAGATCGTTGTTGGGTGCGACCGTGATCACCGGCATCTCGGCATCGACGAGCGCGAGGGGGCCGTGTTTGAGCTCGCCGGCCGGATACGCCTCGGCGTGAATGTAGGAGATCTCCTTGAGCTTCAGCGCGCCCTCCATGGCGATGGGATGCAGCGCCCCGCGTCCCAGGAACAAGGCATGGCGCTTGTCGGCGAAGCGTTCGGCGAGCTTGTGAATGAGCGAATCGAGCGCGAGCGTCTTCTCGATCAGCGCCGGCAGCTCGATGAGCCGCATGACGAGGCCGCGCTCACGCTCGCTGTCGGCGCCATGATGCTTCGCGAGCGCGATCACCAGCATGCCGAGCGCGGCCAGCTGCGTGGTGAAGGCCTTGGTTGATGCGACGCCGATCTCCGGTCCGGCGCGCGTCAGCATCACGAGCTCGGACTCGCGCACCAGCGAGCTCTCTGGCGCGTTGCAGATGGCCAGTGCCGAAAGATAGCCCGCCTGCTTGGCGAGACGCAGCGCGGCGAGCGTGTCCGCCGTCTCGCCCGATTGGGAGATGGTCACGAACAGCGCGTTGCGCGGCACGACGGGATTGCGATAACGATACTCACTCGCGATTTCCACGGCGCACGGCAGCTTGCAGATCTGCTCGATGAAGTAGCGCGCCACCACGCCGGCGTGGAAGCTCGTGCCACAGGCGACGATGTGCACGTACTCGGTCTGCTTGAAGATCTCGGTCGCGCGCGGCCCGAAGGCCGCCTCGAGCAGCCGGCCGTTGGCGACCCGCTCCTGCAAGGTGTTCGCGACGGCGCGCGGCTGCTCGTGGATCTCCTTCAGCATGAAATGCCGATAGGGTCCTCTCTCGGCGGCATCGGCGCTGAGCTCGGATTCGCGCACCGGGCGCTCGACGCTGCTGCCCTCGCGATCGATCACGCGCACCGACTTGCGCCGAATCTCGGCAATATCCCCCTCCTCGAGGAACATGAAGCGGCGCGTAACGGGCAGCAGCGCTGCGACGTCAGAGGCGACGAAATTCTCCTCGACGCCCACGCCGATCACCACCGGACAGCCTTCGCGGGCGAGAATGATGCGCTCCGGATCGCTCTCGCTGACGACCGCGAGCGCGTACGCGCCCTCGAGCTCGGCGACGGTGGCGCGCACGGCCTTGAATAGATCGTTGAGGGTGCGCAGATGATGATGGATGCGGTGGGCGATGACTTCCGTGTCGGTCTCCGAGGTGAACTGGTAGCCAGCACGCTCGAGCTCCGCGCGCAGCTCTTGGTGATTCTCAATGATGCCGTTATGGACGATCGCGAGCCCGTCGTAGGACACGTGCGGGTGCGCGTTGCGCTCGCTCGGAACCCCGTGCGTCGCCCAGCGTGTGTGTGCAATGCCGACCTTGCCGTGCGGCGGCTGACGATCGATCGTGTCCTGCAGCACCTGTACCTTGCCCACGGTGCGCAGTCGCGTGAGACTCTGCGAGCCGTTGAGTACGGCGATGCCCGCGGAATCGTAGCCTCGATACTCGAGCCGGCGCAGACCCTCCATCAGAATGGGAACGACGTTCCGATCGGCGATCGCGCCGACGATTCCGCACATGATTGATCCCTTAACTTATTGCGACAGCCACGCGGTCCGTCGAAAGTCGGTAGTTTGCCTCAATCATGCTCGGTGCGCCGAATCCAGACGGCACGTGCCGCGCACGCCCGGTGCCGGTCCCGGTAACCTCGTGGGGGCGGCTGCGCTGGCTCCCTGGTTCACTCGTGCGGTAAGGTCTCGAATATGTCGAGCCCGCGGCAGAGCATGATCTTGGTCACCGGCGGAGCCGGATTCATCGGCTCGAACCTCGTCGCTGCGCTAGCGCAGCGCGGTCTTCGGGTCGCCGTCTGCGACCGGCTGCGGCAGGGTGAGAAATGGCGCAACCTGCGCAAGGCGCAGCTGCACGATATCGTGACCCCAGAATCGCTGCTGCCCTGGCTGCAGGCGCACGGGGACGAGCTCGATACGATCGTGCATCTGGGGGCCATCTCTTCTACCACGGAGCCGGATGCGGACCTCATCGTCGAAGTCAACTTTCGGCTGTCGACCAGCCTCTGGCGGTGGTGTGCGGCGCACCGCAAGCGCCTGATCTACGCCTCATCGGGAGCGACCTACGGCGCCGGGGAGCACGGCTTCAACGACGACGACTCACCTGCCGCGCTGCGGCTGTTGCGCCCACTCAACGCCTATGGCTGGAGCAAGCACCTGTTCGATTGCTGGGTGTCACGCGCCGTCGCCGACGGCGCACCGCTGCCGCCGCAGTGGGTCGGTCTCAAGTTCTTCAACGTCTATGGGCCCAACGAATATCACAAGGACTCGATGCAGAGTGTAGTCGCCCAGAAATATCCCGTGGCGGCCGCCGGAGATCCCGTAACACTGTTCCGATCGTATCGTGCGGACGTTCCCGATGGCGGTCAGAAGAGAGACTTCGTGTATGTCGAGGATTGCGTGGAGGTGATGAGCTGGCTGCTGGATCATCCGCAGGTGAGCGGCCTCTACAATCTCGGCTCTGGGCACGCCCGCAGCTTCGAGGACCTGGCACGAGCGCTCTTTCGGGCGCTCGGCCGGCCGGCCGTCGTGCACTACGTCGAAATGCCGCCCAGCCTGCGAGCGAACTATCAGTATTTCACCGAGGCTCGCATGGAGCGCCTGCGGCAGGCGGGTTACACGCGCCCGTTCACCGCTCTCGAGGAGGGCGTGCAGGCGTACGTGCAACGCTATCTATCGCAACCCGACCCGTACCGATGAGCGCGGGCCCCGCCTCAGCATGAGAGTCAGGCATGTCATCGTCGACCGCGACGGGGTGCTGAATCGGGAATCACCGGACGGCGGCTATGTGATGCAGCCGGGGGATTTTCACTGGCTCCCCGGAGCGCTCGCCGGACTCGCCGCGCTGCACCAGGCCGGAATCCGGATCTCAGTCGCGACGAACCAGGCGGGGGTCGGCCGCGGCGTTATGAGGCTCGAGCAGCTGCAGGCTGTGCACGAGCGCATGCAAGCTGAAGCTGCCGCCGCCGGTGGGACCCTCGCTGCGGTCCTGTTCTGCCCACACTCGCCCGAGGAGCACTGCGAATGCCGCAAGCCTGCTGCGGGGCTCATCCGCAGCGCCATTGCGGACTCCGACATCGCCGCTGCGGAGACCCTCATGGTCGGCGACGACGAGCGGGACCTGGAGGCGGCGCGGCGGGCCGGCGTGCGCGCGGTGCTGGTGCGAACCGGCAAGGGACGCGCGGCAGAGGCGCAGCTTCGGGACATCGAAGTAGCGGTTTACGATGACCTCGCGCAACTCGCGCACGCTATCGTGGCTGAACAGGCCTGAAGGGAAATCCGACGATGTCTATTCCGCAGGTGTTCTCCGAGCACGCTCGCGTTGCGGCTCAGGCTGCCGAGCAGTTACCGGCCATTCTCGAGCGGGTCGTGCAGGCGTTCGACACCTGCCTCGCGGGTGGACACAAGATTCTCGCCTGTGGCAACGGGGGCAGTGCCGCGGACGCCCAACACCTCGTGGCCGAGCTCGTAGGCCGGTTCCGGGAGGAACGCCGCGCCCTTCCGGCCATCGCGTTGAACGCGGATACGGCGATCCTGACAGCGCTCGCCAACGATTATGGCTACGAGCGCGTGTTCGCGCGGCAGATCGAGGCGCTGGCGCATCGTGGAGACGTCCTCGTCGCGATCAGCACGAGCGGCAGTTCGCGCAATGTGGTTCACGCGGCACAGAGCGCGCGTGGCCTGGGATGCACGGTTGTGGCGCTGACCGGCGAGAGCGGCGGGCAGCTCGCCGCCCATGCGGATCTGCTCATTCGCGCACCATCGAGCGTGGTCGCACGCATCCAGGAGATGCATACGCTGTGCATTCACGCAATTGCAGCGGGCCTCGATGAACTGCTGCATGAGCGCACGATACTATGAGCGATACAGCGCTCGCTGCGGACGTCGGCACGCTGCTCCCGGTCCTGGATCGGTATACCGAAAGCCATGTCTGGGTCGTCGGTGATGTCATGCTGGACGAGTACGTCCTGGGAGCCGTGGATCGCATCTCGCCCGAAGCCCCGGTTCCGGTGGTACGGGTGCGCGAAACGGAGTATCGGCTCGGTGGGGCGGCGAACGTCGCGCGGCAGATCGCAGCGCTCGGTGCCCGGGTCAGCCTCGCCGGAATCGTTGGCAGCGACGACGCCGGAGGCGAGCTTCTGCGGCTGTGTACAACCGCAGCCATCGACATACGCGCCGTCCTTCAGCTTGAGCAACGTCGCACCACGCGCAAGCTGCGCGTGCTCGGTCACAGTCAGCAGTTGCTGCGCCTCGATTGGGAGGACGCGAAGGCATGCGATGAGCAGCTGAGCGCGACCATCGTGTCACGGCTTGCGGAGGGCCCCCGGCCGGACGCTATCGTCCTGAGCGACTACGCTAAAGGCGTCTTGACGCCCGCGGCCATCGCCGCACTCGCGCGGCTGCGCGCCTCGGCTCCCCTCCTGGTCGATCCGAAGAACCGTGACTTCGGCATCTATCGTGGCGCTACGATCGTCACGCCGAATCTCAGAGAGCTTGAGGCTGCCGCGGGTCGCACGCTCGATCCAGACGACATCGCAGATATCGTAGCCGCGGCGCGGCCGCTCGCGGCCGCCGCGGGACTCGAGGCCATGGTCGTAACGCTGGGCGATCGTGGCATGCTTCTGGTTCCCACGCAGGGCGAGGATTTCTTGGTGCCGGCCGTGCAGCGCGCCGTTTACGATGTAACCGGAGCAGGTGATACGGCGATTGCCGTTCTCGCGCTGTCGCTCGCCGCGCGTGCGCCGCTCCGCCATGCCGTGCGCATCGCGAATGCCGCCGCCGGCGTCGCAGTGGGTCAGGTTGGTACCGCGGCGGTCGACAAGGACGCCATCCGCAACGCGCTCGCGGCGCTACCGGAGAGCAAGATACTGGCTCGGGACGAGCTCGCGGCGCGTGCCGCATCCTGGCGTATGGCCGGCAAGCGCATCGTGTTCACGAACGGCTGCTTCGATCTGTTGCATTCCGGGCATCTCGCCCTGCTGAGCAGCGCGGCAAGTCTCGGCGACGTGCTGGTGCTCGCCATCAACAGCGATGCGTCGGTGCGCCGTTTGAAAGGGGCCGAGCGTCCTCTGGTGCCTCAGGCTGAGCGGGCGGCACTCCTCGCTGCACTCGGATTCGTCGCTGCCGTGACGATCTTCGACGAGGATACGCCCCTGCAGATCCTGCAACACGTCCGTCCCCATGTGCTCGTCAAGGGCGGAGACTACACGCCTGACCAGGTCGTCGGACGCGAGTTCATGGAATCGATCGGCGGCCGTGTGGTGCTCGTGCCGCTTGTCCCGGAGAAATCCACCTCCGCACTGGTGGAGCGCATTCGCGGCGGCAATCCGGGTCGCTAAAGCCGGCGGCATCGACCATGGCCTACGAGCTGAATCGCAACGAGCCTGGAACGCTCGCGGCGCGCCACATTCTGCGCCAGCAGGTGAGACGCGCTCTGCAGGCGCTCGCGCGGCGCGAGCTGTCGGATGCGGCCGTCCATTCGGCCCGCAAGGATTTGAAGAAGGCACGCGCGACCCTACGGTTGCTGCGCCCCGCGCTGGGCGACACCACGTACAAGCGCGAGAACGCGGCGCTGCGCGATGCGGCGCGACCGCTCAGCCTGGCGCGTGACAGCACGGCACTGCTCGCGCAGCTCGACAAGCTCATCGATCGCTACGGGACAACCGCCCGCGAGCTCGCGCTCGACACGTTGCGGCAGGAGCTGCGCCGGGAGCATCGCGCGGCGCGCCGCAAGCTGCGCCAACGCGAGATGCTGACTCCCCACCTCGCCGCGCTGCAAGGTGTGCACGACCGCAGTGTGCGCTGGCGCGTGGGCAGGCACGGCTGGACGATCCTCGGTGCAGGGCTGAAGGGTGTCTATGCGAGCGGACGTGGAGCGCTCGGCGTGGCACGCGGCAAGCGCTCACCAGAAAACCTGCACGAATGGCGCAAGCACGTGAAGTACCTGTGGCATCAACTGCAGCTCCTGACACCGCTCTGGCCCGGGCTCCTCGGAGAGCTGGCGGACCAGGCTCACCAGCTGGCCGACTACCTGGGAGACGACCATGATCTCGCGGTGCTGCGGGTGAAGGTCTTGGAGCGTCGCGACCTGTTCCCGGACCTCGCCACGCGCCGCGGATTGCTCGCGCTAGTCGATCAATGCCGTACCGAGCTCGAGGACAAGGCCGTGGTGCTGGGGGAGCGCATCTTCGAGGAGAAGCCGCAGGCATTCGCGGCCCGCCTGGGCCAGTACTGGAGTGGCTGGCATCGCGTGCGCAGTTGACCGATAGGCGCCCGGGCGCGGCGGCGCGTCATCGCGAGCGCGGACCTTACTCAGACGTCGCGCTCAGACGTCGCGCTTCTTGGGCCGCTGCCAACCGGCGATTGAGACCTGCGCGGTGCGCGCCAGCGTCAGCTTCCCCGCAGGAGCATCCTGAGTGATCGTGGATCCGGCGCCGATGGTCGCTCCGGCGCCGATGCTCACTGGAGCGACCAGCATGCTGCCCGAGCCGATGAAGGCACCCGACTCGATATGGGTCTCGGATTTGTTCACGCCGTCGTAGTTGCACGTCACGGTGCCCGCACCGATGTTGACGCCATCGCCAACCGTGGCATCACCGAGGTAGGTCAGATGATTCGCCTTGCTGCCGGCGCCGATGCGAGTGTTCTTGACCTCAACGAAATTGCCTATATGCGCCTCGCGTGCGAGCACCGAGGCGGGTCGGATACGCGCAAAGGGCCCGATGATGCACGCGGGCCCGACGACGGCTCGGTCGACAAGGCAATTGGCATGTATCTGCGTGTCGGGCCCAATCTCGCTGTCGCGCACCAGGCAGTTGGGCCCGATGCGGACGCGATCGCCGAGCTTCACGCGACCCTCCAGCACGACATTCACATCAAGCACTACGTCGCGGCCCGCCTCGATCTGCCCACGCACGTCGAGCCGGGCTGGGTCGATGACGGTGACGCCGGCCAGCATGAGATCGCGGACCTGTAGGCGCCGGTACTCGCACTCCACGGCTGCCAGTTGCAACTTGTCATTCACACCGAGAACTTCTGCGGTCGTTGCCGCAAGCAACGGTGTCACCGTGACGCGCTCGGTGACCGCCATCGCAATGACATCGGTCAGATAGTATTCGCGCTGCGCGTTGTCGCTGCGCAGTCGGGCGAGCCAACTTTTGAGCGGCTTCGCAGGTGCTGCCAGCACGCCGGTGTTGATCTCCTTGAGGGCGCGCTCCTTGGGAGTGGCATCGCTCTGCTCCACGATTCGCCGCACGCGGCCGCGCGCATCCCGAATGATCCGCCCATAGCCGCTCGGCTCATCGAGCCGTGCCGTGAGCAGCGCGACGGCGCTTGGGCCGGCCTGGTGCACGAGCTCGGTGAGCGTTGCGGCGCGCATCAAGGGCGTATCGCCGTAGAGAACGAGCACCAGATGCTCATCGCTCAGGTGAGGCGCCACCTGCAGCAGCGCGTGGCCGGTGCCGCGCTGCTCCGACTGCAAGATCCATTGCACCGGTAGGTCGCTCAGAGCTTTGGGCACCGAGTCCCCGCCGTGGCCGTACACGACATAGACGGCCGCGGGCGCGAGGCGTAGCGCGGTCTCGGTCACGTGGCGCAGCAACGGTCGGCCGGCGAGCGGTTGCAGAACCTTCGGCAGGTCGGACTTCATCCGCTTTCCCTGGCCCGCCGCGAGAATCACGATGGACAGAGCGAGCGTGCGTGGTCGACTCGGGCGCTGCGCCTCCCTCGAACGCTGCGGCTCGCTCGAGCGTCGCGGCGCAGCTCGCCGTGCTCGTGGCAATGTTCGGCCCCGCTGACTGGATTTACCCCCCTTCATCGCGCGCCAGCTCAGCCGCTGCGCTCTGGGCCACGCGCGCTACAGGCGCGGGCCTCCGGGAGACCCTGCAGCTTCGCGTGCATGCCTGCGCCCACGTAGAGCTGCGGATTCGAGTGGATCTCGCCCTCCGCGGTCTCGCGCCGGCGGATGATGCCGCGCGCATCCACGAAGGCATCCTCGAGCGAGCAGGTCCGCGTGAGCGCATCCTGAAACAGCGCCTCACCGAAGTACGTGAGGTCGCGATCGTCTGCGCAGCCGAAGGAGCTATGACGTGCGTCGGCGGCAGTCATGACGAGCGTGGAATCGCTCTTGAGCGGTGGGATGAAGATACCTGCATAGCACGCGGAGGCGACCACGACCCGCCACCGAATGCCTGCATGGTCGAGCGCCGCACGCAGGTCCTCGGGAGCGAGCGCATCATCGACCAGCTTGCCGTTCGTGAGCGCGATACCGTCTTCGCGCGAGCCGTGAGAGGTGAGCACGAGCATCAGCACGTCCTCACCCCTGTCCATGCGTGCAGCGATGAGCTCGAGCGCGTAGCGTAGATTCTGGAGCGTCGCCAGCGGATAGCTGTGGCGGTCATGGACATCGTTCACCAGCTCGAGCGAGCGCGCGCCGGAGCCAAAGTGCTCCGCGAACACACGCTCGGCGAGCTCCGCCTCCTTGCGGAACACCCGTTGCTCGCCGTAGCCCGCGAAGCCTACGAAGAATACGTTCGCCACGCCGCTGCGCCGCGGCGCCATGTGCGCGACGGCCTGCGCGATGCGTTGCTGCTGCTGGGTCGCTGCCGCGTGCTCGGTCGCGGCTTGCGCGAGCCGCGGAATTCCCGACGCGAGAGTGGCCAGGCACAGCGCCAGTGAGCATGCAACCCGCAGCGCGGCCTGGCGCAAGCGAGGCATGGAGTGCTCAGCCGCGAACCTTGCGCAGCCGCTCGATCACTTTGAGCTGCGCGGCCGCGCGCACCAGCTCCGCCTGCGCATGCGCCAGGTCGATCTTGTCGGCCTTGGAACGCAGAGTCTCCTCCGCACGCTGCTTGGCGGCGAGTGCCGCGCCTTCATCGATATCCCGGGCTCGCAGCGCGGTGTCGGCGAGCACGGTCACGCGATTGGGCTGCACTTCGAGCGCGCCGCCACCGACGTAGAAGGGCTGCTCCTCGCCCTCCAGGGGCTTCACACGCACCTCACCGGGCTTCAGCAGTGTCAACAATGGGGCATGACGCGGCAGGATCCCCAGCGGACCCTGTGAACCGGGGACGTACACCTCGCGTGCCTCACCCGAGAATATCTGGCCCTCGGCGCTGACGATGTCGACGTGAATGGTATCGGCCATGAGAGTCTCCCGCCGCGACGCGCCTTACTGCAGCGTCTTGGCCTTCGCGCCCGCCTCGTCGATGGTGCCCACCATGTAGAAGGCCTGCTCGGGCAGGGAATCATACTCGCCGGCGAGAATGCCCTTGAAGCCACGGATGGTTTCCTTGAGGGGAACGTACTTGCCTTCCTGCCCCGTGAAGGTCTGCGCCACGGCGAACGGCTGCGACAGGAAGCGCTGGATCTTGCGCGCCCGATATACCGTCAGCTTGTCATCCTCGGACAGCTCGTCCATACCGAGGATGGCAATGATGTCCTGCAGCTCCTTGTAGCGTTGCAGTACCGCCTGCACACCGCGCGCGGTGCTGTAGTGCTCGTCGCCGACGACGAGCGGATCGAGCTGGCGGCTCGTCGAGTCGAGCGGGTTCACGGCCGGATAGATCCCCATCGCCGCAATCTGGCGGTCGAGCACCACGGTGGCGTCCAGGTGCGCGAACGTGGTCGCGGGCGAGGGGTCGGTGAGGTCGTCGGCAGGCACGTACACCGCCTGGATGGAGGTGATGGAGCCGGTCTTGGTCGAGGTGATGCGCTCCTGCAGCGTGCCCATCTCCTCGGCGAGCGTCGGCTGATAGCCCACCGCCGAAGGCATGCGCCCGAGCAGCGCGGAGACCTCCACGCCCGCGAGCGTGTAGCGGTAGATGTTGTCGATGAAGAGGAGCACGTCGCGCCCGCGTCCGCCCTCGCGTCGCTGATCGCGGAAGTACTCCGCCATGGTCAGGCCGGTGAGCGCCACCCGCAGGCGATTGCCGGGCGGCTCATTCATCTGCCCGAATACCATCGCGACCTTGTCGATGACGCCCGACTCCTTCATCTCGTGATAGAAATCGTTGCCCTCACGAGTGCGCTCACCCACACCGGCGAACACGGATAACCCCGAGTGCGCCTTGGCGATGTTGTTGATGAGCTCGAGCATGTTCACCGTCTTGCCCACACCGGCACCGCCGAACAGTCCCACCTTGCCGCCCTTCGCGAACGGAATGATGAGATCGATGACCTTGATGCCGGTCTCCAGGATCTCCTGGCCGCCGGCCTGGTCGGCAAACGCCGGCGCGGGGCGATGGATTGGCCAGCGCTCCTCGGTCTTGATCGGACCGGCCTCGTCGATGGGGCTGCCGAGCACATCCATGATGCGACCGAGCGTGCCCGCGCCGACCGGCACGCTGATGGGCGCCCCGGTGGCGCTCACGGCCATGCCGCGCTTCAGGCCCTCGGAGGAGCCCATGGCGATCGTGCGCACGACGCCGTCGCCGAGCTGCTGCTGCACCTCGAGCGTGAGGTCCACACCGTCGCTGAGCTTCAGCGCCTCGTAGACCTTCGGTACGGACTCGCGCGGGAATTCAACGTCGATGACTGCGCCGATGATTTGGGTGATTTTGCCTGGTGTAGTGGTCATGATGGTCCTGGGGTTCAAGAAAGTTATGAGTTATGAGTTATGAGTTATGAGTTGTGAGTAAGAGCTCTGACTCAAAACTCATAACTCAAAACTCATAACTTCCACCTCACACCGCCGCCGCTCCGCCCACGATCTCCGCGAGCTCCTTGGTGATCGCCGCCTGACGCGCCTTGTTGTAGACGAGCTGCAGCTCTTCGATGAGCTTGCCGGCGTTGTCGGTCGCGCTCTTCATCGCGACCATGCGCGCCGCCATCTCGCAGGCGACGTTCTCAACCGCCGCCTGGTACACCTGCGATTCGATGTAGCGCATCAAGAGCCCATCGAGAATCGCCGCCGCCTCAGGCTCGTAGATGTAGTCCCAGTGCTCGGGAAGCTCCGCGGCTTCGAATGACGGCACGGGCAGCAGCTGCTTGATCTCCGGCCGCTGGGTCATCGTGTTCAGGAAGTGGCAGTTGAGCAGCTGCAGGCGATCGATGCGGCCGTCCCGATAGGCATCGAGCATCACCTTGACGGCGCCGATGAGATCGCTCACGTGCGGGCGATCACCGAGGTGCGTCGCCTGCGCGAGGATGTTGAGACGCAACCGGCGGAAGAAGGCGACGCCCTTCGCGCCGATGAGGCACAGACTCACCTCCGCGCCTTTCTGCTGCCAGTCGCGCACCGTGTGCAGCACGAGCTTGAAGAGGTTCACGTTGAGACCGCCCGCGAGACCGCGATCCGTGCTGATCACTATGAGCCCTACTGCCTTGACCGGGCGCTCGTGCAGGAAGGGATGGTGGTAGTCGGGGTTCGCCTCGTTCAGGTCTGAGAGGACGAGGCGCATCTTCTCCGCATACGGTCGTGCCGCGCGCATGCGCTCCTGGGCGCGCCGCATCTTGCTCGTCGCTACCATCTGCATCGCCTTGGTGATCTTCTGCGTGTTCTTGATGCTGGCGATCTTGGCGCGGATTTCCTTGGTGCCTGGCATTTCAGTAGCTACCCGTGCGCGCGAACTCCTCGCAGATCTTCTTCAGGCCCTGCTCGAACTCAGGCGTGAGATTCGGATTGGCGTTGATCGCCTTGAGCAGCTCGGCATGGTTGCTCTTGGCGAAGGCCTGCAGGGCCGCCTCGAAGCTCTGGATCTTCGTGCGCTCCACCTTGTCCATGTAGCCGCTGTTGACCGCGTAGATCGACAGAGCCATCTCCGCGACCGACATCGGTGCGTACTGCTTTTGCTTCATCACCTCGGTCACACGCTGGCCACGCTCGAGCTGCCGGCGCGTGGACTCATCCAGGTCGGAGGCGAATTGCGAGAACGCGGCGAGCTCGCGAAATTGCGCGAGCGCGAGGCGGATACCCCCGCCGAGCTTTCTGATGATGCCCGTCTGAGCGGCGCCGCCGACGCGCGAGACCGAGATACCTGCGTTCATCGCCGGGCGGATGCCCGCGTTGAACAGGTCGCTCTCGAGGAAGATCTGCCCATCGGTGATCGAGATGACGTTCGTCGGCACGAAGGCCGTCACGTCACCGGCCTGTGTCTCGATGATCGGCAGTCCCGTCAGGGAGCCGGTCTTGCCCTTGATGCGCCCCTTGGTGATCTCCTCGACGTAGTGCTCGTTGACGCGCGCCGAGCGCTCGAGCAGGCGCGAGTGCAGATAGAACACGTCACCGGGATAGGCCTCGCGTCCGGGCGGACGGCGCAGCAGCAGCGAGATCTGCCGGTAGGCCCAGGCCTGCTTGGTGAGGTCGTCGTAGATGATGAGCGCGTCCTCGCCGTTGTCCATGAAGTACTCGCCCATGGTGCAGCCGCTGTAGGGCGCGATGTATTGCATGGAAGCGGGCGAGGAGGCCGCGGCGGCCACGATGATGGTGTGCTTGAGCGCATCGTATTCTTCGAGCTTGCGCACCACGTTCGCGATCGAGGACTGCTTCTGGCCGATCGCCACATAGATGCATTTGATGCCGCTGTCTTTCTGATTGATGATCGTATCCACCGCGAGTGCGGTCTTGCCCGTCTGACGATCGCCGATGATGAGCTCGCGCTGACCGCGGCCGATCGGCACCATCGCATCGATCGACTTGTAGCCGGTCTGCACGGGCTGGCTGACGGACTTGCGATGGACCACGCCGGGCGCCACGCGCTCGATCGGTGCGTTGCGCTCGCCCTGGATCGGGCCCCGGCCATCGAGCGGCTGCCCGAGCGAATCCACGACCCGGCCGAGCAGCGCTCGGCCCACGGGCACTTCCAGGATGCGGCCCGTGGTCTTGACCGTGTCGCCCTCGGAGAGATGCTCGTACTCGCCGAGCACGACAGCGCCGACCGAATCCTGCTCGAGATTGAGCGCGAGTCCGAAGGTGTTGCCGGGGAACTCGAGCATCTCGCCATAGCGCACATCGGCAAGCCCATAGACGCGACAGATGCCGTCGGTGAGCGAGACGATGCTGCCGACGTTGCGCGCTTCGGTGACCGAGCGGAAATTCTCGATCCGCTGCTTGATGAGATCGCTGATCTCGGTTGCCTTGATCGCCATGCGTGTCTTCCTCGGTGAATACCTGTCCTAGCTACCCTGATTGCCGGCCTCAGGCCGTGAGCTCGTACGCCATGCGTTCGAGTCGCGCGCGCAGCGAGCCGTCGATGACCAGATCACCCGTGCGCAGCACCGCTCCGCCGATGAGCGCGGGATCGACCTGGCAGTGCAGGCGCACCTCGCGCTTGAGCCTCCGCGCGAGCGCATCGCTCAAGGTGCGCTGCTGTTTGCCGTCGAGGGGCGCCGCCGATGTCACGGTCACCTCCGCGATACCCTCGGCGTCGTCCTTCATCTCGTGAAAGAGCGTCGCGATCTCCGGAAGGTAGGCGAGACGGTGATTCTCCGCGAGCGTGAGCACGAAATTGCGGCCATCCTCGGTCAGGCGCGCGCCGGCGATCCCGATCAGAAGCTGGGCGAGCTCGCCAGGGGTGACCTTGGGGTTGTCCAGCAAGTCGGCGACGCGGGCATCACGGACTACCTCGGCCGCAATGGCCAACGCGTCCGCCCACGCGGCGCGCTGCTCCTTGGCGCTCGCATCTTCGAACGCCGCCCTCGCGTAGGGGCGCGCGATCGTCATTTTGTCGGATGCCATGCGCTCTCCGGCTCTTCGATTGCGGTCTAGATCTGGGCCGCGAGCTTGCTGATCAGATCGGCGTGCGCGCGCGCATCCACCTCACGCTCGAGCACCTTGGCTGCCGTCTCGATCGCGAGCTGTCCGATGTCCCTGCGCAGGCTGTCGCGCGCCCGATTCGCCTCGAGCTCGATCTGCTGCTGCGCGTTGACGAGCATGCGCTGGCCCTCCTCGCCCGCACTGTGACGCGCCTGCTCGATCATGTCGTTGGCGCGGCGCTGCGCCTGATCGACGATCTGATTGGCGCGCTCTTGAGCCTCACGGATCATCACAGCGATACGCTGCTCGGCCTGGGCGAGCTCCTGCTGGCCCTTCTCCGCCGCAGCGAGCCCCATCGCGATCTTGCGCGAGCGCTCTTCCAAGGCACCCATGAGCTTCGGCCAGACGAAGCTCATCGTGAACCAGACGAGGACCGCAAAGACGATCATCTGCAAGACGAGCGTCAGGTTGATGTTCACTCTCGCCTCCTACACCAGACCGGCTGCCCAGTCGTGGCTGGTCATCTTCAGTGCGCGGCCGACTGCAGCTGCTGCACGGCAGAGACGAACGGATTCGCGAACGTGAAGAAGAGCGCGAAGCCGATGCCGATGAAGGTCACCGCGTCCAGCAGCGCGACGAAGATGAACGCGCGTACCAGCAGCGCCGGAGCGAGCTCGGGTTGGCGCGCCATGCCTTCGAGGTAGCGGCCGCCGAGCAAGCCGAAGCCGATGGCCGTGCCGAATGCGCCCATGCCGAAGATGATGCCGACGGCGAGCACCGTCATGGCTTCAATATGCGCAATGCTTTCCATCAAATTCTCCTAGTACTCGATCGATGCCAAGGAAACCTTATGTCGCTCAGTCGTGATGCTCGGATGCCTGCGACAGATACACGACCGTCAGGATCGCGAAGATGAACGCCTGCAGCAGCCCGATGAACAAGTCGAAACCCGTCCAAATGATCCCGAACAGCAGCGTGCCGAGTGTCCCCAGCCAACCGCCCACTGATGCGAGCCCAGCGAAGCCCTTGGACAGAGTCAACAGCGCGATCAGTATGAACACCATCTCGCCGGCGAACATATTGCCGTAGAGTCGCAGCGCGAGCGACACGGGACGCGCGAGGAATGAGGCGAGCTCCACCACAACGTTGAAGGGTGCGATCAGCGCCTGCAGCAATGGATTCCTGATCCGCAAGGGATGCAGCGCGAACTCCGCGAAGAATCCGACGAAACCCTTCATCTTGATGCTGTAGAAAATGATGAGCAGGAACACCGTGAGCGACAGGCCGAAGACGATGTTGAGGTCCGTGCTCGGCACGATGCGCAAATGGCCAACGCCGGCGGCGCCAGCAATGCCCGGCAGCAGATCGAGAGGCACGACGTCGAGGACGTTAAAGAGAAACACCCAGCAGAAGATCGTGAGTGCGAGCGGGGCGATCAGCTTGCTCTGGCCGTGGAAGACGTCCTTCACCTGCGAGTCGACCAGCTCGACCACCACCTCGACGAAATTCTGGAACTTGGTGGGCACGCCACTGCTCGCGCGGCGCGCAGCAGCATAGAAGAGTCCGCCGAACGCGAGAGCGAGCAGCACCGAGAAGAACACGCTGTCGAGATTTACGGCAGAGAAATCGAGAATGCCTTGCGCAGACCGGTTTCTGAGGAAGGTCAAATGATGGAGGATGTACTCGTTGGGAGACTCACCGGCCGCGTGTCGCAGAAACATTTCTCTACCGCATCTCTCGTAGGGACACCGAGTCTGCACCGAGATCGTGGCCGCCATGCGTCCGCCGTGTTGCATTGAACACGGGCAGCTCGCGCGCGAGCACTATCCAGTACACCAGAAAGGTCGCCGCGTACGCTGCCAACATGGCGGCGGGCGCGACCTTTATCAACCTCCACACGACCACGAACAGCGCCACTACCACGGCGAGCTTCGCGGCCTCGCCGACGAACAGTGCGACGAGCGCCTGCACCGCATCCATGGCACGACGGCGACCACAGACCACCAGCGCCATGACAGCCGTTGCGCACGTGCTGATGCCACCGCCGAGCAGCGCCGAGAGCGCTGCATGTCGTCCGCCGAGCGCCCAGCTCAGCAGCGCAGCGACGACGCTGATCGCCGCCTGACCGAGCACCACGCTGCGCGCCAGGCGCCTGAGTGGTGTCAGCTCGATCGTGGTCAGTGCGTCGTCGGATCCCACGGTATTTCCGTGACACGCCCGCGCCAGATGCTCCACGCTGCCGCGTGTCACTCGATTGCGTGGGTGGTCATTGCCGTGCCGCTCGCCCAGGGTTGCCAAGTCGCGCTCCCTGGGCGAGAGGTAACGAGGCAACTTCGCGGCTTTTACTTTATCTACCAGCCACTTACGTGACCCCGGCGACAAAGCCGCGGAATTATAGAGACGTGCGCCGCAAAAGGCTACACGGTTGTGAGGTCCGGCCCGACCGCGCGTGGCGCGCCTGCGGAGGCGGCGGTCACCGTCGCTGCCGCCTCACTGGATGTGCCCCAGGATACCGTCGAGCTCATCGAGGCTGTGGTACTCCACGACGAGCTTGCCCTTACCCGAGCTCGAATGCTGGATGGTGACCTTGGCACCGAGCTTTTCCTGCAGCTCCTGCTCCAGCCGCCGCACGTCCGGGTCGCGACTGGGCTCTGCGCTTGGCGCGCTGCGGCCGGGCACGAGCATGCGCCGCACGAGCGCCTCGGTCTCACGCACGGACACGGCCTTCTTGGCGATCAACGCGCCAACCTCGATCTGCTGCCGCCGTCCCGGCAACCCGAGCAGCGCACGGGCATGGCCCATCTCGATCTGCCGCCTCTCGACGAGCTCGCAGACCTCGGGAGCCAGCTCGAGCAGGCGCAGCAAGTTGCTGACCGCAGCGCGCGAGCGGCCGACCGCATCCGCGGCCTGCTGATGCGTCAGCTGGAACTCATTGATCAGCCGATCGAGCGCGCGGGCCTCTTCGAGCGGATTGAGATTCTCGCGCTGGATGTTCTCGATGAGCGCCACGACGATGGCGGCGTCATCGGGAATGGGACGAATGACTGCCGGGATTTCCGTAAGTCCCGCGATCTGGGCGGCGCGCCAGCGGCGCTCCCCCGCGATGATCTCGTAGCGCTGCACCTCGAAGGGGTCGGCGCTCTTGAGCGGTCGCACGACGATCGGCTGTACCACGCCTTGCGCCTTGATCGAGTCGGCGAGCTCCTGCAGCGACTCGGCCCGCATATCCTGCCGGGGCTGATAGCGCCCGCGCTGCAAGCGCTCGAGCGGCAGTTTCGCGAGCTCCTCCCCTGGCGCCGCAGCTGTGGGCGCATGCGCATCAGACGCGGCAGGGCGGCTCGTGGCCGAGCCGATGAGCGCTTCGAGGCCGCGCCCAAGGCTAGGTTTCTTCTGCATCATGAAGGCCGATCATAGCGAATCTCTGCCGCTCCGCCGCACTGTTGTGTCTTGGCCTGCAGCTGCCTACGCTTGCCTGCCCCCTCTAGGCGTGGAACGCAATACGGAGAACAACACGTGCGAGCATTCAAATGGTCTTTCTTGCTGGCGACTCCTGCAGCGCTGAGCCTGATCGTCGCTGCGTACTCTACGACGGCAGCGCGTGCGGCGGACACACCCGCCGTCAGTCCGGCGATCCAAGCGGCCATCGACAGCCCGGACCGCCCCGAGGCTGACAAGAAACGTGACGAGGGCCGCCGGCCGGCGATCGTGCTGCAGTTCTTCGGCATCCGTCCGGGGCAGACCCTCATCGAGTACTACGCGACCGGCGGCAATACTGCCGAGCTGCTCGCGCGCGTGGTGGGCCCGAAGGGCAAGGTGTACATGCAGAATCCGCCCGCGTTCTATCAGCGGGTGAGCCCGAGCGGTGTACCGACCACGAAGCTGGTCGAGGATCGACTGGCCAACAATCGACTGCCGAACGTCGTGCGGCTCGATCGGCCCTTCGACGATCTCGGTCTGCCGCCTCATTCGGTGGACGGAGCCGTGATGAACCTCGTATTCCACGACATGTTCTATGCAACCGACGATCACGTGGAAGCCGTCCTCAAGAATCTCTACGCGACCTTGAAGCCCGGCGGCTTCGTCGGTGTCGTCGATCACTCGGCGCCGGCGGGCACCGGCAAGGAATACGCGCTCAAGGCGGACGGTCAGCACCGTATCGACGAGGACTACGCGAAGAAAATGTTCCGCGAGGCAGGCTTCGTGCTCGCCAAGGAGAGCAACGCGCTGCGCAATCCCGACGATGACCGGCAGAAGCCGTTCTTCGCACCCGAGATGCGCGGCAAGCTGACCGATCGCTTCATGCTGCTGTTCCGCAAGCCGAAGTAGCAGCCACGCGGGCACCACACGCCGGCGCGCAGCCGTGCGCCGGCGCAGCCGCGCGCCTCAGCTCTCGGCGCTCGATGAGGCTGGCTCTGGGGACTCCGATGAGGTGGGCGCGGAAGCGCTCGCCGGCGCCGCATCGCCCGGCGCCTCCTCGGGACTCGAATGCGGCCCGTCGCCCGTCGGCTGCCCGTTCGTGGCCGCGCTCTGGTGGAGGGGCGGCGCGGGCGCCCCAGCCGTCGCACGCTCCTCCTCCTCGCGACGGATCATCTCCCCCGCGAGCGCCAGATAGGCCAGGGCTCCGCGCGAGTCCTTGTCATGAAAGAGCACGGGCTTGCCGAAGGACGGCGCCTCGGCGAGGCGGATGTTGCGCGGGATGATGGTGCGGAACACCTTGTCCGGAAAATGCATAAGGAGCTGAGCGCTCACCTCGTTGGCGAGATTGTTCCGCGGATCGAACATCGTGCGCAGCACCCCTTCGATCTCGAGAGCCGGGTTCACGGCGGCGGCGATCTGCTCGATCGTGGAGAGCAGCGCGGAGAGGCCTTCCAGCGCGTAGTACTCGCACTGCATCGGGATGAGCACGCTGTCGGCCGCCACCAGCGCATTCACGGTCAGCATGTTGAGTGCCGGAGGGCAGTCGATCAGGATCACATCGAAGGAGTCGCGCACGGGTCGCAGCGCATTGCGCAGCTTCACCTCGCGACCCGCCATCATCGTGAGCAGCCGTACCTCGGCGGCGGTGAGGTCCTGGTTCGCGGGCAACAGCCGGAAGCCCGCCGGCTCTACGGCGATCAGGGCTCCCGGGATCGCGGCCTCCCCGAGCAGCACCTCGCAGGCGCCGCGCTCCACCTGCGCCTTCTCGACGCCACAGCCCATGGTGGCGTTGCCCTGCGGATCCAGATCGACGAGCAACACCCGACGCCTGGTCGCGGCGAGCGAGGCGGCCAGATTGACCGCGGTCGTCGTCTTGCCCACGCCACCTTTCTGATTGGCGATCGCAATGACGCGCTTCATGAGCGGGAGTCTACAGCCCGCGGGGCTCGAGCACGACCAGGTGACGGGCCGCGCCCAGATGCGGCACGTCGAGGGGCTGCACGGCCACGACGCTCCAGGGCGCCGGGAGGCCCTCGATCTCGCCGTCTGTGATCCGACCCTTCATGGCGAGCACACGGGTCCCGCGGCCGCATAGCGCCTCGGCGGCCTGCAACAGGCGCGGCAGGGGCGCAAACGCACGCGCCACTACGGTATCGAAGGGGGTCGGGACATCCAGGGTCTCGACGCGCGCATGGGTAACAGTCACGTTCGCAAGGCCGAGCTCCCGCGCGGCGTGGGTGACGAACCGCACTTTCTTGTTGTTGGCATCGATGAGCGTGAACTCACGGTTCGGGTTGGTCAGCGCCAGCGGCAGGCCCGGAAACCCGGCGCCTGTGCCCAGATCCGCGATCGTGACTCCTCGCAGATGTGAGTGGATGGAGAGGCTGTCGAGCAGGTGATGCGTAAGCATCGCCTGGCGGCTCCGGATGGAGGTCAGGTTGTAGGCCGCGTTCCAGCGCTCGAGCTCATCCATCAGCCGCAGCAGACTGGCTGCCGAGTCTTCCGTGAGCTCGACGCCCATGCGGCGCGCGCCTTCGATCAGCTGCGCACGCTCATGTACGACCATTCGTGATCAGCGCGGCCATGAACTCATTGACCGGCATCGCATCAAGCTGACCCGGCTCCCCGAACAGCGCCTGGATGCGCTCGCTCTGGCGGGCCGGAAAATGTGCGGCGACGGCGGCGTTGAACTTGGCGATGAGCAGCGGAAGTCCTTCGGCGCGGCGTTCGCGATGGCCGATCGGCACGTCCACGGCCACGCGCGGGGTCGCGGACCCGTCACGGAAGAACACCTGCACGGCATTGCCGATGTAGCGCTTGTCGGGCGCGTAGTAATCGTGCGTGAAGCTGGGATTCTCGCGCACCTGGGTGCGATCCCGCAGCTGATCGATACGCGGATCGGCGGCAACCGCATCCTCGTAATCCTCAGCCGTGAGCCGCCCGAAGATGAGTGGCACCGCCACCATGTACTGAATGCAGTGATCGCGATCGGCTGGATTGGCGAGTGGGCCCGTCTTGTCAATGATGCGCACTCCCGGCTCTTGCGTCTCGATGACGATGCGCTCGATCTGCTCAAGCCGGTCGCGCACCTGCGCATGCAGCGTCATGGCGCACTCGACCGCGGTCTGCGCATGGAACTCCGCCGGGTAGGAGATCTTGAAGAGCACGTTCTCCATGACATAGCTGCCGAGCGGCTGTGCCAAGGCGATCGGCACGCCCTTGAAAAGCACGTCACAGAAGCCCCAGTGCAGAGCGCTGAGCGCGGAGGGATAGCCCATCTCCCCGGTGAGCGCCATCAATGCGTGGCGCACGCCACGGCTGGTGGCATCACCCGCCGCCCAGCTCTTGCGCGATCCCGTGTTGGGCGCATGGCGATAGGTGCGCAGCGCCCCGCCGTCCACCCACGCGTTGGAGACGGCATTGATGATCTGCTCGCGCGTCGCTCCCAGCAGACCCGCGGCGACTGCGGTGGAGGCAACCCGCACCAGCAGCACGTGATCGAGTCCCACGCGGTTGAAGCTGTTCTTCAGGGCGAGGACACCTTGAATCTCGTGCGCCTTGATCATCGCGGCGAGCACCTCGCGCACCGTGATTGGACGCGTTCCCTCCATCAGCGCCTTGCGCCCGAGATAGTCTGCGGTGGCCAGAATGGCGCCGAGATTGTCCGACGGGTGGCCCCACTCGGCGGCGAGCCAGGTGTCGTTGAAATCGAGCCAGCGGATCATCGCGCCGATGCAGAAGGCGGCGTGCACAGGCTCGAGCTCGTAGGAGGTGCCGGGCACGCGCGCACCGCCGGGCATCACTGCGCCGGGCACGAGCGGCCCGAGCAGCTTGGTGCACGCTCGATACTTGAGCGCGAGAAAGCCGCAAGCGAGCGTGTCTCGCAGGCAATGGCGCGCGGTGTCGAACGCGAGCGCGCTCCTCAGCTCGAAGCTCTTGACGTACTCCGCGATGTCGACCAGCAGGCGGTCCGGCTCGGGTCGCTGTGCCGACTTGACGTCGTGTGACATGCAGCCTTCAACGCCTGGCGAGCGGCACGAACTTGCGCGGCTCCGGTCCAGTGTAGTTGGCCGCGGGGCGGATGATCTTGCCGTCGGCGCGCTGCTCCATCACGTGCGCCGCCCAGCCGGTGGTGCGCGCGATGACGAAGAGCGGCGTGAACATCGCCGTGGGCACACCCATCATGTGATACGAGACGGCCGAGAACCAATCGAGATTCGGAAACATCTTCTTGGCGTCCATCATGGTCGACTCGATCCGCTCGGCGATCGCGAACAGCTGCGTATCCCCGGCCTCTTTCGCCAGACGCCGGGCGACCTCCTTGATCACCTGATTGCGCGGATCCGAGACGGTATAGACCGGATGGCCGAAGCCGATGATCACTTCCTTGGTTGCGATACGTGCGCGGATGTCGGCATCCGCCTGCTGCGGGGTGTCGTAGCGCAGTTGGATCTCCAGCGCTGCCTCGTTGGCACCGCCATGCTTGGGGCCGCGGAGCGCGCCGATCGCGCCCGTGAGGCACGAGTACATGTCCGAGCCCGTACCCGCTATCACGCGCGCCGCGAAGGTGGAGGCGTTGAACTCGTGCTCGGCATACAGGATGAGCGAGGTGTGCATCGCCCGCACCCACGATGGCGGCGGCGGTCGCCGGTGCAGCAGATGCAGGAAGTGACCACCGATCGAATCGTCCTCCGTCTCCACGAAAATGCGCTGCCCCGAATGACTGTAGTGGTACCAGTACGCGAGCATGGAGCCCAGTGAGGCGATCAGGCGATCGGCGATCTCGCGCGCACCGGCGGGGTGGTGATCGTCCTTCTCGGGCAGCAGGCATCCGCAGCTGGACACCGCGGTGCGCAGCACGTCCATCGGGTGCGTTGCAGGGGGTAGACTCTCGAGCGTCGCGCGCAGCACCGCGGGCAGGCCGCGCAGGGCTTTGAGCTTGGCCTTGTAGGCGGCGAGCCGCGCCGCGTTCGGTAACTCGCCGTGGATCAGAAGGTGGGCGATCTCCTCGAACTCGGCCGCTTCCGCCACCTCTAGAATGTCGTAGCCGCGGTAATGCAGATCATTGCCCGTGCGCCCGACGGTACACAGGGCCGTGTTCCCGGCGGTGACGCCGGACAGCGCGACCGATTTCTTGGGCCGGAACGCCGTGGGTGCGGGCTCACTCATTTCGTAACCTCCGGATCGCGCCCGAAGAGCCGATCAAGCTGCTCCTCATACGCGTGATAGTCGAGCACCTGGTAGAGCTCCTCACGCGTCTGCATGCGCGCCACGACGGCCTGCTGCGTCCCGTCGCGGCGGATCGCCTGATAGACCGCGAGCGCTGCGTGGCTCATGGCACGAAACGCCGAGAGTGGATACAGCACCAGACGGATTCCGGCGGCGGCGAGCTGTGCGGTGGTGAAAAAGGGTGTCTTGCCGAATTCCGTCACATTGGCGAGCACGGGCACGGCGATGCTGGCGGTGAACTGCCGATACTCCTCGAGGCTCGTGAGCGCTTCGGCGAAGATCATGTCGGCGCCGGCCGCGACGTATTGCTGCGCGCGCTCGAGCGCCGCGTGCTGACCCTCGACCGCGTGCGCATCGGTGCGCGCCATGATGATGAAGGAGGTGTCGTTGCGGGCATCGACGGCCGCCTTCAGCCGGTCCACCATCTCATCCGCGGGCACCAGTGCCTTGCCGGGTCGGTGACCGCAGCGCTTGGCCTGCACCTGATCCTCCAGATGCATGCCCGCGGCCCCCGAGCGGATCAGCTCATGGCAGGTCCGGGCAATGTTGAAAGCGCTGCCGAAGCCCGTGTCGGCATCCACGAGCAGGGGCAGGTCCACCGCTCCGGTGATGCGCCGGACGTCCTCGCAGACATCGTCAAGCGAGGTGATGCCAAGATCCGGTACGCCGAATGAGGCGTTCGCGACGCCCGCGCCCGAAACATAGATGGCCTTGAAGCCCGCGGACCGCGCCAACAGCGCCGCGTATGCGTTGATCGCGCCTACGATCTGCAACGGCCGCTCGGACTCGAGCGCGGCGCGCAGGCGCGCTCCGGGTGTGAGTGCTGAGGACATGTCGGTCCGGCCTGAAAGCTCGATCTTAATACGCGGCGGAGGCCTTGCGCTCCAGAAAGGACACCAGGCCTTGAGTGTTCAACTCGAGATCCATGCCGAGGACCGCATCGATGACCTCATCGGATGCTCCGACGGCCTCGCTCCTGGCAAGCCCAAGCCACAGCGAGCGCATCTCGCTGCGGATGGCAGCAGCGCGGTTGGCATCCTGCGCATGTCGAAACGCAATGGCGGCGAGCTCGCGGACTTGCCTCTTCAGCAGCTCCGCAAGGCGCGGCAGGCCGGTTACGCGGCTGTAATGCATGAGGTACGCGGCCTGTGGGGAGTAGCTCAGCAAGCGGTCGATCGAGGCGACGAGCTGCTCGGGGTCGAACTGAGTCGGCGTGGTAGCCGGTACGATGAAGGCGCCGGACGGCCCATCGAGCTCGCGGTAGGACACCCCGAAGGTATCGCCGGTGAACACATTGGCATGAGCCACATCCAAGATGCTGTAGTGATGCAGAGCATGACCGGGCGTCTCCAGCAGCAGGAGCTCCCGTCCGGCCAGGGAGAGACGCTGGCCGTCATGCATCGTGAGCATGCGCTCGCGCGCAATCGGCAGTAGCTCGCCGTAGAGACTCCGATACGTCTCCTCGCCGTAGACGGCAATAGTGCCTGCGATCAGACGCGCGGGATCGGCCAGGTGCCGCGCGCCGCGCGGATGCACCACCGCGCGTGCATTGGGGAGCTCACGCACCGCGAGACCCGCGCCTCCGGCATGATCCAGATGCACATGTGTCAGGAGGATGAAGTCCACCGCGCCGCGCTCGATGCCGAGCTCCTCGAGCGCGGCGAGCAGGTGTGGCACGGAGTGGTTGGTGCCGACATCGACGACGGCGGCATGCCCTGACTGCTCGATGATGTGTGCAGCAGCGAGCCCCGGCCGCACATATTGCGCATCCACCGCGGAGATGCCGTGCGGGTGCCGGATCAGCATGCATCTGGGTACTGGTTCGGGCATGAGCGCGCTGTGCTGGAATCTCGACGCACGCCACGGAAGTGCGCGCGCCATCAGGCACCATAGCAGGACCCTGCTACCCTTGTCGCTTCGCAAGCTGCCTCAAATCTGCTCGCATGTACACGACGATCCCGGGCCGCTTTCATCTCGCTATCGCCGCTCTCGCGTGCGCTCTATCGGCCGCTCAGGCGCAACAGCCTGGCGCCGCATTCGCGCACCAGGAGCACAGCAATCTGATCATGGAGGGCATACCGACTGTGGACGGCGCGCTCGAGGAGCGCCTGGAGCACTACTTGGCCGCGCGCCAGGCCACGTTCCTCGACTGGCTGCCGGACGGCGGCATGCTGGTCAGCACGCGCTTCGCAGATGCGGCACAGATTCACCGCGTCGCCGCGCCTCTTGGCATGCGCGAGCAGCTGACCTACGGCGCCGAGCCCATCAGCACGGCGGCAGTGCCGCAGGTCGCGGGAGCCGAGGGCTTCGCCTATCTCGAGGACCGCGGGGGCGACGAGAACGCGCAGATCTACTACTACCGGCTCTCGGATCACAGCGTACGCATGCTGACGGACGGCAAGTCGCGCCACGGCGCGCTCGTGTGGACGCGCGACGGACGGCGGCTCGCTTTCTTCGGCGAAGAGCGCAACGGCACCGACGATGATATTTACGTCTGGGATGCGGGCGCCGGCAGCTCACCACGGCTGGTGGTCGGCGGCCAGCACGGCACCTGGTACCCACTCGACTGGTCACCCGATGGGCAACAGCTGCTGTTGCAGCACTACGTCTCGATCGCCGAGAGCTATCTGTATGTGGCCGATGTCGCGAGCGGCACGCTGACGCCACTCGATCCGAGCGGGCACAAGGTTGGCATCCGTGCAGCGCGCTTCGCGCCCGAGGGGCGTGCCATTTACGTCGCTTCGGATGCGGGCGGCGAGTTTGCCGTGCTGAGACACCTGGACCTCGCCAGCCACGAGACGCGCGAGCTGACAGCCACGATCCCTTGGGACGTGGAGGATTTCGACGTGAGCGTCGACGGGCGCTATGTGGCGTACGTGTCCAACGAGGACGGTCGCGGCCGTCTCACCGTGCTCGACAGCCAGCAAAAGCTCGAGCTCTCGCCGCCAGGACTGCCTGCAGGGCCCCTCTCGAGATTGCGCTTCGATCGCACGGGGCGTCACCTCGCGTTCTCCGCCGAGAGCCCGCAGGCACCGCGCGACGTGTATGTCTACGACATCGAGACGCACACGCTGGTGCGCTGGACGCACAGCGAAGCCGGTCCTCTCGACGAGAGCAGCTTCGTGCCCGCGCAGCTGGTGCGCTATCCGACCTGGGATCGCGACAAAGGCGGCCGCCGCATGATCTCAGCCTATCTCTACAAGCCCACCAAGGCGGGACCGCATCCGGTCGTGATCGACATCCACGGCGGACCTGAGGCCCAGTACACCCCCGGCTTCGATGCCTTCACTCAATTCCTGGTGAACGAGCTCGGCTATGCGGTGATTGCACCCAATGTGCGCGGCTCGTCGGGTTATGGCAGGAGCTTCATGCAGCTCGACAACGGAGTCCTGCGCGAGGACGCAGTACGCGACATCGGCTCACTGCTCGTGTGGATCGGACTGCAGCCCGATCTCGACCGGCAGCACGTGATCGTGATGGGCGGCTCCTACGGCGGCTACATGGCGCTCGCCTCGCTCATCGCCTACAACGATCGCCTGCAGGGCGGCATCGACCTCGTCGGCATCTCGAACTTCGTGAGCTTCCTCGAGCACACCTCAGCATACCGTCGCGACCTGCGTCGTGCCGAGTACGGCGACGAGCGCGATCCCAGGACGCGTGACTTCCTGAACCGCATCTCACCGCTCAACAACGCGCGATTGATTCGCCGGCCGTTGCTCGTGGTGCAGGGACTCAACGATCCGCGGGTTCCGCCGGCCGAATCCCAGCGGCTCGTGGCACAGCTGCGTGCCTACGGACGGGAAGTGTGGTACCTCGCGGCGAAGGACGAGGGCCACGGCTTTCGCAAGAAGGGCAACCGCGACGCCTATCTCTCGGTCGCTGCGCTGTTTCTATCGCGCCTGGCGCAGTCCGGGCCGTGATGCTGCGCGGGCCGCAAGGGTCCGCGACCACCGCAGGCTCAGTGCTCCAGGGTCAAGCGCGTGTAGGGCCGCTCTAGAGTGTGCAGCGATGGCGTGAGCGAGCTGTAGTAGTCGGCGATCTGCCTCACGTCCGACTCCTTCAGCTGTGCCGCCATGGCATCCATGATCGGATGCTTGCGCGCCCCGCTCTTGTATTCCTCGATCGCTTGCACGAGATAGTCCGACCACTGGCCGGCGAGGGTCGGATACATGCTCACGATGCCGATGCCATTCGTGCCATGGCACGCAACGCATACAGCTGCGGATTGCGGCGGCGTGTGCGCACCGGCCGGGCTAGCCTGCGGCTGCAGCGGCTTGCCGGCGAAATACGTGGCGATGTCGGCCATGTCCTGCTCGGAGAGCGATGAGGCCTGTGAGTGCATCGTCGTGTGCGAGCGCTCACTGTTCTTGTACTCTTGCAGCGCCGTCTGGAGGTACTCCGGATACTGTCCCTCGAGCTTCGGCACTTCGTAGTTGGGATAGGCGTTGCGGTAGCCCTTGATGCCGTGACAGCCGAGACAGGTGTATGAGATCGCCTTGCCGTGCTCCGGATTCCCATGCAGCTCCGGGGTCTGCGCAAGCGAGGACGCAGAGATCAGCAGCGCGCAGACGCTCATCAGCGGCAGGAAAGGAAAGCGGAGGCGAGAGCCCATACCCATCCTCGAGCGCAAAAATGGCCCCGAATCTTAAGGATTCGCGCCGCCGAATGCCACAGCCGCAGCGCACCCGTCCTGCAGTGCGGCCGTCGGCCGGCATGCGCGGCGCTTGCCCGTCGCGATGATCGCTCTCCTGCAGCGCGTGAATCGTGCCCATGTAGAGATCGCGGGTCGCATCATCGCGTCGATCGACCGGGGTGTGCTCGCACTCGTTGGGGTGCAGCGCGACGATGATCCCGCACGTGCAGACCGGCTGCTCGAGCGCGTGCTCACTTATCGCATCTTTCCCGACGAGCAGGGCCGTATGAATCGTGACGTGCGCGCCGCGGGTGGCGGATTGTTGCTCGTTCCGCAGTTCACCCTGGCGGCCGATACCCGCTCCGGAACCCGTGCGGGCTTCACCACGGCGGCCGCGCCCGAGCGAGCCCGAGAGCTGTTCGCCTATCTGCTGCAGCAGGCGCAGCAGCGACACAGCCCCGTGGGTGCGGGCGAGTTCGGCGCGCACATGCAGGTATCCCTCGTCAACGACGGACCGGTGACTTTCTGGCTCGAAAGCTTCCCAAACACTTGAAAACCATCACAGAAGTTTCCTGGGCCCAGACGGGGAATTTGGCCTATCATTTCGGCCTGCGCTGCAATGCAGGCGGAGCCGGAGGCTCGTAGGTAACGGCAATGCGCGAAGTGTTGGTGATCCTGGTGGTTGTGTTGCTGGTCTTCGGCACCAAGAAGCTGCGCACCATCGGCTCGGATCTCGGCGCGGCCGTCAAGGGCTTCAAGAAGGGCATGGCGCAGGGCGCCGCGCAGCCCGCCGCGAAGGTCACGGCCCAGCAGCCGGACGCGGAATTCCCCGAGGTCACCGCCGCGCGCGAGCGCGCCGAGCGGGACCGCAGCTGACGGTTTGCTCCGCGGCAGCTGCTGTTTGGTTGCCAATCGCGTTATGTTGGCAGGATGTTCGGCATCGACTTCCCTGAGGTATTGATCATTTTCGGCCTGGCGCTCGTGGTGCTGGGCCCCAAGAAGCTGCCGGGTGTCGCCGCACAGGTCGGCCGTTGGCTCGGCCGCGCGCGCTCCATGGCGCGCCAGTTCCGCGAGCAGCTCGAGCAGGAAGTCAACAGCGTCGAGAGCGCGCTCGATACCAATCAAAGGCCCAAGCCAGGAGTGCACGCAACTGGGCCGGGGCCGGCAGCGCGACCCGGCACGGCGGACAGCACGACTGTGAGCACGGAGGACCGCGCCGCGATGGGGCCGTCGAATGGGGCAGGCGATAGCAGCTCGGGCGCCCCCGCAGATGCCGCGGCGGCCGAGGCCATCCATACCGCGCACGGCTGGGACGTGCCTGGACCCAACGAGGTCACTCCGCCCGGCAGACTGGCCCCGCACACGACGCAGCAGGATCCTGACGCGCACCGCGATCAGTCGTCTGCCGGGTCGGATTCCGCGCCTGCTTCCGCCACGCGCGACTGAGTGACGGATGCGTGGATGAGCGCGGAGCCTGAAGAGAAACTCGCCGAAGGTACCCTGATCTCGCACCTGATCGAGCTGCGCACGCGGCTCATTCGCGCCATGATCGCGGTGATCATCGCGCTCATCCCCTGCGCGTCATATTCGAATCGGCTGTTCACGTTCATCGCGCTGCCGATACTGCACAAGCTGCCGCCGAACTCGCATCTGGTCGCGACCGGCGTGATGTCGCCGTTCATGACACCGTTCAAGCTGTCGATGTTCGTCGCCCTGTTCGTGGCGATGCCCTACGTGCTCTATCAGGCCTGGGCATTCATCGCCCCCGGGCTCTACCGGCACGAGAAGCGCTTCGCGATTCCGCTGCTCGTCTCCTCGGTCATACTTTTCTACAGCGGCGTCGCCTTCGCCTACGTGTTCGTCTTCCCGGTGATGTTCAAGTTCTTCGTGAACGTGACACCGCCCGGCGTGACCTTGATGACCGATATCAGCAACTACCTGACCTTCGTGCTGCGGCTGTTCTTCGCCTTCGGCATCGCCTTTGAAGTGCCGATCGCGGTGGTGCTGCTCGTCATCACGGGGCTCATCAGTCTGGACAAGCTCAAAGCCAATCGCGGCTACGTGCTGATCGGCATATTCGTGATCGCGGCCATACTCACGCCTCCCGATGCGATCTCCATGTGCATCATGGCCGTGCCGATGTACGCGCTCTATGAGGGTGGCCTGATCATGGCGCGCATCCTGCTCAGGATGCGGCGCGAGGCAGCGAGCCAACCGCAGGCGCCGCAGTCGTAGCGGCAGCGGCATGGGGGAGTGGCGCGATGACCAGCTTTTATGACGTGCCCGTGCAAGGCATCGATGGATCCGCGGATCTTCTGGCCGGCCTGCGTGGCAAGGTGACGCTGGCCGTGAACGTGGCGAGCCGCTGCGGACTCACGCCGCAGTATGCGGCGCTCGAGAGCCTGCATCGCGAGCTCAGTCCCGAGAATTTCGCGGTCGTGGGCTTTCCCTGCAATCAGTTCGGTGCCCAGGAGCCGGGCAGTGAGCCCGAGATCCTGCAGTTCTGTCGCACGCGCTACGACGTGACCTTCCCTTTGAGCGCGAAGCTCGAGGTGAACGGCCCCGCGCGGCATCCGCTGTATCGGCTGCTCACCTCGATCGAGAGCGGCTTCCCCGGCGATATCAGCTGGAATTTCGAGAAATTCCTCATCGGGCGCGATGGCCGCGTACTCAAGCGCTACCCTCCGCAGACGAAGCCTCAGGATAACGGCCTGCTGCAGGACATCGCCGACGCGCTCGGAACCGACGCATGAGCGCGCTCCCGGGATCCGTGCCGCAGCTGACGCTGCGCGCGATCGTGCTTGCGATAGTGCTTGCCATGATCCTGGCGGCGGCGAACGCCTATCTCGGTCTCTTCGCCGGCATGACCATCGCCTCCGCGATCCCCTCAGCGGTCGTGTCGATGGCCGTGCTGCGCGCGCTCGGCGGTGGCGGCATTCTCGAGAACAACATCGTGCAGACCGGCGGATCGGCCGGCGGGTCGGTCACTTCGGGAGTCATCTTCACGATCCCTGCCCTCGTCGTACTCGGCTTCTGGAAGCATTTCGACTATGGCTGGGTGCTGGCGATTGCCGGGCTCGGCGGAGTGCTAGGTGTGCTGTTCTCGGTGCCGCTGCGCCGCTCTCTCATCATCGATCAGCAGCTCGCGTTCCCCGAAGGCAAGGCGGCCGCGGAGGTGTTGCGCGCGGGCGAGAATCCAGCGCAGGGCGTCAAGGTTCTCGCGGGCGCCGCGCTCGGCGGCGGGCTCGCGAAGCTCGCCGCGGGCAGCGGTCTCAGGCTGATTCCTGACACGGCGGCGCTCGCCGGATACTTCGGTCCGGCCATCGGCTACGTCGGCACGAACCTCTCCGGCGCGCTGCTCGGGGTGGGTTACATCGTCGGCTTCAACATCGGCGTGGTCGTGGTCGCCGGCAGCGTGATCTCCTGGAACGTCGTGATCCCACTGTACGGGTCGCTGTTCCTGTCCCACAACGCCACGCTCGCTCACGCCGTCGCAGGCTTGAATGCCGGGGATACCGCCAATCTGCTCTGGTCGCGACACATCCGCTATCTGGGTGTCGGGGCCATGCTGGTCGGCGGAATCTGGACGATCATCAGGCTGCGCTCCTCGCTGCTCTCCGGCGTGCGCAGCGGACTTGCGGTGCGCCGCGGCGCGGCCGCCACGGCGGTCGCAGAGCGCGAGCGCGATCTGCCCATGCAGTGGATCCTCACCGGCATCGTGCTGTTCACGGTGCCGCTGTGGCTGCTGTATCAGAGCATCGTCGGCAGCCTTGCAGTCAGTGTGCCGATGACGATCATCATGATCGTGGCCGGATTCATCTTCTGCTCGGTCTCCGCCTACATGGCCGGGCTCGTCGGCTCCTCTAACAATCCGGTATCGGGCATCACCATCGCGACGATCCTGTTTGCCGCCGTGGTGCTGCTCGCGCTCATGGGACGACAGGCGGTGCTCGGTCCCATCGCCACCATCATGATCGGCGCCGTCGTCTGCTGCGCGGCCTGCATCGCCGGTGACAATCTGCAGGATCTCAAGGCCGGCTATCTGATCGGCGCGACGCCTTGGAAGCAGCAGGTGATGCTGGCGATCGGCACGGCTGCCTGTGCTGTCGTCATGGCCCCGGTGCTCAATCTGCTCGAGGCCGCGTACGGCATCGGTGTGCCGAGCGCGGCTCACCCGAATCCGCTGCTCGCACCACAGGCGACTCTCATGGCATTCGTTGCCAAGGGACTCTTCGGTGGCTCGTTGCCCTGGAACATGATCAGCATTGGCGGCGCGCTCGGCATCGGCATCATCGTTCTCGACGAGATCCTGCGTATCCGCGGCTCGAGCTTCCGCTGCCCGGTGCTCGCGGCAGCCGTCGGCATCTACCTGCCGATGGAAGTGACCATGCCGATCTTTCTCGGGGGCACGCTCGCGTGGTACGCGGAGCGCAGGCTGCGCCGCGCCGCACCCGCAGGTCGCACTCCGAGCACCGAGGATATCGAGCGCATGAATCGCCGCGGAGTGCTGTTCGCCGCGGGCCTGATCACCGGCGAGGCTTTGATGGGAATCGTCATCGCCGTTCCCATCGTGCTTGCGGGCCGCGCCGATGTGCTCGCGCTGCCCGCTTCCTTGCAATTCGGTCAATGGCTCGGCGTGATCGTGCTCATCGTGCTCGGCGCGCTGCTGTATCGCGCCGCCACTGAGGACTCACCGCGCACCCCCACGCCCACTGCCGCGCCCCTCAAGGACCGCGCCGCGCCATAAGCTGCACTCGCCCGCGAGGTCCGATGAGCGACGAGCCGATCCAGCTCGTGATGCTCACGATGAGCGCCGCGAGAAACGCTGCGCGAAAGCCGCTCAGATGAAACCCGGGCAGGAGCCACGCGGTGAGACCGAGCATCGCCGCGTTGACGACCAACAGGAACAAGCCGAGCGAGAACAAGGTGAGCGGCAGTGTGAGCAGCACGACGACAGGGCGCACGATCGCATTGATCACACCGAGCAGCAGGCCTGCGAGGAGCAGCGTCGCGGCGCTATCGATGTGAACGCCGCGCACCCATGCCGTGGCCAGCCACAAGCCCAGCGCCGCTATCACTGCTCGAAATATGAATCCGACCATCGCATCCCTCACGTCACCGGCATTTCGAGCAGCGTCTTCAACCGCCCGATCGCCTTCTCCCAACCGATGCGCAGCCGCAGATAGGTGGGATCCCAGTCCTGCGCGATGGGAATGCCCGAGCCGAGCAGCCTGATAATGGTCCCGTCGCTGCTTGGATCGAGCATGAAATCATCGACGATCGCGCTCTCTGTTACGGGTGCCCCCGCGGCGGGCAGGTGAATGAGCCGCATGCGCCGCTCGGGCTCGAAGATGTCGATGTGCGCTTCCAATTCCGTGATGCGATCCACACTCGCACGAAAGGATCCACCCGCGCGCGGGCTGATCTCGGCACCTGGCGCGCACCACACGCTGAGCGCCGCCGAGGAGGTGAGCGCGGTCCAAACGCGCGCCGTGTCGGCGGCGACATCGATGCGATGGGCATAACCGCGTGTGCGCTCGCTCATGAGCCCGAATTGTGCCACGCAACCACTGTGACGCATCACTCGGATTAGGGGGTGCGGACTCTCGCATTATGCAAACCGGACTTTAGCTTGACTGCTTGGTGGAGTGGCGCCGATCGATGCGGAAGTCGTTGTGACGCGCAGATCCACACGCACACCGTCGTGAGAGCTGCATCGGAACAAGCGGAGCGGAGGGCGCCGACGCACATGCTGCGCCTCGCGCCGCTGTGCCTGCTGGTCCTGGCAGCCGCGATCTTCCTCGCCGATCTGTACACGCCGCTGGGAGTGGCCGCGGGCGCAGCGTACATCGCCGTGGTGCTCGCGAGTCTGTGGACAGAGCGGGCGCGTTACACCATCGCGGCTGCCGCGGTTTGCACGGTGCTCACCTTGGCGCGCATGGCCGCGCCGCACGGCGCGGCGTTCTGGACGATCGTGGGCGATCGCGGCCTGTCGCTGTTTGCCGTGTGGACGGTGGCGATGCTCGGCGTCGGCCGCAAGCGCAGCACGCGGGCGCGCAGCCTCGCGCAGGCCGAGGCCACCCAGGCGCTGCGCAGCAACGCGGCGTTGAAAGCCGCTCTGGTGCGTACCGAGGCCGCGGAGGCCCAGTTGCGCCGCGGACAGCGCCTGCTCGACACGGTGGCCACGATGGCGCGTGTCGGTGGCTGGGAGCTCGACCTTGCGACGCTGACTCCCATCTGGTCGCAGGAAGTTTATCGGATTCACGAGCTCGATCCGGCCCTGCAGCCCGAGCTCGCGGGCGCGCTCGAGTTCTACGCATCCGAAGCGCGTCCGATCATCGAGAAGTCGCTGAAGGATGCGATCGAGCACGGTGTCTCCTTCGATCACACGGTGCCCTTCATCACGGCCAAGGGGCGGCGGCGCTGGGTGCGCACCATCGGTGTCGCGGAGCGCACCAACGGGGTCACCACGCGCCTCTCGGGGGCGTTCCAGGACGTGACCGACCAGCACGAGATCCAGATGCGCCTGGCCCGAGCATCGCGCTCCAGCTCCGAGGGCCACTGGGACTACGACTTCGGTACCGAGATGGTGTGGTGCTCGGCGACGCACGAGGAGCTGCTCGGGCTGCCGGCGCGCGATACGCATGTGAGCGCGGAGCAGTTCCGCAAGCGCATCCATCCACAGGATCAGGATCAGGCCTCCATCGCCTTCGAGCAGCACATCAGCGATGGTTCCGCTTACGACTTGCAGGTGCGCATGTGCTGCGCGAGCGGTGAGTGGCGCTGGTTTCGCCTGCGCGGCGCGGTGGAGCGCGACGAGCTCGGACGGCTCACGAGCTTTGCCGGCTCGCTCACCGACGTGCACGCCGATCGGCTCGCACAGGAGGAGCTGCAGGTCGCGGAGGCGGCGCGCATCGAGGCGGAGCAACGCCTCGCACGCGCCATTCGCGGCAGCTCCGACGGATTCTTCGAGCACGTGTTCGCCGAGAGGCGCGTGTGGTATTCGCCACGCGTGCGCGAGATGCTCGGCTATGCGGCGGACGAGCCGTTCCCGGCGAATCTGCACGATCTGCTCGCGCCCCCCGATCGTGAGCGGATCGAGACTGCGGCGCAGCGCCATTTCCAGGAGGACGTCCCCTACGACGTTCTCTACCAGCTGCCGACGCGGCAGGGCGGGCAGCGCTGGTTCCGCGAGCGCGGCCTGTGCGAGCGGCGCGCCGATGGCACTCCGGCGCGCTTCTCCGGCTCCATTCAAGACATCACGACGCAGCGCGAGGCGGAGGCGGCTCTGGTGTCGGCCAAAGAGGCCGCGGCCACGGCGAACCGCTCCAAGAGCGAGTTCCTCGCCAACATGAGTCACGAGATCCGCACGCCCATGAACGGTGTGCTCGGCATGACCGAGCTGCTGCTCGATACCCCGCTCGAGACCGTACAGCGCGAGTTCGCCGAAACGATCCGCAGCAGCGCGACCTCACTGCTCGGGATCCTGAACGACATCCTCGACTTCTCCAAGATCGAAGCAGGCAAGCTCGACATCGAAACCGTCGAGATGGACGTGCGTCAGTGCGTCGAGGACGTGGGCACGATGATGGCGGTGCAGGCGGCTGCGAAGAATCTGGAATTCATCGTCAACGTCGATCCGGCGATTCCCGATCTGGTGCTCGGCGATCCGCATCGCCTGCGCCAGATCCTCACCAACCTCACCGGCAACGCCGTGAAGTTCACGCAGAGCGGCGAGATCGTGGTCGAGGCGCTGGTCGTTGGCGTACAGGCGGGACGCGTGCTGCTGCACTTCGAGGTGCAGGACTCCGGCGCGGGCATGGCGGCGGAGGTTCTGGGCCGGCTGTTCCAACCCTTCGTGCAAGCCGACGCCTCCACCACGCGCCACTATGGCGGCACGGGACTCGGCCTCTCGATCGTCAAGCGTCTCGTGGAGCTCATGGGAGGCAGCGTCAACGTCGTGAGCCGGCAGGGTCAGGGCTCGACGTTCTCGTTCACGCTGCCCTGCCCGCTCGTGCAGGGAGCGTTCAGCAGCGCCACCCCGGGCGCGTTCAATCCGCAGGGGCGGCGCGTACTCGTCGTGGACGACAACCAGACCAACCAACGCGTGCTCTGTGGGCAGCTGCGCCCGGCAGGCTACAGCGTCGAGACGGCCGGCAGCACCGAGCAGGCGCTCAAGCACCTCGCGGACGCCGCGCGTGCCGGGCGCGGCTTCGACGTGGTGATCGCCGACGATCAGATGCCCGATGGCGATGGCGCAACCCTCGCCACGCGCGTGCGGGCGATTCCCGAGCTCGCCGACAGCCAGCTCATCATGCTCACCTCGCTCGATCGACACGGCAACGTGCAGCGCCTCACCGAGCTCGGCTTCGCGGGCTATCTCACCAAGCCGGTGCGCGGGCGCGATCTGCGCGCTTGCATCGAGCGCGTGCTCGAGTTCGACGCGACCGGTGCGGTTGCCTCGTACCCGCGGCTCGTCACGCGCGGCTCGCTTGCGATCGACAAGGGCCAGGCGCGCTATCACGGGCGGGTGCTCGTGGTCGAGGACAACACCGTCAACCAGCAGGTCACGCGGCGCTTTCTCGAGCGTCTCGGCTGCGAGGTGCAGGTGGCGGAGAATGGCCAGCGCGCAGTGGAATTTTGCACCCACACGGAGTACGACCTGATCCTGATGGACGTGCAGATGCCCGTGATGGACGGTCTGACGGCGACCCGCGAGATCCGCCGCCAGGAGCAGCGCGGCAGGCGTGCGCCCATCATCGCACTCACCGCGAGCGCGATGACGGACGAGCTCGAGCGCTGCGTAGCCGCCGGGATGGACGGCCTGCTCACGAAGCCCCTCGAGCCGACGCGCCTGGCCGAGATCCTGGCGCGCCACGGGCTCGGGGAGGGGGACGCGGGCGTGGGTATGATGACGATGCCGGTGCTGCGGCCACCTTTGCAGGCAATCGACCTGATGCGTTTGCGACTCATCGTCGGCGATGACGACCAGTTCGTGCAGGAGCTTTGTCAGACCTTCCTCGCGAGCAGCGGCCGGATCATCGAGGAGCTGCGCCGCGCGCTGTCGGCGGACGACCGTGCGTCGATCGCGGCGCTGGCACACAAGCTCAAGGGGGGCAGCGGCAGCGTCTGCGCACAGCGGGTCGGAGATCTCGCGGCGGCGCTGGAGCGCAACTGCACCACGCGGCCGCTGCCCGAGCTGCGCGAGTCGGTCGAGCAGATCAGCGGCGCGGTGAAGGAGTGCGCCGGCTTCATCGAGGCGCAGGTCGCATGAACGAGCCCGCGCCGCTGCAGCTGCTGCTCGTCGAGGACGAGCCCACGCAACTGCTGCTCATGCAGCGCCTGCTGCGCCGTGCAGGTTACCTCGTGGAGACGGCAAGCAATGGCGAGGAGGCGCTCGAGAAGATCGGCAGGGGCAGCTTTCAGCTGCTCGTGACCGACTGGGACATGCCCGGCATGGACGGCGCGACGCTGTGCCGTCGCGTGCGCGAGGCTCATCTGCCCGGCTACATGTACATGTTGCTGCTCACGGGCCACAGTTCCACCGAGAGCCTCGTGGCCGGGCTCGAGGCGGGAGCCGACGACTATATCCGCAAGCCCGCGAACGAGGCGGAGCTGCTCGCACGACTGAACGCCGGTCAGCGCATCGTGCGCCTCGAGCAATCGCTGCGCGAGGCGAATGCGAAGATTCAGCAGCTCTCGATCACCGATCCGCTCGTCGGCATCTACAATCGCCGCTACCTCAATGATCAGCTGATGCACGAGGTCGAGCGCGCGCGCCGCTACGGCTATCCGCTCGCCGCGGTGATGGCCGATCTCGATCTCTTCAAGCAGATCAACGACCAGCATGGCCACCAGATCGGCGACGAGGTGCTGCGCGGCTTCGTCGAAGTCGCCAAGGCCGCCATTCGCGCAAGCGACTGGCTCGCGCGCTACGGCGGTGAGGAATTCGTCGTGGTGCTGCCGGAGACCGATCTCGGCGGCGCGGGTAAGACCGCCGACAAGATCCGCACTGCGTGCGCCTCGACGCCCATTGCGACTGCCGCGGGAGCGTTGACGATCACCGCGAGCTTCGGTGTGGCCGCGCTCGACTTTGGCAACGGTCCCGTCGCCACAGCCGCGGAGAGCCTGCTACGCCAGGCCGATGAGGCCCTCTATCGCAGCAAGCACGAGGGACGCAACCGCGTCACCGTCTCCGTTGGGCTGCGCTCCGAGGGACGCCCGGCGCGCTGACGCAATGCCTCATGAGGCCGGACGCATGCGCGCGCGCAGCGCGGCGATGACGACCGGCACGAGCGAGGCAAAGACGATGAGCAGCGTCACGACGCCGAAATGCGCCTTGACGAACGGCACGTTGCCGAACAGAAAGCCGCCCCAGATGAAGAGAGCGGTCCAGGCGATACCGCCGGCGGCGTTGTACATCTGAAAGCGCAGGTATGGCATGCGCCCGATGCCCGCCACGAAGGGCGCGAGCGTGCGCAGGATGGGCATGAAGCGCGATAGAAAGATCGTCATGGCCCCGTAGCGGCGAAAGAACGCCTCGGTGCGCCGCAGGTGCTCGATCTTGAGCAGCGGATGGCGGATATCGAAGGCTCGGGGTCCGATCACGCGGCCGACTGCATAATTCACACTGTTGCCGGTGATTGCTGCGACAGCGAGCAGCGGCCAGAGAAGCGGTGCGCTCAGCGTGCCGCTGCTATCGACCGCGGCCAGCGCGCCCGTTGCAAAGAGCAGGGAGTCTCCCGGCAGAAACGGCGTGATGACCAGACCGGTCTCGGCGAAGATGACGCAGAACAGGATCGCGTAGATGAACGCGTGATACTGCGCCGTGAGCTCGGCGACGTGGCGATCGAGGTGCAGCACCACATCGACGAGCCAGTGCATCAGGGCGCGGGCGCGATGGTCTGTGCGATGGTCGCGATGCCGCCGTGCGCGGTGCGCGCGCGGGCCTTGAGCTCGTCGAGCGCCAGGTGCACTTCGGCGTCGCGCTCGGCGAGCGGCTGCGGGTCGTCGCCATCAAGATCGGCCGGCTGCTGCTCGCGCCCATCCACCGCCAGATCGGGAAGGATGCCGCGCTCATGGATAGAAGCACCCGAGGGGGTGAAGTAGCGCGAGGTGGTGAGCTTCAATGCGCCCCTGGAGAGCGGCATGACGGTCTGCACCGAGCCCTTGCCGTAGGTGCGATGGCCGATGAGCTCCGCACGGCTGTGATCCTTGAGGGCTCCGGCCACGATCTCCGCCGCGGAAGCCGATCCGCCGTTCACGAGCACGACGAGCGGCGCGCCATTGAGCACGTCGCCCGGCGTCGCGTCCATGCGGAAGCGCGCATCGGAGGCGCGGCCATCGGCCGTCACGATGACGCCGTGATCGAGGAACGCGTCCGCGACCGCAACGCCCGCTTCGAGCACTCCACCCGGATTGTTGCGCAGGTCGAGCACCAACCCCTTGAGGCTGCCGGAATTTTGCCGTTTGAGCTCGGCGACGGCCCGATTGAGGTCGGGGGCGGTGGTCTCACTGAAGCTCGTGATGCGAACGTAGCCGTAGCCCGGCTCGAGCGCCGTGTAAGCCACGCTGTGGACCTCGACCTGAGCGCGCTGCAGCGTGAAATCGAGCAGCTCGCCGGTGCTCGGCCGATGCACACTCAACTGCACGGTGGTGCCGGCCTCGCCGCGCATGCGGTTGATGGCGCCGGAGACATCCGCGCCCACATCGACACCGTCGATCTTCGCGATCAGGTCGCCGGCCTTGAGGCCCGCGCGATCGGCGGGCGAGCCTGCGATGGGACGCAGGATCTTCACGGCGGTACCTTGCGCTGCTACCTCGATGCCCACTCCCGGATAGGAGCCCATGGTGCTCAGCCGGATCTCCTCGAATTCCTCGCTGTCGAGAAATGCCGAATGCGAGTCCAGTCCCGCCACCATGCCACGCACCGCATCATCGAGCAGCTTGCGATCATCGATCTCGTCGACGTAGTTGCGCTTCACGCGCTCGAATACCTCGGCGAGCAGGCGCGCCTCCTCCCAGGGTAACGCGGTGACCGAGCGCGCCGCTCCGGCGATCTCGTCCTGACGGCCGGCGAACACGTTGGTCGCCAGCGCCGCCGAAAAGCCCAGCACGGCACCCACGAACAGAGCGGGCAGCGTGCGCGAACGCATCCACATGTTGATCTCGACCCCCGCGTTGATTACGCAAACTCGATACTACAAGCGCCGGCCGCCGGTCAAATGAAAATCGGTCGCCGGCGGCGGCAGTGCCGACGAGCGGCTGGGGCGCCAGTGCGCGGAGCCGGCTAGGCGCGCGACTCGAGCACCGCGACTTGCGCCTCCGCGATCTCATCCGAGATCTCATACGCCGGAGCGGCGGCGGCCATCATCGGCAGCCGCGCCAGAACGTCCGCGAACGGCTCCGGCCGGCCGATCGCGAAGCCTTGTCCATAGTCGACGCCAAGTGTGGCGACGCGTGCCTGGATCTCCTCCGTCTCGACATACTCGGCGACGGTGCGCAGATCCATGCTGCGCGCGAGCTGCGCGATGGCGCGCACCATGAACTCCGCGCGTGAATCTTTGAGAATGTCGCGCACGAAACTGCCATCGATCTTCAAGAGCGTCACTGGCAGCTGCCGCAGGTACGAAAGCGATGACAGCCCGGTGCCGAAGTCATCGAGCGCCACGCCGCAGCCGAGCCGGCGCAGGCGCCGCATCAGCACCTCGGCGCGCGCGACGTTGAGGATGGTGGCGCTCTCGGTGAGCTCGAAGCACAGCGCCGCGGGATCGAGGCCGCTCGACTCGATGGTGCTCAGCAGGAAGTCGGGGAAGGAGTCGTCGCTCAGCGATTGCCCGGAGAAGTTGATGGCAAACACCGCCGGGAACTCGGCGAGCAACGCCGCGTGCGGCGCGAGCAGCGCGAGCGTGCGCTCGACGACCCAGCGATCGATGCTCGGCATGAGCTGGTAGCGATTCGCGGCCGAGAGAAAATTGTCGGGCCCGATCGTGGAGCCGTCCTCGCCGATCATGCGCAGCAAGAGCTCGAAGTGCGGCGCGCGGCGTGCCTGTGTGTCGAAGGGCAGGATGAGCTGCGCATCGAGGCGCAGCCGCGCGTTCGAGATGGCATCACGCAGCCGTGTCGCGACATTGATGTCCGCGAAGCGACGCACGATGCTGGTGTCGTCCGCCTCGTACGCGGCGACGCGGTTGCGGCCGCGGTCTTTGGCCGCCTTGCACGCCGTCTCCGCGGCGGCCAGCACGTGCGCGAGATCCGATGCGCCGTCCTCGAGTGCGGCCACTCCGACGCTGATCGAGACATGGACGCGCGCGCCGGTATGCACGGCGCCCAGCAACTCGGCACCGGCTCGCAACGATTCGGCGAGCGCGGCGGCCGCTTCGACATCGCTTGGCAGCAGCGCCGCGAAGCGATCGCCGGAGATGCGCGCGGCGAGCGCGCCCGGAGGCAAGCGGCGGCGGATCAACTCGCCGAGCTGGCCGATGACCGTGTCACCGACGTGCATGCCGAAGTTGTCGTTCACGACGTGCAGCTGATCGGCGTCGATGTAGAGCGCGCTCCAGGTATGGGTGCGCTCGTTGGCAATGAGACCGCGCATGCGCTGCTCGAGCGCCGCGCGGGTGTGCAGCCCGCTCAGCGCGTCATATTGACTATCGATCAGCGCGGCGGCACGGCGTGCGATCACTTCCGCGAAGCGCGCGTCGCGCGCGACGAACTCGTGCCCGTCGCTGTCGCGAAAGAGCGCGAAGACGCCCATGGTGCGGCCGCTCGTGCGCCGCACCGGACAGGACAGAATCCGATAGGGAATGACTCCCAGGTTCGGGTTCGGCGATACGCGATTGATGATGAGGGGGTCGGGCCGCATCTGCGACATGGACACGAGCTGCCGATGGGTACGTGCCAGCAGGTGGCCGTCCGGTTTACTGCCCTGTGCCGCACGCAGCAGGGCGATGCCCTTCTCCGGCACGATCAGGGCCGCCATCGAGCACTTCAGGTGCTCGACTGCCCCCTGCACCAGGCTCTTGAGCTCATCCGCGCCGCCGTCGCCGGCGTTGCCGCCCGCCGCATCGGACAGCAGCATCTCGAGGTCCCTGTCCCGCTCCGTCACGGTGTCGTGCAGGCAGGCGATCGAGGCGCGCGCGAGCAGATCGCGCCGCAGGCACTCGAGCGCCGGGCGCAGCAGCGAATGGATGAACGAGAAAGCCCGCGGCTCACCCGAGGAGCCGCCGTCCCCGGCGCCCCGCCGGCATACGATGGCGACCACTGCGAGCAGCGCGGTCTCATCATCCCGTAACCAGCAAAGGTAAACGGGCAGGTTGCCCTCGAGGACGCGGACCTGACCGGGCGTCTGCACCTCGGTACGCGCGCTGTAGAGCGTGTCGTCGACCAGCTGGATCAGATCCGGGCCCGTGGTGGCATCGCTGCTCCAGCGCAGCCCGCCGTCGGGATCGAAGACCGAGACGCTCGATGCGCGGGGCAGCAACGAGCGGACGAGTTGCGCATAGGGCTCGAGGGAGGCCCAGGGATTGTGTTCGTTCTCGTTCTGTCCGGGCGCCGTCATTGGCATTTTGATGTTCGCTCGCGAGGCATTCCGAGGCGCTCAACGATTGCAGAGGCGCTTCCCGTGAGTCGTTGCGCCAGTTGGCGATTTTGCTGCTCAGCGGACACGGGACGGCGCCCCGGGGCGCCGGCAGGAGGCGCCGCACCGCAACCCACCGCCCCCCTCCTCGACAGCAGGCGGATTGAACATAATGCGGCCCGGCCCCGGACAGCACGGCCGCGCTCAGCCGCTCACGGGGCGGCAGCTTTGAACCAGGGTCGGGGGTCGACCGGGCGGCCCGCCCGGCGGATCTCGAAGTACAGCTCCGGCCGCGTGCTGCCGCCGCTGTCCCCGGCGGCCGCGATCGCCTCACCGGCGGCCACGTGTTCGCCGACGGCCTTGAAGAGCCGCTCATTGTGGGCGTACAGGCTGAGGTAGCCGTCGCCGTGATCGATGATCGTGAGCAAGCCGAGGCCCGGCAGCCAGTCGGCGAAGATCACGCGGCCCTGGTAAACCGCGTGCACCTGGGCACCGCGCTCCGTGTCGATGAGCATTCCGTCCCACTTCACGGCCCCCGCGCGCGTCTGGCCGAAGCTCGCCTCGATATGGCCCGCCACCGGCCACGCTAGCTGCCCCTTGAGCCGCGAGAAGGCGTCGTTGGTCTCGATGGGAAACTTCGCGATCGCGCGGCGCAGCTCGCGCAGCAGCGTCTCCAGCCCCGAGCGCTCGCGCTGCAACCGCTGCAGCGCCTGGGCGCGAGTACGCGACTGCGCCTTGAGGCTCGCGAGTGCCGCACCGCGCTGCGCACGGGCCTGCTCGAGCTGGTCGAGCCGCGTCTGCTGCTCGGACTCGAGACCGCTCAGATGCTGCTCCTCGCCCTGCAGTTGTGTGTCCAGGACGCCAAGCTGCTTCACGTCGGATTCGATGTGCTCGAGCTCCGCGGCGCGCGCGCGACCGAAGTAACTGTAGTAGACGAACATGCGCCCGGCGCGTCCGGGATCCTGCTGATTGAGCAGCAACTTCAGAGGCTCCTCGCGCCCGATGAGATAGGCAGCACGCAGCTCGCCGGCGAGCGCCGCCCGCTCGGCCGCGATCTGCGCCTCGCGCGAGCGCTTTTGGGTGGCAAGCTGCGCACGACGATCCGAGCGTTGCACATGCTCACGCCGCAGCTCATCCAAAGATTCGCGCGCGGCCCCCACCGCGAGATCGGCATTGCGCAGCTCGCGCATCATCTTGTCGGTCTCGATCTGGTCGCGGCTCACCTTGGCGCGGATGCGCGCGATCTCCGATTGCACCGACTTCAGTTGCGCCTCGGTCACGGCGCGCTTGCCGCTTTGCTCGTCCGCTGCAGCGGCCCAAGACAGCGCTGCGACAAGCAGCGCCAGCAGTCCCAAGCGGCAGCGGTCACGCATGCTCGCTATACTACGCCCCCCTTTTTGAGAGGTACTTGCGCAGTACCCGCCCTATGGATCGACTGCTCGAGTTCATTGGCCATCACCCGCTCATCGTATCGGCCGCCGCGCTGGCGGCGCTACTCGTCGCCGCATACGAGGCGCGCTTGCGCATGCAAGGCGCGGCCGCGGTCTCGCCTCAGGAGCTGATCCGTCTCATGAATCAGGGCGCGCTCGTGCTCGATCTGCGCCCTCAGGAACTGTACGCCGCCGGACACATCAATGGCGCGCGCGCGATGCCTTCGGACCAGATTCTCAAGGCCGGCGACTCGCTCAAGAGGTACAAAGAGAAGCTCGTCATAGTGTACTGTGACGGCGGATCGATAGGCGCAGCCGCCGTACGGCAGCTCGCGGCGCAGGGCTTCACGAAGACATTCAGCCTGCGTGGCGGGCTGAGCGCCTGGCGCGCCGAGAATCTGCCCCTCGCGAAGGCATAACGCTCGAGGAATGCGCGGCGCGTATGGCGGGGCCGAAAGTGGTGATGTATGCCTCAGGCTGGTGTCCGTATTGCAGCCGCGCACGGCAGCTGCTCACCACCAAGTCCGCGGCATTCGAGGAGATCGATGTCGATGCGCGGCCCGGAGCGCGCGCTGAGATGATCGAGCGCAGCGGTGGGCGGCGCACCGTGCCGCAGATCTTCATCGGCGAGCGGCACATCGGCGGCTGCGATGATCTGCTGGCGCTCGAGGCGACGGGCGAGCTCGAGCAGCTGCTGCGGGGCGAGTCGCAGAGCGGTTGATTCCAGGAGGCTTGATCCATGTCGATGAATCCGAATCCCGGCGGCGAAGGTCCGACCCTCGGCGCCGAGGATCAAAGCGGCCCGCAGCTGGCGCTGCAGGCGGTATATCTGAAGGACTGCTCCTACGAGGCTCCCAACGGACCTCGTATCGACGGAGTCTGGAATCCCCAGATCAGCCTCGACCTGCACACCGGTGTCACTCAGTTGACGCCTGAGTTGCGTGAGATCGTGCTCACCGTGACGGTATCCGCGAAGCAAAACGACGCGACGCTGTTCCTGGTGGAAGTGAAGCAGGCGGGCGCGTTCGCCATGCGCAACCTGTCGGAGGAAGATATGCGGCGCGCCGTGGGTACCGTCTGTCCGAGCGTGCTCTTTCCGTACGCGCGCGCGGCGGTGTCCCAACTGGTCATGCAGGGCGGCTTTCCGCAGTTTCTGTTGCCGCCCGTGAACTTCGAGGCGCTGTACGCGAGGTCAGTCGCGGAGGCGCGCCAACAACCCGCTTCACCCACCAAGAACTGAAGCGGCGGGACGCCGCTGCCCGGGACGGCCGAGAGTCGATGTCTGCCGCGAACACGCCCCCGAAATCACGGGGCGCGCCACAGAGCGCCGCGCCCATCGCGGTGCTGGGCGCCGGTTCCTGGGGCACGGCACTCGCCATTCAATTCGCGCGCAGCGGGCGCCCGACGCGGCTCTGGGGAAGGGATGCCGCGCGGGTCGGGGCGATGCTGCGCGATCGAGTCAACGCACGCTATCTGCCTGGCAGTCGATTTCCGCCGGCGCTCAGCGTCGGTGCCGATCTCGCCGCAAGCGTGCAGGGTGCAATCGACGTGCTGCTCGTGGTTCCGAGCGCGGGCTTTCGCTCACTGCTTGGCGCACTCGCGCCGCTGCTGACGCCGGAGATGTGCCTCGGCTGGGCGACCAAGGGGCTCGAACCGGAGACGGGAAAGCTGCCGCACCAGGTGGCGCGCGAAGTGCTCGGGTCCGAGCGACCGATTGCCGTGCTCTCGGGTCCCACCTTCGCCCGTGAGGTGGGCTCGGGCCTACCCACCGCCCTGACGGTGGCTTCGTCCGACGCCGCGCTCGCCGCGACGCTCGCCGCCGATTTGTCATCCGATAATTTTCGCGCCTACACCTCGGGCGACATCATCGGGGTGGAGGTCGGCGGCGCGGTCAAGAACGTCCTCGCAGTCGGCGCCGGGCTGTCCGATGGTCTCGGCTTCGGCGCCAATACGCGCGTCGCGCTGATCACGCGCGGACTCGTGGAGATGACGCGGCTCGGTGTGGCGCTCGGCGCGGAGCGCGCCACGTTCATGGGCCTCGCGGGTCTCGGCGATCTGGTTCTGACCTGCACCGATGATCAGTCGCGCAATCGCCGCTTCGGCCTCATGCTCGCGGCAGGCAAGAGTCCCACAGAAGCGATCGGCGAAATCGGGCAGGTGGTAGAAGGCTATCAGGCCGCCAAGGCGGTGCATGCGCTGGCCGCGCGCGAGCGCGTGGACATGCCGTTGTGCGCAGGAGTCTATCGCGTGCTCTACGAAAACATGCCGGCGCGTGACTGCGTGCGCCTGCTGATGAGCCGCCCGATCAAGGCCGAGAGTGAGTGACTGCGTGAAAGCCGTTCTGGCGCCACGCCTCGTACACCACCAGTGCGACCGCATTGGATAGATTGAGAGAGCGGTTGCCGGGGTGCATCGGAATGGTGAGACGCTGCTCGGGCGCGAGTGCCTGCAGCACGGCGGCGGGCAGACCGCGCGTCTCTGAGCCAAACAGCAGCGCATCGCCCGGCTGAAAGCGCGCCTCGGCATAAGCGCGCGCCCCATCGGTCTCGATCGCGAAGAGTCGCGCGCCCGCAAGCTCCTGCAGACACTGCGTCAAGCTTGCATGCACGCGCAGCGCCGCAAGCTCGCTGTAATCCAGGCCGGCGCGCCGCACTTCCCTGCGCTCGAGCGCAAAGCCCAGCGGCTTCACCAGATGCAGCGCGCAGCCCGTGTTGGCGCACAGACGAATCACGTTGCCGGTGTTGGGCGGGATCTCCGGCCGAAAAAGAATTACGTGAAACATGAGCGCTGCAGCATGCAGCCGCGCGGCGGCTCGAGCCGCATGCCCGAGCGAGCCCGCGCCGGACTCAACTCGGTGCGGAGGCGCTCGGCAAGGCGTCGCCGCTCGCCGGCTCCGCGCACTCGTCGGCGCCGACGGCCTGCTCGGGCCTGAACTTCAGAAGCGACAAGGCGCATGCGGCGACGAGTGATCCCAGCGCCATGGCCGTGGCGACCGATGGCAGGGCGAAACCGCGGTCGAACAGAAATCCGGCGACGATCGGCGCGAGCACGGAACCGCCGCGGCCGATGCCGATCGCGAGGCCAGTGCCCGACGCGCGCACGTGAGTCGGAAACGCCTGGGCAAAGATGGCATACATGCCGACGATCGCGCCGTTCGTGAAGAAGCCGGCGGCGGCGCACACGAGCGCGAGCAGCTGCAGGTTCGCCGGGCTGCGGCCGAACAGCACGACCATGACGGTCGAGAGGACCATCGTGGCGATGGTCAATGGCTTGAGGTTGACGCGCTGCGCGAGCACGCCCACCAGCGTCCCGCCCAGTGCACCGCCCACATTGGCCCAGACGAGCACATTCGCCGCCGAGGTGACTTTGAATCCCATGTTCACGACGAGCTTCGGCACCCATTTCTGCATGAAGTAGAACGTCGTGACGTGGAAGAAATAGGCCGTGGTGACCAGCACCGTCACCGCTATCAGCGCCGGTGCGAACAGATCCGCCACCGATCTCCTGCGTACCGCGCTTGCGATCTGCGGCAGGGCCGCGATCGGCGCGTGCCCCATGCGTGCCATGGCGCGATTGATTCGCTGAAGCGCGCGCGGCGGTTGCTTGCGCGTCAGCCAGTGCACCGACTCCGGCACGCACAACGCCACGAGCGGAATGAAGACCGCGGTGATGGCGGCGCCGAAATAGAACACCGACCTCCAGGAGTGGTTCGCGAGCAGGCGCGCCACGATCAAACCACCCACGACCGCCCCCACGGGATAGCCGATCGACATGAGTCCGACACTAATGTTGCGGCGCTTGGCGTTGGAGAATTCAGCGGCTATCGCATTGATGGAGGCGAGCATCCCGCCGATGCCCAGTCCGGTGAGCGCCCGCCACACGCGCAGCTGCGGAATGTCCGTCGAGGTAGTGGCCATGAACATGCCGACCGTCATGACCACCAGGCAACCGAGCATCGTGGGCCTGCGGCCGAGCTTGTCGGCCACGCCCCCGAGAACGATCGAGCCGAGCGCCATTCCGAGCAGATCCATGGACAGCACGACGCCGAGCGCCGTGCTCGAGATGTGCCACTCGGCGGCGATGCCCGGCGAGGCGAAACTCGAGGACAGCACGTCGAAGCCATCCAGAGCGTTCAGGCCGATGGTGATCGCCACGGCCAGGATCTGCAGCCGACTCATCGGGGAATTCGCGAGCGACGCCCGCGGATCGGTGTTCACGCTCTCAAGCCCCCTCGCCCTACGCAGCTCCGGCGATGCCGGAGGAGGGAAGCCTATCACTCCACCCGCGATACCGCCCGAGTTACGCCGGCCACCTCGGGCCGCCGGCTCTCGGAGCGCGTGGGCATCGGTTGCAGAACCGGCGTCGCGAACTGAATGCCGCGCTGGCGGAAGAGCTCGAGAATGGCGAGGTTGACGGCCTGCTGCGTATCGGCGAACACGCGGTAGTCCGAGGTGAGCACGAAATAGACGATCTCGAACTGCAGCGCTACGGGTGCGCAATTGAGCAGATGACAGCGATCGAAGCGCACATGGCGCTGGGACTGGACGATCTGGCGTATCTCTTCGGGAATCGCGCGCAGGATCTCCGGCGCTGTGTCGTAGGTGATGTTCAGCACGAAGGCGGAGCGGCGCTCCATCATGCGACCGTAGTTGCGCACGCGGCTCTTCAAGAGCTCGGCATTCGACATGATGATCTGCTCGCCAGAGATGCTGCGCAGGCGCGTGCTCTTCACGCCGATGTGCTCGACGGTGCCCTCGAAAGCATCGATGACCAGGAAATCGCCGAGGATGAATGGCTTGTCGAACGCGATCGACATCGAGGCAAACAGGTCGCTGAGCACGTTCTGTACCGCGAGCGCCACCGCGATACCGCCGATGCCGAGACCCGCGAGCAGTGGCTGGATTGCGAAGCCGAGATTGTCGAGCGCGAGGAGCAGCGCCATCGTCCAGACGACGAGACCCGAGACGAAGATGATGATGTTGAGCGAGCCCGCAAAGGTTGGATCGACCGCCGTCGGACCGCGTCGATGGGCGCGCTTGTCGAGAGCGAAGCCCACGACGGCCATCGCCCAGGTGCCGACCTGGAACCAGAAGATGAGCACTACGATGACTTGGCCGGCACGCTCGATGCGGTGGGGCAGCGTCAACTGCTCGAGACCGAGATAGAGCGCGAGCGCCCAGAGAAATCCGCGGTTGGTGCGCTCGATGAGGAGCCCGGCGAGCTGAATCGCGACCGGCGCCTCGGTGTGCATCTCCAGCCGCCGGCGGCGACGCGCGGCGACGTAGCTGCGCACCACCGGCAGCACGGTCAGCGTCACGATGACGGCAATGAGCGCGATGGCCCACTCGTCCAGCGTGCTGCCGAGGACACGGAGTTCAAGGAGATCGTGCCAGCTCAATCGAGTGCTCCCTGCTTGCTCAGCTACACGATAGCCTGCGGCACGTGTCGTTCACCAGTGAGACTTTGGGCACCGGCCCATGAGGATCCCGGATTGGGCGTATGCGGCAATGGCGCCGCGGCCTAATCGTCCCCGGCCTAATCAGTCCCGTTCATCCCCAGTTCTTTCAGCTTGCGCGTGAGTGTGTTGCGGCCCCAGCCTAGGAGCTTCGCGGCATCCTGGCGATGACCCTGGGTGCGCTTCAGCGCGGCGCGGATCAGTACGCGCTCGAACTCCGGCTGTGCGTCGCTCAGCAGCGGGCGCTTGCCGGCGAGTGCCTGACGCTCGGCCCATGTGGCGAGTGCCTTCGCCCAGTCGACTTCGAGCGTCGTGCCCGCCGCGGCAGTGAACTCGGCGGGCAGGTCCTCGCTGCCGATCTCGCTGCCGGGCGCCAGCACGCTCAAGCGGCGACAGAGATTCACGAGCTCGCGCACATTTCCCGGCCAGCCGTAGCTCGCGAGCTTCTCCCGCGCAGCCGGCGCAAGCAGCTTCGGCTCGACGCCGAGCTCCACGGCCGCGCTCCGCAGGTAGTGGTCGAGCAGCTCCGGAATATCCTCAGCGCGGGCGCGCAGCGGCGGCAGCTCGATGCGGATGACATTGAGACGGTGATAGAGGTCCTCACGGAACTGCCCGCGCTGCACCCGCTCCTGAAGATTCTGATGCGTCGCCGCGATCACGCGCACGTCCACGCGGATCGGAGTCTGGCCACCCACGCGGTAAAACTCCCCTTCCGCCAGCACACGGAGCAGCCGCGTTTGCAGCGGCGTTGACATATCGCCGATCTCGTCGAGGAACAGCGTGCCGCCGTCGGCCTGCTCGAAGCGCCCGCGGCGCAACGCATCGGCGCCCGTGAAAGCGCCCTTCTCGTGCCCGAAGAGCTCTGATTCGAGCAACTCGCTCGGAATCGCGGACGTGTTGAGCGCGATGAAGGGCCTGGAGGCGCGCGGACTGTGCTCATGCAGAGCGCGGGCGACCAGCTCCTTGCCGGTGCCTGATTCTCCCGTGATGAGCACGGTCACGCTCGAGCGTGATAGACGGCCGATCGCTCGAAACACCTGTTGCATCGCCGCGGCGCGACCGAGCAGCTCCGGTATGCGGGGCGCGCTCGGCGGCTCACCACTTGGTGCGGCGGCCGTACGCGCCGCGCGGCGCACCAGATCCACCGCCTGATCGATATCGAAGGGTTTGGGCAGGTACTCGAAGGCGCCACTCTCATACGCGGAGACCGCATTGCCCAGGTCGGCGTAAGCCGTCATGACGATGACGGGCAATGTCGGCCGCGTCTCGCGAATGCGTTTGAGCAGATCGAGCCCGGACTGTCCCTGCATGCGAATGTCGGTGACGAGCACATCGGGCGAGTCGCTGCGCAGCGCCGTCAGCGCCGGCTCGGCCGCATCGAAGGTGCGCGGCATCATGCCGCCGTTGCGCAGCGCGCGTTCGAGCACCCAGCGGATTGAAGCGTCGTCATCGACGAGCCAGACACGCAGATTCAAACCATTCATTGTTCGCCCCGCAGAGGTAGGAGCAGCGTGAAAACCGTGAGGCCGCGCTCGCTCTCGAATTCGATGGAGCCGCCGTGTCGCGTCAGCAGATCCTGCGCGACGGCGAGCCCGAGCCCGGTGCCATTCGCGCGCCCCGTCACCAGCGGATAGAAGATGCTGGCGCGCAGCTCCGGCGCTACGCCGGGGCCGTCGTCCTCCACCTGGATGCTCGCCACGAGCCGGTGCCGCCGGCCGGCGACGTTGGCATTTGAGAGTGCGCGCGTGCGCAGCGTGATCCGTCCGTGCTCGCCAACGGCCTGCAGCGCGTTGCGCGCGACGTTGAGCAGCGCCTGCACGAGCTGATTGCGATCGAGCAGGGCATTCGGCAGGCTCGGGTCGTAATCACGCTCGAGCGTGACACCCCGCGGAGCCTCCACGCGCAGCAGCTGATAGACGTGCTCGCAGACCTCGTGAACGTTGAGCTCGCTCTTGTGCAGGGGCCGATGCGGAGCCGTCATCGAATCAACGAGCGTGCTGAGCCGATCCGCCTCGCTGATGATGACGCTCGTGTACTCTCTGAGCGACCGCTCGGTGAGCTCTCGATCGAGCAGCTGCGCGGCACCGCGCAGCCCGCCGAGGGGATTCTTGATCTCGTGCGCGAGCTGCCGCAGCATCAAACGACTGCTGTCGAGGCGCGTGCGGGCCTCGGTCTCACGTACGATACGCTGCCGCGCCGTCGCGTCGGCGAGCTCGAGCAATAGATGCGTACCGGTGACCTGGCCCTCGAGCGGCGTGATGGTCACATCGACGGTGCGCGGCTCGCGTGGCGCTGCTCGGGTACTCAGCACGAGCTCGCGGTCGGCGAAGCCCTCACCGCTGTCGAGCGCGCGCCGCAGAATGGCGATCAGACCGTTCGAGTCGCACAGACAATCGCCGAACGGACGCCCGCGCGTTTGATTGAGACTGAACGCGAGCAGGTCCTGAGCCGCAACATTGGCGTAGATCGGACAAAGGTGCGCATCGAGCACAATGATGCCGGTGGACAGCGCATCGAGCAGATTCGCGGAGTCGAAGTGCGAAAGCGGCGAGGGCGGCGTGTGTTCAGCGAGCACCGCGCACTCCCGCCACCTCGCGCGCGAGCCTGCGGCGAGCCTCGCCGCAGATACGCTGCCGCGCCGTGCGCGCGCTCAGAAGCGCGGGCGATTGGCTGGATTCGGCGCCTGGCTCGAGGGCTGGTGAACGTGGAAAGTGATGCTCGGGGACTGGCAGAGCACCTGGCCGCCACGTGACACGACCTGCAAGGAGAGCGTGTGCGTACCGCGATCGATCTGCGGAATGGTGAAACCGCCGCTGGAATCCACCGCGGCGCCGCTGAGCGTCTTGCCGTCGAGAAACAGGATGATCTGATCGGCAGCGCCTGGTGTCGGATCGAAGCGTGCATGGCCGCTGACGCTGTGCTCGTTCATGAGCATCTCGTCGTCGTTCGGGCTGTCGATCGCGCACACCGCGGACGGCTGCGCCGGCTGCTGCTGCCCGCGAGTCTGAGAGGATGTGGAGTCGGGCGGCGGGCTCTGCGCCGTGTAGGTCTGGGCGCCCTCCACGTGCAGCTTCATCGCACCGGTGTGCGGCTGATCGCTGTAGTGAGTCACGCCGTTCTCGTCCACCCACTTGTAGACGGTGGCGGCGGACACGACCGTGCTCGCCAGCAGGATTAAGGTAAACGAGAGTCTGCGCATAGAGCTCGAGCATAGCCCCGCGAGGCACCCAGGACCAAACAGCGGCGCGCGATTCTGTGCGGCAGCAAACACGCGGGCGGCCGCCCTCCCTCCCGTTCAGGAAGGGAGTGCGGCCGTTGCGAGCTGCGCACCCATCCCTGCCGACTGCGCCGCGCATGATCAGCAGCTGTAGTACATCTCCACTTCGATCGGGTGAGTGGCCATGCGCAGCCGGGTGACTTCCTGCATCTTCAAGCCGATGTAAGAATCGAGCAGATCGTTGGTGAAGACACCGCCACGGGTGAGAAACTCGCGATCTCGGTCGAGTTGCTCGATTGCCATGTCCAGCGAGTGACACACGGTCGGGATGCGCTTGGCCTCCTCAGGCTCGAGGTCATACAGATCCTTATCCGCAGGCTCGCCCGGATGGATCTTGTTCTGTATTCCATCCAGCCCCGCCATCATCATCGCAGCAAAGGCCAGGTAGGGATTGGCGCTCGAGTCCGGAAAGCGCACCTCGATGCGCCGCGCCTTGGGGTTGGACACCCAGGGAATGCGGATCGAGGCCGAACGGTTGCGCGCCGAATACGCAAGCAGCGTCGGCGCCTCAAACCCGGGCACCAGGCGCTTGTAGCTGTTGGTGCCGGAGTTCGTGATCGCATTGAGCGCTCGCGCGTGCTTGATGATACCTCCGATGTAGTGCAGCGCGAGATCCGAAAGTCCCCCGTACTTGTCTCCCGCAAACAGCGCCCGCCCCTCCTTCTGCAGCGACTGATGCACGTGCATGCCGTTGCCGTTGTCCCCGACCAGTGGCTTCGGCATGAAGGTGGCGGTCTTGCCATAGCTCTGCGCGACATTGAGCACGCAGTACTTCAGCAACTGCACCGCATCGGCCTTCGCAACGAGCCCGCCGGCTCCCACGCCGATCTCCGCCTGCCCACCGGTGGCCACCTCGTGATGGTGCACCTCGACCTTCAGCCCCATCTCCTCCAGTGCCAGACACATCGCTGAGCGGATGTCCTGGAAGGCATCCACCGGCGGCACTGGAAAGTAACCGCCCTTGAGCCCGGGCCGATGCCCCTTGTTGCCCTCGGGGTAGTCCTTGCCAGAGTTCCACGCACCTTGCGAGGAGTCGATCTCGTAAAAGCACCCGCGCACGTCGGAACCCGAGCGCACGGCGTCAAAAATGAAGAATTCGTTTTCCGGTCCGAAAAGCGCCGCATCGGCAACACCCGTGGAGCGCAGGTACGCCTCGGCACGCTTGGCGAGCGAGCGCGGGCAGCGCTCATAGCCCTGCATGGTTGCCGGCTCGATGACATCGCAGCGAATATCGACCGTGGTTTCCTCGAAGAACGGATCAATCACCGCAGTCGCAGCATCGGGCATCAAAATCATGTCCGACTCGTTGATCCCCTTCCAACCGGCAATCGAGGATCCATCAAACATCTTGCCGTCACGGAAGAACTCCTCATCCACGAGCCGCGCGGGAATCGTTACGTGTTGCTCTTTGCCGCGGGTGTCGGTGAAACGAAGGTCAGCGAACTTGGCCTCCTTCTCTTTGATGAGCTTCAGAACGTCACTCACTGTCATATCGCCTCCGAGAGTCAGGATGCTCGATGCATGCTCGAGCGGTGGGCCATTGCAGCCACTGTGCCAGATGCCTCTATTGGGAAATCAGTAACTTACGGGAGAGCCCGAAGGGCTCTGCCGTATCGTAGTGCATGGCGTGGTGCAAGCGCACCAAAAATGTGCAAGACCCATTGGCTGCGCCGGAATGTAGCGATCGGTCGGGATTGCGCCGGCATCCTCGGCTGACACGAAGCGAAGCTCCGCCTCTATACTTTCGCGATCCCACACACCGGCCCGAGGCATTGCGCCGGCGAACCCTACAGCTCGATCACTCCATGCAGTTCATCGGTTCGCTGGTCTTCACCGGATTCTTGTTCGCCTGGACCTTCCTGGTGGCGGTCGTCTTCGTGAGCGCTTCGGTCTTCATGCCTTTCCGGAAGCGCTTCTGGTTCGCGCGCTTCTGGGGACACTCGACCCTGAAAGTCCTCAAGTGGACATGCGGGCTGACCTACGTCGTCGAGGGGCGGGAGAATCTGCCGCGCGACAACCACATCGCCTTCTGGAAACACTCCTCCTCGTGGGAGACCGTCGCCATGAGCGCGATCTTTCCGCGCCAGGTATGGGTGTTGAAACGGGAGCTGCAGTGGATCCCCATCGTCGGCTGGGGCATCAGGCAGCTGCATGCCATCGCGATCGACCGCCGTTCGGGCCATGTGGCCGTCTCGCAAGTCGTCGAGCAGGGCAAGCAGCGCCTGGCCGAGGGCGACTGGATCATCATCTTCCCCGAGGGCACGCGCATGGCTCCGGGAGAGACGCGACGCTATGGAGTGAGCGGCGCGCTGCTTGCCGCAGAGACCGCGCGGCTGATCATTCCGGTGGCACACAACGCGGGCTACTTCTGGCCGCGCCGCGGGTGGCTCAAGAAACGCGGCATCGTGCGGGTGGTGATCGGGGCGCCGATCGTCTGCGACGGCCGCGATCCGCGCGAGATCAACGAAGAGGTCCAGGACTGGATCGAGCGGCAGGTCCAGCGCCTCGCCCCATCGGATCGCTCCATCGAAACCTCGACTGCTTCATAGGCGAGACAATCGAACGGCTCCAGCACACTATTGTGCTGTGTTTCAGATCTTATGCTGCTGACTCCCGCGTTGAGCGATCGAGCGCAACGACGCTTCAGACGTCGAGGTTCGAAACGGAGAGGGCGTTCTTCTCGATGAATTCGCGCCGAGGCTCGACCTGGTCACCCATCAGGGTGGTGAAGATGTCGTCGGCCGCCAAGGCGTCCTCGATGCGCACATGCATGAGGCGGCGGCTCTCCGGATTGATCGTGGTCTCCCACAGCTGCTCGGGATTCATCTCCCCGAGTCCTTTGTAGCGCTGGATCGTCTGCCCCTTGCGCGCCTGGTCGAAGAGCCAGTTGATGGCCTCCTTGAATGAACCCACCTCGTGCCGCTCACTGCCGCGCGTCACGTAGGCGCCGGTACCGATGAGCCCCGCCAGCGTGCGCGCCAGATCTGCGATGCGATGGTATTCGGCCGATTCGAAGAACTCCGGAGGCAGGTACTTGTTGCTCGGTGTGCCATGCTCGGTCTTATGGACCAGGATGCGCGCAGCACGTCGGTCCGCACCCTCCTGAATCCCGATGCGATAGGTTCGCGTTCCGTCGTTGAGGGCGTTGAGGCGCTCATTGAGATCGCGAGCCCAGCCGCGCAGCCACTCGATGCGCTCGAAGTCGGCGGGCTTCACTTCCGGAACGTAGACGAGCTGCTCCAGCAGACGATCGTCGTAGCGCCGTGACCAGCGCTTGATGATGGCCTGCACCTCCATGTACTTGCGCGCGAGCATCTCGAGTCCGGACCCGTTGAGCTGCGGTGCCTGTGCATTCACGTGCAACGCGGCGCCCTCGAGCGCGCTGTTCAACAGCAGCGCGTTGAGCTCCGTATCGTCTTTGACGTACGTCTCCTGCTTACCCCGCTTGATCTTGTAGAGCGGGGGCTGAGCGATGTAGATGTGCCCGCGCTCGATGAGCTCGGGAATCTGCCGATAGAAGAATGTCAGAAGCAACGTGCGGATGTGGCTTCCGTCAACGTCCGCATCTGTGTTGTGCGCAGCCAAGCCGCCCATTCCAGCAATGAAATTCTCATCGCCTTCGACGGAGAAGTCATACACGTAACCGCTGCTCGCACTCACTTCGCCAATGTGCGTAATCGGCAGGGCCATCAAATCGCCGTCGAGGATCTTGAAATCCCGTTCGCTCCTGGATTGTGGTGAAGCCAGATAATCTTCTAAATCAGAAGCTCTGGCGTGGTCTTGCCACACCGGTCGAAGCCGACGCAGCTCCTCTTTCGCAGTGATGCTGACGATCCAATGCGCATGCTTGGTCTCACAAGGTGCGCCGTTGACTTCGCGAACTACACCATCCGGTTGACGCTCTGATAGTGAGGGCACGATTCCCAATGAACTCAGGCAGTAGACGATTGCGCTCGCAATGTCGTAGGAGGAAGTTGAAAAGGCGACTCGGTTCCTCGTCACGGTGCCGTCACCGAGCAGGTAGCCACGCAGAAATGCGAGCCTGAGCGGCTCACTCACGTTGAAAACGATGTCAGGAACGCGCTTGCTGATTGAATCGGAATTCTCGAATCCAAACACGTGCTGCCAGGCGAGAGCAGCGACGCGATTGACGAGTTTGAGCTCGGCGCAGCGAGTGCGATACGAGTACGAGATCGCATTGATTCCAAAAACGCACGCGAACTTGCTGGCCATCTCGCGACTGAATCGCTCATTGCCAGAACCAATGGAGAGGCGAATTCCGTTACGGTCGGAGCAGGACCCTTCTGCAAGGTAAAACCCGAGTAATCCGAGCAACTCGGCATCGACAGTAATGAACCGGCCGATGCCATTCCGAGCATAGCGTTCGGGCGTCAGTTGAAGGTCTTTCCTCGAATCGAACCAATCCAGGTCATCCGCATCCAGCTCTGAAAGGCGCACCCCTTCGCGCACGAAATTTCGGCCCGATGGGGCCTTGTTCTTCTCCCATAGCCGCTCCAGGCGGCTCGCGACCAGAGGTACTCGGCGCAGCATTTCGGCGCTATCGGCGCCAATTGCGCTGATATATGACTCGAACTTCGCCAAACTCGGCCTCGAAAGGCCTCGCTCCCACGCGTGGAAAGTCACGGGCTGGCGGATGCCAACCGAGGCGCACAGGGCTGCGTTTGAGATCCCGCTCCTCCGACGCTGTCGCGCGAGCTCCTGTCGCACCTCTGAGGACAGCTCGACCCTCAGTGCAGCAAGGTCCGTCGCCCGGTCCTTCTGAAGTAGCTTAGCCTTGAGCCATTCAACGACTGCCGCTCCGCGCAACCAGACCTGTTCCGCGGCAGCGGGAACCTCATGTAGTGCGCGCAGTAGATCGATCTTCTCAGGCGCCGTTGCCGGTAACCTGATCGCGCGAGGCGCGACAACACGATCCCCGACCCTCAACTCATCCCCGCGCTTGAGACTGATACCTCCTTGCTCGTGCACGAAGACGCTATGGCTCGACGTTACGCGGATTGAGCGTCCGTAGGCTGTACGGACCCGATACAGCGGCTCCGCAAGTGGATGGCGAAGCACACACTTGATCGGGCGAAAGCGCACCAGGTGATCCGAACGGCCGAAGCACAAGACATCACCCAACGAAGAGCCATCGCGTCTCTCGACGCAAGACGCGCCATCCTTGAGTCCCAGCGCGTCATCGATAAAGCGTCCGATTCTGACCATTCGCACGCCTCGTTTGGGATCGCGCACGAACACATGGTCATCGCCATCAACGCTCATGATGATGACGCGGTGGTAGCGCAGCTTGGCTATATCAAACTCCTCCTTGCCGATTCCGCATCCCAGCGCTGTGATCAGCGTGCCCACCTCCGCGGATGAGAGCATCTTGTCGAAGCGGGCCTTCTCGACATTCAGAATCTTGCCCTTCAGCGGCAGGATCGCCTGTGTGCGCCGATCGCGGCCCTGCTTCGCGGAGCCGCCGGCCGAATCGCCCTCGACGATGAAAATCTCGGACAGCGCAGGGTCCTTCTCCTGACAATCCGCGAGCTTTCCCGGCAGGCCGGCGATATCGAGGGCACCCTTGCGGCGAGTCATCTCGCGCGCCTTGCGCGCCGCCTCCCGGGCGCGAGCCGCCTCGATAATCTTGGCGACGATCGACCGCGCTTCCTGCGGATGCTCTAGCAGGAACTCGGAGAGCTTGGAGGCCACGGCCGATTCGACAATACCCTTGACCTCGGAAGAGACCAGCTTGTCCTTCGTTTGCGAGGAGAACTTCGGATCGGGCAGCTTGACGGACAGAATCGCCGTGAGGCCTTCCCTCGCGTCATCCCCGGTGGTGATCATCTTCTCCTTCTTGGCGGACAGCTCCTTTTCGATGTAGTCGTTCAACGTGCGCGTCAGCGCGCTGCGGAACCCCGCGAGATGGGTCCCGCCGTCCTTCTGAGGGATGTTGTTCGTGTAACAGAACATGCTCTCGAGATAGGAATCATTCCACTGCATGGCAACTTCCACGCTGACCGGACCGTCCTGGGTCCGGAACCAAAGTGGCGAGTCGTGGATCGGCGTACGCGTACGATTGAGATATTTGACAAAGGCACGCAGGCCGCCCTCGTGCTGGAAGACGTCGCCCTTGTTCTCCCGCTCGTCGATCAGCTCGATTCGGACCCCCGAATTGAGGAATGAAAGCTCCCGGAGCCGCTTGGCGAGCACCTCGTAATTGAACTGAATATGGGTGAAGACGCTCGTGCTGGGTCGGAAGCGGATGGTGGTGCCCCGCTCGTGGGTCTCGCCGACCACAGCCATGGGGGCCGCCGGCTCGCCCAGGTGGTACTCCTGGCGGTGAACACGTCCGTCCCGACACACGGTCAGAAGCAGATAGTCCGAAAGTGCATTCACCACGGACACACCGACGCCGTGCAGTCCGCCCGAGACCTTGTAGGAGCTATCGTCGAACTTTCCGCCCGAGTGCAGCACGGTCATTATGACCTCAGCCGCGGAGCGACCCTCCTCCGGGTGAATGTCGACGGGGATCCCACGGCCGTTGTCGGCCACGGTCACCGATTCATCGGCGTGGATCGTGACAATGATTCGATCGCAAAACCCGGCAAGAGACTCGTCGATGGAGTTATCGACGACCTCGAAGACCATGTGGTGCAGCCCGGTGCCGTCGTCAGTGTCCCCGATATACATTCCGGGGCGTTTCCGCACCGCATCGAGGCCCTTTAGTACTTTGATTTTACTGGAATCGTAGACGTCGGTTTCCGGCATGAAAAAGCTCAGTTTTGGGACACGGCATTATACCGGGCTGACCGTCCCTTGTTCCACGTGAAACACCTTTTGAGGCCGGCCAAACAGACTCGATTCGACGCTCAGCGAAGTCACGACCAGTTGACAGTTCAGCTGCGAGACCTGGTCGATCAGAAGGGCCTGGCGTGTCTCGTCGAGCTCGGCGGACGGATCATCGAGCAGTAGCGTGGGCATTATGCCCAGTACATCCTGAAGCATGCGCAGCTGCGCGAGAATCATCGATACTGCGACCAGCTTCTGCTGTCCGCGTGAGAGCACATCCCGCGCCGCCGCACGCTCGAGACGGACCCGAATATCGTCCCGGTGGGGACCGACCTGGGTTATGCCCCTGGCAAGATCTCCCGGCCGCGCTGAAGTGAGCGCCGCAAGCAGGCTGCTGTCTTTCGCCCACCCCCGGACATAGGTGAGGCTAGGAGTCTCACCCAGCATCCTCTCCGTGGTGGCCGACCAATAGGGTTGCAGGCGCTCGAGTGTGAGTCGGCGCGACTCGGCCAACTGCTCGCCCAGGCGGGCGAGCTCGGTGTCCCAGACAAAGGCCTGTTCAGGGTGGTCTTTCAGGGCCGCATTACGTTGCCTCAATGCGCGGGTGTACCGACTCCATATATCAACGAAGCCAGGTTCCACGTGGAACACTGCCCAATCAAGCCAACGGCGGCGCCGCTGCGCTGCGTCCTCGATGAGCTTATGCACGCTCGGATCGATAGCCTGGACAGGAAACGCCTGTGACAGCTCCGCGAGCGAGGTGACGTAAGTCCCGCCAACTTTTCCGAGTGTGGGTGCGCCTCGAGCCACCTGGATTCCCAAAGTCTGTGCCCCGACTCGACCCACCACAGTGAGCTCGCGCTCTCCAAGTCGAACCAGGCGTTCGCTGTTTCGGGTGCGAAACGAGCGTCCCCGCCCCAGTAGGTACATCGCCTCGAGAAGCGAGGTCTTTCCTGAGCCGTTCTCTCCCCAGATGAGATTCTGGGCGGGGTGCAGGTCGAGCTCCGCATGCGTGATGCACCGCAGGTTGTCTATGGTCAGAATCGACAAGCTCATGGTGCGGTGCGTCGGATCAGAGTCGACTGCAGGCGGCATGCAGGAGGTCCGTAGCCCATTGTGGGGCATCGGACCCGAGCGGGGGGGAGCTACTGTTGTGAGAGCAACGCCTCGTCGACGCTTTAGAGTCGCATGGGCATAACGACGTACTTGGTTTCCATGGCGCCGGGAGCGCGAATCAGGCAGCTGCTGTTGGCGTCGGTCAGTCCCAGCTCGATCTTCTCGGTTTCCAGAGCGGCGAGTGCATCGAGTAGATAGTTGACGTTGAAGCCAATTTCCAGGTCTTCACCCTGATAGGACACCTCGAGCTGATCCTCCGCCTCTTCCTGCTCCGGATTATGAGCCTGCATCGTGAGCGAGTCCTTTCGCAGCGTCAGCCGGATGCCCCGGTACTTCTCGTTCGAGAGGATCGCCGTGCGCTGGAACCCCTGCCGAAGCAGCTCGCGGTCCGCGGCAATCACCTTGGTGGGATTGGCGGGCACCACGCGAGCATATTCTGGGAAACGTCCGTCAATCAGCTTCGAAGTGAAGCGAATATCGCCGATCTGGGCCCGAACGTGATTGCTTCCGATCAGAAGCTGAACGTTACCCTCGGATCCGAGGAGCCGCTGCAGCTCGAGCACCCCCTTGCGCGGAACGATGACCTGCTGTCCCGACTTCGCCTCCCCTTCGAGCTGCGCTTCGCAAACCGCCAGACGGTGGCCGTCGGTGGCCACGGCGCGCAGTGAGCGACCATCGGTCTCGAGCAGCATGCCGTTCAGGTAGTAGCGGACGTCCTGCTGCGCCATCGAGAAGTGCGTCTTGTCTATGAGGCGGCGCAGGGCAGCCTGCGCAATCGTGAGCTGCTGCTGCGAGTTGATCTCCTCCACGACCGGAAATTCCGTGGCCGGCAGGCTCGAGAGCGTGAAGCGACTACGCCCAGCGCGCAGGGTCGCACGATCGCCCTCGGTGCTCAGGCTCACCGAGCTCTTCTCGGGCAAGGCGCGAAAGATATCGAGCAGCTTGCGACCGGGCAGCGTCGCATCCCCCGGCTGCTGCACCGAAACAGTGTGAGCTGCGACCAGCTCCACTTCGAGATCGGTGCCCGTCATGCTCACCCGCTCGTTGCGTGCCGCAAGCAGCACGTTGGCGAGTATCGGCATGGTCTGGCGTCGCTCGACGACACCGATGACGCTCTGCAGGGGGACGAGGAAGTCTTCGCGTGATGCAGTGATTTTCATGATTGAGGCTATTCGTGACAGACGCATCTTGCATATGCGCACACGGATCCGAGGCTCCGAGTAGTTATCTTAGGATTTGAAAAGACTGTTGTGGAATTTATTTGTCCTGTGGACATGGGGAAAACCCGTTTGCGAGCCGCACGATCAGTTACTTGGCCACGAGGCACGCGTGCATCGACACGGGGATGAGCTGCCCACGGCCTGTGCGCGAGCTGTGCGTAAATCACACCTCGCTTCTTATCCCCATTGAATGCACATCAACCCGCCAGGGTTCTCAACAGGTTCGAGAAATCCTCGCTCATGCGCTGCTCCGTGCCGCGCAGCTCTTTGATGCGCTTGCACGCATGCAGCACGGTCGTGTGATCACGTCCACCGAAGGCCTCGCCGATCTCCGGCAGGCTGTGGTTGGTGAGCTCTTTCGCGAGCGCCATCGCGACCTGGCGCGGTCGCGCCACCGAGCGATTGCGGCGCTTCGAAAGCAGGTCCGACATGCGCACCTTGTAGTAATCGGCGACGGTCTTTTGAATGTTCTCGATCGTGACGAGCTTTGCCTGCAATTGCAGCAGATCGCGCAGCGCGTCCTTCGCGAACTCGAGCGTGATTGCATGTCCGGTGAAACGGGAATTGGCGATCACGCGGCGCAGCGCACCTTCGAGCTCGCGCACGTTGGAGCGAATGCGCTTCGCGATGAAGAAAGCGACTTCCTCGGGTAGCGCCACGCTTGCTGCCTGCGCCTTCGTCATCAGGATTGCGACGCAGGTTTCGAGCTCGGGCGGCTCGATCGCGACAGTGAGTCCCCAGCCGAAGCGCGATTTGAGCCGCTCTTCCAGGCCGTCCACCTCTTTCGGATAGCGATCACACGTGAGGATCACCTGGTGCTGACCCTCGAGCAGCTCATTGAACGTGTGGAAGAACTCCTCCTGCGAGCGCTCCTTGCCAGCGAAGAACTGAATGTCGTCGATCAGCAGCGCATCGAGCGAACGGTATGCGGTCTTGAACTCGTTCATGCTGTTGTGCTGCAGGGCGCGCACCATATCGCCGACAAAGCGCTCGGAGTGGACATAGGCGACGCGGGCCTCGCTGTCGCGCTCCTTGATGAGGTGCGCGACAGCGTGCATCAGATGAGTCTTGCCGAGTCCGACGCCACCGTAGATGAAGAGCGGGTTGTAGGCGCGGCCCGGATTCTCGCCGACCTGCTGCGCAGCGGCTCTCGCGAGCTGGTTGCTCTTGCCTTCGACGAACGTCGCGAAGCAGAAGTCCGGATTGAGGCGCGCGCCGACGACGAGCCCGTCGGCGCGCCGCGTCTTGAGCGCCAGCGGCATCACTGCTGCGCGATTCGCCGCGGGTGCTGGCGCAGGCTTGCCGCGCGAACCGACCTCCACGGTTACGATCGGAGCTCCACCGGTGGAGCTGTCACGCAGCAGCTCGCCGATGCGTGTGAGCAGATTGGCATTCACCCAATCGACGACGAACCGATTGGGAGCGAGCAGCTTCAGTGCGCCGATGCCTTCGATCGCTTGCAGAGGGCGCACCCACGTGTTGAATTGCTGCTCGGGCAGCTCGGCTTCGAGCGTGCGCATGCAGCGAGACCACAGCTGGGCCTCCACGAGCATTGCCTCCCGCGACATCGTGTACATCCGAGGAAAAGGAGGCGCAGTCTATACCCGCGGCGGCGCGTGCTGAAGAGGAACTGTATTGACAGGTCGCGGCGCCGGGGCTTAGCCTTGCCGCCCTTCCCGGGAGCGCGCGGACGATGAAGCGTACCTATCAGCCGAGCAAGCTGCGCCGCAAGCGCACGCATGGGTTCCGCGCGCGCATGGCAACCGCGAACGGCCGCAAGGTACTGAGCCGGCGGCGCGCGAAGGGGCGCAGGAAGCTCATACCGTAAGCGCGCGGCGGTGTCTGCACAGCGCGCCGGGCACGCGCGCCTCAGGCTGCAAGCCGAGGGACGCTTGCGCACCAAGGCACAGTTCGAGGCCGTTTACGCGCACGGCCGGCGCTTCGGCGACGGCTACTTCGCCGTGATCGCGTATCGCGAGCAGGATGCGGGCAGGCCGCGACTCGGACTTGCGGTCGCCGTCAAGGTCGCGGGCAGCTCCGTGCAGCGCAATCGCATCCGGCGGATCGTTCGTGAATCGTTCCGACTGCGCCAGCACGACCTGCCGGTCGTGGATGTGGTCGTGAGCGCGCGTCCGCGCGCGCGCGGGGCCGCGGGCGCCGAGCTCCGCGCGAGTCTCGAGGAGTTGTGGGATAAAGTGAAAGCACAATGCGGCTCGTCGAACGACACCACCAACCGCTGACCGGACACGACCTGGCGTCCTGCGGCATCGTCACGCGCGCCGCGACAGGCCTGATCCGAATTTACCAGTGGACCGTGAGTCCGCTGCTCGGGCCGACGTGCCGCTTCTACCCATCGTGCTCGAATTACGCACTGCAGGCGCTGCGCCGCTACGGGCTCGTGCGCGGCGGCTGGCTCGCGCTGCGGCGGATCGCGCGCTGTCATCCCTTCCATCCCGGCGGCGTCGACCCGGTCCCGCAGGCGGCGAGCAGCGCCGCCCATCACGATCATGACTAGCAACTACCTGCGTATCGCCCTGTGGACTCTGCTCGGGCTCGCGCTGCTGGCCAATTACAACGCCTGGATGCACGACTACGGTCTGCAACCCGCGCCGGGCACGGAGAGCGCCACCAAGGGGCCGCACGCCCCGGGGGCCGATCTTGGACTGAGGATACCTCGGCCATCGAGCTCGACGGCAGCGAGTCCCTCGGCATCGAACCCCGAGTCATCCGGCAGTGCGACGCCCGCTCAGGCGGCGAGCGGGGCGGCCGTCACAAACGCGCCGGCGGTCGGAATTGCAGCGCCCGGCAGCGCCGCCACCGGCGCGGCCGCTGCGTCAGGCACGGTACACGTGCGCACGGATGTGCTCGACCTGGCCATCAGCCTCAAGGGCGGCACACTCGTGCGCGCCGAACTGCCGAAGTATCCGCAGGTCAAGGGACGCCCAGAGCCGGTGCGGCTCGAGAATGAGGACTCGCCGGAGACACTGTATCTGCTCGAGTCCGGCCTGAGCGGTCCGGACGATGCGCCGCGGCCCGATCATCTTGCGACGTTCACGAGTTCGCAGAGCGAATACACGCTGCGCACCGGTGCGCGCGAGCTGCGCGTGCCGCTCACGTGGACGGACGATCATGGCGTGAGCGTCCAGAAGGTCTTCACGTTCCGGCCCGGTTCCTACGAGATCGGGCTGCAGCAGATCGTCGAGAACCATTCGGACAAGCCGTGGCAGGCGGCGCAATACAGCGAGATTCAGCGCAACGATCGCCCGACCAAGAGCTCGATGTTCAACTTCAACGCCGAGCGCTACGCCTTCCACGGTCCAGCGCTCTACGACGGCATGAAATACCGCAAGCTCAACATCTCGAGCACCGACGATCAGCACCTCTCACTCGACGTGCGCGATGGCTGGCTGGCGGCGCCGCAGCATCATTTCGTCTCCGCAGTCGTGCCTCCGGCGAGTGTCCCGTATCACTACACTTTGAACGTGGAGGGCAACACCTATGCGCTGGCCGCGGTCGGCCCCAGCCGCACGGTGGCGCCCGGAGCCACGGAGAGCTTCGATTCCAAGCTGTTCGTGGGACCCAAGCTGCAAGCGCAGCTCGCGACGACCGCTCCCGAGCTCGTCCTCGTCGCGGATTACGGCAAGCTCACGATTCTCGCCAAGCCGCTGTTCTGGCTGCTCGGCAAGGTGCATGCGCTCCTGCACAACTGGGGGCTGGCGATCATCGTCGTCACGTTCCTGCTGAAGCTGCTTTTCTATCCGCTCTCGGAGGCGAGCGGGCGGTCGATGGCGAAGATGAAGGCGCTCGGACCACGCATCAAATCGCTCCAGGAGAACTACAAGGACGATCGCGAGAAGGCCGGGCGCGCGATGATGGAGCTCTATAAGCGCGAGAAGGTGAACCCGGTCGCGGGCTGCCTGCCGATCATCATTCAGATTCCGGTGTTCCTCGCGTTCTACTGGGTGCTGCTCGAGAGCGTCGAGATGCGCCAGGCGCCGTTCTTCGGCTGGATCAACGATCTGTCGTCGCGCGACCCGCTATTCATCCTGCCGGCGATCATGGCAGGGGCCATGTTCGTGCAGTACAAGCTCAATCCCGCTCCGCCGGACCCGGTGCAGGCGAAGGTCATGATGATCATGCCGCTCGCCATGTCGGTCATGTTCGCGTTCTTCCCGGCGGGACTCGTGCTCTACTGGGTCACCAACACCATTCTTTCGATCGCGCAGCAGTGGAACATCAACCGCCGCATCGAGGCCTCTACGAAGAAGAAGAGCTGACGCCGAGGCGGTAAGATGCGGCTCGCATGGCGCGAGCGGACACGATCGTAGCTGCGGCGACTCCGCCTGGACGCGGCGGCATCGGCATCGTGCGTGTTTCGGGTGCCAAGACACCGCAGATCGCGGCCACCCTCCTCGGTGAGCTGCCGCAGGCGCGGCGGGCCACTTTCGCGCGCTTTCTAGACCGCGACCGGCAGCCGATCGACGCCGGCCTCGCACTGTTCTTTCCCGCGCCGCACTCCTATACCGGCGAGCACGTTCTCGAGCTGCATGGCCACGGAGGAGCAGTGGTGCTCGAGGCGCTGGTGGCGCGCGCCATCGAGCTCGGAGCGCGGCGCGCAGAGCCGGGAGAGTTCACGCAGCGGGCGTTTCTCAACGACAAGCTCGATCTCGCGCAGGCAGAGGCGATCGCCGATCTCATCGATGCCGGCTCGCGCGAGGCGGCGCGCGCGGCGATGCGCTCGCTGCAGGGGGAGTTCTCCGCCATGGTGCAGGGTCTCACGGAGGCTATCGTGGACCTCCGCACGTACGTCGAAGCGGCGATCGATTTTCCCGAGGAGGAGATCGACTTTCTCGCCGATCGGGAGCTCACCGAGCGGCTGGGCGCCATCAAGGAGCACTTCGACGCGGTGGAGCAGAGCGCCCGTCAGGGACGGCTCCTGCGCGACGGTATGACCGTCGTGATCGCCGGGCGACCGAATGCGGGCAAGTCGAGCCTGCTGAATCGACTGGCGGGCTACGATGCCGCCATCGTCACGGCGATCCCGGGCACCACGCGCGACGTGGTGCGCGAGCGCATCCACATCGATGGCATGCCGCTGCACGTGCTCGACACGGCTGGCCTGCGGGCGGCGCCCGATATCGTCGAGGAGGAGGGCATCCGTCGTGCACAGAGCGAGATGGCGCGCGCGGACCGCGTGCTGTTCGTGATCGATACGCCCGCGGATCCGGCTGGTGCAGCCTATCTGGAGGAGCGCGAGCGTCTGCCGCCGAACGTGCCCGTGACGCTCGTGTTCAACAAGTGCGATGCGAGCATCGGCATACCGCTCGCGGACACGCTCTCGGGTCCGCCGCGCATCACGCTTTCGGCGCTGACCGGGCAGGGCGTCGAGTTGTTGCGCAAGCACCTCAAGTCCTGCATGGGCTATCACACGCTCGAGGCGGGCACTGTGTCCGCGCGCCAGCGCCATCTCGACGCGCTCGCACGAGCGCGCAAGAGCGTGGAAGCGGGAGCACGCGAGCTGAGCGAGAGGCGCGCGGGAGAACTGGTCGCGCAGGAGCTGCGCGAGGCGCAGGAGGCGCTGAGCGAGATCACGGGCGAGTTCACGAGCGAGGATCTGCTCGGGCGCATCTTCGCCAGCTTCTGCGTGGGAAAGTAG